>CAVOZJ010000032.1:0-381680 GCA_963700885.1 uncultured Alphaproteobacteria bacterium
TGAGGCCACCGAGACCAGGGCGCGCGATCTGGGGGCAGACAGTTTCCTGACCAAGCCGATAGATTTCTTGCGTCTCAAGAAGGACTTGCCGCTGCTGCTTGGAGGTGATCCGTGAGTGCGATGCGTATACTTGTTGTTGACGATGAGCCCGATGTCGAGGCCCTGATCACGCAAAAGTTCCGCCGGCAGGTCCGCAAGGGCGAGATGGATTTCTGTTTTGCCTCTGACGGGCAACAGGCACTGGACGTGCTGGACGGTGATGCTGAAATAGACATGGTACTGTCAGACATCAATATGCCGAACATGGATGGCCTGACCCTGCTGGACAGGCTCAATGATCTGCATGCGGACCTGAAAACCGTTATCGTTTCAGCATACGGCGACATGACGAATATCAGGACTGCCATGAAATCGCGGTGCATTCGATTTCATCACCAAGCCGATCGAATTCGAGGACCTTGAAAAAACCATTGCCAAGACGCTGCTGCACCTCACCATGTTCCGGGGTTTGAAGGTCCAGAAAGCCCAGGCCGAGCGGGCGCATGCGACCCTGTCACGATACTTCTCACCCAGCGTGGTGGAGACGCTGCTTGAGAACCCGGACTGTCTGAGCCCGGGTGGCGAGAGGCGTGTCGCGACATTTCTGTTTACCGATCTTGCAGATTTTACACCGCTGGTGGAGGCGTCCGGTTCCGATCTGATCGTTGACCTGTTGAATGCCTATCTTGACGGGGTGACGGAGGTTGTCTTTGCCCATGGTGGCACAGTCATGAAGATTGTCGGTGACTCAGTGCATGCGATTTTTGGTGCACCCGCCGATCATCCGGACCATGCTGCCCAGGCGGTAGACTGTGCGTTGGCCATCGATGCTTTTGCCTCGCGATTTCAGGACGAAATGAAGTCCGGGGGTGTTGACCTGGGCATCACCAGAATAGGTGTCAACTCCGGCGCAGCGGTTATCGGCAATTTCGGCGGAGCGAACTTCTTTGATTACACCGCCTATGGCGATGTGGTGAATATTGCAGCCCGGCTGGAGCAGGCCAACAAGATTGTCGGGAGCCGGATCTGTATCGGTCAGGCCACCGTTGACCTCATTTCCGGCTTCAGGGGCCGGGTGATTGGCAACCTGCTGTTGAAAGGAAAGTCGTCAAGCTTGCGCTGCTATGAGCCGCTGACCGGCAAAGAGGCGACAGCGGCTGGTTACAATGAGGCTTTTGAGTTGCTGGAGGCCGGCGATGCCAAGGCAAAGCAGGCGTTCGCGGCATTGGTCGGACGGGATGAAGAAGATCCGCTGGCGATGTTCCATCTCGGCCGGCTCCTGTCAGGAAAGGCGGGCACCGAGATTGAAATGGGCGGCAACTGAAGAAGCCTGGGCATCATGGAACCCGGATGAACCTGCTGATCGATCATGGAAAATGGTGCCGGTGATGTGACGGTTCAACCGGCGACTACGACAGACGCAATCATCGCAGAAACTTGTATGGCCCAGTCGAAGCGGCGAGGAGGTCCGCAACGCGCCTGCGCGAGTGAACCGCAATGATCCCACGAAATGGGATGCTGTTACTGAGATTTGGTGTTGACTATTCAGGAAGTCCGGCAATTCGCAGGCCATCAGCCCATCTTCTGGCGTCGCAAGACCGCTGGAACGGAAACAGGTCATCGAGTTCGCAAATGCGCATCCCGGGCTCAATCTGAAGCAGCCGGATGGCAATTGCTCTGGCCTCGTTTACCTGACCGGACAACGCGCCGCTGGCGGCTGCTGCACACATTGAAATAACAAAGTTGGGCCGGTCCCGCACGGCAGCCTGGGCCCAGGAGAATGCATCCGTGTAACGTTCTGCCAGGAATTGCGAATACGCCGTTGCCGTTTTCATGAAGAACAGCACTTCTGGATCGTTTGGGCTGAGGCGGATTGCATGTGCGCCACGTTCGGCCGCAAGTTCGTGTTCACCTTGCCAGATTTTGACCCAGCTTCCGAACGACCAGGCCCAAGCGAGGTTTGAGTTGAGCGCCAGTGCCCTGTCGACCAGACCACTGCCGTCCTCGACGTTGCCAACTACATACGCCAGCACGATTCCAGCCATACAAAGTGCAACGGCGTCATCAGCCCCCAGTTTGGCAGCCATCCTAGCCAAACGCTCGGCTTCTGCCGTTTCGCGCTTGCGGTCAGTCATCCAGCCGCAGGATTTGCGCTGAGAATAGCACCGTGCAGCCAGGCCATAAGCGGCAGCAAACTCCGGATCAAGATCAATCGCCCGAAGCAGGTCGCCTAGCGCTTCATCGTTTGCAGCACTCGTCCAACGGTGAACATTCGCCATGCCACGCAGATAGTAATCGTAAGCGTCGAGACTTTCGGTCGGCTTGCGGCGCGCGCGGATGATTTCAGCCTCACCGAGACGAGGGGCAATGGCGCCTACAACGCTTTCCGCTATATGATCCTGTAGCTCGAATACGTTGCTTATCCTGCCTTCAAACCGGTTGGCCCACAGATTACTGCCGGTCGAGGTATCCAGCAGTCGCCCTGAAATCCGCAGGAGACCCGACGACATCCGAACGCTTCCTTCGAGCACATATCGCGCACCAAGTTCGCGGCCGATCTGGCGAACGTCAACAGATTTGCCCTTGTAGACGAAGCTCGAGTTTCGCGCTATAACTGACAACCAGCGCATGTTCGACAGGGCAGTGATGATTTCTTCAACCATGCCATCTGCAAAATACTCCTGGTCAGGATCACCACTAAGATTGGAAAACGGCAGAACTGCAATAGTTGGCCGGTTATCCAGTGCCGAATGATACTCCTTTTTCAGAATGCTGGAGGCATGTTCATCCGATGCATTTGTCGTCGCATGGTTTTGCTCACGCACCTCGCCGACAAAGCGGACACCCTTGCGCGAATGGGTTTTTATGAACCGTTGCGTATCGCCACTGTCACCAATTGCCAGCCGGACAGCGTTGATTCGGGTCGAGAGTGCAGACGGCGACACGATGCGGCCGCCCCACACAACTGAAAGCATCTCATCCTTGCTTACTACGTGATCACGGTTGCGGATGAGATAGGTCAGTAAATCGAAAACCTGTGGCTCCAGCCTGACAATTCCCTGCGGACCGCTAAGCTCGCGCCGTTGTGTATCGAGAGTAAATTCATCAAACAAAAACAGCATCATAGATATCGTTTGGACATGTGCCGAGGCAGGAGTGGGCAAGCCTATCACGCAACCGGCAAAACAAAAATGGACATTCTCCTGATCAAAAATGGCGTCGTTCTTAAAGCCACGGGGCAATTGACCGAGTAATCTGGGTAAATTCGATTACGCGGCCATGATGCCTGATGGACGGTTCAAATGTTAAGTTTAACGCAGGATGCAGCGGCACTTTCCGAAAATTGGCTTGTCCGATTCGAGGCATTGCTCAGGGATGACGAAGGCGTGCTGGCCTGCGACCTGTTTCACGAGGACAGCCACTGGCGCGACTTGCTGGCGCTGACCTGGGATATCACTACGCTAAACGGCCGGAACGGCATACTTGATCGCCTGCAGGAAAACGCCAAGCGCATGTCGGCCGCAAACTTCTCTTGTGCTCATGATCGTACGCAACCCCGCAGGATAGAGCGCGCAGGTACAGTGACAATTGAGGCAATCTTCAGGTTCCGGACTACGGTCGGCAATTGCTCGGGTCTGGTCAGGTTGACTCAGGATGTGTCGAACGCCGGCCCATACAAGGCATGGACTCTGTTTACCGCACTCGATGACCTGAGCGGATGCGACGAACGCGGGAAGCAGAAACAACCACCATGCGGGAATTGTGCCCGGGATTTCCACGGGCCAAATTGGCTGGACAACAGAAAGAAGGCATTGGCATACGCCGACCGGGACCCCGCCGTTATCGTTGTTGGCGCCGGGCAGGCCGGACTTTCGATCGCCGCTCACCTGACACAATTGCAGGTAGATACGCTGGTTGTAGACCGCGAAGACCGCATCGGTGACAACTGGCGCAAACGCTACCATGCACTGACTTTGCACAACCGGACGCAAGTAAATCATCTTCCCTTTATGCCGTTCCCGGCGAGCTGGCCGGCTTTTATTCCTAAGGACAAGCTCGCCGGATGGCTGGAGGCTTATGCACAGAGCATGGAATTGAATTGCTGGACCGGAACTGAATTCGCGAGTGGCTGTTATGACAAGAACAAGGACAGATGGACAATTTCGTTGCGCCGGAAAGATGGCAGTATCAGGATTGTTCACCCGCGGCACGTGGTCATGGCGACAGGCGTCAGTGGCATTCCGAACTGGCCTGACATACCTACGCTGCAGAATTTCCGGGGAAGGGTCGTCCATGCCAGCCAGTATGAAGACAGTGAAGCGTTAGACGGTCAAAAGGCCATCGTGATTGGAACCGGGAACAGTGGCCATGACATTGCGCAGGATCTTTATTCGGCTGGGGCAAGCGTCACACTGGTTCAACGCAGTCCTACACTGATTGTGAACATAGAGCCGAGTGCACAACTGCCCTATGCACTTTATGATGAAGGCTCGACCGTGGAGGATTGTGATCTGATTGCAGCATCTATTCCGCTCAAACTGTCTCGCAAAAGCCACCAGGCGTTCACCAGGAAGGCAAGCAATTTGGACAAACGGCTTCTTGACGGACTGGTACGCAGGGGGTTCAAGCTTGATTTTGGCGAAGATGGCACCGGTTGGCAGTTCAAGTATCTTTCCCGGGGTGGTGGATACTACTTCAACGTCGGGTGCTCTGATCTCATCGTTGAAGGAAAAATCCGGCTTGAGCAGTGGTCAAGTATAGACAGTTTCGTTCCGGACGGGGCTAAGCTTAACTGTGGCGGAACACTCAATGCTGACCTGATTGTGCTGGCAACCGGATACAAGGGTCAGGAACACCTGGTTAGAAAGCTTCTTGGTGACGATGTAGCAGATACGGTTGGTCCAATCTGGGGATTTGGCGACAACGATGAACTGCGAAACATGTACACGCGCACCGGCCAAACAGGTCTCTGGTTTATTGCCGGTAGTCTAGCCCAGTGCCGTATCTATTCAAAGTATCTGGGTCTGCAGATCAAGGCCAGTGAACTGGGTGTGATATCAGGTGCATGACTTTTGGTTGAATCAACCAAAAGTCATGCACCTGATCGCTTCCGAAGTGATAGGATGACTTTATGTTTTCAGGAGAACCAATGTTCCACTCGGTGGATGGGTTGAGCTGTGGCAGGGATAGTTGTTGATGAACAATTTCCGAATTTCATTCTGCCGCCACGGCGGTCGTCAGCTGGCACATGGCACCGGCGATGTGACAGGCCAGGCTGTCAATGGCGTCATTGGACTTTGATGACCTGATCAGGCCGACGTCGAACAATCCCAGCGGCGGGAAACCTTCTGTCTCCGTCAGAATACGCATGCCGGGGCGCAAGCAGATTTCCGGAATGGCGGCAATGGCGAGCCCTGCGAGTACGGCAGACGTAATCGCAACCGAATTGGAACTGGCATAGGCGAGACGATAGGGGCGCCCGATGGTTTGCAGCCCGTCGAGCGCCATTTGTCGCCACGCGCAACCAAAATGGGACAGTGCCACCGGCAGGGTTTCGCTGCGATGAACAGAATGCCGGGCCGACGTCACCCACAATAATCGCTCCGACCGTATCACCTGCGCGTTGGCTATATCGCATTCGCAGGTGATCATGGCCAGGTCCAGATCGCCGGTCTTCACCTTTTCCACCATTGTGCGGCTGAGTTGGCACTCGACGTCCACCTGCACTTTCGAATTGGTGCGTGCAAAACGGGCCAGCACGTCCGGCAATATCCGGTCCGCATAATCATCCGGCGTGCCAAAGCGTACATTCCCGGCAATCTCCGGTTTGGTGAAAACCGTCATTGCCTCGTCGTTCAGCTGGATCATTCGCCTGGCGTAGTCCAGCATCAACTGCCCATCAGTTGTAAGTGAATTGGTGCGGCCCACACGCGATATCAGCGGCTTTCCTGCAAGCTCCTCCAGGCGTTTGACCTGCATGGAAACGGCTGACTGGGTACGCCCGACCTCCTCTGCGGTCCGGGTAAAGTTTCCGGTTTCCGCCAGTATGGCGAAGGTCTTGAGCAGGTCGATATCCAGATTGGGCACCATGCTGGAATTCCATCAAAATTGTTGATGATGACGATAAATACTATTCGTTAGACTGATGGACAGTCAAGCCTCATATTGCAGGCAGTCAAAACGACTGGCAATTCCCGCGGCACCGAGGCGGGACACCCGCGAAGGACCGTAGACCCGGTTTTCCGCCAACAGGAGATTAGTGTCATGACTGATTGCACCGTTCAACAGGTTCGCCCCGCCGTTTCGGGGTTTTCACTTTCCACACTGCTGCGCAACTGGCGAGCCCGTTCAAGGGTTCGGGCCCTGCATGATCTGGATGACCGGATGCTGGCTGATATCGGGGTTCGGCGTGAGGAAGTCATCTGGGCATCCTACCTGCCGCTGACCACCAATGCGGCACTGGAACTGGAAAACGCAGCTTTTCGCCGCCGCAGGAAAACCGGGTTCAGTTAACTTCGCGACAGGCTGTGCACCTTTGAATGTGAACAGCTGACCCACCCCTGAAAATGCCGGGCACATCGCCAGTTCCCGGCATTTTCACGCCCTATGCAATACGGGCGAAATGTGCCGCGAAAAGACATCTGCCGCTGAACCTGATTGCGCCAACAGCTGCAGTATCAGTAGCGGTCAACGGAAACTGGCAGACTCGCTGACGGCATCATTTGCAAGCTGTTAACCTGTTTTCGCAAATTATGCGGGTTGATTGACCCCTCATTCAGAGTCCGTACCATACCCTCCGGTGCTGATAAGATCCTGCACTTGAGAACGCTGCCACCATGCAATTTGATATCGTCAAACCACTGGATTCCGCGTTGCCGCCAATGCGGTTTGATACCGCGCCCGACATCCCGATTGATCGACTGGGCACGGCGATCAGCGATCAGCACATTGTACCGTTTTTTCAGCCTATTGTTGATTTGCGGAGCGGTCAGACCGTAAGTTGCGAGGTGCTCGCCCGCTGGGAGGACGGCAGTCTCGGTCCGGTTTCGCCGGAGACTTTCATACCGATGGCAGAACAGGCCGGCCTTCTGGACGATCTGATGACTTCGGTGTTGCGGCCAGTCGCCAATGTAATGCGCCGTATTGACCCATCGATCTCGATGGCGGTGAACTTTTCTCCCAGCCAGTTGAACGACCCCTGGTTTGCCGCGCGAATGTTCGGCTATCTTCACAGGTCCGGTTTGCAGCCAGGCCGGCTTGTCGTGGAGATTACAGAAGGCGTCCTGATCGAGGATTTTCCTGCCGTCTGCAGAATGGTGCAGTCACTGCGCGCTCAGGGCATACGCTTTGCACTGGATGATTTCGGAACGGGATATTCAAATCTTTCCTACCTGTGTTCACTGGATGTGGATTCTGTAAAGATTGACCGCAGCTTTATTGACAATCTCGATCATGCCTCGACCAATCGCAGGATAATTCAGGCTGTTGCGGGGCTTGGTGCCGGTCTGGGTTTCCCGGTTGTTGCCGAGGGTATTGAGACAGCCAGCCACGCTGCTGAACTGGCCGAACTCGGTTGCGACAGAGGACAGGGTTTCCTGTATGCCAAGCCCATGAGCGGTGCAGATTTCATTCGACACCTAGACAATGGTGTCTGTCTTTCATCGCCACAAAAGGTGGCCATCGCCGGCTGAGTGAACGGCCTGGAAGAAACACCACCCTCAAACCAACCAGTTGATGTAACAAATCTGGCACAAGCAAACTGCCTGAGAAGCCATGGGGCAGGTCTGTATCTGGCCACTAACTTCTCCACGCCTGAGCGGGCCAGACCGAATACGTGGGAACCTGAAAGGCTACTCGGGCACGCTTTCACCGCTGCCGCCCAGTTCGGACGGGAAATCCTTCAACTTTGGCAAACCGTCCTTCATGGGCAATACCGTCTCCGCGTAGTTTACGTGAACAGCGGGCGTGAATGTCTGCCCGGGGATCGTGGCAGCGTAGACATCCATCACACCCCAATGGGGATGGCCGGTCATCAGGTGACCGCCGCACTCGGTGCAATATTGACGATCGCTTCGCTCGGTCTTCGCGAAGTGCCCAATGTGCGCTTGTCCGCCCGTAACCTTCACATTTTCGTTCTTGAACAGAATAAAGGCGTTGACCGGGCCGGCCGACCATGAACGGCAGGATTGACAATGACAGTAACCCATGGCTTCAGGCGCACCGGTCACCTCGATTTGAACCGCGCCGCAAAAGCAAGTTCCCTTTTGTGTCCTGGACATTTTTCTATCCTCTGTCGTACGTGCAACCGGCATCAGGCGGGCTCTCACGACGAGCGCGAACGATAGCACGGATATCCCCAGATCAAAAAAGCATGCCCCACGCGCTGCAACCATACGTATTGTTGCATGGAGTGCGAAGCGGCCAAGGCGACGGTGGACACCCGCAACGGGCCATGACCGGAGCGCAGAGCCAGTTGTCAGCTCTCCACCAGGCCACTTGTCCAGGCCATCGAATGAACCCGGCCGGACCATGGCTGGCCCTTGCCATCAGCATTTGCCTGAATCGTGAAGATGATGTCACCGGCATGCTCGGCACTGTCGTCATCGGTGGCATAGCGCCAGGAAGCAACGCGCCCTCCGAAATAAGATGGTTCACCTTTGGTCTCATGAAGGTAGATCATTCCGCCGATCAACTTGTCAGCACCGTCTTCAGAAATTTCCCAGTATCCCGTTGTGTAGGTTGGATGCTGGACAACGGCGACATTTTCCCGGCCCCTGCATATGAAATGTATACTGTAGGTCATTGCTGTACCATCTCCTGCAACCCAAACTCCAAATCCGTGACCCACAGCGCACCGCGCCAGGTTTCATGTAGCCCTCACTTCGGTTCAATCCTGATACCTGGGACCGCTGTCAGTGCTGACAACCGGCAACACTGACAGCATTGAGGCTCCGGCCATTGACTGATGTCAAGCACGCAAGCTTCCTGCTTTTCCCACGAAATCATGATTTGACTAAACCTGCCTTTCCGGCACTAGCCACCACAGTACCCGGTGTTGTCATCCCAGCCATACTTTACGGACATCAGTTTCATTCTTTGGCGGCCAAGGCATAGGCCAATGACCGCCGGCAGGGTTCTTGAATCGGGTTAGCGCCCATACCTCACCAACAGACGAGAAATGAAAGCGCTATTCTGGACAGGGCCGAAGTATATGGCCCCGCGCTGGCCAAAAGTGCCGCAGCACGGGGACAACAGCGGTTTCGGTCTGATTGTCAGGCGGCCGCTGAGTAAACGGACGCGCTACTGATGGCATCAACATGCTTGTGGTGGGTGCCACAGCAGCCTCCCATAACAGTCAGGTTAGGTAGCAGCGCCTTGATCTGGTTGTACTGAACGGCCAGTTCAGTCGGGCTGCCCTCATCCAGATGCTCGGCAGTATCAAGTTCTGCATGACTCAATCGCGACGCATTGGCACGCACCCCGCCGATGCGCAGTTTCCATTCACCAGCCTTCTTCAACACATCGATAAAATGATCCGGATGGGCACAGTTGATCATGAAATAAGCCGGTGCACGCTGTGTCGCTGCATCGACTTCTTCGATGGCTGCAGACAGCGGCTGGCCTGACGGCAGCAATCCGTCGGTTTCCACCGTGAACGATATCACCGACGGCATACTTGCCCGCTTGGCGGCAAGCGCTACGCCGATTGCCTCTTCAACATAGGTCATTGTAATGGCTGACACCATGTCGGCACCAAGTTCAGCAAACCACTCTACCTGGTCATGATGATACTTCCTGGCCTGGTCGATGGTCATGAAGTTCTTCGGATTGTAACCGTCGTCCTGCGGGCCAATTACTCCATTGACAACAAATGGCGAAGCGGGAGTTTCGTAGACTTTCCTCAGGCCCATCAGGGCATGGATGGCTTTTCTGTGAACGTTGTGCAATTTTTCTCGCGAGTAGCCAAGTTCATTTGCCCAACGTGAACTGGCCCGCCAGGTCGGGGTATCAAGGATCATGCCCTTGCCATCGCGCACCGCAATTTCACAAAACTTGCGTATGTAGCGGTCCAGCGCAGTTTGGCCCTTTTCAGTTTCAACCAGCGGGAATGCTGCAAACAGCGGCAGGTCGAATCCGTCATGAAAGACCAGGGTTGTTTCAAGCCCTCCATCAGTCAAAAACTGTTTGCTGCCCAACTGTGGTAATTGATTGCGATATTTTGCCTTCGTCATAATTTTATCCTTCCAGGGTTGGTTGGTGGTTGTTTGGCAGGACATCACGTCCGGCTCTGGGAAATTGATTTTCAGGGCGTGGTCATTCAGTAAAATTCCGTCATCGCCTTCTGGCACCGGCACTGTGCAATCAGTGTAAACGGCAGGTACCAGCCAGGCTCGCGTGTTGCGCTTGCGAGGCGAACTGTTCCGCCGTCTCGAAATCGCCGCGATGAGCATGCCATTTGGCCCGCATGGCCAGATCCCAGGCGCCGGGGTCACCGGATGCCTTTCGCAGGACGCGCCGCATCTCTGCGCCCCTGATCTCCGGTTCGAGCAACGTCACCACGTCGGCTGCGATCTCCTCCTCCAGAATGAGCAGGTCGCCGGTCGCCCGCTTGATGCCCGTGTGCCAGATCACTAGATCGCGTTCGGCATCGATGAGTTCGATCGATACCCTGATCCGGGCGAGCTCGCACCTGATGGCGCCTTGCAGCAGGTAGCGCGCACCGCAACTTCGCCCGATCTCGGCTGCGCTCAGGCCGGAGTTTCTGAAACGGTAAGACGTATTGCGCGCAATCACCGGGAACCATCGCCACGCGCACAGCGCTCCTATCACCTCGTCGGTCAGCCCGTCCGCCAGGTAGGAAGCGCCGGAATTGTCGGAAAGATCTGTAAACGGAAGCACGGCAATCGCCGGCCGGCAAAGCACTTCCGAGGCAATCTGCTCTGATCGCTCCGGCAACCCGGCAACAATGGGTTCGGCAATAGCGGAGGCAGGCTCAACATCGGGTGTCACTTCCACCTCACCTACGAAACGGAAGCCACGACCGCGAATCGTACGAATCCAGCGTTGTGTCGCACCATCGTCTTCCAAGGCCCGGCGCACGTCCCGCACACGGCTTGCTATGGCGGAATCCGAGACGATCCGCCCGCTCCAGACCTTATCGATCAGTTCTTCAGTACTCACGACGCGATCACGATTCTCGACAAGGTGCCGGAGGACGTCGAACACCTGCGGTTCGACCGCCAGATGATGCCCCCTGGCGGAAAGTTCGAACCGCCCGGGATCAATCGTAAAGTCGCCAAACACGTACTGCATGTCATTCCACTCCAAGAGGCAAGTGCTATGACGTTGTGGCAGTATACATACTGTTTTCAAGCCTTGGAATCATTTTGTCTGCCTCCGTCAAGGTGAAAAACCAGACAATCTCCAGGTTTTCTTCAAGTCTTCTCCAGGTTGCCTCCAAGCGGAAAAGTTCAGCAAGAGCTAGACAGGTGGCGTCGCCGGGCAATGCCTGAGCATACCTCCCGGCCGCTGGAACCAATATGAAAGGAAGAAACGCATGACCATCCAGACTAAATTCGAAACCGCCGACAACGGTGTAAACGTCGCTGCCTTGCTGGGCGCTCGGGAAACTCTCGAACAGGCTCCCGAGGCTGCCGAGTTCGTATGGAGAGCCGAGTGTGAATGGGTGAACGGCACCCATAGCCGGTCTACCATCTCTCGCTACCATGGACTGGGCGGCGAGCACATGCACGAAAAGAACTTTGACATCGAGTCCGACCACCCCAAGGTGTTCGCATCAGAAGACCATGCGCCGACCCCAGTGGAGATCGTGCTCTCCGGCTTGGCCGGCTGCCTGACCGCCGGTGTGGCGGCAGTGGCCCAGCGTCGAGGGATTCAGCTTCGCAAGGTCTCCGCGACCGTCGAAGGCGACATGAACATTTACGGGATACTCGGCATCGATGCCGATGTGCGCAACGGTTTCAAAGAAGTCCGCGTCACGTTCGACATCGATGCTGACGCCGACCCGGACGAGATTCGTGCGGTTGTCGCTCAGTCCCAGAAGCGTTCCGCCGTTTTTGACATCCTGACAAACCCGACAAACGTCCACGTGACGGTCAGCTGACGACCTGGACAGGGATCGGGAGCAGGAAGTTGGCCCGACGGCCAGCTCCTGCTTTCGAGCAGCATTCAAACAAACCACCCATGCCGAGCGGCGGCACGCCGCCCGGACATCGATTGAAGACAAGGAGACAAAACAATGAACACAGCAACACATGACCATCCGCATGCCAGATCAATGCGGCAACACAACACGTTTTCGCATTTGCGGACTGCATATCGAAGGTTTGCTGCGTGGCAGCAGCGCAGAGCTGCGGTCCAGGATTTACGCAGCCTCGACAACCGGATGCTCAAGGACATCGGGCTGGACCGGTCAGAAATTGTTTCGGCGGTCTACGGCATCCGCGTGGCCCATGATCGCAAACCGCAAAATTTGAGTCAAATCGAACCCGGCAACCAGAAGGCCTAACGCCGCCTGGATAACCACAATCAGGAGCTCGTATCGTGAAAGAAGCAATGACAGTCATAATAGGCGCCGGCCAATCTGGTCTGGCGATGAGCCGCTGCCTGAGCGAGCGTGCCATTGATCACGTCTTGCTCGAACGTGGCGAAGTGGGCAACTCCTGGGAGAAGGAGCGGTGGAACTCACTGCGGCTGCTGACCCCGAACTGGCAGAGCGGCCTTCCCGGCGCACCATATGATGGGCCAGACCCGGACGGATACATGCCGGCGCTGGAATTTGCCGCCAAGCTCAGGAGATACGCAAAAAACATCAATGCGCCGGTTGAATCTGGCACCGAGGTCATTGCTCTGACCGGGCACCCTGGGAGTTATCACATCCAGACCACGAGAGGCGAATACTTCTGTGCGTCGGCCGTTATCGCCAGCGGCGCCTGCAGTAAAGCCAACGTTCCGGCGATGGCTGCTGCAATGCCACCCGAACTCAAACAGCTGACGCCAGTCAACTATCGCTCTCCATCAGGCATTTCTCCTGGCCGCGTGCTTGTCGTGGGCGCATCCGCATCGGGTGTGCAGATTGCCCGTGAGATTTGCCGCAGCGGCTACGAAGTGACCCTGGCAGCAGGCTCCCATACCCGCCTTCCACGCTATTACAGAGGGTGTGACATCGAATGGTGGCTCGAGGTGACCGGCGCACTTGACGTTACCGCTGAAGAAGCAGACGACCTGGAACGGGTGCGCCGGACGCCATCGCCCCAACTTGCCGGCACGCCCCAGACGCCGGACCTCAATGCGCTTCAGGAAGCCGGTGTCGAGATCGTTGGGCGTCTCTCCACAATTCGCGATGGACGAGCGCTATTTTCCGGCGGTCTCGCCAACGCATGCGTATCGGCGGACCTGAAGATGACGCGCTTCCTTGGCGCTGTTGATACGTGGATCGAAATGACTGGGGATCCGGCAGGTACCGTGCCCCCGGACCGGCCTGAACCAACGCTGGTTCCCCAGTCGCCCCGCCTGGAGATCGACCTCGCAGGCGCCGGTTTCAAAACGGTCATCTGGGCAACCGGATACCGTCCCGATCATTCGTGGCTTCATCTGCCGGTTTTCGACCGCAAGGGCAGGCTGCGCCACAATGGTGGTGTCATCGTTGACGCCCCTGGACTGTACGCCATGGGCCTGCCGTTCATGCGCCGCCGCAAGTCGCTGCAGATTGCGGGCGCGGCTGGCGATGCAGCTGCGCTGGCAGACCACATGGCCACACATTTTGGCCGCATCGCAGCATAACCCTGAAGGAGAAGATCAATGACTGGAAACTTTGGCTCAAAGCGCTACGATGCCGTGATCATCGGTGCTCGCGCAGCAGGTTCTGCTACCGCGATGCTGCTGGCACGCGCGGGTGCGCAGGTGCTGCTGGTTGACCGGCAGGAGCCTGGAACTGATACGCTGTCTACCCACGCCCTGATGCGAGGTTCGGTGGTGCTGTTGTCCCGCTGGGGTGTTCTTGGCCGCTTGCATGCTGCCGGAACGCCTTGGGTCAGGCGTACCTCTTTCAACTATGAAGGCAAGATGGTCGCCATAGACCTGAAGCCCGAAGACGGAGCAGAAGGACTGATTGCGCCGCGCCGGTATCTCCTGGACAGCGTTCTTACCGAGGCCGCAATTTCCGCAGGTGCGCAGGCACGGTTCGGTGCCACATTCGAGAGATTTCTCAATTCAGATGACGGGCGGGTCACCGGGGCTGCGCTCCGGCTGCCGGGTGGTGCGCTGGAAAACGTCCGCGCCGGCATTGTCATCGGGGCGGACGGGCGCACATCCGCCGTGGCAACGCAGGCAGGCGCAGAGGCATATCGCCTCGGACGCCACGCGACAGCAACGGTCTACGGGTATGTCAGTGGCATTCCGAACAATGGCTATCGCTGGATCTTCCGCAAGGGCATGAGTGCTGGCGCCATACCGACGACTGGCGGGGCACATTGCGTGTTTGCATCCGTTCGTCCAGAACACTTCCGCGAGATCTTCGCCGGTGATCCGCTTGACGGCGTTCGCGCCATGATCGGGAGGGGTGACCAGGAACTCGCCGGCCATTTGCAGCCAACAGCGGTTGAGGAACGGTTCCGGCGATTCGCGGGTGCAATTGGCCATATGCGCCGCTGCTACGGGCCTGGCTGGGCGCTGGTGGGAGATGCAGGATACTTCAAGGATCCGGTGACAGCCCACGGCATCACTGACGCGCTTCGTGACGCTGACTTGCTCGCGACAGCGATTCTGACTGATGGTCCGCTGGCTCTCGCGTTTTACGAAAGGCATCGTGACCGGTTGTCCCGGACCTTCTTTGACTTCACCGACCAGATTGCCTCTCTCGAGTGGACACCGCAGCGGGTTCAGGCGCTCCACGAACGCGTTCAACGTCTGATGAAAGCCGAAGTTATGGCAATACGGGCCGGGGCGGCGGCAACCCCCTTGGCCGCATGACCAGTGAAAGGAGACTATGAAATGAGTACGGATGGATGGGCCGGCACCATTGCCGGTGCGCCGAAAGCTGGTGCAACTGCGAAACGCACCAGGACGACCTCGATGCGCGATGTCGAGATGTTCACGGAGATGACCGGAGACCGCAATCCGCTCCACTACAACGAAGCAGCCGCAAGGAGCTCGCGTATGGGACGACTGGTTGTACAGGGAGGTGTAACGACGGGCTTGCTGAACGCCGTTGTGGCCGAAGACCTGCCGGGACCAGGAACGGTCTTTCTCGAGACGAACTGGCGCTTCGTCCGTGCGGTCGGTATTGGCGAGAAGATTACTGCCCAGGTTGTCGTTTGCGAGGTGAGGCTGGATAAACCAATTTGCCGTCTCGAAACCAAAGTCTTCAATGAAGCCGGAGAGATCTGCGTGGAGGGTACCGCAAGCACGTATACTGTCGCACTCTAGGCAAGGCAGTGGATTGCAGCCCGGTCCATTGAAGAAAATTGGCCGCAACTGCATTTCGGTATAGCTTCCGGAGAATTAATGATTTGCCGTTCCATAAGGCTGACTTGGAACTTCACCTCCGCTGCAATGTTCGTTCCGGGTGAAAGACAGGCTCCCTGGAACACCGTGTGACAAGTCTGTTGTTTGTGCCAATGGGAGACTTCAAAACAGCAAGCCAAGGGCGTATGAAACCATAGCGGACTAATGATGACTTCTCCCAATGCGCCAACCAAAGATTCTCACAACAATCCAGAACTATAGCTGGTCACTTTTTGTTGCTGACCTGCTCGCGGGGGGTAACTGTGGCTATGGTTGCCCTGCTGCTCAGCCTGGCCATTGCAATTGCTTCTGGTGCTGATCCCGCCAAAGGACTTGTGACTGCAATTGTTGCAGGTTTCCTGATTTCACTGCTTGGCGGCAGCCGGGTGCAGACCGGTGGTCCGACAGGGGCGTTTATCGTCGTTGTGTTTGGCGTGATTACCGAACATGGCTATGACGGACTTGTTCTGGCAACCTTCCTGGCGGGCATCATTCTGCTGATTGCGGGGTATTTTCGAGCGGGTATCTTGCCATGCCCGCACTTGCTGCACTTCTCATCGTGACCGCCTGGAACATGACCGAACCACACAAATGGGCAGAATACGCCCGAGGCAGGACCAGTGATATACTGCTGCTGCTGCTTCTTACACTGGTACTGACCGTCGTCGTGGACTTGACCGTGGCGATTGGAGTTGGCGTGTCGGTTGGTCTTGCCCTGCGCCTGAGCAGACGCAAGATCGTTCAAAGCGACTGGACGCCACCCGACAGGTGAAATGCCGCGAAGATCTGATATTAACTCTCCGTCTCGAAGATCGGTTTGAACCCGCCCCAGATCATCCGCTTGCCGTCAAATGGCATATCGGCAGGCGGTTTCATGCGCTCGTCGCTCTGCATCTTTTTGGCGGCGGCATCGCAGGTTTTCTTGTCAGGCCATTCGATCCAGGAGAAAACGACTGTTTCATCGTCTTTCGCCTTCACCGCGCGCCTGAAATCGGTGACCTTGCCATCGGGAACATTGTCTCCCCACGTTTCGACAATCCGGGTCGCGCCGTATTCCTGAAAAAACGGTGCGGTATCGGCGGCCATCTTGCGAAATGCTTCCTTTTTCTTCGTGGGAACCGGAATCAGGAATCCTTGTATGTAGCTCATTGATACTCTCCATTGACCTGTCTGTTGAAACGATATGTAGTAGAATTAGTTCCAACCGTTGCAACAGGGATCATTGTTGCACCTGTATTTGGCAGAGAATTAAAATGTTCGCCTGGCCGGCAGACCTGAAAAACCGGTCAACCTGGAACGGCATGGGTACTTCTGAACCCATGAAGTTTCTCTGGCACTTTGGAATTGTTCAGTACTGATCTAGCCTGAATTATTCACCGGGGTGATTGAACTGGCTGGCGGGTGTGGATCAAGTTGTTGAAATAGCGTATGATTTTGGTTCTTACACAAGATCATTCCATATCAACAGAAAATCCCACCCGCCATGACCGAAGATAGCCTGTTACTGCCCGGTTTGTCACCTGTAGAAGGCCTTGATGTCCACGCCCGGTTTGCTGGCGGAGCGCTGTCCAGTGATGGCGGCGTGGTTTTGCTGCGCGAACTTGAACGGGGTCTGAATTTCGCCGGCACAATGGCGGCCTGTCTGCACGACAGGCGAGACCCATCACGCACACTTCATGATTATGCCAGCATGATCCGTTCACGCATATTGGCGATCAGCTGCGGATACGAGGACTGTGACGATCTTGACGGGTTGCGCCACGACCCGGCTCTGAAAATCGCTTGTGACCGTCTGCCGGATACCGGTCATGCACTGGCCTCCCAGCCGACCTTGTCGCGGTTGGAGAATACCCCATCGTGGCGCGAACTGGCCCGCATGGGGCTGGCCCTGATTGATCTGTTCTGCGCCAGTTTTAACACGGTGCCGGGACATATCGTGCTTGATATTGACGATACCTCTGACCGTACGCATGGCGGCCAGCAATTGTCCTTGTTCAACACCCACGCCGGCGGTTACTGCTTCCAGCCGATCCATATCTACGATGCAGCGTCACAAAAACCGGTGTGCTTTGTGCTGCGGCCCGGCAAACGGCCTTCCGGACAGGAAGCAGCCCAGATCCTGCGCCACGTGATCCGGCGCATCCGGCAGAACTGGCCGCGCGTCACGATTACGGTGCGCGGTGACGGGCATTACGGCACCCCTGAGGTGATGCAGCTTCTGGAACAATCCGGCTGCACCTATATCCTCTCTCTGCCCGGTAACAAAACCCTGAAACAGCTATCACACCCCTGGTGCGAGGATGTTGCAACACGCCGGGCGGTTGGAGGAAAGCCCAAGGTCCGCCGTTTCTTCCAAACCCGGTATGGCGCAAAAAGCTGGTCGAAGAAGCGAAAGGTGATCGCCCGTGTGGAAGCTACAGAGCAAGGCAGTGATGTCCGGTATATCGTCACCAATCTGGCTGGGCGCGGCAAACATCTCTATGAAAAAGTCTACTGCGCGCGCGGCAAAATGGAGAACCTGATCAAGGAGCACAAGCTCTACACCAAATCTGATCGCACGTCCTGTCATCGCTGGCAAGCCAACCAGTTCCGGCTCTTCCTGCACACCGGCGCCTATTGGCTGTTGCTGTTATTGCGTGGGGCTGCTCCCAAACGCTCGCGCTGGCGCACTGCCACTTTCGAAACCATTCGCCGTACATTCCTGAAAATCGCCGTGCGTGTCGAGCAATTGAAAACAAGGATTACGATGGCCCTGCCTACTGCCTGTCCACACCAGAAAATGTTTGCCCTGCTGCTCACAAGGATCAAGGCGCAAAGTCCGTAACCGGCGCGGCAGCAGAGCCGCTGTTCAAACCAGAACGTCAACCCTCAACGCCTGCTCAAAACCCTCACAACATTCTCCCCGTCAACCCGGCCGATAACGCTCGCGCTCGCAAATGCATGACAGTCCGGTGAATAATTGGGGCTAGTATCCCAGCCTGCGATTGACCGACTCCAGCAGATCATCGGCGGCATTGCCTGAACCGGTTCGGGTGTCGCCGCCAAGAATGTCGTCCAGGGTATTACGGCCCCGGCCGATGGCGTCGTCATTATAGGACGGACGCTGGTTCCTGCTGCTTCGGCCCTTGCCGCCACCGCCGAGAATGTCACGCAGCAGATCATCAAGACCGCCGCCGGGTGCAGGTCCACTTTGCCGCGGTCGCGGGGCAGGTGATCGCTGCTGACCTGATCCGCCGCCGAGGATGTCTCCCAGTATATCGCCAAGGCCACCGTCACTGTGTCCCTGGCCGGGACCACCGCGCGGTCCCGGACCAGTGGCTCCGCCGGTCATGCGTTTGAAAATCGCCCCCATCACCATGGACGCAATGACCGGCAGCATTTTTTTCAGGATGGCAGCGCCGATGCCGGTGGAACCGGCCGCATGCATGGCCACTTCGCGGCTGACCTGCTTGTGGCCGAACAGGTGGCCGAGAATGGCATTGCCATCGTTTTTCGCGGCGTCGAACTGAACAGCAGAGTCATCATCCATGAAGCGTTCGTGTTGACCGCCCGATAGCGCCTCGAATAGCGACACCATGCCATCAGGTTCGCGGGTATTGTGGCGAACGCCGGCGGTGACCATCGGCGCCAGTTCGGCAACGGCGGCCAGTGTCTGCTCACGCGACAGTCCAAACTGCTGCCCCAGCACATCCAGACCTTGACCGTTGTGGGACCGGGCAATCATTTCAACGATATTCATGGCATTTACTCACTTCGCTGACTGTCTCGATACGTGGTTAGTTTAATCATTTTGCTCGTTTCAGCAATTCCCCGAATACCTCACGCAGATCAGGTGTATTCCTGCGCCTGGAACGCCTGCGTTGTATGCGGCGCTTGCGCGAGGTCTTGTAGGATTTCGCATAGGTGGCGCGATTGCGCCTTCGCCTGCGCTTGGGCGGTACGTGGGTGATGCCCTTGATGATCGCCTTGATCAACTCGGAGATGAAACTTGCAGCGGCGCCGCCTGCATCAGTGGCCAGATAGGTTTGCTGGCCGCGTTTGACCAGTGCCGCCACACACAAGGTGGCCGCCAGAGTCATCATCCGTTCCATTTTTTCTTCGGTGATGCCGTGCGGTTTGCGCAGTGTTCGCGCAACTGAGCGGGCTCGCTCCACGGAGCCATAGACATGCGTCAGTATTTCTTCGCCCTCTTCAACCGCTTCGCGTGACAGCAGTGCATCCGGGTTGGTCAGATAATCATCGTGCTCGCCGGCCTCGATTACATCCAGTAGAAGTTCCAGCTCTTCCGGATCGCGTGCCTGGACAGCTATTTTTGTCCCGATCTCGCGGACATGGGTTTTCAACGCCTTTTCCGCTGCTTCAACGCCGTAGCCGCCGGCAAGCGCCAGCGCCCCAGCGGTTTTTCCGTTGTTGGCAGCCAGAATAATGTCGATCAATTCGGTGGCCTGTGTACTCACGTGGCTGCTCCTGTCAGCGGGTCGCTCAGGGCCATGGCTCTGACCAGACTGAAGGCGGTGACCGAAGCAGCCAGCCCGAAAATGATGTTGACCGCACCCATTCCGACCAGAACGCCGGTTGCGCCGCCCCATGCTGCGCCGAGGTGCAACAGCGGAATAGTGCCGATTGTGGCCTTGCCCCAGTTGAACCACATTGACCATTTTGGCCGGTCGAGATTGTTGAAAGCGGCCTGTGACACAAACTGTGCTCCGGCAAACGCCCAGGTAATGCCAATGAAGGTATAGTAATATGTGATCAATTCGGCAGTTTCCGGGGTAGCACTGAACCAGGCCGGCATATGCCGGGCAACTGCAAACATCACCAGGCTGACTGTGAGGGTGTAAAGCGCCGAAAACACCATGGCGTCCTTCAGTGTCTGGCGGACGCGATCAAGTTTTCCGGCACCGTAATTCTGCCCGATGATCGGGCCAACCGCACCCGACAATGAAAAAATCACACCGAAGGCAACCGGCACCAGTCTGTTGATAACAGCCACAGCGGCCACTGCGTCATTGCCAAACGTGGCGGTGATGCGCGTCATGTAGGCGATTGCAAACGGCGTGGCCAGTTGGGTGGCAATTGCCGGCAGGGCGATACGCATGATAGGGCGCAGGTTTTGCCTTATGGAGGCAATCCGTGGTCGCACCACAAACCGGTGATGGCGATGCAACGCATTCAATCCGACCGCAAATGAAGCGAGATTGGCACATACCGTGGCAAGTGCTGCTCCCTGGATGCCGAAATCCATCCAGAAAATGAAGATCGGATCCAGTATGGCATTGGCGATGGCAGTTACCAGCGTAACATACATGGCGCGCCTGGGGTCGCCAATTGCGCGCAGGACAAAACTGACGGTAATTGCCCCGGCCAGCAGCAGGAAACCCGGCGCAACGGTGATCAGGTAGGAGCGAGCCAGTTCCAGCGCCTCGCCGGATGCACCCAGTACAGACAACATGGGCCGGGCAAACACCACGATTCCAGCGGCAACCGCGAACCCGGTAAGCAGGCTCAGGCACAATGCTGCTGATGCGGTTTCCCGGGCGCTGTCCTCTTTGCCGCGCCCCATGGCCTGCGCGACCAGCGCTCCGGCAGCGATTGCCAGGCCGAGCCCGACTGAAAGGTTGGAAAATACAATCGTGCCGGCAAAACCGATCGCGGCAGTTACTTCAATCCGGTTCAGCAGGGTCAGAAACCACAGATCGGCCAGATCAACCAGGAACATGGCCATAAGACCGACGGCGCTGGTTGCCGTCATCACAACCACATGCTGCATGGTTGAGCCGGATATGAACCGCGCGCCTATCCGTGGGCCGTCAGCCGGGCCACTCATCCGGTGCCTGTCACAATGTCGATCTGACCCAGGCGGTGTTTCAGATCGTTGATGTCCCTGAACACTATTGCCGTCATGCCAACCTGATTTGCGCCGTCGCAGTTGTGTGGTTTGTCATCGATGAAAACGCATTCACCAGGCTTGCTGCCGAGCATGGATGCCACACGCCTGAAGATTTTTCCGTCGGGTTTCTTGGTGCCGAACCTGTATGAAAAAAATGCATTGTCCCCAAACAGTTCCGCTGTTTTCGGGGCGAGCTGCTCAAATGCCGTTCTGGCCAACGGGCCATTGTTGGTCAGCATCGCCAATGCATGGCTATTCGCAAGACTGGTGACCAGGCAGTGCATGTCGGCCCGGTGATGCATTGCCGCTGCCCGGCAGGCAATCCATTCATCGCGGGTGATTTGAAACCCGAGGTGATTATTGAAGGCATTCAGATACGAGGCCTCATCGGGATATTTGCCGCTGTCGGCACCATCTTCAAAACCGGATGTCCATATCCGGTCGAAGATTGTATCTGTGTCCAGTCCGGAAATGCGCGATAGTTCGGACAGTCTGTCCGGCAGGTTGTAATCCGACATTACGCCGTCGAAGTCGAATATTAAGGTGGTAAAGCTCATTGCTCATGTTTCAGGCAGCGGTGCCGCCAACTGTAATCCGGTCGAGACGAATGGTAGGCTGGCCAACACCGACCGGCACTCCCTGGCCATCTTTGCCGCATGTGCCGATACCTGGGTCGAGTTGCATATCGTTCCCGATCATGGATATCCGGGTCAGGGCGTCGGGCCCGTTTCCGATCAGGGTTGCCCCTTTCACCGGTGCGCCAAGCTTTCCCTGCTCTATACGGTACGCCTCGGTGCACGAGAACACAAACTTACCGCTGGTAATGTCTACCTGGCCGCCGCCAAATGACACAGCGTAGAGCCCGGACTTTACCGATGAAATGATATCCTGCGGATTGCTTTTGCCGTTCATCATAACCGTATTTGTCATACGCGGCATCGGATGGTGGGCATAGGACTGCCGTCTGCCATTGCCGGTTGAGATTTCACCCATCAGCCTGGCATTCATGCGATCCTGCATGTAGCCTACAAGAATGCCGTCCTCGATCAATGTGGTTTTCTGAGCCGGAGTACCCTCATCGTCTATCGACAATGATCCACGCCTGTTGTGCAGTGTTCCGTCATCAACAATGGTGACGCCCGGGCTCGCAACACGCTTGCCCATCAGGCCGGCAAAAGCCGAGGTTTTCTTGCGGTTGAAATCGCCTTCAAGGCCGTGTCCAATCGCTTCATGCAGCAAAATGCCCGGCCAGCCGGGCCCCAGCACGACGTCCATTTCGCCAGCAGGAGCATCTTCGGCGTCCAGTGCCACCAGGCTCTGGCGTAGTGCTTCGCGCGCGGCAGACTGCCAACTGTCAATGCCGACGAAGTCCCCGTAGCAGGTTCTGCCACCCATGCCGTGACTGCCGCTGCCGCGCTTTTCTCCCTGGCCGGCAACCACTGAGACATTGAAGCGGATCAGCGGCCGACGGTCGCTGAAGGTATGGCCGCCGGGGCGAATGATGTCGATGGCCTGCCATTCGCCCGACATGGACACTGTAACCTGGCGGATCCGGTCATCAAGATTGCGGGTAAACCGGTCAACTTCCTGCAACAGGCGCACCTTGTCTTCGAAAGCCATGGCCTGCACAGGATTATCGTCACTGTAGAGGCTTATATTGGTACGTGGTGGTTCGGATGACACACTGCCAGCGCCTGATTGTACGCTGCGAACAGTCTCAGCAGCACGCGCAAGTGCCGCCCTGGAGAGTTCAGCAGAATGTGCATACGCGGAAGTTTCGCCGCAAACCGCACGCAATCCAAAGCCCTGATTGACGTCAAAACTGGCGGTTCTGAGCTGGCCATCGTCAAACACCAGGCTTTCAGACTGACAATACTCCAGAAACAGCTCGCCATCATCGCTGTTGACCAGGCAATCTTCAGTCAGTTGCAATGCAGCCTCGCGGTCCAGCCCGGTTTCGGCGAAAAACAGATCGTCAGATGGATTAATGTCTGTCACGGCTCAGCGGTCTCCGAAAAGGCATGGCTGGCTTTATCGTCAGGCATATCACCGCAAGGTGCAACTGCAATGGCCACAAATTCGAAATATCGGTACAAATCCTGACGAAGAAATCCGGACCAGGCCGTCCTGGAACAGCCTGGGCCAATGTCCGCATTCGATCAGCTGTTGTCGAGCAAAGCCTTGAAGGACGCGGTAAAACCGTCCAGCGAAATCGGCATTTTGATGGCGGCACCGGGAGCTTCATAGATGATGAAGTTTGCTGCCTGGCCTGCCTTCATTTTTGCCAGAGTGGCTTCCTGGGCTTCTGCGGTTGCAGTGCACAGGCCAGGTGCTGCCTGCGTCTGTGGCAGACAGCGGACAAATGGCACGCGGCCGACGGCGGCACCGTCAATTTCCAGCGCAATCCCGGTAGGCAGGAACACGCCGATTGGTGCCATGATCTGCATCATGGTTGCAGATTTGTCACCCTGCTTCTGCTGACGCATGATCAGGGAAAGCGCAATCTGGGGCCGCTTTGCATCACGGCTGATCTGCACCATGGCACAAACCTTTTGTGCTGGAACATCCCTGCCTTCGGCATCCTTGCCGGCTGGATGCGATTCGCACTGTACTTTCCACTTGCCGTTCTCTGCGACCAGTTGAGGTTTGGGACGGTTTGGTGCTGCACTCTGCGGCGCGTTTACCCGGGGACCGAACTGCTTGGGCGACACCGGAGCAACCTGCTGCTGGGCCATGCTGGCTGTTGCCAGAGCCGATATGACGCCGGCTGTTGCCAGCAGTAAGGCTGTTTTGCGAATCATGTTGATTTTTTGGACCACTGGATAGCTGCTCCCTGGAGATTGACTAGATTTGAACCGCCACTCATTTCAGTTATTTGCCGTGTATGCCAGACGCGGGGCCGATTTAGCAACCCGGCTGTGCAAATTCATTCTCGAAACATACCAATGTTCCGTTTTCAGTGTACGTTCAGCACTCTTCGTGTGCAATTGAGGCATTATTGCGATCATTGCCGCCGCGGTGATGCGTCAAGCGCAAACCGTGCAATTTTGACGCGCCTCATGACAGTTGCAGCCATGGGGCGATTGTGGTTCAACAGGTACATGGTAGCAGTGCGGCAATCTTTTGATCGGCCAGTCCTGCACTTTGGAATATACTGTGGAATACACCGTATGGCAGGATTTCCTCCTGTCTGCGAATTTTAAGAGGGCAATATGCGCAAATTGTTTGCGAGCTTGACTGTGTCGGCGACAGCCTTATCGGGAACATCCACAGCAATCGCGGCAGGTCTTGGCCAGCCGGTAGAATGGCAGATGAACCTCCAGCAATCGGCCTCGCCGGTTATGACGTTCATTACTAGTTTTCACAATGGCCTGCTGATACTGACCACCATTATCTGTCTGTTCGTACTGGGTTTGCTGACCTGGGTTTGCGTCAAGTTCAATGCTAAGGCCAATCCGGTTCCCTCACGTACTACTCATAACACGCTGGTTGAAGTTGTGTGGACAGTGGTGCCAATCCTTATTCTGATTGGCATTGCCATTCCATCTTTCCGGCTGCTGTATTTTCAGCGTGACTTCCCTGCAGCCGAGATGACGGTGAAGGCAATCGGCAACCAGTGGTTCTGGTCCTATGAGTATCCTGAGCATGACGTGTCTTTTGACCAGTATCTGAAAGCCAGGGATGAACTGAAGGAAGGCGAAGTTTACTTGCTTGCCACCGATACTGAGGTGGTAGTTCCGGTTAACAAGATTGTACGGGTGATCGTCACTGCCAACGACGTGCTGCATGCCTGGACGATACCTTCGTTTGGCTCGAAGATTGATGCAGTGCCGGGGCGTTTAAACGAAACCTGGTTCAAGGCGGAAAAAGAAGGCATATTCCACGGACAGTGTTCTGAACTGTGTGGCAAAGACCATGCCTACATGCCGATTACTGTGCGCGTCGTGTCCGAAGATGAGTACCAGGCATGGCTGGAAAAGGCCAAGACTGCCGGCGTTGAAGAAGCGCAACAGCATCTCGCCTCCATTTTGAGAACCAAAGGCAAGCTGGCGCTGGGCGCCGCCGGCGCGCCTGCAAACTGATTCGACTGATTAAAACGAGGGATACCCTTATGGCATATGCAACAGCGGCACATGACGATCATGAGCACAACCCGACAGGTTGGCGCCGGTATGTCTACTCCACGAACCACAAGGACATCGGAACGATGTATTTGTGGTTTGCGATTTTTTCCGGCCTCGTAGGCGGTTTCATGTCGATCATGATGCGCTGGGAGTTGATGGAGCCCGGCATTCAGATCTTCCACGGCCTGGCGCACATGGTCTACGGTATTGGCGATACATCTGCAGATGCAGTTGATGCGGGCAAGAACATGTTCAACGTGTTTGTCACGGCCCATGGCCTGCTGATGATCTTCTTCATGGTCATGCCCGCGATGATCGGCGGCTTCGGCAACTGGTTTGTACCGTTGATGATCGGCGCGCCTGACATGGCGTTTCCACGCATGAACAACATTTCCTTCTGGCTGTTGCCACCGGCACTTATCCTTCTGGTCCTTTCCATGTTCGTGGAAGGCTCTTCCGGCTCCTTCGGAGTTGGCGGCGGTTGGACCCTGTACCCTCCGTACTCCACCAGCGGGCAGCCTGGACCTGCTGTGGACCTGGCAATTCTGTCCATGCATCTTGCCGGTGCCTCTTCAATTCTCGGTGCCATCAATTTCATCACCACAATCTTCAACATGCGCGCGCCGGGCATGACCCTGCACAAAATGCCGTTGTTCGTGTGGTCGATCCTGGTAACCGTGTTCCTGCTGTTGTTGTCGCTTCCGGTGTTTGCCGGTGCCATCACCATGCTGCTGACAGACCGCAATTTCGGAACCTCGTTCTTCCGGCCTGAAGGCGGTGGTGACCCGATCCTGTACCAGCACCTTTTCTGGTTTTTTGCACACCCTGAAGTGTACATTCTGATCCTGCCCGGTTTCGGAATGGTTTCCCAGATCATTGCCACATTCTCCAAGAAACCAGTGTTTGGATATCTTGGCATGGCCTATGCCATGGTTGCCATCGGTCTTGTCGGCTTTATCGTGTGGGCACACCACATGTACACTGTCGGCATGGCGGTGGATACACAAGCCTATTTTGTGGCTGCCACCATGGTCATTGCGGTGCCAACCGGCGTGAAAATTTTCTCTTGGATCGCAACCATGTGGGGCGGATCAATCGAATTCCGCACACCGATGTTGTGGGCAATCGGTTTCATTTTCCTGTTTACGGTTGGTGGTGTGACCGGTGTCGTGCTGGCCAACGCGGGTGTCGACCGATCACTGCATGATACCTATTATGTTGTGGCCCATTTCCACTATGTGCTCTCTCTGGGTGCAGTATTCTCGATATTTGGCGGCTGGTATTACTGGTTCCCGAAAATATTTGGCTACATGTACAATCCATTCCTTGCCCGGGCCCACTTCTGGATTCAGTTTATTGGTGTGAACCTGTTGTTCTTCCCGCAGCATTTCCTTGGTTTGGCCGGTATGCCGCGCCGCTATATTGATTATCCGGAAGTGTTTTCTGGATGGAATTATGTATCTTCGATCGGATCGTACATTTCCGCATTTTCAATCCTCATTTTCCTGTGGTGCATCGTTGAGGCCTTCATGAAAAAGCGGGTCGCTGGCAACAATCCGTGGGGCGAGTCTGCAACTACGCTGGAATGGACGCTGTCTTCGCCTCCACCGTTCCACCAGTTCTCGACCCTGCCGGTTATCCGGTAACACAACAGGCAAGCCGGCCGGTCAGTTGCTTCAGCAGCGCTGACTGCCGGAGTAAATGGCCAGCCAGGCCGGTAACTATGAGATATACATGACAGACATTCGCACAGATCTGATGCAGCAAGACCATGACGCCGTCCCGTTCGAGTTCGGTGGCAACGGCACTGTTGAAGATTTCTGGGCACTGCTCAAACCGCGGGTTATGTCGCTGGTTATCTTTACCGCCTTTTGTGGACTGTTGCTGGCGCCAGGCGAAATTCATCCCTGGACGGCATTCGTTGCCATATTGTGTATCGCAGTCGGGGCAGGTGCATCCGGCGCCCTGAATATGGCTTATGAGGCAGATATCGACAGCCGGATGAGCCGCACTGCGAAGCGGCCGATCCCTCGTGGTGCAATTGAACCGGGTGAGGCGTACATATTTGGCACCGCACTGTCGGTAGGGTCGGTTGTTCTGCTGGGTCTTGCTGTCAACTGGATTTCCGCAGCATTTCTGGCTTTCACGATATTTTTCTACGCCGTGATCTATACTATGTTTCTCAAGCGTTCGACGCCTCAGAACATTGTCATTGGTGGTGCTGCAGGCGCATTGCCGCCAATGGTGGCCTGGTCCGCCGTTACTGGCTCGGTGGATATGGCAAGTGTTTCGTTGTTCCTGATCATATTTGTCTGGACTCCGCCGCACTTTTGGGCGCTGGCGCTGTTCCGCTTCGGCGACTACGAGTCGGCAGGTGTTCCAATGTTGCCAAACGTGGCGGGTGTTGATGCAACCAGAAAGCAGATCTGGTTGTATTCGCTGGCCATGGCACCGGTTGCCGCGCTGCCAATCATTGCTGGTATTGCCGGCTGGATTTACGCTGCAGCCGCCGTTGTCCTGACAGCCAGATTCATCTGGCATGCATGGGCGGTATATTCGCTGCGCGAAGGCGTAAAAGCTGAGCGTGCACCGAAAAGGCTGTTCGGATATTCCATCCTGTATCTGTTCGCCATGTTTGTGTCGCTGCTCGCCGACCGGGCCGTCAGCCTGACGGGGTTGCTGTAAGACATGGCTGATGAAATGCAGACATACACCCCTACCGACAAAGACCGGGCCCGGCAGCGCAAGCGGTCGTTAGCAATTGCATGGACACTGGTGGCCCTGGTGATTTTGTTTTTCGTTACTACCATGGTCCGCCTGGGTTCAAACATTTCCATGCAGGCAGGAGGTTGATGTGAACTCCGGACAGTCTCGGGAAAAATCCAATCTGCGTGTTGCCGTTGTGGCAGGTGGTGTGGCCTTGGGCATGGTTGGTGTGGCATACGCAGCCGTTCCACTTTACCAGATTTTCTGCCAGGTAACAGGTTTCGGCGGCACGACGCAGCGGGCTGATACATCGCCCGCGCAGGTACTTGATCAAAAGATCACCGTTGCTTTCGATGCCAATGTAAATTCATCTCTGAACTGGTCGTTCGAACCTGTTCAGCACAGTCAGACCATTCGTATAGGTGAACAGACCCTGGCTTTTTACAAGGCTGCCAACGCCAGCAGTAAATCCGTTACGGGAACGGCCACCTTCAATGTCACACCGGTTGGCGCGGGAGCCTATTTTTCCAAAATTGAGTGCTTCTGTTTTACCGAGCAGACCTTGAAGGCCGGCGAAACGGTAGACATGCCGGTGAGTTATTTCGTGGATCCTGAAATTGTCAATGATCCAGACATGAAATCGATTACCACGATTACGCTTTCATATACATTTTATGCGGTGGACGAGGGGCCGGTGAAAACCTCATCAGCTTTGCGTCCCCGGCGAGACAGTACAGTGAACTAATTGACTTTGTCTGGGTCCACCATACCGATTGGCCAGACAGTTTGAGCGGGAGAAGAGGGCAATGGCAGACAGCCACGCTAAAAATCACGACTATCATCTGGTTGACCCAAGCCCATGGCCGATAATCGGCGCCATCGGGGCGCTGACCCTCGCAATCGGCGCTGTATACTGGATGCACAGCGGCCAGACCTGGAGCGTATCTGCAGGTGCTTTGGCGGGTTTTGCCATTGTCATCTACACCATGTTTATGTGGTGGCGCGACGTTGTGAAGGAAAGCCACCGGGGCGATCACACACCGGTGGTACAGCTTCATCTGCGCTATGGCATGCTGATGTTCATTGCGTCCGAAATCATGTTTTTCGTGGCCTGGTTCTGGGCATTTTTCGAAGCGTCGCTGTATACGGACTCTGCGATTCAGGAAACCCGGGTGGCCTTGACACAGGGTCATTGGCCGCCGGCAGGCATTGAGGTGTTCGACCCCTGGCATTTGCCGCTGCTCAATACCCTGATCCTGCTTTTGTCGGGCACTACAGTGACCTGGGCACACCATGCGCTGATCAACAATGATCGCGAAGGCCTCAAGTGGGGCCTGATTTGCACAGTCGTACTCGGTGCGCTGTTCACCTTCGTTCAGGCATATGAGTATGGCCATGCAGCATTTGCGTTCAAGGCAGAAAATGGCGGCAACATTTATGGATCGACCTTCTTCATGGCGACAGGTTTCCACGGTTTCCATGTGCTGGTCGGAACCATTTTCCTGATTGTCTGCCTGTTCCGCGCATTGGCCGGCCACTTCACGCCCGAGAAGCATTTTGGATTTGAGGCCGCCGCCTGGTACTGGCACTTTGTTGACGTAGTATGGCTGTTCCTGTTTGCCTGCATCTATGTATGGGGCAGTGTGGGCGCGACAATTGCCGGAGCACACTGATCAGGCAGCCTGGACTTCACATTGAGGAAAGGACCGCATGATTGCGCGCATGCGGTCTTTTTGCATAGATCAGCATGGGTTTTCTTTTGAACCGGTCAAAACTCATGAAACTGTTCGCTTCAAGAGTGCTGGAGTATACTTTGCGGGTTCACTCGAGGCCGTCCATGTTCCGGCACGCAACTACTTTTGAGAGCCGTTATCCAGGATGAACCAGCAGCCCTATTACCCGCCGCAGTCACCGGTCAGCAACGGCGTCAGGGGACTTTGCCCGCGATGTGGTCAGGGTAAATTGTTTACCGGATATTTGACGGTTCCCGACAAGTGCGATCACTGCGATCTTGATTTTTCCTTTTCAGATAGCGGCGACGGCGCCGCCTGGTTCATCATGCTGGTGTGCGGCACGTTGGCGATGGGGGGAGTATTGTTTGTTGAGTTGAACTGGCAACCGGTCTGGTGGGTGCACGCCCTGGTGGCTCTGCCGCTGGCGGTTGGCCTGCCGTTGTTGCTGTTGCGTCCGGTAAAGGGGATTTTTCTCAATCAGCAGTATCTCACCAGCGCCCGCGAAGGCAGGCTGGAAGACAAGTGACAGCCGTACCAACTCCAGATCGACAGCGCCGGAACTGGCCGGTAGTTGCCGTCACCATGGTTGGTATTTTGCTGTTGGCCGGGTTGGGATCGTGGCAATTGCTCCGCCTGCAATGGAAACTTGACCTGATCGAAAAACGCGCCGCGTCCCTGGCCGGAAATCCGGTAACCATATACGACATCGAGGCCGGCATGGAGCATGGCTATGACGTGGATTTCCTGCGTGTTCGTCTGAACGGTGAATATCGCCATGAGGCCTCGCGCCATGTCTATCGCGCTCGTGGAAAGAGGCCGGGCTATCAGGTAATAACACCGTTTATCGACAGGTCCGGATTTATTGTGCTGGTTGATCGCGGCTTCATTGACCAGCGTATGCTGGGATTGCCAATCCCGGGTGAAACCCGCATACCTGAAGGCGAACTCACCATTACCGGCGTTACCCGCAACAGGGCGTCTGACAGAAACATGTTCTCGCCTGAAGCGGACACAGAAAAGGGTATCTGGTACTGGTATGATCTGGCAGGAATTTCCGCTTCTATGCCGGCCGGTCTTCTGGATGGCTATCAGGGACCGGACCCGATTACATCTGCCATGTTTGTTCAGCTGCTACCGGGCGGAGAACCGGGAGCAGGCAAGTGGCCGGAACCTGAGAATTTGAAGGTTGATTTACCGAACAATCATCTGCAATACGCGTTCACATGGTATGCATTGGCTCTCGTGCTGTCGGTAATAAGCTGGATGTTTATCCGCAAACGCCGCCTGGAACATGCATCAGGTGAGGCCTAACCGCTAACCGGTGAGAAAGATGAAATACATTTCCACACGCGGGCAGACGCCTGCACTGGGCTTTACCGACGTGCTGCTGGCGGGTCTGGCACCTGATGGCGGTCTTTACGTGCCTGATAAACTGGCCCAGGTTGACAACTGAACGGCTGATGGAGTTACGCGGCAAGAGCTACGCGGAGGTGGCCTTTGCCGTGATCAAGCCATTTGTAGGTGGTGAAATCGCAGATGTGAAATTGCGCCGGATGATCGATGAAGCCTATGCGACATTTGCCCACAAGGCGGTGGTGCCGCTTAGGCAAATGGACGCAAATCACTGGCTGCTGGAACTCTTTCACGGCCCCACGCTGGCGTTCAAGGATGTCGCCATGCAGCTGCTCGCCCGGCTGATGGATCATGCCCTGGAATGCGCCAGACAGGCGTGCCACCATTGTAGGAGCCACATCCGGTGACACTGGTGGTGCGGCAATCGATGCTTTTTCCGCCTCAACCCGCACAGATGTGTTCATTTTGCATCCGCATGGCCTGGTCAGTGATGTTCAGCGCCGCCAGATGACCACTGTCGACAAACCGAATATCCACAACATAGCCGTGGAAGGCAATTTTGATGATTGTCAGGCCCACGTGAAATCCATGTTTGCTGATGAAGGATTTCGGGAATCCGTTTTGTTGTCAGGCGTCAATTCAATCAACTGGGCGCGTATCATGGCCCAGGCAGTGTACTACTTTACGTCGGCACTGGCGCTGGGCGGTCCTGACCGTACGATCAGCTTCTGTGTGCCGACAGGTAATTTTGGTGACATTTTTGCAGGTCAGGTCGCACGCCATATGGGGCTCCCGATTGCTGATCTGGTTATTGCAACCAACATCAACGATATTCTCCATCGCAGCCTGCAGACCGGTCGATATGAGGTTCTGGGTGTTGAGGCTACCCAAAGTCCGTCCATGGACATACAGGTATCCAGTAACTTTGAACGCTTGCTGTTTGAAGCATGCGGGAAGGATGCAAGCCATATCTCAACCTTGATGGCTGGACTGAAACAGTCGGGCAGCTTTTCATTGAGTGACCAAATGCGCAGTTACATTTCGGCCGGCTTCAAATCAGGCAGGTCCGACGAGGCAGAAACTGCAATCACCATTAAAACCACGCTGGCAGAAACCGGTGAATTGCTCGACCCGCACACCGCGGTGGGGTATGGTGTGGCGCGCGGGTTGGCTGTAGACGGTGTGCCAATGGTGACGCTTGCAACTGCTCATCCGGCAAAGTTTCCGGACGCGGTTGAAGCAGCAAGTGGCGTGCGCCCTGCATTGCCGGTACGGATGGGAGATTTGATGCTTCGTCACGAACGTTTCAGGGTGCTCGAAAATGACCTGTCGGCAGTAAAGCAGTTCATACTCGATCACACTCAGGCAGGCAGGGCTTCATGAACGCACGCACGACAACCCTCGAAAATGGCCTGACCATTGTTTCTCATAATATGGAGCATGTTGAGACCGTATCGCTTGGCATGTGGACCAAGGCAGGTGCTCGTGACGAAGCGGACAACCAGAACGGATTGGCCCATCTTCTGGAACATATGGCCTTTAAGGGGACCAAAAATCGCTCAGCGTTTCAGATAGCTGCTGAAATTGAAGCTGCCGGTGGTGACATGAACGCCTCCACCTCCATGGAAACTACAGCATACTATGCCCGTGTATTGCGCAGTGACTGGCAACTGGCGCTGGACGTGATTTCGGATATTGTCATGAATCCGGTATTCGCCGACGATGATCTTGCACTGGAAAAGGGAGTTATTCTGCAGGAAATTGCGGCCGCACAAGACACCCCTGATGATCTGGTGTTTGATCTCGTCCAGCATCTGGCCTGGCCGGACCACTCACTGGGGCGCGATATTCTCGGCACACCGGAAACAGTCAATAGCTTCAGCGCGGAAAATCTCGCCTCTTATCGCTCCAGCCACTATACCGGATCGCGCATGGTGCTGTCGGCGGCCGGGCGCGTTGATCATGACGAGCTGGTTGACGCTTCCCGCGAACGGCTGTCGGGTATTCAGCGCGGCCAGGGGGCCAACCGCACCACCCCGCGATACTCGGGCGGAGATGCTGCCCGCAAGCGGCCACTGGATCAGGTGCACCAGGTGATGGCATTCTCGACAACAGGATATTACGACCCCGATGTGTACGGACTTCATTTGCTGGCCAGCATATTGGGAGGAGGCATGTCATCCCGATTGTTTCAGGAAGTCCGCGAACGCCGGGGCCTGTGCTACTCGACATTTGCACATGTATCCGCCTTTGCCGATACCGGTTTGATGCAGGTATACGCTGGAACCGCTCCCGACACGGCGGCTGAGTTTTGCAAGGTGGCAACTGATGTGTTGCTGGCAAGCACACAGGATATCGAGCAGGCTGAACTGGATCGTGCGAGAGCTCAACTCAAGGCCTCACTGGTCATGAGCCTGGAGAGTCCGTCTTCACGCGCGGACCAGATTGCCCGCCAGTACCTTGCATATGGCAAGGTGCCGGAGGTTGTAGATATCCTGGCCAAGGTGGACGCGGTGACCACAGATGACGTAAAGCGCCTGGCCAGCGCTACTTTCAATGGCTCCAGCCTGTCACGGGCAGCAGTTGGTGATACATCGTTACTTGCGCAAGGCAATGAACTTGCGGCAAGATTTGCATAGTGTCGGCCATCGAATTCTGCGATCACAATGTCATTTCTGCGAACCTATGCATACCTGGACGGTGACCCGGTCATTCAAACTGAAAAGGTGTTATTGCGCCCTGCCCTGGGCGCTGATTATGCACAGTGGGCGCAGTTGAGATCGTCCAGCAGGGCATTTCTGGAGCCATGGGAACCAACCTGGCCACGCGATGATCTGACCAAGTCGTCCTACCGTCAGCGCATACGTCGGTACAACAAGGACATGCGGGACGACTATGCCTATGCCTTTTTCGTTTTCTGCCGCAGTTCAGGCAAGCTGGTTGGCGGGTTGACCATTTCCAATGTGCGCCGCGGAGTGGCGCAAACTTGTTCATTGGGATACTGGGTTGGCCAATCCTACGCGAATCAGGGTTACATGTCAGCCGCAGTTAACGCGGCTGCCGCATTCGCCTTTGAAAACCTGCGGTTACATCGCATGGAAGCGGCCTGCCTGCCGGTAAATGAGGCGTCCAGAAAACTGCTCCTGCGATGCGGTTTCTCGCAGGAGGGCTATGCCCGGAAATACCTGAAAATCAATGGCAGATGGCAGGATCACCTGTTGTTTGCGCTGTTGGACGCAGATCCACCGGGATGAGTGAACAACATGGCTTTGGGACAAAGCCTTGTCTTGCGCTTTTTCACGAACTTTCGATTGTTTTATTTCAAACAGATTTGCATGGGATCAGTGGGTTCTGACCCTAATCGGTGGATATTGATCTCGATTGCTGTTTGCAGGCTTTGGTCTTCTACGATAGTCAGGCTAGGATATGTTTACCGGGGGATAGGTTGTAGAAAGAGTGGCTATGCCATCTTGGCGTGTAACAATTGCTGCATGGGTCGGCTTTTGCATAGTCCTGATCGTGAGTACGGCTGGTGTTCTGGCCCAGGACTCCGGCCAGGTCGTACGTGCAGATTTTCCAGCCAGCCACATTGACGTCGTCCCGTTTCTGGGCGCCGTTCAAAGCGACAAGAAACAGGTCGTGATCCAGCTTCCTGCCAACAGTGCTGGTCAGAGCGAAAGCATGAACCTGCAGGCGACCGGAGCGGGTCCACACTATCGCTGGGCGATTTTTACAACTGCCAACCCGTCAACGGTTGAAAGGGAACTTGTCATAGACGCGGCGAGGCAGTCGTTTCCCGGCTCAGGAATTGCGTCACCATCCTACTCCAGCAGCCGCATATCGGCAGCATCGTCATCGCGGAGTGTGACCTTGCGCCGTTTGAACATTCCTGACCGCGATGCATTTGCCTTTACGGTGCCACCGCAAACAAGCCTGACGGTTGCGCTGGAGTTGTCGGAAGTTGGCGTGTCGGGGGTCAGGCTCTGGCAGCGCTCGGCATTCGATCACAATGCCTATCGACAGGCCCTTTACCGCGGAATCGTGCTGGGTATGGCAATGTTGGCCGTCGTGGTCATTACCTGCCTTGTGCTCTTGTCGCCGCAAATCGTGTTTCCGTTGTCCATGATTTTTGCTCTGCCTGCCGTTGGCTTCATTACACTGGAGACGGGTCAGCTTGAGGCAGCTCTGGGCGCTGTCTTGCCGCCGGTACTGGTACCTCGCCATGAGGTACTCAGCGCCATAATTGAAGCGCTGATGATGGCCGGGGTGATGTTTATGGGTGTCACCATCATGCGAACCCGCCGGCAATTGCCAACCTTGAGCGGGTTGTTGATTTTCGCAGGCGGTGCCGGAATAGCTCTTGCGGCCTATGCACTGATTGAACCGGTTCTTGTCAAGCAGATAGTACGGGTTGGATTTGCGCTCGGTGTGGTCACAGTGCTTGCTGCCTCGGCATTTCTCGCCTATCGCGGAGGTGTACGGGCAAAATCGTCTCTTATGGTCTGGATTCTTCTCGGGCTTTGGACAGCAGCCGCAAGCTATATTGCCATCATGCGGCCACCCAGTGAGCTTGCGTCGCCGGTTCTGGTGGGTGGACTGGCACTGGTTCTGGTGGCACTTGCATTCATACTGGCCTATTTCGCGTTCTCCAGCGTGCTCAATCCGGAACAGGATGCCCTGGAAGCTGAACGAAACGCGTTGGCGCTGGCCAGCGCTTCGCAGGTCGTTTGGGATTTCGAACCGGGTGACAAATCTTTTTTTGTCGGAGCCGAACTGGAAAAGGTACTGGGGTATGAGGATGGCAGCCTTGACAACACTGATGCGAAATCGTGGTTGGCGTTGATTCATCCCAACGATCACAACACCTATTTTTCAGCGCTGGAAGTGGCAAAGTTGCGCGGAAATCAACACTTTGACCTGCAATTGCGTGTGCGCCATGCCGATGGGCGTTATCGGTGGTACTCGCTGAAAGGCAGCTCACTGCCGAATGGATCAGAAACGGGATTGCGGTTGACCGGTGTGTTGAGCAATTCATCACAACAGCGCAACTCGCAGAATCGTCTGTTATCTGACGCCATTTTTGACGTGGTTACGGGACTGCCCAATTACGCGCTGTACCTTGATCGGCTATCACAGGCTACCAATCGCGCAATTTCCAATGCTGAACTGAATCTCAGCATTTTGATTGTTGATATCGACCGGTTCAACGTTGTCAACGACCGGCTTGGTCAGGAGATAGGGGACAGCCTCCTGAAGACCATAGCGCGGCGAATTGAAAAACTGTTGCCGGCAACCAGCAGTCTGGCCCGAATGCCGGGGGATCAGTTTGCCGTCATCCTGGAGAACTCGGCTCAGCAGGATGTTATGGAAAGGGCGATCATCTTCGTGGACAAGGTACGTCATGCAGTGTCCCAACCGGTGCGAGTGCCACCCAACGAGATTTACCTGACGTGTTGTGTCGGTGTTGCGCATTGGGATTCGAAAATGGGAAGTGCAGACGTCTTTCACAGATGCGCTGATACCGCGTTGTTTGAAGCGAAAACCCGTGGCAAGGACAAGGTTGCGTTTTACAAACCGGGAATGCTGAATGAAGCCACGTCCGGCAGTCTTGGCGTTGAAGACCTGCAAATTGCCTTGCAGGAGCGCAGCTTTGAATTGCTCTATCAGCCGATCATGCGTCTGTCTGACCGTCAGCTTGCGGGATTTGAGGCGCTGGTTCGCCTGCGTAAACCTGATGGCGAAATCCTGGAACCCTCGAGCTTTCTGCCCCTGGCTGAGCGGTGCGGCCTGATAGGGGAAATCGGGGCGTTCGTGTTGACCGAGTCGGCCCGCCAGCTTGGTGTCTGGCAGAGGATGTTTACGCCGGCACAACCGGTTTTCGTTGCAGTCAATGTATCGTCTTCCCAGTTGTCCGGCCCACGACTGCTGCATTTGGCCCGCACGGTATTGTCCCGCGAAGAACTCGTGCCCGGTTCACTGAAGCTGGAAATTACCGAGACGATGGTGATGGAGAATCCGGAGTTGTCGCTGCAGATGCTCGACAGACTGAAAGCGTTGGGCATAGGCCTTTCATGCGATGATTTCGGGACCGGTTATTCATCCCTGTCATATTTGCGGCGTTTGCCGTTTGATACCCTCAAGGTAGATCGTTCCTTCCTGCAGGCGGGACTGGAGACGGATCGCGGCTCTGTTATTCTGGACGCAATCATATTGCTGGCGCATGATCTCGGCCTGCAGGTAGTCGCGGAAGGGGTTGAGACACGGGCCCAGCTTGATCATCTGGTTACTCTGGAATGCGATCTGGCACAGGGCTTTCTGATCGGAGAGCCGATTGACGCTCAGCAAGTGCTTGCCGCCCTCGGCGCGCCTTCGCGTGAAACAGCATCGAGTCAGTCCGGCATTGCAGCCTTGTGGAACCGCCTCACACGCAGGCAGCCAGTTGTGGCCCCGCCACCGGTCACCATGGAGCCTGAACCTGAACCTGATGAAGAGGAACTGGATCCGTGGTCGCCATATGACTTCCACCCTGCACCGTGGGCACCGCGGGTAGCAAACCCGGCCTACGAAAAACCCGCACGCGGCGAAGCTCACAACTCTGAAGTTTCAACCGCCAGTCAGGTAAACGGCGGCAGGCCACCCGGCGACTCGTCACAAGGTGCCCGGGAGGCAGCTGAAGATGCGCTGGAAACAGCTTCGCACCGGGACGGGGGCGTCGCGGCAGACATCAGGAGTTTCCGGGAGCGGTTGAATTTGAAGCCGGAACCCATGTCGACGCCTGCAGCAGCGGACCGGCCAGTGCGCAAAATCAACCCGCTGCCGAAGAGCATCCCGGATACGCCGCCCGCGCCTGCTGCACAAGCGGGACCTGTTGTGAAAAGCCGGCCCGTGGCAGCGCCAGCACCTGCTTTGGATGTAAAGTCGCAGCAGGACAGCGAGCCTTCAGCCGAGCCAAAACCAGTAGCATCGGATCACAGGTCTGTCCCTGAAGGCGAAACCGCAGTGCCGCCGAAACCAGTGGCGGAAATCGATCCCGGGTTGAAAGGCGGATCTGAAAAGCCTATTGCGCATGATCCGGCTGTAACATCCCAGCAAGGAGAAAAACCTGCAACTGAAAGGCAGGCGCCAACGCCCGCAACGCCTGACAGCGTGGCTGCAGCACAAGGTACAGGTGGAGCCAGGGAAGAGGTTGCGAGCGGTACAAGCCGCACCGCTGCCGGTGCAAAGGATGACAAGACCGGCACGGACCCGCGCGGCAACCAGAAAGCACCCCAAAAACCCAAGAAATCCAGGGCAACAAAAAAACAATCTGCCAGGAAGGCTACGGCCGGAAAAAAACGCACCGCGGCCAGGAAGACAGGATCAGGATGATTGTTGCATGACGGTCACAAACGGCAATTCATGGTATGTCAGGCGTTGCCGAAATGACCGCCCAGCAACATGGCCTCATTGACACCGATGCGGGCCAGGGCCGACTGGTATTTACTGTCCAGATCACTGTCGAACAGCAATCCCTCATCCGCCTCACAATGCAACCATCCGTTTCGACGAAATTCACTTTCCAGTTGTCCCGGTCCCCAACCGGTATATCCCAGTGCCAGTAGCGATTTACGAGGTCCCTCACCACGTGCAATGGCCCGCAGTACGTCAAGTGTCGCCGTCAATCCGATATTGCCGTCTACTCCCAACGTGCTTTCAGCACTGAAATAGTCCCTGGAGTGCAACACAAACCCACGACTGGTCTCGACAGGGCCACCCTGCAGGACACGCGTAGCGGCGATGCTTTCGGGCAGGCGAATAGCATCGTCATTCTCCACCAGGTCCAGCCGCGCCAGAAGACCGCCAAAGGACAGGCTGTCGACTTCATGGTTGACGACCAGCCCCATGGCTCCATCCTTGGAATGGGCGCACACAAATATTACGGCGCGTTCGAAGCGATCATCACTGATGCCGGGCATCGCGATCAACATCTTACCATCAAGGTACTGCTCAGTCATCCGGGCTGGTTCCCAAGGCCTGCTGTTCACCTGGTAGAATAACACCTCCAATGATATTCGGGCAAATGCCGATATGCCAATTCTCGCATTAATTTGATAGCGGTTTAATGGAAGATATACCGAGTTTGGTGCTAGATGAACTCATGAAAACAATTCGTACCGTTATCCTGGTTGCAGCCGTCGCCGCGGCAATGGTAGCAGCATCTGGCCTGACAAATGCCGGTGATGAAGCAACGGGCAGGTTTTCCTCGCCCTACACCTCGTTGCGGCTTTTGAATGCCGGCAAGCAGTCTGATGTCTGGAGCAGCGGAATTTACATAACGATGCAGAACGGCTGGAAAACCTACTGGCGTGTGCCCGGAGATGCCGGAGTGCCGCCCAGTTTTGACTGGTCAGATTCCGGAAATGTTGAGTCAGTAAAGGTGATGATGCCATTGCCCCACCGCTTCATGGACGAAAATGGCGAGGGCATCGGATACAAGAGCGAAGTGGTTTTCCCGGTTGATGTGAAACTTCGCGACCCGTCCAAACCCGCCATCCTATCCCTGAAAATGTCCTACGCTGTGTGTAATGATATTTGTGTGCCGGTTCAGGCTGAGGTGAAGCTCGACATTGGGGCAAGGTCTGTCTCTGACTCGGACAAGTTCCGTCTCCGGGTGGCGCGAGCTGCCGTGCCTGTCAAATTTGGCGCAGACCGTCTTTCAGTCGTGTCTCTCAGGCAGATTGAACTGGATGGCAGGAAATCCCTGGAAATATCGCTCAGGGGTATACAATCGCCCTCTGAAGCCGACATTTTTATTGAGGCAGACGGGAATTCCTACTTTCGCAAACCTGAACTGGTCGACCAGTCAGATGAGATGACAACATGGCGGATTGCGATAGACAGTATTGGCGGTCAGGGCACGCTTGCCGGAAAATCCGTCCGCCTCACGATTGCAGATGGTGAAACGGGTCTTGTTCATGAAGGTGTGCTGCAGTAGTTTTCGTTTATATTGCCTATTATCCAAACCCACCTAATCAAGTGAGTGATCCATGAGCATTTCTGTTGGCGATAAACTGCCTGACGCAACCTTCCTGACCATGACTGCTGAAGGCCCCACCCAGATGAGTACGGCGGACGTGTTTGACGGTCGCAAGGTTGTTTTGTTTGCCGTGCCGGGGGCATTTACTCCAACGTGTCACATGAAACATCTTCCGGGATTTGTGACCCATGCGGCCGAACTGAAATCCAAAGGCGTGGACTCAATCGCCTGTGTGTCCGTGAACGACGTGTTTGTATTGAATGCCTGGGCAGATCAGACCGGTTCCAGGGACGTCCTGACTTTCCTGGCCGATGGCAGTGCGGACTTTACCAGGGCAATTGGCATGGAACTGGACGCATCCGGCGTTGGACTGGGTCTTCGCTCCAAGCGTTATGCCATGCTGGTCGATGACCGGGTGGTCAAGGTGATGAACGTGGAAGAGGTGGCAAGCTCGGCGGAAGCGTCAAGTGCAGAAAAGATCCTCGCCGCGATGTAGTATCAGACCGGCATGAGTTCTCTTGAACCCGTAAAGTCGAACTGGCACTGTGGAGTCGTTCAGTTTTATGGATTTTGATTGGATCAATCAAAAGCCATTCTGATCCAGCAATCACTCAGATTACCAGCTTGAGGTTCGCAGCAATATTGTGCCTTGGGTGTTATCTTGCCTTGTATGGCGCCATGCCTGTGCGCGCCAGTTCGTCAGCACGTTCGTTTTCCGGATTGTCCGCATGACCTTTCACCCAGTGCCAGTCAATGTCATGCGGTTGCAGGGCCGCCTGCAGGGCCTGCCATAGTTCAGCATTCTTGACCGGCTTTTTTGCCGACGTGCGCCAGCCATTGCGCTGCCAGGCCTGAATCCACTTGGTAATTCCGTCACGCAGGTACACCGAGTCTGTGTATAAATCGATCTTGCAAGGCCATTTCAGGGCGTTCAGCGCTTCAATTGCTGCCTGCAGTTCCATACGGTTGTTGGTGGTTTCAGTTTCACCTCCATACAGTTCCTTGCGATTCTTGCCGTGCACGAGGATTGCTCCCCAGCCGCCCGGTCCGGGGTTTCCCGAACATGCGCCGTCGGTATAGATGGTGACGTCGGTCAAGTGGCTTCAAACCCTGTCTGGAAGGCGGCTCAGGACGCTGCGCGCACAGGGGCGCCCGGTTCGCCTTCACGGCGAAGTTGCCGAGGTAACTTGAACTCGACATTCTCGTCTTTGGTCTTGACGGTTTCAACACTGACATTGAACCGTTCGCGGAATGCATCAACCACTTCGTTGACCAGTACTTCAGGTGCCGACGCACCTGCGGTAATGCCCAGGGTCCTGATGCCGCCCATGACCGACCAGTCAATTTCCGAGGCGCGCTGTACCAGCATGGAACGGCTGCATCCGGCCGTTCTGGCAACCTCGACCAGGCGCTGCGAGTTGGAACTGTTGGGCGCACCGACTACCAGAACCATGTCGCATTTGTCAGCAATTGACTTGACCGATTCCTGACGGTTGGTCGTGGCATAGCAGATGTCTTCCTTGTGCGGTCCGTGAATGCGGGGGAATTTTTTCTCCAGTGCCTCGATGATACCGCGTGTGTCATCTACCGACAGGGTGGTTTGGGTGATGTAGGCGAGTTTGCCGGCATCCCTCGGTGAAAAGGCGGCAACATCTGCTTCGTCTTCCACCAGCGTGATGGCGCCATCCGGCAACTGCCCCATGGTGCCGATGACTTCCGGGTGGCCCTCATGGCCAATCAACACAATTTCATAACCGTCCTGAAAATGCCGCGACGCCTCCATGTGTACCTTTGATACCAGCGGGCAGGTTGCATCGAGGTAGAACATGTTGCGGGTCCTGGCGGCTTCGGGCACTGACTTGGGTACACCATGCGCGGAAAATATCACTGGACGGTCACCGTCGGGAACTTCATCGAGTTCCTCGACGAAAATGGCGCCTTTTTGCTTCAGGTCTTCCACGACGTACTTGTTGTGCACGATCTCGTGGCGCACGTAGACGGGTTTTCCGTGCAACTCCAGGGCGCGTTCAACGATATCGATGGCGCGTACAACACCGGCACAAAAGCCGCGCGGGGCCGCAAGATAAACCTTAAGGTCGGGAAGCTGGTTGGTCATGGCCACTGGTTCCATTCTTAGCAGAGACTTCACATTGGGGTACATGGGAGGCCGCAGGCACTCTTGTCAAGTTTCCCTCTGGTCGCACAACCCATGGTTTCCTGTCACTGTAAGACCAACCCCCGTACCTGGGAAAGGGCCGGGGCCTCGACAACCCGGTACGGGCAGAGTTGATCAGTTCAGCTGTTTGCGAACCGCCGCGATGGATTCGTCTATGAGGCCGGAGGCCGTTGTACCTTTGACTTCGGCTGCCAGCAACCGGCTTGCAGCTTCGATGGCCAGATCAGCCGCTGCAGCGCGGACATCCTTGATGGCAGCGGCTTCCGCCTGAACGATCTTCTGCTCGGCCAGACGGCTGCGGCGCTCGATCTGTTCCTGCATCTTGCGGCGGGCCTCCTCGCCATAAATTTCAGCTTCACGCCTGGCCAGTGCAACAATCTTTTCTGCATCTGCCTGGGCTTCAATCTTCTTGCGCTCGTAGTCAGCCAGTACCGCCTGAGCTTCCTCGCGCAGACGCCTTGCCTCGTCCAGTTCATGCTTGAATGGCATCAGCGCGCTCATCAAGCGCCCTGGCGACCATGCCGGGCACTTTCAGATAGACGAGCAACACCAGAAACAGGACAAAGGAAACACCGACCCAGAAATCAGGTTGACTCAACATGACTGCACCTTAACCCTTTTCAGCGGACGATACCGCCGATGAAATTGCGGCTTTTGTGGGCGCCTTCCCCAGAAGTTCCGTCACAATGGCAGCAGTTGTCTCCTGCGCAATTCCCGAAACCTGGGCCATCGCCGCGTCACGTGCTTTGGCAATCGCTACTTCGGCTTCCGCCAGCTTCCTGGAAAGACGCTCGTCAAGCGCTGTGGCTTCCCGGTTGATTTCAGCAGTCATTTTTGCGCGGTTTTCGCTGACGATGACGTGGGCATTGGCGCGTGCTTCTGCCAGCGCTGCCTCGTAGCTGTCTATGGCTTTCTCGGTATCTGCCTTGAGCCGCGAAGCTTCAGCGATGTCAGTTGCTATACGGCCATGGCGTTGCTCAATCATGCTGCCGATTTTGGGAATCGCCAAGCGTGAAATGATGTAGTAGAGCGCACCAAAGGTGATTGCCAGCCAGATAAGCTGTGGCAGAAAATCTGCTGCAATGAGTTGCGGCATTTTGCCGGTCTCCTGTCTGACCGCCAGGCGTGGCGGCCCCACCGGACCGGACAGGCCACATCCGGCGGGATTGCTTGCGAAATACTAGACGCCGAACAGCAGAATAAAGCTGATCAGCAGGCCGAACAGGCCTGTTGCTTCAGCGAGCGCGAAGCCGATGAACAGGTTGGTTCGCTGGCTGTCAGCTGCTGCCGGGTTGCGAAGCGCACCCTGCAGATAGCTGCCGAAGATGTTACCGATGCCAACACCGGCACCGGCCATTGCAACAGCGGCGATACCTGCGCCAATCAGTTTTGCTGCTTCAGGTTCCATTGTATAAACTCCCGTTTTAGTGATGTAATTGAAAGATTAAGAACGATAGATCAGTGGCTCGGGTGCATTGCATCGTTGATGTACATGCACGAAAGGATAGCGAAGATGAATGCCTGCAGGAAGGCCACGAGGAACTCCAGTCCGGTGAATCCGACCATTACCGCCAGGGGGACAAAACCTCCTGCCCATCCCAGTGCCACGACGAATGCGGCAAACACTTTCAGCATGGTATGACCCGCCATCATGTTGGCAAACAGACGAACCGACAGGCTGACCGGACGCGACAGGTAGGAAATGATTTCTATTGGTACCAGCAAAGGCAACATAACCGCCGGCGTTCCCGATGGTGCGAACAGTTTCAGATAACCAAGGCCGTTCTTGTAAAAACCATAGGCGGTCGCCCCGAGCCAGACCGTGGCGGCAAGGGCGAACGTGACGATGATATGGCTGGTCACGGTAAACGGGTGCAGAATGACGGGTAACGTGAACAGGCCAAGCATGTTGGCGCCGAGGATGAAGCAGAACAGCGTCAGTATGAACGGGAAGAACTTGCGCCCTTCATCTCCCATGGTGTCGCGAACCATGTTTGAGATGAATTCATAGATTAATTCGCGCAACCGACTGCAGCCGGCCCGGTACAATGCGCTTGCTGCCCACCAGGAACAGTGCAGATACGGCTGCAACCGTCAGCACCATCCACAGGCTTGAATTGGTGAACGACGCATCAATGCCACCGAACTTGATCGGAATGATGCGGACAATCTCGAACTGATGCATCGGGTCGAGCGCTAGCCCGCCTTCGCTGCCGTGTGAAGTATTACTGGCCACGCATCCAGCCCCTCTTTTATTCTGTCGGCCTGATTGCCGCACCCGGCGGTAATCGCCGGTTCAAAACGTCAATCATCGTCATCTTCGATTACCGATGGCAATTCGGACCTGGAAACAGATCCGTCACCGCCACTGGATTGCGTGATCCTATAAACGTTCATGACGCCTGCAGCAACACCCAGAAAGAAGAACATGATGAGAAACCACGGCTTGCTGTCCAGCCATTTGTCGAGACCCCAGCCTATGGCAACACCGACAACCACCGCTGCCACCAGCTCTGTGGTAATCCGGAAAGCAAATCCAAGTGCATTGGACTGCCGTTGCCTGGGCCTGCTGCGCTCGTCTACAGAGACTTGCGCCTTTTTCAGACGGTCTCCAAGTTTCTCAAGCCGCTCGGGCGATTGTCTTTCACGATCGCCGCCCATGCACCTGCTCCTGAAGGTATTGAGGCAGTTTCAGGATCACAAAACCCCTAAAACCGGGCCGGATAATAGGTTTGGGCCCATCTGGTGTCAAGTTAGTCTTTTGGTATTTAAGCATCTGATATGACTTGGTTTTATTGCAATTCTGCAGTATGCGGCAATTCGCCTTGAACAGGCAGCGCTGCAAATTCATCTCAAAGGGCCAGACCGGCACCACAAAAACGATAGTCAACGGGTCCAAAAGGTTCAGCTTGCCTCGCGAAGACTTTCCGCAGTCTCCAGATCAACCGATACAAGCTGGCTGACACCGCGTTCCATCATGGTGACACCAAACAGCCGATGCATTCGCGCCATGGTCAGTCCATGGTGGGTAATGATCAGGAAGCGTGTATCGGTGCGCTCCAGCATCGCGTCCAGTAGATTGCAGAAGCGTTCGACATTGTGGTCATCAAGCGGTGCATCCACTTCATCCAGCACGCATATCGGAGATGGATTGGTCATGAAGACGGCAAAAATAAGTGCCAATGCAGTCAGTGCCTGTTCACCACCTGACAGCAGGGACAAGACCGCCGGTTTTTTTCCGGGAGGATTGGCGATCAGTTCCAGGCCCGCTTCCAGCGGATCGTCTGATTCGACCAGCTTCAACTCTGCCTTGCCGCCGCCAAACAGGGTTTCAAACAACGAGCCGAAATTGGCGTTGACCCGGTCAAATGCTTCAAGCAAGCGAGTGCGCCCCTCGCGGTTCAGGCTGGAAATACCGTGCCTCAGCTTGCCGATGGCCTGGACCAGATCATCGCGTTCGGTGATCATGGTCTCGACTTGTGTGGAGATTTCAGCGGCTTCGTCCTCGGCGCGCAAATTCACCCCGCCGAGACGCTCGCGCTGATCTTTCAGGCTGGACAGCTTGCGCTCGGCGTCTTCGGTTGACGGCATATTGTCAAGATCAAGTCCGGCACGCTGGCTGACCTCTTCAGGCAGGCACTCAAGTGCTTCGGAAATTCTCTGGGTCGCTTCCCCAACCCGGGCCTCTGCAGCCTCGGATCGCACCCCGGCACGGGCATGTTCCTCGCGGGTCCTGCCAAGTACATCGGCTGCATCACGCAATTCCTGGTCTCGGCTGCGCAAATTGTTCTCTGCCTCAGCCAGCATGTCTGCTGCAGTGTTGCGTTCAGCCTCGGCCGCACTCGCGGCATTCATCAGTTTGTTGCGCAATGTCTCAAACTGTTCCGGCAGGTCGGCGAGTGACACAAGATCATTGCGCAGTGACGCGCCGCGTCCCTCAAGTTCCTCGATCTGGCTGGCGGCCCGCCTCGCCCTCTCCGTCCACTGGGCGCGCTCCTGCGAAATTGCCGCAAGGCGTTCGGTACGAACCCTGGCTTCGCGCTCCAGACCGTCATGGGTTGCGCGGGCTTCGGTGTAGGCCGCACGCTGGGTGTCGAGTGCACCACGCAAGGCACGCAGTTCTTCTTCCGCTCCATCCGTTGGCGCCAGGACGGATCGCTCTGCTGTTAACTGATCAAGTGATAACCTGGATTCAGAGATTTGCGCCGCGATGCGTCTGGCGGCTTCTTCAAGCACTGATGCCTGGCGCAATTGTTCGCCTGTCGCCTTTTCATGGTCTGACAGGGCTTTACGGGCAACTTCAACGGCTTTGGTGGCCTCACGCCAGGCCTGGCGCCCGGCACGTTCGGCCTGCTCAGCCTGTCTGACGGTTTCCCTGGCTTCATCCAGCCGGGCCCGGGCGGTTTCGGTTACGGCAGAGGCAGACGCACTCGCTTCCTGAAGTGCGCCCAGCCGGTTGCGTTCCGCCAGCCGCTGCGCCGCGGCCGTCGGGGCATCTGCTGCGGCGGTGTAACCATCCCAGCGCCACAGGTCACCATCAGTTGATACGAGTCTTTGCCCCGGTGTCAGGCTGGCCTGGAATCTTGCTCCATCTGCCTTGCCCACAATGGCGACATTTTGCAGCCGGCGGGCAAGAGCCGCAGGAGCCTTCACCACATCCGACAGCCGCTTGAGACCTGGCGGCAGCGATGGCGCAGCGTCCGGCGAAGGCAGCGCCCGCCAGTGAACAGGGGCAGCTTCGTCAGCAGATGCATCAATGTCATCACCAAGCGCTGCGCCCAGTGCCGTTTCATAACCTTTCTCCACCTTCAGGGCGTCGATCAGTGGTGGCCAGAGTTCGTCGTCTGCCACATGCAACAGTTTGGTGAGCGTGCGGACCTCTGTGGTCAGGTTTTCAGACTTGCGCCTCGCCTCATCATAGGCCTGATGGATCTCGGTCTGGGAAGTGCGGGCATTCTGCAGCGTTTGCTCGGCTGACATGGCGGCAGCTTCAGCAGATGCAGCGTGAACGGTCGCCGCCTCCAGCGAACCGTTCAGGCTTTCGCTTGCATCATCACCACCGGTTTCGGCGACAATGCCGGCATGCTGTTGCCGTGTCCTGGCAAGGTCTGCCTCGTCGCGGCCAATGCGGGCATCAAGCTCGGCGATCTGTCGCGCCACGCCATTGTGACGGGCAACCAGTTCGGACAACTTTCCATTGGCGTCATCTGCCCTGCTTTGCGCTTCAGCAAGTTTTTCTGCCTCTGCCTGTAGCAGGGTTGCTGCATGTGTTCTGGCTTCGCCGTCATCGGTTGCGGCGGTTTCAAGTGTTTCCTGCTCGCCAGCCAGCCGTTGCAGGACACCATCGGTGTCACCCAGCAGTTCCTGCTCGCGCGCCAGGTCCCGATTGATCTGATCGATGCGGGCTTCAATTTCGGCGCGCCGTTCCAGCGACTGTTTTTCCTCGCGCTCAAGGCCTTCGCGCTCCAGGGTTATACGTTGCAGAACTGCCGCACGCACCGCCTCGTTCTGGCGCAGGCCGGGCAGGGTTTCTGAAGCCTGGTCACGCATCCGGGTCATTTCGGATACCGCGCGGGTTTGCTCACCCAGCACGCGGGTCAGTTCAGAAAGGTTGTTGTTTTCAGCCTCGACCGCGGACCGGGCTTCCTTCCAGGCCAGATAAAGACCGGTCGCCTCAAGTCGTCTGATCTCGCCAGACAATTCCCTGTACCGCACGGCCTGCCGCGCCTGGCGCCTGAGGTTCTGCAACTGGCTCTCAAGCTGTGCCAGCACGTCTTCCAGCCGTTCGAGGTTGCTGTCGGCGGCTTTGAGCTTCAGTTCAGCTTCGTGCCGGCGGGTGTGCAGGCCCGTGATGCCGGCAGCTTCTTCCAGAATGCGCCGGCGTGCCTGGGGTTTCGACGAAATGATTTCACCGATCTGGCCCTGCCGCACCAGGGCAGGGGACCTGGAGCCTGTTGAGGCGTCGGCAAACAGCAATTGCACATCGCGAGCGCGCACATCCTTGCCGTTTATCCGATATGCAGATCCAGCATCCCGTTCAATGCGCCGCGAGATTTCCAGGTGATCAAAGCCGTTAAACGACGGCGGAGCATCATGGTCTTCATTGTCGAGTGTCAACATGACCTCGGCCATATTACGTGATGGCCTGCTGGAGGTGCCGGAGAAAATGACGTCCTCCATCCCGGCGCCACGCATGTTTTTGTATGAGCTTTCGCCCATAACCCAGCGCAATGCTTCCAGCAGGTTGGATTTACCGCAGCCGTTGGGACCGACAACACCGGTCAGGCCGGGCCGGATTTCCAGCTCGGTCGGTTCGATAAACGATTTGAAGCCCGACAGCCGCAGCCTGGAGAACTTCATCCGGTAACCCTCACCCCTGTAAGTTGGCCCTGAACCGGCCTCACATTTCCCATACCCCATGGGTCAAAAAATGATTCTTGGCCGGTTCAGCCTGATTCGTCTGCAAGGGGAAGGGTCAACACGGCGGGTTTTCCCCGGTAATTTCCAGGAATCAACCGTCAATCAGGAAGCAGCTGCCGCCTCGATTGCCTTCCGGAAACCCTCAATATCCCGATCATCTTCCATTTTCTTGCCGTTTACATAGAAGGTCGGCGTCGATTTGACATCAAACTTCTCGGCTCCGTCCTTGCGGATCTCGAGAATGCCCTTGGCAAGCTCTTCGTTCTTCAGGCAGCTGTCAAAATCTGCTTCGCTGAGGCCGGCAAGCTTGGCCATCTTCAGCAGTTCGGCACGGGCATTTTCCCCAGCCCAGGTCTTTTGCTGCTCGTAAATCAGGTCAAGCATGCCGAAATACTTGTCGTCAGGAACGCAGCGGGCAACCATGAAGCCCGCCAGAGCCAGGTCATCGAGCGGAAATTCCCGTGAAATGAACTTGATCTTGCCGGTGTCGATAAACTCGCTCTTGAGTTCCTTGAAGACACTGGTGTGGAACGCAGCGCAGTGCGGGCAGGTGGCTGACGCATATTCGACAATTGTCACCTTGGCATCATCGGGTCCAAGCGTCTTGTCGCCAATTTTTGGTGCTGCGTGCAGATCGGCAGCCGAAAAGCCCTGTGCGAATGCGCTGGCGGAAAACGCCTTTGTTGCGGTTGCCGCTGCCGCTGCAAGAGCCAGACTTTGACCGAATGTGCGTCGATTTAGTTTCATAATGACTTCTACCTACTGGATGTTGGAGTTTGTGGCGAGCCGGAAATCCGGCTGTGGAGAACTTTTGCTGTTTCAGGTTGGAGTTACCGGGTCTGATTGCGCCTGACTGCGGCGTCTGCAAGAGCCGCGTTGCCGAGACGGGTCAGCGCTTCCTTCAGTTCGCTGTCCTGTACCGCCCCGGTTTTCTGCTTGACACGTTCTATGACGTCCGGCGCCGGCTTGGCAACGTCGCCGGCAGCAGATTGACTGCTTTTGGTACGTGTGCCCTGTACAATTTTCAGGTTCGCGACAGCCTGATAGCCAAAAAACCCGTTGATGCGGTCCACAATTGCGGTGACCTGGTAACTGAGCGCCAGTCCGGCTCCCTGATATGCCCGCACTGTCAGTATAGCGCCTTCAGAATGTCGCTGCTGCCTGTCACGGCCCCTTGGCCACACCATACGTACCGGTGAACATAGTGCCGCAACATCGTCCCCGGCAATGGCGGCCCACTGGGCAACAAGTTCGCCATGGGCAAACCCGTAGTGCTCAAAAGCGGGGCGCGTAATCTTGCGGAAATGTTGATCAAGGCTTTTCATATTCTACATTTTGAGCTTGCGTGCATGAACCTCACCTGAATGATAGCGCAAGAAAGGGCCCGAGGCTTCACATGTCTGTTATGTTGCAGCAAGTAAATGATGACAACATGGCCGGTCAAAACAATCGGCTCTCCCGCCAGTTGCTGCACTGGTACGAAGCTCATGCCCGCACGCTGCCATGGCGTTCAAAAGGCCATGGGGCCTGTGATCCCTACCGCATCTGGTTGTCGGAGGTCATGTTGCAGCAGACGACCGTTGCAACCGTGGGCCGGTACTTTACTGCCTTTACCGCACGGTGGCCAACCGTCGCAGATCTGGCTCACGCGGGGCTGGATGACGTGCTGCGTGAATGGGCGGGGCTGGGGTATTATGCACGTGCCAGAAACCTGCATGCCTGTGCAAAAGCGGTTATGACAGATCATGGCGGCCGGTTCCCCGATACCGAGGAAAATCTGCTGACACTGCCGGGTATCGGGCCATATACCGCAGCTGCGATTGCTGCCATCGCTTTTGGCAGGCCGGCCGCGGCCGTTGACGGAAATGTGGAGCGGGTGATGTCCCGCCTTTATGCAATCGAGACACCGCTGCCTGCCGCAAAACCTGAAATCAGGCATCGCACGCTGCAACTTGTGCCGGAAGCGCACCCGGGTGACTTTGCGCAGGCCCTGATGGATCTGGGTGCAACCATCTGTACACCCACAAGCCCCAACTGCCTGATCTGTCCCTGGATGAAGGTGTGCAGGGGCCGGGAACTGGGGATTGCCGAAACCCTGCCGGCGAGGGCGCCGAAGAAGCAACGCCCCGTTCGCACAGCCCGGATCTACTGGGCAGAACGCTCGGACAGTGCCGTACTGATGCGCCGGCGTGAAGAAAGGGGATTGCTCGGCGGCATGCTGGAGTTTCCGTCATCGGGATGGGCAACCGGCAGGCACGAAACCGTTCTGAAACCTCCCTTTTCGTCCGGATGGGTGAGTGCAGGCAAACGGGTTGAACACACTTTCACGCATTTTCACCTGGTGCTGGAGCTACAGCGCACTGCCGAGGTTTTTGATGAGCTGCCAGTCAGCGATGGCGACTGGCGCTGGGTGCAGCGCCATGAGCTGGCAGCAGAAGCGCTCCCTTCGGCGATGAAAAAAGTTGCCGTCGCCATGCTTGGACCTGATGTGTTCAGGAAGGCTCAGACCTGATTCGGCAAATGCTCAACCGTCACCTCACCGCGCCACTTTCCATCGGGTTTGGCAAAGCTTTCAGGACAGCAGCAAACCACCATCGATATCAATGGTTGTCCCCGTGATGAACTCGTTCTGAACAGCAAAGACAATGCCCTGCGCAACTTCATCGGCAGTGCCGGCACGTGGAATCAGGTTCTGTGCGGTCGCCTTGCTATAGAACGCGGTGCGCTCGTCACCCTTCAGGACGAACATCGGTGTATCGATCAGGCCTGGCGAGACGACGTTGATGCGCCTGGGGGCAAGTTCCGGTGCGATGCCGCGCGCAAAGGCCTCGACTGCACCGCCGACCGATCCGATGGCGATCTGACCCGGGCGGGTCTTGCGCGCAGGTGTTCCGGAGACCAGCACTATGCAACCATTGCCGGCCAGATGTTCAGCGCCATACCGCACCACGTTGGCATAGCCCCACAGCTTGTCAAACGAGCCCTTGAATCCGTCCATATCCATGGTCAGGAAGGGGCCGATCGCCCGGTCGCCGCCGGTTGCGGCACTGATCAGGACGTCATAGGGTGCAAGTTCCCTGAAAAGTAGCTGAAGCGCCTCGCGGTCGCGCACATCGCCCTGTTTCAGGGTGATACCTGCACCTGGATCTCCCGCCTTGCCGGGATCGCGGCTGATCGCAATGACTTCGGCACCCAGCGCCGCCAGTTGCCGGGCGGCTGCCAGACCGATGCCCGAAGTGCCTCCGAACAGCACCACTTTTTTACCTGAAACGTCCATAAAATTCTCCCTTCGGGTTCTCTGGCAACAAACTTGCCTGACATACCCGCTTGATCAAGACGGATATCCTAAAGCGTTTTCCGCAAGGATTGAAACGCTTTTCGGACCAGGAAGCGCGTTAGAACAAGAGCAAGCGGTTTACGTTTGATTTGAAACGCGGGATTGCATTTTGTAGCGGCCGACAATCTCCACCGGGCTTACCGAAGGTGATGCACGCTCTATGGCTCGCAGTTGTATCTGCTATGAAAAAAGGAACCATCAATCAGCAACAGCCGAGGTCAGGTTAACTCTAACTTCCTGCGCCAACTTCCAGCGCCAGGTCGGCCCGCGTCAAAGTCGCAACGAAATGGTCTACATGCCGGCGGATTTCCTTCGGCTGCCGATCAGGAAAGGCAGCCAGAAAGACAGCTACGATGTCGTTCACGGAAATTGGGTTTTCCAGCAACCGCCAGATGCCCGTAGCGAAGGGGTCGAGCGCATGAATTTTACCGCGCTCATTATCGATCAGGAAAAATTGCCCGTCGACATCCCGCTCAAGAATGTTTTCATTGCGTTGAAAGCTGGACTGAATGCGGCTCATGTCTGTTGACCTTCACGCAAATCAGTTGAGTTGTTCGCAAGACAGTTCTCCAGGACCATGATTGCGTCCTCGATGCGATGATATGTCAAACTGTAGGTTTGAGCGCCTTTGGCGATCCGCTCAAGATGATCGAACAGATGACTGGCCTGCATGTTCGTATTGTAGTTCTGGCTGATCAAGGCACGCAAGGCCGATCCAGTCGTGGCCGGTTCAATGGATGCGGGTGCTTTTTTGTTGGTGCGCCTGATCTGTACAATTGCGTGTATCGGCAGTGACTGTCCCGCATTCGCCAGCCTGTGTTCATCCAGTTCCACATACAGATGCTCGTCATCCTGCATTGCCGTGTTGGTGGCTATGAAGCCGCGCAATTTCGTTCCGGCAGCTTGTGGAGGCAATGGCAGACGGACACGCGGCAACATGCCCAGGCCCAGAACGGTGCCATCCTGCGGATTGATCGCCAGTACATCATCACCAAAAATCCTGTAACCACTTGCTGACAGGGCCACCGACAGGAGGCTTTTTCCGGCCCGGTGTGTGCCTGGAAACAATACCACTCCACTGCTGAATTCAACTCCAGCGCAGTGCAGGGTCAGAAGATTGTCGAACCGGTCAACAATCCATCCCATCGACAGGTAATGGAAATCGCAGACAGCCGCCACGATACTGTCCGGTTTGCCGTAAAGATCACTGGCGGTCTGCTTTTCCCACGAGGAGACCCAGTCATAGCCACTGCCTGACTTCCAGAAGACCATTGCAGGGTCATCCGAACCTGTGACCGATACCTCGGACACATCCCAACCACGCAATATGTGTCGAAATCCGGTGATCAGTTCAGGGCAATCAATGACATCGACACACCAGTGAAAATCGTTCCAGCGAATCGTCAGTCGGCGAGTATCTGTTGCAGGGTATGAGGATGGTATGGCCTGTCTCAACATGGTTTAGCCTCGCAATGAATTCTGTTGCTGCCAGAGCACCTGGCTTCTGGCAGCAACTCCTTGCATTCAATCAGCAAAATTCATGCCAACAGCAAAAATCAAGCCAACCGTGTTCAACCGCCCGGTTCAAGACATTTTATGGGACTGCGGGTCCAATTGCCACACGGACCGTTCTCGCTGCTGGTTGCAGGTGACGAAGCACGAGCAGGAGCTGGAGCTGGTCTGCCCCTGCGCCCTGAGCCCTTGCGGCCTGAGCCCTTGCGCCCTGAACCCTTGCGCCCTGAACCCTTGCGGCCTGAGCCCTTGCGCCCTGAACCCTTGCGCCCTGAACCCTTGCGGCCTGAGCCCTTGCGCCCTGAACCCTTGCGCCCTGAACCCTTGCGCCCTGAGCCCTTGCGCCCTGAGCCCTTGCGCCCTGAGCCCTTGCGCCCTGAGCCCTTGCGCCCTGAACCCTTGCGCCCTGAACCCTTGCGCCCTGAACCCTTGCGGCCTGAACCCTTGCGCCCTGAACCCTTGCGCCCTGAACCCTTACGGCCTGAGCCCTTGCGGCCTGAACCCTTGCGACCGCCGCTACCTTTACGACCACCGCTGCCCTTGCGACCGCCGCTGCCCTTGCGACCGCCGCTACCTTTACGACCACCGCTGCCCTTGCGGCCACCACTGCCTTTGCCGCCGCTGCCACCGCGGCCTTTACCGCCGCTGCCACCGCGGCCTTTGCCGCCACTGCCACCGCGGCCTTTGCCGCCACTGCCACCGCGGCCTTTGCCGCCACTGCCACCGCGGCCACCTCCGCCACTGCCACCGCGTCCACCTCCACCGCCTGATCCACCGCCGCGGCCTTTTGCATGGCCATCACTGACAGTCAGAAGGGTGGGGGCGACGAGCAAGCCCAGGGTAGCCAGACCAAGTTTGGACAAAGCTTCCCGTCGATCCAGTTTTTTATTTGTAGAGGTTGTTGGCTCTGCTTGTGAGCCGTTTTCAATTTTCTTCACTGAGTTCACTCCTTGCACGTTACTAACAAGGGCGACTCGCTGGTCCATTTTTAGGCCGCATCAATCCACCGGTCATCCCGAACTTGATGCTCGTTCCACTGGCCTGCTGCCGGTTCAGTGGACATCCAGTTAAGCTAACATCGCATTTTCCTCAAACTCAACAGGGCTGAGATAACCCAGTGTCGAATGTCTGCGTTTTGGATTGTAGAAGCACTCAATGTAATCGAATACATCTGCCCTGGCATCATCCCTGGATCTGTAAACCTTGCGGTTGACCCGTTCGGTCTTGAGGGATGAGAAGAAGCTTTCCATCACCGCATTGTCCCAGACATTGCCAGACCGGCTCATCGAGCAGGTGATACCGTGATCAGCCAACAACCGCTGGAACTGTTCGCTGGTGTACTGACTGCCCTGGTCGGAATGGTGCAATACAGTGTCAGGCGTGCCCCTGCGCCAGATCGCCATGACAAGCGCGTCAGTGACAAGCTGAGCCGTCATGGCGGAACTCATCGACCAGCCGACGACGCGGCGCGAGAACAGGTCGATGACGGCAGCTACATAGAGCCACCCTTCAGCGGTCCAGATATAGGTGAAGTCTGCCACCCACTTCCGGTTCGGTGCGTGAGCGTCAAAGGCGCGGTCGAGAATGTTCTGCGACACCGATGCAACCAGGCGCTCGCCATTGTCCTTTGGCAAGCCGCGCCGGCGAGGCCGTGCACGCAGCCCGTTCTGCCGCATCAGGCGTTCAACGCGGTGAAGACCGCAAGACAGTCCATCTGCCAGAACATCGTGCCAGACACGGCGTGCACCGTAGGTGCGGTCGCTGCTCCTGAAGCTTGTGACGATCACGGCGGAAAGTCTCTCATCGTATCGTGACCTGGCACTCGGGCTGCGGTTGAGCCAGGCATGGAAACCCGAACGCGATACATCCAGCGCAACGCACAGCCATGCCACCGGCCATATATGCCGGTGCTTCGCGATAAAAGCGAACCTCATGTCACTTCCCTCGCGAAGTAGGCCGCGGCCTTTTTTAAGATGTCGCGCTCCGCCTTCAGCTTCGCAACTTCCCGGCGCAGCCTGTCAATCTCAAGCTGCTCCGGTTTCAACTGCCCGTGGCCGGGAAATGCATATTGTGGATCGGTCGAACACTCCTTCATCCACTTGCGCAGCACATTGGCATGCAAATCGAGATCGCGTGCGGCCTGGGCAACCGACACGCCCCGTTCCCTCACTAACCTGATCGCTTCAAACTTGAACTCGCGACTGAATTTTCTTCTTTGCATCTGTAACCTCCAGTTCCATCATAAACACCTTAACTCAGTGTCCGTGAAACCGGCAGCAGGCCACACAAAGGCCACTATGGAACGGTCAATTAACATTACGTTAATTATATGTACCCATGAAGCGGAGAGATGCCTTATGGTTAACCAGCGCATTTCGCTCTTGAGAAGGCTTTGTTCTCACGCGATTGGAATTTTCAATTGCTTCGTTATTTTGGCCGTACTGGATACTCACTCCTGTTCCAGCAATCGCTCTACCGTCACCACGTCGCGCCATTTTCCATCAAGCCGGGCATGGCGCAAATGAGTGCCCACGACACGGAAACCGAGCGACCTGCACAGCTCAAGGCTGGCAGTATTTTCCGGGAAAATTCGCGAAGTTATCTTCCAGCAGCCGGTTTTTTCAGCGGCGTCAAACAGCGAGATCATAAGCATGCGCGCGATGCCGCGGCGTTGTGCCTGGCGATGCACATAGATGGAAAATTCCCGGATGCCGGCATAACACGCCCGCGTGCCGTAGGCACTGGTTGAGGCGAAACCCACAATCCGGCTGTCTTCTTCTGCCACCATGACCGGGAATCCGGGTTTGCCAAACCAGTGCGCGATGTCTTCCGGCGAACGCAGGTCGGTTTCGAATGTAGCGACGCGATCTTCGATGCCCTGATTGTAGATGATGCAGATGCCGGGCGCGTCATCTGCCGTACCCGGGCGAACTCTTACGCTCATGGTCAGGCGGACTTCATTTCCGCGCGCACCTTCTGGCGCAATACATCGATCGGCAACATCTTGCCGGACTTGCGGAAGTGCCAGAACGTCCAGCCGTTGCAGGCTTCTGCTCCCATGACATGGGCGCCCATCTTGTGGATGGAACCGGTTGCATCCTTGCAGACCAGTGAGCCGTCGGCCCGTACGCGCGCCGCATTGCGCTGCGCGGGGTCAAACAGCGTGTCGCCCGGATTGAGCAGGCCGCGTTCAACGAGTGATCCGAACGGAATGCGAGGTTCGCCCTTTTTTCCGGTTGATACCTTGAGCACTTCATCGTCACCGGTCTCGATAGCCGCGACGCGTTGCTGGGCAACCGCGATATAGGCTGGATCGCGTTCAATGCCGATGAAATGGCGCCCCAGACGCTTTGCTACCGCACCGGTGGTGCCGGTACCGAAGAACGGGTCAAGAATGACATCTCCCGGCCTGGTTGACGCCAGTATCACCCGATGCAGCAGGCATTCCGGTTTTTGCGTCGGATGCGCCTTGCGCCCGTCACTGCCCTTGATGCGCTCGCTGCCATTGCAGATTGGTAACAGCCAGTCGGATCGCATCTGCAGGTCATCATTGAATGTCTTCAGTGCATCATAGTTGAAGGTGTAGGTTTTCTGATCCTCTGACCGCGTGGCCCAGATCAGGGTTTCATGCGCATTGGCGAACCGGGTACCGCGAAAGTTGGGCATCGGGTTTGTCTTGCGCCACACAATATCGTTGAGAATCCAGAAGCCGAGGTCCTGCATCACCGTGCCGGCGCGGAAAATATTGTGATAGGAGCCGATGACCCAAATGGTTCCGGTAGGTTTCAGGATGCGGCGGCACTGGGCCATCCATTCCCGTGAGAACCCATCATAAGCGGCAAACGACGAGAACTTGTCCCACTCGTCATCCACACCGTCCACCCGGGTCTGATTTGGCCGGGTAAGGCCGCCGCCGAGCTGCAGGTTATAGGGTGGGTCAGCGAACACCACATCCACACTTTCAGATGGAATTTTCCGCAGTTCTTCCAGGCAGTCGCCTGCGAGAATCGAGTCCAGAAGCGGAGCAATATCCGGCTTTGTTGCAATACCCATTGTACGCATAACCTGTTTTGACGCATCACTGACAAACGGGCATTTTTTCACGCATGCCCGCGCCTGCAGACAGACGTCTTTTGCGTCTTGGTCATTGCAGGCCTGGACCGCATGTTGAATCACCGGGACTCCGGCGTGAATCAAATTCTTAATGAATGGTTAACGCGCACGCGCAGCCAACGCCTTGCGCACCGGTGCAAACGAGCTGCGGTGATGCGGCGTGGCCCCGTGAAGTTTCAGCATTTCAAGATGATAAGCCGTGCCATAGCCCTTGTGCCGGGCAAAGCCATACTCGGGGATTTTCCGGTCAATCGCCAGCATGATCCGGTCGCGGGTGACCTTGGCAACGATTGAAGCTGCGGCAATGGACAGAGCTTTCGCATCGCCCCTGACGACAGCGTTGGCGGCGCAGTCGAGTTTCGGGCAGTGATTGCCATCGATCAGCGCCAGGTCAGGCCGGTGTTCAAGGTCGGCAATCGCTTCAGCCATGGCCCACATGGTTGCCCGCAGAATGTTCATTTCATCAATGCGGGCAACATCGACCACTCCCACGCCGATATCGGCTGTCGCCAGGATCTCGGCAAACAGCGCATCGCGAGCCTGTCCGGACAGTTTCTTGCTGTCATTGATGCCTGCCGGAACATGATCGGGGTCAAGAATGACCGCGGCGGCCACTACCGGGCCGGCAAGCGGGCCTCGGCCGGCCTCGTCCACACCTGCAACCAGGCGTACTCCGCCGTCAAGCGCCGCGCGCTCAAGGGTGAAATCGGGTGCTGTCCTGGATCGAATTGCCATCAGGCGCGATCATAGCGGTTGGCAGAACGGATGCCATAGCCATTTGCCGGATTGCGATGGTGCTTCGGTCATGGCTGCCCTCCGGCAGTCCGTGACTGTGTACTGAAACCCCAGGAGGGATCGAACCGGTGGATATGGTAGACCGGACGGGCCGTCATGGCGGCAGGGTAGTCGCCCTTGCGAAGCGAGGTGGCGATGCTCGGCATTACCGTTGCCGGGATATTTTCGACATGACCTGCGGTACCGCGATGAACATGGCCACTGAAGACCGCAATCACCCGCCCGGAATGTTGCATGGCGCAACGCAACCCGGACATGATCTTGCGGGTTTCAAAGTTGACCCGGTCGGGTCCGACCATGACATCAAACGGCGGGTGATGGGTAAAAACCGCAATGGGTCTTGCCGTGTCGGCATCGATCATGCCGGTCAGTCTCCTGATCCGCTCGCGGCAGAAGTCACCCCTGTTGCTGTCAGAACTTGTTGTATCCAGCGCGAGCAACCTCACCGGGAAATCGTCAATCGCATAGTCGATAAAGTCACAGGCGGGCGAAAGATACCCCGACGACCCAAACGCCTCGCGCAAACTTGCCCTGTCGTCCCTGTTGCCGGCCATGACATATACAGGCGCTCTTGCCCTGGCGAGCATCGCGACGCAAAGTTCGTACTCGTCCTTGCGTCCGTTATGTACGATATCACCTGTATGCATGATGACGTCAGGTGCCGGATCGAGCCCATTGATATCCGCTATGGTTGCCTCGAAATCCCGTATTCTGCGATCTGCGTCAGGCGTATCCAGTGCTATGTGCGTATCGGAGATTTGCGCGATGATCATGAGTCTATGACCTGGCCGGCTGATCGCAGGCCGGCATAATATTCCTTGAGGACCGCCACCACTTCAGGCCGGCTGAACTCGGGTGGTATGTCGGCATCGTTGGACAGCATCTCGCGCTGTTGTGTGCCGGAAATTGAAATATGGTGTTCCGGATCATGCGGACAGGTTTTGGCCGTCGCCATTCCGTAACACTTTCTGCAGTAAAAGGTGATATCGATTTTCAACGCCCTGGTGAGCAGCGCGCCGTCCCAGAGTTCATCGAAAATGTGATGCGCGTCGAACGGTCCGTAATAGTCACCAACACCGGCATGATCGCGCCCGACGATCAGGTGCGAGCAGCCAAAATTCTGCCGGATAAGTGCGTGCAGCAGCGCTTCTCGCGGACCCGCGTAGCGCATTTCGATCGGATAGCCTGCCTGGACGACCGTCCCTGACCGGAAATAATTGTCAATCATGGCCTGAATCGCGCGTGTGCGAACCTCGGCCGGTATGTCGCCAGCCTTCAGTTTGCCCAGTACCTGGTGGATGAACACCCCGTCGGTGACTTCCACCGCGATTTTTGCCAGGTGCTCGTGGCTGCGGTGCATCGGATTTCGTGTCTGGAATGCAGCAATTTGCGACCACCCTCTTGCGAGGAACATGGCCCGTGATTGCGCCGGGCGGATGTACAGATCGGGATATTTTTCAGGATAGTCGCCTTCGCTGAGAACCCTGACCGGGCCGGCCAGGTTGACATCACCCTGCTCAAGCACCTTGGCCACCCCGGGATGCCTGGCATCGGTGGTGCGATAGACATGTGTTGCTTCAAACTTCTTGTCGATTGAGTACCTCTCGCGAACCTCCATGACGGCGAGAATCTCGCCAGTTTCGGCGTCGGCAAGTGCTACCTGTTCTTCGTCGCCAACAGCATCGGCAATCTCACTGCCGACGGGCAATGTTATGGGGACCGGCCAGAAGACACCACTGGCCAGTTTCATATCCAGGCACGAGCCGTGCCAGTCGTCATGGCCCATGAAGCCGTCGAGCGGGGTGTATGCTCCCATTGCCAGCATGAACACATCTGAGACCGCACGCGAATCGAGAGGAATGGTTTTCAGTTTTTCGGCACGCCTGAGTTCTTCAGCCCGTTCCAGAGCCGGCAGCAGCAACGGTTTGAGTGTCTGCGAGAAGTGCGGCGGTACGAGTTTCGGCATTGCCATTATTTCCTTCGGTACGCATCAGAAACAACAAGCCATCCGGACTGCATGAGGTGCGAAAATCCGTTCAAATGGAGCAGTCGTTGCTGCCTTTGGCAGGACAGGCGCAGATGTTGTGGCCCTGGCATGGAGGGCTCAGTCTATGATGTGATAGACAGGTGCCTTCTCCATTTCCCATTCTCCGGACGCCCGATCATAACGGGACAGCGTGAAGCAATGCCAGTCCTTGTCGTCCAGCTTTGGATGATCGGCCCTGTAGTAGTAGCCGGGCCACCGGGTTTCCTCCCGGAACATCGTATGCTGAGTAACGCTCTCCGATGCCAGTACCCGGTGGTTGAGTTCCCAGGCGCGCTGGAGTTGATGCAGACTGTCGGCACCCAGATGCTGCAGGTCTTCCTTCAGCATTCCCAACAACTCGATCCCGCGGGTAAGCATTGGTGTATTTGTAGTATAGTGGGCGCTGATGCCGCCGACATATTCGTCCATAATTTTCTCAAGGCGCTGCAGGCCATGCAGCGGCAGCATGTAGCTGGGTGAAACCGTGCCGGCGACGATCTCATTCCTGCCGACATCGTAATTCTCCATCGGCTGGAATACGACCTGTTCAAGATCCTGGTACTCCTTCTCGCTGATCTCCGGCTGTTCACTGCCCAGGTCTTTCACGTACCTGACGGCCGCCTTGCCGGCGATGCGGCCTTCGGTAAACGACCCCGAGGAGAATTTGTGGGCCGTGCCACCGATGGTGTCGCCGGCACCGAAGAGGCCGTCGACCGTCATCATCCGGTTATATCCCCACTGGTATTCCGCCGGTGCGTAATCTTCCGGCCCGCTTGCCCAGGCGCCGGAGCAGGTGGCATGGGAACCCATGACATATGGTTCCGACGTGGTCAGCTCGGGATTGGTATGCTTGGGATCAATGTTCTGGGATGCCCAGACCACGGCCTGGCCAATCGTCATGCCGAGGAAGTTTTCCCATCCGACAGTCTCCAGGTGAGGGTCCTTGAAGGCTTCTTTCGTCACCATGCGAATGGGGCCCCTGCCGGCCTTGACCTCTTCCAGGATGGCGTGGTTTCGCAGGCAGGTGGGTACCGGATGCCTGTCGATATAGTCGCCGACCAGTTGCTTGGTATTCTCGTACCAGTTGGACTCGTACTCGTTCCCATAGGCATTTTCGGTGTAGGTCTTCAGATGCAGGAAGTAGGCGCCGACCGGACCGTAACCGTCCTTGAACCGGGTCAGGACGATACGGTTTTCCATTTGCGTCATCTTGGCGCCGGCCAGAATTGGCAGCGCATAAGCCGACGCACTGCTCCACGGAGCATACCATGTCCGCCCCATGCCTTCACCGGTCGAACGCGGCTTGAAGATGTGCGAGGCGCCACCTGCCGCCACGATGACCGCCTTGCCCCGAAAGACGTAAAAATCGCCGGTACGGACGTTGAATCCGACCGCGCCAGCGACCCGGTTCGGTTTGGTCTTGTCCATCAGGAGGTGGGTCACCATGATCCGGTTGTACACTTCGGTGGCGGCTTTCCTGGCGGCTTCGGCAACAATCGGCTTGTAACTCTCACCATGGATCATGATCTGCCACTTGCCCTCGCGCAGATACCGGCCGGTCTTCGGGTCCTTCATGATTGGAAGGCCCCATTCCTCAAACTTGTGAACCGTGGCATCGACATGCCTGGCGATATCGTAGCCGAGATCCTCGCGCACGAGCCCCATGAGGTCATTGCGGGCATAGCGAACGTGGTCTTCGGGCTGGTTCTCGTTCCACTGCATGCCCATGTAACAGTTGATCGCGTACAGGCCTTGTGCGACCGCACCGCTTCGCTCGATGTTTGCCTTTTCAACGCAGACGACCTTCAGATCGCGCCCCCAGTATCTGGATTCGTATGTTGCTCCGCAACCGGCCATGCCTCCACCGATAACCAGGATGTCGGACTCCACGAAAACCGTTTTTCTTCTGGAAAACCAGCCCACTAGACCACTCCCTGCCTGAGTTGATCCGGCGTGAGGGCAGGCAGCGCATCGATGTTGAGTGCATCCGGTTCGTGGGCGAGTTCCTGGGAATTCAGCGTATCCGGGCCTGGTACCTCGTAATCAGCCGGTGACTTGATTGATCCCCACGGTGTGGTTCTGATCGGCGAAACGAAGTTCTTCTCGCGTCCATCCCTGAAAGTGACCTTCCAGGAGATTGTCCCCTTTTCCTCCTCGCGCAGGCAGCGCACACTGTGGCCCATCGGGGCAAACTCGGCGTAACCGCGCACGTCAATTGCATTTTGCGGGCACGCCTTGACACATGAATAGCACTCCCAGCAGAAATTTGGTTCGATGTTGTAGGCGCGCCGGTATGTGGTGTCGATATGCATGATATCTGACGGGCAGATGTCGACGCAGTGTCCGCATCCGTCGCAACTGGTCATGTAAACAAATGTCGGCATGAGCTTTTTTATCTCCTGTTTCGAACATCACCGTCGGGTTGATTAATAATGTCCAGGCTGGCGGCGGGCGCTGCCAAGATTTTCGGGCTTGACGGCTGGCGGCGGCAGGTTGCGCCTGGAACCGTTTGCCGTTTCCACCTTTTTCTGAAGGGCTGCAGCGGGCTTGAAGAACATGTGGGAAAACTTGGACCACGGGACAGATCCGAACAATATCGTTGTGGCGATCAGATACAAACCCAGGAACACGGTGGCCGCCCCGCTGCCTGATGACTGAAGGGCTGCCCAGATCAGGCCAAACGTCGCGCTTGCAAGAAGCGACAGGATGAACAGGTCAGCGCGTACCACGCGAAATGGCGAATTGCCCTCCGATGCAACATCCACCCGGATGAAAAACCAGAACCAGTAGCCGCCCACGCAAACCATCAACGCCCCGAGCGACCACAGAACCGGCAGGATGGCGGGGGTCGGGGTGGCAGGTGTCGGATACCAGAACACCATGATGAAGGTCGAGATGACGTAGAGCAGGAAGCCATACATGGTCAGCAGATGGGAAATCCTGCGCCGCGGATTGCAGAACTCGCCCGATGTCAGGACCTCAACCGCAGCAGTCTGGATCGCAAGCGATGCAATCTCACCGCGACCCGCGGGCCGTTTGCCTTTTTGCTGGACCTTGCGCCAGTTTTCAAAAAAGTATCTGGCACTTTTCTTGTGAAGCATGTCGAGCAATGTCCCGCCGGCAACGCACACGATCATCACGGCAACGAATGTCTGCATGATTGCGGGCGGTATGGACGCGGAAAGCTCGGCGAAATGATTGGTGGTGAACATGGTTCAGCAGTCCCCGATTTTCTCCAGTTTGCCCCGGGTTCCTGCCGTGAGCGCGGTGAACAGGGCTCGCGACAGCGATCTGGAATGCTGTATTGAGAAATAAAATTCCCAAGCAGTCAAATCCTGATTGCTCTCCGCAAGTAGCGGAAAACGGGGTATCGCAAGGTTTTCTGCAGAATAGGAGCCGTTCAGGGAGTAAATCGCGGTAAACTGGCACTACCTGTTGTGGAAGGCTGGCATCATAAAGTGGGGAAAGCCGGCAATCAGGTACTCGATTTCGGAAATGCCGGGTTCAGAAATACCAGCCGGCTTCCCTGCTGCTGTCGGGAGCAATCTGAACCGGTTTCTTGAGATGTCTGACCCTCGGGTGATGCGGCAATCCATGGTCGTGCATGAACTGGTCAACTGCCTCGGTGGGCCTCCGGCGCAGGACATCGACGATTACCAGTCCGCCATATACATCGATCCGCTGTTTGGCTGTTTCTGCCGGTCTCTGGTGATAGGCGGCCTTGATCCAGCACTTGTAGGGAGACAGCACATCATTGAGGTGGATGGTTTCACTTGATCTGCCACCTTCTGCGGGCTCGTTCCAAAGCCGTTCACAGAACTGGTAGGCATGCTTTCCGGTAAACGGGTCCCTGCCGGTCACGGATTTGACATTGGTCAGGCCTAGCTGGCGGACGATCTCGGCGCGATACTTTTCACTGCCCGAAAAAACGTTCCGCGGATGACAGAAAATCACCGGCGTCGAAGGATCGATTTCAGAGATCATTTTCAGGACCACTACGCTTGGCGACTTGAGCGAGGCGGTAACAGCAACTTCACCGGCAAATCGTTCAGTCAGCAGGTAGCGCAGCATTTCAAGTGCCGGAAGCCCGGTGGTTGTTTCCCGTATGTCCCGTAACATTTCCATTGTTCAACCGCCTGTCAGATAGGTGTGTCAAAAAAAGGCTGCAAAAGGTTGCGCCATCATGCTCCATTCTGCAATCCTGAAAAATTCAGCCAACCAGCAGTGACAGCAACACAGACAATGTCACAACTGACAAGGCGGTTGAAATGACCACTGCGGCGTTGGAACGGGCCACAAAGGTCTGGTATTGTTGGGCCAGTACGAAGACCGGTACACCACTGGGCAGTGCTGCCTGGATAACTGCCACGGCAGGCAGTATGCCTTCCAGCTCAAATACATAATAGGCCAGCCACCATGTGATGAGCGGATGCACGGCCAGCTTCATGAAAACCAGCCAGCCGATTTCCCGGCCATCGCCCCTGACAGTACATCCCACCATGAAGAGCCCTGCCGAAAACAGGGCGCATGGTGTGAACGCACCACCCAGAAGATCACAGAACACAGCCACGGGTTTGGCAAGGCTCATGCCGGATGCAGATACCAGTAGCCCGGCCGCCGTGGCCATGAAAATCGGGTTTCTGGCCACGTTCACCAACGGTCTCAAACTGAACGGCCGGTCCACGTCCCTGTTGCCGATTTCAGCAAGGATAATTGCCAGCGGCAGAAACACCGCGCCTGTGATGACGGCACCAATGATCCCCGGAACCAGTGCATCATTGCCGAACGTGATCAGCAGTAACGGCAATCCGATATAGCCGGTGCTGGAGTACATGGCAGTCAGCCCGTGAAGACCCAGCTGCGCCAGGCCGCCGGGAAACACAAGACGCGCAACTGCCATGCTGAGCACATAGGTTGCCAGCATGCCGCCTCCCAGTGTTGCCAGGAACGGCCAGTTGAAGAACTGCTCTACAGTCACGCGGGACAGGGAAACGAACACCAGGGCCGGCAGTGACACGACAAAGACGAAACGATTGAGCACCGCACTGCTGGTGTCGCCGAACAAGCCGGAACGGCCTGCGAAATAGCCTGCCAGCAGTATCGCGAACAAGGGCAGAACGATGTTGATGGTTGAACCGCCCAATGGCTGGCCTCTTGTTTGAGATGTACTGGATTTCCAGTGCAGCCATACGGCAAACCAGCCAGTTTGACGAACAGGAATTCCACCATGCACGAACACACACTGCGTTTCACCCAGCAGCAAACGCCATGGAGACGGTCGAATTCATGTTCTAAAGCAGTGACAACTGTTCGCCCGGTTGAACAGGACGTACAAACAGATCTGACCGCAGCTTCTGTTTTTCCCTGTTGAGGCCGAGCTTCCTGCAGGTCAGCTCAAACCGCCTGCCGATCTGCCAGGCATAAGGTCCGCGGCCCGTCATGCGTGAGCCAAATTCAGGATCATTGTCCCGGCCCCCCCGAATGTCGCGAACGAGGTTCATCACATGCTTTGCCCGGTCGGGAAATTCCCGCTCCAGCCATTCACGGAACAAGTCCTTCAATTCATGTGGCAGGCGCAGCAGGACATAGCCTGCCTCGCGGGCGCCGGCTGATTGCGCCGCGCCGAGAAGTTTTTCGATCTCCATATCGTTGATCGCCGGAATAATGGGCGCAGTCATGGCGACGGTGGGAATGCCTGAGGCAGACAGGATTTCCATTGCCTGCAGCCGTTTGCCGGGCGCAGAGGCGCGAGGTTCCATCTGCCGCGACAGCCTGTTGTCCAGCGTGGTAATTGACAGGGCAACCTTGACCAGGCCTTTTTCAGCCATGGGTTTGAGAAGATCGATGTCACGGGTCACCAGGGCGGACTTTGTCACAATGCCAACCGGATAATTGCATTCATTCAGGATTTTCAGGACTTCCCGCGTCAAACGATACTGCCGCTCAACAGGCTGATAAGGGTCGGTATTGGCACCAAGGGCAATGGTGGCCGGCTCATATCCCTTTGCCCCCAATTCCTTTTGCAGCAATTCGACGGCGTTGGTTTTCGCAAACAGCCGGCTTTCAAAATCCAGCCCCGCTGAAAGACCCAGATAAGCATGGCTTGGCCTTGCGTAACAGTAGGAACACCCGTGTTCGCAGCCGCGATAGGGATTGATCGAGCGGTCAAACGAAATGTCCGGTGAGCTGTTCCGGGCGATGATGGAGCGCGCCGCCTCTTCAGTTACATGGGTTTTGAGAGCCGGAAGGTCTTCATCCTCACGATGCCAGCCGTCATCAAAACCGGATCGACTGAAGGCTTCAAACCGCCCGCTTGAATTGCTTCCGGCACCACGTCCGCGTGCCTTGATCTGCGGCATTGCAGGGCCTGCCGCCGGTTGGCTGGCCAGATCCAGCCGGGAAGGGTTCAGGTTCATGTTCATCATGCGGCAATCGTATATCAGGAGAAAGAACATAACAAGAACAAAAAACATTCATCAGCATGTTTCAACTCAACCTTGCCGGCGCTATTGTCCCGCCATCATGCTGTCGGTCATTATCCCAACGCGTAACGCCAATGCCAGTCTGCCACGTACCCTTGCCTGTTTGACGCAGCAGGAGAAAGCGGCCGGAATTGTTGAAATCATTGTTGCCGATGGCGGCTCTGCAATGCCGCCTGATGTCCGCGAGTTCGGCGCCGTATTGTTGCAGGGACAGCCCGGACGCGGCATCCAGCTGGCTGCGGGAGCGAAAGTGGCAAAGGGCGCATGGCTGCTGTTCCTGCACGCTGATACGGTGCTGGGAGATGGTTGGGCGCAGGCGGTTCAGGCTCACATGAAAGGCAGCCACAAGGCGGCGGTGTTCCGTTTCAGGCTGGATGATGACAGCATGAAAGCTCGCGTTCTTGAGACACTCGTACAGTTTCGGTGCCTGGTGTTTGCATTGCCTTATGGTGATCAGGGGTTGCTGATTTCGCGCAGCCTCTATGACGAGACAGGTGGCTATAACCCGATGCCCCTGATGGAAGATGTCGATCTGGTCCGCCGTATCGGCCGCTCGCGCCTGACCAGCCTGGACGTGCCTGCAATCACCAGCGCCGAGCGTTATGGCCATGACGGTTACATCGCTCGCATGTTACGCAACTTGGCCTGCCTTGCCATGTGGTCGGTTGGAGTGCCGCCTGAGCGCATAGAGCGGTTTTACAGGTGAACCCACACCCGCAACACCTGCTGGTCATGGCCAGACAACCCCGGATTGGCCGGGTCAAGACGCGGCTTGCCGAAGGTGTCGGCGCGATGGAGGCAACGCGGGCCTACCGCGTCATGCTGGCCGAAACTCTCAACACTCTGTGCAGCGATCCGCGCTGGCAGAGCTGGATTGCAGTGTCGGGCGTACTGGAGCTCAATGCCAATGTCTGGCCGGAAAATGTCAATCTGGTGGACCAGGGATCAGGCGATCTGGGCGCGCGTATGCAGCGCATGTTCGATACATTGCCGCCAGGTCCGCTGGTCATCATCGGCAGCGATATTCCGGATATTGAACGGGCTGATATCGCTCAGGCCTTCCGGCAGCTTGGCCGCCATGATGCGGTGTTCGGGCCTGCTCCGGACGGCGGCTACTGGCTAGTTGGCCAGTCACGTAGAAGAACTGTGCTGAAAATGTTTGCAAACGTCCGCTGGTCCAGTGAGTATGCACTGGCGGACACCCTGGCGAATCTTGACGATAGATCGGTGAAGTTGTTGCAGCAGCGGGCAGATGTCGATGACGCAGCCAGCTATCGCAACTGGTTACACAGAAAATAGACCGGTCTCACCTTCACCCCTTGCTGCGCTGCAGGTGTTCGTCCAGCCGCGGCATTATCTCGACGAAATTGCACGGCATGTGCCGGTAGTCGAGTTGCTTGACCAGGATCTCGTTCCAGCCATCCTTGCAGGCACCGGGCGAGCCTGGCAGGCAGAACACATACTTTCCCGATGCGACGCCCGCCATTGCGCGCGACTGAACGGTGGAAGTCCCGACTTTGCCAAACGACATCATGTGGAACACTGTCGCAAAGCCGTCTGCCTCCTTGTCGAGCAGCGGGCGGACAGCCTCGATGGTTACATCGCGGCCGGTCAGGCCGGTGCCGCCGGTTGTGATAATGGCATCGGTATCATTGCGCTTGAACCATTTCTTCAGGGTCGCGCGGATGGAACGAACATCATCCTTGCAGATCGCACGCGCCGACAGGTCATGGCCTGAATCGCCAATCAACTGGCTGAGGGTGTTGCCTGATTTGTCGTCTTCCAGGGTGCGTGTATCGGAAATTGTAAGTACCGCGATCCGCACCGGGATAAAGCGTCTGGTTTCGTCAAATTTCGGCATGACTTGCCTCCGGTCCTGAAATTTTACCCAAACCCTTTTGCCGTCCGGCTGTGGGTTTTTCTCCTGATCTGCACCTGTATAACAATTTTATTGCGCAGCGAGTAGTTTTGCCTTCACCGCAACCAGATCGCGCCATGCAAGCCGCTTGGCTTCCGGAGATCGCAACAGATAGGAGGGATGCAGTGTCGGCATGACGTCGACTTCGCCGATGCCGGTGGCAATGGTTTTCCAGCTGCCCCTCATGCGCGTGATGCCGGTTGTTGTATTGAGCAGGGCCTGAGCAGGCGTAGCGCCGGCGGCGATTACGATCCGCGGCTTGGCCAGCTCAATGGTCCGTTTGACAAATGGAAGGCACATCATCACTTCGGATGTGGAGGGTTTGCGATTGCCCGGCGGTCGCCAGAAAACAATATTGCTGATGAAGGCTGACCTGGCCGGGTCATCGCTTGTCCTGTCCAGGTCGATGCAGGCCAGCATCTTGTCGAGCAATTGACCAGATTTGCCAACAAACGGGCGCCCCTGTTCATCTTCATCCCGTCCGGGAGCTTCACCTATGATCATCACGTGCGCTCCCGGCAGTCCATCAGCGAAACAAAGTTGTGTGGCTGTGCGTTTCAGCGGGCATGCGTCAAATTGATCCAGCGTACGGGCAAGTTCGTCGAGGCTTGTACAGGCCCGGGCAAGGCTCTCGACTTCACCCATGGCCATTGAAGGCATGGCTGCCGGTTGTCGCGGAACCTGGCGCGGCGGCTGGCTTGATGATGCAGGCGGTCTGTTGAGGCGCGCACGCGCACCGTGAATTGCAGCGGTACTCCCGGGCATTGACTGTTTGCGGGCTATCAGTTCTTCAGATTGTTGAAACCTGTCGGCGGGAACAAACGCAATTGCTTCGTCAACCCCCATGTCCGCATACCATTGCAGAACCTCGGCAGCCGCCGCGTATGCAGGCGCCGCCTGATTGGTTTTGGTGTCGTCAATCACCCTGTAAATGACCTTTCAGGAACAGTTTGCGTCTTTGATAGGGTTCACTATAACACCGGAAACAGGCAAGTGGCCCTGGAATTCGGGAGTTATCAGGCACATGAATGAGACAGCATCGGTCGAACGCGAATCCATGCAGTTTGATGTGGTTATCGTCGGCGCCGGACCTGCCGGCCTGTCGGCGGCGATTCGCCTCAAGCAACTGGCGGAACAGGCTGGAACCGAAATTTCCGTCTGCGTGCTGGAAAAAGGGTCCGAAGTCGGGGCCCATATCCTGTCCGGCGCAGTGATTGATCCAGTGGCACTCAATGAACTGATTCCCGACTGGAAGGAAAAGGGTGCCCCGCTCAGGACGAAGGTCAGGGAAGACCGCTTTTACCTGCTTGGTCCCTCAGGTGCATTGCGCCTGCCGAATTTCATGATGCCGCCCCTGATGAACAATCATGGCAATTACGCCGTGTCACTGGGGAATGTCTGCCGCTGGCTCGCCGAACAGGCCGAAGCCATGGGTGTTGAAATTTATCCGGGCTTTGCGTGTTCTGAACTGGTCTATCGTGAAGACGGTTCAGTGAGGGGCGTGGTCGCAGGCGTCTTCGGCATCGGCAAGGATGGCAAGCCTGGTCCCGACTATGAACCGGGCATGGAACTGCACGGCAAGTACGTCATGATTGGCGAAGGCGTGCGCGGATCGCTGGCAAAGGTCCTGATCGGCAAATTCAACCTGTCGGAGGGCAAAAGCCCGCAGAAATTCGGCCTCGGCATGAAAGAACTTTGGGAGATCAGGCCCAAAAACCACAAACCAGGCCAGGTCACCCATACGATGGGTTGGCCGCTTGATACCAGGACCGGTGGCGGTTCGTTCATGTATCACATGGAAGACAATCTGGTTTCGATCGGTTTTGTAGTTCACCTCAACTACAAGAATCCGCATCTTTATCCCTACATGGAGTTTCAGCGCTTCAAGCATCATCCGCTCATCGCCGAGGTGCTGCAGGGCGGCCGCCGTGTGGCTTATGGCGCGCGTGCCATCACCGAGGGCGGATACCAGGCAGTGCCCAGGCTGACCTTTCCCGGCGGCGTGCTCATCGGATGTTCTGCCGGCATGGTCAATGTGCCGCGCATCAAGGGTTCACATAATGCCATGATGTCCGGCATGCTGGCTGCCGACGCAGCCATGGCAGCCATTGCTGCAGGGCGAGAGGGCGACGAACTGGTCGAATATCAGGCGGCCTGGGACAAGTCGCCAATAGCCGATGACCTCAAAAAAGTACGAAACGTCAAACCGCTGTGGTCGAAGCTCGGCCTGATCGGCGGCCTCGCACTGGGCGGACTGGACATGTGGACCAATCAGCTGTTTGGTTTTTCGTTCTTTGGCACCATGAAGCATGACAGGAATGATGCCGACGCGACCGGCAAGGCAGCTGATTATCCGGTAATTGATTATCCCAGGCCTGATGGCGTCCTGTCATTCGACAGACTGACCAATGTGGCCTTTTCGGCTACCAATCATGATGAGAACCAGCATGCCCACCTGCATCTGAAAGATGCTTCGATTCCGGTCAGCCGGAATTTACCGGTCTATGCTGAACCGGCTCAGCGCTATTGCCCGGCGGGTGTCTATGAGATAGTCAGGGACGAAGACGGCAAAGCCAGGTTCCAGATCAACTTCCAGAACTGTGTCCATTGCAAGACATGCGACATCAAGGATCCGGCCCAGAATATCAACTGGACAGTGCCGCAAGGTGGAGAAGGCCCGAATTATCCCAACATGTAGGCTGTCCACCTGCCTTCCCGGCGCGATGCTTTTGATCTTCGTCAAACAACAAGGTTCAAAAACAGGCAAGTCTCGTTGAGATGAGACTGCCTTCTATCGGCATGATGTTTGCATGAAACGTTTCTCGTGACGGCATAACTTGTTGAAGTATCGTGGTGAATTGACGCGCTGAAGAACTGGAGAATTGTCCCGGGCAGCCAGAAAATCGTCATTTTATTGCCTGTTTGTTAGTCATGCTGAGGAAAAGCCGGGAGCCGAAAGGGAGCCCCTTTGATGAATTACAAGTTTGCAACCATTGCGATTGCTTCCATGGTCTGTTTTTCAGGCGCATCGTCTGCATGGGCAGAAACCGCCGAGCCTTCCACCAATGAACGCACCAACACAGTAAAGCCACGCGGAGTACAGGCCTTTACCGGTACCAAGCCAACCGGCATAAATGAGATTCCGGCCAAGCAAACCGTTAACTCTGTCGGCGGACGTACCATGAACATTACGCAGCCAAGCGTGCCGGATGCTGTCGCAAGGCCAAAACAGGTGGAACAGCCGGTGCAACAGCCTGTTGTCGAGCCCGCTCCCCAGCAACTGCAGGCTGCTCAACCTCCCGCCAAGGTCGAAAAAACTGCAACCCGCAAGCGCACAAAGAAGGCTTCCAGCGTGAGCGAAGCCAAGTGGTGGCGCGACGAGGGAAACCCGAAAGTGTTTACTTTCCGGGATTGTACTGCGGCTTATGCTCGCAATCAGGCGCTGAAAACGCCGGCACTGAACCTGAAGTCGGTGATTTCACGTTCCATCGAGAAAGAGTGTGACAAGTCGTTTACGTCCATGTCGCAAGCTCTTGCTACCAGGTTTGGAGACAAAAAGTCCCACGAAATGGCCAAAGAGCTGACGGAATCGACATTTGTGCCCGCCGTACGTGAAGCTGTGCTGGGGGTACGTGAGGAACAGAAACTGGCTGCGGCTGCCGCCACACCGCCACCGCCTGCGACGCCTGCCGGCCAGGCTTCCGAACCGGTAGTCGCGGCGCCTCCTGCGCCTGTACCGGCACAGCCGGTACCGATTGGAATTGAGGCCGAGCTGGAGCTTGCCAAGGAAGAGATGTTTTCGTGTTACCGCGATGCTGCTGATCGGGTTGCCCCTCAGTCAAACATGCCTGTTGATGCAGTCGTGGACAATGTACTGCTGGAGTGCAGCGGCAATACCAATGCGTTTTTTAGACGCCTGTTCACGGTTTATCCGCACAGCCCAACTGCTCAGGGTGAGCGTATGCGTTCCGCGATTTCCGAAAATTATCGCCCCGCCATCGCAAAACGCGTGACGGCAATTCGCTCGGCAGGAACTTCGGTTCAAAAACAGAAAGTTACTTCAACCGCTCAATAAAGGGTTTGTTCGGCCAGCAATCTACGGTCACGCCAAGCTTTTTCTGATGCATACCAGTGGCGGTTCGCGTTCGAAATCCAATGAGCCCGTCAATTGTGTCACCAACGTTGTAGCCAAGCCTGACCATTTTGGATTGAACCTTCTTCATGGTTGGGCGGGTGAATGTGTCAACTTTGTGCCAGGCGGTTTTGAATGCACCACCGCCTGCAATGCGGTCTGCCAGGTTGCCGACATACAGTACATACAGGTCCGATTCATTGTAGTTTTTTAACGCGTAGTAATTGTCCGTCGCAATGAAGGCTGGACCGAACCTGCCTGCCGGCATGATCAGGTAGCTTTTGACATCGTTCAGACCGGCAGGCCATTGGCGGCCAGCCACTCGCGTGGCTCCTGTTGCGATCCACTGAGCTGCCGGCCGGCCTTCATCCGGCCCTTCCAGAGTACAGTCCAGCTTTGATGACTGCTCAACTTCATAGGCCCAGCTCACACCGGGCACCCAGCCGCTTGCCTTCAGAAATGTTGCAGTGGTCGCCAGCGCGTCGGGCACCGAGTTCCAGATATCCGATTTGCCATCACCGTCGCCATCAGTGGCGTATTTCAGATACAGGCCTGGCAGCATCTGCGTGTGCCCCATTGCTCCTGCCCAGGAGCTTTTCAGCTGCGCCGGGGGTACGATACCGCTCTGGGCAATTTCCATAATTGCCAGAAGTTCCGGTCGAAAAAATTCCGGCCTGCGACCAAGAAAGGCCTGTGTGGCCAGCACGGACATCGAGTCATGGGGAATACTTGCATTTGAAAAAGCTGTCTCACGCCCCCAGACGGCTGCCACAACTTCCTTCGGAACGCCGGTGTTTCTCTCTATCTGTGAAAACACAGACGCATACTTGCGGATGTTGTTCCGGCCGAGTTGCGCCAGCTGGTTGAGGGATTTGTCGCTGAAATATCTTCCGGGCGAACCGAATTCCGCCTGGCGTTGGCGTGAAGCAGCCGGTTGCTCCCCGGCAATTTTTGGCGGAGCAAGGTCTGGAATTTCCCATTGCAGCGAAATGCGTTTCACCGAAGCATCGAAGACCTGGCGTGAAATGCCGCGTTGCCGGGCTTCCGGCCAGAGGCTTTGCAGAAAACTGTCGAATGCCTTCTGGGCATTTTTCCTATAGCTTTCCGACACGTCCAGAGCATTGCCTGGTACAATGCTCAACAAAAATGCAGCCATGGCTGCGTGTACGAACCGGCTGCGCCGGTGGACTCGAATCAAGTGCTTAATCATGTTGACAATGATGCAGGTGCCCGATTGTGCTTTCAAGCTGCAACCTGTAAAATTTGTGCCTTCAACGTTGGTATGAGTTCATTTAAATTTTTGTTCATGTGGCTTTATGGCCGCAATAGCGTATCTGTGTACCTGCGATGCTTGCAGTTCTGTTCAAAAACCATCACATTGCATCTTGCCAGTGATGTGCTGTAATTTTGCAGTCTCGTGGGGCAGCTTTGGCAGCGCCAACAACTTTTCCGGAGATCGGATCGGGCAATCATGAAATTGACTTACAATACCCTGGGTGCAGTATTTCTAGTGGCCAGTTTGATGACGACAATTCCTGGTCATGCAGCGCAATCGCAGGGTGTTGACCCGTACGCCTCCTTGCGGATCGAACAGGCCTCGCCGTCCGGCAGTTATCTTGCAGGACGTTTTGCAAGCCGTCAGCGCGATACGGACGTTGCCGCGCGCTACATCGCGCGTGCGCTGGAAAGCGATCCGGACAATCCGCTGTTGATTGAACGCGCCTTCACGCTGGAAGTATCATCCGGCAACATTGCCGCGGCAGAGAAATTTGCCGAGCGGGTTCTCAAGTTTAATGATCAGCATCGGTTGTCATTGCTGGTACTGGGCCTGAAGGCGATGCGCGAAGGCAAGAATTCGCTTGCCCGTCAGAAATTTCAGAGATCGGCATACACCCCAATCGGTGAACTGTCGGCGGCCCTGCTTACCGGATGGTCGTATGCCTCCGAGAACAACCTCAATAGTGCGCTTAAGGAACTGGACAAGCTGAAGCGCAATCAGGCGTTCGAAAATTTCCGGCTCTTCCACGCCGGCCTGATGGCTGACATGGTTAATAACCATACCCGCGCCGAAGTGTTTTACAGGTCAGCCTATGAAAAGGCAGGCACATCCCTGCGTGTCGTTCAGGCTTACGGCAATTATCTCCAGCGCACCAACCGCAAGGAAAAAGCGGCAAAGGTGTACGAATTGTTTCTAACCGCGACACAGAACAATCCACTTGTGCGAGGTGCTCTTGATGATCTGAAGGCGGGACGTAAACCTGAGCCATTTATTGCAAGTGCTGCCGGCGGGGCCTCGGAAGCGTTGTATTCCATTGCCGGTGCACTGACAGACGAAAGGTCGATCGATATTGCCCTGGTTTATGCCAGGCTCGCCCTGTCCAGTTCTCCTGACTTTTCCGAGGGCCAGACACTGTTGGGCGAAGTCTATACACAAATGAATTTGCACGAACAGGCGATCGAGGCATACGGCAAGATTGAGCCAGATTTACTCCTGCGTTCCAGCGCTGACATACAGATTGCCACGAATCTCAACCAGTTGAAGAGGTTTGATGATGCAGTGGAGGTGTTGAAGTCGCTGGTGCAACGCGAACCGCAGAACTACAACGCTTTCCTTTCCCTCGGCAATCTTTATCGCCTGAATGAAAAATGGCTTGAGGCAGCCGATGCCTATACCCAGGCACTTTCCCGGATTGATGAGCCGGAATCGAAAAACTGGTCGCTGTATTATTTCCGCGGCATTTCCTATGAACGTGCCGGGCAGTGGGACAAGGCGGAACCGGATTTCCGTAAGGCTCTCAGTTTTCAGCCTGAGCAGGCTTCTGTGCTGAATTATCTCGGATATTCACTGATTGAGAAGCGTATCAACCTGCCTGAGGCCTTCGAGATGGTCGAAAAGGCCGTTTCGCTGCGCCCCAATGATGGCTACATTGTAGACAGTCTTGGCTGGGGACATTACCAGCTGGGCCGGTACGATGAGGCCGCAGAACTGCTTGAACGTGCCGCAGGATTGCGCCCGGAAGATGCCGTCATAAATGACCATCTGGGTGATGCCCTGTGGCGGGTCGGGCGTACGCTGGAAGCCAGGTTCCAATGGCAATATGCGCTTGATTCAGATCCGACCGATGACAACGCAATCAAAATTCGCGAAAAGCTCAAGCACGGATTACCTGACCTGGAACCGGCCTCTGCGCCGACTGCCTTCGGCACGGCAAAACCCAACAAGTCCTGATCCGGTCTTTCAGGTATTGCGATGATTGCCGAGTTCGCAGCTGCGAAAATTAATCTTGCACTGCATGTCACGGGCAAACGCGAAGACGGTTACCATACGCTCGATAGTGCCGTAATGTTTGCATCCGGCGCCGGAGACGCACTGGAAGTTTCACTTGCCGACAGAACCTCCCTGACAGTTTCCGGTCCGTTTTCGCATGGGTTGGAGACGGACTCTGGAAATTTGGTGCTAAAGGCACTGTCCCTGTTGCAGGAGCAGTTTCCCGGCCAGGTGCAACCCTGCGCTATCAGCCTTTACAAGGAGTTGCCGCTAGCGTCCGGGATCGGCGGGGGATCGGCGGATGCAGCCGCGGCGCTGCGTGCAATTGTCCGCCTCAACGATTTGACAATCGATGCTTCTGAACTTGCAGGTCTGGCATTGCAGCTGGGAGCCGACGTGCCGGTTTGCCTCGCTTCAACCGCTTGCCGCATGCGTGGCATTGGAGAAATCATAGATGCGTGGGAGCCCGCCCCGTCACTTCACGCGGTTCTGGTAAATCCGCGCATTGGCGTCTCAACCGCTGACATTTTCAGGCACCTGGGCTTGCCTTGCGGCAACATCAGGAACGCTGCCATTCCTTACGATTTCGGTGCGGAGGGATCGGTCAGTGCGTCGCTGGCCCAGCTGGCCAGCTGCCGCAACGACCTGCAACCGGCGGCGTGCCATTTGCAACCGGTTATTTCAGATGTGCTGCAGGCAGTCAGGCAACTGCCGGGGTGCAGGCTTTCACGCATGAGCGGCTCCGGCGCCACCTGTTTTGGATTGTTTGAAGACGCAGACGGCGCGAGCGCCGCTGCGCAAGAGCTCGCCCGCCATCGCAGTGGGTGGTGGGTCGCTGCGACCGCCTTGACCTGAATGCATTAATGGGCGCGGGCAACCGAAAATCTGATTGCATCCACGAGGGCGGATTTGTGCACGCTGTGCGGGAATATTTCCAGCGCATCCCGCGCAATGGCTCCATAATGGCGCGCCCGTTCAATGGTGGCATCAAGTGCTCCATGGCGCGCCATCAGTGATATGGCCGTGTCAAGGTCGCCACTGCGTTGATCGCCTTCTTCCATAACCCGTTTCCAGAACTTTCGTTGTTCGGTGTCGCCGCGGCGATACGACAACACCACCGGCAGCGTTATCTTGCCTTCGCGGAAATCATCACCGACGCTCTTCCCGAGCTGTGCCTGTTTGCCGGAATAGTCCAGGGCATCATCGACCAGCTGGAAGGCTACGCCAAGGTTGCGACCGTAAGATTCAAGCGCCTCGCGCTCAGCATCATTGCGTCCGGCAATAATGGCGCCAACTTCTGCCGCAGCCGAAAACAACGCCGCGGTTTTTGCGTTGATCACCTTGAGATAGGCGTCTTCCGTTGTTGAAGTATTGTGCGCTGCCGCCAACTGCATCACTTCACCTTCGGCAATAACGGCAGCTGCATCCGCCAGCACCTTCAGGGCGGCAAGCGAACCGGTGGTCACCATGATGCGGAACGCCTGGCCCAGCAGGTAGTCACCCACCAGCACACTCGCCTGATTTCCCCAGATCAGCCGCGCAGTGCATCGCCCGCGCCGGAGGTCACTTTCATCCACAACATCGTCGTGCAGCAGCGTCGCGGTGTGCATGAACTCAACGGCAGTGGCCAGGTCAACATGATGGTTTCCATTGTATTCACACATTTGCGCGGCTGCGATCGTCAACATGGGACGCAATCGTTTGCCGCCGGAATCAATCAGGTGCTGGGCAAGCTCCGGAATCAGCTCCACGTGAGACTGTGCATGCGCCAGAATCTGCGCGTTCACCTTCTCCATGTCCTTTGCCACAAGGCTGAGCAAGGGTGCCAGGCTCGCATCCTTCGCTTCTGCTGCGCTTAACGGAACAACCACGCCCACCGGATCAACTCCACCGCTGTCTTCATTGCCTACTCGTCAGAACATAGGCGGCGTTAAGGACTCCAGCAAGAGCACTATGGCCGCATGTGATGCGTTGAATTAAACTATGTTAAGACAGATGTGTTATTCGCCTGAAGGTTATCTGATTTCCATGCGTGAGTTATTGCGATCAAATAATGTTGTACTTGTCTCATATGTCGTTGACCTGCTCGGGCAGGAAGGCCTGTGCCCGGAAATATTCGACGGTCATATGAGTGTAATGGAAGGCTCTATCGGCGCCTTTCCGCGCCGGATTATGATTGACGAAGAAGATGAGATTCGGGCACGAAGACTGTTGAATGAAGCAGGATTGCGGAAACATTTGGCGGATGGCTGAACAGGTCATGATCTGGAGTGGCAAGGGTTCATGCGAACCCAAAAAGTCGCTCAGACACTTTGGAAGCGATCAGTTTTATGGTTTTTGATTGCTTCAATCAGAAACCATTCGAATCCGGGCCAAGCAAGCCCTGGGTAAAACTCGCGGGAGAGGCTGTGATGCAGGACGAATTTCAAGGTGGCCGCAATGGTGGCGATACCGGCAAGAGGGGTCTGTCCGATGATGCATTCTTGGGCGGCAAACTGCAGATACTACAACCTGAAAAAGGCTATCGCGCCGGTATTGACGCCGTGTTGCTGGCCGCATCGATTCCGACATCTGAAGGTGACACGTTGTTTGAAGCGGGTATCGGCACTGGAGTCGCGGCCGCCTGTCTCGCAGCTCGAGTTCCCGGCATCAATATTACGGGAATCGAAATCGCCTCGCACTACGCCCTGATCGCAGAAGAGAATTTCAAACGCAACGGGCTGCATGAGCGAATCAGGGTTTTGAAGGGCGACCTGTGCGATTCCATGCGCCATGACCAGCTGGATTGGCCAATTCCGGCCAGTGTCTCTCATGCCTATGCCAACCCGCCATTTTTCGAAGACCACACAGTTCAGGCCCCCGCGGATGGCCTGCGGGCACAGGCGCACATGTTGAAGGCTGGAGAACTTGAAACCTGGGTCAAGGTGATGACGAATACAGTTAAGCCCAGGGGAACCGTATCAGTCATACATCCTGCAACCTCATTGCTGACATTGCTGGCCGCAATGGAACCGAAGCTGGGGGCGCTGACGGTCATGCCGCTGCGGGCACATCGAACCGATGCCGCTTCGCGCATTATTGTGCGCGGAACAAAAGGCTCCAAAGCTCCATTGCAGTTGCTGCCCGGTCTGGTGCTGCATGAAGCCGGTTCCAACAAATTTGTGGATAAGGTGGACGCGATATTGCGGGCTGGAGAGGCACTCGATTTTTCGTGAAATCTAGGCCCCGAATTACACGGTGACTTGAGGATATCACCGGGGCGTACCATGTTTGCAGCGGCAACAGGCTGCACATTCTTCAATTTATTCAAAAGGCAACTTGCGCATGGTCTTCGGCAAATCGTTCAAGAACAAGAAAAAGAAAAAGAAGGCCGGGTGGCTGACGCGGCTGTTGCGGGGCAAGCGAAAATTTGTTTCCCATGTCCGTCTGAAAGGCGCCATCGGGATGTCCAGCCCGATGAGCCAGTCCATCACCATGGCTGGTGTGGAGGAAACCCTGGAGCAGGCCTTTGCCATTCCGGGCCTGTCGGCGGTGGCCTTGTCGATCAATTCGCCCGGCGGTTCGCCGGTTCAGTCCACGTTGATTTTCAACCGTATTCGCCAGCTCTCAAAAAAGCATGAAGTCACGGTCCTGGTGTTTTGCGAAGATGTGGCTGCATCCGGCGGCTATCTCCTGGCAGTGTCGGGGGATGAAATCTTTGCTGATCGCAGTTCCGTGGTGGGCTCGATCGGCGTCATATCGACAGGTTTCGGTTTTGTGGGCGCAATCAAGAAACTTGGTGTGGAGCGCCGTGTGCACACGGCAGGAACCAACAAATCCGTGCTTGATCCGTTCCTGCCGGAGAAGAAGGAAGATGTTACCCATCTGAAATCCCTGCAGATGGATGTGCATGAAGCCTTCAAGGACATTGTACGCTCGCGCCGCGAGGCGCAGCTTAAGGGGCAGGAAAGCGAATTGTTCTCCGGACTGTTTTGGGCCGGTGACAAAGCCCTTGAGCGCGGACTGGTAGACGGCATCGGCACATTGCAGGAGGTTTTGCAGCGCAAGTTTGGAGAAGATGTCATCATCAAGACCATCGAGGCCAAAAGCGGGTTTTCGCTTCGTAAACTCTTGCTGCCTGGAGGCAGTGCGTCCGTTGACAGTGCCGCCAGGGCTGCCGGACACGGAGTCGCGACCGGTGCACTTGCGCTTGCAGAAGAACGCGCTTTATGGTCTCGTTACGGATTGTGAGAATTGAAACGGGCGGGGCCGTTTGAAGGAATGAAGAAAACATGATCTACAAAATCTTGCTGGCTGGTGTCGGAATTGCGCTGTCTTATACGGTGGCACGCAGGTTTTCGGAAATGCAGGCCCGGTCTGCTGTCAAGGTGAAGACCAATGATCAGCACCGTGTCAGGACCGGACGTTTGCGCCAGGATCCTGAAACCGGCGTATATTATCCCGAAGATTGACGGCCACATATGCCAGACTGAATGCAGGTTGCATGCGGTTGGCCGCTTGACCGGGATTGGTCTGCGCAATAGGTTCCGGCCAGCGATTCATTGCTTCTGGCGACCCAGAGGCCCTTCAAAGCATCTTCAGCATGACTGCGCCTTCCGGCCTAAATCCCGAAACATCCTTCCAGGATCTGATTCTTACCCTGCATAATTACTGGGCTGCGCAGGGGTGTGTTGTCCTGCAGCCTTACGACATGGAAGTCGGCGCCGGCACATTTCATCCGGCGACCACACTACGCTCGGTCGGACCAAACCCGTGGAAGGCAGCCTATGTTCAGCCCTCGCGCCGGCCGAAGGACGGACGGTACGGAGAGAATCCCAACCGGCTGCAGCACTACTACCAGTATCAGGTAATTCTCAAACCATCGCCACCGGACCTGCAGGACCTCTATCTGGGATCGCTTTACGCCATCGGCATCGACCGCGGCAATCATGATATTCGCTTTGTGGAAGACGACTGGGAAAGCCCGACACTCGGTGCCTGGGGGCTTGGCTGGGAAGTGTGGTGTGATGGCATGGAAGTCTCGCAGTTCACCTATTTCCAGCAGGTTGGCGGTATCGACTGCAATCCGGTGTCGGGTGAACTGACTTATGGCCTTGAGCGCCTCGCCATGTACGTGCAGGGCGTCGATAATGTCTACGACCTGAATTTCAATGGCGGCGATGGTGATGATCGCGTGTCCTATGGTGATGTTTTCCTGCAGGCAGAACAGGAATATTCGAGGTACAATTTTGAACACGCCAACACGGAAAACCTGCTGCAGCAGTTCAGATTTGCCGAAACTGAATGCAAGGCACTGCTGGCGGCAGGTGACAAGGACGGAAAGCATCTGCTGGCATTGCCCGCCTATGACCAGTGCATCAGGGCGTCTCACGTTTTCAACCTGCTGGATGCTCGCGGCGTAATCTCCGTCACCGAACGTCAGGCTTACATTCTCCGGGTCCGTGATCTGGCCAGGGGCTGTTGTGAAGCGTGGGCCAAAACGGCGGGCGGGAGTGCGCAAGATCATGGCTGAATTCCTGCTTGAATTGTTTTCTGAGGAAATCCCGGCCCGCATGCAGGCCCGGGCCGCGGCTGATCTTCAGAAGCTCGTTACCGATGCGCTGGTGGAACAGGGCCTTACCTACGAAGCTGCAAAGGCACATGTCACGCCGCGCCGTCTGGCCCTGTGTGTGGACGGATTGGCAGTGCGCACTGCCGGCCGGAAGGAAATTCGCAAGGGTCCGCGCATCGATGCACCCGAACAGGCTGTTCAGGGGTTTTTGAAGTCTGCCGGTATCACGCTGGATCAATGCGATGTTGAGGACGACACGAAAGGCAAAGGCGCCTTCTATGTGGTTCGTATAGACAAGCCGGGCAGAGACACCACAGATGTGATCGCCGGCATTGTCCCTGATGTGGTACGCAGGTTCCCATGGCCGAAATCCATGCGCTGGGGTTCTGGCAGCTTGCGCTGGGTTAGACCGCTGCAGTCGATCCTATGCGTGTTTGACGGTGAGGTGGTGCCGTTTGATATAGATGGCATCCGGTCGCATGATATCACGCGCGGCCACCGTTTCCTCAGCCCCGCCCAGATCACGGTCACTGCGTTTGACGACTATGAACAGTCGCTGCGCTCGGCCCATGTGATGCTGGATGCTGCTGAGCGCATGGAAACCATTCGATCTGAAGCCGGCAACCTGGCCTTCGCCAAAGACCTGGAACTGATCGAGGACGAGGGACTGCTCGGCGAGGTTGCAGGACTGGTCGAATGGCCCGTGGTGCTGATGGGTGAGTTTCACGAGAGCTTCCTGGATGTACCGGCGGAAGTGATTGTCACCTCGATCAGGAGCCATCAGAAATGTTTTGCGCTCACAAACAAGTCCGGAAATCTCTCAAACAACTATCTGCTGGTCTCGAACCTGATCGCCAGGGATGGCGGCCAGAAAATTATTGCGGGCAACAACAAGGTCATCGCAGCGCGGCTGGCTGATGCCCGTTTTTTCTGGGAGCAGGACAGGAAGATAAGACTGGAAGATCGTCTGCCGCAACTCGAAAAGATAACCTTCCACGCCAGGTTGGGAACACAGGCTGAGCGTGTGGCCCGGATTGAAGCACTGGCTGGTGAAATAGCAAAAACCATCGGAGCCGACGAGGCACAGGCAAAACTGGCGGCGAAACTGGCCAAAACTGATCTGGTTACGGAAATGGTGGGGGAGTTTCCGGAATTGCAGGGCCTGATGGGCAGCTATTACGCCAGGGCGGAAGGGTTGCACGAGGATGTTCAGACGGCCATCCGGGACCACTACAGGCCGCAGGGCCCGTCTGATGATGTGCCGTCCGGCAAGGTGGCGCAGGCCGTGGCGCTGGCGGACAAGATCGACACTCTCGCTGGCTTCTGGGTGATCGATGAAAAACCCACCGGTTCGAAAGATCCATTTGCGCTGAGGCGGGCAGCACTGGGTATCATTCGCACCGTGCTGGAAGGTGAACTGCGGTTGAGCCTGCTTTCTCTGAGCAAAATTGCAATTCGGTCTATCATTGATGCAGGGCACGGTGATTCAGGAGATCGCGAGGCTGATCAGCCTTCCTCTGATAAATACGAAAACGATGTAGCGGCTGACTTGCTGTCTTTTTTTGCCGACCGTCTGAAAGTCTATCTCCGCGACAACGGCACCCGGCATGATCTGATCGACGCGGTGTTTGCGCTCGGCAATCAGGACGACCTCCTGATGATTGTCAGGCGCGTCGAAGCACTGTCGGCATTCCTCGAGACGGACGACGGTCAGAACCTGCTGGCAGGTGTCAAGCGCGCATCCAACATTCTGAAGATCGAGGAAAAGAAGGACGGCTGCAGCTATACCGGCATGCCGGAAACCAAGCTTCTGCTGCAGGGCGACGAGAAGGACCTGAACCGGGCGGTGTCCCAGTCGGAAGCCAATGCCAGGCGGGCTGTCGAGGCAGAAGACTTCGTCTCGGCCATGGGGCATATCGCAAAGCTCCGCGGACCGGTTGATCAGTTCTTCGACAAGGTGACGGTAAACGCGGACGACCCGACATTCCGGGAAAACCGCCTGAAATTGCTCAACCGCATCCGCGAGGCAACACTCGCCGTGGCCGATTTTTCCAGGATCGAGGGGTAGGGGGAGTTTAAATCGCTCACACAAGCAACCTGACGGTTGCACTCCGCTGGGGCATGCTTTGCATTACTTCCAGCCGAAGGCGGACAAGCCGTCCCATCCAGTACATGTGTTGATGTGGCAATGCAGCGCCTTGAAAAATCTGCCTGTTTGTGGCCTTAAACAGCCGCACCTCATCCCATCGAGTGGAATCAATAAAATGGCAGGCAAATGAGCACTTCTTCCGGCAAGATGGTTTATCACTTTGGCGATGGTCAGGCTGACGGAACCGCGAAAGACAAGGAACTGTTGGGCGGCAAGGGCGCCAATCTTGCCGAGATGTGCCAGCTTGGAGTGCCGGTGCCGCCCGGGTTTACATTAACCACAAAAGTCTGCACCGGGTTTTATGACAACGATAATACCTATCCCGATGGACTGGAAGCTGACGTGGCGGCCGCCATCAAGTGGGTGGGCGACACGGTTGGTGCGGATTTTGGCGACAAGGCCAACCCGTTGCTGGTTTCGGTGCGTTCAGGCGCCCGGGTGTCCATGCCCGGCATGATGGACACAGTGTTGAACCTCGGCCTCAATGACGAGACCGTGCAGGGACTGGCAGAACGCGCCGGTGACAGGCGCTTCGCCTATGACAGTTATCGCCGTTTCATACAGATGTATTCGGACGTTGTATTGGGTCTCGACCACGACAGCTTCGAAGACATGATTGGCGAGTTCAAGGATGAAGCCGGACACGAACTGGACACCGATGTAACTGACCGCGAGTGGGCCGTCCTTATAGAAAAATTCAAGGACTACGTGGCCGAAGAAACCGGCGAACCGTTTCCGCAGGACGTGAATGCGCAGCTTTGGGGCGCCATTGGCGCTGTTATCCGGTCATGGCAATCAGCCCGAGCCATTACCTATCGCAAGCTAAACGAAATTCCTGACGGCTGGGGAACAGCAGTCAATGTACAGGCAATGGTGTTCGGCAATATGGGCGACACTTCGGCCACCGGCGTGGCTTTTACCCGTAATCCCTCCACTGGAACCAGGGAGCTTTACGGCGAGTTTCTGGTCAATGCGCAGGGAGAAGATGTGGTTGCAGGTATCCGCACGCCACAAAACATTACCGAGGCAGCCCGCATTGAAGCCGGCATGAGTGATCCGTCACTGGAACACCTGATGCCCGGGACGTATCGGGAACTGACCGACATATTCGACCGGCTGGAGGCTCACTATCGCGATATGCAGGATCTCGAGTTCACCATACAGGACGGCAGATTGTGGATGCTGCAGACCCGGTCAGGCAAGCGCACGGCGCAGGCGGCACTCAAGATTGCAGTTGACATGGCCGAAGAGGGACTGATCACCAGGGCCGAAGCTGTTGCTCGAATTGACGCCGGATCGCTGGATCAGTTGCTGCACCCGACACTCGATCCGAAGGCTGACAGGGACATTATTGCGTCCGGTCTGCCGGCCTCACCCGGTGCCGCATGCGGCGAGGTGGTGTTCGACAGCAACGAGGCGGAACAGGCCAGGGCACAGGGCCGCAGGGTTATTCTCGTGCGTATCGAAACCAGCCCGGAAGACATTCACGGCATGCATGCCGCTGAAGGCATCCTTACCACACGTGGCGGTATGACTTCGCATGCTGCCGTGGTGGCGCGCGGCATGGGCAAACCTTGTGTATCAGGTGCTGGCGCAATTCATGTCAACTATGCCGAACAGAAGTTCACGGTTATGGGGCAAACCGTTGCCGCCGGCGAAATCATTACCATTGATGGCGCCACCGGCCAGGTAATGCGGGGTGAAATACCTACCATCAAACCCGAACTGTCTGGAGATTTCGGTCATATCATGCAATGGGCCGATGACATTCGCCGGCTGGGTATTCGCGCCAATGCCGACACGCCGACCGATGCGCGTATGGCACGTGAATTTGGCGCAGAAGGGATTGGACTTTGCCGTACCGAGCACATGTTCTTTGACAGTGAACGCATCTCTGCCGTGCGTGAGATGATTGTTGCCGACAATGATGCTGAACGCCGAACTGCACTTGCCAAATTATTACCGATGCAACGCGCTGATTTTGTTGAACTGTTTGAAATCATGGCGGGATTACCGGTCACCATTCGACTGCTGGACCCGCCTCTGCATGAATTTTTGCCGCACGGCGAGGAAGAAATCCTCGAGGTTGCGGGTAACATGGATATCGATCCGGAAATATTACGCGCGCGCGTCTCCGAACTCGATGAGTTCAACCCCATGCTGGGTCATCGCGGATGCCGCCTGGCAGTGACCTATCCCGAAATTGCGGAAATGCAGGCCCGGGCGATTTTTGAGGCCGTGGTTGAGGCAACCGGCAAGACGGGCAAGGCGCCGATACCGGAAGTGATGATCCCGTTGATTGGCGGGCGTGCCGAATATGATCTTGTAGCATCCATCATTTCCGGCGTTCATGCAGATGTTGAGACCGAATCAGGTCACGTAATCGAGTATTTGTGTGGCACCATGATCGAATTGCCTCGCGCCTGTCTGAAAGCTGCCGACATTGCCGGTTCGGCTGAATTTTTCTCGTTCGGCACCAATGACCTCACCCAGACAGTGTTTGGTATCAGCCGTGATGATTCTGCCCGTTTCATGAATGACTACGTGAACAAGGGTATATGGGAAAAGGATCCATTCGTATCCATTGACGTGGATGGGGTTGGCGAATTGGTGAAAATCGGCGTCGAGCGGGGCCGTTCAGTGCGCCCCGACATCAAGCTTGGCATCTGCGGGGAACACGCCGGTGACCCTGCAAGTGTGCATTTCTGCCACGAAGCAGGTCTCGATTATGTCTCCTGCTCACCGTTCCGGGTGCCCATCGCCCGGCTGGCCGCAGCGCAAGTAGCCATTAACGACATCTGAACTGTTTGCTTGCGCCGTTAACGATGCCTGTTTTTAGCCTGTGCAGGATGCAGTTTTTCGGCAATGGTTAACTTGCTTGCATGGTTAACCTATGATAAACGCTCTAGGGGTAGATTTAGGGATGAGCTTCGGCTCTTTTGTAACGGACCTTGCAGGGAAAGGCCCGGCTATTTGAGTGGGTTTGAAAGACATATGCGGATGCGTGCCCGGCACGACACCCAATGGGATGACGCTGATCAGGCAATTGGCGTGTCGGACATCGTGTCGTATGCGTGTGCTGGATTTGCATTTGTTGCCGCCGTTGCGGTTGGCAGCCACTACATGTCCAAGGCCACCGCCTCAAATAGCCTTGCTTCAATTAACAGCCAGTACGATGTTTCGTCCGGCACATCTTCTGCAGCAGCTCACTGGCGCGATGTTGTATCTCCGGCCACGACGATCGCCGGCAAGGGTTCGTTGCTTGACGAGTCAGTTCGGGAGGACTTCCGTGTTGAGCCGACCGACAATCGCATAATCGTGGCAAGCTATGGAAAGTCGGACTTCGTCAGTGATGAAACTGTGCTTGCAACCACGCCGGGCGAAGCGCAACTTCCATCGTCCGGATCACTGCTGCCGGGGGCTCGTGTCAAACTCGTGTCAATCCCTCCGTCGCCTTCCATTTCTCAGCTGGAGTCAGGTTTCCGCCTGGGGCGTGGTGAAAAGCGCAAGGTTCTCGAGGAGCGCGAGGCCCGTCTTGCCGAAAAGAACTGCCTGGCTCGCGCCATTTATTTCGAGGCTCGCTCCGAACCGGAAGCAGGCCAGATCGCTGTGGCCAACGTCATTCTCAACCGGGTCAAATCCGAACGATATCCCGACACGATTTGTGGTGTTGTTTATGACGGCGCCCACCGATTGAACTCCTGTCAGTTCTCGTTCGCCTGTGATGGCAAGGAGGACTCGCCGCGTGCAACGGCACAATGGACGAAAGCCAAGAAACTGGCGTCTCGCGCATTGGAAGGTGATGCTTATGTGCGCGTGGTTTCAACAGCAACCCATTATCACGCAGATTACGTGAACCCGCGCTGGTCCGGCACCATGAAGCGGCTTATCAAGATTGGCCGGCATATATTCTATCACGGCACCTGACCCGTGTCTGGTTTCATCTGTTGAAAATTACCCGATACCTCGCATGATTTTGCGGGGTTTTGTTATTCTGGGGCTGGACGGGTCGCCATTGCATCACGCACATTCTGCCTAATGCCAAACGAGCTGACCTAGACGTCAGCAGATTACCTTCGCAGCAATGCGATCAGGGAGGTGAAACATGACGACCTGGACATGGATGAACGGCGAATGGCACGACACGCCGCCCATGGTGGCCAGCCCGATGACCCATGCCATGTGGCTGGGCTCGTGTGTATTTGACGGTGCGCGGGCGTTTGAAGGCACAGCCCCTGATCTTGATCAACATTGTGATCGCGTTGTTGCATCCGCCAAAACCTTCGGCCTGAAGCCCATGCATGATGCCCGTGAAATCGAGGCGCTTGCGCGGCAGGGAATTGCAAAATTTTCCCATGATGCCGAGCTTTATATCCGGCCGATGTACTGGGCTGATGAGGGTTTCGTGGACGTCGATCCGGACACAACCCGGTTTGCCCTGGCGGTCTATGATGCGCCGATGCCACCGGCTACCGGGTTTTCTGTCACCTGCTCGCCATTTCGCCGGCCATCCCTTGAGTATGCACCGACGGATGCAAAGGCTGCATGCCACTATCCCAATTCCGCCCGTGCCATGCGCGAGGCCCGGTCGCGTGGTTTCGACAATGCGGTCATGCTGGATCCGTTGTCGAATGTCTCCGAGCTTGCCACAGCCAACATCTGGTATGCCCGCGATGGTGAAGTCCATACGCCGGTGCCCAATGGTACGTTTTTGAACGGCATTACCCGGCAACGCATTGTTCGCCTGCTGCGCGAAGATGGCGTCAAGGTGCATGAAGGCTCGCTGAAATGGCATGATTTTCAGACAGCAGACGAGGTGTTTGCTACCGGCAACTGGGCGAAGGTCTCGCCCATAATCAGGGTTGAGGATCGTGATCTGCAACCGGGACCACTGTACGCCAGGGCACGGAAGCTGTATTGGGCCTATGCTCACTCTGCCGGAACGACTGGTCAGTAATCAGTTCCTTTTGGTGTAACATCAGATCCCGGAACAATCGCTCCGGTGAAATGGGTCTCTGTTACCGTGGTCTGGTGTAGATTCGCAATTGCGAGAATCTTTTCATGAACGCCGTACCGGCCTGTTCGGCGGTTTGTGGCGTCAGTTTTTGCAGGGCTGATATGGATGATGCATCCAGTCCGCGAGGCCGGCCGAAGAATTTTGCCGCCTCCAGATCTTCAAAGCCAGCCAGTACGGTTGCCTCAAAAAACGCAGATGCCTTGTCTGCCCGCTTGATCCTTAGTTCGATTTTTTCGGGCAAGTGCGCCGGTAATCCAAAGCGCACATGCACGGCCTCCATCAACCGCGCCTCGAATGCCCTGTAGTCCAGCCCCAGGGCGGCCTTGAAGGGCGAAATCATGTCTCCAATGACATACTCAGACGCATCATGGAGCAATGCCGCCAGCCGCCAGCGCGCGTCGATGTCAGGATAGAATTTCCCTACCAGCTGTTCCACCAGAACGCAGTGCTGAGCCACGGAAAATGCATGCGCGCCGTGTGTCTGGCCATTCCAGCGGGCAACCCGCGCCAGACCATGTGCGATATCTTCAATCTCGACATCCAGCGGAGATGGCTCCAGAAGGTCGAGTTCTGCGGCCGGACAGCATGCGCTGCCAGGCACGCGGCGCTTGCGTTTGCCTTGAACCCGGTTTCATCGATCTACCGCGCCAGTTTCTTGCAAGGCTCATGCCGGTGGCACTGCACAAGATGATCGTTGATCATGCCGACTGCCTGCATGAATGCATAGACAATGGTCGGGCCAACAAATCGGAAGCCACGCTTTTTCAGATCCCCGGATATTTTTTCGGCCAGTGGAGTGGCTGCAGGCACGTCCTCCAGACGGGTGAAACGGTTTACCAGTGGCTTGCCGTCCATGAAATCCCACAAATAGCAGTCGAACCCCTGGGCCGCCTCGATTTCCAGATAGGCTTGCGCATTGGTGACGCTGGACTCGATTTTCAGCCTGTTGCGCACAATACCGGCGTCCTGCATCAGGTCAGATTTCTTTGTCTCATCATAGCGCGCCATTATGGCCGGATCGAACCCGTCAAAGGCCGCCCGGAAGTTGTCGCGCTTGCGCAGGATTGCAATCCAGGAAAGACCTGCCTGAAAACCGTCAAGCAACAGTTTTTCAAACAAAGCCCGGCTGTCATATTCCGGAACGCCCCATTCCTCGTCATGATAGGTTACATAGTCAGGTGCCGTACCGGACCAGCCACAACGGTCAATGCCGTCTTCATGGGTGATCATTGAATGTTCCCAGCCCATCAGCTGTCATCTCCTGCAGCGTCTGTCCAGTTTGCCCACGCTGGCTTGTGCATGGTGATTGGCTGTCCGTCAACTGACAGAACCTCGCCGGCCAGCGCAGCTTTTGCCGCGCGATCAAGCCTGATCAGCGCAAGGCCATGCGAGCCGAGCGAACCCAAAATTGTTCCGACCTGCCTGTCGCCGGCCACAATTTTTGCGCCGGACGCCGGCAAGGCAGCAGCAACTACCGGTACCAGGCGAGACCGCGCTGTACCGCGGTGCTGCATGCGCGAGACTACTTCCTGTCCCACATAACACCCCTTGGAGAAATCCACCGATGAAAATTGGTCATAGCAGGCTTCGTGGGGAAACAGTTCGCCTGAGCCGATTTCTGTGGCATCGCCGATGCCAAGCTTGTAGCGATGCTCCCGATAGGCATCCGGGGGTTGATTGGAGAGCGAACTGATGGCCGATTTCGCTGCTATCATTCTTGCTCCAAGGTCTGCATTGCGTGGATCTGCAAACACCAGGCCGTTGCCGGCAGCGCCTCCGTGACCTTTTCCCCAGATCGCCGCCACGCCCAGCTCATTGGCCAGTTCAATGTGCAGTGCTCGCCGCAGCCGGTACAGGGTCAGTTTCTGGACCAGGCTGGCAGCATTGTCTGCGGCGCAGTCGACAAGCACTCCATCAGCCGTTGCCAGAACAAAAAAGTCGAACAGGATTTTTCCCTGAGGCGTCAGCAATGCGCCGTGTGCCGCTTTGCCAGGTTCGAGGGTGGCCACATTGGCGGTCACCAGGTCCTGCAGAAACGCTAGGGTCCCTTCACCCCTGATCTCCACAACGGCTCTGTCGGGCAGGCTTGCAATGTAAATTGTCATGTAGTGCGATTCTCTGTCTTGCCTGAACGGGCAGATTTAATTACTTCCCTTGGTTTAAGCCAGTGGCCACTGTAAGCATGTAGCCGCGCCGGCAGGTGCGGGTACGAGGTTACCATAACAGGAGAGACTTCCATGCCGGGTACATTTCGCGCAATTCAGATCAACAAGACTGATGACAAACAGACTGCCGCGCTGGTTGAACTGAGCGATGCAGACCTCATGGAAGGCGATGTGACCGTAGATATCAGTCATTCCACACTCAACTACAAGGATGGTCTTGCGCTTACGGCCAAGGCACCGATAATTCGCAAGTTTCCGCTGACCCCGGGAATTGATTTTGCCGGCACGGTTTCAAAATCGGAAAACCCTGACTATCAAGCCGGCGACGCCGTGATCCTGAATGGTTGGGGCGTTGGAGAGGGCCATTCCGGCGGGTTTGCCGAAAGGGCCAGGGTCAAGGGGGAGTGGCTGGTAAAAATGCCTGCGGGCATGACCGCTGCTCATGCCATGGCTATTGGAACAGCCGGTTACACATCCATGTTGAGCGTAATGGCGCTTGAAGATGGCGGTATCACGCCTGCCAGCGGTGAAATTCTGGTCACAGGCGCAGCCGGTGGCGTTGGTTCAGTCGCAATTGCCATTCTTTCAAAGCTCGGATATTCGGTAACTGCGTCTACCGGGCGTGTGTCCGAGGAAGACTTCCTGAAAGGACTAGGTGCATCCGCCATTGTTGATCGCGAGGAGTTCAACACAACCCCGAAGCCACTGGCCAGGTCGCGTTGGGCTGGCTGTGTCGACGCGGTTGGATCAACCACACTGGCCAATGTTCTCTCGCAGATGAATTATGGCGGAACAGTAGCGGCTTGCGGTCTGGCGCAGGGCATGGATCTGCCCGCTTCAGTGGCGCCGTTTATCCTGCGCGGTGTCAGGTTGCAGGGCATCGACTCGGTCATGTGTCCCAGGCCCCGGCGTGAACAGGCATGGGCACGGCTGGTGCAGGATCTGGACATGGCCAAGCTGGACAGCCTGACCACCCATATCAAACTGGATGAAGTGATTGCAGCCGGTGCCGACATCATGTCCGGCAAGGTACGCGGCCGTATCGTGGTGGATATTGCCTAAGCCATTCCAGGAAAGCCGGGAACCGGTTTTCCGCCCGGAATTGCGCCCGGCAAGAGCCATTCCAGGAAAGCCGGGAACCGGTTTTCCGCCCGGAATTGCGCCCGGCAAGAGCCATTCCAGGAAAGCCGGGAACCGGTTTTCCGCCCGGAATTGCGCTCGGCAAGAGCCAGTTCCTCTGGTGTTACTGCAATGTGCGGATGACCGTGAACTCACCATTGCGAATGCGCTGTGGCAGGCGTTCGGCCATGACGGCCACCGGTTCTTCGCCATAACTGGCAATCATGTCTGACAGGGCCGCAAAAATTGCGGCTGTCGCCACGCAATCCGGATCAAGTCCATCGTAAACGGCCTCCTCCCATGCATCGAGAATATAGCGCAATGCTGCCTGACGACTGCGTTGCGCGTCTTCTCCGCTGTCTTCTTCCGGCATTCGGAATTCCGGCGATGGTTTCACCTTGGTTTCCTGTCGTCTTTTTATTACCCCACCAGGCAACTCACAATCTGATCGCGCCAGATGGTGTTGCTTGTTGATGTACACTAGCATGCGGGCTGCCAGACACACGCCGATACTTGCCAAAAGGTTAACGCGCCATGAGTTCTGGTATAAGGCACGGGAAGAACGTCAACTTTCTGGCTGAAATGGCAGCAGCGGCACCGTAACTTTTGAAAGATCTGTTTTCGTCCATCCCATGCGGACAAAGCGATCCGCCTCGTCGCTTGCCAGTGACAGGGTTGCAAACGCTGCAAGTAGTAATGCAGCAAGCATACCGGATACCATTTTCATGGTCATGGATGCTGGCCGATCGACCGGTCACATGCCAGTCAGTTTTATGTAAGGGTTTTCAATACGTTTCTGATCAGGTCCGCAGTTCCATGCGTCATCTCCAGATTGTCCAGATCAGCTACCTGTGCCCACATGACCTCGGAAACATCTGTTGCGGCAATGGCTTCGCCGTGTCGCCAATGGCACAAAAACACTGAAATTACATAGTGGAACACGACGTTTTCCTGCGCATCACGGTAAATGATGTCCTGACACTCTATCAACCGGTCAAGGCGCGCGGTAATGCCGGTTTCTTCTGCAAGTTCCCGCAAGGCGGCGTCACGGGCCGGTTCACCGGTTTCTATATGCCCGCCCGGAAGACTCCACAGACCGTAACCGGCTTTCTTGGCTCGTTTGACCAGCAGCACCTTGCTGTCGCGCACGGTGATCGTGCTGACACCCGGGACCGGTTTTACTAGCGCGATTGTCATTGTTAGAGCCTTTCTTTCTTGGGTAGAGTCATTTGACCGGTTTTGTGCGTCTGTTGGCAAGGCGCGGTTCCCGCCGTGGTCTGGTTGACCACAAGGGAGCCGCAACGCTGTCCAACGGACGCACAAAACCGGCCTTCGGTGGACCAAATCAGGCCCATCGGCGTTGTTGCCAAACTTGCCCGATGCCCAGCATCGCGCTTCACTTTGCGCCTAGCCGAGTGAGCCGATTTGATGCCATCAAATGCTCCTACCCAAGAAAGAAAGGCTCTAATGGTTTCAATCCTGATGTGACCGTGGCAGATTGCCGACAATGTGCAATCTGTACAGCTTTCGCAAGTCACCCGAAGAGGTCAGGGCGTTGTTCGGCTATCCTGAGCAACCCAACTTCCCGCCGCGCAACGTAGTGGCGCCGGGCCAGCCCATTGCCATCGTGAAGGGGGAGACTCCAGACCGGCATTTTGCGCTGGTACGCTGGGGATTTATACCGTCCTGGACCAGGGAAATGAAGTCCGGCAAACCACTCACCAATGCCCGCTCGGAGACGGTGTTTGAAAAACCGTCGTTCCGTCATGCCATTCGCCGCCGCCGCTGTCTTGTTCCGGCTGACGGGTTTTACGAATGGAAAGGCGATGTGGCTGGCCGCAAGCAGCCGTATCATATCACCGCGTCAGATGAGGGTCTGTTTGCGTTTGCCGGTATATGGGAACACTGGATCTCACCCGACGGATCGGAACTGGAGAGCGCCGCCATCCTGACCACGCAGCCCAACGCCATGATGGCGAAGATCCACACCCGCATGCCTGTCGTGATAAAGCCGAAGGACTTTGACCGGTGGCTGGATCACTCTCGTCCCGATGGCAGGCAGGTGGCCGATCTGATGAAACCGGTCGAGGATGCCTTTTTTTTAGCAGCACCGGCCGAGCTGCCCCGCCGTAACACAAAAGCGCCCGATCCGAAACCGGACCCGGAAAAACAATCTGACAACCAGATGAAACTATTGTGAAATTTCAGGCAAGAGCTTTCGGGCCATGCAAAGCCGTGGTTCCACTTCATAGCCGAGCTTCTCATAAAATGACCGCACGGCCTCATTTTCCGCCCGCACCAGCAGATTGAGCTTCCACACGCCGCGTTGTGTGAGCCAGCTTTCGGCTGCCCGCATGGCTGCCGCTCCGAGGCCCTTGCGCTGATAGTCGGGATGGGTGGCGACATAATAGACGATGCCGCGATGACCATCGTGTCCGACCATTACCGACGCAATAACGGTCTTGTCATCGCTCATGACCAGCAGATCTGACGCCGGACCGGAACGGGCAAATGCGATGTCCCTGTCAGGATCATTCCATGGCCGGGTCAGATCGCAAATCTGCCACAGGGAGATGACACTGGCGATTTCCGCGTCCCGGACAGGCCTGAATTCGATGCTTGCCACCTAGAGAACCTTGCCTGGGTTGAGTATGTTGTTGGGGTCCAGCAAATGCTTGATGGCGCGCATCATGTTCATTTCAACAGGTTGCTTGGTGGCAGCCAACTCGTCACGCTTCAAGGTGCCGATACCGTGTTCTGCACTGATCGAACCGCCATACTCGCGAACAATTGCATGCACTTGGGTAGTCACTTCTTCCCATCTTGCCAGAAAGGTTTCCCTGTCGGCCCCGGCGGCCTGTGAGATGTTGAAGTGAATATTGCCATCGCCAATATGGCCGAACGGAACCGGCCGGCAGCCGGGGAGCATGTCCTTGACCAGCGCAATTGCTTCATCAAGGAACGCGGGCACTTTTGACACGGGAACTGAAACATCGTGCTTGATTGAACCGCCTTCAAGGCGCTGCACCTCAGACATGGCTTCGCGGATGCGCCACAAATCCTGCGCAGCCCGGGTGCTGGCAGCAAGTGTCGCATCGCTGACCAGGCCTTCCTCGAGAGCCACTTCGAGAACGCTGGTGGCCGTGGTGTTCATGTCGCCTTCAGCGCCAAATCCGACAAGCTCAAACAGCACGTACCAGTCTGACGGCGTTTGCAGCGGATCACGGCAGTCTGCGTGTTTTATGGACATTTCAACGCCGTTGCGCGCCATGAGTTCAAACGCCACAACACAGTTGCCGCTCATCCTGCGTACAAGTGACAGGAGTTCGAGCGCATCGCGGGGCGACGGCAGGGCGGCAAAAGCCGTTGCGCGGTCCGATGGCGCCGGGAACAGTTTCATGGAGGCAGCCGTAATGATGCCGAGTGTGCCTTCACAGCCGATGAAAAGATGTTTCAGATCATAGCCGGTATTGTCCTTGCGCAGGGATGTCAGCCCGTCCCACACTTCACCCGATGCCAGCACAACCTCAAGACCGAGGCACAGGTCACGGGCATTGCCATAGGCAAGCATGTTGATGCCGCCTGCGTTTGTGGCCAGGTTGCCGCCTACCTGGCAGGTGCCTTGTGACGCAATCCACAACGGGAAGATCAAACCCTTTGCACTGGCGGCTTCCTGCGCATTGTGCAGTGTCACTCCGGCTTCCAGCGTAATGCAACGGTCCGCATCATCCACATGACGCACGCGGTTCATCCTGCCCAGCGACACGACAATTTCACCTGCCGGCATTTGCCCGCCGACCAACCCGGTATTGCCGCCCTGCGGCACAACGGCGATGCCGGCTTCATTGGCCAGCCGGAGGATGGCGCTTACCTCCCCGGTACTGCCCGGTTGCAGCACCAGCGGTGAGTGACCGGAGAATATTCCCCGGGGCTCCAGCAGAAACGGGGCAATATCGGCCTCGCTCGTCAGCATGTGTGACCGGCCAACGATTGTGGCGAAATTTTCTAACAGACCGGATGTCAGCATGGGCGGGACGATAGATGGCGCTGGATAATCCGTCCAGACGATTTCTTCACAGCGACATGGGTCCAGAAGAACCCTCGAAGTTAGATGCCTTATGGGCTTCCCGGCCCATTTGTGAAGATCAAACCTGTGACCGGCTATGCCGCTCAGAATGTCCGATGGTAACGCCGGGGGTATAAACGCCTCGGACAACCATCGGTCTTGGACGTTTCCCTGCTAGTCCCTGTCTCTACCCGGCGGTTGCAGGATCAGCATTGCATCGCGCACTTGCCGGTCGCTCCTGTCGAAACGCTCGATCACCTTGCGGCAATAGGGGTTGTAGCGACAGACCTCCTCGAAGAGCTGGCCGTCATGTCGCACGGAATCCACCGCATCCATCAGAAAGCCGAACGAGACCGTGTCGATATCCGTACGCTCGAATCCGCCACGCGCTACAACCTGGCCGATGTAGTGGGTGAGGAAGAGTGTCTCTGCCAGGTCCCTGTCGTGCGCCTCGGCAGTTTTTTCGATGATCGAGAATCCTACCGCGGCGAGTTTCCGGCACAATGCCGAGTAACATGAGGGCGTCAGGCTGTGCCCGGTGACGACGATCCGCAATCCGGTGACGTCGCCACCACGTTTGGCATAACTTTCCGGTCCGAACATGGGATGCATGGCAATAAAGGGGCGGGCAGGTCGCGCCGCCTGCAACAGTTCCATGGTGTATTTCTTGACCGTCGCGATATCGACCACAATGCCGTCCGGCGTCATGTGAGGGCCAATCTCCGCCAGCGTGGCCGCATAGGCGCTGATCGGTACGGCGAGTACCACCGCATCGCAGGCCGCAACCTCCTCAAGCGCAAAGAACAGGACCCCATCCGGCTTTCGCCGGCCAGAATGGATCTTGAGCGCCGCGTCCGGCAGATAGCGCTGCGCGAGGGCATGAAGAAACGCGCCGAAATGGCCGTAGCCGATGAGGCCAATGGAAAGTGGCATGAATTTAGCTTCGTTCGAGTTGCAAAGTACGCCTGGGTCGCTGCCCGGGCTGTTGTCGGCATAACGGCTGCCGGCTGCACGCGCAAGTAGAGCTTTTTGGCACCAGCCGGGTTTGAACAAGTACGATTCGGGTGATCGTATCGGGTCGATGTCCGCTCTTCAGACAATCACAACTTGGGGCCGGTGAACTGCCGTTGGAGGCGCTATTTTAGGTTTGATGGGCGCAAAAATAAACAAGCTGCGCCGGGTACCCCGGACGATTCCGATCAAAGTGGCCTCAGTTGGAAGTACTTCGGCCGTTTTGCGCCCTGTTCGAGCACCACCCGGCAGTCCTGCCCGGAAGCTGTGTCACACGCGCGGGATCGTCATTTGTTCTTGCTTTTCGAGGTCCGCTTGTGATCCGCTGATGCCCTGGACCCGGATGGCGGCTTGTAAACCGCCATTGCCTCGCTGCTCCTGTGCATTGCCTCAACTGCTTCCTGCATTGTGAGCAGCGGTGTTGTTTCGATCTCGGTTGCAGAACTGGAGGCCGACAGGACCATTGAAAGGCTGGCCGCAGCCACATTATCCGGCAGTTCAAACAGCAGAATTATGTCGTACTCACCAAATGCGAAAAAATAATTGTGTAGACGGCCACCAATACCTTTCAGAAGTTTCGTGGTGGTAATCATCCGGTCCTCGGGACGATCAACCACCGCACCCATAAACTCCTTGGAAAGTTTAACCCGAGCGAGATACATCGGCATAATTTCAGCTCCTTCTGCCAAAACCAGTATGGAATTATCGGCATCCGCCGGATGACAAGTCAAGTCACCATCCGGTGTTCCCCGCCTGTAGTGGTACGCCATGGCCCGTTACTGGCGTTGCAAGGGTAATTCCTGTTGGCCTTAGGTTGTCTACGGCGGCAGGTTTCACTGCTGCAGATCAAGGGTTGTTTTTCTGGCATCACATGGAAATTTCTTGGAGGAGGGGATCACCCCGGCAATCACAAATGTCCTTTGGACCGCATCAATAGCAGGTTCCGGGATTTTCGGTTTCAAATTGCTATTGGTATCGCCTGGCTACGTGATGACCTGGGCGCCCGCGGATAAGCGTTGGGCGTTTCAAGAGCGACCACTTCTTAAGCAGCTACCTATGTCTCGGGTCGCTCAGACAAAGTGAGCGCTTAGGCACGCCTCCATTCCGACAATGCAGCGCGCAACGTAGCGGGCGGAAAAAGCGCCTGGCCCTTCGGGTGGGTCATAGTGGTCCATCGGGTGCGTTGCAATGCTTGCCCGATGCACCACATCGCGCTGCGCACCGCGCCTGCCCGAGTGAACCGCTATGATCCCATGAAATGGGTCGCTGTTACTGAGATCTGGTATAACCCACCGGGGGAAGCAGTCGGTTCATCCCATTAGCTGACATTGGTGGCACAATCTTTGATGTCAACTTGGCCAATTCTCCATCTGCCTCCAGATTGGTGATGTCCCTGCCGCACTGGCTTGGTTGACGAGGTCAGTTGCTTGCCAATTCGACCTCTTTGCTCCGCTGCCCGGACTTGCCGAACGTCGATCAACCGCAGCTCAGCATCTCATCGATGTGCGCATATAGCTGTTCAATGTTCAACGGAGTAAATGATCCGAAGCTGAAAATTTCTATGGCACCCGACTGCCCACTCAGCTTGTGTCTGCCGAGCGATATGAAATTGCGGGATGGATTGGCACGTTTGACGACGGCTTCACTTATAATTATCCGATGATTCAATCGTCGTGTCAGCGACTCCAGCCGTGAGGCCTGGTTCACCGTGTTCCCCAGGATGGTAAAGTCGCGCTTCAGTTCAGAACCAACATTTCCCTCATAGACCACGCCATTCGCCAAGCCGACACCGGCGAATAGCAAATGATGGGGACTACCGTCTCTCGCCGATTGCCGCTGCCGTTCCATTTCTTTGAGAATGCCAGCCGCCGCCTCTAACGCAGCATCCGTATCCCGGTCGGCGAAGTAGGTGAGCACACCGTCACCCAGTAGTTTGTTCACCTGCCCACCATTGCGGTCCACTTGTTCTGTACAAATTTGAGCATGTCTGTTGACGAGATCAATCAGATCCTCCGGCTTCAGCCGCTCTGCGAATCGCGAGAACCCGATAATGTCACTAAATAGAACTGTCACATGTTTCTTTCGCGGCTTGACAGTCGTAGGATTCACGCCGTTTTCCAACATCTTGAAAATGCTTGGCTGGGTATATTGCGCGATCATTTGGTTGGATTCGAGCAGTGCAGACAATATTTGGCGAAAAGCCATGGGCAAGGCTTCAGATTCTTCGTTGAGATCGAATACTCGCATTTCCCACTCCGGAAACATGCGCTGGCTCACTCCAGATTCGGATTTTAGGCAAATTACATCATGGTGGCGGTTATCCGGAACAATCCGCGTATGGTACAACTGGTCGATTAGAGTTCGTTCTCCCTCCAGCACTTGAAAAAACGAGTTACCGAGGCAGACCAATATGCCCGTGATGCCGTGCTGACGATTGAATCGAACAGCCGAGCTATGAATCTGTTCGATGTCGCGCTTGGAAAGCGGTCGGGAAAATCGACTGACGTAGAACATGCGTTTCATGGCGGCGGGGACATATCTGGCTGAAGACAATAGAGACCCCTATCGGACATCTCAGTGCAAGGCAACGTTGGTTTGAATTTTGCACAAAGCTGACTTAGTGTCCGACTCGAAACTGTTTCAATGATTTGAAGCTCTTGCGATACTCCTTGTGACGATCTTGATGTGGGCTATGAGGAGCCAGCTTTCTGCTGACCTGATGGATTTCTCCCAGTCTTTTGCCAGTCTGCGACATCTGCCCAGCCATGCGAAAGTGCGTTCCACAACCCAGCGCCTTGGAATGATCTCAAAACCTTTGGCCCTGTCGCTGCGCTTGACGATCTCCATAGTCCAGCAGCCGGTTTTCTCCAGCGCATCGCGCAGTTTGGGTCCGCCATAGCCACCATCGGCGAAGATATGGCGCAGCCAGGGATGGGTGAAGCGGATGGATTTGAGCACCCAGGGTGCACCGTCACGATCCTGGATATCAGCTCCATGAATGACAAATCCGATCAACAGGCCAATCGTATCGGTAATGATGTGGCGCTTGTGGCCTTTGATCTTCTTGCCTGCATCATAGCCGCAAACGCCCCCGCTTTCGGTGATTTTGACCGACTGACTGTCGATTACGCCGGCTGTTGGTGATGCATTACGGCCTTCCAGTTCGCGTGCGTCCATGACAAGGCCATGGTTGATCCGGTGAAACAGGCCACTGTCCCGCCAGTCATAAAAATACCGTTGCACGGTGGAAGGCGGCGGGAAATCATTGGGGATCATCGCCCATTGGCAACCGGTAGAAGCCATGTATTGGATGGCGTCCCACACATCACGCAGCATGGTTGTTCGTGGACGTCCCGTTGATTTCCTGGACGGCATGAAAACCTCAATCAACGCCCATTCCTTGTCACTGCAATCACTTGTATAACGCCCGCAATGTCGCTCATAATGGCCACGAGTGGTATCAGTCCAGACCATTGTGATCTCCTTCGAATCTTCGACAATCCGAATGAATCACAAACTGCTGATATCACTCAATTAGTTTCGGGTTGGACACTTAGGATAACGGAGATTGGTCGACCGGTTTATCGGTACACTGTTCACTGGGCCGAGACGCCATATCGCCTGGCTGCCTGGGCCTGGGTCAGTTGGCCTGCAATCACCTGCCGTGCCATTTCTTCTCGACGCAGGGGAGTCAGGCGTGCATTCTTGTGGATGTTCATTCGGTCCCTCCCGGAAGTGTTGAAGTCTGGTAACTCCAATCTCCTCGATCCGGACCGAATGGACAACCTTGAAAGCTCACATCCAGCCGTAGTGGTAGAAAAATTAAACGCTACTCGCTTCCTGCGCCAGCCGAGCAAACCTGGAATACCAAGAGCACCATCGAAAAGAGGCAGGGCTGCTGGCAGAGGAACAACTGCTGCTGTTGCGCCATAGGCCACATTTCCTACGAAACCGGTATTGGCACCCAAAGACGATGCCGTACCTCGTGACGGGGAACCATTGTCGTTCTGAGAATTATTTCTCTAGACCACTTGTAGAAGCAAGGCCGCACCACATATCCGCTCTCACCCAATCCTGGGCAATGGAGTGCAATCTAAATGCTGCATGATTTTCAGCTGTCAGACGCTGTGCTGATGTTGCTGTTACTTATTGTGGTGGCCTGCTTTGTGGCAATTCAGTTTGCTCCGAAAACCACCAACAAGCTGAAATCGAAACCTGAGTCCAACAGGGATTAAAACTGGTTTCGTAATGAAAGTCGTTTATGGCACATTTTCACCGTATTGGCTGGCGGCAAAAAGTGTCCGTTAGTGGTAATGCTCCGGGCGTTTCTGGACCTAGCTCAAAGAGGTGTTTTATGACCCTGGCTGTGTGGAAACTCCCAATTTCAGCAACTTCCGCTTGAACACCACAAATCACCATGCGCTAAGCCATTGATTTCATTGAGTACAGATTATTGGAAAGTTGGCAAAACTTCCGATTTCTGCGAAATTGCTGAGTTTTCACACGGCCAAGACCCGAGTCGGACATAGCCCGCATAGCTACCGATTGAACTGCTCGCGGTAGCCAGCGTCACCTCGCCGGGGTTACTCGGATGCTTATCGACCACCAGCACCGGAGAGTGTCGCCCCATGGATGACCATTCCACCATGTACTAACATTCCATCCGGCCCATTCATTCTAGTAGGCTAGAAAGGCTCCATGCAGATGAACCAGGACCTTGTCATTCGCCAGATGACACGCAGCGAGGTGGACGATCTGGTGAAATGGGCCGGGCAAGAAGGCTGGAACCCAGGCCTGCATGATGCTGAAGCCTTCTGGGCAACCGACCCTGACGCCTTTATCGCCGCGGAGTTGAGGGGCGTGGTGATTGGCGGCGGGGCGATCACCGCCTATGGCGGCGAGTTTGGCTTCATGGGCTTTTTCATCGTGCGACCTGAGTTTCGGGGTCACGGCTTCGGAAATACGCTGTGGCATGACCGCCGTGACCGCCTCATTGCCAGGCTGCGTCAAGGCGCCTCGATTGGCATGGACGGTGTGTTTGACATGCAGCCCTATTATGCCAAAGGCGGCTTTGACTTCTCCCACCGCGATATTCGCTACGGTGTTGAGGGTCGGTTGCCTGTGCCTGTCACAGAGCCGTGCGGGGATGTGGCACTTGACCTGAGCGATTTCACCTGGGAGGCAATCGAGGCCTATGATCGTGCTTGCTTTCCCGCACCTCGCCCGGAGTTTTTGCGAGCCTGGATCGGCCAGCCCGATGCCCGGGCCCTGGGCGTCCAGCGCAACGGCAAGCTGTGCGGCTACGGGGTGATCCGCCGCTGCTTGCAAGGTTGCAAGATCGGCCCGCTGTTCGCCGACGATGTGACTGCCGCCATCCTGCTCTATGCGCAGCTTGCGGAATTTGCCGAAGCTGATCCGGTGTTTCTTGATGTGCCCGAGAATAACCCGGCCGCCATGCAACTGGTCCATCGCTACGCCATGAAAGAAGTGTTCGGCTGTGCCCGCATGTATCTGGGCCCCGCCCCCGAGCTTGCGCACCATCGCATTTTCGGCGTCACCACGTTCGAGCTCGGCTGATGGCGGACCGCGATCATACAGGCTACCCGCCGACTGATCCGGGAGGAGGGCGGCTTTCTCTACGACCGCGATGTCTACAACGATGACTTGCCAATCTGCCCTGCCGTGGATGTCTCGCAGCACTTAGGGCATCACGACATGTAGTTGCACATTTTCACCGGTTTGACGGGCGGCGAAATGAGTCTGGTTTTGCGGGTACTCCAGACGTCAATCGAAATCTTTTTGAACGGCCCGCCTAATACGGGAAAGACCTCCATCCCCGAGTAGAAATTACTGTTCGTTGACAAACTGCCTCCTGCAACGTGATTTTTGATCAAACCTGCCTGCCCGGTAGGTGACCGCCTGAGAAGTGGCTTCCATCCGAAACCATGCGTGTAGAAGTGGATTTTTGAGGCTGACGACAGCATCTGGGGCGGATGGCAGACTGAGAGGCTCTGTGGCCGCCAGAGCGAGTCATTGGCGCGGGTTCTGGCGTTTCGAGTATCCTAGCGGGCGTTTGGATAACTCGTGTGTGCTACAATGATTTCCAATGGTGCGATTCAATCGTTGCGTGAACTCGAAACTTTCGAAAATGAACAAGGCAAAAGGCCGTTGTTAGGAACCTAATGATCAAGGCAGAATTACGTGACGGACAATCCAACCCAACGTTGCAGTTGGCCAAAACTGCGAGTGAGGCAGCATTGGCAGGTAGAAAAAAACCGGACTGGAAACCACCGAGATCTGGTATAACATCTGCAAAGAGGTTGTAACCCTCGATTATCTCGCTGGCTTTCACAGGCCTATGTAACTGTGGATCATATGACCCAGAGCCAGGATGACTGCCCTCATGCCACTGCCAACCGTTTCCTGCGCCAGCCGATGGCAAGACATTATGAGGAGCAAGTAAATGGATGAAACATTGTTCGACCGGGCAGCTTTAGGGCGTTTGGCCAAGGCTTTGGCGTTCATCTGTGGCGCGGATCATTCTACGACTGTTGCCCTGAGAGAAGCCGCTGAAAATGGCTCCGAGCGAGACATCAAGAAAGCCCGCGCACTGTTTCTTAAATTGAAGCCCGGAGAGCGGCAATCCGCATTGGCTATGATGGACGATTGATGCCACTTGCTGCAGTTGCCGATTCCCGATGCCATATGCGACCGTACAGAGCGTTTCCGGTGTCGCCGGTACATGGCAGCGTAACACGGCTTTCGACCGTTCTTGAGTAGTTGTGTGCCGCACATAAAAGTACCCCGGGCTTGCGACCCGGGGCAATTTTATGATGTCAGGTTTTGATCATGCCGTTTTCAGCGTAGGGCTACTGGATACCCAGGATTGTCTTGGCTTCGCCCAGTGTTTTTACTGACTCTGCATGATTGCCTGAGCCGTGTAATTCTTCTCCCCTGGTACGAAGCTCCATTACTTTCGCTTTATCCGCATCAGATAGTTGTGCGGTCTGCATCGCCGCATCAATCTTCGTCATGTCCGTTGGACATTGACTAGCGAATGCAGGACCAGCAAGGCATGCAACAACAGCAATAGACAAAAGCATCTTGTTCACAAAGATTCCTCCCGTTTGGTCGGTCCAAGTATACGACACCCTCAGGTTGGAACAGCAAAATGGCATTAGTTGGGAACACGGGCAATCGACCCGGGACCGGGAAACTTCTTAGCTCGCACAATTTCGACACTTGGCTGCGTATGGAACAACCTTCAATCGCTCTTCTGAGATGTTTTCACCGCAGGACATGCACACGCCGAAGGTGCCATCCTCGATCCGCTTTAATGCCGAGTCAATTGCGAGTATCTCGTTGACACCGGCTTGCCCAACACCTTCGAGGACTTCGTCGCCCTCTCGCTCTGTAGCGCGATCTTCAGCGTTTGTATCACTGGGTTTTTCCAGCTCGCTCTCTATGCCATCAAGACGTTGCTCTAGTTCCTTGCGATGTGAACGCAGCGTCTGCTCGAAATAAATTAGGTCAACCATTTACGTCCCAATCTCCATCAAATCTTACCACCGCCAACCCTGATTGGTAGTCAATAGGCTGTCGAGATTATCCATACTTGCCAGTGAAGGCGACTTTGGCCCCTTCGGCGGCGAAACTCTCCACAACCCTTCGACCAATCCCGCTGGCGCCATCAGTTACAATAGCAATCTTGTTCTCTACAATACCAGCCCCGCGGGATTTTCTTGCATGCCTGAGCCGACGGCACCATAACGCGCGTCGTTATTGCTGTGGCCTCACACCGGAGTATCATGTCCGCCTGAAAGGAAACTCAATGCCCGCACGGGACCGCCACGCAAAAACCATAGTTCGCGCAGGACTATTCAAAGACCACACCTGTCTCTCCGAGGTGGAGAGGCGTATCTCAGCCCTGTCAACTGCTGCGTCTTCGCTGCTGATCGCCCTGCTTGATCTCACTCCAACCATAACTTTGGCCAACCTTTTCGGACATCGGACATGAAAATACTCACCGCCATCAGCATCGGCTTAATGTTCCTGTCAACCGTGGTGGTGATTGTGTTTGTGCTGGTGGGTTCTGAGCGCGTATGGCGCTTTTTCGGCGAGCCGGACCTCGGCCCGGTATCCTTCGAACAGTTGGAACGGCGCACATCCCCGAATGATGCGCTCTCTTGCCCGCAGGATGTTTGTACTGTGTCAGTTGACATCAAGGCCGAACTTTACCCTGTGACCGCCCGGGAACTCAGGATCGCTTTCTCGAAAGTGATTGCCTCTGAACCCAGAGTGACGACGGTTGACGCCAACGAGACCTCGTTGACTGATCGCTATATACAGCGAACCGTGTGGCTCGGGTTTCCGGATACGATCATTGTGCAATTCTTCGAACGCCCAGGCAGCAAATCCACGCTTGCAATCTATTCGCGGTCCCAGCTTGGCAAAAATGACCTTGGTGCGAACCAATCCCGTATTGAGCGTTGGCTGTCCAAATTGGCGGAACAGATTACACCCGTCGAATAACCTCATGAACGCATACTTGACGGTGAAGGGCAGCCAATTAGAGATGAATTAGAAACGAGAGGTGATAACAATGAGCTGGAACCCTGCTTTGGAGCCCGGATGCCCCGACGAAATCGGGATTGATGCCATCGAGACACTTATTGTTCCTCGTGCCCATGATTTGGGCGGTTTCGAGGTTCGCCGCGCGCTGCCGGCCCCCAAACGGCAGATGGTTGGCCCCTTCGTTTTCTTCGACCAGGCTGGACCGGCTGAGTTTGTCACAGGCAAGGGTGTTGATGTCCGCCCGCATCCACATATCGGATTGGCAACTGTAACCTATCTCTATCGCGGTGAGTTCCAGCACCGCGATAGCCTGGGCACGAACCAACTTATTCTCCCCGGTGCTGTCAATTGGATGGTAGCAGGCAATGGCGTGACCCACTCCGAGCGGACGAGTGAAGCCACGCGAAAAGCACCGCACAGTCTGTTTGGAATTCAGACCTGGGTCGCGCTACCCGAAGACAAGGAGGATGTCGCCCCAAGCTTCGAACACCATGGCAAAGTGTCGCTTCCGGTGATTGACGATGACGGCGTGAATGTGCGGCTGATCCTGGGTCGTGCTTATGGTGAAACAGCACCGGCGAGCATTTTCTCCGAAACCTTTTATGGTGATGCGACTTTACAACCGAAAGCACGATTGCCTCTGCCCGACGATCACGAGGATCGTGGACTCTATGTCGTTGAAGGTTCCGTTTCGATTGCCGGTCAGGAATTCGATGCCGGTCAAATGATGGTATTCAGGCCTGGCGACAAAATCACGATCGCAGCAGGAACGCAGGGCGCACGTATTATCGTCCTTGGTGGGGAGACGCTGAACGGACCGCGCTACATCTGGTGGAACTTCGTTTCATCAAGCAGGGATCGAATTGAAGAGGCCAAGGAGCAGTGGCGACAAGGGAACTGGGGCACAGGACAATTTGATTTGCCACCCGATGACCGTGCAGAGTTTATCCCGTTGCCCACCTCATAACCGTAGCTAATCTGTAATACTTAATCTGATTGAAGCACCAATGAATCTATCCCACATCTCATTCGCACCACGTTCCAACAATGAATCACATCGAGCGGCCACGCCGCTCGAACTGATGTTCGATCTCGCATTCGTCGTCGCGATTGCTGCGGCGGCTACGGGCCTGCATCATGGCATTGCCGAGGCACATTTCGGCAGCGCTCTGATCAGTTATTTCGTTGCTTTTTTCATGATCTGGCTGGCTTGGATGAACTACACATGGTTCGCCTCGGCCTACGATGACAACTCTATGCTGTTCAGAGTCTTGTCGATGGTAGTTATGTCTGGCGCGCTGATATTGGCCGCTGGAATTCCAGCCGTATTCGCAGGCGAGAGGGTCTGGTTGGCCTTGTTCGGCTTTATCATCATGCGTACCGGCATGGCTGTCTTCTGGCTAGCGGCAGCCAGGGGTGATCTCGAACACCGAAAAACGGCTATGCTCTACGCAGTTGGCATCACATTGATGCAAGTCTACTGGATCATGCTTATCGTGTTCGTTCCACCGGCTTGGCCCATCTACCAGCCTTTATTCTTCGCTGGCTTCGCAGGCGAACTTCTTGTTCCCGCAATCGCAGAACGTCAGAAGAAGACAACCTGGCACCGGGATCACATCGTCGAGAGATATGGTCTGTTCAACATTATTGTGCTCGGTGAGTGTTTCCTCGCGATCGTTGCGCTTGTTCAGATAGAGAGCGGTGCAGCGGTTCCCCAGTCTGACCTGCTTTGGCTCGCTTTTCTTTGTGCCGTTATTACCTTCTCTTTGTGGGGACTCTATTTTACGGGTGCAAAGCATCTCCGCAGCGATGAGCTCCGGCATGCATTGCTTTGGGGCTACGGGCACTTTGTTCTATTCGCAGCCGGTGCGGCTACCGGGGCCGGGTTTGCAGTGATGAAGGAGGTCGCCACCCATCATGCCCATGTCGATTTGAGTATTGCCTCAATTTCGCTAGCGATTCCTGTCTCAATCTATGTGGCGGCGTTGTGGGTCATCCGTGATCGCTTTCATTTCAAGGGCGCAACGCGTTGGCTGTTACCGGGGTCGGCATTTCTAATTCTGATTGCAGGAATCACACTGCCAGAGTCGATGCCACTCATCGCACTCATCCTGGTTGCAACCCTGATTTTAAGGCGTGTGCTCCATCCCGCAACGGGGGAGGCATCGTCATGACAAGAATGCCAGGGCTATCTGTGTTTTCCTGCTGCGCAACTTGAATGACCGGAACAATGTCTGCTGATGGCACATTTTCACCGGTTTGGCCGGTGGCAAAATGAGTCTGGCTTCAGGGGTACTCCAGACATTTTCGACAAGAGTTGGGGGAAATTCGGAGCTTTTGAACCTGGGTCAAATTGAGGGATTATGACTCGAACCAGACGTTCATGTGCTTAAAACCAAACGCATTTTCGCTGCCCTTGGCTGTGCATGTTCAACGTACATATACATACCATTTCCCGTTATCTCTGGATTTCATGCTATCCGTTACGCTGCAGGGCTGATTTGCCGGACATGAACGTCCTGCTGTGGATAAGGTATCGAGATATTCGCAGCGTCAAACCGTTCCTTGACCTGCTGCGTCAGATCCCAGTACACCGTCCAGTAATCAGACGTCTTCGTCCACGGCCTGCAGACGAAATTGACCGAGCTGTCGGCAAGTTCATGCACTCGGATTACGGGTTCAGGCTCATCCAGAACCAGAGGATGGTTCTTCACTGTATCTTCGATAACACGAGTGGCTTCAGCGATTGAGTCTTCATATGAAATACCAAAGACCAGGTCGACCCGGCGCGTTTCGCTGGCGGTCACATTTGTAATGACATTGCCCCATACATTCTTGTTCGGAATGACAATGACCTGATTGTCCGGCGTCACAACGGTGGTGGCAAATATGTTTACCGCCCGGACTGTTCCGGCAACGCCGCCGACATCGACATAGTGGCCTTGATCGAAGGGCCGGTTTATCATGATCATCAACCCGCTGGCCAGGTTACCGAGCGTATCCTGAAAGGCGAAGGCGAGTATGAAGGAAGCGCCGCCGATCAAGGCAAAGGCTGGCGATATGTCGATTCCGAGAGCCGAAAGAACAATCATCAGACCGACCGCGATAACGAGCCAGTAAATGACGGTTACCAGGAAAAGTTGCAGCAGCTTTGAGATATTCGGTATGTGGCCGATCCAGCGGACAAACAGACGCCTGACGATGCGCGCAACAAACAGGAGACCGAGCAACGAGCCCACGATGACCAGCACGTCAATAGCAAGATCGACTCCGCCATCCTTGTCGACCAGCCAGGCCTGGGCCTGGGCCAGCAGGGTTTTAATGTCCGCCTGGCGTGTTTCCTCGACGATGATCGCGCTCTGGTAGGCGCGGTATCCGGCTATTTCCTCCGCATTTCCTCCCTTTTTCTCCCACGCCGAAATTACCTTGGCGTATTTGTCGAAAAGCGCCCGTCTTTCCTGTGTCAGTTCCGTAAGCTTGTCTCGCGCTGCATCTTCAATCGTGTCGCTGGTTTTGTATATCGCGATCTGAGCGGCCATCACCTCCTCGGTCTTGCTTTTGACAATGCCGAGCCATTCGCCGGCAAGTGTCGCCAGCTCATCCCTGGTCAGCGGATTAAGACGGTATTCGAGCTCAAGCGCATCAATTCCAGGCTCGAGCAGGCGTGCAGAAAGGCCGGTCCGAACATCCTTGCCCTGCTGGTGGACGTCGGATTTGATCATTGTATCAACAATGCCGCTTTCAACCGTCGACTTGGCTGGGTTCTCAGTTTCCTGTGCGTACGACAAACCCGCCGGCAACCAAAGGCAGACAACAAAGATCGAGCAGATGGCAATAAGAGAAGATCGCAAACCGCGAAACAGGGCTACAAATGTCATCAGGTCAATTCTTCCGGTCAGGTTATTGTTTTGTATGCGATCCAATTGGCGCGCCGCGGACCATATTGGTAGTCACAGGTGTTATCAAGCGTGCATGGCTGGTCTTCTACGTTCTGGCAGTCCTTGAATTTTGGTCATTGCACTTTCTTCACCGGCTTGACGGACGTTGAAATGGGCCTGGTTTCGGACCCCATTTCGGCCTGTTGCCGAGGTCTGGCATGACAGGCGGGATCTTTTAAATGTACTGGCATCAACATCCAACTGTCACCAGCTTGTGAAGTTTATAGCCTACATAGCTGGCCGATCATAATCCCGCAAGAAAAGGGGTCTCCGATATGAGCCCGCAACTCACGCAACAACCATGCCGCTGCCCACAAGCTAAACAAGACCTTCAGGAACTCCTGAATGATCCCATTGTCCACCTTGTAATGGAGCGGGACGGTGTGACAGTTGACGACATCACTGACTTGTTCACGGCTGTCCGAAAACGGCTTCTGGCAAAGCGCTGGCGTGATGCCGCCTGATTCAGGGTGTAGCGGAGTTCTGCCGGCCTGCAATAGTGATTGCAGCAATGCCAGGGCCCGCACCACCCGAGCCATTAACCTCTCAGCTGATGAACAGCAGATTGATGCACTCAGAACCCGTCCTGATCTAGCCCCGTGGCGCGGCAGCACGGGTCAGGCGATCATTGATTGCCACACCAAGCCCCTCGTTGGGGACTGGCGCAACTGCGATGGTTTCTGCACCCAGCATGTCGAGCGTATGCAGCATGGCGAACAGGTTCGCCGCTGCTTCGTTGAGGTTTCCTGACGGGGACAGGTTGCGGACAATGTCTGCTTCCGGCTCGCGCTTGCCAAACGCCAGGTAGGCTTCGCCGGGCAGGGCGTTTCTGGCGTTCAGCCTCACTGCAGCGTTTGGCGCATAATGGCTGGCGAGTTGGCCTGGCGAAATCGGATTCTTGGTTGACCCGGTCCGGATTTCAACAGGCCTCCCCAGTGCTTCTTCGAGTTGCTGGCGCGACAGCCCACCCGGTCGCAGGATTACCGGTGTTTGTTCCAGGCAGCTGACGATTGTCGATTCCAGGCCCACTTCACAATCTCCACCATCCAGAACCCCCCAGATACGATCAGCCAGCCCGGCCATAACGTGCTGCGTCCTGGTCGGGCTGATGTGTCCTGAAATGTTGGCGCTGGGCGCTGCTACCGGGCAACCCGCCAGCCGCAGCAATTCGCGCGCACTTTCCCGTCCCGGCACCCGAACCGCCAGCGAGGAAAGCCCCGCACTGGCCAGTTGGCTGACCGGGCAGTCATCAGCCCTTTCAACAACAACCGTCAGCGGGCCGGGCCAGAAGGCTTCCGCCAGCCTGATTGCGTCCGCATTGAACTTGCCAAGTTTCATGGCCTGTTCCGCATCAGGCAGGTGTACTATCAGCGGGTTGAAGGAAGGCCTGCCCTTTGCCTCGAATATGCGGGCAACCGCCTGGCCGTCATTTGCGTTTGCGCCAAGGCCATAGACTGTCTCGGTGGCAAACGCGACCAGTGCGCCATTGCGCAATGCAGTAGCGGCTGCGGCAATGTCTGTAGTGACGTGGCTCATGTCGGATAGTATCACTGATGCAACAGTTGCGGGTCAGGGTGCATGCCTTGCCGCTTTACCACCTGTCCCGTCAAGTTAAACCATACCGGGGTTTGCCCATGTTTTCGCCACACACCCGAACACTGCACGATACGCTCAATGACGTTGCCGATATTTCATCCCTGATGGCATCGGGTGTATTCGGCGATTTGAGCGATGATGTCGTGGCCGCCATACTGGAGGAAGCGGGCAAATTCGCAGCAACCGAGATCGCACCGATGAACAGCGCCGGCGACCGGCACGGATGCGTCCTTGACACTGACAGTCACGAGGTCTCAACCGCGCCGGGATGGCAATCCACTTATCAGAAATGGTGTGAAGCAGGCTGGGCTTCCCTGCCGTGCGATGAAACCTGGGGCGGCCAGGGACTGCCGACAATGGTGTCACTTGCCGTTCAGGAGCTATGGAACACTGCGTCGAATGCATATGGCATCGGTACCCTGCTGACCCAGGGCGCAGTGGAGGCCATCAATGCCCACGGCAGCGAGCAGATGAAGCAGCTCTATCTGCCAAAAATGGTGGCCGGCGACTGGACCGGGACCATGAACCTGACCGAATCCCAGGCGGGATCTGATCTGTCCGGGGTCGCGTCACAGGCAAGGGCTCTCGGCGACGGCAGTTATGCAATTACCGGCACCAAGATATTCATCACCTATGGCGAACATGACCTGACGGAGAATATTGTTCACCTGGTACTGGCGCGATTGCCCGATGCTGCTGACGGCATTCGCGGCATCTCGATGTTTCTGGTCCCGAAATTCCTGCCCGATGACGCCGGCAATCCGGGCAAACGCAATGATGTCAAATGCATCGGCCTTGAACACAAGCTGGGTATCCATGCCTCGCCTACCTGCACAATGCGATTTGGCGACGACGGTGGTGCAATCGGCTGGCTCGTCGGTGAGCAGGGCCGCGGCCTGAACTGCATGTTCACCATGATGAACAACGCCCGCCTTCATGTGGGCATGCAGGGTGTCGCAATTGCCGAGCGCGCATATCAGCAGGCGCTCGCCTATGCTCACGAGCGCCGGCAGGGCCGGAAAAAGGGTGGCGCGGAAGCAATGCCCATCATTGAACATCCTGACGTGCGGCGCATGTTGATGGACATGAAAGCCAGGACCCAGGCCGCCCGGTCAATTTGCTTTCTCGCGGCACGGGCCATTGATCTGTCGCGAGCGGCCACGTCTGATGAGGAACGGGAAGGCAACGCGGACCTGGCGGCGCTGCTGACCCCCGTTGCCAAGGCATTCAGCACCGACACGGGCGTCGAGGTGGCATCTGACGGGGTGCAGGTGCACGGCGGCATGGGTTACATCGAGGAAACCGGTGCAGCGCAGCACCTGCGTGATGCGCGAATTACACCTATTTACGAGGGCACCAACGGCATTCAGGCACTTGACCTGGTAACCCGCAAAATTTCCCTGCGCGGCGGGCAGATCATGCAGAAACTGATTGCCGATATGCGTGAAACAGCGTTTGCGCTCGGTACGGACGCGGACCAGTTGACCCGGGCAATCGCATTGCTTGAAACAGAATCAGGACGCATCGGTGACTGGCTTGCGAACGGTGATGAGCGTGCAGTTGCCGCTGCCACACCATTCCTGCGGCTGTTTGGTTTGACACTCGGTGGCTTCGGTCTCGCCAGGGCCGCGCTCGCCTCGCGGGGCCGCAATGCTCCGCACGCTGAGACAAATGCCCGGTTGTTTGCCTATTTCTCGGCAATGCAACTGCCACAGGCGGCAGGCCTTGCAGTCATGGTGCGTGACGGCTCAGGCGCAGTTGTCGCCGTGACGCCTGATGTTCTGGCGGTTCGATAGGGTTACGCCAAAGGATACTGGTATCCCTCGGTGTTGGCCGCCGGTGTATGAAACCGCAATGCAGACTTGATTGTGCGGGCGGTTTTCCGCAACACTTGATCTGAACAGGAATAAAGTCCGGGAAGGCATTCACTTCAATGAGTACACTGCTGCTGCATCATGATGTCTTCACCGAACACGAGCCGCCCCAGGGTCATCCCGAGCGCGCGGACCGGATGCGGGCCGTCGAGCGTATTCTATCGCATCCGCACTTTGAGGCCCTGCGCCGTGAGGAAGCGCCGATGGGCCTGCGTGAGCATGCCCTGCTTGTGCATCCTGAAGATTATGTCCATGCAATCGAGCAGTCCAGCCCGACAGAGGGTGAAATTGCACTGGATGCAGATACCTGGATGAATGCATCCACCCTTGAAGCTGCCTATCGCGCCATCGGCGCCGGCACACGGGCCGTCGATGCGGTGATGAATATGGAATCCAGCAATGCCTTTTGCGCAGTGCGCCCGCCCGGCCATCACGCTGAAGCCTCGCGGGCCATGGGGTTTTGTGTATTTGGGTCGATTGGTATTTCAGCTCACTATGCCCGCCAGGCATATGATCTGGACCGGGTGGCGGTTGTGGATTTTGACGTTCATCACGGCAATGGCACGCAGGATGTTTTCTGGTCACAGGAAGACCTGTTTTTCGGATCGACCCACCAGATGCCGCTGTTCCCGGGCACAGGCGCCGTGTCGGAAACCGGCCAGGGCAATATATTCAATGCGCCCCTGAGTGCCGGTGATGGCGGCGAAAAATTTCGCGAAGCCATGCTATCGCGAATTTTTCCGGCACTCGATGCGTTTCAGCCTGACCTGATTCTGATTTCGGCGGGTTTTGATGCCCATGAACGCGACCCGCTTGGTTCCCTGCAGCTGAAAGAGGAAGATTTTGCGTGGGTGACGCTCAGACTGATGGACCTGGCTGCAAAACATTGTGACGGACGCATCGTGTCCATGCTGGAGGGCGGTTATGATCTGGCGGGACTGTCCAGCTCCGTGGGAGTGCATGTCAAAGCCCTGATGCACGGCACTGGCGAGGCGGCACAACCGGTTGACGAGGATGAATACTGATGAGCGAAAAAGCCCCTGCAATTGCAGATATGACATTTGAAGCCGCGCTGGCCGAACTGGAAGCCATTGTCGAAAAGCTTGAGGCAGGCAAGGTCAGCCTGGAGGACTCAATCGCCATCTATGAGCGTGGCGAGAAACTCAAAAGTCATTGCGACAGGCAACTGAAGGCCGCCGAAGCGCGGATCGAGAAAATCACCCTGAAAGGTGACGGCACAGCCAGTGGTACAGAACCTCTTGATGTGGACTGACACGGGATTGCGTGGATGCTGCGGTCCTTGAAATCACCATCACCAGGGCGCACATTGTCCCGATCATGCTGACACGACTTGAAAAGCTTGCCTATACCGCACGGCAGGGCGCCCGGGTTGCCTGGTATATGGGTCACGGACTGGCTGCCGGGCAGTTTCGCAAGACCAGGCCGGGTGTCCCGGAGGTTACCCGTGACAAACCCCGGCAAAAGGGACCCGGGATGGAACGCTTGCTGCGTGGTCTGGCTGCTGCTTTTCAACGGGACCTCGACAATGTGGCGGCAGGTTACTATCCGTTGCCGCGTGACGCAGACGGTTCGCCGGCACGCCTGCTCAAGACCTCCCGAGCGTTTCTAGCCGATGTTCCGGTTGCCGCCGAGCGCAAGGCAAACGGTGAAGGTACAGAAGTTTTTACCGCTGACAAGGCGGAGGAACTGCCTGCGTACTTTCTGCAGAATTTTCACTATCAGACTGGTGGATACCTGACACGGGACAGCGCGGAAATCTACGATATGCAAACCGAAGTGCTATTTTCAGGCTCTACCAATGCAATGCGCCGCGAGTGTCTTGTCCCGCTGTCCGGTTTCATGAAAGGCCGTGACCAGCGGAACACCACAATTGCCGACATTGCCTGTGGTACCGGCAGGTTCGGCCGCTTCATCAAGCAGTCCTATCCGCGCATTGACCTGACCCTGTCAGATTTGTCCGGCGCCTATCTGGACGAAGCCAGGCGGCACCTGAAGGACTACTCATCTGTCAGGTATGAAGTCGCAAACGCTGAAAAACTGCCATTTGCGGATGCATCGCTGGACGTGGTTACATCCATTTACCTGTTTCACGAAGTGCCGCCCGGGGTCCGGCGCACCATCGCTGGAGAATTTACCCGGGTGCTGAAACCGGGCGGACGCCTGATTTTCATGGATTCACTGCAACTGGGAGATGTAGAAGGCTTTGACGGCATGCTGCAGTCTTTCCCGGTGAATTTTCACGAGCCGTATTATGGCAGCTACATCAAGGAAGACCTGGCCGGCATCTTTGGCGAAGCGGGCCTGAACCATTGCGAAAGCCGCCCGGTCTTTCTGTCAAAACTGGTGGTCTGCGACAAACCGGACTAATACCAGACCTCAGTAACAGCGACCCATTTCACCGGAGCGATTTTTCCCGCCGGCAAGGCGCGTGTCGCGCCGTGGTACATGTACCAAAAGCGGCGCGCAACGTAGCTGGCGGGAAAAAGCGCCCGGCCCTTCGGGTGGGTCATAGCGGCCCATCGGGTGCGTTGCAATGCTTGCCCGATGCACCACATCGCGCTGCGCAGCGCGCCTGCCCGAGTGAACCGCTATGATCCCATGAAATGGGTCGCTGTTACTGAGATCTGGTATAACAGCCCAGTTCATCCGCCAGCTTGTTGAAATCATCCGCCACATGGTCCACGGAGCCCTTCGCAGCAGTGGCGGCGCCGGCGCCCTTGCCACGTTCGTCAGGCCTTGGAACATAGGCAGTGGCAAACCCGAGTTCAGCGGCAGCTTCCAGGTCGTCAAGATGTGCTGCGACCATCATGCACTCTTCCGGTTTGAGAGCCAGCGCGTCGGCTGAACCCAGGTAAGCCTGCGGGTGGGGCTTGTAGGCCTGGGCAACTTCGGCTCCCAGCACGACATCCCACGGCAGGCCTGCCCGTTTGGCCATGTTGGTTATCAGTGCAATGTTGCCATTGGAACATGGAGCAATGGTGTATCTGGTCTTCAGGCGGGTCAGCCCGGCTACGGCGTCAGGCCACGGATCAAGCCGGTGCCAGGCGGTAACCAGACGGTGCATGCTGTCTCCGGAAGGCACATCCAGACCATGCTGGGCAAAGATTTCGCGCAGGTTTTCCTCGTGCAGAATGTCCAGCCGGACAAAGCCGCGATTGCCTTGACGTATGCGTTCCATCGCCGGTTGATAAAGCCCGCGCCAGCCATCGGCAATTGCCGGCCAGTCGGCCACGACATGATTGTCGGTTCCCCAGTCCGAGAGTTCGCGGACAATACCGGAACGCCAGTCAACGACGGTGCCGAACACGTCAAACAGCAGCGCCCTGACCTGGTATCCTGCGGTCGCCATGGATTATCCGTTCTGCCCGCGATGACGCAGATAATGATCTGCCAGAACAATCGCCATCATGGCTTCTCCCACCGGCACAGCGCGAATGCCGACGCACGGATCATGGCGGCCCTTGGTGATGATATCGGTTTCCTCACCGGCTGTGGTAACTGTCTTGCGCGGCGTGAGAATCGAGGACGTGGGTTTGACGGCAAAGCGGCATACGACATCCTGGCCACTTGATATGCCGCCGAGCACTCCGCCTGCATTGTTGGACAGAAACTCAGGTTTATTGCCCCTCATGCGGATCTCGTCGGCATTTTCCTCGCCGGTGATGGCGGCAGCTTCAAATCCATTTCCGATTTCAACACCTTTCACGGCATTGATGCTCATCATGGCAGATGCCAGGTCCTGGTCAAGTTTACCGTACACTGGCGCGCCCCAGCCGGCAGGCACGCCGGATGCGACAACTTCAATTACCGCACCACATGAAGAGCCTGCCTTGCGTATGCCGTCGAGGTAGGTTTCCCATTCACCGGCCGCCTGTGCATCCGGGCAGAAAAAAGGGTTTTCATGCACTTGGTCCCAATCCCACCTGCTGCGGTCAATTTTGTGCGGCCCCATCTGTACAAGGCCCGCGCGAATCTCGACCATCGGGATCACCTTGCGGGCAACAGCGCCGGCCGCCACCCGGGCAGCGGTTTCACGCGCAGACGATCTTCCACCGCCGCGATAGTCCCGTACGCCATACTTTTCCAGGTAGGTGAAGTCGGCATGGCCGGGGCGGAACTTGTCACGGATTTCCGAATAATCCTTCGACCTTTGATCAACATTTTCAATCATCAGCGCAATCGGCGTGCCGGTAGTGACCTGGCACTGTGTGCGATCATCTTCGAACACGCCTGAAAGTATTCTGACCTGATCGGGTTCGCGGCGCTGGGTCGTGAAGCGCGACGTACCGGGTTTGCGCTTGTCGAGGAACGACTAAATCCCGGTTTCGCTGATTGCAAGGCCGGCCGGGCAGCCGTCAATGACACAGCCGAGCGCTGCCCCGTGCGATTCTCCGAACGTGGTAATGCGGAACAGATGACCGAACGAATTGTGTGACATGGCAATCGTATCCTTGGGTTCCGGCCCTGGTTGGCCGCCAAGTCTTATGCGCCGGACCGGGCTTCGTCAAACTGAATGGGTTCTGACCCTGGCCCGCGGCGGCTGATTGTTCACCTGTCAATGATCGGCGAAGCGCCAGCCGCCCGGTTGAGGGGCGGCAGAGACCGGGCTTTGAATCTCGCGCAACAGTTTCTTGCGAATTGCCCGTCGAAAATCGGCAAAACCGTTGGCTTTTTCAACGAAGGAACCGGCTCCGGTGATCACCTCGTCGCGGAAGTATTCATCCAGCGCCGGAAAGTTCTCCGACAGTATAGGCAGACCGTTTATGGTTATCCCGCCAGCCTGTGCAATCAGCTTTGCGTCCCGCACCATGATGCCCCTGGAAAAGGAAAACTCGGTTTCGATGCCATCTCCCGATACATCGATAACCCGGCGCGAGCCATGGTGTGGGTTGGTGTCGAGCATGGAAATGGCCTCGTGCACCCCCGGGCCGCCACCGATGTTTACGGTCCGGTCCTCGCTCAACTGAAAGGTTTCAACGAGCCCGGCAAAAGCCTCGGCTGACCGCGTGCTGTCGAGCACAAACCAGCCGCTGTTGATCTTTGGAAAGGCAGCGTCTGACCACAACATCACCGAGACGGCTATCTGGCCGAAAGGTCCCGATGTAATGGCTGCCTGGATTGCAGGATCACGGAACGCGGCTGCAGTTCCTTCCAGCTGCAGGATGTATTCCGAGTTGCTGATACTGCCGGATGCATCCATGGCAAGCACCAGTTCAAGGTCCACCTGTTCCGAACGGGCAGGGGCCGAAATGCACATGCTGGCGGCAGCAAGAATACTGCCGGCCAGCACTTTGAAGCGGTGTATCTCAGCCGGGCTCATGAACGAAGTATCCGGGTCAACCGGCAGACGTGTCAAATGCCGTTGTTTTCAGGATTCTATGGCGCCTTTTTCTCTTTCAGGCGGCCGAAAACATGAATATCAAGGCGTTGACCGTCCGGCGCGAGCACCTCTTCCTTCAGGCAGCCCTCATATTTGAAGGAAGAAGTCATCAGTGAGTACAGGACCTTCTTGTTGCGGGAAGTCACCCGGAGCGTCATCTTGTCGATGTCACGCGTGGCAAAAAACGCATCAACCATGGGCCGGGCCGAATTCCTGAACACGCCCTTGCCCCACCATTGCCTGTTACCGACCACCGCCGTTATCACACCGCGCCGGTGCCGCAAATCGACATCAATCTGGTAGAATCCGATCAGTTGCATATCGGGCTTGACGAATATGCCAACGAGGTACTTCTTCAGATTGTCAAAAGTTCCAATGAATTTGGAAAGATCCTCTACTGACATGTTCAGTTTCGGGATGTTCATGCCGGCTACTACATCAGGATCGTTCATCCACCGGGTGAACTCCAGTGATGCATCCGCGTGTCTGAGGGTGCGAAGATAATACTGGTCCAGTTCGAGCTGAAATGCCTTTCCCCGTGCAAAAGCCGGAACCCCAACTTCGGCCCTGCTGCGCATCTGGCGACGTGAGGCAGATCCAGTGGAACGGGTCTTGGGCATTTTTGGCATTGGCTCAGACGCACCTGATTATTTGGGCAGACGATAGTGTACAAGGTAGTGAATGGCCAGCGCCACACACGAAATCTGCGCCAACTTTATTTAATAAATCCGGGGCCATTACTGGACAGCACTGACATTGACAGGGTGTCCGAGCTGGCGCCGCATGGAAATCCGCCACTGATATGGTCCCGGCTCAAGTCCGGAAGCCTCAAAGCGCAAATACTTGAGCAGGTTTGCCACCAGGGCTTTCAGTTCCAGCGTAGCGAACCGCGCGCCGCCGCAAACACGCGGACCGGCACTGAACGGAATCGCCCTCGCCGAACGTCCGCTCCTCAGGCTGGCGCGGTAGAAGGAGAACACATCCGGTTCAGTCCAGGTTCCGGGGTCACGATGAACGCCAACGACAGACACAAAGATGAGGTCGCCGGGCTCAACGCTGAGAGAATCGATCTCATCCGGTGAAACTGCGTGACGCGCCAGCATGGGAATGGGTGGATAGAGTCGCAACGTCTCCTCTATGAACCCGTTCAGCAATGGCAACCGGTTGAGAACACCCGGATCATTGAGCTGATCGTCCTCAATATTGCGGATTTCCTCTCGCACAGCTTCCTGGGCGTCCGGATTTTCCGCCAGTGCATGACAACACCACCCCAGGGCGGCAGCCGAAGTGTCGGAACCCGCTGAAAACATCAGCAACAGCTCGTGATGGAACCGCAAATCGGGTTCCTTGCAGCGGTCCGCGCGATCAAGCGCGGTGAGAAGGTTGTCTCCGTCCGGCAGGTTGCTTCGGACAGAATCCAGACGCCCCAGCATCCGCTGGCGAACATTTGCCAGTTCCCCGGTCTTGTGCAGATTGATGTTTGATTTGCGAGTTGCGTCCCGAAAACGCATAGGACGCGGCATAATCCAGCATGACATGCAGATCAGCAGCAAATTCCTCAGCTTCGCCGGACAGGCGGCCATTCAGAAGGCTGTCTGCCAAAATCCTGATGGTTGCGACATCAAGAGAAAATTGATCAAGGCGGCCGTTCCTGGCCGTGCTAAGCAGATGCCCGGCCAGTGACTCCGCACGCTGTGCCGAAATCCCGGTAAGGCGGCTTGCATCAAACCTGGCCAGGTAAGGCTGGCTGACCTTTTCCCTCCGGCGCCAGTCCTGGCCATCTTCGGTAAGGCGGGTTCGCCCGAACACCTGCTGGAATGACCATAATTCTTTACGGTAGTTGTTCGCGTTGCGGCGCAGTACCTGGTTTGCCCCTTTGAGGGTCTGCACGACGATGACCCGGCGTCCGGCATGGTTGTGCTCAAAAGTCTTCCCGCCATGCGTATGTGCAGACTCATAGAGGAAACTGCACAGGTCAAAAGCTGTCATACCAACCTGCGATGAGTGATGTTCGACGCTGCAGTCATCTTTCCTTAGCCGTGAGCCATACTGTCAAGCAAAGCCGCAAGATCCGCGACAGTCACAACGCCCATGGCCTTTGAAACATCCAGATCCTGTCCCGTCGTTTCCTCGATTTCCAGCGCGATCGTCTCAAATGCCAGGCTGTCCATGCCTTCCATTTCCAGCAACCGGTCATCGGGCTGTATATCGTCCGCTGGTATGAACAGCGCCTTTGAAAGTATCTGCCTTGCTCGTCCCAGGCTGTCCATTCACTTACCTCAATCAAGTATCTACTCGCAACATTCCGAACCTGCAAGTTTCTCAAAACACCTCGGCCGTTCGGAGGAAACCTTGTACGGCAAGCCAAGACCGAAGACAATGATTGCCCTTTAGTGTCAGCGTCGTTTTCTGGAGCAAGGTCTGCTCATGTCAATTCAGGAAGCGAACCTGCAACACAAAAAAGGAGGCGGGAATTTCACCCGCCTCCTGCCAGAAATTGTGACCTAGTGATCCTTGATCAATACACGGGACCAGTCCAGAACCGCCACGCTACTGATGCCGTAACTGTCTGAATGTTGGAGTCAACCCAAGCCTTCGCCCCCGGCTCTTCGTTATCAATGTCACCAAATTCAAAGATCGTCTTTCTGTCCAGATCAATATACCTGTATTCAAGCTTGGCTGTAATGCTTTCAGACAACTTGGTTTCGATGCCGCCACCGAATGTCAGGCCACCCTGCGACCAGCCATACTTGTATGAATTTGAACAGTCTCCTTCACAATCATAGTTCTCGAAACCAAATTTCGCATCGAAGTCAACCTCGGTGTAGCCAATGAGGGCGTATAACAGGGTGTCGGGATTTGCCAGATAACCGGCACGACCACCGACAAACCACATGCTGTCAGCTTTCAACTTGTAATAAACTTCGCCCGGACCAATACAGCCGCCACCCAAGCAGGCATAACCTTCGGCGCTAGCGGATGATTCGATGTCCGAAAAGGTGTAATCGCCAAAAATGCCAACCAGGAATTTGTCACCCACCTGAAAGTCAAAACCGGCGCCAACCTGACCCATCCAGCCTTCACCACCGATACCACTGAGGTCAGCCTTGCCCGCAACGTAGAAATCTTCTCCGCCCGGGAGAAAGGCCTCTGCTCCAAGTTCGTGGTTGACAAAACCATAACCAATACCGGCGCCAACCCAGAAACCCGTCCAGGTCGAAACCGGGGCCGGTGGTGGTGCAAAATCTGCCGCTGATGCAAATGTCGTGCTGCCGGCAATCATTGCGCCTGCTGCGATACCCGCAACTAAAAACTTTTTAAACCCCTGCATGTCCAAGTTCCCTTCTTTTACTGACAGCAATTTTTCGAAACAGTTGATTCCCAACGTCGGGGAAAGCTAACAATCCGCAGACTGAATTGAAAGTAAATAGAACCTTAATTTCACCGGTTTTGTGATTTTTTTGAAAAGTGTGACATTTCTGCCACACCTGTGAAGAGAACGTCCGGCGGGTCCGGGCGTGGCGGCATGATGAATTATCAAGCAGTGTAGGCCTGTTTAGGCCGGTTTTGCGCCAAACCATTCAATCTCACCATTCTTCAGACGATAGAATTTCCATTGTGGATTATTCAGTCCCGGAATCTCCGCAACCGGCAGATTCAGCGCCAGCCCGCGAACGATTCGGCTGATTCCACCGTGGGCGACGGCAATTGTCGGTCGTGTCAGGCTTTTCAACCAGTCATGCACCCGCACCGTGGCGTCAGCATAGCTTTCGCCACCGTGCGGCCTGAACGCATGGTAGCCTTCAGGATCTTTTTCAGGATCAAGCCCCCTGGCATTCAGCTCCGGCCATCTGGCGCCTTCCAGTTCGCCGAAATCAAGCTCGATCAGCCTGTCGTCGATGGCGACGTCAGACCAGTTGAGACCATAGGTATCGACAATGTACTGCATGGTCTGGCGTGGGCGTTGCAGCGGGCTGACGTAGAGGTCAAAATCGTCCAGACAGTCATGCAGGCCGTAAAGCGTCCGGGCTACGGCACTGGCCTGTGCATGGCCGGTCTTGTTGAGGGGAATATCTGTCTGGCCCTGTATCCGTCTTTCCCGGTTCCAGTCAGTTTCACCATGCCGGATAAACCATATCTCGGGCAGTGAACCCATGCTTGTCTAGTCACTCTGCTCAAGGCTCATGTCGGGTGCGTACGGGTTTTTCATGCCGACGACATGATAACCGGAATCGACATGGTGAATTTCACCCGTTACCCCACGGCTCATGTCGGACAGGAGATAGAGGCGCCGGTTGTCCAACCTCCTCAATGGTGACGTCCGGCGCATGCGGCGAATTGTTTCGTTCCACTTCAGGATATAGCGGAAATCGCCAATGCCGGACGCTGCCAGGGTCTTGATCGGACCGGCGGAAATGGCGTTGACGCGAATGTTCTTCTCGCCCAGATCAACCGCAAGATAGCGTACGGATGCCTCAAGCGCTGCCTTGGCGACACCCATGACATTGTAGTGCGGCATCCACTTTTTCAGCACCGTAATAGGTCAATCGTCAGCAGCGACCCGCCATCGCTCATCAGCTTTTCAGCCCGCTGGGCAAGCGGCGGTGAACGAATAGACGGAAATGTTCAGCGACATTGTTGAAATTGCCTGAGGTTGTGTCGACATAACGCCCGGTCAGTTCGTTCTTGTCGGCAAAAGCGATCGCATGCACCACAAAGTCCAGCTTGCCCCAGCGTTTTTCAAGTTCACTGCAAATACCGCGTCCATGGATGCAGCATCTGTCACGTCGCAGGGCAGTACGATGCCGGACCCGAGCTCTGCTGCCAATGGCCTGACGCGCTTTCCCAGCGCGTCGCCCTGGTAGGTGAATGCCAGTTCTGCGCCGTGACTGTGTGCCGCCTTCGCAATGCCCCACGCAATGGAGCGATTGTTGGCAACCCCCATCACAAGCCCGCGCTTGCCGGCCATGATTGATCCCGCCTGGGTCATGGACAACACCCCTTGCTGTTCGAAACCATATGAAAGTCACCTGTATTGGCACGAAAACCACCAGCTGGTCCACCGCCAAATGTGCATCGAGGAAAAGAACTGGCTGAGCAGGCAAAGCCGTACCATATTGGTGACAATACATGACCTTAACGACCCGAGGCAGGAATGAACACAACCGGGACTGAACACCACGACTTCACCAGCCGGTCCGAACCGCTGCGGCTGTTTGGAGAATGGCTGGAAGAAGCCGGCGGGAGCGAACCCAATGATCCCACCGCCATGAGCGTGGCCACGGTCGATGCTGATGGCCTGCCCAATGTGCGCATGACACTGCTGAAGGATTTCGATGAGCGAGGTTTCGTCTTCTACACCAATCTTGAAAGCCAGAAGGGAACCGAGATACTGGCTTCGCGAAAGGCTGCCCTGGGTTTCCACTGGAAATCCCTGCGCCGCCAGGTGCGCATCAGGGGGCCGGTTGAACTGGTCAGCGATGCAGAGGCCGATGCCTATTTCAAGTCGCGGCCACGCGACAGTCGCATTGGCGCATGGGCATCGCAACAGTCGCGCCCGCTGGAAAGCCGCTTCGCCCTGGAAAAGGCCGTCGCCAGGTATGCAGCGAAATATGCCATCGGCGAAGTTCCGCGCCCGCCATACTGGTCGGGGTTTCGCGTCCGGCCGGTCTACATCGAATTCTGGAAAGACGGTGCGTTTCGCCTGCATGACCGAATCGTCTTCAGGTGTGACGGTGGCGATGGCCCCTGGAGCAAAACGCGGCTTTATCCGTGACGGTGATTGCCGTATAGATCGCTGATCCGGGTCTTGAACCGGTAAATTGTTTCATTCCTTATTGGCCCAGTTCATTAATCCATCACCTGCGCCAATGGAGACACTGATGCCCGCTGCCCAGACTGACAACGCTGATCGCAGGACCCTGATCCTGACCGGTGCTTCGCGTGGAATTGGTCATGCCACCGTCAAACGGTTTTCGTCAGCCGGCTGGCGGGTGATTACCTGTTCGCGCCATCCGTTTCCTGAAAACTGCCCGTGGGAAATGGGGCCGGAAGATCACATTCAGATCGACCTGTCTGACATGGAGGACGTGCGCCGTGGTGTTGCCGAAATGAAGCTGCGCCTGAAGGATCAGAAAAGCCGGTTGAACGCGCTGGTCAACAATGCGGCGATTTCACCCAAACTGGATGGCGGCGGACGGATGAATACATTCGACACGAGTGCAGACGACTGGAGCCACGTGTTCAACGTCAACTTCTTTGCACCTGTCATGCTGGCGCGCGGCCTGGTCGACGAACTGAAGGCGGGGCAGGGGTCGGTTGTCAATGTCACGTCCATTGCAGGCACCGCGGTGCATCCGTTTGCCGGCGCCGCCTATTCGACTTCGAAAGCAGCGTTGGCATCCCTGACCAGGGAAATGGCCAACGACTTTGGCCCGCTTGGTGTCAGGGTAAACTCGATTTCACCGGGAGAAATTGAAACCTCGATCCTGTCGCCCGGAACGGAGAAAATCATCCCCAGCATTCCATTGCGCCGCCTGGGCCAGCCCGAGGAGGTCGCCAAGGCGATTTACTTCCTGTGCACCGATGCGTCGTCCTATGTGACCGGTGCAGAAATCCACGTGAACGGCGGTCAGCATGTTTAGATCAGTATGGCTTTTGATTAAATCAATCAAAATCCATGAAACTGATCAATTCCAAAGTGCCAGAGCAAATTTACGGGTTCAAGAGAACCCATGTTGCTTGAGTCAGGTTTCATTCGACCTTTCGCCGTGCCAGAAGCAAAATTTTCTCCCGCAGAATGGATAAGATCAATGAATCCTGACCCCAAGGATAACCGGTCGCCGGAGACCTTTGTCGCCCATGCCCTGCACAGCGTTGACGAAGCAACCGGTTCAATAGTTCCACCGCTGCACGCAGCAACAACCTTCGCCCGTGATGAAGATTATCGCTTGCGCAACAAGCATCTGTACTCTCGCTATGGCAATCCGACCATAGATCAGGCCGAGGAGATCATAGCCCGGCTGGAACAGGGCCACGATGCATTGCTGTTTGCATCCGGGCTGGCAGGTATCGCGGCACTTTTTGAAACGCTCGCGCCGGGGGCTCACGTGGTAGCGCCGCAGATCATGTACTGGGGCACCCGTGACCTGATGACCCGCATGCTGGGAAAGCAGCGCATCACTGCAAGCTATGTTGATCCGGTTGATCTTGAAGCCCTCACGGCGGCAATTGTGCCGGGCAAGACGGAACTCGTGTGGATTGAAACACCGGTCAACCCGGTGTGGGACATAATCGATATCAAGGCCGTCGCCGGGATTGCCCATGCGGCAGGCGCCGTGCTGGCAGTTGATTCAACCGCAGCCAGTCCGGTTGTTACCCGTCCGATCGAGCATGGTGCAGATATCGTGTTCCATTCGATCACCAAGTATCTCAATGGACATTCAGATGTACTGGGCGGTGTCCTGGTAACCCGCGAAGACAATGCGAGGTGGACAGAGGCTCGCACGGTTCGCAATGTGACCGGCGGTATTCTGGCGCCGTTTGAAGCCTGGCTGCTGATACGTGGCATGCGCACCCTGTTTGTACGCGTCAACAAGGCAGCTGAATTCCTCGCTGACCATAGCACGCCATCTTGAGCATCATTCGAACGTGGAAAAGGTCCTGTACCCCGGCCTGCAATCGCACCCCGGTCATGAAATTGCCCGCCGCCAGATGGATGGCTTCGGGGCCATGATGTCCATTTGCGTAAAGGGCGGTATGGCAGAGACCGGCCGGGTCATCCGCGCGTTGAGGATATTCCTGCCGGCAACCTCTCTTGGCGGGGTTGAAAGCCTCGCTGAACATCGCAAGGTCATTGAAGGCGATGCCAGCCCGATCCCGGACAACCTGATCCGGATTTCGGTGGGTATTGAAAACACGGATGACCTTATTGGCGATCTGGAACAGGCGCTTGCACAGGCATGAACCCGTGCCGCCGGCAATTACGCTGCGCGCAACCCCTCTTTCTTTATCCACTGCGTGGTGTCATCCAGAGCAGCCTCGTAACGGTCGAACATTTCGTTGATCTCCGCTTCAGTGATAATCAGCGGTGGGCATAGCGCAACCGAGTCAATCATGGATCGCACCATCAGGCCACGCTCCTGGGCGAATTTCATCATTGTGGCGCCGACAAGTTTCTTCGGATCGAACGAGGCCCGGGTTTTCTTGTTCTCGACGATTTCGGCCGCACCGACCAGTCCCTTTGCACGCACTTCACCGATCAGTTCATGATCCCTGAGCGCGTTGAAACGGCGTTCAAACACCGGCGTCATGGCTGCTGCATGCTCGATAATGCGGTCGCGCTTGTAGATTTCCAGTGTCTTGACGGCAGTTGCCGCTGCAACCGGGTGCGCGGTATAGGTATAGCCGTGCCCGAATACGCCGATCTTTTCCGACTCTGCCAGCATTGCCTGATAGAGGTCTTCCTCGATCGTGATGGCCGACAGAGGCAGGTAGGCGGAGGTGATCGCCTTTGCCATGGAAACCGAATGCGGCTTCATGCCCATGGCCTGGGAGCCGAACCACTTGCCGGTTCGTCCAAATCCGCAGATCACTTCATCGCCGATAAATCGCACGTCATACTTTTCCAGCACGTCCTGGATCCTGGCGTAGTAGCCCTCCGGCGGAATGATGACACCGCCTGCGCCCATGATCGGTTCTGCAAAAAAGCCCGCAACCGTGTCCGGGCCTTCGCGGATGATCATGTCTTCCAGGTCGGCTGCCATGCGGGTTGAGAACTCGTCTTCCGTTTCACCGTCATGGCCGAAACGGTAAAAGTGCGGGCACGAGGTGTGCATGATGTTGTTGATGGGCAGGTCAAAATCAGCATGCACGGGCGGCAGGCCGGTCAGCGAACCGGAGGCAACCGTGACCCCGTGGTAGGCCTTGATGCGGCTGATGATCTTCTTCTTCTGCGGCCTGCCCCTGGCATTGTTGTAGTACCAGGTAAGCTTGATCTGCATGTCGTTGGCATCAGAGCCTGACGAGCCGAACAGGATTTTTGAGGTTTCGCACGGTACGACCTCCTTCAGCATTTCCGCCAGTTCAATGGCCTTGTCGTGCGATTTGCCGGCAAAGATATGGCTGTAGGGCAGCTTGCGCATCTGTTCAGACGCTGCTTCCACCAATTCTTCGTTGCCATAACCAAGCGACGTGCACCACAGCCCGGCGAGGCCTTCAATGTATTGTTTGCCGTCACTGTCGTAGACGTAGATACCCTTGCCTTCCTCAATGACAACCGGACCGGTTTTGCGGAATGCGGCAAGGTTGGTGTAGGGATGAATCAGGGTTTCAATATCGCGGACGGCAAGGTTGCTAAGCGGAGTCATTTGCTGGTTTTTCCGTTGGATCAGTATGGTTTCTGACTGATACAATCAAAAACCATAAAACTGATCGGTTCCAGGGTGTTAGAGTAACTCTATGGGCTCAAAAGAACCCGTTCTGCTCTAGTTTCCGGCTATGGAAGCCTCAAGAATATCGAGGCCCTCCGTGATGATTTCTTCTGATGCGGTAAGGGGACAGAGCAGCCGTACCGTGTCGCCCCAGACACCGCAGGTGAGGATCAGGAGGCCACGTTCAAGACATTTTGCCGCAAGCGCCTTGGCGCCTGCCGCATCGGGCTTGTCGCCGCCATGCTCGGTGACGATCTCGAACGCAACCATCGCGCCCAGATTGCGGATATTGCCGATCGGCATGCCGGCTTTCTTCGCCTTGATTGCCTTGAGGCGTGAAATCATCGTTTCGCCCTGTTTCACGGCACGCTCCAGCAGCTTGTCCTGCTCGAATGCCTCGATTACACCAAGCGCTGCTGCACACGCGATCGGATTGCCTGCATAGGTTCCGCCAAGTCCGCCAGGTTCCGGCGCATCCATCAGCCTGGCGCGCCCGACAACGCCTGCAAGCGGGAAGCCGCCGGCAAGGCTCTTGGCCACGGTCATCAGATCCGGTTCGACGTCATAATGCTCCATGGCAAACCATTTTCCGGTACGCCCGAAACCGGACTGAATCTCGTCTGCGACCAGAACGATGCCATGCTCATCACACAATTTGCGCAGGTTTGTCATGAGTTCCTTCGGTGCAGCATAAAACCCGCCTTCACCCTGCACGGGTTCAATGACCATTGCTGCAACGCACTTCGGATCGACTTCGGTCTTTATAAGCCATGCCAGGGCGTCCATGGTGTCCTGAACAGAAATGCCCTTGTGGGGAATCGGGAACGGCACGCGCCAGATACCACCCGGGAATGGCCCAAAACCGGTCTTGTAGGGAACGACCTTGCCGGTCATCGCCATGGTCAGCAGTGTCCGGCCGTGAAACGAGCCGTTGAACACGATGACGTCGCTGCGCCCGGTTGCAGCCCGCGCGATCTTGATCGAGTTTTCAATGGCTTCGGCGCCCGTGGTGACAAACAGTGACTTCTTGGGCCCGGAAATCGGGGCAAGCTCGTTGAGCTTTTCGGCAAGTTCGATGAACGGAGCATATGGCATCACCATGAAACAGGTGTGATGAAACCTGGTCGATCTGGTCCTGCACCCGTTTCATCACGGCAGGATGCCTGTGACCAGTGTTCAAAACCGCAATACCGCCACCAAAATCGATGAAACGCCTGCCCTCAACGTCCCATATCTCGCTGTCCTCGGCATGTTGCGCTATGATGGGAGCAGCCATGCCGATACCTCTGGCAATCGCGTTGGTGCGGCGCTCCAGCAGATCTTCGGTAACTGTTTTTGCAATTGGTTCTACAGACGACTTAACATTCATGGCGGGTATCCTTACTGAAGTTGACGCGGTATTTGCAGATGTCAGTTGAACCTCGTCATTGCCTGCCCTGTTTACCTCTGATACGTCCAGTGCCTGCAAGCCATATTCCTGAAACGGGAGTTGTCCGTAATGACAGTTGAAAATGCGCTCATTGGCAAGACGGCGGTCGACTTGTCGAACTGCTGACGAGCGGTGATGTGACGCCCCATGATCTGCTCGATGCGCTGGAGCAAAGAATTTCCGAGGTTGACGGTAAAGTCAACGCATTGCCGATTCTGTGTTTTGACCGTGCCCGGGCTCATGCTGACAAACTGCTGAAGAAACCTGTTGGCGAACGTGGCCGGCTGGCCGGTCTGCCGGTTCCGATCAAGGATCTGGCCGATGTTGCAGGCGTCCGCTCTACCCAGGGCTCGCTGATTTTCGAAAATACCGTGCCCGATGTCTCGGACCTGCTGGTCAGCCATCTCGAGGCAGAAGGCGGGATTGTTTACGCCAAGTCCAACACGCCGGAATTTGGCGCAGGCGCCAACACCTTCAACGAAGTGTTTGGCCCGACCTTGAACCCGTGGAACACGGCACGCTCGGCAGCCGGGTCGTCGGGTGGAGCTGCCGTCGCCCTTGCCACCGGCATCGCGTGGGTGGCCCATGGCTCTGACATGGGCGGCTCGTTGCGCAATCCTGCCTCATTCAACAATGTCTGTGGCATGCGCCCGTCACCCGGCCGGGTGGCGACCACGCGCGGCAGCAAGGTGGATGGCAATCTGGGTCTTGAGGGGCCCATGGCCCGCAATGTCGAGGACCTGGCGTTGCTGTTTGACGCCATGTGCGGCGAGGAAGCAGGAGACCCGGTGTCAAAGCCGCGCCCGGCAACGGGCTTTCTGGAACAGGCCCGCTCCGGCTGGAAGCCCAGCGCGCGTGGCGTTTTCACGTGATCTCGGTATTACACCGGTCGATCCGGAGGTGGCGGGGATTGTTGAAGCAGCCGCTCACCGCCTCGAAGATGCCGGTGTGATTGTTGAAGATGCCCATCCGGATTTGTCGGAAGCCCATGAATGTTTCCATGTTCTGCGCGCCTCGCGTTCGCCACCGGCATGAAACCGTTGCTGGAAGCTCATCGCGACAAGCTGAAACCGGAGGTGATCTGGAATATCGAGCAGGGCCTGGCGCTGACCGCAGATGATATAATCAGGGCCGAGCACCAGCGTGCTGCCATGTTCCAGCGGGGCTCTGGAGTTTTTCAACACCTACGATTTGCTGCTGTGTCCGGCGACCATTGTGCCTCCCTATCCGGTCGAAAACCGCTATGTCGAGGAATGCAACGGCAGCAAGTTCGGCAATTACATCGAATGGCTGGGCATTGTTTATGCGATCACCAACGTCTGTGCACCAGCTTTGAGCATACCGGCCGGGTTTACCGCTGAAGACCTGCCGGTCGGTATCCAGATCGTTGGACGGCCCAGTTGCGATGGCCAGGTGCTGGCAGGCGGCAAGCTCCTGCAGGACATTCTGGGTCACCACCGGCGGCTGCCGATTGATCCGCGTGGCTAAAGCGATAGTATTCCATCAAGAGAATAACCGACCCAAATGTGAGGAACGCCAATGCAGGGATTGATGCAGGACTGGCCATTGCTGGTGCACACCATTCTTGATCACGCTTCGAGATGGCACGGAAGTCAGGAAATTGTCTCCCGCCGTGTCGAGGGCGACATTTCCCGCACGACCTACCGGGAATTGGATCACCGGGCCCGAGCACTGGCGTCAGCGGCCCGGGCCAGGCTCGATCTGAAGCTGGGCGATGTCGTGTGTACCATGTCGTGGAACGGCTATCGCCACCTGGAGACCTGGTACGGTCTGATGGGCCTGGGTTGTGTCGTTCACACGCTGAACCCGCGCCTGTTTGCTGATCAGCTTGTCTACGTGGTCAATCACGGCGAGGGCAGGTGGGTCTTCCTCGACCTCACTTTTGTGCCAGTCCTTGAAGGCGTGCAGGACAGGCTGACAGGCGTGAAGGGCTATGTCATCATGACCGATGGCGAACATATGCCGCAAAGCACCACGCTTAAGAATGTTATCAGCTATGAAGACCTGATCAGCGGGGGTGACCGCGCAATGGCATGGCCATCCTTCGATGAAACCACCGCCTGTGGCATGTGTTACACCTCCGGCACTACGGGCAATCCCAAGGGTGTCTTGTATTCCCACCGCTCGAACGTCCTTCACGCCATGGCCAGCGTCGGCGGCGATGCATTGGGCGTGGCGAGCAGGGATGTCTGGATGCCGGTTGTGCCGATGTTCCACGCCAATGCCTGGTCGCTGGCGTTCTCGGTACCGATGGCCGGCGCCAAAATGGTCATGCCCGGACCGCGTATGGATGGCGAGGCCATCTATGAACTGCTGGATACCGAAAAGGTAACCGCAACTGCTGCTGTTCCGACCGTGTGGCTGATGTTGCTGCAGTACCTTGAACAGAACCCGGATTTGAAGCTGCCTCACTTGCAAAAGGTGGTCATTGGCGGTGCGGCATGCCCCGAATCAATGATGAAGGCGTTTGAAGAAAGGTATGAAACACAGGTGATCCATGCCTGGGGCATGACTGAAATGAGCCCGCTGGGATCGCTGGGCACACGCAAGGGCGGCCTCGATCATCTCAGTGCTGACGAGTGGTGGCGGGTCAAGCTGAAGCAGGGCCGGCCGGCCTATACGGTTGAAATGAAGATCACCGATGACGAAGGCAAAACGCTGCCCCACGACGGAACCACGTTTGGCCGGTTGAAGGTTCGAGGCCCGGCAGTGGCCAGTGGATACACCAGGGGCGACGGTGCCGAAGTGTTCGATGATGAAGGCTGGTTCGATACCGGCGACGTTTCAACCCTGGACGAGTATGGCTACATGCAGATTACCGACCGGTCGAAGGACGTGATAAAGTCCGGCGGCGAATGGATCTCGTCCATTGATCTGGAAAACGCAGCCGTGGGATGCCCCGGTGTTGCAGAAGCTGCGGCCATCGGCATGCCGCATCCGAAATGGGACGAACGCCCGATCCTGATTATTGTAAAAAAACAGGGCGCCGATGTAACCCGGGAAGATGTGCTGGAGCACATGAAGAACAGGACGGCAAAATGGTCGATGCCCGATGATGTCATCTTCGTCGAGGAGATTCCGCACACCGCCACGGGAAAGATTTCCAAGCTGACACTCAGGCAACAGCTTAAGGATTATGTCCTGCCGACGGCCTGACCGCTTCGTAATCGGTCTCCAGCGACAACTCTCCGTGCGCCCTGACCAGGTTCTGTTCAATCAGGTGTTCGACATGAGCCAGCGTTGACAAGGCTGCTGCAGCGTGAAGTTTCGGGTTGATGCCGGCGTAAACCTTCCTGACCACGCCCATGATGGAGCGTTCACCGGACGCGATGTGCTGCAGCACGGCCTTTTCACGCATTTGCCGGTGCGTGAGAAAAGCCCGGGCAAACCGCTGCGGATCCTTTTTTCCAGGTCCATGACCCGGCAGATAGAGCCTGTCCTGATTGCGCCCAATCAGGGTGCGCAGCGAGGAAAGATAGTCCGCCATATGCCCGTCCGGCGGCGCTATCACCGACGTGGACCACGCCATGACATGATCGCCGCTGAACAGGGTGCTTTCCTCATTCAGCGCAAAGGCCATGTGATTGGAACAGTGGCCAGGTGTAAACACGCTCTCCAGTGACCAGCCCTTGCCCTCGATGATGTCGCCATGCTCAACCGTGATATCCGGCTGGAACTCATGGTCACCGGCGGCATCCAGCGTAATATCGCCGGACGTGATGGCTTTCGCGGGCCGTCCCGATCCATGCGGTCCGAAACCGTAGGTTCTGGCGCCTGTTGCCTGCTGCAGCCTGCGGGTCAGCGGGGAGTGATCGCGATGGGTGTGGGTAATGACGATGTGGCTAACGGTTTCACCGTTAACCGCGTCCAGCAGGGCTGAAAGATGGTCTTCGTCTTCCGGACCGGGGTCAATGATGGCGACCTTGCCGTTTCCGACGATGTAGGAGTTGGTTCCCTTGAACGTGAACGGGCCAGGATTGCCGCACATGACCCGGCGGACCTGGTCACTGAGCCGGACCGGCATGCCCGGCTTGGAATCAAACTCCTGATCAAACGACAATTCACTCATGTCAGTGGTTGCTTTGTCCTGTTGCGGTGCAGCCAAAACGCAAATATACCCATGACCCAGCAATTTGAATTCGTCAAACTCTGAGAAGGGTAATCCGAAATGACCGCACTTTCCGCCACCTCTCCGACACTCGCCGGAACATTGCTGGGCGATAATGGTCGCCTGACCGCGGCCCGCATGGTGCTGCTGGCAATTGCCGGCTCCCTGCTGCTGTGGGTATCCGCCAAGATCGCCGTACCATTCTGGCCGGTGCCGATGACCATGCAGCCGTTTGCCGTGATGGGTATTGGCGCGGCATTCGGCTGGCGTCTCGGCATGGCGACGGTAGCACTTTACCTGTTTGAAGGCGCGCTTGGTCTGCCGGTTTTCTCCGGTACGCCTGAAAAGGGTATCGGTCTTGCCTACATGGCAGGCCCCACCGGCGGCTACCTGGCCGGGTTCGTTCTGGCGGCAGGTGTAATCGGCTGGCTTGCAGAGCGCGGGTTTGACCGCAATTTTGCAACCATGGCGCTGGCGATGACGGCCGGCACCCTGGTTGTATATGTTATGGGCATTGCCTGGCTGAGCCACCTGATCGGTTTCGAAAAGGCGCTGACATTCGGCCTGTATCCGTTCGTGCTCGGCGATGCGGCGAAAATCATTCTGGCTGCACTGATATTCCCGGCCGCCTGGAAATGGCTGTCCGGCAGGGGTTGATCCGGCCATGCCTGAAGCCTTCATCTGCGACTATGTACGCACACCCATAGGCCGCTTTGGCGGCGCACTGGCGGTGGTGCGGGCTGATGATCTTGGAGCAGTTCCGCTGCGGGCCCTTGTCCAGCGCAATCCGTCAGTTGACTGGTCGGAAATTGATGACGTGATCTTCGGCTGCGCCAATCAGGCAGGCGAGGACAATCGCAACGTGGCGCGCATGTCCCTGCTGCTGGCAGGATTGCCGGACACGGTGCCCGGCGCCACCATCAATCGTCTGTGCGGGTCTGGTATGGATGCAATGCTGACGGCAGCCCGCGCCATCAGGGCAGGAGACGCCGATATCTGCATCGCCGGTGGTGTTGAATCCATGAGCCGCGCGCCGTTCGTGATGCCCAAGGCAGACACGGCCTATTCCCGCAATGCCGAGATTTATGACACCACGCTGGGATGGCGTTTCGTCAACAGGCTGATGAAGCAGCAGTATGGCGTTGAGTCGATGCCCGAGACGGCGGAGAACGTTGCTGAAGACTATCAGATATCGCGTGACGACCAGGATGCCTTTGCCCTGCGCTCGCAGGCCAGGGCCGGCAGGGCGCAGGCATCAGGGCGCCTGGCGAAGGAGATCACCCCGGTAACAATTCCACAGCGCCGCGGTGATGCGATTGTCGTGGACACCGACGAACATCCACGCCCTGAAACCACTCTCGAACAGCTTGCGGCACTGCAAGCGCCGTTTCGCGACGGCGGAAGTGTAACGGCAGGCAATGCGTCCGGCGTGAACGATGGCGCAGCAGCCATGATTGTTGCATCTGAGCAGGCTGCGAAACGTCATGGCCTTACCCCGGTTGCCCGAATTCTGGGGGGCGCCACTGCGGGCGTTGCGCCACGCATCATGGGGATTGGCCCTGTGCCTGCCACGCAAAAGCTGTGCGCGCGCCTGGGCGTCAAACCGGCGGATTTTGATGTTGTTGAACTGAATGAAGCCTTTGCAGCACAAGGTCTTGCCGTCCTGCGCCAACTGGGCCTGCCTGATGACGGCGAGCAGATAAATCCCAATGGCGGCGCCATCGCGCTTGGTCACCCCTTGGGTATGTCCGGCACCCGAATTGCCGGAAGTGCGGCACTTGAGTTGGCTGAAACCGGCGGCAAGCTTGCGCTTGCTACAATGTGCATTGGCGTTGGCCAGGGTATCGCGTGTGCCATCGAGCGGGTTTGAGTATTACTCCGCTGCCTCCATGTAATCCTCCAGCGGCGGGCAGGCGCACACCAGGTTGCGGTCCCCGTAGACATTGTCCACCCGTGCCACGGGCGGCCAGAACTTGTCGTCGCGCTGGGAAGGCAGCGGGAAGTAGGCCTGCTCGCGGGAGTATGGCCGGTCCCAGTCCTGAAGCAGGGCGTGGTGGGTGTGCGGTGCATTGCGCAGCACGTTGTTGACCCTGTCTGCCTTGCCTGATTCAACTTCGGCAATCTCTGCCCTGATGGCAATCATGGCGTCACAGAACCGGTCAAGCTCCGCCTTGCCTTCCGACTCGGTGGGCTCGATCATCAGTGTTTCGGGTACCGGCCAGCTCATGGTCGGCGCGTGGAAGCCGTAATCGGCCAGCCGTTTGGCCACGTCCTCCACGCCAATGCCGGTTGCCTCGTGCAGGTCACGCATGTCGATAATGCATTCATGCGCAACATAACCGCCGGGACCGGTATAAACGATCGGGAAGTGGTCTTTCAGGCGATTGGCCATGTAGTTGGCGTTCAGGATTGCAACCTGTGTCGCGCGCGTCAGGCCCTCGCTGCCCATCATGGCTATATAGGCCCAGGAGATCGGCAGTATGGATGCAGACCCCCACGGAGCAGCCGAAATCTGCCCGATTGTTGGTCTTCCCTGTGCCGCCGGATTGACCCCGCTGACCACATCGTGGCCGGGCAGGAAGCGGGCAAGGTGTGATCTGACGCCTATCGGGCCAACACCCGGGCCTCCGCCGCCGTGCGGGATGCAGAACGTCTTGTGCAGGTTCATGTGGCAGACGTCCGCGCCAACCTCGGCCGGCCGCACCAGCCCGACCAGTGCATTGAGATTTGCGCCATCCAGATAGACCTGCCCGCCATTTTCATGAATGGTTGCACAGATGTCCTTTATGGCCTCTTCAAACACGCCGTGGGTAGATGGATAGGTGATCATCAGGGCGGCGAGATTTTCCCTGTTGGCTTCGGCCTTGGCTGTCAGGTCATCAACGTCGACATTGCCCTTGTCATCGCACTTCACCACCACGACTTTCAGTCCGGCCATGACGGCCGATGCCGGGTTGGTGCCATGCGCCGAGGACGGGATCAGGCAGATATTGCGCTGGTTCTCATCATTGGACTCGTGAAATGCGCGGATGGTCATCAGGCCGGCATATTCACCCTGGCTGCCGGCGTTCGGCTGCAGGGAAACCGCATCAAACCCGGTGATTTCGCACAGCCAGCTTTCCAGTTCCTCAAACAGTTGCTGGTAGCCCTGTGCCTGCTCCAGCGGCACAAACGGATGCATGTTGGAAAATGTTGGCCAGGTAACCGGGATCATTTCCGTTGTTGCGTTGAGCTTCATGGTGCAGGAACCCAGTGGAATCATCGAGCGATCAAGGGCGATATCCTTTGACTGCAGGTGACGCAGATAGCGCAGCATCTTGGTTTCCGAGCGGTGCATGGAAAAAACCGGATGGGTGAGGAAATCAGTCTGCCGTGCAAGCTTGGCCGGAATGCATTCGCTCAGGTCCTCATCAATGGCGTTCATCGACCAGTCGGCCAGGCCCCTGGTTTTGAAACAGCCGAGCAGCCGTTCCACTTCTGACCGGCGGGTGGTCTCGTCAAAAGATATGCCGATGTGGTCAGCATCGACATGGCGCAGATTGATGCACTGTTCGCGGGCTTTTGCCACCAGTGCGTAAGCGCGCGCGGGCACTCTCACGGTGATGGTGTCAAAGAACGCGCCGGTGGTAACCTCGAAGCCCCACTTTTTCAGTGCATGAGCTGTGATCTCGGCAAACCGGTGGGCGCGCGCAGCCATCTTCGCGATGCCGGTGGGACCCTGGTAAACCGCAAACATGCCGGCAATCACGGCCAGCAGTACCTGGGCTGTACAGATGTTGCTGTTTGCCTTTTCGCGGCGGATATGCTGCTCGCGGGTTTGCAGCGCCATGCGCAGGGCAGGGCGGCCTTCGGCGTCAACCGAAACACCAATAACCCGGCCGGGAATGGCTCTCTTGTACTGGTCCCGGGTTGCAAAAAACGCCGCATGCGGCCCGCCATACCCCATCGGCACGCCAAAGCGCTGCGCCGAGCCCAGCGCGATATCGGCGCCCAGTTCTCCCGGCGGCGTCAGCATGGCCAGCGCGAGAAGGTCGGTCGCCATGATGGACAGGGCACCTTCAGCCTTGAGTTCTTCAATCTGCTTGCGGTAGTCGCGGACCTGGCCGCTGGAACCGGGGTACGACAACAGCGCGGCAAACACCTTGCCGGCATCCAGGTCTTTGGCGGGATCGCCGAGCACCAGTTCGAAGCCGAACCCGCGAGCACGTGTTTCAAGCACGGCCACGGTTTGCGGATGGGTGTCGCGATCAACAAAGAACACGTTGCGGCCGGTTTTCGAAACCCGGTGCGCCATGGCCATCGCCTCGGCTGCCGCAGTGCCTTCGTCGAGCAGGGACGCACTGGCCAGTTCAAGGCCCGTGAAGTCGCAGACCATCTGCTGGAAGTTCAGCAGCGCCTCAAGCCGGCCCTGGCTGACTTCTGCCTGGTAGGGTGTATAGGCCGTATACCACCCGGGGTTTTCCAGGATGTTGCGCAGGATGACCTTCGGTGTGACGCAGCCATAATAGCCCATACCGATCATCGAGGTGAAAATCTGGTTGCGCCCTGCCACTTTGCGCAAATCCGACAATGCATTGCGCTCGGACAACGGTACCGGGAGGTCGAGAGGCCTCGCGGAGCGGATCTTTTTCGGGATCACCTTTTCCGCCAGGTTATCGAGAGAGGTTGCGTTGACAGCCGTCAGCATATCGGTGAGTTCGTCGTCTTGTGGACCGATGTGGCGGCGGATGAAATTTGCGCCGGCTTGCAGGTCGGTCAATCGGGTACGTGTGTCAGCCATGTTCAGGTCATTCCATTGTTGAGGTGAGAGACTGGAGCGACAGGCAGGGCGTTAACCCTCTTCCTCGACGAACGCCTTGTAGGCCGCCTCGTCCATCAGACCGTCCAGTTCGGATGGTTCGGAAAGTTTGAGCTTGAGAAACCAGCCATCTCCCTCGGGCGCCTCGTTGACCTTGCCGGGCTCGCCTTCAAGGACGGAGTTTACTTCAACCACTTCACCGGAAAGCGGCGCATAGACTTCGCTGGCAGCTTTCACGCTTTCCACGACAGCAGCTTCATCGCCCGGTGCAACCGTCTTGCCGACTGCAGGCAGTTCAACGAACACCAGATCGCCAAGCTGTTCTGCAGCGTGCCGGGTGATGCCTATGGTTGCAACGTCACCATCGACGCTGATCCATTCGTGTTCCTTTGAATATTTTACGACGCTCATCAGGTATTCCTCCAGTTCAGTTTTTTCTATCGTTTGAATGATTTAGCCACGAATGGCAGTTTGATGACCTGGGCCGGCAGCGATTTACCGCGCACCATCAGTTCAAGCGCCTGGCCAGGTTTGGCAAGCGCCGGCGGTACAAAGCCCAGCGCTACGGGACCACCTGCCGTAGGACCGAAGCCGCCGGAAGTGATCACACCAACTTCCCTGCCGCCTGCCATAATGACGGTGCCGTCGCGGGCAGGTGCGCGGCCTTCCGGCCTGATGCCGGCAATTCTGCGGGAAGCTCCTTCAGCAATCTCCCGCCGGATGCGGTCTGCACCGGGAAATCCGCCTTGCGTGCGCCGATGTTTCGGGATCGACCATAACAGGCCGGCCTCGACAGGCGAAACCGTCTCGTCCAGTTCATGACCATACAAAGACAGGCCGGCTTCCATTCGCAGCGAGTCGCGCGCGCCAAGACCAATGGGCAATACATCCCGATGGGCCAGCAGGGCACGCCACAGGCCCTGCGCTTTCTCGTTGCCCACGGTGATCTCAAATCCATCTTCGCCGGTGTATCCGGACCGGGTGACATAAATTCCCGAACCGTCAAACTCGAACGGCGCACCCTGCATGAACTGCAGTGCGGCAACGCCCTTGACGACCGATTCAAGAGCAGCTTCTGCCCGCGGTCCCTGCAGGGCCAGCAGCGCCCATTGCGGCAGTTCCTCAACGATCACGTTGTCCGGAAGCCGGGATCTGAGGTGGGCAAAATCAATGGCCTTGCGCGAGGCATTGACCACCAGGTACAGGCGGCCCCCGGTATCCGGCAGTGCAGAACGCGACACCATCAGATCATCAATGATGCCGCCATCATCGTTCAACAGCTGTGTGTAACGCTGCTGGCCGGGCTCCAGTGATTTAAGGTCAGCAGGCACCAGCGCCTCAAGCGCCCGGGCCGTGGTTTCATGATCGGGGCCTTTCAGCCAGGCCTGCCCCATGTGCGACACGTCGAACAACCCGGCCTTGTCGCGGGTATGGGTGTGCTCGGCAAGGATGCCCGACGGATACTGGACCGGCATCAGGTAGCCCGCAAACGGCACCATGCGCGCGCCAAGCGCTTGATGCTCGGATGTCAGTGGTGTGGTTTTCAGGTCCTGTGGCGTTTCGCTGTCAGACATTTTCCATCTCCCGGCCCGTTCTCAAAGGTTGGCTGCGCACACGACAATCATTGCCGTCCACAGGCCCCCTCTGTCCGTTACCTGAGAGATTTCACTGACCATGCGACGACCAGCTTACGCCCTTCGGTGAGTGGCATTTGCGCCACTTCTCTCCAGAGATGTGCCGTCCCTGCGGTCCTTTTGCCTGAGAGTTTCCGGGGCGGTTGCTCCTTCGGCGCCGGACCAGCCTGTCCGATCTCTCCCGCAGGCTTGTTCGAAAGTGCGGCAGTGTGTGCCTGTTTCTCCATGAAATGTCAAACCGCTTCCGTATTATGCGATGGGGTTGCTGCGAGCTATTTAAATTTGCGGAAGAAACGGGTCCTGTCAAACATTTCCTCCAGCGTTTGCATGCGCTGTTTCGTGTCGCTCCAGGTACGGGTTTCGATGGATGCAATCATGGTCTCGATCAGCAGCAGGGTGGTTGCAGAAGAATCCCAGGCCGACGGTACCTCGACATGCACGCCAAAACAGTGGTCGGCGATCTTGTCCACCGGTGAGCGCCACTGATCGGTGAACAAAATGATGTGTGCTCCGCGTTCCCTGGCCATTTCGGCAAGCCGCAACGTTGAATTTTCATAACGGCGAATGTCAAACAGTGCCAGCACGTCGCCCTGGTGCATGTTGAGCAGATAGTGCGGCCAGGCATTCGAGATCGACTGGATGTTGGTTACGTTGGGCCGGATGACCTGCATGTGCAGGAAGAAATAGTCCGCCATCATCCGGGTGATGCGGCCACCGGCAATGAAAAGATGACGATCCGTATCAGACAGAAGCCGGCAGGCCTGGTCAAATGCCTTGTGATCAATCTGGGCCAGGGACTGGCGGATATTGTCCAGCACGGCATCGGTGAACCTGTTGAGGATATGTTCGGTAGGAGCCTTTCCCGCCCAGCTGTCGTGTCTGGTGATCGGGTTTGAGATGCGCGCTTCCAGTTCATCGCGAAGACTGGACTGGAATTCGGCGAAGCCGCCAAAGCCCAATTTTTGCACCAGCCGGGCGACGGTCGGGGCGGACACACCGGCCTTGCTGGCGACGCTGGTGATGCTTCCAAGCCCGGATACCGGATAGTTTTCCCGCAAAGAGCCGGCCAGTTGCCGCTCCGCACGTGTAAAACTGTCGAACTTTCCTGTCAGCAGATCAGAAACATTTGCTGATTTTTGCACCAAGACCCGACCTCCGGTTTGTGAAAAGCTAAACACATGCAACAATCATTGGAATAAATACTTTCAGAAACTCTATTGACAAAGCCGCGTGGTGTGTAAAAATTTTTTCATGAACCGGGAGGGGTATGATCTTGACGCAACTTGCAGTCCAGGCTGAGGACGGCGTGTTTACCGCGCCTGATCCGCTTGTGGTCAATGCCGGAGGCGCCTCGCCGGTAGTCGTTGTGTGCGAACACGCATCGAGTTTTATTCCGCCGGAACTGCATTCGCTTGGACTGGGCGCCGATATTCTGAAGAGTCATATTGTCTGGGATCCCGGCGCAATGGCAGTTGCTGAAAGCATCAGCGGCCGGCTTGATGCGGTTCTCGTTGCCAGCCAGGTTTCCCGCCTGGTCTACGATTGCAACCGTCCTCCGGGGTCAATCGATGCGGTCCCCGCAAGAAGCGAGATATTTGATGTGCCGGGCAACCAGGCGCTGAGCCAGGCAGCCCGCGACGCGCGCATCGCGCTGGTGTACGAACCTTTCCGCACCAGCCTCGAAAGTGTTGTTGCCGGCCGGCAGTCGCGCTGCTGTTATCGTCACAATTCACAGCTTCACGCCGGTCTACAAGGGTAAAACCCGGGAAGTGGAACTGGGCATCCTGCATGATGAAGATTCCCGTCTGGCAGATGCCATGTTGATGGATACCTGCAGGCACACGTCGCTGAATGTGCTGCGCAACGAACCTTATGGCCCGCAAGATGGTGTGACCCACACCTTGCGCGAGAGCGCTGTCCGCGCAGGTTTGCACAATGTCATGATCGAAATCAGGAATGACCTCTTAACGACGCGCCGGGAACAGGATGCCATGGCGGCCATGCTGTCGGGGTGGATCATTTCCGGCCTGCGTGAGCTTGATATAGCCATTCCGGGTGAGGCCGCCTGATGCCGGGTATCGCCAGGTCATATATTCGCATAGTCGATGAAGTTAACCGGCGTGTTGGGCGCATCATCATGTACTTCATTTTCGTGATGATCAGCATCCTGTTGTGGTCATCGTTCTCGAAAGTCACCGGTCTGCCGTCTTTGTGGACGCTGGAGATGGCGCAGTTCGCCATGGTGACCTATTACATACTGGGTGGACCCTATTCGATCCAGCTGGGTTCCAATGTTCGAATGGACCTGTTCTATGGCGATTGGTCGATAAAGAAGAAAGCCTGGTTCGATGCCGTATCGATACTTTGCCTGATGACCTATCTGGGCGTGCTGCTGTATGGCGCCATTGAAAGCACTGCCTATTCGATCGAGTACTGGGAACGCAGCCGCACCATCTGGCGGCCCTATATGTGGCCCATCAAGACGGTGATGTGCATCGGCATATTCCTGATGCTGCTGCAGGCGATATCGGAGTTCCTCAAGGACATTGCGTGCATTCGCGAGGTGGAACTGTAAATGTCCCAGGACCTGATCGCAATCCTGATGTTCTCCACCATGATGCTGATGCTCATGACCGGGCAGCGTGTGTTCGGGGCCATCGGTTTCGTTGCCGTTATGGCGGCACTGTTCCTGTGGGGAACCGGGGGCTCGGACATCGGCTTTGCCGCCGCCATGAAACTGATGAAATGGTATCCGCTGCTGACCCTGCCGATGTTCATATTCATGGGCTACGTGTTGTCCGAGTCAAGGATAGCCGACGATCTTTACCGGATGTTTCATGTCTGGATGGGCGGGCTTCGAGGCGGCCTGGCAATTGGCACAATCGGACTGATGGTGCTGATCTCGGCCATGAACGGATTGTCGGTGGCCGGCATGGCGATCGGGGCAACCATAGCGCTGCCTGAGCTTTTGCGCCGCGGTTATGACAAGCGCATGGTAACCGGCGTGATTCAGGCAGGTTCTTCACTGGGCATCCTGGTGCCGCCTTCTGTTGTACTGGTGCTGTATGCCATGATTGCCCGCCAGCCGGTTGGCCAGTTATGGCTGGCCGGTGTTGTTCCTGGCCTGATGATGGCGGCACTGTTCATTGTCTACATAGTCATCCGCTGCCGGTTGCAACCTGAACTGGGACCCGCGCTGCCGGCGGAAGAGCGCAACATGCCGATGAACGAGAAGCTCAGGCTGTTGCGCTCCGGACTGCTGCCGCTCGGCATTTTTGCCGCCATGATGGTGCCGTTCGTCAATGGCTGGACCAGCCTGGTCGAAAGCTCCGCCATCGGCGCCATGACGGCGTTTCTGGCGGCTGTCGCAAAACGCCGCATGACCCGGGAAGTGTTTGAGGTCTCGGTACGCCAGACACTCGGCATATCGTGCATGTTCATGTGGATTATTCTGGCTGCCCTGGGTTTTGGCGCGGTGTTCGACGGACTGGGCGCGGTAAAGGCCATCGACAGCCTGTTTACCGATCAGCTGGGTCTGGAACCGTGGATGATCCTGGTGCTTATGCAGCTGTCATTTATCCTGATGGGCACTTTCCTGGACGACACCGCCATGCTGGTGATTGTCGCGCCGCTGTATGTACCGCTGGTCGGTGCGCTTGGCTTCGATCTGGTCTGGTACGGTGTGCTCTACACCATCACCACCCAGATCGCCTACATGACACCGCCATTTGGCTACAATCTGTTCCTGATGCGCGCCATGGCGCCGCCGGAAATCGCGCTGACCGATATCTACAGGTCCATCGTCCCGTTCGTCGGCGTGATGGTCCTGGCCCTGGTGCTGGTCATGGTGTTTCCGCAGATCGCGCTGTGGCTGCCGGATTATGTTTACGGGAAATGATAGCAGGAGCCGGGGGATATGTTCGTGGAGTGGAGTAGACTGTTCTAGAGTGAAGTGAAGTAGAGTAACTGAAAACAAAAGTGGAGGTTTGTAACATGACTACAAGACGTAAATTTATTCAGGGAGCCGGCGTCGCCGGTGCCGCAGCGCTCGCCGCACCCGCAGTTCATGCTCAGTCAAAAATCAAGTGGCGCATGCAGACATATGCCGGACCGGCTCTGGCCGAACACGTCATCAAGCCGGCCATTGACAGCTTCAACAAGGTGGCTCGCGACGAGATGGAGATCGAGTTGTTCTTCGCTGATCAGCTGGTACCTACCGGTGAACTGTTCCGCGCCATGCAGAAGGGCACCATTGATGCCGTTCAGTCTGACGATGACTCGATGGCCTCGCCAACAGAAGTGACGGTGTTTGGCGGGTATTTCCCGTTTGCCAGCCGCTATTCACTGGACGTGCCGGTGCTGTTCAACCAGTACGGCCTGAACGAAATCTGGGATGCGGAGTATTCCAAGGTCGGTGTAAAGCATCTGTCTGCCGGTGCATGGGATCCATGCCATTTCGCCACCAAGGAACCGATCAATTCGCTGGCCGATCTGAAGGACAAAAAGGTGTTTACCTTCCCGACCGCCGGCCGCTTCATGGCGCAGTTCGGGGTGATACCCGTAACACTGCCATGGGAAGACATCGAAGTAGCCGTGCAGACCGGCGAACTCGACGGCATTGCCTGGTCGGGCATCACCGAGGACTACACGGTGGGTTGGGCTGATGTGACCGACTATTTCCTCACCAACAATATTTCCGGCGCCTGGGCGGGATCGTTTTTCGCCAACATGGACCGGTACAACGAGCTGCCGGATCACCTGAAGGAACTGCTCAAGCTGACCATGGACCAGAGCCACTACTATCGTCAGTGGTGGTACTGGGGCGGCGAGGCATCCTTGCGCGTTGACGGCACCAAGATGAAGCTGACAACCATTCCGGATGCCGAGTGGCAGACGGTTGAAGATGCAGCGGTAAAGTTCTGGGACGAAATTGCAGCTGAGTCTGAAACCAAGAAGAAGGTCGTCGATATCTTCAAGAAGTACAACGCTGTCATGACAAAGGCCGGCAGGCCGTACCGTTACAGCTGATTGCCTGCGTTTCAGCGCATGCCGGCCTCAGCGATGTTGGGGCCGGCGTGTGCTTGCAACCGTGTTGGCCGGGAGGATTGAATGCCAGGACTATTGACAATTGCCGAGCTGACAAAGGCTGTCGAGGCAGAAGAAATCGACACCGTCATCATGGCGCAGGTCGACATGCAGGGCCGGCTGATGGGAAAGCGTTTCCATGCACGGCATTTTCTGGAATCAGCCGTAAACGAAACCCATAGCTGCAACTACCTGATGGCCGTGGACATGGAGATGGAACCTGTCCCCGGCTACAAGTCTGCCAGCTGGGAAAAGGGTTATGGCGACTACATGATGAAGCCCGACCTTGCCACGCTGCGCCGTCTGCCGTGGCAGGAAGGTGTTGCACTGGTGCTGTGCGATGTCATGGATCATCACGGTCATGAAGACATACCGGTATCGCCACGTGCGATACTGAAGAAGCAGATTGCCCGCCTGGCAGGCATGGGCCTGTCGGCCAGGATGGCGTCCGAGCTCGAGTTCTATTTGTTTGAGGAAAGCTTCGAGGACGCCCACGCGCTGGGCTATCGCGACCTCAGTGCGATCAGCCCCTACAATGAGGACTACCACATCTTCCAGACAACCAAGGAAGAAGATGTCATGCGTGCGGTTCGCAACGGGCTTTATGGCGCCGGTATTCCTGTCGAGTGCTCCAAGGGAGAAGCCTGGGCCGGGCAGGAAGAAATCAACGTCAAGTATGCCGATGCGCTGACGGCTGCCGACAATCACGTCATCACCAAGAACGGGGTGAAGGAAATCGCCTGGGCACAGGGCCGCGCAGCGACCTTCATGGCAAAGTGGAACTATCAGGCCGCCGGTTCATCTTCTCATGTGCACCAGTCATTGTGGTCAAAGGACGGAACACAGGCCAGTTTCCACGACCCGGACGGCGAATACGGCATGTCGGACCTGATGCGCAGCTATCTGGCCGGACTGCTGGCGCATGCGTCGGAATTCACCTTTTTCCTGGCACCCAACATCAATTCCTACAAACGCTTCCAGGCCGGTACCTTTGCACCGACCAAGGCCATCTGGTCACTGGACAATCGCACCGCAGGCTATCGCATTTGCGGCAGCGGCAAGGCGGTTCGGGTTGAGTGCCGGGTAGGCGGGTCTGACCTGAACCCCTATCTGGCGTTCGCTTCCCAGCTTGCGGCCGGCATTTCCGGCATCGAGAACCGGATGGAGCTGGAACCTGAGTTCAAGGGTGATGCCTATGCGGCCAAAAGAGCCCGCGAAATTCCGTCCACATTGCGCGATGCTTCCGTGGCACTGAAGAAGTCAAAAATGCTGCGCGCTGCCATGGGCGACGATGTGGTGGACCATTATGTCCATGCTGCCGAATGGGAGCAGTTTGAGTATGATCGCCGCGTTACCGACTGGGAAATTGCCCGCGGGTTTGAAAGGTCCTGAGCATCAGATGAGCACGCTGAAATGTATCTCGCCGATTGATGGATCGGTGTTTGCCGAGCGCCCGGCTGCAACCCTTGAACAGGCGCAGGGCATGGTTGACAGCGCCCGCAGGGCCCAGAAATCCTGGGCCGCGCGTCCGCTGGAAGAACGCATCGCGCTGGTGCGCGCCGGAGTTGCCAGGCTGGGCGAAATGAACGGCGAAATTGTTCCGGAAATCGCCCGCATGATGGGCCGGCCGGTGCGTTATGGCGGCGAGTTCGGCGGTGTTGCCGAACGCGCCTCCTACATGGCTGATATTGCGGTCGACGCCCTGAAGCCGATTGTTGTTGAGGCGAGTGACAAATTTGAACGCCGCATCGAGCACGAACCGCATGGAGTAGTGCTGGTCATTGCGCCGTGGAACTATCCCTATCTCACCGCCATCAACACGGTTGCCCCGGCGCTGATTGCCGGTAATGCCGTCATTCTGAAGCACGCCACACAGACACTGCTGGCCGGAGAACGGCTGGTGCAGGCTTTCACCGGGGCCGGCATTCCGGAAGACGTGTTCCAGAACATCTTCCTGGATCACCAGACCACGTCTGCCCTGATTGCTGCCAGATCATTCGGTTTTGTGAATTTTACCGGTTCGGTCGGCGGCGGCATGGCGATGGAAAAGGCTGCTGCAGGAACTTTCACCTCCCTGGGGCTGGAACTCGGCGGCAAGGACCCCGGCTATGTGATGGAGGACGCAGATCTTGATGCAGCAGTTGCCACCCTGATCGATGGCGCCATGTTCAATTCCGGCCAGTGCTGCTGCGGTATCGAGCGCATTTATGTCGCCGAAAAACTGTTTGACGCATTTGTGGAAAAGGCCGTGGCGATTGTTTCCGGCTACAAGCTGGGCAATCCGCTCGATTCCGAAACGACGCTCGGGCCCATGGCCAATATCCGGTTTGCCGAACTGGTGCGCAGCCAGACCTTGGACGCCGTCAGCCAGGGGGCCAGGGCGCACATCGACGCATCCGGATTTCCCGATGATGGCGGCACTTACCTGGCGCCCCAGATACTCACCGGTGTAAACCATGACATGCGCATCATGCGGGAGGAGAGTTTTGGCCCCGTTGTCGGCATCATGCAGGTCGCCGATGACTCCGAAGCGATCCGTCTGATGAATGACAGCAATTTTGGCCTCACCGCATCCCTGTGGACAGCCGATGCCGCCCGCGCCGCCCGTATTGGCCGCGACATCGAAACCGGCACCGTGTTCATGAACCGCTGTGACTATCTTGATCCGGCCCTGTGCTGGACAGGTTGCAAGGACACAGGCCGCGGCGGCGCCCTGTCCGTCATCGGATACCGCAATCTCACCAGGCCCAAGTCCTACCATCTCAAGAAGGCGCTTACATGAACCTGACTGCTAACTGGTCGTATCCGACCGCAATCCGTTTTGGAAATGGCCGTATTGCTGAAATTGGCGAGGCCTGCAAACAGGCTGGCATCACCAGGCCGCTGCTGGTCACCGACCGCGGCCTGCGCGACTTGCCGATCACGGCGAAAACCCTCGACCTCATGGACGAGGCGGGGCTTGGCCGTGCGATCTTTGCCGAAGTTGATCCCAACCCCAACGAGAACAACCTGGAAGCAGGCCTGAAGGTTTTTCGCGATGGCGGTCATGACGGGGTGATTGCATTCGGTGGCGGGTCCGGACTGGATCTGGGCAAGATGGTCGCCTTCATGGCAGGCCAGACGAGACCCGTTTGGGATTTTGAAGATATTGATGACTGGTGGACCAGGGCCGATGCTGCCGCCATTGCGCCCATCATCGCCGTGCCGACGACCGCGGGAACCGGTTCGGAGGTAGGCCGCGCCAGTGTCATCACCAATTCCGCAACCCACGTCAAAAAGATCATCTTTCATCCGAAGGTCCTGCCAACCGTGGTCATCTGCGATCCCGAACTGACGGTTGGCATGCCGCCCGCCATCACCGCAGGCACCGGCATGGATGCCTTCGCCCATTGCCTTGAAGCCTATTCAAGCCCGCATTTCCACCCGATGAGCCAGGGCATGGCGCTGGAAGGCATGCGGCTGGTCAAGGAATACCTGCCGCGCGCTTATGCCGATGGCGCCGACATGGAGGCACGCGCCCAGATGATGGCAGCAGCCTGCATGGGTGCTACGGCATTCCAGAAAGGTCTCGGCGCGGTGCATGCGCTGTCTCATCCCGTCGGTGCAGTCTACAACACCCACCACGGCACCACCAATGCCGTGTGTATTCCAGCCGTACTGCTGTTCAACCGTTCCGAGATCGAAGACCGCATCAATGCCGCCGCCGCCTATCTGGCCATCAGTGGCGGCTTTGACGGCTTCCTGGCGTTTGTTGAAAATCTCAATGCCGGACTGGGTATTCCCAAAAAGCTGGGCGACATGGGCGTCGGCACGGATCGAATTGACGAACTGACCGCCATGGCGCTGCAGGACCCCAGCGTGGGCGGCAATCCGGTCACGATGACCAGGGAAAACACCCGTGCGCTGTTTCTGGAATGTATTTAGGAACAACCGTTCGGCTGATCTTAGTTCGCCCGCTGCCTCCACTCATGTGCCAGACCTAGCGCTCTGGCAATCTGTTCGGGTGTCATCTGGGCTGAAACATACTGAAAACGGAATTTTGCTTCATAGCCGCCGTCGGAAGCGGCAAGGTCAAGCCACATGAGGGCTGTCACAAGGTCAACCGGAACGCCTTTGCCGCGCGCATAGGCGTCGCCAAGATGCATCTGTGCCACCGTGTTTCCCTGCGATGCCGATCTTTCGAACCAGTACAGGGCCTTGGCTGAGTTTTGCAGTTCGAGATAGCGGATGCCGATTAACAGCTGCGAATGCGCATCGCCGTCTTTTGCAAGCCTGTATTGCTGCGAAATCCCGGTTGGATTGCTGCTCTGGTTAACTGGTTCCAGCCGCCATGAAGGCTCTGCCTGGTTGGCTGCAGCATGTCCCAAAACCAGGGGTAGTACGATGAGAGCGGGTAAAACGACACTGGTCACGGCCTCGTCCTCCAACGGGCAAAGGATGCACAACGCAGATCATGCCGTCAACGGGACCTGAACCTGTCGCCAGTTGCTAATTGCAGTTTCCGCCTCGCATATTATGGCTGCCGTCGGCACACGATGAATTGCCGTTTGCCGTGACTGCTGAAATCTGGTGACATCGCAATCTGGGTCTGGACCAGGCGCGCCCACTTGCTTTCTCAACATCGCCCATATGAGAAGGCCCCATCTGCAAGACTGCTGACCAGCCCGCACCCCGCATTGTCATGCCGCATTTGCCGATTCGGCAAGCTGTGTTCATTTGAATACCGTTGATGGGAAGAACAGGGGCAGGTATGCCTGCCACCGTGGATAAGGTGAAGCATACTCGCCCGAAGAGGGGTCACGTCAGATTTCCTGGCCGTCAAATGGAAACCAGAACAGATGTGCCAGAGGACATGAAGCGATGATCCTGTTGCAGAACAGTTCATCCATGAACTAACATTCAAATCGGAGCCTTGAACCGGTTGATTGGTGGCATGACAAATCCGATTGAGAATGCAGCTTATGTGTCAGTCGGTAGAGCGTGCGGTTTCGCAGGTCTTGCTATATTTTGCCTGGTAATTGGTTTGAGTTTTGATGCCAGACTGGCAGCGTTGGTTGGCAGCATGTTGTCGATAATGCTGTGCCTTGTCTTGCTGGTTTTGGCGCGGCGCGCGCCATATCGTGACTACAAAAGCACTGAAATCTGGTTGATTCTGCAGCCAGGTGACCGCCCACGGGCAGATGTCGCACAGCGGCTTATAGGCGGAACATTGCGCAATGTGTATCTGTGGTTTGCACAACAGACTGCTGTTATTACCATTGTATTCAGCGTCAGTGCGGTAGTTCTGCAGGTACGTGATTTATTGTCATGATGCAGCCACCTGCAAACGCTGCCAAAATTGCACCAGCTCGCCTGACTGCTAGTTCAACAACCCCATGCTGCTTGAGCCGATTATTGAGCCCCTAGGGCCAGGGTTTGTCAGCGCGGACTTGTACAATGTGCTGAAATGTCCGGAAACTCAATTGAGTTGGATGCTCGCCGCAACTCGGATTCCAACAGCCCAACAAGCCAACGCTTTTGACGGTTGCAGGCGGGATTGACGGATCAATTGCATGGGTCCTGTACTCCGCCTCAAAGATGTTCGAAAACGCTCTTGTGGAACCCATATGGTATCCAAACACGAAACATAGACTCGCGAAAAATCGCCAAGTCATTGTTATGATTGGTCGGAGTGGCGAGATTCGAACTCACGACCCCCTGCTCCCGAAGCAGGTGCGCTACCAGGCTGCGCTACACTCCGCCAAACTAAAAATCAATCCTAGTCAAACATCACCAAAAAAGTCAACAAAAATAGCATTTAACACTTATCTGTCGTCAAACCCCACCATTGTCAATCAACGCTAACCAGCGTATTATGTGGTATGAAATGTGGTATGATCTGGAAATGGCGATATGGGAAAGCCTAAAGGGCGTCACCTAACTAACAAGCTCACTGACAAAGCGATAAAGGGTGTAAAGAAACCGGGCCGTTACGGTGACGGCGGCGGATTGTACTTGGTTGCAGATAATCCCAGTGCGAAACGCTGGATTTGGCGTGGTGTTATACAGGGTCGCCGAACAGATGTAGGATTGGGCAGCTACGGCAGGGTGTCGCTCTCTGATGCCCGCGACATTGCCCGCGAGTACGTAAAAATAGCCAGGGCAGGCGATGATCCGCGATTGACACTTCGTAATAGTGGCGGTGTTCCTGATTTTGAAACCGCAGCCCGCGCATACCACAAGCAGCACAAAAAGCGGTGGAAAAATACTAAGCACCGGCAGCAGTGGATCAACACATTGTCTGACTATGCGTTCCCTGCAATTGGAAAGCGACCGGTGGACAAGATCGCCACGCCGGAAATCGTTGCGCTGCTGTCTCCGATCTGGTTCGAGAAACCTGAAACGGCAAAACGAGTAAGGCAGCGTATAAGTGCCGTACTTGATGATGCCAAGGGCAGGGGGCATTTGAACGGCGAAAATCCTGTCTCCGGTGTGTCTGCGTCTCTGAAAGCCGATAAGCGCACACGCCCTCAACACTTTAGGGCAATGGACTACAGAGACTTGCCCGAATTCATTCAATGGCTGCGAAATGATGACATTCCTGCCATGAGTCGTCTGGCGCTTGAGTTCACTATTCTCTGTGCGGCACGTACCGGCGAAGTGGTTAACGCGACATGGAGCGAGATAGATACCGAAAAGTCTCTTTGGACGATCCCGGCGGAAAGAATGAAGATGGATCGCGAGCATCGAGTCCCTTTGTCTGCCCGTTGCCTGGAAATACTGGATACTGTACGGCCAATTACTCAGACAGCGGGATGGTTATTTGAAGGTCAGCGTTCGCGCAAGCCCATGAGCAGTATGGCAATGCTGGCTTTACTAAAGCGACACAAGATACCCGCAACTGTTCATGGCTTCCGCAGCACATTTCGCGACTGGTGTTCTGAACAAACCGGTTTCCCGTACGCAGCGGTCGAGCGATGCCTTGCCCACGAACCGGGTAACAAGGTTGAGGCGGCATATGCCCGTTCTGATCTTTTGGACCGTCGCCGCGAAATCATGGTTGCATGGGAAACCTTTGCGCTGTCCAAGGCACACGATTCTGATAACGTTGTAAGTTTGAGATAGCCAGCTGTCACGCGACAAAATCCAAGCACCACATTATTTCACACATTCTTTGACGAACGGTGCAAGAACCAACCAATTGGTGCAAGAACCAACCAATCTCAGTCATCTCAAGCACCATATTATTTCACTACGAATAAGGGACAATGTGACCATCAATAACTAGATGGAAACGAACATGTTCCCAACAAATGAAAAAATGATTCCGGCCCCTGAAGTAATGCAGGTTGTAGGTATCCGATCTCATACAACGCTGCGCCAAATGATCAAACGTGACGGGTTCCCAGAGCCATACGAGATCACCAAGGGCAAACGGCATTGGGCACAGTCTGAGGTTCAGGGCTGGTTGCACAAGCGCATGGCCGCACAGCGCGGTGTTGCGGCCTGATGTTCACTCAATCCAACACTGCCGCAAAATTTAAACCGCCTGAGGGTGCAACCTCAGACGGTTCGAAAACTATGTGCTTGGTCGGCACGTCAACAACCCTAGAGAAAGGCTCATTAACATGGCCAATATACGCACACACCTGCCTGACGGCAATACCTTCATTTCCTTTGACGGAAAAACATATCACTCCACCAACATGGGCAAACAGTTGGCCAGCCCGCTTGATATTGCCACACACCAGACACTGCGTCTTCAGATCGAAAGGTGGCGCGATCATGGGTGAGGTTATTTCTCTGCATTCCCGAAAACCAATCCCGCAGGCAGCAATCAGCTATCGGCTCGCGCTCGATGATGCGCCTGCAAATTATTGGCAGGTTGCCCGCTGGTGCAAACTCAATCATCGCGGACGCATTACCCATAAAGAACTGCGGTTCATTGAAAACATGACACACCGGCTTGTTATGAACGGCCAGCCCACAAAGCGGCAGGCCGACTGGCTTCGCACCATTTACGGACGTTTGCGTGAGCAGGAGGACAATCAATGCCGGTGAAGAAATTTTATGAGGCTAGTCCACTAATACGGCACCGGCGCACCAAAGCTGAATTGCTGGACTTCAGGACCGCACTGGCTGCCATTGTTGACGAAATCAAACCGTGTATCGTCAGGCAGGCATTCTATCAGGCATCAGTGCGGGGCATTTGCGACAAGACGGAAACCGGATACGGACAGGTGCAACGCGCACTGGTTCAGCTTCGCCGGGACGGCTTTGTGCCCTACGCGTCGATTGTTGACCATACCCGGTACATGCTGAAGCCAGACACATACGGCAATGTAAGTGAGTTTCTGGAAATCACTGCACAAACCTATCGCCGTGCGGTGTGGACAGACTTACCCGACTACGTGGAAATCTGGCTGGAAAAGGATGCGCTGCGCGGCGTGTTGTTGCCGGTGACTACACAGTACGATGTTCCGCTTATGGTGGCACGTGGATATGCCTCATTGTCATTTCTTCATGGCAGCGCGGAAACCTTCCGGTGGCATGCCCGACAGGGCAAAACCTGTCACCTGTTTCACCTTGGCGACTTTGATCCAAGCGGCGTCAATGCAGCCGAAAAGATTCGGGACACAATTCAGGAACTTGCACCGGAGGTTGACCTGCGCTTTCACCGGCTGGCCGTCACACCGGAACAGATTTCCTTGTGGTCGCTGCCAACCAGGCCGACGAAAAAGTCGGACACGAGAGTAAAGACGTGGACTGGCGGCGATAGTGTCGAACTTGATGCCATTCACCCTGATCAACTGCGCAAGTTGTTAAGCCGAGAGCTTGAGCGGTTTGTTCCGGACAGGTTGTTGAGTTCACTGCAAGCAGCAGAAAACAGTGAGCGCGACTTGATGCGCTCATGGGCAGGTGCAGCATGATGAGTGCACAAACACTAGCCCGCGCCCTTGGCGGCGACGTATCAGGCCGTGATCATATCCTGGTGCCGGGACCAAACCACGGACCGAAAGACCGATCACTTGCCGTCAAGATGATTGGAGATGATGATTTCACGGTGCATAGTTTTGCCGGCGACGACTGGCAGGAATGCCGGGATTACGTGCGGCAGCGCGCAGGCTTGCCGGAGTGGCAGCCAGGAACCGGCAGACAGCCAGCAGGCTGGCCGCCAGAACGCTCCACACAGGCACCAGAGGTCGACACGCTGCCAACGGAGCCGGACACATGGAAGGTCGGACACGTCAACAAGACATGGGCCATGTCTCATGCCGATTAAAGGCACACTTGCCGAAACCTACCTGAACAATCGCGGGCTGGATCTTCTGCATGAAGTGTTGCGGGCGGATGCCCTGCGGTTTCATCCCAATTGCTCTGTTGGTTATGGCGGCAAAGGCAAGCATCTGCCTGCCATGACAGCGGCCATAAGAAACAATCACACAGGGGCGTTGCAGGGCGTTCACTGCACGTTTCTGGACAGTGCTGGCACAAAGGCAGCCATGCCCGATGAAGGCCCTGCACGGCGCATTTATGGCAGTGCCAAATGCGGCAGCGTCCGGCTGATTCACAATGCTGAAATTTGTGACGGCATTGGAATTGCTGAAGGCATTGAAACCGCCCTGGCCGTCATGTGCATGGGCTGGCTCCCAGTTTGGTCCGTTCTGTCAATTCCCGGCCTGCAATCGTTTCCGGCGCTGTTCGATTGCGTGACGGTATGGGCAGACAATGACGACGATGCGAAAGGCAATCCGGGCCGCAATGCTGCAATTGAAACCGTTGGCAGATTGAGGGCTGACGGGTGCGAGGCCGTTGCCCGCATACCTGCCAAGGCGGGCGGCAAACAAGACTGGAACGATATTTTTGTCGCAGATGTCGCATGTCGCAGCGGGTCGGTTTCAACACGATCGGGAGGTGTGCGCCATGACTGAGGGAAACAATGTTATTGATATAACCAGCGTTGAGGAACGTTTCGCGCCGTTGACTGGTGAAGTTTACACCGGGTTGCCAGAGGCCCCGATACCACTTGTGTCACCATTGCCTGAGCCTTCCAGGTTTCCGATTGAAGCACTGGGGCAGATACTTGGCGAGGCAGCAGCAGCCATTACTGATATTGTGCAGTGTTCCGAAGCCATTGCAGGCCAAAGCGTACTGGCCGCCGCCTCATTGGCGGTGCAGGCACATGCGGATGTACAGATGCCTGTTGGCCGGCCACGACCATTGTCATTGTTCGCGGTGACGGTGGCCAGTTCTGGCGAACGCAAAAGCGCAGCAGACAGCGAGGCGCTTTGGCCCATACGGAAACATGAGCAGAATCTCAGGGACCAGTACAATCTTGAGATTGGTGATTACACCGCCGCGAAGTCCGCCTATGACGGCGCGAAAAAGAAGGCGGAAGGCAAGGCGAACTATGATGCTATCCGTCAGGCATTGAGCGATTTGCCCAACGCGCCGGAAGCACCATTGAAGCCTTTGCTGGCTGCCAGTGAACCAACATTTGAGGGGCTGGTGAAACTGTTTGCTGAAGGCCCACCGACACAGGGTGTATTTGCAGATGAAGGCGGTTCTTTCCTGGGCAGTCACGCAATGGGTGCGGACGCCCGCCTGCGTACCATGACGGGGTTGAGTAGCCTTTGGGACGGTTCCGTGTTGAAACGTGTCAGGGCTGCCGACGGTGTAACCATTCTGCCCGGCAGTCGGTTGGCCATGCACCTCATGCTGCAGCCATTGATTGCTCGCCAGATGATTGGCGATGATATGATGCGCGATCAGGGTTTCCTGTCTCGCATACTCATAACGGCACCTGCCGAAGTATCAGGCACACGGTTTCATGCTGAACCGAAGCCATCCTCAAGGGCATTGATTGACAGGTACGGTGCGCGGCTTCTGCAGTTGCTCGAAAAACCCTGGAATGTGCGCGAGAATACCCGGCAGGAACTTGAACCGGCAACACTTGTGTTTTCCTCAGAGGCCAAGGCCCGGTGGATCGAGTTCTACAACGACATTGAGGCCACGCTAGGCCCTGATGGCAAATTGCGTTCCATCAAGGGACTGGGCAACAAGATACCGGAACATGCAAGCCGGATTGCCGGGGTGCTGACAATGGTGCGCGATCCGGACGCAACCGAAATCCGGCTTGAAGAATTAGAGGACGGAATAGAGCTTGCCCGCCATTACGTCAAAGAGGCTCTAAGGCTCCGCAATGCACGCCCTGTAAACCCCGACGTTATGGACGCCGAGAAGCTTTTGCACTGGCTGCACCACAGTTGGAATGAGGACCATATCAGCATTCGTGAAATCACGCGGGTTGGCCCTGCAGCCATAAGGGACAAGGTGTTTGCAGAACGTGCCGTCAAACGTCTTGAGGATCACAAATGGCTGGTTGAGGCAGGTCCGACAGCGACCGTCAGAGGCGTGAAACCACATAAAGCCTGGAGGATTGTCACAGATGACAAATACTGAATTCGACACGCTGCGACATGCGACATCTGCGACAAAAAACAGGTTTCTGTCGCAAATGTCGCAAATGTCGCAAATGTCGCAGGGTGATTAACCCACTTTGACAATTCTGTCGCAGATGTCGCGTGTCGCATGATGTCAGTTTCAGGTTTCCGCAAAACTGCCAATATCCAAAACCGGGCTTCAATGTGGCTTTGGAGGGGGTGAAGACATGACCAAACCAAGACAGTTGTTGCGGCTGACGCCTGTACAGGTGGCCTGGAGACAAAAAATTGACTACTCGCAGAAAAACAGCGAAAAACTGCCAAATGCATCGTCAAAATTTATTGTGAAATAAACTGGTGCTTGTCATGTACACCGGAGATAGCAGCGCAGTTCGCACGTCTGCCATCCACTAGATAGGGTCAAGAAAAATGCCTGAAGCTGAATTGATACGGCCTATTAAAAAAACAGTTGGAAAACAGTTTAACGACGGCAAGCCTGGTCCGGGCAGACCACCAGGTGTTCCAAACAAACTCACCACAACGGTCAAGGACGCTATTGCGCGGGCATTCGATGAAGAGGGCGGTGTTGATTATCTCAGACAAGTGGCGCGAGACGATCCAAAGACATTCTGCACATTGCTGGGCAAGCTGCTGCCAATGCAGGTCGATACGAATGGGGATGATCAAGTTGTTGTTAAAATCCAATATGAATCAAGGACAGACAATGGGGACAGTTGAGTTGCGCAGTCACACAACCGTAAAACTGGGCCATTTAACGGGATGGTCTACGTCCGCGGGCATGCGCTTGATTTCGATACCCCTCCTCGGCGGCCTTCGCTGTCTATGCCTACCCAGAGACATCCCACAGCATTCTTTCAGACCAAATCTGCTCTGACTGGCCTGCGCTGTTGTGTCCAACGCGGCCAATCTTGAACAAGTCGCCTATGGCCACGACCTCGGAGTTGATGGAGTAAAGATTGCACCTGCAGTCAGGCTGAGACATCAAGTAGACGTGATGCAATGTGAATTGGCCTGATGATCTTACTGGGTGCACCGGAGCGTTAAAGTTCGAGAAACCTAGGCAGCCAGCGCACGAGAGCTGCTAACTTGCGCTCGAACCGCTTAGATAATCCGGATTTAAATCACCACTCGCCCGGGGACGAAAACCTGGGTTTGTTGGTAAGGAATAATGAAAACAGTTTGCTCATTCAAACGATTGCTAGCGATGGTAACGTTTATCGTCGTTGGCATTCCTATCGGAAACGGTTTCGTTGGCCCGCTTTTGGTTGGTCCAAATCAGCTGAGAGAGACAGTTATATCTGCGGAGGCAACTAAAGGTCAAACTGGCTATACCACCGTTTATAAAGATCCAAACGGCCCTGGTCCCGATGGTAAAAGGTTTGTCGGACGCAGAAATTACACGATCGTATCTGGAACGATCATCGATCAGTCAAAAGGCTTCGAAATATAACCACGACAGTTCATTGCGCGGCGCTTTCATCAGTTATATGAAGATTTTCTGATGTGAGCTACAATGTTTAATTTTTTGCACTAAACATAAATATATTAATTAATTTTAATATAACAGCCAGAACTGAAATTATCTTTTTATCGTAACTACCCAAAATAAAATAGAGGAGAGTATAAATGATAGATTTTAATTTCCCTGCACTGTCAATGATGACGTTTACTGCGGCTATGCTGTGGGCTGCATGGCAATATCAACACGTAAAAAGCGCGAAAGTTCGAAACACTGAACGTCGCTAAACTTATAAATGTTGTTGAGGAGTTTATAATGTCAGAGCAGGTCCGTATCGACACGATAACAGCAGAGCAACGACAGGCCATCTGGCTCAATAACCTATTGGCTGAAAGGAGAAACATGATGATACGCCTATCCCAGACAGAAGCGCGGCAAGGTGATCGGAGGATGGTCAACCTGCGAGTTTTGCTCGTCGCGACTACCCTCTCTGCCGGCGGACTTATGATGACCGCAGTGATGATCTAGTTCGCAGTCAAAGGGTTAGTCAACCCAACTTGTAATCCAATTCTAACGCGTAAACTGAAACGAGGTTAAGTCATGAGTAACGCCATTCTCAAAGTACGTACCGACGTTGACACTCCCAACACCGGGATCGAAGCGAACCAGCAACTGTCTATATTGCTGTCAGGTTGCCTGGCAGACACGTATTTGTTGATGGTCAAAACCCAAGGGTACCATTGGAATGTGGTCGGCCCGTTGTTCCATTCCATCCATCAGCTCACGGAAGAGCACTATACGAATTTGTTTGCTGCTGTAGACCAATTGGGGGAACGGATACGGGCACTTGGCTATCCTGCACCCACGAGCATCACTCAGCTCATTTCGTTAAGCGAGATAGCTGAAGATACCGGCAACCCGGCCACAGAGGACATGCTTAAGACCTTGTGCAACGACCATGAAATATTGGCGCGACGCTTTCGTTCGGCTATCTCGCAAGCCGAAGCGGCCGACGATCATGTCACAGCAGATATGCTGACTGATCGTATTGCGTACCACGAAAAAGCAATCTGGATGTTGCGTTCTTTGCTGGCTAAATGACAAACCTAGCCTGAATTATTCACCGGGGTGATTGAACTGGCTGGCGGGTGTGGATCAAGTTGTTGAAATAGCGTATGATTTTGGTTCTTACACAAGATCATTCCATATCAACAGAAAATCCCACCCGCCATGACCGAAGATAGCCTGTTACTGCCCTGTTTGTCACCTGTAGAAGGCCTTGATGTCCACGCCCGGTTTGCTGGCGGAGCGCTGTCCAGTGATGGCGGCGTGGTTTTGCTGCGCGAACTTGAACGGGGTCTGAATTTCGCCGGCACAATGGCGGCCTGTCTGCACGACAGGCGAGACCCATCACGCACACTTCATGATTATGCCAGCATGATCCGTTCACGCATATTGGCGATCAGCTGCGGATACGAGGACTGTGACGATCTTGACGGGTTGCGCCACGACCCGGCTCTGAAAATCGCTTGTGACCGTCTGCCGGATACCGGTCATGCACTGGCCTCCCAGCCGACCTTGTCGCGGTTGGAGAATACCCCATCGTGGCGCGTGAAAACGCCGGTGCAATAATCCACCACTGAAGCGGCCAGGTTGTCTGGTTGTTGGCCGGAGTAAAACTCCACCAGTGTTATGCGTTCTGCCTTTTGGCAGAGGGCGGGGATGAAGCAAGTGGAACTGTACGGTCGGGTGCGTCACGCGGTTATTGTTCAGGGCATGAGCCGGCGCGAGGCGGCTCGGGTTTTCGGGATCGACCGGCGCAGTGTCGATAAGATGTTGGCCTTCTCGGTACCGCCGGGTTACCGGCGCAGCAAACCGGTTCGTCGTCCCAAGCTTGATCCGTTTACCGGCATCATCGACCAGATCCTTGAGAGCGACACCAAGGTTCCCAGGAAGCAACGACATACGTCGAAGCGGATCTTTGAGCGATTACGTGATGAGTACGGCTTTACCGGTGGCATCACGATTGTGAAGGATTACATCTTTGCGGCTCGTCAACGTCAGCGTGAGGTGTTCGTGCCGCTTTCACATAGGCCCGGCCATGCGCAAGTGGATTTTGGAGAAGCGCTTGGCGTGATTGGCGGCATTGAACGCAAGATCCATTTTCTGGTGATGGACCTGCCGCAGTCCGATGCCTGTTTTGTCAAGGCTTATCCAGGCGAGACGACGGAAGCTTTTTGCGACGGACATGTCTCGGCGTTTGCATTCTTCGGTGGTGTCCCGCAATCGATCCTGTACGACAATACCAAGATTGCCGTTGCCCGCATTTTGGGTGATGGCAGGCGCAAACGCACTCGGGTGTTCGGCGAGTTGATCTCGCATTATTTGTTTGAGGACCGCTTTGGCCGCCCCGGCAAAGGCAATGACAAGGGTAAGGTTGAAGGTGTGGTCGGATACGCCCGGCGCAACTTCATGGTGCCGCTGCCCCGGTTCTCCAGCTTTGATGATCTCAACACCTGGCTAGAGGATCAGTGCTGCCGCCGAATGTCTGACACGCTGCGCGGCCACACCGGGACAATCGGTGAACGGATGAAGCTGGATATTGCCGCCTTCCAGGATTTGCCCGCCGTTGCCTATGATGCATGCGACAAACGCACAGCCCGGGTCAGTTCGCTATCCTTGGTGCGCTACCGTGGCAACGATTACTCCGTACCCACGGCCTACGGCCATCGTGAGGTGCTGGTGCGTGGCTATGTGCATGAGGTGGTGATTGCCTGTGGGGCTGAGGTCATCGCCCGGCATCCGCGCTCATGGGACAAAGAAGACTTCATCTTCAACCCGTTGCACTATCTGGCGCTGATCGAACAAAAGACCAATGCACTGGATCAGGCTGCTCCGCTGGCAAGCTGGGATCTGCCGGAGAGCTTTGTCACCATCCGACGCCTGCTTGAGGCCCGCATGGGTAAAAAGGGCAAGCGGGAGTTTGTTCAGATACTACGCCTCATGGAGACGTTCTCACTCGATGATGTCACCGCCGGCATAAACAGTGCCCTGGAGCGTGGCAACGTAAGCGGTGCTTTGACCCCACCTTCCATAACCACGCGTGATCTGAGATTGATTACTGACAACTGGATTGTCAGGGAGTTTCTCCATGGAGCGCTCAACGGAGCTTCTCAGCAACTTTGATATGGTCCTGGGTCCGCGAGGTCACCGGCGCTGGCCTGATGCGTTGAAGGCGCAGATTGTGGCGGAAACCCTGATTGAAGGCGCGACGGTGAACGCGGTAGCACGGCGTTATGACATGCGTGCGAACCATCTGTCGGAATGGCGCCGGCGGGCGCGAGACGGCAAGCTTGTTTTACCAGCTGTGACCGGAGAGCCAGGATTTGCACCTTTGGTGGTGCAGGATGCGGTTGAGGCTGCTCCGGCGCCTGTGATCGGCGGCTTGCTGGATATCATCCGTGGCGAGGTCACGGTGCGGCTGGATGCAGCGACCCCGGCAGGGCGGATTGCCGAGATTGCCCTCGCCCTGGATGCCAGCCTGTGATCTTTCCATCGAACCGGGTCCGGATCATGGTGGCAACGAAGCCTGTCGATTTCCGGAAGGGCCATGACGGGCTGGCAGCAGTGGTGAAGAACGAGCTCAGGAAGGATCCGTTTACGGGCACTGTGTTTGTTTTCCGTTCGAAGCGGGCGGATCGGCTGAAGCTGTTGTATTGGGACGGCACCGGCCTGGTCATGGCCTACAAGCGGCTGGAGGAACATATCTTCACCTGGCCCGCTGTCCGCGATGGCGTAATGGCGCTGAACCACGCCCAGTTCGAGGCGCTGTTTGCGGGTCTGGACTGGCGTAAGGTGCAGGCTCTGACGGCGCGTCCGCCGGCTGCGGCAGAGTGACTTCGCGCGCGTGTTTTGGGAGGCATCATCGCGAAGATTTTGATAGATCATGGGGATGAATGCGCCACTGAATCTCCCGGATGACGTCGAAGCCCTGAAGGCCATTATCCTAGCGCAGCAGGAGCAGAACACGCGCCTGGAAGCGCTGATCGCAGCCCTCAGGCAAGCCATGTTTGGCCGTAAATCCGAGAAGATAGACCCCGGCCAGTTCGAACTTGCGCTGGAAGACATCGAGGCCGGGATTGCCCGGGTTGAAGCCGAGGGCGAGGCCAATGAACTGATCCCCGCGAAAGCAGCCTCAAAGCCCCGCAAGACCAATCGCGGATCGCTGCCCAGGCACCTGCCACGCATCGAGGTGGTGATCGAGCCTGAGGACGTGACCTGTGCCTGTGGTGCAGACTGCCATGTGATCGGCGAGGATGTCTCTGAACGGCTGGATGTGATCCCCGCCCAGTTCCGGGTGATTGTCACCCGCCGCCCCAAATATGCCTGCCGCTCCTGCACCAATGGGGTTGTCCAGGCACCTGCTCCAGCGCGGCTGATCCCGGGTGGGCTGCCGACTGAGGCGACAGTGGCCCATGTGCTTGTCAGCAAATACGCCGATCATCTACCCCTCTACAGACAGGCGCAGATTTACAGCCGTCAGGGCATTGATCTCGACCGCTCCACACTGGCAGCCTGGGTTGGCAGGGCGGCGTTTGAGCTGCGGCCTGTGTTTGATGCGCTCATGTCGGATCTGAAACGTTCGTCGAAGCTGTTCATGGATGAGACCCGCGCACCGGTGCTGGATCCCGGCAAGCGGAAAACAAAGACCGGCTACTTCTGGGCGCTGGCGCGTGACGACCGGCCCTGGGGCGGGGACGATCCGCCAGGCGTGGCGTTCACCTACGCCCCTGGGCGATCCGGCCAATATGCCGAAGACATCCTGAAAGGTTTTAGCGGCATCCTGCAGGTAGACGGCTATGCCGGTTACAACCGGCTGCTCAACCGCACGGATCAGGGGATCGTGCTGGCCTATTGCTGGGCGCATGCGCGGCGCAAACTGCATGACATTGCGCACAATGCCACCGCTCCGATTGCTGCAGAAGGGCTTCGCCAGATCGCTGCCCTCTACCGGGTCGAAAAGGAGATACAGGGTTTGAACCCGCAGGCGCGTGTGGACGCACGGCAAACCCGCTCCGCGCCATTGATCACCAGTTTTGAGGCATGGCTGAACGCCAATCGCGCCCGCGTCTCATCCAAGACGCCTCTTGGCGAGGCGTTGAAGTACATTGCCAAATACTGGGAAGGGCTATGCCTGTTCCTGACAGACGGTCGCATTGAGCTGGACAGCAACACTGTCGAGCGCACCATTCGGCCCATCGCACTGAACAGGAAAAACGCTCTCTTCGCCGGGCATGACGCCGGGGCTGAAAACTGGGGCGTCATCGCTTCATTCATCGAAACCTGCAAACTCAACAGCGTCGCTCCTCTTGCCTGGCTGACTGACACCCTTACAGCCATCATCAACGGACACAAGCAACACCGTATCGACGAACTCCTGCCGTGGAATTACCCCGTCAACGTGTGATCAGAGCACCGCTTACGCACCATCGGTTTTGACGCGGTCAAGCATTTGGTCCTTTGCCGGATTGAACGCCGCCCGCCACGCCTCGACATGACTGTGTACCCCTACCTGCCGAAGGCCCATGTCGCTACGACATCGCCGGGCGCCTATATGAGCCTGCTGCTCGGGTCAGACCGATGAATGATACACCTCAGCTGCTGCTGGCTCATCATCTTAAAGCCCTGCGGCTGCCGACGTTCCTGCGCGAGTACGACAAGGTTGCCAGGCAGTGTGCTACCGAGGGGATCGATCATTCCCGTTATCTTCTGCAACTTGCCGAGCTTGAACTCATTGACCGGGAGCGGCGCATGGTCGAGCGGCGGATCAAGGCGGCAAAGTTCCCGGCTGTCAAAAGCCTCGACAACTTTGAGTTCAAGGTGATCCCAAACCTCAACAAGATGCTGGTTCTGGAACTGGCCCGCTGCGAGTACATCGCCCGCAATGAGAACATCATCGCCGTCGGCAACTCCGGCACCGGCAAGACACACATCGCCCTGGGGCTCGGGCTGGCCGCCTGCCAGAAGGGTTTGGCAACCGGCTTCATCACCGCATCCGCACTGGTGCATGCATTGCTGGAGGCCCGTGACGATAAACAGCTCCTGCGCCTGCAAAAGCAACTAGCCAAATACAAGCTCCTGATCATTGATGAGTTGGGTTATGTACCGTTGTCGCCGACCGGTGCCGAACTGCTCTTTGAGGTCTTCTCACAGCGCTACGAGCGCGGCTCGACCATCGTCACATCAAACCTGCCATTCGATGAATGGACCAGCGTGTTCGGTTCCGAGCGCCTCACTGGCGCGCTCCTCGACCGGCTCACCCATCATGTCCACATCCTGGAGATGAACGGCGAAAGCTTCCGACTCAAACACAGCCGCAAGCGCTCAAAAGACTAAACCTCAAAACATCACAACCCAGCTTGCCCACAGTCCCCGCCCTGCTGCGTCAGCCATTTGGGGGCACTCCGCAGGGCGGGGCCTATGGACAACCTTCCGCAACACCGAAGTGGTGTACTTTTACCCCGGCGAGTGGTGTAATTTTGCTCCGGCGTTGACACCTTGAACTGGTGGACATTCTCAATGGCAATGACCGCTTGGGCGGCGAAACTCTCGACAAGGGTGACGTCGTCATCTTGGAACGGGTCTACCTTGCGCCGATAGAGCGTGATTGACCCGATCCCCAGGCTCTTGCTGATCAGAGGTACCACCATCAGGCTGCGCGCACCTTCGTCTTCGACCATCGATACGCGGTTAGGATCGCCGCTTGTGTAGAGGTCGTGATTGGCGATGTCGTCCTCGCGGAAAACACGACACTCGGCGATCGCGCGGGCCAGCGCAAGGCGCGACTCGGCGAGAGGGACTCGGAGATTGTCCAACGTCGTGCCGAACTTTGCGAACGCGCCCCGGCGTGCCGGCGAAATGACGTGAGTACGGTCCTCGGTAGTCATGGAGAGATAGGCGAGCGGCGCATCGCATAGCCTGCAGGCGTTCTCCAGGATTGCTTCGAAAACCGGCGCCTCGTCATCACGGCTTTGACTGATGACCTGAAGGATCTTCCGCGTCGCCGCCTCGCGTTCTAGTCGGGTCTGCAACTCGCGGAACTGACGGACATTCTCGATGGCAATCACCGCCTGCGCGGCGAAGGTTCGCAGCACCGCGACCTGCTCATGCGCGAGAGAACCTGGTGCAAGTCGTACAACGCTCAGAACTCCAATTGCGGTATTGCCACGCATCAACGGCATCATCGTGACCGCCCGATAGCCACTTGCTAGAAAATTCTTCGCTCCGGCACTAACCTGATCCGGCGCTTTGGTGACATCAGGAATATCGATAACCTGGCCCTCCAGGATGGCAAGGCCGTGCATGTACTCGCGCGTCAGCGGAAAAGGAAAACGCTGCCGCCACGCCTTGGCGCGTGCCGGATCTGATTCGGCTACCGCCACAGCGTGAACTTGGTCACCGACCGGAAGTGCTACGCTGATCGCGGCGTCCGGAAACAGAGTTGATCCGCTTTTCACTATGGTTTCAAAAACTGGCTGGGTATCGTCCGGTGAACTGCTGATAACGCGGAGGATTTCGGCAGTGGCTGCCTCACGAGCAAGCGCTTCCTTCAACTCTTGCTGCCGCTGGTCCGGTTTGTCCCTTAGTTCAGCCAATGAAACACCGCCTTCTGTTGTGCGACCCCGTCAGGGCAACTGTGCATGCCTGGCGCTCAACCGCCTTCTAGGTCGGGCCACATTGCTCATTGTCCATCCCGGCCTGTCGCAGTTGTCAGCATTTGGGAAAGACAACATGTAATGTTTCTATATCCCTCAGTGTATTCATTGTCGTCTACCGCGAAAAGACCTCTTACAGAGCCCATAGAAGTTTCCGCAACGGGTCAAAAACAGACCTCTTCGCTCACCTCGTCACACGGCAGCTATGTGCCAACTTCAGTCATCGCATCCTTCGTGGTATCGTCTCGCGTCAGATCAAGGAGGATTGCGAGTTGGATTTTGCTGCAGATACGAGCCACTGGCAGCGACGGGCCGGTGAGTGCCCAGACGGTACGACTCGTCGATTGGCGGCATTTGAAATTTTGGCGCCACGCTCACAGTCTCGTGTTCTTGATATTGGCTGCGGTGGCGGACAGCTGATGCATGACTTAGCCCTAGCGGTAGCGCCCGGCGGGCGCGCCGTTGGGATTGATGTCAGCGACGATCAGCTAGAAGCAGCACGAGCGCTTTGCGCAGATGCCCCTTGTGCTGAATTTTTCAATGCTGATGTTTGCCAACTCGCCTGGGAGGATGGGTTTTTTGACGCCGCATCTTCCATACAAACCTTGGAATATGTTGCAGATGTTGACCGAGCGTTGAAGGAAGTTCGTAGGGTCTTGAGACTGGGGGGCCGCGTTGCGTTTATCTCGGTACTTTGGGATGCATATCAATTTCATGGCGCGGAGCCTGAGTTGAACGGGCAAGTTCTCGATGCTTTTCGCGCACACTGTCCACATCAGATGTTGCCGTTGGAGATGCCCAAACGAATGTTAAACGCTGGACTGGACGGTGTTTCACAACGACCCTTAACGATCTACAATTCTTCATTCCATGAAAATACTTATGCCTATTGCGCTTCAAGGTTCGTGGCAGCCTTCGTTGCCACACAGGGAATTGTCGAAGATGAGGTGCGGGACTGGCTCGACCAACTCTCGCGCGCGGATCAAGACGGGCGGTTCGGTTTTGTCAGCGTGCCCGTGCTGACTATGGGCACAGCAACTTAGTTTACATCGCGGTCATCTTCCTTCAGCCAAGGTGAAATTACCCTGGAATGAAGGATCAAGCGCTGACCCCTGTCCAATTGATCCCTGCTGCCTAGACAGGGGGCTCGCCGCCGTCGTCGCCAACACAAGGACCGAGATCCTTGGCAGCTGACAAACCTAGCCCTCTGTCTGTAATACTGTCATCGCCGACGCATGGTCCGCACGCGTGAGTTTCCAGCCTCATTCCGGCTTCCAGCAGCTCAAGCAAATTGTTCGCTTCGGTCATTCTGATGTTCTCCCCTTTCGCAGTTAAATTTAATCCAGTTTTATATTCCCCGGCTCCCGTTCGAGAGCCCATACCCAACCTTCGATGGTGCGTTGCCACAGACCCTTTCCATCCCGCCAATCCTGCTCAACATTGCCGCCAGAAGCACAGGTATTCCGGGTATGATTGCAACAACAAACAATGGCCTATGACGGAAAGCGCAAGCTGTGATTAGTTGGCAGGAACCTCTTCACCGTCGTCGAAATCGTCGCCGACGCACGGCCCGAGTTCGGCTATGACAGTTGCCGTCTCAGTCGAGTTTTCATCATCTCCCACACACGGACCAAGTTGCCCGTGATCAACGGGCAAGCCGTTCCCGGCGAGTTCAAACAGGTTCGGAATCTCTGCCATTCGCACCTCCATGCAGTCGCTTCACTTAGACCTACCTTTATTTTTGCTCGAACTCAAATGAAAACTGGAGTTTGAGTTCAGTACAATGCAGCAAAAAAAGTGCAGGCAAATCGGACATCACCATTGTTCATAGACACACTCCCACAGCAAGATTTACGATCAATTGTGCCCTGTCAGGTGCCTGACCACTTGAGAACTGTTTGCCGTTCGAAACTATGCCTCGACAAGCATTCTTTTGCCGATACAGAGCACATTCAACAAATACCCTGCAATGAACGATTGGTGATGCGAGGGTATTTGCAGGCAGTCATGTTGATTACTGTTGGCGTCTTCTACAAGCCCGCGCCAGGCGCGCGGGTCCATAGTGTGAACTATACCCGGTAGCGTGCTTGCGGCTTGCGTCGTCTAGCGCCGCCGCCGCACGCTCCCTGCCGTTTGGAGTGAGCGGTGAAGTTCCAATCCCCTGGCCTTTATCCAGATTGTCCGCTCTACCCCTGAAAGCCGTCTCTTTCTGTGGTGCTGAAAGTGGTCCGTAATGTGCCAGGAACGGCCGGTTTAGCTCTAGCATCCTGAACGTCGGCTATGCGGGGTGGATTCAACTGATCGCCGCAACACACTCTGCGAACTTCTCAGCTGGAGTTTGATATTGCAAGGTCTTGCGCGGCCGTTCGTTCAACTGCCTTGCAATTGCGCTTAGCTTTGCCTGTGAATGTACCGACAAATCGGTTCCGCGCGGCAGGTACTGTCGGAGCAGACGGTTGGTGTTTTCGTTTGACCCGCGTTGCCAAGGTGACTGTGGATCGCAAAAATACACCTCTACATCTGTTGCTATTGTCAAGCGTGGATGATCTGCCAGCTCTTTGCCGCGATCCCAGGTCAGGGATTTGTAGAGTTCTTTTGGCAACCTTTGAGACTGTTTGATCAATGCCGAGATGACGCTTTCCGTATCCTTGTTGGCCACTTTGACCAGCATGACATAGCGCGATTGTCGCTCAACGAGTGTCGCGATGTAGCTGTTCCTGGAACCCCCAATGAGGTCGCCTTCCCAATGCCCCGGTACGGCTCGGGCCTCCACAGATGCAGGCCTTTCGCTAATCGAGACGGCATCTTTGACCTGTCCCAGTCCATTACGTTTGAGACTAGCGTGCCTGGAGCGGCGAACCGTGCGTTTGGCCCGAAGATGTTCCAGAAGTTCCTTCTTCAACACGCCACGCGCCTGTATGTACAGGCTCCGATATATCGTCTCGTGTGACACTTGCTTGTGCGCTTCTCCCGGAAAGGTGCGCTTAAGCCATCCAGCAATCTGTTGCGGTGACCATTTGCGTCGCAGCTTTGCCGATATTGCGCGGCCCAAAGATGGGTGGCAAGCCAGCTTGCATGTCTTGGGACGCAGGGCACGGTCCCATGCGGCCTGATCGGAAGCCGTCGCGCGATATGCTGCACGTCCTCCGTTGCGATCGACTTCACGGCTTATGGTTGATGGTGCGCGGCCCAAATGACGTGCAATTGCACGCAAGGATTGTTTGATACTGAGCCCTCGAGATATCTCTTCGCGTTCACTTAGGCTCAAAGCTTGTCTGCCGCGCTTGCGGTCCGGAGGACGGATTCCACCTGTGGGAGAGATCACCGAAAACACTGACGATGACTGCCGATCAAACGCACGCCCAATCGAGCTCATTGACTCCCCGCGCTGCCAACGATCCCAAATCTCGGCGCGCTGAACGGCTGAATAATAAATACGGCGGCGATACTTCATGACCAACACTCCATCTTTGTTCAAAGACTAAAGTGTTGCGTCCACCTGTTGAGCCCACCGGACAAACCAGACCTTGAAATAAAGCTCACAAAAGTCCGGTTAATACACAAAGATTTGTTGTCATCTTAGAGGGTATCAGAAACTTACTGACAACCGTCCGCCACCGGTGACAGACAGGTAATCTGGCCTAGCCAACCCACTCACGGTGCTGCTCAGTGACAGAGAAACGGAGTTGCTGAGCTGGAAGTCAGAACTTGCAGTGATGTTGACATCAATGTCGGCATTATCAACCGCCACATCGATGGCTGAGGTTGCACCAACGGACCGCAGAAACGTCCACTCGCCCTCGACACTCAAAGCGGGCTGGATGGTCATGCCATTGTCCAGAGTGTGGGTGTAGGTGGCAGACCCACCAAAAGCCAATGAACCAGTACGCGTCGTGGACGCTGCAAAACCGGATGCTGCTGTGTCTACGTAAGCGTCATCACTCTCGTCATTGAAGCTCACGCCGACAGTTGGAGCCAGCATCCAGTTGCCTGCCTGATGGTAGCTGGTCAAGGTGCCGTTCAGTGCCCAGCTTTCGGAGTTGTAGTCTGCCGTAACCCCACCACTACTGTCCGCACCATTCTCCGTCCACGTGTATAAAAACGATCCAGTAAGCACCAAGGTGTCGGTCAGGAACAGCGCCATATATGGACCAACCCCTATGGCACTTGTTGTCGATGTTCCAGAAACAAAGCTGTTGGTGATGTCCGTGGCAGAGTGATTGAGAATAACTCCGACAGTCAGCTTGTCATTGATTGTGGTATCGGCCCCAAGACTGACGGCCATCTGGTCGCCGTCATAACCGCGAAGTGGCTTGGTGCTTTCCAGATAGCCGGCGCTGCCATCAAGCCAGACATTCCAACCCGCTGCTGTCTCTGTAACAGTCAGATCAGCGGTCGGGACAATGCTGTATCCGGCTGGTTCCATCACAACGCCGTCTGGATTGCCTCCGCTCATCACGGAGGCCCGGCGCTTTCCCCCAATATCCCTCACGATCTGGCGGATACGCCGGGATTGCTCGATGTTGAGCTGGGGATTGATGATGATCTGGATTGCGTTGAACTCCTGGGCGCGTGCCTCATTAGGCAGCGCATAGACAGAAATCGCGGTCACAATTAGCAAACCGAAAAGCTTCGCGAAGGATTGTGTCATCTATAACATCCTCAATCACAGCGAGAGTCCCAAACCAACTCTATCACAGCGAGAGACCCAGACCAACTCTATCACAGCGAGAGATCCGGACCGAACGACACAACCATGGTTTACTAACCGAGCATGAGCCGGAGCTTGATTTCCAAAAGATGCCGGTGCCACCAGATCGCCTTTGTACCGCGAACTGCAAAATCATGAAAAAGAGGCAGCCTTTTTTGACTGCCTCTTGCTATATTTGACGGAATTTCTTCAGCCGCGGTCTGGAGCTGTTCCTTCGGGACCCACACCACCGGGGCCGTCACCGCAGCCAATGACCGTCGCGCATGGATTATGACCGAAGCCACCGCTTCCACCCGTATTGCCGCCGGCAACAAAGCCGCCGTCTCCACCATTGGTCACAGCACCTGGGCCTGCATTCGGGCGTGCTGATCCGGTGACCGTAACTTGGCCGTCAGTGCCAGGCTGTGAGATTGTGTCGAAAAATGTATGAGATGGGCTGACATAACCGCCAAATGGGGTCCACTTGCCCGCGTTCCTGCCTCCACTAGTGGAACCGTCATGAGGTGCAGGTTGGCCAGCTGTTGTATCTTCCGGAACGTCTTCTTCACCGCCGGTGGGAGCGTCTGCTGTTTCAGCATCTGGGGGCGGATCGCCGGCAGTTCCGTTACCAGGAATGCCGTCCCCATCTGGATCATGCTCGGTCGGGGGCAGCGGGCTTCCGGAATTGTTTTGACCGGTCTCTACGGTGCCATCTGGATGGGTGATGGTGTATGAACCGTCTTCATTTTGAATAATAATTGTCGAGGACTTGCCGGGGCTTTCAGCTTCCGTCACCACGGCTATTCCACCCGAACCTCCACTAGTGTCAGATCTGAACACAATGGATCCAAACTTTGTGGGGCGCGACCACGCGTTGCCAGTATTGGTAGGTTGACCATTATCCGGACTTGCCGTCCAATGCTGCGTGCTGCCGCTGGATTGTTGATCATGTCCGTTGCCCAGTTGGTGCTTATCGCCCATCAGCCTTCCGTCAAAACCGGCACCGACCCGCTGACGTCCAAACCCGTCGCTGCCTGTCGGTAATTCACTAGTAACAAAATCGGAACCGAGCAGATCACGCGCGGCCCTGGCGCCTCTCACGGCATCAAGATCGTCGGCGTTTCTGAATTCATAGTTCAGAACCCAACCTGATACGCTAAGCACATCCGAGATGCCACCTGGTACGTCCAGAGTTGGTGTGTTACGCGGTTTGGTCGGATAATTGACCTTTCCACGACGCTGTGTTCACGGGCCCGTACCTGGAGTACTGGGTACGCCAATGGGAGATACCTTGGGTCCACGATCTGGACGGTTTGGCAAAGGATGCGATCCCGTTTAGGGAAATCAAGACCGAGAGTTTCCGCTGCTCCGCGAGAATGACTGTTGAGTCGCAGCAACCGTTCAAAGCGGTTTTCGCAGTTTGGGAAATTTGGGTCTTTGGCTTCACTACCTTTGGTCTTTGGGTCAGCTGGACAGCTGGGAGCTGCACCTTCGGTTTCATCTTGACGTTGGCAGCGCGAACCTTGACCTTCACTTTCGGTTTGATCTGGATCTTGGTAGTGCGGACTTTGACCTTCACTTTTGGCTTGATGCGAACCTTTGCTGCACGCACCTTGACCCGTACCTTCGGTTTGGCAATTTTGATCTTGGGCCTAACCTTGACAATCTGTGGTTTGATCTTGATGCCAGCGGCATCAGCGGTTGTAAAAACGGCGGGTGTAAACAGCATCAGGCTGGCTAAGGCAGCTGAAAGCATAAGTTTGGCGGGATTCATGGCGTTTCTCCTAATTGTGCGGAGACCGATCATCGGCCCTCATTATTCACAGGGTAACGCAGAGGCAACTCAGATGATGTGTAGAATGTCACGTGGCAGTCATGGTTTCTCACCGAGCACGAGCCGGAGCTTGATTTCCAAAAGATGCCGGTGCCACCAGATCGCCTTTGTACCGCGAACTGCAAAATCATGAAAAAGAGGCAGCCTTTTTGACTGCCTCTTGCTATATTTGACGGAATTTCTTCAGCCGCGGTCTGGAGCTGTTCCTTCGGGACCCACACCACCGGGGCCGTCACCGCAGCCACTAACCGTGGCGCATGGGTCATGACCGAAGCCACCGCTTCCGCCCGTATTGCCGCCAGCAACGAAACCACCATCCCCACCGTTGGTCACAGCACCTGGGCCTGCATTCGGACGTGCTGATCCGCTAACCATTGCAGTGCCTTGTTGGTCGGGACTTGGTTGGCCTGTAGTCTGCCAGACTTTCAGACCAGTACCCGAACAACCACCAAGTGGGGTCCACACGCCGCATCCACCCGTACCACGGCCAGTGGCGTTCATGAACGGGCGGTTGGCCAGTCTTCTTGGAGCCGGGGTTAGCATCACGTTCGGGGTCTTTCTTCGCCCTGCCTGCATCGACCTGTCGTCGGGACGACTTCTTTGTCATCACGGGACCAGTTTCATTCTGGCGGAGGTGTCAGGGCCTGCCCGGCTAGACGTTACGCTTACCTCAGTAGTCGAACCACGTCAGTTGGGAACTCACTGTTATCCTTCTGGACTTGTCGCAGTACGTCGGTGGTAGTTTTATGGCCAATTTCGTACCAGCTGGATCTTCGATGGAAGAGTGGCTGTACTATCCGTCGGCTTGGTCGTAACACGGACGACCTCATTGGGAACCGCCATAACCGGTATTCGGACGTCCCACGAGCAGTTGAGCCAGAGACGGAATCTGTCGTTTGGACCAATACCGCTAGTGTGACGTCCCCCAGGTCGCTAGGAGCACCCGCGCTTCCCATCGGTGCACCAAACATGCCAGCACCGAAGCGCGGACGACCAAGTGGGTGGTCATCAGTTATCGGACCTCGGCCAAGACCGAAGCCGTCTTTGAGAAAATCCTGCATCGCACCAACGCCTCTCAAGGCATCGAGATCAGCGGCGTTCCTGAATTCATCGTTCAGAACCCCACCTGATACGCTAAGCACATCCGAGATGCCGCCTGGTACGTCCAGAGTTGGTGTGTTGCGCGGTTTGGTCGGATAAGACACACCTGTGTTCACGCCCGTACCTGGAGTACTGGGAGCAATAGATACCTTGGGTCCACGATCTGGATGGTTTGGCAAAGGATGCGATCCCGTCTTGGGAAATCCAGACCGGAGTTCTGTTCTTCCGCGAGAATGACTGTTGATTGCAGCAACCGTCAAAGCGGTTTTCGCAGTTTGGGAAATTTGGGTCTTTGGCTTCACTACCTTTGGTCTTTGGGTCAGCTGGACAGCTTGGAGCTGCACCTTCGGTTTCATCTTGACGTTGGCAGCGCGAACCTTGACCTTCACTTTCGGTTTGATCTGGATCTTGGTAGTGCGGACTTTGACCTTCACTTTTGGCTTGATGCGAACCTTTGCTGCACGCACCTTGACCCGTACCTTCGGTTTGGCAATTTTGATCTTGGGCCTAACCTTGACAATCTGTGGTTTGATCTTGATGCCAGCGGCATCAGCGGTTGTAAAAACGGCGGGTGTAAACAGCATCAGGCTGGCTAAGGCAGCTGACAGCATAAGTTTGGCGGGATTCATGGCGTTTCTCCTAATTGTGCGGAGACCGATCATCGGCCCTCATTATTCACAGGATAACGTAGAGGCAACTCAGATGATGTGTAGAATGTCACTTGGCAGTCATGGCCTTGTGAACCTTTGTGGTTTAATGCCGATTGATGGCCCTTAGCTGACCTCCGGCGCAACTGGGTGAAGGTCTTAAAAGGGCTCGAAGCCGTCATGCGGCGTCGCAGCAGCGCACATATAATTTCCGACAGGTTGATGTCCGCTATTCCCAAATTGACACAACCTCTGTGCACTTGCGGCGAAGTCACACTTTCCGCCCAATCCAGTCCAAAGCGCAAGTTCACCGAATGCCTCAAATGTCGGCACAGCTGGGTCCGGCTAGGGGCTTTCCGCCAATCGCTCTGTCAATGAACAGCGGATCACCCTCACTCTCGGATCCCCCCACTACCCAGCAGACCAATTAGATCTGCGCACCCTATGGGGTAGGTTCTAGCGCTGCTCCGGTAAATCCCCGCAAATCTCGACCCCGGTCCACAAGCCTAGGGGTTTTTTACAGGTGGCCGATTTCACAAGCAGATGTGGGCTGTTTTGGCGCGACCTCAACCTATTTTTGGGAACCAGCTACCCCAGTGGCTACCCCAGAGCGAAAAACGGCCCATGTAGGTAAACGCCTACACGGCCGTAAGTTATTGTATTATCTAGAGAATTTTGGAGCGGGCGATGAGATTCGAACTCACGACCCCAACCTTGGCAAGGTTGTGCTCTACCCCTGAGCTACGCCCGCATCCATAAGATGGACGGCAAACAATGCCGCCTCAAGCGCCGCTATATTGCGCAAGCGGGAACTAAATGCAATAGCACATCAGCCACAAAACAAATTCTTCTCCAGTGCCGATTTCCGGAGACCTCATGCCAGCCACGTCCGACCAACTGCTGCAACACCTTGCCGGTCTCGGCATCAGCATCACAACGACACGCCACGATGCGGTTTTTACTGTTGAACAGGCCCGCGAGCTGCGCGGTGAAATTCCAGGCGGCCACTGCAAGAACCTGTTTCTGAAAGACAAGAAGGGTGCGTTGTGGCTGGTGGTCTGTCTCGAAGACGCCCTGATTGACCTGAAACGCCTGCCGGCCCGCATTGGGTCGGCAAGAATTTCGTTTGGCAGTGCTGACCTGCTGCGCGAGGTAATGGGAGTGGAACCCGGTTCGGTAACGCCCTTCGCCCTGATCAATGACACCGCGCACAGGGTCAACGTAGTGCTTGATGACAAGATGATGGCCAGCGACATGGTCAGCTACCATCCGCTTGTCAATACGGCTACAGTGACACTGACACCCGATGACCTGTTGAAATTCATATCGGATTGTGGCCATAAACCACAAATCGTCCCGCTCTATGACTAGCTTTTGCGCCAATAAACAACGGCGGGATTTGCAAATTACACCGGGTGGGACCATGTTACCGGCAACAAACTTCAGACTGCGCCCAGGAAGGCCAAAATGACAAATCAGACTTTCTCGATGGGAACATCGTTCAATGCCGGCAGTGACAAGGCTGCCTCGCAAACCATTGCACCGGCCGCCACATTGATCAGGGATTCCGATACACGGAACTTCATGAGCGATGTCATCGAGGCATCGAAGTCGGTGCCGGTACTGGTGGATTTCTGGGCGCCGTGGTGCGGACCATGCAAACAGCTTGGCCCCCTGCTGGAAAAGATCGTAACCGAGGCCGGCGGCAAGGTTTTGCTGGTCAAGGTGGATATCGACAGCAATCAGCAACTGGCGCAGCAAATGCGCATCCAGTCCATTCCGGCGGTTTTTGCCTTTGCAGACGGAAAACCGGTTGACGGCTTTATGGGCGCCCTGCCCGAATCGGAAATCAGAGCCTTCGTCAGCAAGGTTATTGCGGGCCATGGCGGCCAGGCAGAACAGGTGGAGCAACTGCTTCAGGCCGCAGAGGCTGCAGTGGAGTCACATGCCCCGGAACAGGCCATACAGATGTTTGCCCAGATCCTTGAACTCGAGCCGGAGAACGGCCGGGCCATTGCAGGGCTGGTCAAGGCGAGTATTGCGATTGGTGATCTTGACGCTGCCCGCGAACTGCTTGCCGTCATCCCGCCCTCGCTGGTGGACAACACGCATGTCTCAGGCGCCCTTGCGGCATTGACCGTCGCCGAGACACCGGTTGATGATGGCGAAATAACCCGGTTGAGTGAAGCAGTTGCTTCAGATGAGGCCGACTACCAGTCGCGCCTCGATCTGTCGATCGCCCTGAATGCTGCAGGCCGGCAGGAAGCTGCCCTTGATCACCTGATGTGGTTGATTGAAAAGGACCGGGCATGGAATGATGACGCCGCGCGAAAACAACTGCTGTTGTTTTTTGAAGCCTGGGGCCCTGCCCACGAACTGACGCTGTCAGGCCGCAGGCGGTTGTCGTCGATATTGTTTGCCTGATTTATCCATTTCAGCAGGTGACTGCCGTGAAGACCAACAATGAACATTACCGGACGGTGGCAGATTTGCCGGAAACACTGCCGGTGTTCCCCCTGCCTGGCGCACTTTTGCTACCGGGAGGCGAACTGCCTCTGAACATTTTTGAGCCCAGGTACCTGGAGATGGTCTCTTCCGCCCTGTCCGGTGAGCGGGTCATTGGCATGATTCAACCGCGCAACATGGAGACCGAGCACGACCTGGACCCGCAAGACGAGTTGACCAGGTCCGACCTGTACGAGGTGGGATGTGCCGGCAGAATCACTTCATTCATGGAAGTCGAAAACAACCAGGTACAGATAATCCTGTCCGGCATTTGCCGGTTCCGGATCTCCAGCGAGGCGAATTCTCCCTCACCGTACCGTGTGGTGCGCGCCGACTATGATGATTTTCTCATCGACCTAACGGACGAAAGCGATACCGTTGGTGATGACCGGGAACGTCTGCTTGAAAGTCTGCGCCGATTTCTTGACGCCCGGTCCATGCAGGCCGACTGGGATGAAATTCGCGAAGTGTCCACCATTACCCTGATCAATACCCTGTCGATGATCGGTTCCTTCACTGCCGGCGAGAAGCAGGCGTTGCTCGAAGCCCCCGACCTGAAGCAGCGAACCAGAACACTCATAGCCCTGGCAGACATGTCAACCGGACAGGAAAACACCGACCGGGTAGTCCAGTGACCGATGCCGCAGACACTGCCGATGGCACTGAACCCGATACCAGCCGCCAGACATACCGGCGCGCCAGTGCACAGCTGCTTGAAATGCTGGTATGCCCGGTCACGCATTCCACGCTGGAATATGATATCGAGGCGCAGGAACTGATTTCCAGGCGCGCGCGCCTGGCCTACCCGATCCGCGATGGTATTCCGATCATGCTGGTCGAGGAAGCCAGGGTACTTGATGACTGACAGGGACAGTGGAAATTCTGCAGTCTGGGTTGAGGAAATCCGGCTGACCAGTGCTGGCCGCTCGCTGGATGTTACATTCAGCGACGGTGAAAAACACAACCTGGCGGCCGAATATCTGCGGGTGGAAAGCCCCAGTGCCGAGGTGCAGGGACACAGTGCTGACGGGAAAATCTGCGTTGCCGGCAAGTCCGGCGTGGCAATCATCAAGATTGATCCCGTCGGGAACTACGCCGTACGCCTGACATTTGACGACATGCATTCAACCGGAATCTACAGCTGGGACTATCTGTTGAAACTGGGACGCAATCGCGAAACGATCTGGCCGGCTTACCTGGCGCGCCTGGAAGCCGAAGGTAATACCAGATCTCGGTAACAGCGACCCATTTCACCGGAGCGATTTTTTCCGCCGGCAAGGCGCGGGTCGCGCCGTGGTACATGTACCACAAGCGGCTCGCAACGTAGCCGGCGGGAAAAAGCGCCCGGCCCTCCGGGTGGGTCATTGCGGCCCATCGGGTGCGTTGCATTGCTTGCCCGATGCGACCAGCATCGCGCTGCGCACCGCGCCTGCCCGAGTGAACCGCAATGATCCCATGAAATGGGTCGCTGTTACCGAGATCTGGTATAAATCCCGGAAATTACACCAATGGGGTCATTCAGGTTCGCCTCGCATCAGGCGTGGCTGCCTTCCCGCTGTCCCGGCGGCATGATCCATGAAAAATGCTTTCAGTGGCGCCAGCCGGTCGACGAGTTTCAATCCTGCCTGCCTGGCAGTTGCAACCGGCAGGGCAGAGTTGGAGAACAAGCGGTTCAATCCGTCACAGGCCGCCGCAACCATGAAGGTGTCCGCCCGCCGCCATTCTTCATAGGCTTTCAGGCAGTTTTGTCCACCGTGATCCTGACCTCGCCTGATATTGTCGCCCACGCTGTCACTCAAGGCAGCAATGTCGCGCAATCCAAGATTGAATCCCAGCCCTGCTATGGGGTGTATGACGTGTGCTGCATCGCCAATCAGGGCCAGGCGCTGGCCAATGAAGGATTTGGCGATCTGAACCGACAGTGGCCAGGAGGCATACTTGCTGACCAGGGTCACCTTGCCCAGATGATCGCCAAACCTCAGCCTGAACTCATCCAGAAAGTCTTCCTGCGGCAGCTTCATAAGATGGTCTGCAATTGTGGTCGTTTCCGTCCAGACTATGGAGGACCGGTTACCGGTAAGCGGCAGAATGGCAAATGGCCCTGCTGCGCGGAAGTGTTCTTCGGCGCGGCCATGATGAGCCAGTTCATGGGCAACCGTCATGGCAATGCCGCACTGGTCATAGTCCCACCGGATGCAATCGATACCGGCGGCCTGCCGTGCCCTGGAATTTCTCCCGTCGGCGGCAACAACAAGCGGTGCGGAAAATTTGCGCCCATCGCTCGTGGTGACGGTTGCAGGAGACGAACCGAAATCAAAGGCTTCAATTGCGGCATTGCCAATGAATGTAATGCCCGGCGTGCGCCGGACCTTGTCGGCCAGGGCGGTCGCCAGCGTTGAATTTTCAACCATCCAGGCTGAAGCGGAACCGGAGTTGCCGGCCTCGAGAAAGCTCAGCAATGCCGGCCGGTCTCCCGTACCGGTCCTGCCGTCGGTTACAATGATTTTTTCAAACGGCTGAGCCTGGTCTGCGACCGCCTGCCAGACACCGAGCGTCTGCAACATCGTCCGCGAACTTCTGGTGATGGCCGAGCCTCGTGGATCGGCACTCGTCCGCCGGTCCTCCAGCGCGGGACCGGCGTCTACTATCAGCGTCCTGAGGGGTATGGACAAATGCTCGCCGGACAGGGCAAGACCACAGGTCAGTCCGGCAAGACCGCCGCCGGCTATAATGGCATCATATGGTTGCTGTGATGTCACTGGATGCCTTTTCTGCCCTGCCTGGCTCCGGGGCCGGGAGCCTAGTTGAAAGAATGTTGAATGTCCGAATACGATGAAGTAGTTGCCAGTTTCAATCTTGAAAGGCTGAATGACAACCGGTTCCGTAGCCGCAGTCCGCAGTTCCGGTGGCGGCGGATATATGGCGGGCTGTTGCTGGCACATGCTCTGCGTGCCGCGCAGTTGACCGTGGATGACCCTCACCGTGAACCGCATTCACTGCACGGCTATTTCCTGAGACCGGGAGTGACCGGCGATCCGCTGGAGCATCAGGTGGAGCGTTTGCTGGACGGGCGCACCATCATCAATCGCCGGGTAACCGTCACCCAGGGCGGCAAGCCGGTTTTCTGCCTGCAGGCGTCATTCCGAAAACCCGCAGCCGGACTGGTGCATCAGCCAGCCATGCCGGACGCGGCTCAACCGGAAGATCTGCCTGATGAGGCAGAGCTGGCGTCGCTGTATGCATCTGTTCTTTCCGACGGTGCGCAAAGCTATCTCAGGCGCAGGAAAGTTTTCGAACTGCGTCCGGCCGACCATGGACTGTTTTTTCATCCCGACCCCGGACGCCCCGATTCCGGTCTGACCTGGGCTAAGCTTCGCGCGGCCCGAAAGCCCGCTGCCGGGCTGTCATGGGCGCTGCTGGCCTATCTGTCCGACATGACGGTGCTGAACGGCAGTCTTTACCCCCATGGCCGGAATTTCTTTGACGCCGGCATCTCCATGGCAAGCCTTGATCATGCACTGTGGATACACGGTCACCCGGACTGGTCGGACTGGCTGCTGATGAGCCATGAAGCGATGGGCAACGAGGCAGGTATGGGGCTCGGCAGGCTCAGCCTGTTCAATCGAACCGGAGCCCTGGTGGCCAGCGTTGTACAGCAGGGATTCATCAAACCCAAAATTGATTAAATAGTAGGCAATATACCATTATTGCTTAAAATTTATTCAATATATTCCAGTCGAAATCGCACCTGCAAAATTTTACACCTTATAAAACAAATGCTTGCGCAGATGTTCCAGTTTGGCACGCCTCTTGTAATGCACCCGGTTGACGCTGCCGTTTTGAGTCTGGCGGCGATGGGCAATTAAGGAGATGCAGATGAAATACATCATCTCGATCATAAAGCCTCACCGTCTGGAGGAAGTGCGCACCGCACTGTCCTCCATCGGTGTTGAGGGCATGACCGTGAGTGAAGTCAAGGGGCACGGTCGGCAGAAGGGCCACACCGAAATCTACCGGGGAGCAGAGTATGAAGTGTCCTACCTGCCCAAGATCAAGATTGAACTGGCACTTGAAAACAAGCTTGCGGCCAAGGCCGTGGACGCCATTACCGAAGCGGGCCGGACCGGCCAGATTGGTGATGGGAAAATATTTGTTCTGAACCTGGACAGTGCCGTGCGCATTCGCACCGGTGAGTCCGGTGAAGACGCATTGTGAGGGCAACAGACATGAAGTTTTATCCAAAATTTGCGCTGGCCGGGTTGCTGGTAATCGGTGCTGTCGTGGGAAGTGACGCAGCATTTGCACAAGCTGCTACGGAAGCCACACCAGATGTAAAATATATCCTTTCATCGCTGCTGTTTCTTATCGGCGGTTTCCTTGTCATGTTCATGGCTGCCGGTTTTGCCATGCTGGAGGCTGGTCTGGTGCGCTCGAAAAACGTATCCATGCAGTGCCTCAAGAATATCGCTCTTTACTCTGTCGCAGGCCTGATGTTCTGGGTTGTTGGCTACAACCTGATGTACGACGGCGTCGTCGCCGACACGGGCTGGATGGGAACACCGACACCAAAGGTCATTCCTGCAACCGATGCCGATGCCGGCAGTTATGCAGCGGGTTCCGACTGGTTCTTCCAGATGGTGTTCTGCGCCGCGACCGCATCAATCGTGTCCGGTACCATCGCCGAGCGTATCAAGTTCTGGCCGTTCATTATTTTCACAGCCGTACTGACCGGGGTGATCTATCCGATCCAGGGCAGCTGGGAATGGGGTGCCGGCTGGCTCAACGGCATAGGGTTTTCTGATTTTGCCGGCTCGACACTGGTTCATTCAACAGGTGGATGGGCAGCGCTGGCAGGCGCCATCATTCTCGGCGCGCGCACCGGGAAATACGGCGAAAACGGCCGCATCCATCCAATTCCGGGTTCAAGCATTCCGCTTGCGACACTGGGTACATTTATTCTCTGGTTCGGATGGTTCGGTTTCAATGGCGGCTCTCAGCTTGCCATGGGCACCATTGCAGATGCCTCCTCGGTTTCACGGATTTTTGTGAACACCAACCTGGCAGCGGCAGCCGGTGTGGTAGTTTCAATCATCCTGACCCAGGTTCTGTACAAGAAAATGGATGTAACCATGGCTCTCAACGGAGCACTGGCCGGCCTGGTGTCAATTACCGCGGAACCGCTGACACCATCTCCATTAGTAGCTATTATGGTCGGTGGCATCGGTGGTGTCATTGTGGTGTTCGCAGTACCCATGCTCGACAAACTGAAGATCGACGATGTGGTTGGTGCCATTCCGGTTCATTTGCTGGCTGGTATCTGGGGTACCATGGCAGTACCACTGACCAACTCCGAAGCAACGTTCTATGCTCAGGGTGTTGGTGTGATTGCGGTGGGCATCTTCGTTTCGGTGTCCAGCGCCGCCGTGTGGATGATCCTGAAAGTCACGATGGGTATCAGGGTCAGCCCTGAAGAAGAACTGGAAGGTCTTGACAAGGGCGAAATCGGCGTCGAGGCGTACCCCGAGTTTGCCCGTGGAGGTTCGGCAATCTGACACTTGCAGACATCGTTCAGCCTCACGGCTGGCGAACCAGCCAAACCCCGGAAAGCGTCCTGCCTTCCGGGGTTTTTCGTTGCGCCGGACAGGATCAGGACGGTTTTTGCTGAAACAAAGAAAATCCGTGAAACTGATCGCGATCAAGGCGCTGGAGCACCTTTGCGGGTTCACGTCAACCCGCATTGATCTGGTCAAAACTTAACGACACCTTAACCATGCCCGGACAACAATCCCGGCGACATATCCTTATCGCGGCTGTTGCCTGACTTCAGCCTGTTGACCTGCGCATGACCGGAAGTTCCAAGATGCCTAGAAGCCGTACCGCAAAATCCGCACAAGCAACCATACCCAGGGGGTTGAAGATGTTCGCCCGCAGGCGGCTGATGGAACTGCAGGGACTGGTACTGCTGGGGTGCCTGGTACTGCTCACTGTTGCGCTGGCAACCTGGTCGTCCAGTGACCCCTCCTGGAGCAACGCTGTTGAATCCAGGGCTATCAATGCGCTTGGCTATCCCGGCGCGATCATCTCCGACAAGCTGATCAGCTGGTTCGGGCTCACCAATTGCGTGATCATAGGCATCCCTGCCTTTTGGGCCATCACCCTGATATCCCACAACCGGCTTGGTAACTGGTCCGCGCGCGCGCCTGCCTGGTTTGCATCCATTGTGTCAGCATCGGTTTTGCTGGCATTCATGCCAATCCCGGAAAACTGGCCGATTGGCCCTGGCCTTGGCGGCACCATTGGCGACACTGCAGCCATGTTGCTGACCGCCCTGCCGCGGGCGTTTGCTCCCGGACCCCTGGCAGTTGCTGCCGGTGGCCTTGTTGCGCTCGTCGCCTTCGTCTGGTCCAGTCTGCTGGCGCTTGGCTCATCACCACTGCAGGCTGCGCGAGCCCTGAAGTCATTCAAGAGACCGACCGTAATTATCGGTTCGAAGGCCCTCAACGCCTCCACTCGCCTTGCCCATACGGTTGGCAGTCTTCGGGACCGCTATCAGGCAGGCGAGGATGAACCGCCCGCGCCGGGACGCCGGCTGGCAGAGAATTTGCGTCCGCAGGCAACTGCAGACAAGGGCCTTTTGAGCCGCCTGAAGGGCCGGGCCGGGGCCGGGCCGGATTCTGCCGGCGGTCTCGATCCGGACTCTGCTCCCATTCCTTCGTTTCTGGCCAGGCACGCTCCATGGAGTGACAACCGGATCGAACCCCGTCTGTCGCGGACAGATGGCGCTAACCCGGCGGATTCGTCACGGCCTTCAGAACTCGTTCCCGGTGCATCGGAAAAATCCGCCGGTTTCCCGCCGGCAACTGCCGGCAGCCGGGTTCAACCGGCGCCAAAACCGCTCCAACAGGGCACCCGGATCGCCAGGGACCTGCAACCAGATCTGCTGCCGAACAACGGTGAATTCCAGCTGCCGCCCCTCAGTCTGCTGACACAACCTGACAGTTCCAGACAAACGAGCCAGCTTTCTGCCGATGCACTGGAACAAAATGCCCGCATGCTGGAAGGTGTGCTGGAGGATTTTGGCATCCGCGGAGAAATCATCAATGTGCGCCCCGGTCCTGTCGTGACCCTTTACGAACTTGAACCGGCGCCCGGCATCAAGTCTTCCCGCGTAATCGGCCTGGCCGACGACATTGCGCGATCAATGTGTGCGATTTCAGTTCGGGTGGCTGTGGTGCCCGGGCGCAATGCAATCGGCATCGAGATGCCAAACTCAAACCGCGAAACCGTATACCTGCGCGAATTGCTGGCATCTCGGGATTACGAGAAGACCAAGCAGAAGCTGGCAATGGCGCTGGGCAAGGACATTGGCGGCGAGCCCACATTTGCCGATCTCGCCCGCATGCCCCATCTGCTGATTGCAGGTACAACCGGTTCCGGCAAGTCGGTTGGCATCAACACCATGATACTGTCACTGCTGTTCAGGCTCAGGCCTGACCAGTGCAAGCTGATCATGATTGACCCGAAAATGCTCGAACTGTCTGTCTATGAAGGCATCCCGCATCTGCTTGCGCCCGTCGTGACCGATCCTCACAAGGCGATTGTGTCGCTCAAGTGGGCTGTTCGCGAAATGGAGGAGCGCTATCGCAAAATGTCCAAACTGGGCGTGCGCAACATTGACGGTTACAACGCCCGTGCCGTGCAGGCCCAGAAAAAGGGAGAAGTGTTCACCCGGCAGATACAGACCGGTTTCGATCCCGAGACCGGGGCACCCATCTATGAAGAAGAACAGATGGACCTGTCTCCGATACCTTTCATCGTCGTGATCATCGACGAGATGGCAGACCTCATGATGGTTGCCGGCAAGGACATCGAAGGTGCTGTGCAACGTCTGGCGCAAATGGCGCGCGCGGCAGGAATTCATGTAATCATGGCCACACAGCGCCCGTCCGTGGATGTCATTACAGGCACAATCAAGGCCAATTTCCCGACCCGTATCAGCTTCCAGGTCACGTCAAAAATCGACAGCCGCACCATACTCGGTGAACAGGGCGCCGAACAATTGCTCGGTCAGGGCGATAATCTGTTCATGGCAGGTGGCGGGCGTATTTCACGATTGCACGCCCCGTTCGTATCAGATGACGAAGTCGAGCAGGTTGTTGCGTACCTGAAGACCCAGGCAGCGCCCGATTATGTTGATGCTGTCACTGAGGAAACCGGCGACGATGGCGACAGCGGCGGGTTTGACTCCGGTGCTCCAGGCGGCGGTTCCGGTGATGAGCAGTACGACAGGGCGGTTGCTGTTGTCCTGCGCGACAGGAAGGTCTCCACCAGTTACATTCAGCGCAGATTGTCCATTGGCTACAACAAGGCGGCCAGCCTGATCGAACGAATGGAAGATGAACAGTTGATTTCAGCTGCGAATCACGCCGGTAAGCGTGAAATACTTGTCGGCGAAGACATGGGGTGATCATTTGCCCCATTGTCGCCGCGTTGCGCGCCGATGAATAAGTGGTGTTCCAGCGAACACTGGCCGAACTATCTGGAGGATATCCGTTGACAAAATTTTCTGCCCGAGTGGCTTGCGTCCTGAGTCTTTGCCTGTTGTTTCCGGCGCTGAACGTCCTGCCGGGAAATCCGGCCATCGCGCAGGCTGAAACGCAAAGGTCGGAAGATGACAACGCGGCGATCACGCTGCTCAACACCTACCTGAATGAAATCGTCAACATGAAGGGCGAATTCACCCAGACCAGTCCGCGCGGCCAGATCGCCAATGGCGTGTTCTATATTTCAAAACCAGGCAAGATGCGTTTCGAGTATGCCCCGCCAAGTCCCCTGCTGGTTGTGTCGGATGGCCGCTGGGTCACTGTCAAGAACACCAGCCGTAATAGTGACGATCAGTATCCGCTCGCGACAACACCGCTCAAACTTGTTCTGGCTGATGAGGTCAACCTGTTCGAGCAGGCTATAATCCTGAAAGTTGAATCCCAGGACAATCTTGTCGCGATCACCATGCAGGAAAAAGGTCAGCTTGTAGCAGGAGAACTCACGATGGTGTTCGACCGCGAAGCCAATGACCTGGTTCAATGGATCATTCTTGACGGCAAGGGCCAGCGTACAAGTGTTCAGTTGTCCAATGTCGACAAGCAGGCGGAACCGGATCCGAATCTGTTCGTGGTCAAACGTGCCAAGGAACGCAAGTCCGCTTCTGACCGCTAGATTGCATCTGCCTTGAGAATTGCCACCTGGAATATCAACTCGGTCCGTTTGCGGGCCGGGCTGGTAGGCCGGCTGATTGAAGAACAGCGGCCCGACATCATTTGCCTTCAGGAAACCAAATGTCCGCCGGGCCAGTTCCCGGCTTCCGCTTTTGCGCCGCTGGGCTATCAGCATATCGCCGAGAATGGCTATTCAGGTCATCACGGTGTGGCGGTCATCTCCCGGCTTCCATTTGATCAGATGGATATTCATTCGTTTTGCGGACACAATGATGGCCGTCACGTCAGCATTCACCTGCCAGGGTCCAATCTGACTGTGCACAGTCTGTACATTCCCTCCGGCGGCGATGTAGCCGACCCGCAGGCCAATCCCAAGTTTGACCACAAGCTTGCCTTCCTCGACGAGATGAAAGACTGGACTTCTTCACATGTCTCAAACGGCAGTGGAGAGCATGTGTTTACCGGTGATTTCAACGTCGCACCGCTTGAAAGTGATGTCTGGTCACACCGGCAACTGTTGAAGATTGTATCTCACACGCCGCAGGAAACTGCGCGTCTTATGGACATTCACAACTATTGCGGCCTGCATGATCCGGTTCGCGCCCGGGTGCCGGAACCGGAAAAAATCTATTCCTGGTGGAGTTACAGGTCGCGCGACTGGGAGGCGTCAGACCGTGGGCGCCGGCTTGATCACATCTGGGTTTCGAAGGGTCTTGCCGGGCAATGCAGCAACGCGGCTATACTGAAGCAGGTACGTGGCTGGGAACGCCCGTCCGATCACGTGCCGGTCCTGGTTGATATCGCCTGACATCGCGTTTTACTCCGGGACTATTGGTCCTTGTCTCGAAGCAATTCCTCAATTGGTGAATCCTCGAACCTTGATTGCACTTCACTCAGTTCGTTTGAGCAAGCCTCAAGCTGCCGATTGAGCACATCAAGCACCTGCATGCCTATTTCCGGGAACTCCGAGCATAACCTCAGAAATACCGATTGCTCGATTACAATGGCTTCAATCTCGGTCCTGGCATTCAGGGTCACCCGGCGAGGCAGTCCTGCAATCAACGACTGTTCACCAAACATCGACCCCGGTCCTGCCAGCGCCAGGACGCCGCCAGTCTGCGGGTCTATGACTACGCCCTCGCCCTGCTTGATAATCAGGGCGCTCGTGGACGGGTCACCGGCCTCAAATACCGTGCGCCCCGCTGGCACGATCAGCTCATCTGAAGAAAACACCAGCGTTTGCAGGTGTGAATCGTTCACGCCTGCAAACAGTGGCAACTGTTTCAACAGATCAACTGCAGAGCGAACGCCCATATTTCAGCCCGCCAATAATGGATCCCGCAAGCAGTGTACTACGGAACGAGTTTGTATCCACCGGCTTCCGTAACCAGCAATTGTGCGTGGGATGGATCAGCTTCGATCTTCTGGCGCAAGCGATATATATGGGTCTCCAGTGTGTGCGTCGTCACGCCCGCATTGTATCCCCACACCTCATGCAGCAACACATCGCGACCGATAACCTGATCGCCTGCGCGATACAGAAACTTGAGAATTGAAGTTTCCTTTTCGGTAAGCCGGACTTTCCGGTTGTCATCCTGCATCAGCAGTTTGGCGCTTGGTTTGAACGTATAAGGTCCAATTTTGAATACTGCATCCTCACTTTGTTCGTGCTGACGAAGTTGCGAACGGATACGAGCCAGGAGAACTGCAAATTTGAACGGTTTGGTCACATAATCATTGGCGCCGGCGTCCAGGCCAAGAATGGTATCCGCATCGGAATTTTCCGCCGTCAGCATGATCACCGGGCCCCGATACCCGTTCTTGCGCATGATCTTGCAAGCTTCGCGTCCGTCAAGGTCCGGCATGTTGACGTCCAGAATCACCAGGTCAACCAGCTCCGATTTCAAATGACTGACTGCCGGCATCCCGCCATTTACAGCAGTTACGGAGAAGTCGTCATGCAGGGAAAATTGCTCCACGATAGTTTCGCGCAGGGCATCGTCGTCATCAACGACAAGAATTTTCTTCTTGGTACTCATTTGTCATGTAGTCCTGATGGCAATAGCATTTGCAAATGACTTTAGTTTGATGCCGTCTGCTTTGCAAAGGGCAACAGGGATCACGCATGGGAACTTTTAATCAGGAAATTGCGATCAGGCACGTGGCAGCCAATGCTCATGTGGCAACCTTGTCCATGGGTACAGTATCATACACTTGCAGGATCGGGCCTGCCGGCATCACGCACAGCAAATCGGAAGGTGACGGCGCCACCCCGGCAGGCCATTGGCCCATGCGATATGTCATGTACAGGCCTGACCGTGTCGCCCGGCCGATAACCGGTTTGCCGGTCGAAAGAATTCACCCCAACTCCGGCTGGTGTGATGATCCTGCATCGCGCGATTACAACAAGCCTGTACAACTGCCATATGCCCACAGCCATGAAAAACTCTGGCGCAATGACCATGTGTACGACATGATTGTCGTGCTGGGACACAACGATAACCCTGCCGTTCCCGGCAAGGGCAGCGCTGTCTTTATGCATCTGAGCCAGCCTGACGGATCACCTACCCGGGGCTGCATCGCGCTCAGGCTCAGTCATCTTCGCCATGTGCTTTTACATTCCGGTATCGGAACGATTGTGCGCATAGGCTAGTTGTGAGTTGGCGTTGAAAAGTAATCCCTACCCTCTGTCGCCGAAAATCGCGCTGCCGATCCGCACATGTGTTGCACCCTGCTCGATGGCTTTTTCATAATCTGCGCTCATTCCCATGCTGAGCCTGGTGAGACCGTTACGCCGCGCTATTTCCGCCAGCAGGGTAAAATGCGGTATCGGTTCTTCATCAAGCGGCGGTATGCACATCAGGCCAACAATATTCAGGTCATAGGTTTGACTGCACAATTTTAGAAACTGATCGGCATCTGCCGGTGAAATTCCGGCCTTTTGAGCTTCACTTCCGGTATTCACCTGGACAAAAAGATCCGGGCACTTGGCCGCAGACTGGATTTCCTTCGCCAGTGTCCTTGCCAGCTTTTCCCGGTCCAGCGTTTCTATGCAGTCAAACAGCGCAACCGCCTCGCGCGCTTTGTTGGTCTGCAAAGGTCCAATAAGATGCAGAGCGGTACCTGCAAATTTTTGTTTCAGGGATGGCCATTTGGCTTGTGATTCCTGTACCCTGTTTTCACCAAACACCCGGTGTCCGGTTTGCAAAACGGGCTCAATGACTTCTGCAGAAAACGTTTTGGTTACCACCACCAGCGTTACATCTGTTGCAGATCGATCGGATCTGCGGGCAGCGGCTTCAATTCTGGCCATCACATCCCTGTAACGCCGGGTAGTTGCATTCATCGTTATGTGGCCCGTCTTGCTTGCCCGTCAGGTTGCTTCCTGATACTGCACTGCCAGTACAAATCGAGATTAGTGAACAGGCATACCATACGAAATGTCGACCGAACGTTACAATCCCCGCACCGTGGAGACCAAGTGGCAGAAAACCTGGACAGAGGCAGGCAGTTTTCTGGCCAGCAACTCATCCGGCAAGCCGAAGTACTACGTACTTGAGATGTTCCCCTATCCGTCCGGCCGCATTCACATGGGGCATGTTCGAAATTATACCATGGGTGACGTGATTGCCCGTTTCCGCAAGGCTTGTGGATACAATGTGCTGCATCCTATGGGCTGGGACGCGTTTGGCATGCCTGCCGAAAACGCCGCCATCGAACGCAAGGTTCATCCAAAGACGTGGACCTATGAGAATATTGCCGCCATGCGCAGCCAGTTGAAGTCCATGGGGCTTGCCATTGACTGGACCCGTGAATTCGCCACCTGCGACCCGGAATATTACGGCCATGAACAGCGCATGTTCATCGAGTTTTACAATGCAGGCCTCGTTGAACGCAAAGTCTCAATGGTAAACTGGGATCCGGTTGACCAGACGGTGCTGGCCAATGAACAGGTTATTGACGGTTGCGGCTGGCGCTCGGGTGCGCCTGTGGAAAAACGCGAACTCGCCCAATGGTTCCTGAAAATTTCGGATATGTCCGAGGAACTTTTGTCTGCGCTTGATACATTGACCGGCTGGCCTGAAAAAGTTCGTCTCATGCAGCGCAACTGGATCGGCAAATCGGAAGGGTTGCGGTTTTCCTTCGTGCTCGAGGATGAGGCTGGCAACGAGCTCGACGACAGGCTGACCGTGTACACAACCCGCCATGACACTATTTTTGGCGCGAGCTTCTGCGCCATATCTGCCGATCACGCCCTGACCCGCAAGGCAGCCGCCCATTCCCGCCTCATCGCGGAATTCCAGAAGGAATTTGCAGCTCTCGGGACCAGTGAAGAAGCCATCGAACGGGCCGAAAAGAAGGGGGTGCCGCTTGGCATATATGCACGCCATCCGTTTGACGAGACCAGGCGCCTGCCGGTTTACGCTGCCAACTTTGTGCTGATCGGGTATGGTGAAGGCGCCGTGTTCGGCTGTCCTGCCCACGACCAGCGTGATCTGGACTTCGCCCGGAAATACAATCTCGAGGTGATTCCGGTGGTTGCCCCGAAAGGCGTCGATGTATCGGCCCTGAAGGTCTCAAACGAGGCGCTGCTGGAAAAGGACACCTCGGCTGTCCACATGGTCAACTCGCAGTTCCTCGACGGGATGTCGGTGGCCAATGCCAAGGAAGAAATTGCGAATCGCATGACAGATGCCGGTATTGGCGAGCGGAAAACCAATTATCGCCTGCGGGACTGGGGTGTCTCCCGGCAACGTTACTGGGGTTGTCCAATCCCCTTCATTCACTGCGACGATTGTGGTGTGGTGAGCGTTCCGATGGAAGACCTTCCAGTCGTCTTGCCGGAAGACATCAATTTTGACAAACCGGGTAATCCGCTTGAACGTCATGAGCAGTGGAAGTCGGTTTCGTGCCCTGAATGCAACAGACCCGCCCGGCGGGAAACCGATACATTCGATACCTTCATTGATTCGTCATGGTATTTCGCCCGTTTCTGCTCGCCACATTCAGTCCAGCCGGTGGACAGGGATGCGGCGAGTTACTGGATGCCCGTAGATCAGTATATCGGCGGTATAGAACATGCCATCCTGCACTTGTTGTATTCACGGTTCTTCGTGCGAGCCATGAGGAAAGTCGGGCACCTGGATTTTGACGAACCATTCAAGTCACTGTTCACACAGGGCATGGTGATACACGAAACCTATCGATCCGCGACAGGAGAGTGGATTGTACCTGCCCAGGTTGCGAAAGACGGTGACAGGTTGATCGATACGGAAACGGGAGAGCGTGTGATACTTGGACCTGCGGAAAAAATGTCCAAGTCCAAGCGAAATGTCATTGATCCAGATGATATCATTGAACAATACGGTGCCGACACTGCCCGGTGGTTCATGCTGTCCGACACGCCGCCGGAACGTGATATTGAGTGGACCGAGGCCGGCGTGGTTGGCGCCTGGCGGTTTGTGCAGCGTATCTGGCGCCTGATCGGTCAGGTTGCGGGTGACAATGTCCCGATTGATCAAGATGTCCTGCAACGCAGCGATTCCGCAAAGGTGGGTGAACTCAGAAGAAGTACCCACATGGCAATTGCAGCGGTTGGTGATGATATTTCCAGTCTGCGGTTTAACCGGGCTATTGCACGGGTGTATGAACTGGTCAACGCGCTCGCGGCTTCACTTTCGCTGGATGATGCGCCATCCGGTCTGAAAATGGCTCAGCGTGAAGCCGCAGTATCCCTTGTCCGGTTGTTTGCCCCGATGATGCCTCATCTTGCCGAGGAATGCTGGCAGGTCCTGGGCTGTGCGGGCCTGGTTTGTGATGCCGGGTGGCCAGACCATGATGAAAAGCTTCTGATCAGTGACAAGATCACTCTGGTGGTCCAGATTAACGGCAAGAAACGTGCAGAAATGGAATTTGCCAAGGGCGCCGGGCGCGACGTTGTAGAAGAGGCATGCCTTCAGCATGAGAATGTGGTACGAAGTCTGGACGGTTTATCTGTTCGCAAGGTTATTGTTGTACCGGACAGATTGGTGAATATAGTTGCAGGATGATGATGTTCGCGAAGCATGCAGTTAAATCGTTTGCCATGATTGGCTTGCTGGCGCTGTCTGCTTGCGGGTATCAGCCGCTTTACGCCACTCGTGACGACGGGTCTTCGGTTTCCCAGCAGCTGGCCGAGGTCAATGTGGTTCTGCAGACGACCCGCGTCGGCCAGATGGTACGCAATGAGATTGTCCGGTCTACCAGACCGGCAGGCACACAGGCCCAGGACCGGTTCTATCTCAAGTTCCAGACCAAGGATAATGCAGAAACACTGATTGATACCAAGGATACTGTTCGTCGCAGGCTGGCTTACAATCTGACTGCCAATTTTCAGCTGGTGGACGCTGCCAGCAGCAACGTCGTTTTTTCAGGCAGCGCCTTCAGCAGAGTTCCATATGACAGACTGGATGCCTCATTCGCCAACGTTCAGGCCCGCGTAAATGCCGAAGAACAGGCCGCCAAACAGGTTGGCCAGGAGATGCGCACTCGCCTGGCAGCTTTCCTCGCCACGAATTATACCACGGGAACCAACTATTGATTCTTGGGTTTTAAATGACTGTAGTGAAACCGCAGCAGTTCGAGGCGGCTTTCCACTCCCCTTCCGGCAGGTATTCAGGAGCGCTTCTTTGTGGTCCCAACTGGGATCTGCTGAATCGCCTGAAAAACCAGGCGGTCAGACATTTTACAGCGAATCACCCTGACGGCGAAGTAGTCCGGTTTTCTGACGCCGACCTTGTCGCCGATCCCGGCCGGCTGCTGGAGGAACTCCAGTCAATATCCATGTTCGGTCCCGACAAACTGATCGTGGTTGATGCCGCCTCAGGTACAATTCACAAGACCTGCATTGGTGCAATCAGCGTCGGGTGGTCAGATTGCTTCCTGCTCGTCACCGCAGGCGATCTGAAAAAATCATCCCCCCTGCGGAAGGAATTTGAGGCTTCTGCGAACCTGGCAATCACGATCTGCTATGAACAAAGCACGGCCGATCTGCTTGACTTCGCTGCCTCGTTCATGTCCGGGCTCGGGGTTGCCATTGGACGCGATGCCATCGCGCTTGTAGTCAATGCTGTCGGAGGAAACGCCGCGTTGCTGGAGTTTGAACTAGTCAAACTGGCCAGCTACGCCGGTGATGAACGCTCACTGACAGCAGCAGATGTTACCGAAGTCGTTGCGGGCAATGAAGCTGCATCCATGGAAGGTTTGATCGATGCTGTTTTTGCGGGCAGGCCGGAAGCCGCCATTCGGGCTGCCTCCACCTTGCAGCAACAGGGCCAACAACCGGCCACCGTTCTGATTGCACTGACCAATCATTGTGCGATGCTTGTTGAAATGGCCTCGGCAATGGAAACTGGCCGGCGGCCGGACGCAATTGTACAGGACTGGCGGCCGCCAATTTTCTTCAAGCGTCACGGCTTGGTTGCTGATCAACTCAGATTATGCGGTTTGCCGCAACTGTTGATTGCGGCAGAACACTTGCGCATCGCAAATTCGGAAGTGCGCAGAAGAACACTCATCAGCTGGCCATTGGCAGAACGGTTTGTAATTTCAGCAACAAGTTCGTTTCGCCGCAGCAGGTAATACATAACTGCCTGCAATGCCGGACATCACGATCTTATTCCAAGCTTGGAGCAAACAATGTCAAGTTGCTCTAAGTTGTTGTAATATATGGTTAATTTTCCTTTTTCATGACTTTTGATGGCAATCGAAACTTTCAGTCCCAACGCCTCGGCCAGCAGTTTCTCCACTGCAGCGATATTACTGTCCGTAGCTTTCCTGCGAGGCTTGCTGGCAGAGCCGCCACCAGGATCGCGTGCAAGCGCTTCTGCCTGGCGCACCGAAAGTCCCAATGCGATAATCTTTTGCGCAAGCGATTGCGGGTTCTCTGTCGCAATCAATGCCCGCGCGTGGCCGGCAGTCAGCTTGCCGGTCTGCAACGCCTCGAGCACTGAAGCCGGCAAAGCCATAAGGCGCAGGGTATTGGCAATATGGCTGCGGCTCTTGCCGATGGATTCGGCCAGCTGCAGCTGCGTATAGTCAAACTGGTCTATCAGCTGTTGGTAGCCCTGGGCCTCTTCAACCGGGTTGAGGTCAGCGCGCTGAACGTTTTCGATCAATGCGATTTCAAGAACTTCCTTGTCACCCAGTTCGCGAACCAGTGCAGGTATCTCGTGCAGGCCGGCCTTTTGTGCTGCCCGCCAGCGGCGTTCACCTGCAACAATCTGAAAGTTTTTGCCACCATCAACCGGTCTTACGACTACGGGCTGGAGAATACCTTTTTCAGACACCGACCTGACCAGGTCATCCAGGTCTTCCTCGTTGAATATTCTACGGGGATTCAAGGTATTGCTTCGAACCAGTTCTATAGGAATTTCCCGCAAACCCCTGGTCTGAACCGGTGTTCGTGCTGCCATCGGTTCTGCCGGTGCCTCGTCGCCGATCAAAGCGGCCAGTCCCCGGCCCAATCTTTTCTTTGGTAATGCCGTCATGATTTTGTCTCGGATTTCATTGTTGTCTTCTATGCCGCGCGCAACGAACGCTCACGGCGAATTATTTCAGATGCGAGCCGGATATAGGCCTGCGATCCAGCACAGTTATTGTCATAAAGCAAAACCGGCTTTCCATATGACGGCGCCTCCGATACCCGGACGTTACGCGGTATGACCGTGTCATAGACCTTTGCACCGAGGACACCGCGCACATCCTGCGCCACTTGCTCCGACAGCGAGTTCCGGCGGTCAAACATGGTCAGAACGATACCCTGGATTTCCAGTCCCGGATTGAGATTTGCCTTCACCCGCTCTACCGTGTTGAGAAGCTGGCTCAACCCCTCCAGGGCAAAAAATTCGCATTGCAACGGAACAAGTATGGCGTCTGCGGCCGACAGGGAATTTATGGTCAGCAAATTCAGTGAAGGCGGGCAATCCACCAGAATGTATGTGTAGGGGTTGAACTCGCTGAATACGACCAGCTTTTCGATGGCGTCCTTCAACCGGTATGTCTTGCGGTTGTATTCAGCCAGTTCCAGCTCCGCTCCAAGCAGGTCCATTGATGACGGCACGCAGTCAAGGCCAGGAATTTCCGATCCGCGAACCGCATCCTTGAGATCCGCCTCGCCGACCAGCACCTCATAGGTCGACAACTGGTCAGGAGCCCGCCCGATACCGAGGCCGGTGCTGGCATTGCCCTGTGGATCCAGATCAATAATCAGAACCTTCTCACCGACGGCAGCCAGGGCCGTGCCGAGATTAATGGCTGTTGTGGTTTTACCAACGCCACCTTTCTGGTTGGCGACAGCCAAAATGCGCGGGGCTGGATTAGTCGGATGCTGTAGTATCTTTGCTGACACGTTCGGCCTCTTTAATTTCAAGAATGCAGCCATTTCGCTGGGTGCGGCTTGAGTGTTTGTTGAACGAAATATTCCAACATTTGGTAGCTTCGGTCAATTCAGCATCTACATCTTGGCCCTTCAGGAACAACATTCTCTGTGGACGAAAAGGTAGTTTCCCTGTCAGGTCCAGCAATGCGGGCAGCCTGGCCAGCGCTCGGGCCACGCACACGTCTGCAGCCTGCGGCAAATCAGATTTGCCAAGCAATTCTACCCGCGTGTTGATGATTCGGGTGGTTAATCTGCACACCCGGCTTGCATGTCTCAAGAATGCAGCCTTCCTGGAATTGCTCTCGATCAGTACCACCTTTGCGTCGGGATTTCTGTCTTTCAGCCAGATCGCCAGCGGGATACCCGGTATCCCGGCACCCGATCCAATATCAATGATCTGGCTTTCATCGCCGCTGAGATAATCCGCCAGCTGCAGCCCATCACAAACATGACGATGCCAGACCTGACCCACCGTCGAAGGCGATATCAGGTTGATTGATGCCTGCCAGTGCAGCAACTCGGCGACATAGAGCTTGAGTTCCGCCAGTGATTCACGTGAAACATTGAAGATTTCAGGCAGCTCATCAGGCTTAATATCTTCACGGATCAAACGCTGCGGCAGCATGCTTGCTCAACTCGCCAGTCTGGCAGCCGAGGTCTTTCGCAAATGCGCAATCACCAGCACCAGGGCGCCCGGGGTTACCCCTTCTATGCGAGCGGCGTGACCAATGGTTTCCGGACGATACTCGCCCAGTTTTTGACGCACTTCATTGGAAAGGCCCGAAATCAGCCCGTAGTCAATGCCATCCGGTATGGCAATTCTGGCGTCCTGATTGAATGCATCAATCTCCGCTTTCTGCCGGTCCACATATCCTGCGTAGAGTGCTTCTGCTTCAATCAGACCGCGCAGTTCATCCGCAGTATCCAGCAGTTCAGGCCATATCGCACACAATCGGCTAAAATCAACATCGGGGTATGAAACATATTCGTAGGCCGTCCTGATCCTGCCATCCTTGTTGGCGGGTAACCCTGCTTCTTCTGCACCGTGCGGGCTGAGTACAAGGTTGTGCAGCCTGCAACGCAGTTCATCCAGTTGCCGGACTTTGGATTTGAACTCCTGCTGCCTGTCATCCGAGCACAGTCCCAGGTTGATGGCCAGCGGTGTCAGCCGCTGGTCGGCATTATCCGCACGCAACAGCAACCGGTACTCGGCGCGTGAAGTAAACATCCGGTATGGTTCACTGACCCCCCTGGTAACCAGATCGTCAATCATCACGCCAATATAGGCTTGCGACCGGTCAATCCTGAGTTCATCCAGGTTGCACGCCCTAGCCGCCGCATTGGCGCCGGCAACCAGGCCCTGGGCCGCGGCCTCCTCATATCCCGTCGTGCCGTTGATCTGCCCGGCGAGATACAGGCCTGGCAGCTTCCTGAGTTCCAGCGAGGTGGTCAATTCACGTGGGTCGACGTAATCATACTCGATGGCATAGCCCGGTTTCAGGATTTTCACGTTTTCCAGACCGGCAATTGAATGGACATAAGCCGCCTGCACGTCTTCCGGAAGCGACGTGGAAATCCCGTTTGGATAGACAGTGATGTCGTCTATCCCTTCAGGTTCCAGGAATATCTGATGTGATGTCCTTTCGGCAAACTTGACAACCTTGTCTTCGATGGACGGACAGTATCGCGGACCGGTTCCCTCGATGAAGCCCGCATACATGGCCGACTTCTCCAGATTGTCAGAAATGATCCTGTGAGTATTCTGGTTGGTATGGGTTATGTGACAACTGATCTGCGTGGCGTGGGTGTGCCTGGTCAGGGCCGAAAAGTAAAACGGGTGGGCGTCGGCGGCCTGCTCTTCCAGGCCTGTGTAGTCAATCGTCGACCCGTCAAGCCGCGGCGGGGTCCCGGTCTTCAGTCGTCCGATCTTCAGGCCTGTTCGTCGCAATACTCGTGATAGTCCATTGCTGGGTTGTTCACCAGCCCGTCCTGCAGGTATCTTTTGCTCGCCGATATGTATCAGGCCGCCCAGAAATGTGCCGGTTGTCAGGACCACGCTGGCAGCTGAAATTTCCTCACCGGCCTCGCCCACGACGCCACGGATTGTTTCATCCCTCATCAGAAAACCGCCGACGGCAATTTCGATCACGGTTATATTCTCATGCGTCAGAATTTCGGCCTGCATGGCCTTGCGATAAATTTTGCGGTCGATCTGTGCCCTGGGGCCGCGCACCGCAGGACCCTTTGACCGATTGAGAAGCCGGTACTGGATTGCCGCCCTGTCGCTCACCCTGCCAATCAAACCGTCAAGAGCATCGACTTCGCGTACGAGATGACCCTTGCCCAGTCCGCCCATGGCTGGATTACACGACATTTCTCCAATGGTGGACTTGCGGTGTGTAACCAGCGCGGTTCGTGCACCGCGGCGTGCAGCAGCACTTGCTGCTTCACAACCGGCATGACCACCGCCAACTACTACTACATCGTAATCTGATTTAAGGTTCTGGTTCATTGTGTCCGCTCAATACACGAATTGTGGACAAACTTCAAAAAGACTTCGTTTCACGTGAAACAGCCCCTGTGCAACTTTATGCCGCTGGTTGAGTCATCCTGATCGGGCTGGCAATTTCATTTTCCAATACAGAATTTCGAGAAAATACTATCCAGCAAATCTTCGGTTCCAACCTCGCCGGTCAGTTTGCCGACATTTCGGCCGGCCCTTCTCAGTTCCTCGGCAAGCAGTTCAATCGGCAATCCCGGACGCAACGCATTCTCCAGATGTGAAATAGCCGACTTCACGGCCTGCACCTGCCGTTCGCGAACCAGAAGAGCGGGTTCTCCATTGCCTGCAAGCTCGCCTGCCATCCCGGCCAATCGCCCCAGCAAATCCCCCACTCCTTCACCGGTGAGCGCGGATACTTTCATATCACAGGCGGCCTTCGGGTCCGGGGCGGCTATATCGGCCTTGTTCCAAATTCGTAACGTAGGTGAATCGACACCAGTGTTCTGCCATTCCGCGTCCGGTGATGCCACGCTGATCACGATATCGGCATGCAACAGGCGATCACGAGTGCGTTCGATACCCAGTTGTTCCACATCTGAAATCGACTGTCTCCCGTAAACCGGCAGTGTCGCTTACAATGACTGCTACCCCACCCATATCAAGCGAGACTTCCACCACATCGCGAGTGGTTCCGGCCTCGCTGCTGACAATGGCAACATCGCGCGCGGCAATGGCATTCAGCAGGCTGGACTTTCCAACGTTCGGTGGTCCGGCGAGAACCACGCGCACCCCTTCCCGGTTGAGATATCCCCGCTCGCTGTCGTTCAGGTTCTCTTTCATTGTCCTGATCAGGCAACCAACACTGTCGCGAACCCTTGGAAGCGCTGCATCGGCGACCCCCTCCTCGTCGGTGAAATCAATGCAGGCCTCGGCCAATGCGCCGGCTTCGATAAGTTCTTCACGCCAGGTCTGAAAGATTTCAGATGCCCTGCCGTCCACGTGAAACAACGCCTGCTTCACCTGCATGGCGGTCTCGGCAGCCAGCATGTCATTCAGTCCTTCAACACCAACCAGGTCGATCTTGCCATTCGACAATGCCCGCCTGGTAAACTCGCCTGGCTCTGCCGGTCGAAAGTCTCTCAGCGAGCCCAACTCCGCCAGGAACAGCCGGACTATCCCCAGGCTGCCATGCAGGTGAAACTCCGCGACATCTTCCCCGGTAAAACTGTTGGGACCGGGAAACCACAAAGCAATGGCCTCATCGAGCTTCACCGCGCGTGCAGACACGTACACCGATACCCGTTCAGCCGTGCGAGGCTGCGGCAACCGTCCACAGGAAACCTGCATGGCCTTACCCGCCAGGGGGCCTGATACCCGCACAACCGCAACACCTGCCTTGCCCGAACCCGAAGACAATGCGTAAATCGTATCTACAAAACCCGGCATAACCAATCATCCAGCAACAAGGTGGCCTCACCCCATGTCGAACCTGACTGCCCACAAGAACAGACTGGCCAAAGAAACCAGTCCCTACCTGCTTCAACACGACACCAATCCGGTCGACTGGTTTCCATGGGGTGATGAAGCCTTCAACGAAGCCCGCACTAAGAACAAGCCAATCCTGTTGTCAATCGGGTACGCAGCCTGTCACTGGTGCCACGTTATGGCCCATGAAAGTTTTGAAGACGACACCGTCGCCGGCCTGATGAATGCAAACTTCGTCAATATCAAGGTCGACAGGGAAGAGCGCCCGGACATTGACCGTATCTACATGGATGCGCTTCACGTGATGGGAGAGCAGGGTGGATGGCCGCTGACAATGTTCCTGACACCCGATCTGAAACCGTTCTGGGGCGGCACATATTTCCCGCCGGAGTCGAAATTCGGCCGGCCGTCGTTTTCGCATGTTCTGAACGAACTTGCCCGCATCTGGCAAACTGAACCTGACAAGATCGCTACCGGCACCAAGGCCTTGCTTGATAGACTCCGCGCGCCTGCGCCTGCCAGTTCCAACCCGGAACCTGATCACCAACTTTTGCAGCAGATGATCCGGCAACTCATAGGCGCGGTTGATGTACACAATGGCGGAATAGGGCAGGCACCCAAATTTCCGCAGGGCCCGGTGTTCCAGTTGCTTTGGTCAGCACACCTGGCAGATCCGGCCCAGGGGTATGATGCGCCTGTATGGTTAACCATGAACAAGATCAGCCAGGGTGGCATCTATGATCACCTGGGCGGTGGCATTGCCAGGTACGCGGTGGATGCAAAGTGGCTGGTACCGCATTTCGAAAAGATGCTGTACGACAACGCGCAGTATGTAACCCTGCTCTGCAGGCTGCATAACAGCAGGCCCAACGATCTGTTTCGCCAGCGAATCGATCAGACAGTCAGGTGGCTGTTGTCCGACATGAAAACTAAAGAGGGATTGTTTGCCTCCAGTTATGATGCTGATTCCGAGGGCGTGGAGGGAAAATTTTATTGCTGGAGCAAGTCCGAGATAGATCGTTTGCTAACCGAATCAACTCGACACTTGTTTAGTGAAGTCTACGACGTTTCAGATAAAGGCAACTGGGAACATACCAACATTCTGAACCGCACTGACCACGCCGAGCAGTTATCGCCCGATGACGAGGAGAAACTGTCACAAGCACGCGAAGTACTACTCGCTTACCGGCAAGGCCGCATTGCTCCGGGCTGGGACGACAAGGCACTGACCGACTGGAACGCCTTGACCGTGATCGCACTCCTCAATGCATCAATCACCCTTGACGACAAGTCACTGGAAAAGACAGCTCTGAAAACTTTGGAAAATCTGCAATCCCGGTTACACAGGGCCGGCCGACTTTACCATAGCTTCAGGAACGGGCAGGTCAGAAGCCACGCGACAGCAGATGACTACGCGCTGTTCATTTCAGCTGTCCTTGCAGCTTATGAAGTGACGCTGGACCGGAAATGGGTGGAACAGGCAAACACCCTTATGGAGGAGGCCATCGAGTATTATCTCGACCGGGAGGACAATGCGTTTGCCATGTCGCCACGAGATGCAACTGACCTCATCATTCGTGACAAGTATGCCAACGACGATATCACGCCAAACGCAAATTCAACCATGGTGATCAATCTGTGGAAGCTGTCGGTTTATCTGAACAGGCCTGACTATTTGGTGATCGCCGAAGCGGTTTTCGAGTGGCTCAAGCCCAGTATGACCAGGAACCCCTTTGCATGCCCAACCGCCTGGCTGGCTTTCATCGCGCTGGCTGACCAAACCCAGTTCATTCTCGCGGGAAATCGCGATGACAAAAACTTTGCCAGGCTCCATAGGGCCTGCCTGAAGGTTTCGTCTCCGAATCAATTGATCATGCAGATCGATCCGGAAGTTGAACTGCCTCAGGATCACCCGGCATCCGGTAAAACCGGTCTTGCCGAACCGGCCGTGTTCGTCTGCCGGAACCGGACCTGCAACCTGCCGGTAACAGATGCTGAGGAATTGTCGAGATCAGGCGTTCATTGAATCGAAAAAATCACCGTTGGATTTGGTCTGGCGCAATTTGTCCAGCAGGAATTCAATTGCATCAACCGTGCCCATCGGATTGAGAATCCTGCGCAGCACATATGTTTTCTTCAGATTACCCGGCTCAACCAGCAGTTCTTCCTTACGCGTGCCTGATCGCAGGATATCCATGGCAGGAAACACGCGCTTGTCGGCAACCTTGCGGTCAAGCACAACTTCCGAGTTGCCGGTGCCCTTGAACTCCTCGAAGATAACCTCGTCCATCCTGCTCCCGGTATCAATCAACGCCGTCGCGATAATGGTAAGCGAGCCACCTTCTTCAATATTGCGGGCCGCGCCGAAGAACCGCTTCGGGCGTTGCAGCGCATTTGCATCAACACCGCCGGTCAATACCTTGCCGGAGGAGGGCACTACGGTATTGTAGGCGCGCCCCAGGCGGGTAATCGAATCCAGCAGTATCACTACATCGCGGCCATGCTCGACCAGACGCTTGGCTTTCTCAATCACCATTTCGGCAACCTGAACGTGACGGCTGGCCGGTTCATCAAATGTAGAACTCACTACTTCACCGCGAACGGAACGGCGCATATCGGTTACTTCCTCCGGACGTTCATCAATCAGCAACACTATGAGGTAGCATTCCGGATGGTTTGTTGCCACCGACTGGGCGATGTTCTGCAGTAAAACCGTCTTGCCAGTTCTGGGCGGTGCAACAATCAGCGCACGCTGGCCTTTCCCCAATGGCGCAACCAGATCAATCACCCGGCTTGAATAATCTTTCTTGGTGGGATCGTTAACTTCCATGAACAACCGCTCATCCGGATACAGCGGTGTCAGATTGTCAAAATGAATTTTATGCCGGACCTTTTCCGGTTCCTGGAAGTTGATCGAATTGACCTTGAGCAGGGCGAAGTACCGTTCGCCATCCTTCGGGCTGCGGATATCACCCTCAACGGTATCGCCGGTCTTGAGCGCAAATTTGCGAATCTGGCTTGGGCTCACATAAATATCATCGGGTCCGGCAAGATAATTGGCATCGGGAGATCGCAGGAACCCGAACCCGTCAGGCATCACCTCGACAACACCTTCGCCAATGATATTCACATCACGGCTGGCAAGACTCTTCAAGATTGAAAACATCAGTTCCTGTTTGCGCAGGACACTGGCGTTCTCAACCTCAAGCTCTTCGGCTGCACTCAGAAGTTCGGCCGGAGATTTCTGCTTAAGATCAAAAAGTTTGATCTGCTCGAGTTCGTCAAGATTGGTCATCGGTTATCGATCTGTAGATATCATCAGGAAAATTAGTAGTCAGCTCGCATGTGATAGTGAGTGATTACCAAAAAGGGGAGGCGTCGGCAGTCAACGAATGCGATGCCGTACTTCACCGTCTATACCAGCTTCGGCGCCTTTAGAAAACAGCAAAATACATTACAGTTTATCAAAGCCCCGGTTTCACAATCACAAGGCACACAATACCAATCATCAACAGCGTCGGAACTTCGTTTATCACGCGGAAGAATTTTGCTGTTTTGATATTTGCATCGCCCGCAAAAATCCTCACCTGGGCCGCAAGCCAAAAATGCGCCACCGACATAGCAACTACCAGAATCAGCTTTCCAGCGAACCACAACGGCAATGCAGTCCAGTATCCCTGCATCGCTGCAAGCCATACTCCTGAAATCCAGCTCACAATCATCGCCGGCGTCATGATCGCTTTCAGCAATCGCCGCTCCATAACCTTTAGCGTCTGTGACAGCTCACCACCCTTGTCAGCGTCAACATGGTAGACCATCAGCCGCGGCAGGTAGAGCAAACCCGCCATCCACGAAATGACTGCAAGCAAATGCAGCACCTTGGCCCATTCATAGGTCACGATCTGGCTGCCCCATCAAACTCCCGGATAAAGGATACCAGATCGCTGACATGCTCCGGCGGGGTTTCCTTCCGTATTCCGTGTCCAAGATTGAAAATATGCCGCTCCATTGGCAAATCATCCAGTATCAGTCTCGTGGCCTTGAACATTCCGTCGCCCCCGCCAATAAGACACAGCGGATCCAGATTTCCCTGAACAACACAACGCTCCATCAGGTTTCTCCTGGCCCATTTGGTGCTGACCGCCCATTCAATACTAACTCCGTCAATATCACATGCATCAACAAAATCTGTTTGGGAAACCCCGATACCGCGAGCAAATCCAATGACCGGAACCTGCGGATAACGCTTCTTGAGTTCTGACCGAATTGCAGAAATCGGGGCAAAGCAGTATCGATCCAGCAACTCGCCGCTCAAATCACCGGACCATGTATCAAACACCTGCAGCACCTCTGCACCGGCCTCCACCTGACCTGACAGGTATTCGATTGACGATAAAACAAGCTTCTCGATCAGCAGGTTCAACCAGCCTTCATTTGCAAAGGCCGCCAGTCGAGATGATGCTCTATCAACCGACGTTCCGCCCTCAATCATGTAGGTTGCAACTGTCCAGGGTGCGCCGCAAAATCCAATCAGCGTCTTGTCAGGCTCCAGGTTGGCCTTGATCAGGGAAACCGCATCATAGACTGGTGACAATGTACTATTGAGATCACTTATGCCGTTTGCCAACCGGGCCACGTCTTTCGAGGATCCGATCTTGCCAAGAACGGGTCCCTCGTTTTCCCGGAAATCCAGTTCGCAACCCATCGCCTGGGGAATCAGCAGGATATCAGCAAACAAAATTGCCCCATCCAGGTCGAACCGCCGTAACGGTTGCAGCGTTACTTCGCAGGCAAGCTCGGGACTGTAGCAAAGATTCAGAAAGCCGCCTGCCTGTTGTCGCACCTCGCGGTATTCCGGAAGATACCTACCAGCCTGTCTCATAAGCCAGACCGGCCTTCGTGATGGGGACAAACCGCTAAGTGTATCCAGTAAAGGTTTGCTCAATCTCTTAATCCTTCTGTCAAACAATCTATAACCTTAGGTGTTGATGATGTTGTGCTGTGGATAGCAAAAATGAACCGTACTCAACAGTATTCAGATAGCCACAGTAGGTTTTCCACGTATGTCACAAATATTTATGCCAATTGCTGAATATCCGTAAATCGTTGATTTATATACATAATTTCAGGATTTTGACAATTTATTGCACAATTAACCCAGTAACAATCCGGCACAGCATTGATTATGCAGACAACTATCGACAGTTGACATTTTTTTCCAGTCCCACAGGTAAAATGAACAATGCACACCGGGTGTGGATCAAACAAAGACTGGTAGAATTCAGCTTTCCCTTTTCCACAATTCATAAACACGCTATGCCCGGCTTATGAAAACAACAGCCAAACAATATTTTCACATGCATATGGTTTCCGATGCCACCGGAGAAACTCTTAACACGGTAGCCAGGGCCGCCACGGCCTATTACGCGGGCTATCAGCCTATTGAACATATCTATACGCTGGTCAGAACATCCAAGCAGCTCGACAGGATGATTGGTGAGGTTGAAAAGCAACCGGGCATCGTTTTGTACACGATCGCCGACGCCAGACTGAAAGCCGAACTGGAACAACGCTGCGAGGCCTTGTCAATCCCCTGCATCTCAATTCTGGATCCGGTTATTGCCAGCCTCGCCACCTATCTCAATGCGAAATCCAAACCCCACGTTGGAGGCCAGCATGTTCTCAATGCCGAGTATTTTAAGAGAATTGACGCGCTGAACTACACGATGGCCCATGACGACGGCCAGCTTTCACAGGACCTGGAATCGGCAGATGTCGTCTTGCTGGGTGTGAGCAGGTCGTCCAAGACACCTACCAGCATCTATCTGGCCAATCGCGGGATAAAGACTGCCAATATTCCCCTTGTACCGGGCATTGCAACGCCTCCCGGACTGACAAAATTGCAGCACCCCCTGATTGTGGGACTGATTGCAAGCGCTGATCGCATCTCGCAGATACGCCGCCACAGGCTCCTCACCCTGAAGGAAGGCCGCGATACGTCTTATGTAGATCGAAAAGCCATCACTGAGGAACTTATGGCGATGCGAAAGTTATGCAGCGCGAACAATTGGCCCATAATAGATGTTACGCGTCGTTCAATTGAAGAAACTGCTGCTGCAATTATGAACCTCCTGGCAGATCCAACCGCCAAGACCGCATGAATTTGCCCCGATGAAACTAATCCTTGCATCAAACAGTGCGGCGCGTCGTCAAATGCTGGCCAACGCCGGGTATCAGTTCGAAACTATAGCTGCGAATGTTGATGAGAGGGCACTGGAAACATCTCACCTGGCATGCAAACGGCCTGCCGAGGACCTGGCGCTATTGCTGGCCAATGCCAAGGCCCAGGCAGTCAGTGCAAATCATCCGTATGATATGGTCATCGGTTCAGACCAGGTGTTAATCTGTGAGGGGAGAATCTTCAGCAAGGTAAAACACCTGACCGAGGCGGCAGATCAACTTTCCGCCCTGCAGGGAAAAACCCATCAACTGATATCAGCTGTCGCCTGCTGGAAGCAGGATCAGCCGGTGTTACAGGTGAGTGACGCAGTTGACATGACGATGTATCGGCTCACTGCGCGCGAGATTGAAACCTATTTGCAGGATGCTGGCTCCGCAGTGCTGGATTCGGTGGGATGTTATCAGATTGAAGGAAAAGGCATCCGCTTGTTCGAAGATATAGCCGGGTCTCATTTTACCATTATGGGTATGCCGCTCATCCCTCTTGTTAGATTTCTCCGGCAACAGAGGGATTTACAATGACCAAAAGCCTGACCAAACGCGCCTGCATATTGGGCCGTGGGATAACATACACTCGCTCTCCGCTTATCCACAGTTACTGGATCAAAAAGTATGAACTCGACGCAGAATACAGTATCTGCGATCTGCAGGAAGCAGAACTATCCGGCTTCCTGACCTCAATCCGCAACGGTACACTGGCCGGGTGCAACGTCACCATTCCTTACAAGCAAGCCATTGTTCACCACCTCGATGCCATCGACGATGCAGCTTCAACGACCGGCAGTATCAATACGGTCTATTGCAGCGAGGGCATTGTCAGGGGAACCTCTACAGACGGAGCCGGGTATCTAGGTCACCTCAGGCAGGCGCACCCGGATTTCCGGTTGAAGGACGCCAGGGTACTTATCCTGGGCGCCGGCGGTGCCGCTCGAAGCATAGCTGACGTGTTGGTGAAACGCGGCTGCCCGGCAGTTTACATCGCCAACCGGACATTGTCGAAGGCCGAAGAGATCGCCGGGTTCCAGCCTTCTGCAATTGAACCCCTGGAATGGCAGGAGATGTCTTCAAAGGCAGGCCTGGTTGACCTGGTTATCAATACGACATCGCTTGGCATGGTTGGACGGCAACCCCTGGTGTTCCCGCTTGAGCTCACAAGATCCCACTGTATCGTAAGTGACATTGTCTATGCGCCGCTGGAAACCCGGTTGCTGGCGCAGGCTCGCAGCCTGGGCCGTCCGGTTCTCGACGGACTTGGGATGTTGTTGCATCAGGCAGTGCCGGGGTTTCACCTCTGGTTTGGTATCAAGCCGCAGGTGACTGAAGAATTGCGGGCATTGATAGAACAGGATTTGCTGTCTCATGGCTGATAGACCGTTACTCAAGGTAGCGCTTACCGGATCCATTGCCATGGGAAAGTCGACCGTTGCCGACATGCTGCGTGATGCAGGTGTTCCGGTGTTTGATGCCGATGCCGTTGTGCATCAGCTTTATGCCAGGAATGGCAAGGCGGTTGAACCGGTTGGCCGGTTGTTTCCCGATGCTGTTCGTCACGGTGCGATTGATCGTGATGAACTTTCAAAGCTCGTGTTCAAGGATGCTGCCGCCATGGCGAATCTGGAGGCAATTGTTCATCCCCTGGTCCGCCAGGACCAGGAAGAATTCATGAAATCCGTACAATCATCTGACTGCAATATCGCGGTGTTCGACATACCCCTGCTGTTTGAAACCGGGCGGGCGGACGAGTTCGACGCAGTCCTGGTGGTATCGGCGCCCCATGAAGTCCAGCGCACGCGCGCCCTGGCGAGGCCGGACATGACGGAAACGAAATTTGAAGCCATTCTGTCCAGGCAGGTTTCGGATGAGCAAAAACGCGCAGGCGCTACCCACATAGTTTCCACTGATGTGCCGATGGATGATACACGACGCCAGGTTCTTGCTATTGTAGAACAGCTTCAATCACTTGCCGGGGATCAACTGCATGCGTGAAATTGTAATCGACACCGAGACCACCGGCCTGGATCCCTATACAGGCCATCGCATTGTGGAAATCGGCGCTGTCGAACTCCTGAATCACATCCCCACAGGCAATGTGTACCATCAGTATATCAATCCGCAGCGCGACATGCCGGAAGACGCCTTTAATGTGCATGGTTTGTCGGAAGAATTTCTCGCTTCAAAACCGGTGTTTTCAGATGTTGCGCAGGATTTCCTGAAATTCATTGATGACGGAATCTTGATCATTCACAACGCGCCGTTCGACCTGAAGTTTTTGAATGCGGAGTTTTCATGGATCGAGGCTGAGGAACTCTCGATGGATCGCGTCATCGATACGCTGGTCCTTGCGCGCAAACGCTACCCGGTGGGACCCAACAGTCTTGATGCATTGTGCCGCCGTTATGGCATAGACAATTCGAAACGTGACAAGCACGGCGCACTGCTGGATTCCGAACTGCTGGCTGATGTATACATGGAGTTGATCGGCGGCCGCCAGACTGTACTTGGTTTAACAGGTCAAACCCGGCAGACTGCAGGAAAAATCGAGGTTGGACAGGTCCAGGCAAACGTCCGGCCGGCACCGCTTCCAAACCGGTTGAGCCAGCACGAAATTGAAGCACACAACGAAATGATAGCCGGCCTTGGAGAAAACGCGTTGTGGCGCACTGCTGGCAATGGCTAATCCACCGTTCTCCGTGCGATTCAGCCTGTGGAATTATGCATTGTCGGCTGCGGCCGCAACCCTCTGCTGATACATTGCTGCAAAGTCAATCGGGTCCAGCATAAGTGGCGGAAAACCACCATTACGTGTCACGTCAGCGATAATCTGCCTGGCGAACGGGAAAATCATCCGCGGGCATTCGACCAGAACTATCGGGTGCAGGGCTTCCTTGGGAATATTTTCCAGACGGAAAATGCCGGCATAAAGCAATTCGGCGGCAAAAACGACCTTGTCCTTGTTCATGGCCTTTGCATCAAGATGCAGTTCAACTTCAAAATCTGTATCAGCCAGAGGCTTGGCATTTACATTCACTGAAATATTGATTTCCGGCTGACCTTCCTGACCGGCCAGCGAGCGCGGTGCATCAGGATTTTCAAATGAAAGGTCCTTTACATACTGACCAAGAATCTTCATCGACGGTGCAGCGCCTTGCGTGGCTCCATTGCCCCCGGTAGCCTCCGGTGCTGCCACTGCTGTCTTGCTTGCCTGCTTTGCCGCTTTTGCCATATTCAGTCTGCCCTTTGAGTCATCAAGCCGTGCTATTTTCAAACCGCGTGGCTAACACGGCCTCTCTATTCGTGCAAGTTATCATACTGTCAATCAAATTTTTGAATTGCTGTTTACCTGCCCGATTACTGATTGGGCAGCCTGTCATCTGGTTTTCCGGCATTATTGTTGCCTGCGTCATCAATTTCTACGGCTTCGATATCAATAATGGTGGCACCTGATGAATTCGCGCCGTTGCTGGAACGTGTCGATGACCACCGGGTTGAGGTTACAATATTCGGCTCGATGATTTTCCAGGCCTTTGTAGCGATGAACTCGCGGAAAGGTGGGATCAACAGTGCAAATCCAAGTGCGTCAGTAGCAAAACCCGGTGTGAGCAGCAAGACACCGGCAATCAGGACAAACAACCCCTGGATCAGGGCAGCTACCGGCATTTCACCGCGGTTGGCGGAGTTCTGCAGTTTGCGCACCACATCGATGCCCTGACTGCGCACAAGCATGGTCCCCACAATGGCTGTTGCAATGATCAGCGCGAGAGTGGCAGCAACCCCTATATGGGAGCCGACCTGCAAAAACAGTCCGATTTCAACAATCGGGACGACAACAAAAGCCAGAAACAGAAAAAATCGCATGGGTAATTACACTTGACTGCTGAAATTGATAAAATGGTGTTTGGTAACCTGCCGGGCATGATCACGGTGCCGCAACATTGCCCCTTTGTACAATCAGGACTTATATAACACTATGTAACTCAGTCATCGGCACCTATATAACTGGCATACCAACCAACGACAGGAACTGGCAAACGCTATGAATCAGGTCTTTGACCCTTTCAACATAATCATTCTCGCCGTGGCCGTGATCATCTTCTTCCGTCTGCGCGCTGTGCTTGGCACCCGGACCGGCAATGAAAAGCCGTTCGACCCGTTTGCCGGGGCCAACGATGATGCAGAAACCTCTTCCCAGGACAATGTGGTGCAGTTGCCGGGCCGAAACAAGCCAACCTCCATCAAACCGCCTGATGCCGACCAGGAAGATGAAGACGATGACGAGCGCAAACCGGTCTGGCAGGATTTTGCCAGAAAAGGATCTTCTGTGGCCAAAGGGATTGAAAGTCTGGTCGAGGCCGACAGTAATTTTTCACCTGGAGAATTCCTTGGTGGTGCGCGCATGGCCTATGAAATGATTGTCAACGCATTCGCTGAAGGTGACAAGCAGGCTCTGAAACCGTTGCTGTCAAGAGAAGTATATGATGGTTTTGTGGCGGCAATCGACGAGCGCAAGAAACTGAAGCATGTGCTGGAATCAAAGTTTGTCGGCATCAACAAGGCGGACATCAGCAAGATAAATATCGCCGGGGGAGATGCACAGATCAGCGTCAAATTTGTCAGCGATCTGATCACTGCGACCCTTGATGACGAGGGCACGGTAATTGATGGCGATCCGTCGGAGATCCAGGAAATCACCGATGTGTGGACTTTTGAGCGCCCGATCAGCTCGCGTGATCCCAATTGGCGCCTTGTTGCTACTGAAGCTGACTGAGAACTGGAATGCATGCTGCAAAACCGTTGCGAACATTTGTTTATTGTTTTCTGGCCCTCATGACTTTCGTTCCAGCGGCGCAACCTGCGATGGCGTTGCAACTTGAAAAACTGTCTTACAGCAATCTGCCCGGATGGGCAGATGATGATCACGATCAGGCTCTGGCTGTGTTTGTGCAGGCCTGTGGTGAACTGACAGGCAGTGGGGTTGGATTTGCCCGTAAGACAATGCTGTCCGGCCGGCGCAGGGACTGGTCGGTGATATGTCAAAGGGCAAAGCGGACCAGCGCCTCACCTGAGGCCGCCCGCAGATTTTTTGAAGACAACCTGCTTCCGGTAAAGATTGCAAATGTTGCCGGCCAGTTTACCGGCTACTTCGAACCCGAACTCGAAGGTAGCAGGACCCGAAGCAAGGTGTTTGATGTTCCGGTTCTCGCCAGGCCGGACGATCTGGTCAGGCTCTCAAAATCTGCAGCGGCCAGACTGGGTGTAGCATATGGCAGGGTTGTCAACGGCGCAGAGCAGCCCTATTTCACGCGCCGGCAAATCGAGCAGGGTGAGCTGTCAGCACAAAACCTTGAACTGCTGTACCTGCGCTCGTGGCAGGATTTGTTTTTCATGCAGATACAAGGTTCCGGCCGTGTCAGGCTGCAAGAGGGTGGTCAGGTCCGCCTGGCCTATGCGGCGAAGACCGGCTTGCCCTATACCTCCATTGGAAAGGTCCTGATAGAGCGCGGTGAACTGACACGTGAAGAAATGTCCATGCAGGCTTTGCGCGCGTGGCTGCAGCAACATCCCGGCCAGGCCCGCCAGGTTATGTGGGAGAACAAATCCTACGTGTTTTTCCGGGAGTTGACAGGCCACGGCAGCGAATCCGGTCCAGTTGGAGCCCAGAAACTGCCATTGACTCCTCTCAGATCATTGGCTGTAGACAGGAAGTACTGGGCGCTGGGTGTGCCGTTGTGGATATCAACAACCGTGTTTGCCAACGGACATGTCCGCCCGTTCAATCGGCTGATGGTAGCCCAGGATACCGGATCGGCCATCAAGGGCGCGGCGCGCGGCGACATATTCATGGGTACCGGACACCAGGCGGGGCAGGATGCCGGCGCAATGGATCACGCGGGAAGCCTGACGGCACTTTTGCCGCACGAACTGGCAACCCGGTTGCTGAGGAAATTCAGCAAATGAAGAAGTCCGGCAGAACCGCTCCTGGCTTGCGCGCGCGACAATTGAAGGATGATGATCACGAGGTCTGGGAAAAGGTCACGCGCACCGTAAAGCCTCTGAACCGGCTGCCCTATGTAAAACCTGTTTCACAGGGCAGGGCAGCGTTGCCGGCCCCTGTTTCCGGACAGGCCAGGCCTGCAAGCACGAAACCTGGAGATCCGGTGCACAAGGTAGCCAGCGCTATCGCCAGGCAGGCAATACAATCACAACCGCACAACAATCTGGGCCGGCGTGACAAACAGAAATTGTCGCGTGGTATTGTTGATATAGAAGCACGGCTGGATTTGCATGGTCATTCCGTGGAGCGTGCGCGCATGTCGCTGTTGGGGTTTTTGCAGTCGTCGCGTGAAAGCGGTTACCGTAATGTGCTGGTCATTACCGGTAAGGGTTCGTCTCCGTTTACCAGGCATACCCTGCACTCGACAGAAATCTTTCAGGCGCCGGAACGCCACGGACGCTTGCGCACAGAGTTTCCACGCTGGATGGTGCAGCGGGAATTTGCATCGCACATAGCCGGATTTCAGCCGGCTCACCCACGTCATGGCGGCGGCGGTGCCTTTTACGTGCGCCTGAAACGAAAGGCTGGTCGATCATGACACCTTTCGGCAGAAAAATACGCGCCTTGCGAAAAGATCGTGGTGTGACAATGAAGCAAATGGCACAGGCAATTGGTGTCAGTGCGCCCTACTTGTCGGCACTTGAAAATGGCAAACGTGGCCAGCCCAGCTGGTACCTCGTGCAGCGCATTATCGCCTATTTCAACATCATCTGGGATGAAGCAGAAGACATCACCGAACTGGCGCGGCTGTCACATCCCAGGGTGGTAATCGATACGTCCGGTTTGTCGCCACAGGCAACCGAACTCGCAAACCGGCTTGCCGACAATATCTCCAGGCTGAGTGAAAGCGAGCTGCAACAGTTACTAAAATTGCTCAGGCAGATCAGCCCGCCCCTGGCAAATCTACAGAATAAACTTTGATAGATCCGTATCGCGCGCCAGATCGCCAATGTTCTTTTCGACAAACGCACGATCCAGAATAACCGTTTCGCCACCCCTGTCAGTGGCAGTATAGCTCACCTCTTCAAGCACTCGCTCCATGATAGTCTGGAGCCGCCGCGCGCCGATATTTTCAACTGACGAGTTCACCTCGGCAGCAATGTCTGCCAACGCCTCAACTCCGTCATCCGTGACTTCCAGAGTCAGGTTCTCGGTCGCCATCAGCGCAATATACTGTTTTACCAGGCTTGCTTCAGGCTCTACCAGAATTCGCACGAAATCATCACGGTTCAGCGCTTTCAGTTCCACCCGTATGGGCAACCGTCCTTGTAGTTCCGGCAACAGATCGGACGGTTTGGCAACATGAAATGCGCCTGACGCAATGAACAGGATATGGTCGGTTTTTACAGGCCCGTATTTTGTGCTGACGGTAGTGCCTTCGATGAGAGGCAAAAGATCCCGTTGTACCCCTTCGCGGCTTACATCTGCACCCTGTCTTTCCGCTCTGGCCGTGACCTTGTCGATTTCATCTAGAAACACAATGCCGTTGTTTTCAACAGCCTCGATAGCCTCACTGACAATCTGCTCCTGGTCGATAAGCTTGTCTGATTCTTCCGGCATCAAAATGTTGTGGCTCTCGAGCACGGTTGTACGCCGGGTCTTTGTGCGTCCGCCCAGCGCTTTGCCAAGCATGTCAGACAGGTTCACCATCCCCACTGATGAGCCCGGCATACCGGGTATATCCATTGTCGGCATGCCAGCACTGTTGTCTGCAACTTCGATCTCGATTTCCTTGTCGTCCAGTTCACCGCTGCGCAGTTTAACCCGAAAACTGTCACGCGTGCCTTTCGAGGCATTCGGTCCCACCAGCGCATCCAGTACGCGATTCTCGGCGTTTGCCTGGGCACTGGCTTCAACATCCTTGCGGCGGGCTTCGCGGGCAAGACCAATGCCAACTTCCACCAGGTCGCGCACAATTTGTTCGACATCCCTGCCGACATAGCCAACTTCGGTGAACTTGGTTGCTTCAACCTTGATAAAAGGTGCATGGGCAAGTTTGGCCAGCCGCCTGGCAATTTCCGTCTTGCCAACACCGGTGGGTCCGATCATCAGGATGTTTTTCGGCATAACCTCGTCGCGAAGGTCGGCATCAAGTTGCTTGCGGCGCCATCGATTGCGCAAGGCAATGGCAACCATTCGCTTGGCGTCCTGCTGACCGACAATATGCCGGTCAAGCTCCGATACAATCTCGCGTGGAGAGAAATCAGTCATAATGGCGAAATGTCCTAGCTGGTTTTGTCGAGCTTCTCGACAGTCACGTTCTCGTTGGTGAACACACAGATTTCGGCTGCAATTTTCATCGCCCGCCTCGCTATTTGCTCGGCATCCAGGTCGCTGTCCGCCAGTGCGCGCGCTGCCGCAAGTGCATAATTGCCACCGGACCCGATTGCAATAATGCCGTTTTCCGGCTCAAGAACATCACCTGTCCCCGTGAGCACGAGGCTTGTTTCGCGATCGGCAACAATCATCATGGCCTCCAGCCGGCGCAGGTACCTGTCCGTACGCCAGTCCTTGGCCAGTTCCACACAAGCCCTGGTCAGTTGATTGGGGTATTGTTCCAGCTTGGCTTCGAGCCGTTCAAACAGGGTCATTGCATCTGCGGTTGCACCGGCAAACCCGGCGATGACCTCTCCCTTGCCCAGTGGCCTGACCTTGCGGGCATTGGATTTGATCACCGTGTTGGACAGGCTGACTTGACCGTCGCCTGCAACCACCACGGAATTTCCCTTCCGGACTGTAACAATGGTTGTTCCATGCCAGAGACTGGCGTCGGTGCTGTGTGTCATCAATTAGCTCTCAATTGCATGTCTGGTGGTTATTTGGGAATTGCATGTGGCCAATAAAAGACCCGGACCGGTTAATCAAGCCATGGCTGGGGACTTGCGTCACTGTCGTAGCCTGCTAAAAGTCAGCGTAAACAGACCGCAGATGGAAGTCACCATGCGAAAAGCCAGGATAGCACGCAAGACGAACGAGACCGACGTGAGCATTGAGGTTAACCTTGACGGAACCGGTAAACGTTCAATTGCTACCGGTGTTGGTTTTCTCGATCACATGCTTGATCAGCTGTCTCGGCACTCGTTGATCGATATGACCATCAACACGGTCGGCGATCTTCATATCGATATGCATCATACAACCGAGGATACCGGTATCGCACTGGGCCAGGCGATATCGAAGGCTTTGGGCGACCGCCGCGGGATTCGCCGGTATGGCCACAGCTACCTCGCCATGGATGAGGCATTGTCCCGCGCCAGCATTGACGTATCGGGCCGGCCGTTTCTGGTATGGCGTACACAATTCAGTGCCGACAAGATCGGTGAAATGGACACCGAACTGTTTCGTGAGTTCTTTCAGGCCTTTGCCCAGAACGCCGGAATGACTTTGCACGTTGAAACACTTTATGGTGTCAACAATCACCATATTGCGGAAAGCTGTTTTAAAGCTGTTGCGCGAGCGCTGCGCGACTGCATCGAAATTGATCTGCGCATGCCTGACGTTGTTCCTTCGACCAAGGGAACCCTGGGAGGTGAAGGATAAAATCATGTTGACCTACACAGTTCACCGCAAGGCGGATCCGCTGATGCTGGATCACATGGCTGACGGCAAGGGTGTTGTGTTCATCAAGGACGGATTTTCCTGGCCGGCACTCGTCATACCGGTTTTCTGGATGCTGTGGCACCGCCTGTGGCTGCCGCTCGCGGGATATTTGAGCGCTGTGGCTCTGGTTGGCGTGGCAGGCTATTTGCTGTCCCTGCCGGACGGTCTGACCGGAAGCATCGGTCTCCTGGCCAACCTGTTTGCAGGTCTTGAGGGAAACAACTTCCGGCGCCGGGCATTGGCCAAGCGCGGCTATAAGGAAGTTGCTGATATTGTTGCACAAAGTGGTGAAGAAGCATCATACCGGTTCTTTGCCGCGCAAGTATCAGATCAGAACGGATAGACCGATATGCGGGTTGCTATCATTGATTACGGCTCAGGTAACCTGCGCTCGGCCCAGAAGTCGTTTGAGCGTGCGGCCTCCGGCCTGGGCAGCACCGCCAGCATTGATCTTGTCGACACTCCTGAGCAGTTGGCGGGCGCTGACAGAGTAGTATTGCCCGGTGTCGGTGCATATCGCGATTGTCACGATGGCATACAGGCGATCGACGGCATGTGGCAGGCGATTGAAGAACACTGCACCGCAAAGGCCCGACCGTTCCTTGGCATCTGTGTCGGCATGCAGTTGATGGCGACACGCGGTCTTGAGCACCTGGAAACACCGGGTTTTGGCTGGATAAAGGGCGACGTTGACCGAATTGATGTTGGTGATGCTGATCTCAAGATCCCGCATATGGGCTGGAATACACTGGATGTGATACACGATCATCCGCTGTTGAACGGAATCAGTACCGGACCGGACGGTCAGCACGCCTACTTCGTGCACTCCTATCACCTGCGCGCCGCAGATCCTGCTAATATTGTGGCAACGGCCCGGTACGGAGAACCGGTCACGGCCATGGTCGCCACTGGCAACATGGCGGGTACACAGTTCCATCCGGAAAAAAGTCAGGCGCTCGGCCTGACTTTCATTGCCAATTTTCTGACCTGGGCACCGTGAGGAATGCTTGATCCATGATCCTTTTTCCCGCGATTGATCTCAAGGATGGCCAGTGTGTCCGGTTGAAGCTTGGCGATATGGACCAGGCGACGGTGTTTGCCGATGACCCCGCAGCACAGGCCAGGACGTTTCAGGATCAGGGATTTGAATACCTGCACCTGGTGGACCTGAACGGCGCCTTTGCCGGCGCTTCTGTCAACGGTGCCGCCGTCGAAGCCATATTGCAGGCGGTTTCGCTGCCTGTGCAGTTAGGTGGCGGGATACGGGATCTGGACGCCATTGCCGGTTGGCTGGACAAGGGTGTTGCCCGGGTCATTCTTGGCACGCTGGCGGTTCGCGATCCTGATGTGGTGCGTCAGGCATGCGAAAAATTTCCGGGGCGTGTTGCGGTGGGCATTGATGCCAGAGGCGGCCAGGTTGCGGTTGCAGGCTGGGCTGAAAGCTCTACCTTGAGTGTACTGGAACTGGCGTCCAGGTTTGAGGATGCAGGGGTTGCCGCCATCATCTATACGGATATTGATCGTGACGGAATTCTGGCTGGCCTGAATATCACCTCGACGCTGGAACTGGCGGCTTCAACAAGTATTCCGGTAATTGCCAGCGGCGGGCTGGCATCCATGGAAGATATCACGCGACTGACCCGGAAGGACTGTGCCGTTCTGGAAGGCGCAATCAGCGGGCGCGCACTGTATGATGGTCGCATTGACCCCGCACTGGCACTGCGGATCCTGAAAGGCGCTGTACATGCTTAAGGCTCGCATTATTCCGTGTCTTGACGTTAAGGATGGCCGGGTCGTCAAGGGGGTCAATTTTGTGGATCTGCGGGATGCAGGCGACCCTGTCCTGGTCGCGAAGGCCTACGACGCGGCAGGAGCAGATGAACTGTGTTTTCTCGACATAACCGCGACCCATGAGAATCGCGGCATCATTTTTGATGTAGTGCGCCAGACTGCCGAGCAATGTTTCATGCCTCTTACCGTAGGCGGCGGCGTTCGTACGACTGATGACATTCGCAATTTGTTGCTAGCAGGTGCTGACAAGGTATCCATCAATACCGCGGCGGTCAGGAATCCGGAATTCGTGGCTGACGCCGCTCGAAAGTTCGGATCGCAGTGCATTGTGGTTGCCGTGGATGCCAAAAGGACTAGCAGCGAAGGTAAACCGCCGCGTTGGGAAATCTTTACCCATGGCGGACGTCAACCAGCCGGAATCGATGCGATAGAGTTTTCCCGCAAGGTAGTAGCATTGGGAGCAGGGGAAATACTGCTCACCTCTATGGACAGGGACGGAACCGGCGATGGTTTTGACATCGAACTTACGCTAGCTGTCTCGCGGGCGGTAAACGTGCCGGTCATCGCATCCGGCGGCGTGGGATCATTGCAGCATCTTGTGGACGGGATCAAACGGGCACACGCCAGCGCGGTACTTGCTGCATCGATATTTCATTTTGGAACGCATACAATTTCCGAAGCCAAGCAATTCATGGCACAACAGGGAGTGCCTGTGCGGCTGGATTAGGCCATGACCTGGAGCAACCTGGGTTCACTTGAAGCCATAAAATTGCTCTATCACTTTGGAAGCGGTCAGGTTTATGACTTTTGGTTGAGTCAACCAAAATTCATTCTGATCTGGCCAGTTGCATGAGAATTGGAGTTGAAATGCAGACGCTGGACAAATTGCAGACGCTGGCTCGGCTGGAGGCGATAATTGCATCACGCGCGGATGCAGGTGACGACAAGGCGTCCTATACAGCCGGCTTGCTGGCATCCGGATCAGCAAAGTGTGCCCGCAAATTTGGCGAGGAAGCCATAGAACTGATATTGGCGTCGCAAGGCAGCGATGCAAATCACACAACTGCAGAAGCTGCCGATGTGTTGTATCATCTGCTCGTGCTTTTAAAGGCGTCAGGCGTTTCGCTGGATCAGGTGATGGATGAACTGAACGGCCGGTTCAGACAAAGCGGACTGGAAGAAAAGGCATCCCGCAACCCGGGTTGATGTAAATTCCATGGACCAGAACACATCACAGCTATCGCCCTATCGCATCTTCACGCGAAACGAGTGGGCGAAACTTCGCGCCGATACACCGCTTACCCTGACGGCTGACGAGGTTGAGGAACTGCGTGGTGTCAATGATCGCGTCAACCTGGATGAAGTTGTGGCAATCTATCTGCCATTGTCGCGGTTGCTGAACCTGTATGTTGCGGCCAGCCAGGGTTTGTTTGCAGTTACCCAGAAATTTCTTGGCGGCAATAATCACAAGGTGCCCTACATAATCGGGATTGCCGGCAGCGTGGCTGGTGGCAAAAGCACAACTGCCAGGATATTGCGTGGTCTTTTGGCGCGCTGGCCCAATCATCCGAAAGTTGCTTTGTTGCCGACGGACGGATTTCTGCTGCCAAACGCAGTGTTGGAGCGCGAGGGCTTGATGAACCGGAAAGGGTTTCCGGAAAGCTATGACCTGCCAGTGCTGCTGAAGTTTTTGTCGGACATCAAGGCAGGCAGTCGCAACGTGCCTGCTCCGGTCTATTCGCATATCAGTTACGACATCGAGCCGGGAAAACACATCACCATCGACCAGCCGGACGTATTGATTGTTGAAGGTTTGAATGTACTGCAAACCGGCCGGCCGCCGCGTGACGGCAAGGCCATACCTTACGTGTCCGACTATTTTGACTTTTCGCTTTTTATTGATGCCGACGAAAACGATTTACGGACCTGGTACGTCAACCGGTTCTTTTCGTTCCGCGAAACAGCCTTTGCAGATCCCAGGTCATACTTTCACAGATACTCGAAACTGTCGGATGTGGAAGCCCAGGAAACCGCTACCCGGATCTGGGAAACCGTCAACCTTGCAAACCTGCGCGAGAATGTTCTGCCGACCCGCCAGCGCGCGGACCTGATATTGCGCAAGGGGCCGGATCATCTCATCAACTCGGTTTATCTGCGAAAACTTTAGGGTATTTCAAACCAGTGTTTTGAGCTCCACTTGCGGCCTGGCTCCAATGTGCGAGATTATTTCTGCTGCTGCCACGTGTCCAAGCCGGGCGCACTCGGCCACCGGTTTGTTGCGAGCATGGCCAAACAGGAAACCCGAAGCATACAGATCGCCGGCACCGGTGGTATCGACAACCTGAGCGACCGGTTGCGCGGGTACTTCCGTTACCGAGCTGCCAGCCACAATGACGCTTCCCTTTTCCGAACGTGTGATTGCTGCCAGCTCGCAGTCCCGGGCGACTGCGTCCATCGCCTGCTGCAGGTCTGGAGTTTGGTAAAGCGACACAATTTCCGCCTCATTGGCAAACAGTATATCGACGCCGTCCCGGATCAATGACAGGAAACTCTCGCGATGTCTGTCCACGCAGAAGGAGTCCGACAGGGTAAGGGCCGTCTGTCGCTGATGCCTGGCAGCCAATTGGGCGGCTTTTCTGAATGCCTCCTTTGCAGTGGGCCTGTCCCAGAGATAGCCCTCGAGATAGGTAACGGTAGCAGAAGCAACCTGTTCCTCACGGACATCATCAGGATCCAGCATTGCGCAGGCGCCCAGATAGGTAGACATGGTTCGCTGCCCGTCGGGGGTCACGATCACGATGCAGCGTGCTGTTTGTGGTCCGCCACGCAGAGCCGGTGTATTGAAAGCCACACCGGCAGCGCGAATGTCGTGCGTGAAAACCTCCCCCATCTGATCTGCGGCCACCTTGCCGACATAACAGCCGGTACCTCCCAGGGATGTTATGCCGGCAATGGTGTTTGCAGCGGACCCGCCGGATACTTCGGTGGCCGGGCCAATCTTGTCATAAAGGCATACAACACCGTCCTCATCGACCAATTGCATTGATCCTTTTTCCAACCCATGCAAATCAAGAAATGCATTGTCCTGGCGGGCAATTACATCAACAATCGCATTGCCAATTCCAAGGACATCTGAATTCATCTGGGGCATCGGTGCATTCCTGATCCGGCTTCATTGAAAATTGCAGCCTGTGCATACACAGGTATCTGACCCCATTGCAATCGGCACTTGCATCGCCGCGGCGATCTTCTTATCTGGCAGCCACCGGCCTTTTTTGATTCCTGAAAGCTGATAGATGATAACCTCAACATTTCGTGCCATGCGTGATGTTCTTTCACCTGAATTCCGATCGATCCTGTGGAAAGCCATCGGACTGACCTTGCTGGTCTTCGTTGGCGTAATGGCTGCACTGTGGATTGGCCGCGAGGCATTGCTGGTGTTGCCCTGGGCCTGGCTGGACGAAGTTATCGCCGGAGCAGCCAGTCTCGTTCTGCTGGTGATATTCTTCTTTCTGATGGCGCCGGTAACGGCAATTTTTGCCGGCCTGTTTCTGGATACAGCCGCAGACATCGTTGAAATCAATCACTATCCGGATGATCCTGCGGGCAGTCCGCCGTCTGCGTGGTCATCCGCCCTGATGGGCTTGCAGTTCGGGTTGCTGGTGCTGGCGGTAAACATTGTTGTGCTTCCAGCCGTGTTCTTCGGCATTGGTGTCGCCATAATGCTGGCGGCAAATGCCTATCTGCTTGGCCGGGAGTATTTCACCATGGTTGCCATGCGGCATATGCCGGCCAGGCAGGCAGTACAATTCAGAAAGGCCAATTCCGGTCGTGTGTGGGCAGCCGGGCTGGTGCCTGCGGGCCTCGCACTGATCCCGTTTCTGAATATCCTCGTTCCGCTTTTCTCCACATCTTATTTTGTTCATATTTTTAAACAGATAGATGCAAATCAACAGATGGGGGAGGTGCCCTGAACGCTCTTTCCGGGAAACAGGCAGAGATCTGAAATCAGGCATCGTTCACACTCAGGTCTGCGTGCCTTGCAAATGTAGCGGCCATGCAGAATCAACCAGTGATGCGCATGCAGCAGGTAGGCTTTGGGCACCGCTTTCAACAATCCCTGTTCAACAGCCAGAACGGTCTTGCCGGGTGCCAGACCAGCCCGGTTGGCCACTCTGAAAAGGTGTGTATCGACAGCGATTGTAGGTTGGCCAAAACAGATGTTCAAAACGACGTTGGCGGTCTTCCTGCCGACACCCGGCAGCGCTTCCAGCGCCTCCCGGTTATCAGGAACCACGCTATTGTGTTTCGCCACCAGGTCGCGCGACAGGGCAATGACGTTTTTCGCCTTGTTACGATAAAGCCCGATGGTACGAATGTGTTCGCGTACCGCGTCTTCGCCAAGCCTCAGCATTTTCTCCGGAGTATCAGCGGCCTGAAACAACGCCCGTGTCGCCTTGTTGACACCCTCATCTGTTGCCTGTGCCGACAATACCACCGCTACCAGAAACGTGTATGTGTTAACCGACTCCAGTTCGCCTTTCGGGTCGGGATTGCTTGCAGAAAACCTCTGGAACACCTGTTCCACTTCTGCAGCGTTGAGCTTCTTGCGTCGCGCCATCGAATAATGCTCTCCTATGTTCTGCATCAACACAATCAAACTCTCCCGGTAATCCCCAGTGAAGCAAGCACCCGTCACCATTGAACTCTACCCCTATCGGTCATTATCCCGGAAAGGTTTCATCATCTTGATGACCGGTATTGCCACGGTCAGTTTTATTGCCGGTATAACATTCCTTTTGATGGGTGCATGGCCGGTGTTTGGTTTCTTCGGACTGGACGTGTTGCTAATCTGGTGGGCCATAAGTCGCAATTATCGTGACGCGGAGTGCCGCGAAAGAATATTCATCGGCCATGAGGAGATTACCATTACCCGAATGAAGGCCCGCAGACCTGACCAGACCCAACGGCTTGTCCGGGCCTGGGCAAAGGTTCGGCTCGAGGAAGATGTTGGCCGCGAGCTGATTGGCCGGTTGTTTCTGTCATCACGCAATATGGTGGCGGAAGTCGGCAGTTTCCTGGCGCCATATGATCGGAAGTCTCTGGCAGGCACACTCAAGGACATTCTCGCCCGGCCGCGCATATAGAGCCTTTCTTACCCGGATAGTATCGCTTGACCGATTTTTCCGGGTTCGCTGGCAAGGCGCGGATGCCATCAAACGCTTCTGTCTGGGCAAAATGGCTCTAAAGGTCGTTTGCCTTGGTATTGGTCGTCCGTAAAACGGGTGGCCGTGGCTGCCAGCGTATTCTAGTATTTACACAGTGAAAGCAATAATTACGGGATCAGCCGTCATGTTACAGACCGTCCAGACCAGTGACTATGAACTTGTCCGCCGCACCATTGAATTTGTGTCGGAAAACTGGATTGATCATCCGTCACTGGATGAGATAGCCGGCAACGTCGGTGCCAGCCCTGATTCTGTTCAGCGCAGTTTCAACCGGTGGGCCGGCCTGACACCAAAGTCCTTCATGCAGGCAATTACTGTTGATCGCGCCAGGCAATTGCTGCAGGAATCAGCAACGGTGCTGGATACAGCCTATGAAGTGGGCCTGTCTGGTGCCGGGCGGTTGCACGACCTGTTCGTGACCCACGAGGGCATGCCACCCGGAATATACCGGGCCAGGGGTGCCGGCCTGACGATCACCTGGGGATGCCACTCATCGCCATTTGGAACTGCGGTGGTGTTGACCACCTTGCATGGGTTGGCGGGCCTGGCATTTGCGGACGAAGGTGGCGAGCAGTCTGCCTTTGAGGATATGGCCAAGCGCTGGCCACGTTCTGAGTACGTGCGCGATGACAAGGCAACGGCCGCCATGGCCAGGCGCATTTTCAACCGTGATGAATGGCGTCCTGATCAACCTTTGCGGATCGTCATGATCGGCACCGATTTTGAGATACGTGTCTGGGAAACGCTGTTGCGTATTCCGCTGGGCTCGGCGACCACTTACTCTGATGTGGCTGAAAAAATCGGCAGGCCAACAGCTTCGCGCGCGGTTGGCACCGCTGTTGGAAAAAACCCGATATCTTTTGTTGTGCCTTGTCACCGGGTATTGGGTAAGTCCGGCGGCCTGTGTGGTTACCACTGGGGACTGACCCGCAAGAAGGCCATCCTCGGCTGGGAAGCCGGCACGGTTGGATATGCCTGATTGCGGCTCAGGACGAGTGACATCAATGGAAAAAATCCAGCTAGAGCGACTTGGGTTCTCTTGAACTCATAAAGTTGCTCTGGCACTTTGGAATCGATCAAAAGCCATACTGATCTAAGTCAGTCTTCCAGCACTTTTGAACTGGCGATGGTGCCATTGGCATTCAGCCTGTAGATGATCGGTACACCTGTCGCGATTTCACGTTTCAGTATCTCTTTCGGGCTCAGGCCTTCCAGTGCCATGACCAGCGCGCGCAAGGAATTGCCGTGTGCCGCAACAAGTACGGTTTTACCGTCGAGAACGTGTGGTTGGATTGCTTTCATGTAGTAGGGCAGGGAGCGCGCCAGGGTGTCGCGCAGGCTCTCGCCGCCAGGTGGTGCAACATCGTAGGACCTGCGCCAGATGTGCACCTGGTCTTCACCCCATTTTTTGCGCGCGTCATCCTTGTTCAGACCAGTCAGGTCGCCATAGTCGCGCTCATTCAGCGCCTGGTCGCGGGATGTCGGCAAATCTGCCTGACCCAGTTCTTCGAGCATGATGGAAAGGGTTTGCTGGGCCCTGTCGAGAACACTGGTGAAGGCCAGGTCAAAGACCAGGCCCAGTGCTTTCAGGTTGCGGCCAGCTGCATGGGCTTCTTCAACACCCTTCTCCGTCAGGCCGGGGTTTTTCCAGCCGGTGAAAAGGTTTTTCAGGTTCCATTCGCTTTGTCCGTGCCGGACGAGCACAAGAGTTCCGCTCATGTGAAATGTCGCTTTCTGGTTTGCAGGGTGTGAGGTCCTGACACTAGTTGCCCGCATTGCGGCCAATCACATCTGTCATCGAGTAAAGTCCGGGTTTCTGATCATATGCCCACAATGCAGCCCTGATGGCTCCATTGGCAAATATCTCCCGCGATTCAGCCTTGTGAGATAGTTCAATTCGTTCAGATTGACCGGCAAATATCACGCTGTGATCACCAACCACGCTGCCACCACGCAAACTCGCAAATCCGATATCACCTTCCTTGCGGACACCTGTATGACCGTCACGGCTGCGGACACTGTGTCCGGAAAGTTCAATGCCACGCCCCTCGGCTGCAGCGTTTGCCAGCAGCAGGGCAGTGCCGGAAGGTGCATCGACCTTGTGGCGGTGATGCATCTCCACCACCTCAATATCGAAGCTCTCGTCAAGTGAAGCGGCAACCTGTCTGACGATCACAGCCAGAAGGTTCACACCCAGGCTCATATTGCCTGACTTGACGATGCGGGCATGATGGGAAGCTGCTTTTATGGCTGCTTCGTCAGTTGCGCTGAGGCCGGTCGTGCCGATGACGTGTACAATACGCGCCTGCGCCGCAATACCGGCCAGCGCCACACTTGCCGCCGGCACGGTGAAGTCAATTATGGCATCGGCTTTGACCAACACCGAAAGCGGGTCATCGGAAATGATGGCGTCAATATCGCCCAGCCCCGCAACGGCTCCCTGGTCCCGGCCGATCAGCGGCGAGCCTTTCGGTTCAAGGCCACCTGCAACTTCACATGAAGGATGAGCATGAATCAGTCGGGTAAGCGTCTGACCCATGCGCCCGCCGGCACCTGCAACTACAAGCTTGAGCATTTTCAAAAGGCCCGTGCATTTGAAATGAACTTTGCCGAGTGTGATAACAGCGAACTGCGCAGATGCCTAGCCCGCATTTCTCACCATAGAAGGTGCATCGGCCCCACGAATCTGATAATATTCCTTTAGAACAAAGAGTTATCAGTTTCGAAAGCGGGGTCCGATGCAAACACAGTGTATCTCTGATCAGTTTGAATTTGAAGCCTTTAATGGCCGCCGTGTTGTTGCCGCTTTTGATGGCGGCGCAATCAGTTCCGATGCAGGTGCGTTGCTTCTTCGCCAAACTGACAAGGCGATTGATCTGTTCTCACGGGTAGCGGCATGTTTTAGGGACCATCGCAACCGGCAGCGCACGGTTCATGGTCTTGAAAGCATGGTTGGCCAGCGCATTGCCGGGATCGCGCTTGGCTATGAAGACATCAATGACCATGACGAGTTGCGCCATGATCCTGTGCTGGGAGTTTTGTCCGGCCGGGTTGAGCCGAAACGTTCCGATTGTGCGGGCCTTGCCGGCAAGTCGACACTGAACCGGCTGGAGCATGCCCCTGAGGGCCTGCCCGGGCGCTATCACAGGATCACCCATGACGAGGCTGCGATTGAACACCTGTTCGTCGATCTGTTCGTGGAGGCGCATGGCAGGCCTCCAAAGCGGATTGTTCTTGATCTTGACGCCACCGATGACCGGCTGCACGGCCACCAGGAGGGGCGCTTCTTTCACGGCTATTATGATTGTTACTGCTACCTGCCGCTATACATCTTCTGCGGCCGCCAGTTGCTGGCGGCCAAACTGCGGCCAGCCAATATAGATGGTGCAGCCGGTGCGAAACAGGAGGTAGAACGCATCATCACCCGGATCCGGCAGTACTGGCCGGATACCGGCTTCCTGCTTCGGGCCGATTCCGGCTTTGCCCGGGAAGAGCTGATGGTCTGGTGCGAGCAAAACAAGGTGGATTATCTGTTTGGTCTTGCCCGCAACAGCAGGCTTGTGCAGTCCATCGGGAGCCACATGGCTGAGGCAAGGGCAGAGCATCTGGAAACCGGCAAACCGGCGCGCCGGTTTGCAGACTTCATGTACTCGACCCTGAAAGGCTGGTCATGCCGCCGACGGGTCGTCGGCAAGGCGGAATGCCTGGCAAAGGGCGCCAATCCGAGGTTTGTGGTCACCTCCCTCAAGCCCGGACAGGCAGGCACACGCGAACTCTATGAGGACATCTACTGTGCCCGCGGCGAGATGGAGAACCGCATCAAGGAATGCCAGCTTGATCTTTATGCCGACCGCACCTCGACGCGAACCATGCGCGCAAACCAGTTGCGCCTGTGGTTCGCCTCGTTTGCCTATGTGCTGGTTGAAACACTCAGGCGCCTTGGTCTCAAACACACAAGACTTGAAAACGCCACCTGCGGCTCCATCCGCCTGAAGCTGCTCAAGCTCGGCGCAAGGGTCAAGCACTCCGTGCGCCGCATCACTGTCTCCATGACCTCACAATGTCCCTATCAGGATGAGTTCGCACAGGCCCACGCCAGAATATGCGCTGCGGCGCCTCAAAGCCGCTGAACCTGAAACCCCTCCCGTCAACAACATGAGAAAATCCAGCCCAGACAAAACGCCGAAGCCACGGCGCGCAACTCTATGCGCATCTGCCAAACCCCGGGCAAGACACAAATAATACACATCGATGAATTGACGAACCTATCCCTGGTGAGAAATGCGGGCTAGAGCAACATGGATGCACTTGAACCCATAAAGTTGCTCTATCGCCTTGGAATCGATCATCATGATCAAAAGCAACATGGGTTCACTTGACACCGGACACTGCAGGCAGGTGCTTGCCGATGGACATTGACAGCACCAGCGGGCAGACTTGAGCCATCTGAGTGCAACAGGAAGTTGATTATTATGTTGAATGTACACGAGTCTGCCGTTCTGAGTGCCAGTGCTGCCGAGGTTTGGCAGACAATTGGCGAGTTCGGAAGTCTTGCGGAGTGGCATCCTGCAGCCGTAACCTCAACCCTGGAAACACGCGGCCCAGACACGGTTCGTGTCATTAATATATCCGGTGGCGGCATCCTGGTCGAAAAGCGCGAAGCCCATGATGATGCAGCAATGTCCCAGAGCTACTCCATCGTTGACGGCCCGTTGCCGGTCTCAGACTATTATTCGACCATCAAGGTTACAGCCGGAGAAGACGGAACCAGCACCGTAGACTGGACTGGCCGTTTCAACGCTGCTGGTGCTGATGATGCGACAGCGTCAAAAATTGTTTCCGCGATTTACACAGCAGGTCTGTCCGCCCTCAAGAAGCGTTTTGGGGAAGGCTAGAGCACGATGTTTTTAGGTTTGTTTGTATCCCGCGTGAGTGAGGTAGTTTTCGCATTCTGCTTCGGTGAAGCTGCCGAGCAATTCGCCGATACATTGACAAACGGTATCGGGAGTACGGGCAGCAGCCTTTCGCAGGAGATGCTTGAGTTTTGCGAAAACCTGTTCGATGGGGTTCAGGTCCGGGGAATATTTGGGCAGGAAGAGTAGTTTGGCCTGGGCGCTGCGGATCATCTGGCGTACGGCCTTGCTCTTGTGGCTGCCCAGGTTGTCGGCAACGACGATATCGTCAGGCTTCAAGGTCGGTAGCAGGACTTTCTCAATGTAAATGCGAAAGCGCTCGCCATTGATCGGGCCATCCAGCAGCCAGGGAGCATCGATGCGGTCGTGGCGTAGAGCGGCCAGGAAGGTCATGGTTTTCCAGTGGCCGTGTGTCACCTTGGCCAGCAGGCGCTCACCGCACGGCGCCCAGCCTCGAAGCGGCGCCATATTGGTTTTGGTCCAGGTCTCGTCGATGAAGACCAGACGGCCTGGATCGATCCGGCCCTGATATTTTCGCCATTGTATCCGCCTGCGCGCCACATCGGGTCGATCCTGTTCACTGGCGTGAACAGTTTTTTTTATAACTGAGGTTCTCGGCATGGACGAACTCCCACACCGCGCGATAATCCACTTTCAGGTCGCGTTCGGCCAATTCGGCAACAAGGCCGCGCAGTGTAAAGTCTCGCCGCTGACAGCGCTCAAGCAGCCAATCGCGGTATTCACCCCGGATCGCTCTGGGCTTGTGACCACCCATCTGGCCAGGCGCAACGCTGCCGGTATCGTGAAAACGGTTAACCCAGCCAATCGCCGTGCTGATCGCTACACCAAAACGCCTGGCCGCCGCACAACGCGACATTCCCTCCTGCAAAACCGCACAAACAACACGCTCACGTAGATCAATCGAATAAGGCTTACCCATTATTGCTGGCCTCCTTAACCAGTAACAAGGGTGAATCAGATTCGCAGACAAATGGGAATCCCCAAACGATTCTGGCTAAACACATCCCGCTCTAGATCAGTATGACTTTTGATTGAATCAATCAAAAGTCATAAAACTGATTGATTCCAAAGTGCCAGAGCAATTTTTTGGGCTCAAGAGAATCCATGTAGCTCTGAAAGCCGATTAGACACCTTCGACAATGACAATATCGGCCTCACCCGCACCCAGGCGCTTGGCGCGGGCCGACTGATATTCGTCACTGTTGAAACAGTCGATTGCATCCTGGTAGCTGGCGAACTCGATGACCACATTGCGGGTCTTTCCTGCACCCTCCATCTGGGAGTGCTGGCCACCACGGGCAAGCATCCGGGCATTATACTTTTTAAACGCCTCCGGGGCCGCGTCCGCATAGTGCTTGTACTGGTCAGGATCACTGACGGTTACATGTGCAATCCAGTATCCCTTGGCCATTGTGCCTTCTCCCCGGGAAATTCAGGTTCTGACGAAATCGGGACCGTGCGGCTTTAGCTGCCGAAACTATCCCAGAATGAACGCGCCTTGGTGAAAAAGCCGGCGGACTGCGGTGAGTTGTCCTTGGCCTGGCTCTCAAAATCACGCAACAGTTCCTTTTGCTTGCGAGTGAGGTTTACCGGCGTTTCAACACTTACCTGGATATACATGTCGCCGTGCTGGCTGGTACGCAGTACCGGCATTCCCTTGCCTTTGAGGCGGAACTGTTTGCCTCCCTGGGTGCCTTCCGGAATGGTCACACGAGCCTTCTTGCCATCGATGGTCGGCACTTCGATCTCACCGCCCAGAGATGCGGACGTCATGGATATCGGTACGCGCGAAAAAAGATCCGCTCCGTCGCGCTGGAAGAACTCGTGCTGCTTGATGGCAAGAAAGATGTAAAGATCACCGGATGGGCCGCCACGCACCCCGCTTTCGCCTTCATTGGCAAGACGAATACGAGTGCCGTCTTCGACACCGGCCGGGATGTTGACTGACAGGGTGCGTTCTTTTTGTACTCGTCCCTGACCTGAGCAATTGGTGCACGGATCCGATATTACGGTTCCCCGGCCCTGACATGTCGGGCAGGCGCGTTCAACCGTGAAGAAGCCTGACGAGGACCGCACAGCGCCCTGGCCGTTACAGGTTGAGCAGGTGCCAGGACTGGTGCCGGGTTTGGCACCACTGCCGGAGCAGGTTTCGCAGGTGACGGAAGTTGGTACCCGTATCTGCGCAGACTTGCCGGCGTAAGCATCGGTAAGCGAGATTTCCATGTCATAGCGCAGATCCGAGCCCCTGGCCGCACCGCCTCCGCCGCGGCCGCCGGTACGCCGGCCGCCTCCGCCCATGAACTCGCCGAACAGATCCTCGAATATGTCGGACATGGATGAAGAAAATTCAGGACCAAAGCCTGCACCGCTCTGGCCTCCGCGGCCATCTTCGAACGCAGCATGGCCAAAACGGTCATAAGCGGCACGCCTTTGCGGTTCTTTCAGAACCTCGTAAGCCTCGCTGGCTTCCTTGAATTTCTGCTCGGCCGCAATGTCATCCGGGTTGGCGTCGGGATGATACTGCTTCGCCATTTTGCGAAAGGCGCTTTTTAGCTCCCTGTCATCGGCGGTCTTCCCAACACCAAGTACCTCGTAATAATCTCGCTTCGCCATAGTATGTTCAGCCTGCTTGCAGCTTGCCATCACGGCAATTGCGGGTATGCACCAGTAAAGCAACCATCGTCTGTCATCCCAAACGCGCTCTGGAGCCCGCCGGCTCCAGAGCGATCAACAATGACAAAGGCGCCTCAGGACGCCTTCTTGTCGTCCTCATCGTCCTGGACTTCTTCAAAGTCCGCATCGACGATGTCTTCATCCGGCGAACCGTCCTCACTGCCTTCACTGTCACCTTCTGCAGCCTCGCTTTGCGCCTGATACATGGCTTCACCAAGTTTCATCGCTGCTTGCGACAGTGTGTTGGTCCTGGTCTGGATCTCTTCAACATTGTCGCCTTCCAGCGCTGTCTTCAGGTCGTCAACAGCAGCTGTCACGGCAGACCGGTCGGCTTCAGAGACCTTGTCAGCATACTCCGACAGGGATTTTTCGGTTGAATGGATCAGCGCTTCGGCATGATTCTTGGCTTCCACCATCTCCTTGTTCTTCTTGTCTTCCTCAGCGTGACTCTCGGCATCCTTGACCATTTGTTCAACTTCATCGTCGGACAGGCCGCCTGATGCCTGAATGCGAATCTGCTGTTCCTTGTTGGTTGCCTTGTCCTTGGCCGACACATTGACGATGCCATTGGCATCTATATCGAATGTGACTTCAATCTGCGGCACTCCGCGGGGTGCCGTTGGAATGCCCATCAGGTCGAAATTACCCAGCATCTTGTTGTGCTGTGCCATTTCGCGTTCGCCCTGGAACACCCGGATGGTCACGGCTGTCTGATTGTCGTCAGCGGTCGAGAAAACCTGGCTTTTCTTGGTCGGGATCGTTGTATTGCGGTCAATCAGTCGGGTGAACACTCCACCGAGGGTTTCAATTCCGAGCGACAGCGGTGTTACGTCGAGCAGCAATACGTCCTTGACTTCACCTTGCAGCACGCCTGCCTGGATGGCAGCACCGATGGCGACAACCTCGTCCGGGTTCACGCCCTTGTGCGGCTCCTTGCCAAAGAACGACTTGACCGTCTCGATGACCTTGGGCATGCGGGTCATGCCGCCGACGAGTACGACTTCGTCAATATCGGCAGCCTTCAGACCGGCATCCTTCAGGGCAGCCTTGCACGGCCCGACTGTGCGCTGGATGAGATCGTCCACCAGCGATTCCAGCTTGGCGCGGGTCATCTTCAGGGTCAGGTGCTTCGGACCGGATGCGTCTGCAGTGATGAACGGCAGATTGACTTCAGTCTGGGTGCCGGACGACAGTTCAATCTTCGCCTTCTCTGCCGCTTCCTTCAGACGCTGAAGCGCCAGCTTGTCGGAGCGCAGGTCAATACTGCTCTCTTTCTTGAATTCATCGGCAAGGTAATCGACAATACGCATGTCAAAGTCTTCACCGCCAAGGAAAGTATCGCCATTGGTGGATTTGACCTCGAACACGCCATCGCCGATTTCCAGGATCGATACGTCGAACGTGCCGCCGCCAAGGTCATACACGGCGATGATGCCGGCATCTTTCTTGTCCAGGCCGTAGGCAAGAGCAGCAGCAGTCGGTTCATTGATTATGCGCAGAACTTCAAGGCCGGCAATTTTTCCGGCATCCTTGGTAGCCTGCCGCTGACTGTCATTGAAATAGGCTGGGACAGTGATAACAGCCTGGGTAACGCTTTCGCCCAGATGGCGTTCGGCGGTTTCCTTCATTTTCTGAAGCGTCATGGCGGAAATCTGCGACGGTGCATATTTCTTGCCCATGGACTCAACCCATGCATCGCCATTGTCAGCCTTGACGATACTATAGGGAACCAGCTTCTTGTCCTTTTCCACCATCGGGTCATTCATGCGCCGTCCGATCAGGCGCTTGATGGCGAAAAAGGTGTTTTCCGGATTGGTCACACCCTGACGTTTGGCGGGCTGGCCTACCAGCGTCTCACCGTCGCCTGTGAACGCAACGATGGAAGGTGTGGTGCGCGCACCTTCAGCATTTTCAACTACTTTCGGGCTTCCGCCCTCCATGACCGCAACACACGAGTTCGTGGTTCCAAGGTCAATTCCAATTACCTTACCCATTATGCCCTCCATTAGGCCGCCTGTTGCCATGCCCTTTGTATGTGGCGCACGGCTATCCGGTCTCGCCGGTAACAGACTCCAGTTGCTCTGACTATCCGAACAATACCTGCCTTGCGGCATTCATGGTGTTACGTTCAGTGTTCGAGAGGCTATATAGTAAGGCTTGGCTCGCTCATCAAGTCGGTGTTGCAACAAGATGCAAATTGACGGATTTCAGATATACCCCGGCCATGTCGACCGGGAGGCGCAACTGGCACTGGTTGCGCTGCTTCGCGGGCTGATGGCTGACAATCCATTATATGTTCCGCAAATGCCGCGTTCAGGCAAACCCATGTCGGTTCGCATGACAAATCTGGGCAAACTGGGCTGGGTTTCGGACAGAACCGGTTATCGATATCAGCCGCATCACCCTGAAACAGCCAGGCCATGGCCCGCCATTCCGGAGAAACTGCTCGAATTGTGGGAGATACTGGCGCAGTACCCGCACCCGCCGGAAGCCTGTCTTGTGAATTATTATGCTGGCAGGGCGCGCATGGGCCTGCATCAGGACAAGGACGAAGTGAACCTTGATGCGCCGGTACTGTCGGTTTCGCTGGGAGACACGGCAGTCTTCAGAATGGGTGGAAACTCGCGCAAGGACTCTACGCGGTCATTCAAACTGCAGTCGGGAGACGTACTTGTGATGGGCGGGAATGCTCGGATGAATTTTCATGGTGTGGACAGGATTCTGCCTGCTACGTCGACCCTTTTGGACGGCGGCGGCAGGCTGAACCTTACTCTCAGAAGAGTGAATTTGCCCGAAGTCTGACTATTTATCTTCGCCCCTGTCTTCCTTGTCGTCATTTTTGCCCTGGGCGGTCTCTGTCTGTTTTGCCACCCCGACAAGCGCCGGGCGCAGTATACGCTGGCCGATCTTGAATCCGGTCTGAACCACCTGGACCACTGTGCCATTGGGTTTGTCCGAACCGGGCACCTCAAACATCGCCTGATGGAAATGCGGGTCAAACTTCTCGTCCAGCGGGTCAACTTCCTCAATGCCGTGTTTCTGAAAAGAGTTGAGCAGTTCGCGGCGGGTCAGTTCGATGCCGTCAATCAGATTGCGGGTGGCCTCGTCAGCATTCTTACGCGCATCATCAGGCATCATTTCCAGCGCCTTGGCCATGCTGTCGCTGACTGACAACAGGTCGCGGGCGAAATTTGTAGCGGCATACAGTGTCGCTTCGGCTTTCTCGCGTTCGGCCCGCTTGCGCAAATTCTCGGTTTCGGCCATGGCGCGAAGAACCCGGTCCTTCAGGTCGGCATTTTCGGTCGCCAGTTCTTCGTAGGTGTCCATCGCAAAGGCGTCTTCGCCTGTGTCCCCATCAAGCAATGCATCGGCTGCAGCTTCAAGCTGTTCCTTGCTGAGCGCCTCTTCAGGCGAGTTGTCGTTTTCAGGTACACGCTTGTTTTCGGTCATGGAAATTGATCCGCAAATTCTTGAAAGTTGTAGTTGTTGCAACGCATATCAGCTTTTTGGCGCCGGGAATCAAGAGATGAGGCGGCCAATTGCCTGCGCTGTATAGTCCACCATGGGCACAATACGCGAATAATTCAGCCGGGTCGGCCCGACGACGCCAAGTACGCCAATGATGTTATCCTTGGCATCATGGTAGGGAGCGACCACCAGGGATGATCCGGACAGGGAAAACAGCTTGGTCTCCGAGCCGATGAAAATACGGACACCCTCGCCGGATTCTGCAAGGCCCAGCAGGTTCATGACGTCCTTCTTGTTCTCAAGGTCATCGAACAGTTTGCGGATACGCTCGATATCATCCACGTGGGCTGCTTCGTTGATCAGATTGGATCTGCCGCGCACAATAAGTGATCGTTTGCCGTCACCATTGTCATCCGACCATACAGCAAGTCCGGCGGCTATAACCCGGGCGGCGAGCGCGTCGAGTTCCTGTTCAACCACCTGCAACTGGCTTTCCAGCTGCTTCTTGAACTCGGCGATCGACAGACCCTGGCACCGGCTGTTGAGGTAGTTGCTGACCTCCGTCAGGGTTGAGGCAGGCAATCCGCGCGGCACCTCGATGGTACGGTTCTCGACACTGCCATCCTCTGAAACGATGATGACAAGTGCCTTGGTCGCACTGAGGCTCACAAACTCGATATGCCTTAACCGGCTGTTGACCTTGGTAGACAGCACAAGTCCTGCACATGACGACAGTCCGGACAGCAGATTTGTGGCGTCTGTCAGAATGTCATCAGTTGTTTTATCGCGATTGAGTCCGGACATCTGTGCGTCAATTTGCGCACGTTCCTCCGATGTCAGGCGGCCCACTTCCATCAGTGCATCCACGAAAAACCGCAGGCCGGTTTCTGTGGGTACTCTGCCGGCGCTGGTATGGGGCGAATAAATCAGCCCAGCTTCTTCGAGGTCCGACATCACATTGCGGATCGAGGCCGGTGACAGGCCAACCGGCAAATGCCGGGAAATGGTTCGCGACCCGACCGGTCCGCCGGTTTCCAGAAAGGTTTCGACCAGGCGCCGGAAAATATCGCGCGAACGCGTGTCCAGTACGGACAGTTCGGTCAAACGATCATCAATGGCCTTCATGGGTATCCGGGTTTCAAATAGCATAGCATCAGATTGACGGTCTCTGACCCTAGAACTTAGGTGCGACCCCGGGCAGCGTCAATTGCCGGCATGCGGCGTTGCGAAATTGTCTGCACGGGTCTAAACCACGCCAGACCAGAATTCAGATCAACCGGAAAGTCAGGAAATTTACATGAGGCCATCAGGTAGAAAACCCGCACAATTGCGCCAAGTCACCATGCAGCGCGGCTTCTCCATGCATGCGGAAGGGTCTTGCATGATCAAATTCGGTGACACCCATGTATTGTGCACTGCCAGCCTGGAAGATCGGGTCCCTCCCTGGCTTCGTGGCGGTGGCAAGGGATGGGTGACGGCGGAGTACGGTATGTTGCCGCGCTCTACCGGTGGCCGCATGCGCCGCGAATCCACCGCCGGCAAACAATCGGGCCGCACCCAGGAAATCCAGCGCCTGATTGGCCGTTCATTGCGCGCCGTGGTAAACATGGAAGCACTCGGTGAGCGCCAGATTACCGTGGACTGCGATGTCATCCAGGCAGATGGTGGTACCCGCACCGCTTCAGTCACCGGAGCCTGGGTGGCGCTGCACGACTGTATGGCACACATGATCAGGCAGGGAATGATCGAAACCACCGCCCTGACAGACAATGTTGCAGCCCTGTCCTGCGGAATTTACCAGGGTCAGCCGGTTGCCGACCTGGATTATGCGGAAGATTCAAATGCTGAAACTGACGCCAACTTCGTGATGACCGGTTCCGGCGGCATTGTAGAGGTGCAGGGAACAGCAGAAGGCGTACCGTTCTCGCAAGCCGAACTGCTTGAATTGCTTGAACTGGCCAATAAGGGCATTGGCGAGCTGGTTGCCCTGCAGAACGCAACCGTGGCCTGACCATGCAACTGGACCTGCCGGACAACAAGCTGGTTGTAGCAAGCCACAATCAGGGCAAGGTGCGCGAGATATCAGACTTGCTGGCTCCGCTCGGCCTGAAAGTAATTTCGGCAGGCGAGCTTGGCTTGCCGGAACCGGAAGAAACCGAGGTGACATTTGAAGGCAATGCACGTCTGAAAGCCGAAGCTGCCATGCAGGCTTCGGGCCTGGCGGCCCTGGCAGACGACTCCGGTCTTTGTGTTGATGCGCTTGACGGGGCACCGGGTATCTACTCGGCCAGATGGGCTGGTCCGGGCAGGGATTTTGCCATTGCCATGCGCAAGGTTGAGAATGAGTTGGTCGCCACCGGCGCATCAGCGGCTGGAGGGCGATCGGCACAATTCGTGTGTGCCCTGTGTCTGGCGCTGCCCGGCCGGTCCTCGAGAGTGTTTACCGGCACGGTACACGGCGAAATGGTATGGCCGCCCAGGGGCCGGCACGGTTTCGGCTATGATCCGGCTTTCAGACCGGATGGTCACGATATGACATTTGGCGAAATGCAACCGGATGCCAAACACGCAATTTCGCACCGCGCACGCGCCTTCGCCCAATTTGTCGAAGCACTGTCGGCACCCTGATCCCGGACAAAATGATATGAACCAGCGCGATCTCGGTATTTACGTTCACTGGCCGTTTTGCAAGGCGAAGTGCCCGTATTGCGACTTCAATTCCCATGTCCGCCATCACGGCGTTGACCCGGATGCTTTTGGCGGTGCACTGGCAACCGAACTGAACTGGTTTTCAAGCCAGACGCCGGGGCGCACCGTGACAAGTGTTTTTTTCGGCGGCGGTACGCCGTCTCTCATGCCGCCGGCCGTTGTCGGCGGAGTAATCGATCAGATCGCCAGCCTGTGGCCGGTTGCTGGCGACGTGGAGATTACCCTGGAGTCCAATCCGACCAGTGCGGAAGCGGCTAATTTTGCGGGATACCGCAAAGCCGGCGTGAACCGGGTTTCCGTCGGCATCCAGGCGCTTGATGAGGCCGACCTTCGATACCTGGGCAGACAACACTCGGTGGAAGAAGGCCTGGCCGCGTTCCGGCTGGCCGCCCGGACATTCCCGCGCACCTCATTTGACCTCATTTATGCACGCCCCGGTCAGACGCCGTCCAAATGGAAATCCGAACTGGCAAGAGCGCTGTGCGAGCAGCAGGGCCATATGTCGCTCTACCAGTTGACCATCGAACCGGAAACCGCATTCTTCCGATTACATGAGGCTGGTCAGCTGGTGACACCTCATGAAGATCACGCAGCTGCGATGTACGAGATTACCCAGGAGCTGACTTGCACAGCAGGACTTCCTGCCTACGAGATTTCAAATCATGCCCGCGCCGGGCACGAGTGCCGCCACAACATGCTGTACTGGACTTATGGCGAATACGCCGGCGTTGGCCCGGGTGCCCATTCAAGATTGATTGCGGACAATGGTTCGCGACTGGCACTGTCTACCCAGAAGCATCCGGAAACCTGGCTCCATGCTGTTTCCTCGCGTTCAAATGGTGTGGTTGAAAGGCAGGTTATTGCCGGTGAAGATGCAATACACGAGTACCTGCTGATGGCCATGCGCACTACACATGGCGTCGATCTTGCCAGGTTGCATGACATGAGTGGCAAACCGATCAACCGGCCGCAACTGGATTATCTGATTTCAGATGGCCTCATAAGTCTGTCTGATGATCAAACCGCCATTGTTGCAACCCGGGCGGGACGTCAGGTTCTCAACTCGGTGATTGAGCATATTGCGTTTAAAACCCTGCATTGAACCTGTCTGGTGCGGGAGAAATCTCGCTTGGTCCGGTAGGGGTGACTTCAAGAATGGCAAGACCGCGTTCAATCTGACCGTTTGGACGGAACCGGAACAGCCCGTTGACGCCCTTGAACCCTTCCGGATTGGTAATGGCCTGCGCAGACGGAATTCCGCCGGGAGCATCTTCTGGTAACTATGACAGCCAGGCTGACGGCATCATAGGCGAGGCTGGCGAGCCTGGGAGGCGTGTTGCCGTAGGCTTGCTGGTAGCGTTCTGCAAACCGGGTAATCAGATCCGGTGACACACCGGCGTACCAGCCGCCACTGATCAGTCTTATATTGGCGGTAGACCGTTCATCCCACAAGCCTGTGCCCAGCATCCGGACCTTGCCTGATGAAAGGCCGGCAGAACTCAGGCCGTTTCCGGCATTTGCCAGCATTGCGCCGCCTTCCGGCAGAAACAGCCCCTGAATGTCATTGGCGGAATTGTCGATCTTGCCTGCAACCAGCCTGCTGATGCCGGCAATCCCGTCGGCTGATCGCGGATATCTGTCCAGCGCGACGATCTTTGCCCCGTTTGCCGCAACGGCCTGGTTCAGGGCATTTTCGGCAATACTGCCATATGCACTTTGTGGCACCATGGCAGCGATGTTGCGAACACCTTGTGCCGCAGCGTAACGCACCAGGTTTGACACTTCCTCGCTGGGCAGGAAGCTCATCAGGTAAACGCCGTTGCCGGCGACGCCTGCAACCGAGGAAAATGCGACGACAGGGACATTTCGCTTGCGTGCGATGGGAGATATTGCCTGAACTTCAGAAGACAGCAATGGCCCCAGAATAAGTGTGGCGCCATCCTTCAGGGCTTCGTTGGCGGCAGTGCGCGCACCATCGGCATTGCCTCGGGTGTCCTTGGTAATCAACTGGATGCCCTGGCTGCCCGCATCAAGCAATGCCGCTTCCGCGGCATTCTTCAGCGCCTTGCCGATTGATGCAGTTTCCCCCTCCGCTGACAGTGGCAGCAGAATTGCTACCTTGACCGGACCGCCAGAACCGGAGTCTGAACGGCTGGCGCCTGCTGTTCGGGCTTCTGGACGGTTCCCGCTTCCGGCTTGTCATCCGAGAACAGGCTGCCGACACTGACGCCGCCGGTGCTGCAGGCAGAAACCAGCAGCAATGTAATCAGCATTGCCGCTAGTGTGACAGATTCGGCTTGCAATCGAGTTGCGTCGAGGCAGTACAGTGATCATGATATCCCCACACCCGCCGCGCAAACAATCGAATGAAAGTCAGCCCGGACGTCCGCGAACAAATTTATCAGTTAGCTTTAGCCATTTTTGCGGCTTGTTTCAAACGTTCACCAGTGTAAAAATCATGCATACCGATAAATCCAGTCGCACCTACTCCATTCAGGGCCACGTTTTTGCGGCCCCCGCGCTGGCCGCCGGCCTGCATCTTGTTGCAACTCCACTGGGTAATCTGGCAGATGTTGGCTTGCGGTCACTGGCAGTTCTGGCCGCTGCCGACATCGTGCTGTGTGAAGATACCCGCATCACCAGCAGACTGATGCAACGCTATTCCATTGCAACACGTCTAAAGCCGTATCATGACCATAACGCGGCCAGTGTCCGACCGGTGTTGTTGCAGAAGCTGTCCGCAGGCGCTGCCATTGCGCTGGTGTCCGATGCCGGTATGCCAATGGTGTCAGACCCCGGTTACAAGCTTGTTCGAGACTGTGTTGAACAGGCAATTGCAGTAGATGTGGTGCCAGGCCCAACCGCACCGGTAACCGCACTTGCCCTGTCGGGATTGCCTAGTGACCGGTTCCTGTTTGCCGGGTTCCTGTCTGCCAAACAAGGCACAAGAATGAGGCAATTGCAGGAGTTGTCAGCGATACCCGCCACACTCCTGATGTTTGAAAGCGCTGCCAGGATTGCAGCAACTCTCAACGATATTGCCGATTGCATGGGCAATCGCGCAATGGCCGTGGCACGCGAAATGACCAAGTTGCATCAGGAGGTTTTGCGCGGCGACGCCCGCTCCATAATCTCGCAATTGTCCGGCAGGTCTGCGCTCAAGGGCGAGATCACCATGGTCATAGGCCCGCCGGACCGGGCGCCCGAAGTGTCGCAGGACGATGTGTTGTCAAGGCTGTCGGAACTTTTGCGCGATCATCCGGTCAGCAAGGCGGCAACAATTCTAGCCAAAGAGACCGGCAGGCCCCGGGCAGGCCTGTATGATCTGGCGGTGTCCATGAAGAATGCGGGTTCATGACAAGACCGCCGGCCCGTCATCGCCAGCTGGCAGAACGCCTGGGTCGGCTGGCCGAAGCCAAGGCTGCCATGCTGCTGCGGTTGAAAGGCTACCGGATAGTTGCGCAGCGCTGGAAGTCTCCAGCAGGTGAAATTGACCTGATAGCCCGGCGCGGTCCGGTGGTTGCATTTGTCGAGGTAAAGGCCCGGGTCGGCGCAGACGACGCACTGGCCTCTCTGGGCCCCTATCAGCGGCGGCGCATCGTCAGGGCCGCGCACTACTGGCTGGCGTCAAATCCCGATGCTGTCGTGTGTGATTGCCGCTTTGACATCGTCCTGGTGACACCGTACCAGTGGCCTCAGCACATCGCCAACGCATTTGCCGAAGACGATCAGTAGAAAAGTCCGGAGATTGAAAACCCATGTCGCTCAAAATCGCAGTTCAGATGGATCCGATTGAGGCGATCAACATCATGGGTGATTCCACCTTTGCCCTCATGCTGGAAGCTCAAGGGCGAGGTCACGAACTGTTTGAGTATCATGCAGATGCCCTGGCATTGCGCGATGGCAGGCTGGCGGCTTCAGGCGCAGATGTGAAAGTGCGCGACGAAGTGGGAAGACACTATGAGAAATCAGAAAGGCGCAATGTCCGGCTGGAAGATTATGATGTGGTCTTGATGCGGCAGGACCCGCCGTTTGACATGAACTACATCACCTATACGCACATGCTGCAGGCCGTTCACCCGAAGACACTGGTGGTCAATGACCCGGCGGAAGTGCGTAATGCGCCGGAAAAGCTGTATGTGTTGCAATACCGTGAATTCATTCCTCCAACGCTTGTCTCGCGGGACCCGCAACGGTTGTCTGAGTTCCGCGAGGAACATGGCGACATCATCTTGAAGCCCTTGTATGGCAATGGCGGCGCCGGGGTGTTCCGGCTGGCTCATGGGGATGAGAATTTTGCCTCCCTGATGGAAATGTTCACCCAGTCATTTCGCGAACCGTTCATTGCCCAGAAATACCTGTCGGATGTGAAGAAGGGCGACAAGCGCATTATCCTGGTTGACGGCGAACCGGCAGGTGCCATTAACCGGGTTCCGGCGGCCGGAGAAACCCGCTCCAACATGCATGTTGGCGGCAGGCCTGAGCCAACCGAACTGACTGATCGCGAACGCGAAATATGTGACCGGATCGGGCCGGACCTGAAACGCCGCGGCCTGATTTTCGTCGGCATCGACGTTATTGGCGATTACATGACCGAAATCAACGTCACTTCGCCAACCGGCATTCGCGAGGTCAAGAAGTTCGGCGGCGCCGATATTGCCGCGCTCGTACTGGACGCAATTGAGGCGCGGCGCGGATAGCACAAAAAGCATGTTCCCTAAATGTTCTTGATTTTGATATCTGTGCCTGTATGCTGATGGGGAGTCAACAAGGGGTGACCTGCCATGGTATCGCGTGTCGCGACAGTTGCGTTCAGGGGCATCGAGGCTGTGCCGGTCGATGTGCAGGTGCACATGGCGTCCGGCATGGTGGCGTTTTCCATTGTCGGTCTGGCTGACAAGGCGGTTGCCGAGAGCAGGGAACGGGTGCGCGCGGCGCTTTCTGCCATCGGCCTGGCCATGCCGGCCAGGCGCATCACCGTCAATCTGGCCCCGGCGGATCTGCCCAAGGAGGGCAGTCATTTCGATTTGCCCATTGCCCTTGCCCTGATGGCTGCCATGGGACTGCTGCCGGCAGACTTCATCAGCCAGTACGTGGTGCTGGGAGAGCTATCGCTTGACGGATCGGTGGAACCGGTTTCAGGAGCGCTGCCGGCGGCAATGGCCGCCAATGCGCGCTCACTGGGTTTGATCTGTCCGCAGGCCTGCGGGTCCGAAGCGGCCTGGGCGTCAGACGACATGGACATCCTGGCGGTCAATTCCCTGGTTCAGGTGCTCAATCACATGAAGGGAACGCAGGTGTTGACGAGACCGAAGCCGGCAATTGCAGAAACTGCCGGCCATCTGGCCGATTTCCGCGATGTGAAAGGTCAGGAAACCGCAAAGCGCGCGCTGGAGGTTGCTGCTGCCGGCGGCCATCACATGCTGATGGTAGGCCCGCCCGGCGCCGGCAAATCAATGCTGGCATCGCGGTTGTCTTCCATACTGCCGCCGATGGACGCATCTGAAATGCTGGAGGTTTCAACCATAGCCTCGGTGGCCGGCGAACTGCGCTCGCGCGGTGTCTCGACCATCAGGCCCTACCGCAATCCGCATCATTCAGCATCACAGGCCGCCCTCATCGGCGGCGGGCATCGCGCGCAACCCGGTGAAATGGTGCTGGCGCACAACGGGATTCTGTTTCTGGACGAGTTGCCCGAGTTCCAGCCGCGCGCCTTGGAGGCATTGCGCCAACCCATGGAAACCGGCGAGGCGGTGGTGGCGCGCGCCAATCACCACATTACCTATCCTGCCCGCTTTCAACTGATCGCCGCAATGAACCCGTGCAAGTGCGGCATGGCTGGCGAACCCGGTCATGTGTGTAAACGCGGCGCGAAGTGTGCGGTTGATTATCAGGCGCGCATTTCAGGACCGCTGCTTGATCGCATTGACATTCAGATCGAACTGGCGGCGGTGAGCGCATCCGACCTGGCCTTGCCGCCGCCTGCCGAAGGCTCCACCGAAATTGCATCGCGCGTGGCAGGCGCCAGGGCCATCCAGATCGAGCGGTTCACCAACCTTGGGATGACCGGGTTGCGAACCAATGCACAACTGGACGGAACCCTGCTGGAAGAAGTCGCCCGACCTGACAATCAGGGATTGTCCTTGTTGCAGGACGCTGCGGGCGCCATGAACCTGTCAGCGCGCGGCTATCACCGGGTGCTGCGGCTGGCAAGAACTCTGGCTGATCTTGACGGACAGGAGATGGTAACACGCCTGAACGTCGCCGAGGCAATCAGCTACCGCCAGAAACTGGCCAGTTTTCAGCTGGCAGCCTGAACGTCCTTGCCGGGATCGGGGCCTGTCAGCGTCTTCGCAGCAGGTCTTCGACCAGGCAGACCGCCTGGAAGATGGCGCGGCTCAGGGTGTTTTCGGGCCCGACAGCGCGAGGATTGGATTCCAGTATCCGGTAGTCGACCGCTACGGTGGGATGAAGCAGATTGGTGAATGCATAGGGGTTCATAGCGCACATCCTTTTAGAAATTCTGTTGTCAAAACAGCTTATATGGTGCAGTATGTACCCGTTTTTTTGCTATGACAAGCGAATTGCTCTCAAGCAATAATTTAGAAAAAATAATCTATCGGTTAAAACCATGCCGTCCCGATTGCCGCCACTGAATGCTCTGCGCGCCTTTGAGGCTGCCGGCCGACGCGCCAGTATGAGCGCGGCTGCAGAAGAACTGGCGGTCACGCCGGCTGCCATTAGCCACCAGATCAAGACCCTGGAGGATCATTTCCGGTTTCCGCTGTTTCACCGCAATGTCAGGTCCATCCGGCTGACTGATCGTGGTGCGGCCCTGTTGCCCTACCTGAGCGAGGGCCTTGAGTTGTGGAGGCAAGGTTGCAGCGTCTTGCAAACCCTGGATGAGGAGGCGCCGCTGGTGATTTCGTCCGTGCCGGTGTTTGCCGGCAAGTGGCTGGTCAGGCGGCTGTCGGAATTCAACGCCCTGCACCCCGACATCAATGTCCGGCTGGACGGAACATTGTCGATGGCAAACTTTGCCGGTGATGGCGTGGATGCGGCCATTCGCTTCGGCACCGGTCCCTACCCGGGCCTGCATGCTGAAACTCTGGTGGCTGAGGATGTCGTGCCTGTGTGTTCACCCTTGCTATTGAAAGGCGAACACCCGCTTCTGACGCCGCAGGACCTGGTCCATCACACGCTGATCCATGTGGACTGGTTTGCCGCAGCAGGAACCCAGCCCGACTGGCCCATGTGGCTGAAAACCGCCGGCGTTGCGGTAGCCAATCGCCTGAAGGGGCCGGTGATGACCAGCGATTCGCTCGCCGTGGAAGCTGCGATCAACGCTGGTGGGGTGGCGCTGGTGAGCGAATTCCTGGTTCGCCAGGACCTTGCCAGCGGCCGTCTGGTCAAGCCTTTTGACCTGGTCTTGCCCTCTGACCACTGGTACTGGTTCGTATGTCCCGACGAATACCTCGGTCGCCCCAATGTGCGGGCGTTTCGTGACTGGCTGGTTGCCGCAGTTCACGATGATCCGGTCAGCGCAATCCACGATCAGGCGGCTGCGCGCGCAGCCTTCACCGAAACAACTGGCAATTGAAACCCGTGCAAACCACCTAACCTGCTTCGGACGGCACCCAACACAATTGCTAAAATTTTAATGATCCGGCTAGCCCAGTTCTAACCATTGCAATGCCATAACCCATGCAGGAAGTGTTGCAAACGGGGAAGTGCGTGGCGCAGGAATCGGTCAGTAAAAATACCGAACGGCGGCAGCGGCCAAGATCAATGGGATCGGTCGCGCTGAAGCGCCGTACCAGAATACTGGTGCGGATTGGCTCTGCCCTGGCCGTGCTGGCTGCGCTCGTCAACATAATTGCGATCAGCATGCAGGCAAACCAGATTGAAATTCTTTCCCGCATACTGTTTGTGGCTCTGGTGGTGTTCCTGCTGCTGGCATTTCAGCATGTGTGGGCAATCACGAACCGGCAACTTGTCGAGTTGCAAAGCGCTCTCAGGGAACTGCGTACCGCGCGTACACATGCTGATGAGGCCAACCGGGCAAAATCGCGGTTCCTGGCGGTAGTGTCGCATGAGCTCAGGACGCCGATGAATGGTGTGATTGGCATGACCAGCCTGCTGCTCGATTCGAAATTGACTCACGAACAGCGCAGTTACGCAGAGGCCGTCGATATGTCGGGGCGCTCGCTGCTGTCTATCATCGACGAACTGCTGGACGCGGCAAAAACCGAATCCGGCGAGATGACTATAGTGCCGTCACCTTTCAACCTTTGCGAACTGGTCGAAGGCTCGGTCGAACTTCTGGCCGCGCGGGCACACGCCAAATCCATTGAAATCAGTTGCTACGTTGCCCCGGAACTTCCCGGGCAGGTTGTCGGCGACGCCCAGCGTCTGCGCCAGGTTCTGTTGAACATGGCCGGCAATGCGATCAAGTTCACGCCGCGAGGCAGCGTTCTGCTCCGGGTTGAAAAGGGCAAAAAGGCAAACGCCATAGCGTTCAGTGTTGCTGACACCGGATGCGGCATACCAGAAAGCGAGCGCGAGACTATCTTTGAGAGGTTTGTCCAGTCTTCCATAACCGAAAACCAGGCCTCCGGCGGTACCGGCTTGGGTCTTGCCATTTCACGGCATCTGGTTGAACTCATGGACGGTGAAATTACTGTCGAAAGTGAACAGGGCCGCGGTACCACATTCCGTTTTGAAATCTGCCTGCCTGCCGCGCGGTCCCAGCGTAAAGCCGCCGGCACTGCCAGGGCGCTGTCCAGATGCACAGTGGTTCTGACCAGTCCGCCGGGCTCGACCCGAACTGTTCTGCAGGACTACCTGACCGGCTTTGGAGCAAAATGCATTTCAGGCGGACCGCCGGATGACCTGGCCGAAACCATGGCGTCACTGGCCGCGCATTCCAGAACCGGGCGGTTGGCGGTTATCCTTGATCCGGCCGCTGCGAAGGACCGCGAGCAAGTTTTCGGACTGGCCGATGAACTCTCGGAAATCGCCAGTGTCTGGATTCTGCTGAAGCCGGAGGAACGCCGCTCCTACAGAAAGCTGATGGATGATGTTCGCATCGGCTATCTGCTGAAGCCGACCCGGCGCGCAACGCTTCTGGCGCAGTTTGCCGAAAGTCCCGATCCAATGCGCAAACCGGTGACCTCCCTGCGCAGGACAGCCCGCAAGTTGCGACGGGTGAAGGACAATACCGGTCTCAAGGTGTTGCTGGTGGAAGACAACAAGATCAACATGCTGCTGGCCACCAAGATGCTGATGGCGGCCGGGCACAGTGTAACGCACGTCGACAATGGCGTAGAGGCCGTCAACGAGATCAGGCGGCAGTTGACAGTGAAGAACACCATTACCCACGACATTATCCTGATGGATATATTCATGCCGAAAATTGATGGCATGCAAACCACACGGCAAATACGCCAGCTTGAGGCAGAGAATGGGATACAGCCACGTGTGCCCATTCTGGCTCTGACGGCCAATGCGCGTGAAGACAGCCAGCGCGCATGCATCAATGCCGGCATGGACGGCTATCTCGCCAAACCATTTGATCGCGCAGATCTGGAAGAGGCAGTTGCCGGTCTGGTGCAAGCCGGAAATGCGGCCTGATGGCCTGTGGATGGTGATGATTGTGCAAGCGACGAGACCGCCCGTGTTGGAGTAATGTGCCGGCACAATGAACGCACCACAAAAACAAATCGCTGCCTCCGGTGCCACGCGACAGGACCGTTCCGGCAAGATGACGCCCATGATGGCTCAGTATACCCGGATAAAGCGGGCCCATCCTGAAAGCCTGCTGTTCTATCGAATGGGCGATTTCTACGAGATGTTTTTCTCCGATGCAGAAACCGCCGCCGCTGCTCTTGGCATTGCGCTCACCACACGCGGCAAGCACCTGGGCGACGACATACCAATGTGCGGTGTGCCGGTACACGCAGCAGACGATTACCTGCAAAGACTGATCCGGCTTGGCCACAAGGTGGCGGTTTGCGAGCAAACCGAAGATCCCGCAGAAGCAAAGAAACGCGGATCAAAATCGGTTGTGCGCCGCGACGTGGTTCGCCTAGTGACGCCGGGCACCTTAACCGAGGACAATCTGCTGCACGCAGGCCGCAGCAATTACCTGGCCTGTCTGGCGCGCATAAAAGCCGGCAACGCCATGGCATTGTCGTGGCTCGACATGTCAAGTGGCGAGTTTGCGGTGACTGCGGTAACAGGTTCCTCGCTGATGTCTGAACTGGCGCGGATTGATCCATCCGAGGTGCTGGTATCCGATGCCCTGCTGGCTGATCCCGAAGTATCATCTTTGCTGGGCGATGTTACCGCAACTATCACACCACTTCCCGCATCGAGGTTCGATTCAACCTCAGCCCGCAACCGGTTGCAGGAATACTATCAGGTGGCTTCGCTGGATGCATTCGGCAGTTTTGAACGCGCATCCACCACTGCCGCCGGCGTCCTGCTCGACTACGTGATGTTGACACAGGTAGGCAGGATGCCCAGCCTGCGTATCCCGACCGTGGTGGAGCCAGGTCATATAGTGCTGGTTGATGCTGCCACCCGCGCCAATCTTGAACTGGTAAAAACCCTGTCGGGAGACCGCGCTGGCAGCCTGCTGCACACGATAGACCTGAGTGTCACGGGACCAGGCGGACGGCTGCTGGCTGAGCGCCTGGCAGCGCCGGTCACCAGTGTTGCTGAAATCGTTGCCCGCCATGATGCGGTTGAGGCGCTGACAACGGACGCAGCCGCGTGTGGCGAAATCAGGGATGTGTTGCGACATGCGCCCGACATGAACCGGGCGCTGGCGCGTTTGAGCCTGAAGCGCGGTTCGCCACGTGATCTTGCCGCCGTGAAGGATGGTGTCTTGTTGTGCGCCAGACTTGCCGCGGCACATTCTGACCGGCCCGGTATTGACCCCTGGCCACAACAACTCGCCGGTATCTGGGCGGCACTTGCCTCGGCGGATGTCGAATTCGCACATTATCTTGAAAGCCTGTTGTGCGATGAGTTGCCCGCCACTGTCCGCGATGGCGGTTTCATACGGGCGGGCAGCAATGCCGAACTTGACGAAAACCGGGCGCTTCGCGACGAAAGCCGCAAGGTAATTGCCGGCCTGCAAGCCAGGTATGCCGAGGTGACCGGCCTGAAGGCGCTGAAAATCAGGCACAACAATATGCTTGGTTACTTCATCGAACTGAACCAGCAAGGCGGTGAGCAATTGCTGGGCGCCAATCATGCAGGCCAGTTTATCCATCGCCAGACCATGGCAAATGCCATGCGATTTACCACTACCGAACTGACCGGACTGGAACAAAAAATATCTCTTGCCGGCGACAGGGCCCGCAGCATCGAGATCGAGATGTTTGAGCAACTGGCAGATGAGGCCTGCCGGCGTGCGACCATGCTGCATGCCATTTCAGACGCACTTGCCGAGCTGGACGTTCACAGTGCTCTTTCAGAACTTGCCATGCGGAACGACTATACCAGACCGCAAATTGATGCATCGCGCAGTTTTGACATAGCCGGCGGGCGTCACCCGGTGGTCGAAGCTTCCCTGCGCAGGCAGGCAGGAGCTGCCTTCGTACCCAATGACTGCATGCTTTCGGCCGGTGACCTCGATGAGGATGGTGCCGCCACCCGTCACATCACGCTTTTGACCGGCCCCAACATGGCGGGAAAATCAACCTATCTCAGGCAGAATGCGATTATTGCGCTGCTGGCCCAGATGGGCGGGTTTGTGCCAGCCATATCGGCGCGCATCGGCGTTGTGGACCGTATTTTCAGCAGGGTTGGTGCGGCTGATGATCTGGCCCGCGGGCGGTCAACATTCATGGTTGAAATGGTGGAAACGGCAACCATCCTCAATCTGGCAACCGAACGGTCTCTGGTAATTCTGGATGAAATCGGCAGGGGAACTGCGACTTACGATGGTTTGTCAATTGCCTGGGCCTGCGTCGAGCACCTGCACGAGATAAATCGCTGCCGGGCGCTGTTTGCCACGCATTTTCATGAATTGACTGCACTGTCCGGCAAGCTGGAACGCGTAAAGAATGCGACAGTGAAAGTGCGTGAGTGGCAGGGCGAGGTGATTTTCCTGCATGAAGTAGCACCCGGCGCGGCAGATCGCTCGTACGGTATTCAGGTGGCCAGGCTGGCCGGGTTGCCGGCCGGTGTCATCGAGCGGGCATCCGAAGTACTGCACCTGCTGGAGGAGAGCGAACGGGCACAGTCGCGCAATCACATTATTGATGATTTGCCGTTGTTTTCGATTGCTGCGGCAAAACCCGCCGCGTCCTCGGGCGGCAGGCACTCGAAACTGCTGGAAACGCTGCATGACACATTGCCTGATGACTTGAGCCCCCGCGAAGCGCTTGAACTGGTCTATCAGTTGAAAAAACTGGCCGTGGCAGACGACAAGGGCTAGGGTCCTGACCCCAGACTATTCGGTAATGACCAGTTCGCCTGCTTAAATTCACGGATTCCAGATTATGCCAGCCGCACCATTGCCATCCAGAAACGATGTCTGTGCGCCGCAGTTCGGTTCAGATCACATCCTTGGGTCCCTGAGCGGCCTGGCGGGTAAGCACGGCCTGGACGGGCCTGAGTTTCGACCGGCTGTGTTGAAGTTTTTGAAGCAGACAGTCAGGGATTCGCGCAAGGTGGAAGAAATCCGGCTGACTGAAACCGGTCACGGACGTGAATGTGCCCATCGGTTGTCGGCATTGCAGGATCATCTGATTGCCGCGCTTTATCAATTTGCATCGTCAGTTGTGTATGCCGCCGGTAACCCGTCGACATCGGAACACATATCGCTGGTTGCGGTCGGCGGCTATGGCCGCGGCGCGCTGGCGCCAGGCTCCGACATCGACCTGCTGTTTTTGTTGCCCTACAAGCAGACCGCCTGGGGTGAGAGTGTTGTCGAGTATGTGTTGTATTTTCTGTGGGATCTGGGTTTCAAGGTCGGCCATGCCACCCGCTCGGTAGACGACTGCATCCGGTTGGCCCGCACCGACACCACCATCATGACATCGGTTCTGGAAGCCCGCTTCATTTGCGGGCACCGGCCATTGTTTGACGACCTTCAGGACCGTTACGGCAAGGATATTCTGGCCCGCGACCAGCGCCAGTTCATCGCAGATAAACTCGAGGAGCGGAATGAACGCCATCGCCGCGCAGGCGAATCCCGCTATCTTGTTGAGCCGGATGTCAAGGACGGCAAGGGCGGCATGCGTGATCTTCACACATTGTTCTGGATTGCCAAGTTTGTTTACGGCACCCGCTCGGTGCGCGAGCTCTACAAATCCGGTCTGTTCACTCGCAAGGAGCAGAACCGCTTCATCAAGTGCGAAGATTTCATGTGGGCAGTTCGCTGCCATCTGCACTTCATGACCGGCCGTGGCGATGACCGGCTGAGTTTCGACAAGCAGGCGGAGATGGCGGCCCGGCTGGGCTATGAGGCTCATGCCGGGCTGAAGTCGGTCGAACGTTTCATGAAACACTATTTCCTGACGGCCAAGGATGTAGGTGATCTGACACGTATAATGTCGGCGGTACTGGAAGCCCAGCATATCAAGCAGGCGCCGAGCATGAGCGAGTTGTTCGGACGCTTTCGCAGACGTTCGATCAAGCTCGATGACGACGGCGTTTTCAAAATTGACGCAGGCCGTATCAGGGCTGTTGACGATAATCTGTTTGTCAGTGATCCGGTTTCCATCATACGCCTGTTCAGGGTGGCCGAGCACAATAACCTTTCAATACATCCGGCAACATTGAGACTGGTTCGCCGCACCCGGCGGGCCATCTACAAGCAGGTGCGGGCAGACCCCGTAGCCAATCAGCTGTTTCTGGACATCCTGACCAGGTCGCGGGATCCGGAAGCCGTCTTGCGCAAGATGAGTGAAGCCGGGGTATTGGGAAAGTTCATTGCCGAGTTCGGGCGTATCACCGCCTTGATGCAGTTCAACATGTATCACCACTACACGGTGGATGAACACCTGATCCGCGCGGTCGGCATCCTGTCGAAAATAGAACAGGGTCTGCTGAAACAGGACCATCCGCTTGCGACCGGGATCATTCAGGGGGTGGTCTCAAGGCGCGTCCTGTATGTCGCGGTATTGCTGCATGATATCGCAAAGGGCCGCAGGGAGGATCATTCCATCGCCGGTGCAAGGGTTGCCAAAACGCTGTGCCCGCGTCTTGGGCTGAGCAAGGCGGAAACCGAAACGGTTGTGTGGCTTGTCCGGCATCATCTGCTGATGAGCGAAACCGCGCAGATGCGCGACCTGTCCGACTACAAGACAATCACCGATTTTGCCGATGTGGTTCAAAGCCCCGAGCGACTGCGATTGCTGCTGGTGCTGACCGTGGTCGATATCCGCGCGGTAGGGCCTGGCGTGTGGAATGGCTGGAAAGGCCAGTTGTTGCGCACACTGTTTGCGGAAACCGAACCGCATTTGTCGGGTGGCCATACGTCAATCTCCCGCGTTGACCGAATTGAAGCTGCCAAGAAAGCACTTTCCGATGCGCTTTCCGACTGGAGCGAGGCGCAGGTTTCAGCTTACCTGGATCGTCACTATGATGCCTACTGGTACACTGTTGATCTTGCTCATCAGGTAAAGGACGCAAAATTGCTGGAGCGGGCCGGAAAGGCGAATAACGCGATAGCTTTTGATGTGCGCACCGACAGTTTCAAGTCGATTACGGAGATTACCGTTTACGTGCCTGACCATCCGCGCCTGTTGGCGTTGCTGACCGGAGCCTGTGCCGCCGGTGGCGCCAACATTGTCGGCGCCAAGATTTTCACGACCACCGACGGTATGGCGCTTGATACCCTGCTGATCCAGCGCGAATTTGAAGATTCTGGCGATGAGCAACGCAGGATTGATCGTATTCTCACACTCATGCGGCAGGCTTTTGCCGGTGAAATTCAGTTGCGACAGGCGGTAGCCAGCGCATCGCGGCCAACAGGCCGGATCAAGGCGTTCACGGTTGAACCCCAGGTCATAGTGTCCAATGATACATCCAACAGATTCACGGTTGTCGAGGTGGCCGGACTGGATCGGTTGGGCCTGTTGTTCAAACTGACAGACAGCCTGTTCCGTTTAAACCTCAACATTGCTTCTGCCCAGGTGACAACGTTCGGCGAACGTGCAGTCGATGTGTTTTATGTCACGGACCTGCTTGGCCAGAAGGTAACCGGCAGGACCAGACTGCAGGCGATTGAGGAAAGCCTCCTGGGCGTGCTTGAAACGGGCAAGACCCGGCAACTGGCCAGGGCGGGATGAGCAGGCTCCGCACCGTCCTGCTTGCTGAACAACAACGGCTTGGCTACAAGATTGCTTGATATCTGATTCCCGCTTCAGTGCAGCCTGGTCTCAGGACCAATTTGTGCACCTGACCTTCTGCGCTCAAGGCACGACGGAAAAAATGGCCCTATTACGATCCGCTTCGACAGTTGCCGCCATGACCATGATCAGCCGGGTGCTGGGGTTCGTGCGCGACATGCTGATGGCAAGTGCAATCGGAACCGGTCTTGTCGCCGATGCGTTTGTGGTTGCTTTCAGATTTCCAAACCTGTTTCGCAGGTTGTTTGCCGAAGGGGCATTCAATGCTGCCTTTGTTCCGCTGTTTGCCCGTCAACTGGAAGGCGAGGGCCTGCCGCAGGCAACCCGTTTTGCCGAGCAGGTGCTGGCGGTCCTGCTCGGGTTCCTGATTTCACTGTCAGCACTGGCCATGCTGGCCATGCCGCTGATCATCTACATCCTCGCCCCCGGATTCATCGACAATCCGGAAAAACTGGATTTGACGGTTCAGTTGACCCGCATTGCGTTTCCCTACCTGACCTTCATGTCACTGGTGGCTCTGGTGGGCGGCATTTTGAATTCCCTGCATCGGTTTACCGCTGCTGCTGCTGCGCCGATTATTCTCAACATTGTCCTGATCGGGGTTCTTGGCATTGTGCTGATGTCGGGGTGGGGAGCACAGCCGCGTACCGGCTATGCGCTGGTGTGGGGGGTAAGTGCGGCAGGTCTGTTGCAATTGTTGATGCTGTGGACCGCGATGACGCGCGCCGGTGTAACCCTGAAACTCAAACGCCCCGCCATTACCCCTGGTGTCAGGCGCCTTGTAAGTCTCGGTATCCCCGGATTGATTGCAGGAGGTGTTACCCAGATCAATTTGCTGGTTTCCACCATGGTCGCATCGCTGCAGGATTCAGCGCCGTCATGGCTTTACTACGCGGACCGGATTTACCAGCTTCCGCTGGGCGTCATTGGCATCGCCATAGGCGTGGTGTTGCTGCCGGAACTGGCGCGCAGGCTCCGCGCTGATGATACACGCGGTGTTCAGTCAAGTCAGAACCGGGCGCTGGAGATTTCATTGCTGTTGACCGTGCCATCGGCCGTGGCGCTGATGGCAATGCCACATCCGATCATTCACGTGCTGTTTGAGCGCGGTGCGTTTTCTGCCGAAGATGCCCATGCCACGTCTGTTGCATTGACTGCTTTCGCGGCAGGCTTGCCCGCGTTTGTCATGATAAAGGTGTTTTCACCGGCCTTTTTTGCCCGCGAGGATACCCGCACGCCGATGTGGTTCGCGTTGATTTCGGTTATCGTCAACATAGCCGGCGCGCTGGCCCTGTTTCCGTTCTTCGCGTATGTCGGCGTTGCTGTTGCTACCACTGCCGCCGGGTGGATCAACGCCATTCTGTTGGGCAGCACGTTGTCGGCGCGAGGTGACTTCACCCTTGATGCCCGTATGCGCCATGCGCTTCCCAGAATCATTGCCGCAAGCCTGATCATGGGATTTGCACTGCTCTGTGTGATGCAGTTTGCTGGTCAGCTATTCAGTGCGCAGACGCTGTTCGTCCTGCGATTGTCAACACTGGCCGGGATGATCGGTTTTGGAGCTGCGGTATATTTCACTGTCGTCTGGTGGACGGGTGCTGTCGATATGTCTGCTCTGAAGCAGTCTTTCTCCCCCAGGCGTTGATGATGCTTGGCAGCGCGCGCACATTGCGGCATATACCCGGCCCATTGGTTGCTTCAACCAGAGATTATCCCGATTTTGCGGAGCCCTAATACAATGTCCCAGGCCAGCCAGCGCGTTTTCTCCGGCGTCCAGCCAACCGGTAATTTGCACCTCGGCAATTATCTTGGTGCCATCAAGCGCTTTGTTGAAATGCAGTCATCGCATGAATGCATCTATTGTGTGGTCGATCTGCACGCAATCACCCAGGACAGGGCGGTGTGGGGTGGTCCGGAAGAACTTGCCCACAGCACACGCGAAGTTACCGCTGCCTATCTTGCCTCCGGCATCGATCCCAGTGCGCATATTGTGTTCAACCAGAGCCAGGTTGCCGCTCACACGGAACTGGCCTGGATATTTAATTGTGTGGCTCGCGTCGGGTGGCTGAACCGGATGACCCAGTTCAAGGACAAGGCCGGCAAGAATCGCGAAAATGCCTCGGTGGGGTTGTATGTCTACCCCAACCTGATGGCAGCAGATATTCTGGCTTATCGAGCCACTCATGTGCCGGTTGGCGAGGATCAGAAGCAGCACCTGGAACTGGCCCGTGACATTGCGCAGAAATTCAACATCGACATGTCCGACGCATGTGCCGGGGCTGGATATCCCGACGGCTTTTTTCCGTTGCCGGAGCCGTTGATCACCGGGGCTGCGACCCGTGTCATGTCATTGCGAGACGGTGAAAAGAAGATGTCAAAGTCCGATCCGTCGGATTTGTCGCGCATCAATCTGACCGACGATGCAGATACCATCGCCAGGAAGGTGCGCAAGGCAAAAACCGATCCCGATGCATTGCCGGACACTATGGACGCCCTGCGCGGTCGGCCCGAGGCGGCCAATCTGCTTGGTATTTTTGCGGCACTGCAGGACACCTCTATAGAAACAGTTTTACCGCAGTTTGGCGGGCGGCAGTTCTCGGAACTCAAGCAGGCCCTGGCAGACCTCGCGGTGGAGAAACTGTCACCGATTGCGGCCGAAATGCAGAAACTGATGGCAAACCAGGATCACATTGATGCGGTGCTTAAAGACGGGGCAGAGCGGGCAAATGCCATAGCCGAGCCGGTTATGGCCGATGTTCGCCGAATTATGGGATTTGTGAGGTAAACGGGATTTCCTCCGTCACACCTCCAGTAACATATTTCTGACTTGCTAATCTGGAATTATTCCAAAAAACTCTTTATATATTAGCTGATAATCACCCGGTAACACCTTCGCAAATGCATGTTACCGCAGGAGACAGGCCAAAATGTTCATACAGACCGAAGCCACGCCCAACCCCAGCACCCTGAAATTTATTCCGGGCAAACCCGTCATAGACGGCGATCCAAGGGATTTCCGTTCGGCTGATGAAGCCGCCATCTCGCCATTGGCGGAAAAGCTTTTCGCCGTCAGTGGAGTGCAAGGTGTATTCCTGGGTGCTGACTTTATCACCGTCACCAAGAATGATGGCGAATGGCAGCACCTCAAACCGGCCGTGCTGGGCGCTATCATGGAACATTTCATGTCCGGTGCCCCGGTCATTCGCAAGGGCGAAGCAGAGGCGATTGCAGATGAAGGCGAATATGCCGAAGCCGACCAGCAGATCGTGACAACCATCAAGGAACTGCTCGACACACGGGTTCGCCCGGCAGTGGCGCAGGACGGTGGCGATATTACCTTTCACGGATTCAAGGAAGGCGTCGTTTACCTGCACATGAAAGGCGCGTGTGCCGGTTGCCCCAGTTCTACAGCGACATTGAAACATGGCATTGAAAACCTGTTGCGCCACTTCATTCCGGAAGTAAGCGAAGTCCGCCCGGTCTGACCGGATTGCCTGTTGCACCTCGAGATGGCGGACTGACGCCATGATTGTTCTCAGCGTAGACACTGCACATGCAGCCTGCTCGGTATGTGTTTTTGACACCGGTCTGGACGGTGCCCTGTCACTTGTCAGCGAACCAATGCAACGCGGCCATGCGGAGCGCCTGACTGACATGGTCAACGAGGCGGCTGGATCTGCGGGCATTTCATATTCTGATATTGATCGTCTTGCCGCCTGTTCCGGCCCGGGAACCTTTACCGGCGTTCGCATCGGCCTGGCATTTGTACGCGGTCTGGCGCTGGTTTTAAAAGTGCCCGCAGTAGGCGTTACAACTTTTGCGGCAATTGCCGGAAGTTGCCGGGCGGTTTCTGCAGGCCAGGACGTTTGGGTCGTTCAGGATGCAAGGCGCGGCGAGGTCTACCTGCAGGGATTTGGCGGCGATGGCAATCCACTGCACCCGGCATCGGTGTTGAGCCTATCTGGAGCAGGTAATTTGCTGAGCGATAAAACCGGTCTGGTAGCCGGTTCCGGAGCTCGATTGATCGATCTTCCGGCTGGTCTTGACCTGTCTGACGTCAGCACTGTTCCTGATGCGGCAATAATCGCAAGTCTTGCAGGCAAGGTCACGGACACCGGAGCACCGGCTGTTCCATTCTATCTGCGCGCGCCGGACGCCAGGGCCCAGGCGCCCCTGATCAGGCATCATGAAAGTTCATTGTCAATCGACCGGGTCGGCGTTGAATATGCACACCTACTTGCTGCCATCCACGCCCCATGTTTTGAAGATGCCTGGGATGTCAAGGCAATGTCGGAGATACTGGCAACACCGGGAGCAACAGCACTGCTTGCGACACAGGACGAAAACGGGCAAGGCGAGCCCTGTGGTTTCGTATTGCTGCGCGCGGCAGCAGATGAAATGGAAATACTGACACTGGCCGTGTTGCCTCACAAGCGGCGGCGAGGTGTGGCGCGTAGTCTCATGCAGGCAGTGCGCCGGCACGCAGAAGCAACCGGGACAAAGCAGATATTTATCGAGTATGCGCAGAATAATCTGGCAGCTCACGCACTCTATGAAAACACCGGTTACACTAGAAATGGCGTTCGCATGAACTACTACAACAATCCGGATGGAACGGTCTGTGACGCAATTACAGCCAGCCTGTCATTGTGTGGCGCAGACCATTGCCATTGTCAGCCAACCCATGAGTGACTATAGGCTCTCCCGAGCACAGCAACATGGCTTCACTTGAAGCCATGAAGTTGCTCTGCCACTTTAGAAGCGATCAGGTTCATGATGTTGGGTTGGAACAACCAGTAATCATCCTGATCTAGGAGTGCCTGCAATGCCACAAACGCCACGGGAATTGGTACACACAGCCCCATCAAAGGTGTTCATTAAGACCTATGGCTGTCAGATGAACGTCTATGACAGCGAGCGCATGGGTGAAGTATTGAGTGAGCGCGGCTACGTGTCCACGCAGGCAGTTGATGAAGCTGACCTGGTCATTCTGAACACCTGTCATATCCGCGAAAAGGCGGCCGAGAAAGTTTACTCGGAACTTGGACGGTTGCGCCGCCTGAAATCTCGCAGCGGACGCGACATGAAAATTGCGGTGGCCGGTTGCGTGGCCCAGGCCGAAGGTGAGGAGATTGTCCGCCGTGCGCCGGTGGTAGATCTGGTGTTTGGGCCGCAGACATATCACCGACTGCCTGATCTGCTTGACCGGCACCATGCAACCGGCGCCGCTGTGATCGAAACCGAACTGCCGGTCGACGAAAAGTTCCAAGTTCTTGATGCGCCATTTGCCAGACCGGCAAAGCGCGGCGTCGCGGCATTTCTGACCGTGCAGGAAGGTTGCGACAAGTTCTGCACGTTCTGCGTAGTGCCCTATACCCGAGGTGCGGAGTATTCCCGCCCTGCTGCCCGGATTCTGGGCGAAGCCAGAAAGCTGGTGGATGCAGGAGTGCGGGAAATCACGCTGCTCGGGCAGAATGTCAATGCCTGGCATGGCAGCGGGCCTGCCGGCCATGACTGGTCTTTGGGCCATCTGCTGGATGCGCTGTCTGAAATCGCTGGTCTGGAGAGGTTGCGTTACACGACCAGTCATCCGAGCGATATGGACGATACGCTTGTCGCAGCACATGGTTCGAACCCTAAGCTCATGCCGTACCTGCACCTGCCGGTGCAGTCGGGCAGCGACAGCATATTGAAATCGATGAACCGGCGGCATTGTGCCGCGCACTATATTGAACTTGTGACCCGCATTCGCGAAGCCCGGCCGGACATTGCCATGTCGTCAGACTTTATTGTCGGGTTTCCCGGTGAAACCGATGCTGATTTTGCACATACCATGAAACTGGTTGAAGAGGTAACATATGCCCAGGCGTTTTCGTTCAAGTATTCTCAGCGGCCCGGTACGCCGGCATCTGCCGATGCCAGCCAGGTACCTGAGGATGTGAAGGCCGCGCGTCTTGCCGAGCTGCAAAGCCTGCTGGGCAAGCAACAGGCATCGTTCAACGATGCCTGCAAGGGTCGGGTGCTCGACGTATTGCTGGAAAAACCCGGTCGCCAAACCGGCCAGTTGATAGGACGTTCGCCCTATTTGCAGTCGGTATATATTGATGCAGGTGAGCGAACTATTGGTGAAACCGTGAAAGTTGCTATTGACAGCGTCGGGCCAAACTCACTAACCGGTCAAATGATTGAAGCTTGATGCGGAATGTGATGAGCTTCGTGTATAACAATAGCGAATCAGGAGATTTGCCCCGTTGACGTCACGCACTGTTCAGCAAAGGCCCGCATCCCGGCACAGGAATGCCGTCTCAGACCCAACGCAAGGCAGTATTATCCTTAGTTTTGATGACAATCGACTGTTGACCCTGGTTTTCGGTGAACATGACGAGCATTTGCTGTTGATCGAAGACCGGCTCGGCGTGGACATTACACCGCGTGGCAACAAGGTTGCGATTCGCGGATCCGTTGCGGGTCACGAGATGGCCAGGCAGGTACTTGTGGAGCTTTACCAGCGCGCGCTGGAAGGACTTGACCTTGGGCGAGGTGATGTAGAGGGAGCCGTTCGCATGGCGATGAGCCCTGCTGCAGCAGTCGAAGGTTCACGTGAAGTCTCTGCAATTCGCACCCGGCGCAAGACGGTGACTGCCCGTTCGCCCGGCCAGAAAATCTATCTTGAAGCCATTGCCGCAAACGAACTGGTCTTCGGTGTCGGGCCGGCAGGTACCGGCAAGACCTATCTGGCTGTTGTTTGTGCCGCCGCTGAACTCATGGCGGGGCGGGTAGATCGCATTGTCCTGTCGCGACCAGCTGTTGAAGCAGGCGAACGCCTGGGGTTCCTTCCCGGTGACATGAAGGAGAAGGTCGATCCCTATCTCAGACCGCTGTATGACGCGCTGTATGATGTCATGCCGCCAGAGGCAGTGATCAAGGGCCTGGCTGACAATACAATAGAAATCGCCCCCTTGGCTTTCATGCGCGGGCGAACCCTTTCGTCGGCCTTCATCATACTGGACGAAGCACAAAACACCACGCCGCAACAGATGAAGATGTTTCTGACCAGGCTCGGCGAAGGCTCCCGCATGGTTATCACTGGTGATCCGACACAGGTGGACTTGCCGCCTGGAACAACTTCCGGTTTGACGCAGGCGCTTGATTATCTCAAAGGTGTAAAGGGCATCTCGCAAGTCAAATTCGACAAGTCGGATATCGTGCGTCACCAGCTGGTATCGCGAATCGTTGATGCCTATGAGCGGGCAGGCTGGGAGCCGGCAGCAAAGCCGCGGACATTGTGATACTTGAGATAGTAGTTGAAGAAGCGGCCTGGAGGGAACTGCCCGACCCGGATGAGTTGCTGCGCAATGCGGCTCGGGCAACAGAGGCTGTTCTGGGCAGGGAATATCCGGACTGTGTGCTGACCATTGCACTTGCAACCGACGAACAGGTCGCAGAACTCAATCAGCGCTGGTGCAACAAGAACAAGCCCACCAATGTACTGTCTTTTCCCGCCGCCCGGGACATGCCATTGCCACCAGATGAGCTGCGCCCGCTGGGTGACATCATGCTGGCTGCCGGCGTAGTCGGCCGCGAAGCGCGGCAGCAGTCAAAGTCACTTTCGGAACATTCGGTTCACCTTGCTGTGCATGGTATCTTGCACATTGTGGGTTATGATCACATAAACGAAGCCGGGGCGAATGAAATGGAACGCCTTGAGATTGACATACTGGGCGTGCTTGGAATTGCCAACCCCTATGCATGACATGCGTAACGATCATTGATATGACACGACAGAGGACGCCGGTGAAAACCGGCCGGTCAGATGGACGAAGACCAATCTAGCAGGCCCGGCAACGGGACCAGCCCTATTTCTGAAAATTCACTGAATGACAGTCCGGGAGTATGGTCCTGGATCAAGCGCGCCTTTGGCGCAGGCAAATCGGATGAGACCCTGCGTGAAAGCCTGGAGGGCGTGCTTGACCGGCATGCCGGGGAAGAAGGTACTTCAGCTTTCCGGGCTGACGCCAAGTCGATGATGCTCAACCTGATCGAGTTCTCGGATCTGCGCGTGGATGATGTGATGGTGGCACGGGCAGAGATTATTGCAATTGATGCATCAAGTTCGGTATCGGAACTGCTCGACTGCTTTCTCGCGGCGGGTCACTCCCGCCTGCCAATATATCATGAAACGCTGGACGAACCGGTTGGCATGATTCACATCAAGGATTTCCTGGGATGGCTGAACTCCAATAGCAAACCCGGTAAGGAAAAAGCCCGCACGAGAAAGCCGGTGCCTATCCTTTCCCTGTCTGCAACTGACCTTAAAACGCCGGTCAGCGAACTCGGCATCATGCGTGAGCTCCTGTACGTGCCGCCGTCCATGCCTGCGGCAGACCTGCTGGTGAAAATGCAGTCAACTCATGTCCACATGGCGGTTGTTGTAGATGAGTATGGCGGCACCGACGGTCTGGCGACCATTGAAGATCTGGTTGAGGAAATTGTCGGCGATATTGCCGATGAGCATGATGAAATCGATGAACTGATCACTCGCGCGTCCGATACCAGCTGGCTGGCCGAGGCCAGGCTGGAAATCGAGGATGCCGAGGAAATGCTGGGCATCAAGCTGTTGCCACATGATGAAGAAGAAGAAGCCGATACGCTGGGTGGTTTGATATTCCATATGCTTGGAAGGGTACCGGTTCGCGGTGAACTGATCAGGCATGCCTCGGGAGTGGAATTTGAGATTGTAGCAGCTGATCCGCGCCGGGTTCGCAGAATTGCCATCCATACCAAGCCACGCAAGAGGCACGAACCAGCAGTCGCATCGAAGCCTGCCGGGAAAAAAACAGAAGAACCATCTCCGCAGGTGCAAAGCTGACCGGACTGTTTGCAGCTGTGATCGCATGGCCGCTCTGGCGGATCAGTCTTGTGGCATCGCTGGTTGGCGGATTGGCCAGTTTGTCGCTTCCCCCATACGATCTCTGGCCGGTTCTGTTTGTCAGTTACACGACCCTGGTCTGGCTGCTTGACTGTGCGGTGCAGGCACGGACATGTTCGCGCAGGCGGTTTGCTGCCGGTTTCGCCATTGGATGGTGTTTTGCATTTGGATATTTCGTGCCGTCCCTGTGGTGGATATCTGAGGCGTTCTGGCTGGAGCCGGAAAAGTTCGCCGCTTTGATTCCGTTTGCGGTTGCAGGTCTGCCGGCATATCTGTCGCTCTACTGGGGCCTGGCCGTTGGTGTAGCCGCAGTCTTGTGGATCGCAGGCTGGCCACGGGTTGTTCTGCTGGCCGGTCTCGTTGGTGCGGGAGAATGGCTGAGGGGCCATTTGCTGACCGGGTTTCCCTGGAACCTGCCGGGTTATGGTGCGGGCTCGCTCGATGGGCTTTCACAAGTCGCCAGCCTGGTTGGCATATATGGGATGACCGTACTGGTCATTCTGACGGCAGCAACTCCTGCAGCCATTTTGGGGGCGGGCAGATCCGGTAATGACTTGCCGGGTCGCGCCGCGTTTCCGGCGATCATTGCGGCCGGGATGATAGCGCTGCATTTATGGGGTAACAGTCGCATTGCGGCCTACGACGCGGTGCTGGACAGCAGCAGCGATGGTGCGGTTCCGGTTCGCATCATCCAGCCGAACATTTCCCAGAAGGACAAATGGGACCCAAAGCATGCCAGACGGATCATTGACATCTACCTTGACCTGACTGAATCTCCCTTTGCAGATCCACCCGTTCTGCCACCGATCATTGTGTGGCCCGAAAGCGCACTTCCACGCCTGATCGGCGAGGAAGACGCCTTGCGCGCCATGGTGATGGCCGGCATGCCAGCGCAATCGCGGCTTTTGACCGGTAGTCTACATCGTGCAATTGACGATTCTGGCACGGCGGCGATCTTCAATTCGTTGCTGGCGATCCCCGCCGAGGGTCAGATTGCAGCCCGGCATGACAAGGTAAGATTGGTTCCTTTTGGCGAATTTCTGCCGTTCCGATGGCTGCTGGAGCCTCTCGGCCTGCGGCAAATTGTTGATCTTCCCACCGGATTTGCCGCAGGTCGGGAAGACAAGGTCATCAAGCTGGAAGGACTGCCGGCATTTGCAGGTTTTATCTGTTACGAAGCAGTATTTCCCCGTTCTCGTCCCTATGCCTCGCGTCCTGAAATGCTGGTCAATGTAACCAACGACGCCTGGTTCGGTACCTCGGGTGGACCGTATCAGCATTTGGGCCATGCCCGGTTCAGGGCTATCGAACAGGGTGTGCCGATGATAAGGGCTGCCAACACCGGAATCTCTGCAATGATCAACTCTGCCGGCCGTATAAGAGCAATGCTGGACCTGGGGTCGGCTGGTCGCATGGATGTTGCGATGCCTGCCCACATGGCTGTAACGCCTTATGCTGTAATTGGAGATATTGGTTTACTCGCACTGCTGCTGCTGATAGCCAGCGTGTACTTAATTTGTAGACGGATGAAACGGTTTTGTATACAAAATGTACCCGGCAATTTGCCGTAGACGTGAATCCGCACCAGTGATTTGTGTCCCTGGATTATAGGTGCTGAAGACAACGTGTCGGCAGTGCCGGAACGGTTGCTGTTCAGTCCTATGAAAATGTCGCAGGCCGGTGACTGGTTGCCAGTGTATGCATATGCGGGGGGACAGGAAAAAATGCCGCAAAAAATACCACATCCGGTTGATGTACACGTCGGCAGCAGGCTGCGGATGCGAAGAACGCTGATTGGAATGAGCCAGGAAAAGCTTGGTGAAAGACTCGACGTGACTTTCCAGCAAGTTCAGAAATACGAAAAGGGCTCCAATCGAATCAGTGCCAGCAGATTGTTTGAAATTTCACTCATTCTCGATGTTCCGGTGCAATTTTTCTTTGACGGTATCAGGCATGGCTATGGCGCAACTGAACCTGAAGATCAGGAGCAAACCGATGCATTTCAGATGTTTGACTTTTTGTCCAGTCCGGATGGCGTGCAGTTGATCAGGACGTTTTCAGGAATCGGGAATGCCGAAGTCCGGCGAAATATAATTGATCTTGTGAAATCGATCTCCGATAGCAACGCGCGTTAACCTGGCAGCACTGCCGATTTTTCAGAACATGACAGTTCCGGTAAATCGCCTGCATTGAACAATGTTGGCTTGACGGGATGCGTGTAGCCTGACAAAAGGGCGTCCACTCGGCTGCCATTGCATATAAAGAAATCTGCATATGGTGATCGCCCAATCCCACTCGCGGAGCTTGCAAGCCATGGCACGTCAGAACTATTTCTTTACCAGCGAATCAGTTTCCGAAGGTCATCCTGACAAGGTATGTGATCGCATCTCTGACGAGATCGTAGACCTCGTTTACAAGGAGGCCCGCAAAACGGGGACTGATCCCTGGACCGTCCGCGTTGCCTGCGAAACCCTGACAACCACCAACCGTGTGGTCATTGCCGGAGAGGTTCGGGTCCCCGATACACTTTTGAAAAAAGACAAGTCAGGCAATGTGGTTCATGATGCGGCGGGAAATCCGGTTGTCGCTCCCGGCAAATTCCGGTCGGCCGCGCGCCGCGCCATCCGCGCCATCGGCTATGAACAGCCAGGGTTTCACTGGAAAACCGCAAAAATTGACGTGCTGTTGCACGCTCAGTCTGCTGACATTGCCCAGGGTGTAGACAACGCCTCAGACCGCCAGGGCGAAGAGGGCGCAGGTGATCAGGGCATCATGTTTGGCTATGCCTGTCGTGAGACGCCGGATCTCATGCCGGCACCAATCTATTACTCCCATAAAATTCTCGAACTCATGGCACAGGCTCGCCATAAGGGCGAAGGTGACGCCGGAAAGCTCGGACCTGACGCCAAGAGCCAGATTACAATTCGTTATGTTGACGGCAAACCATTCGAAGTCACCTCGATAGTCGTGTCCACCCAGCATCTGGATGCAAGCTGGGATTCATCAAAGGTACGCGCGGTGATTGAACCCTATGTGCTTGAAGCATTGGGTGATATGCCGGTTGCAGCTGATTGCAACTGGTACATCAACCCTACCGGCAAATTTGTTATCGGTGGACCCGATGGTGATGCAGGTCTCACTGGCCGGAAGATTATCGTCGATACCTATGGTGGTGCCGCACCACATGGCGGAGGTGCATTCTCTGGCAAGGATACAACCAAAGTTGATCGTTCCGCTGCCTATGCTGCGCGCTATATGGCCAAGAATGTGGTGGCTGCAAAACTGGCTGATCGCTGCACAATCCAGCTTTCCTACGCCATTGGCGTGGCGCAGCCTCTGTCGGTTTATGTGGACACCCATGGCACAGGCAAGGTGCCTCCGGACTTGCTGGAGCAGGCATTGCGAAAATGCATGGATCTGTCACCCAGCGGCATTCGCCGCCGTCTTGATCTGAACAAGCCGATCTACGCGCGTACTGCGGCATACGGTCATTTTGGCCGCAAACCACGCCGTGACGGCTCGTTCTCCTGGGAAAAAACCGATATGACCACAGCGCTCAGGGATGCGGTGAAAGCTGCTTCATAGAAGTAAACTGAGTTCCTTTGATATTGCATGATCGGCCAGGGTTTTGCCAACATGTCGCAATCGTCAGACGCTCCCCGTTTCGCAGAAAAGTTTTTCGGGCGCCGTGCGGGACAGTCCCTGCGGAACAATCACGCCCGTCTGATTGAAAGCATGTTGCCGTCACTCCGGGTGCCGCATCACGCAGATACCCTGCAAGATCCGCAAACACTGTTTGCAGATGCTGTTTCAGAAGTCTGGCTGGAAATAGGATTTGGTGGTGGCGAGCACCTGGCGTGGCAGGCGGCCGAAAATCCACTTATTGGTTTCATCGGCGCTGAGCCGTTTATCAATGGTGTCGCCAAACTGCTAAGTCTGCTGGAGGCAGGCAACATTTCCAATGTTCGCATTATCGACGATGACATTCGCCCGCGGATGGATCAGCTTGGCGATCAGACCATATCACGTGCGTTCCTGCTGTTTCCTGATCCGTGGCCAAAATTACGTCACCACAAGCGCCGCTTTGTAAACCAGACAAATCTCGACCGTCTGCACCGTGTCATGACGCCCGGCGCCGAGTTTCGTGTGGCCAGCGACATTGATCACTATATCAGCTGGAGTTTGCGCGAGGTAGCCGGGCACGGCGGCTTCAGGCTGGCGTCCGATGACCCGGCGGACTGGCGCGAGCGTCCGGCCGACTGGCCGCAGACGAGGTATGAGGCAAAGGCAGCACGCGACGGGCGTACGTCCACCTACTTGCGGTTTCTTCGAAGGTGACTCCCGTCAAACCCGTCAATAATTACTTCCGGTGGCATCAGCGTTTTGCTTGAAGTCGGGACGTTCTCGGCGTATATGTACCTCATCAAGTTCATTCTCATAGGTTTTCAAGGATTACTGAAAACCACGCTTCATGAGGGTGGGTCCTGCGGGACCCGCTTTTTTTATTGCCTGGATCAGAATGGTTTCCGGTTGAACCTGCCGGAAAACAATCACTGGAACTGCACTGAACACGGGAGACATCAAATGGTGGCCGACATGGCCAAAAGGATGCAGGTTGAAACCGGAGTGGCTGCCAAGGTGGCCAGCCTGGTTGAACCCGCCATTGAAGAACTGGGTTTCCGGCTGGTGCGCGTGCGCCTCACCGGTAACACGCTTCAGATTATGGCAGAACGTCCCGATGGCACCATGACGGTTGGTGGATGCCAGGATATTTCGCGCACAGTATCGCCCTTGCTCGACGTGAATGATCCTGTTTCCGGCAGGTACAATCTTGAGGTTTCGTCGCCTGGCGTAGACCGGCCATTGGTGCGGCCTGAAGATTTTGAGCGTTGGGCCGGCTTTGAGGCAAAGGTTGAACTGACGACTCCGCTGGCTGGCCGCAAACGGTTTCGCGGCAGGCTGGAAGGCTATGACGGCGGCGAAGTGCGCCTGTTTATCCCGCCACTGGAAAAGGCAGGCGAAGATGTTTTGATTGGACTGGACATCAAGGCAATTGGTGCTGCCCGTCTGGTGATGAACGATGAATTGCTGAAGGCCGCCAGTGCGCGTGCCAGGGCCGGCGAAGTCAGTGATGGAGCTGACTGGACGCAAGAGAATGAAATTGAAGTCAACGACATTAATGCGGAGTGAAAGAAATGGCTGATGTCGCCGTAAGTGCTAACAGACTGGAACTGCTGCAGATCGCAGATGCGGTTGCAAGGGAAAAGTCTATCGACAAGGCTGTCGTGATTGACGCGATGGAGGATGCTATCCAGCGTGCTGCGCGCTCGCGCTATGGTGCCGAGAATGACATCCGCGCCGAGATCAACCCGCAAACCGGCGAGACCAAATTGTATCGTCTGCTTGAGGTGGTCGAGGAGGTGGAAAATGATTCAACCCAGATCACCATGAAGGAAGCGCTGGACCGCAACCCGGGCGCGCGCATGGGCGATTTCCTGTCTGAACCGCTTCCACCGGTGGACTTTGGCCGCATTGCTGCGCAGAACGCCAAACAGGTCATTGTGCAGAAAGTACGTGACGCCGAGCGTGATCGTCAGTTTGAAGAATACAAGGATCGCATCGGCGAAATCGTTTCCGGCGTGGTCAAGCGCGTCGAGTATGGCAACATCATTGTTGACCTTGGCCGTGGTGAAGGCATTGTTCGTCGCGATGAGGGTCTGCCACGTGAAGCTTTCCGCAATGGTGACCGGGTAAGGGCCTACATCTTTGATGTGCGGCGCGAACTGCGTGGCCCGCAGATTTTCCTGTCGAGGTCGCGCCCCGAATTTATGGCCAAACTGTTCCAGCAGGAAGTGCCGGAAATATACGACGGCATTGTTGAAGTTGTGGCCGTAGCACGAGACGCCGGTTCGCGTGCGAAGATCTCGGTGCGCTCAAAAGACAGTTCAATTGATCCTGTTGGCGCTTGTGTCGGCATGCGTGGCAGCCGTGTTCAGGCGGTGGTCAATGAACTGCAGGGTGAAAAGATCGACATCATCCCGTGGACATCTGATGCCGCCAGTTTCATCGTCAACGCACTGGCACCTGCCGAGGTTGCCAAGGTTGTGCTTGATGAGGATGCCCAGCGTATTGAGGTTGTGGTGCCTGATGAGCAGCTGTCGCTGGCGATTGGCCGCCGTGGGCAGAATGTTCGCCTTGCTTCGCAGTTGTCCGGCTGGGACATCGATATCATGACCGAGGCGGAAGAGTCCGAACGCCGTCAAAAGGAGTTTGCAGATCGCACACAGCGCTTTATCGAGGCGCTTGACGTGGACGAGATGCTCGCTCAGTTGCTTGCCTCGGAAGGTTTCGATTCCATAGAGGAAGTCGCATATGTGGCACCTGAGGAAATAGCTTCCATTGAAGGACTGGATGATGACACGGCGTCTGAGATTCAGGCGCGTGCCACGGAATTCCTGGATCGCCAGGCCTCTGAAATGGAAGCAAGGCGCAAAGAGCTTGGAGTGGCTGATGACCTGGCCGGTTTTGCCGGTCTGTCGCCGGCCATGCTGGTCATGCTCGGAGAAGACGGTGTACTTACACTGGAGGATTTTGCCGGATGCGTGCCCGATGATCTGACCGGTTGGAGTGAACGCGGTGAAAACGAAACAATCCGTCATAAAGGCTCGCTTTCTGCGACTGACATGACGGCAGCCGAGGCAGAAGCCCTGATCATGACGGCTCGCTTGCAACTGGGCTGGATTGAACCGGAGCCGGAACCGGAAGCAGAGCCTGAAACAGACGGTGGCGAGGACGCTGCCATCACCAACAGCAACGAACAATAAGGTGACCACCCCGCAGTATGACAACGCTGGTGCAACAACCCGTCTTCGACGATGAACCCGATGTCCGCATGTGTGCGTTAACGCGCACGCAGCGGTCACGCGAAGAACTGTTGCGCTTTGTTGCCTCACCTGACGGGACAGTGGTGCCGGACCTGAGACAAAATCTGCCCGGCCGTGGCGTATGGGTGACTTTGTCCCGGCGTGACATTGTGGAAGCCGCAAGGCGCAACGTGTTTGCGCGGGCGTTGAAGAAGGAAGTCAGGCTACCGGAAGACCTTGCTGGTCTGGTGGCACGCCTGTTGCTTAAGGATGCCATGTCTGTCTGTCACTGGCATCCAAGGCAGGTCAGGTGGTGGCCGGATTTGAGAAGACCGAAATCAACCCTCAGGCATGGCCGGGCAGCAGTTCTCGTATCTGCATCGGATGGCGCGGCTGATGGCCGTCGAAAACTGTCCGGTATATTGCGGGCTGCCGATCAGGCCGGGCATCTGGTTGAATGTTTTGCCTCTGCTGATTTGGATTTGGCATTGGGGCGTACAAATGTGATACATGCTGCCATCAACCCCGGTGGCCTGGCGCGGAAATTTCTCACCTGCGCGAGACGATATGAATTTTTTGAATTTAACGGAGCCGCGCGAGCGGAAAGCTGATACGCAATGAGTGACACAAAAGACAACGGCAATGGCAAGGAACGCTCAGGTGGGCGCACACTGGGTTTGCGCGGCGGTGGCCAAAGCCGGGTACGCCAGAACTTCTCCCATGGGCGGTCAAAGTCAGTAGTGGTTGAGACCAAACGCAAGCGCATTATTGCCGGGCCAGGGGTAAAGCCTGCCGCTCCTGCTGTCGCGGAATCACCTGCGGCCAGACCAAAACCGCAACCGGTTGCTTCACCACCCCGGACTGCTGCACCGGCGCCCGCAACGAAAGCGCCGCCACCGGCTGCTGGAGCAGCTGCACAGCCGGCACCTGCTGCACCGGCAACGCCAAAGCGGCCGGATATCAAAACCGTTGGTGCGCCAAAGGTATTGCGCACATTGACCGCCGAAGAGGCTGAAGCCCGCGAACGTGCCCTGGTGGAAGCCCGCCAGCGGGACATCGAGGACAGGAAGCGCGCTGAAGCCGAATCGGTTGAACGCGTCGAACGCGAAGCACGTGAGGCGGTTGAACGCCGGGAGACTGAAGCTGAAGAAGCTCGCCGCGCTGCAAAACGTGCAGCAGACGCGGAAGCCAAGCAGGCTGCCGCAGAACTTAAGGCCAGTAAGGCGGCGGCTGAAGTTGACACCGAACCTGAAGCAGGCCGTTCGAAATCCCGCCGCCCCGCCGGTGGTGTTGACAAACCAGCTGCGCCGCCCAAACCACGCAATGACGCCGAACGCCGCCGTGGCAAGCTGACAATTTCCAACGCGCTGAACGACGACGGTGGGCGCGCCCGTTCACTGGCCGCGTTCCGTCGCCGTCAGGAACGTCAGAAAAAGCAGGCCATGGGTGGTTCTGTACCCAAGGAAAAAGTTGCTCGTGAGGTGACGATTCCCGAAGTGATAACCATACAGGAACTGGCCAATCGTATGAGTGAACGTGCGGTTGACGTGATCAAGTTCCTGATGAAACAGGGCGAAATGCACACTATCAATGATATTATTGATACCGATACGGCTCAACTGGTCGCAGAAGACTTTGGCCATACGGTCAAACGGGTATCTGAGTCTGATGTTGAAGAAGGTCTGGCAGGAGATGATGATCCGGCCGACAGCATGAAGCCACGTGCACCGATTGTGACTGTCATGGGCCATGTTGATCACGGCAAGACTTCGCTGCTGGACGCTTTGCGCGATGCTTCTGTTGTATCCGGTGAGGCCGGCGGAATCACCCAGCATATCGGGGCGTATCAGGTTGAAACGGCCAATGGCCTGGCGACATTCATTGATACGCCGGGTCATGCGGCATTTACAGCAATGCGCGCGCGCGGTGCCAAGGCGACCGATATTGTGGTGCTGGTCGTGGCAGCCGATGACGGTGTCATGCCTCAGACAATCGAGGCAATCAACCACGCCCGTGAAGCTGGTGTTCCATTAATCGTTGCCATCAACAAGATGGATAAGCCGGACGCGGACCCAAACCGGGTTCGCACAGATCTGTTGAACCATGAAGTGATCGTTGAAAGCATGAGCGGTGAAGTGCTCGATGTGGAAATTTCCGCCCTCAAGGGCACTAATCTTGACAAACTGCTCGAGACGATCCTGCTGCAGGCTGAACTGCTCAACCTTCAGGCCAATCCTGATCGCGCGGCCGACGGTATTGTTGTTGAAGCGCAGCTTGACAGGGGTCGCGGCCCGGTCGCCACAGTTCTGGTACGCCGCGGCACATTACGGGTTGGTGACATTGTTGTGGCGGGTGTCGCCTGGGGCAAGGTTCGCGCCCTGATCAACGACAAGGGGGCCAACATCGCCGAGGCCGGTCCTTCGGTGCCGGTGGAAGTGTTGGGCATGAACTCTGCGCCGGAAGCCGGCGACCATATTGTCGTTGTTGAGAATGAAGCCAGGGCACGTGAAATTACCGTTTATCGTGAACGCAAGTTGCGCGATACCCGCGGAGCTCCAAGCGCCAGGTCATCCCTGGAGCAGATGATGAGCCAGCTCAAGGAAACCGGCAAGCAGGAGTTCCCAATTCTCATCAAGGCAGATGTTCAGGGCTCAGCCGAAGCTATCGTGCAGGCGCTGGACAAGCTCGGCACCGACGAAGTGGCAGCTCGAGTGGTACACTATGCTGTTGGCGGTATCTCGGAATCGGATGTGCAGCTGGCACAGGCGTCAAACGCCATCGTTATCGGCTTCAATGTCCGGGCCAACAAGCAGGCGCGCGATGCAGCCGAAGCAAGCGGCATAGAAATACGCTATTACAACATCATCTATGATCTGGTTGATGATGTGAAAGCCGCCATGTCCGGCCTGCTGTCACCCGACTTGCGCGAAACATTCCTTGGCAATGCCGAGATTCTGGAAGTGTTCAACATCAGCAAGGTCGGCAAGGTCGCCGGCTGCCGTGTTGTTGAAGGCAATGTCCAGCGCGGAGCCAAGGTGCGCCTGGTGCGCGACAATGTCGTTGTTCACGAAGGCACATTGTCAACGCTCAAGCGCTTCAAGGACGAAGTCAGGGAAGTTCAGGTCGGCCAGGAATGCGGTATGGCATTCGAGAACTACCAGGACATGCGCGCAGGCGATGTGATCGAGTGCTTTACCGTGGAAAGTATAAAGCGCTCGCTGTAAGGCATCGGCTGGGCCTTGGACTGTGTGAACTTTCAGCGGTTCGCGCGGACCAGTCTGTCTGATGGAGTGACATTGCGATGAAACCAAGATCAAGAGCCCCCAGAGGCCCGTCACAACGCCAGTTGCGGGTAGGAGAACTGATCCGCCATGAACTGTCGGCACTGTTCATGCGCGGCGATGTCATGGATCCGGTAATCGAAAAGATGGGGGTGACGGTCCTGGAAGTGGCAACCACACCGGACCTCAGAACCGCCACCGCCTACGTTAGGCCGTTCCAGCCGTCAGGTGACGGTGACGCACTGGTCGAGGCACTAATGCGCCACCGCAAGTTCATTCGCGGTGAATTGACGCCGAAGCTGCAGATGAGATTCATGCCGGAGATCAAGTTTCGCGTTGATACCACGCTGGATTATGCATCCGGCATCGACGCTCTGCTTGCCGATCCGAAGGTCAGGCGTGATCTCGAATCTGACAGCAAAGATTGAAAGCGTAGAATCTGTTGGCTCGCCGCAAAAACCGAAACCGTGTTCACGGCTGGGTGTTTCTTGACAAACCGCCTGGCATGGGATCGACCCGGGCGGTATCGATGGTACGCCAGGCTTTCAATGCGCAAAAGGCGGGTCATGCCGGGACCCTTGACCCTCTTGCAACCGGATTGCTGGCGATCGCGCTTGGTGAGGCCACCAAGACGGTTCCTTACATGACGCAAGCAGTGAAGACATATACTTTCACGGTTCGATGGGGTGAGGCAACCGTGACATGTGATGCAGAAGGCGAGGTAAACGCTACCAGCCCCAGGCGGCCGGCACAGCAGGATATTGTCAACGTCCTTCCGGATTTCACCGGTCTGATAGAGCAGGCACCGCCTGCCTATTCTGCCATAAGGATAGATGGCCAGCGCGCATACGATCTTGCCCGGGCCGGCGAGCAGGTTGAACTGGCAAAGCGGCCGATTCAGATCGAAAGTTTAAAACTGACAGGCTGCCCGGATGAAGACCATGCCGGTTTTGAGGTGTCCTGTGGCAAGGGGACCTATGTTCGCTCTCTTGCCCGCGATCTGGCCCTGGCGCTCGGTACGCAAGGTCATGTCACTGCCCTTCGCCGCGTAGCCACTGGTGGCGTGTCAATTGACCAGTGTGTCGCCGCAGGGGTGTTTGATGATGCGGATGCAGATGAACTTGCCGGTCTGCTGCACCCGCTGGAGACGGTGCTGGGCCACCTGCCGGTGATCGAGCTGGATGAAGCCGCGGCCAGCAGGATATCTTGCGGAAATCCGGTTGCAGGATCGGCCTTTGAGCAGTTTTCCGGAACTGATGAAGTGCTGCTGACCCGTGCCGGAACGCCGCTGGCCATAGCCCGGTTCAGGGACAGGATCATACAACCTTCAAGAGTGTTTCAACTCGATGACCGGCGTTAACCACCGCTTGAAACGAAAATCCATGTTATCTGTCAGGCAATATCACGACGGTTTGCCCGACTGCAGGTCACGTTGCCTTTTAGTCTGGTATTGCGGTCTCGTTTCCGCTATATGCTGCCCCAGCACCGGCTAACCCCGGTGTTTTTTCATGGCCTTCGCTGGACGACATCCCGGCTTCAGGCGTCCCGTTCCTCTTTTCGAAAGGATTTCCCGATGTCGATTACGCCTGAGCGCAAGCTGGAGCTTGTGAAGGAATACGCCACCGTTGAAGGCGACACCGGTTCCCCCGAAGTGCAGGTTGCAATTCTGACTGAGCGGATCAGGAACCTGACGGATCATTTTCAGACCCACAAGAAAGACAACCATTCACGCCGCGGGCTGCTCAAGCTGGTCAGCCAGCGCCGCAAACTGCTTGACTATGTCAAAGTGCGTGATGAACCTCGCTACAAGGTCATTATCCAACGGCTCGGTATCCGGCGGTAGTTTCAACAACGACAGGCGGGGGGTTTCCCAAACAGGGGAAGCCGCCTGTTTCCCCTTTTTGGCACGTACGGCAATGGGGCCGGGTGCTGATGGCTCGACCGGGGAAAGCCGCAGTTTGAACAACTGATGGCGGCCAGGGCCGGAGCAGAGCCAGGAGAAGCGGGAACAGTTTTCCACTCCGAATTCAGCTCTGCTACACATGTAAGGAAATATTTTTATGTTTGACATTCATGTCGAAGAAATTGAGTGGGCCGGACGCACACTGAGGCTGGAAACCGGCCGTGTTGCGCGCCAGGCCGACGGCGCCGTCCTGGTGACTTATGGCGAAACCACAGTGCTCGCAACCGTTGTTGCTGACCGTACGCCCAAACCTGGGCTGGATTTTTTTCCACTGACCGTGAATTACCAGGAAAAAACCTATGCTGCCGGCAAGATCCCAGGTGGCTTTTTTAAGCGCGAAGCCAGGCCATCTGAAAAGGAGACTCTGGTTTCCCGTCTGATCGACCGGCCAATTCGCCCGCTGTTTGCCAAAGGCTTCAAGTGCGAAACCCAGGTTATCCTGACCGTGCTCAGTCACGATCTGGAAAATGACCCGGATATTGTGGCGATGGTTGGCGCGTCTGCTGCACTGTGCCTGTCCGGCGCCCCGTTCCTTGGGCCGATTGGTGCCGCACGCGTTGGTTACATTGACGGTGAATATGTCGTGAACCCGACACTTGATCAAATGCCGGACTCAGTTCTTGACCTGGTGGTTGCAGGCACTACCGACGCCGTTTTGATGGTTGAATCCGAAGCTCAGGAATTGTCCGAGGAAGTTATGCTCGGCGCCGTAATGAAGGGTCATGAGGACTTCCAGCCGGTTATCGAAGCGATCATCCGGTTGGCAGAGCGCGCGGCGCGTGAGCCTCGCGAGCATGTGCTCGAAGACAAGTCTGAACTGCTTGCCGCCGCGAAGAAACTGGCGGAAAAAGACCTGCAGGCTGCCTATTCAATCGTCGGCAAGGAAGAGCGCCACGAAGCAATTTCTGCCGCTAGGGCAAAGGTTGTGGACGAACTATGTGATCCTGAAGATGACAACGCACCGGCGCCCAACAGCGTTGGCGAAGTGTTCAAGTCGATGGAGGCCGATATCGTTCGCGGCCAGATCATTGAATCCGGGTCGCGTATTGATGGCCGCAGTCTGGCTGATGTCCGTCAGATCAAGTGTGAAGTCGGCGTTCTGCCCCGCACTCATGGTTCCGCGCTGTTTACCCGTGGTGAAACCCAGGCTCTGGTCGTAACCACGCTCGGCACAGGTGATGACGAGCAGTTCATCGACGCCCTGGAAGGCACCTACAAGGAAAACTTTCTGCTGCACTACAATTTCCCGCCATACTCCGTTGGTGAAACCGGCCGTACTGGTTTCACTGGCCGCCGCGAAATCGGGCACGGCAAACTGGCCTGGCGAGCCGTGCATCCGATGCTGCCGAAAAAGGAAGAATTCCCGTACACAATTCGCGTTGTGTCGGAAATCACCGAGTCCAACGGTTCATCTTCCATGGCCAGTGTCTGCGGGGCATCGCTTGCCATGATGGATGCAGGCATCCCGCTCAAGCGCCCGATTGCCGGTATTGCAATGGGCCTCATACTGGAAGGTAAAAAGTTCGCGGTTTTGTCGGATATCCTTGGTGATGAAGATCACCTCGGCGACATGGACTTCAAGGTAGCAGGTACTGAAGAAGGCGTTACGTCGCTTCAGATGGACATCAAGATCACCGGCATAACTCAGGAGATCATGTCGACAGCCCTGTATCAGGCCAGGGACGGCCGCATGCATATTCTGGGCAAGATGTCTGAAGCTATCACCCAGGGGCGTGAAGAACTTGGCGAACATGCGCCTCGCATCGAGGTAATGACCATCCCGGCCGACAAGATTCGTGAAGTTATCGGTACTGGCGGCAAGGTGATACGCGAGATCGTCGAAAAGACCGGGGCAAAGGTCAACATCAACGATGATGGCGTGATCAATATTGCATCGTCTGACGGCGCGTCAATCAAGGCGGCCAGGGACTGGATTCACTCCATCGTTGCCGAACCTGAAGTAGGTGTCATCTATGATGGCAAAGTCGTGAAGGTTGTCGATTTTGGCGCATTTGTGAACTTCTTCGGCGCCAAGGACGGCCTAGTTCATATTTCGGAACTGGCACCCAAGCGTGTTGAGAAAGTTTCTGACATTGTCAGCGAAGGCCAGACAGTCAAGGTCAAGCTGCTTGGCTTCGACCAGCGTGGTAAGGTTCGCCTGTCCATGAAGCAGGTCGATCAGGAAACCGGCGAGGATATTTCGCAGGTCAAGGAAGATTGATCCTCCTTGCAATGTTTTCATGAACTGAAAGAGCGCCGCTGCAACGGCGCTCTTTTTTGTCATAGCATGGCCGGCACGACCCGGTCGGGCGGTTTGTGGCCGTCAACAAACGTCTTGATGTTGATGATGACCTTTTCACCCATGTCAACGCGACCTTCAATGGTGGCCGATCCCATGTGCGGCATCAAGACCGCTTTGGGGTTTTTCAGCAGGCGCGGGTTCACGGCCGGTTCGTGCTCAAACACGTCAAGGCCAACACCGGCAAGTTCATCTTTCTCCAGCATCCGGGCCATGGCGTTTTCATCAATTACCTCGCCACGCGCGGTATTGACGATGATGGCAGTTGGCTTGAGCAGTTGCATGCGGCGTGCCGACAGGAGGTGGTAGGTGCCCGGGGTGTGCGGGCAGTTCACCGAGATGATGTCCATGCGCGCCAGCATCTGATCGAGGCTTTCCCAGTAGGTTGCTTCGAGTTCTTCCTCAATTGAAGCGTGAACCGGCTTGCGATTGTGATAATGGATCTGCAATCCGAATGCCTTTGCGCGCCGTGCCACCGCCTGACCAATGCGTCCCATGCCGATTATGCCAAGCCGCTTGCCGTAAATGCGCCGGCCGAGCATCCAGGTTGGTGACCAGCCTTGCCAGACCTCTTCATTGCCAATTGCGCCTGCACCCTCAATCACCCGCCGTGACACGGCAAGGATCAATGCGAGTGTCATGTCTGCAGTATCTTCCGTCAGAACGCCTGGCGTGTTGGTCACGGTGATACCGCGATTTGTAGCTGTCTCGACATCGATGTTATCGACGCCTGTGCCGAAATTCGCAATCAGTTTCAGCTGGTCTCCTGCCTGCATGATAACCGCTTTGTCGATCCTGTCAGTTACAGTGGGCACCAGGACTTCAGCCGTTTTGACCGCCTCGATCAAATCACTTTGGCTCATCGGCTGATCGGTTTCGTTCAGTGTTGTTGAAAACAGTTCTCGCATGCGTGTTTCAACAACATCCGGCAGCCTGCGGGTAACAATAACGGTTGGTTTGCGCGTTGGCATCTGGGGCAACTCCTGGCGAAATCGTATAACAGGGCTTTACTGGCCGGTTTGCCAGCCCTTGCAAATCATTTGTCTATTCCTGTTTATGTTGCGTGAGCGCCCATGTAAACTGTGCTGGTTGAAGCAATCGGGTTTGAAGAGCATATTAATGATCATCAGCAGGCATTGTGCCTGGTTTGGGTAAGGTCGTTGGGACGATTGAGCATAGGAAGGATTTTGTTTGCTGCACTGGCATTTGCCGTGGCAGGCGGCATCGTATACGCCTTTACCGAGAGCCAGAATCCGGCAACGCTGAGTACGGCAAATGCTGCGCAGGACAAAGAACCTGCTGCCAGTCCTGTAAATACCCAGACAGGGTTGCCGTTGCCTAGGTTTGTCAGCCTGAAGTCCGAACGCGTCAATGTACGCAGGGGACCATCGAATGAACACGGGGTTGCATGGGTGTTCACTCAGAAAAGCCTGCCAGTGGAAATTATTGCCGAGTTTGATCATTGGCGCCGCATTCGCGATAGTGAAGGCGCCGAGGGTTGGGTTTATCATTCATTGCTGGCAGGTAAGCGCACTGTAATTGCCGCACCGTGGTCCAGCAACAAGACCATGCAACTTCGTGCCACAGCCTCTGCGTCAGGCGAGCTTGTCGCACGAATTGGCTCCGGCGCGCTGGGCGAACTGGAATCCTGTGACGGCAAATGGTGCCTGGCAGCATTCAGTGGTTATGAAGGCTACGTTTCGCAGGAAACGCTTTTCGGTGTTTATCCGGGAGAGGTTTACGAAAAGTAATCGGGAAAAAGCCCGGCCCTTCGGGTGGGTCATTGCAGCCCACGGGTGCGTTGCATTGCTTGCCCGATGCGACCAGTATCGCGCTGCACACCGCGCCTGCCCGAGTGAACCGCCATGATCCCATGACATGGATCGCTGTTTCTGGGATCCGGTATCAATCGTTCTTTTCAAGGCGCACAATAATATCGATCCGGCCAATTCTCATACCGTCAGGTGGCATAGGCAAACCGTTTACTGTCAGCTGTTCGCCATCTATGTCTATCAGGCGGCCTTCATCTTCCAGGTAATAATGGCAGTGATTCGAGGTGTTTGTATCAAAATAGGATTTGTGCCCCTCAACAGCCACCTCACGCAACAAACCGGCCTCTGTAAACTGGTTGAGCGTATTGTAAATCGTGGCGAGTGACACCGCGATACCGGCCCGGACGGTTTCAACATGCAACTGCTCGGCCGTAATATGCCGGTCTCCGCTGCCAAACAGCAGGGTGCCAAGTGACATACGCTGACGCGTTGGCCGCATTCCGGCTTCACGCAGTTTTAGTTCGATGTTTGGAGTACTCGTCATGACAACACTTTGCTCGGGGGTATGGCCAACGACCATGAAAAACACTTTCAGACGACTGTATAAACCTAACGGTGCCTGCATGCAATCGTGCGAAGACAACCCGGTGATGTCCGGTCGCCGGTAAGGCAGGAGGTTGGATCGAGCAACATGGGTTCACTTGAACCCGTAAAGCCGCTCCATCACTTCGGAAGCCATCAGGTGATGACTTCTGGTTGATTCAAGCAACAGATCATCCTGATCTAATGCTTTCACAGAATGTATCGGTATGTTACGAAAACAACAGCATCAGGGGCAGTGCTGGTTGACTGCCTGCACGATCAATTCAGGGTTTGAGGGCAAATGAGCGAACGCAAAGATCATTTTGGCTACGAGGAATTGCTGGCCTGTGGCAGGGGCGAACTGTTTGGACCCGGTAATGCGCAATTGCCACTGCCGCCAATGTTGATGTTTGATCGTGTTACTTCGATTACTGAAGATGGTGGATCAGCCGGTAAGGGCCAGATTGTGGCTGAGCTTGATGTTAAACCTGACCTTTGGTTCTTCCCATGCCACTTTCAGGGTGATCCCGTGATGCCGGGATGCCTGGGGCTCGATGCACTTTGGCAGTTGACGGGGTTTTTTCTGGGCTGGATGGGTGCCCCGGGCCGTGGCCGGGCCCTGGGTGTTGGCGAAGTCAAATTTACGGCGATGGTTACCCCTGAGGTTAGGAAAGTCGAGTACGTGGTGGATGTCCAGCGGCTCATTCTGCGCAAGTTGAACATGGCCATTGCCAATGGCGTATTGAAGGCCGATGGAGAGATTATCTACACCACTACCGAACTGCGTGTCGGGACTTTTGTGGATGCAAAGCCGGCTCAGGAGATGGGCTCATAAACGGGGTCAGGATGGCGTTGAAACCGCAAGAACATGCAAGGATAAACTCGTCGGGCAGGTTGGTGACCCGTTCAGGCGCCGTGCCGCGGCAAAATAATTCGTACCATGATGATCCAGTTCATGAGTTGGTGACCTGGTCCAGCGTGGCAGGGCGGACGGAGAAAGGCGAATAGGGCAGCATGAGACGTGTGGTAGTCACCGGTATCGGTATAGTATCCAGCATTGGCAGCAATGTGCAGGAGGTTAATGCCTCCCTGCGTGAAGCAAAGCCGGGAATTGTTAGAGCCGAAGATTATGTCCGGCTGGGCTTTCGATGCCAGGTGCACGGTGCACCGACAATCGATCTTGCTGCATCCATTGACCGACGGGTTCGCCGCTTCATGGGGGACGGCGCTGCCTGGAACTGGATTGCCATGCAGCAGGCGATTACCGATGCAGGACTTGACGAAGGCGATGTCAGGAACGAGCGCACCGGCGTGATCATGGGATCAGGCGGGCCGTCTACCCGCACTATCGTTGCCTCGGCAGACACCACGCGCGAAAAGGGACCGAAAAGGGTTGGTCCATTCGCCGTGCCGGCAGCCATGTCGTCGACCAATTCGGCGACACTGGCTGTTCCATTTGGCATCAAGGGAGTCAATTACTCGATTTCGTCTGCCTGCGCCACATCAACGCATTGCATTGGCAATGCGGCAGAACTCATCCAGTGGGGCAAACAGGACGTGATGTTCGCCGGTGGCGGCGAGGAGCTTGACTGGACCTTGTCTGTGCTGTTCGACGCCATGGGTGCCATGTCCTCCGACTTCAACGACACGCCTTCGAAAGCATCAAGGGCCTACGACAAGGACCGTGACGGATTCATCATTGCAGGCGGTGGCGGAACGGTTGTTCTGGAAGAGCTCGAACATGCAAAGGCGCGTGGGGCCAAAATTTACTGTGAACTGGTGGGCTATGGTGCGACATCAGATGGATATGACATGGTGCAACCCTCCGGCGAAGGAGCGGCGCGCTGCATGCGCCTGGCCATGTCCACCGTTAACGAGAAGGTCGACTATATCAATCCCCACGCCACATCAACACCGATCGGCGACTTGCGGGAGATCGAGGCCATACGCGAGGTGTTCGGCAATGATATTCCACCGATCTCGGCCACAAAATCCCTGACAGGTCATTCGCTGGGCGCGGCCGGCGTGCAGGAAGCAATTTATTCGATCTTGATGATGCAGAACGGTTACATATGCGAAAGCGCCAATATCGAGGAGTTGGACCCGGAATTTGCCGACATTCCGGTGGTTCGAAACAGGCAGGATGACGTGAGTATAGATGTTGTCCTGTCCAACAGTTTCGGTTTCGGTGGGACCAACGGTACACTGGTTTTCCAGCGTTATAACGGCTAGGGCAACCGGGGCTCACGTGAATCCATAAACTTGCTCTTTCACTTTGAATGCGATCAGGCTAATGACTTCCGGTTGATTCAGCCAAAGGTCATCCTGATCTGGGGAATACCACGTTTTTTATGACCCGCTGCCAGTCCGGTTACACTGTGGTCTCTGGTACCGCATCAGGGATGATTTCAGGAAACAGAATGATTGAAGTTAAAAGTGATCTGATGAAAAGTCGCCGCGGCCTTGTCATGGGAGTGGCAAACGATCACTCAATTGCATGGGGTATAGCCAGGTCATTGCGCGAGCATGGTGCAGAACTGGCTTTTACCTATCAAGGTGACGCGTTCGGCAAACGAGTTGCGCCACTTGCTGAAAAAGCAGGTTCATCGCTGGTTATGCCATGTGATGTCGAAGACATTGCAACGGTTGATGCGGTTTTTGACAAATTGAAGGAGGAGTGGGGCTCCCTGGATTTTGTGGTTCACGCCATCGCCTATTCGGACAGGAACGAACTCAGCGGGCTTTATGCCGATACCACCCGGGAGAATTTCTCCCGCACGATGATCGTCTCGTGTTTTTCGTTCACCGAAGTTGCCCGGCGTGCGGCGGCCATGATGCAGGAAGGCAGTGCGATGGTCACACTGACCTATGGCGGTGCCACGCGTGTGATGCCGAACTACAATGTCATGGGAGTGGCCAAGGCTGCCCTGGAGGCATCGGTACGTTATCTGGCATCGGATTATGGCCCGAGGGGTATTCGGGTAAACGCTATTTCCGCGGGCCCGATGCGTACTCTTGCTGGTGCCGGCATTGCCGATGCCAGGGCCATGTTCTCGTTCCAGCGTCAGCATTCGCCTTTGCGGCGGCCGGTCAGTCTGGATGAAGTCGGTGGTGCGGGGTTATACCTGCTGTCACCCTTGTCCGGAGGCGTAACCGGAGAGGTGCATTTTGTGGATTCCGGTTACAATATCATTTCCACACCACGCCCTGAGGATCTGGTCGCCGGATCAGAGTAATTTCAGACACAGCGCTGCAAGGCGTATCCTGCTTGTCGGAATTGCGTTATGTATATGCTGACAGGTCGGTAATGGTTGGCGAAGTGCCATTGAGCGGATTGTCGGGGTTCCAGGCCAGTTTCGTGACCAGGAAGCGCGCCGACAGCGCATCGTACATCACCATGCGCCCTGCAAGACTATCGCCTATTTCAGCAATCTCCTTTATCACCTCCATCGCCTGCATGGAGCCGATGACGCCGGTTAGCGCACCCAGAATACCGGCTTCCTCGCAAGACGCAATCATGCCGTCAGGCGGGATGTCTGAATGCAGGCAACGATAGCTTGGATAGGGAGTGCCGTCTGGCTGTTTGAGGTGTGGCTTGAAAGTTGAAAGCTGTCCGTCAAACTGGCCGACAGCAGCAGAAACCAGGATCTTGCCAGAAAGGTAACAGGCGTCGGACACCAGAAATCGTGTGACGAAATTGTCGCAACCGTCGGCAACGATGTCATATCCCGACATGATCTCCATCGCATTGGAGGCATCCATTCGCGTCTGATGAGTGACAACAGCCACTTCCGGGTTGAGCTCATGTATGCGTGCCGAGGCACTTTCCGTCTTGGCGGTTTTTTCCATTGCACCCCTGGTGGAATGAATGATCTGCCGGTGCAGATTGGAAAGGTTTACACAATCGTGATCCACCACGCCGATGGTCCCGACACCGGCTGCGGCCAGATACAGCAGCAAGGGGGCGCCCAGTCCACCGGCACCGACCACCAGCACTTTTGCCGCCTTCAGTTGCTGCTGTCCTGGCCCGCCCAGTTCGCGCAGCACAATGTGCCGGGCATATCTTTCGATCTCATCATCGCTCAATGCCATGATCAGTTTTTTCCTGTTGAACCGAAGCCGCCCGCGCCCCTGTCAGTTTCATCCAGACCATCAACCTGCATCATGTCTGCCTGCACGACCGGCGCGATCACCATCTGCGCAATCCGATCACCGCGATTGATGGTGAAGGCCTCATCGCCAAGATTGATCAGGATCACCTTGATCTCGCCGCGATAGTCGGCGTCAATGGTACCGGGTGTGTTAAGACAAGTGATGCCGTGCCGGATCGCGAGACCGGAGCGAGGCCTTATTTGTGCTTCAAATCCAGGCGGCAACGCCAGCACAATGCCGGTTTCAATCAGGCTGCGTGATCCTGCTTCAAGGACAACCGGTTTGTCGGCAGGGACAGCTGCGCGTATGTCCATGCCGGCGGCCTGTGTGGTCGCATAGGCAGGCGGCTGCAGTCCGGTACCATGTGGTAACCAGCGCAGTCTTATTATTGGTGCGGCACTCATTGATTTTTCGCGAGCATGACTGAAAAGCGCTCCATCAGGCGCACCGCTACATCCTGTTTGGACATTTTTTCCCAGTCTTCGACATTGTCCGGACCGACCAGGTGCACGGTATTGTCGCGGCCTCCCATCACGCCGGCCTCGTCGCTTACGTCATTGGCGACAATGATATCGGCATTCTTGGCCTTGAGTTTCCTGCGCGCATTCTCAACAACATTCTCGGTTTCCGCTGCAAAGCCAACCACCAGCGCGGGCCGGTGGTTTTTCAGGTGGCCGACCGATTTCAGTATGTCGGGGTTTTCTGCCAGCTTCAAAGTGGGTGGTTTGCCGCTGCCATCCTTCTTCATTTTTTGCAGTGCGTTGTCTTCTGTCCGCCAGTCTGCCACCGCCGCACAGAAAATGGCCATGTCACACGGCAACTCGCCCTGCACGGCTTTCAGCATCTCGCGCGCTGTTGCAACGTTGATCAACTCGACGCCCTGAGGAATTGGCAGTTCGACGGGGCCTGAAACCAGTGCAACTTCCGCGCCCAGCGCGATTGCGGCTTCGGCCAGTGCATATCCCTGTCTTCCGGATGATTTGTTGGCTATGTAGCGCACCGGATCGATCGGTTCGTGGGTGGGACCAGCGGTGATCAGTACCTTGCGTCCGGCCAAAGGTCCGGTTTGGCCGACGTTGGCAGGGAGCACAGCGGAACGGCTTTTCTCACCATAGAATTTTTCGACGGCTGCAAAAATATCAGCCGCTTCGCTCATCCTGCCCGGACCGTACTCGCCACATGCCATATCACCATCGTCGGGACCGCTTACCAGCACGCCGTCGCCCCTGAGAGTTGCCAGATTGCGCTGGGTCGCAGGATGCTGCCACATGCGCACATTCATGGCCGGTGCAAGCAATACCGGTTTGTCCGTCGCCAGAAGAGCGGTGGTAGCCAGATCGTCAGCCTGACCAGCCGCCATTTTTGCCATCAGGTCAGCGGTTGCCGGAGCAACTACTACAAGATCGGCAATGCGGGATAACTGGATGTGTCCCATTTCTGCTTCATCGGTCAGGTCGAACAAATGTGTATAGGCTTTTTCACCTGCCAGGCCGCTAACCGAAAGCGGGGTTACAAACTGTTCTCCCGCCCTGGTCAGAATGGGTGTGACCGCAATACCGGTCTTCTTGCAAAGCCGGATCAGCTCAAGCGTTTTGTAGGCAGCAATGCCGCCGCCAATTATCAGGAGAATGCGTTTCTGGTCAGCCATGATCTCAACCTTACTACAGGACCAGCGTCGCGGCGAGCACCACCAGTGCAATGGCGCCAACCCATAATGCACCGCGATTTGAGGCGGAATGCCGCGCCTGTGCCGCCGCAATAGCTTCTGCTGTGCTGTCATCAAGCCGGATGCCGCCGGACTGTGCCATGGAAGATACCATTGCTGTTGCCTGCCCCAGTTCACTCAGCAGTTCTGGAAATGATGCTGCCAGCCGGCCTATCGTCGCGGCTCCCTCGGCAGCGTCTTCCAGCCTGCCCTGAGCTCCAAGCTTCTGCTCCATCCATTCGGCAACGACGGGCTCTGCCGTCAACCACATGTTCAATCTTGGGTTGAAGCTGCGCGCAACGCCTTCCACTACGACCATGGTTTTCTGCAGCAGGATCAGCTGTGGCTGGGTTTCCATGTTGAACTGGCCGGTGACCTCGAACAACTGTGTCAGCAGCCGGGCCATGGAAATGTCATTTGAATTGCGGCCCAGGATCGGTTCGCCGATTGCCCGCAATGCCTGTGCGAACAGATTCACATCCTGTCCGGCCGGCACATAGCCGGCTTCAAAATGAACATCCGCTATGCGCTTGTAATCGCGCCTTATGAAACCCCACAATATTTCAGCCAGAAACCGCCTGTCCTTCATGCTCAGCCGTCCCATGATGCCGAAGTCAACCGCGACGAGGTTGTTGTGAGCATCCACGAACAAATTGCCCTGATGCATGTCGGCATGGAAAAACCCGTCGCGCATGGCGTGACGCAGAAATGACTGGATGACAGTGTCGCCCAGCCGGGCCAGGTCAAGGCCGGATGCGGCCAGCGCAGTTGTATCTGTCAGCGCAATCCCATCAATCCACTCGGTGGTCAGTATACGGCGGGAGGTCTGCTGCCAGAAGACTTCCGGCACGCGGAATCCCGGGTCATCGCGAGTGTTTTCGGCCATTTCTGAAATGGCGGCTGCTTCCAGTCGCAAATCCATTTCAAGTTCAACCGAGCGTTCCAGCGTCTCGACGGCCCTGACAATGTGCAACCTTCGGGCTTCGGCGGAAAACCGCTCTGCCAGCCTTGCCGCGGTAAAGAAGGTTTGCAGGTCATCGCGAAACCTGGCCTCGACACCGGGTCTGAGAACCTTGACCGCGACATCGCGCTTGTTTCCGGCGTCATCTTTGACCTGGGCTTTGTGCACTTGTGCGATTGAGGCGGCCGCCACCGGGTCGGACAGTGGCTGGAATATTTCCCCCGCCGGCTTGCCCAGGCCTGCATGGATGGCCTCACGCGCCTTGTTCAGGTCGAACGGTTTCATGCGGTCTTGCAGTTGCCGCAGCGCATCGGCCCGCTCAGTTCCGATGATGTCAGGCCGGGTCGCCAGGAACTGGCCGAGCTTTATGTAACTGGGACCGAGTTCGTTCAGAACTTCAGCCATACCGGAGCGTTGTTCCTGGCTGGACTTGCCGGCGCCCAGCAGTTTCAGGGCGGTTTTTGCCAGTGCCGGGACGTTTTCGTCTTCCAGCGCCGGATCAAAGCCGCCGTGCCGGGCGATGGTACGTCCTGCACGGGCGAGCTTTAGGATATGTCGTAGTTGCTTGAGCATGCCGGGACGGATCTAGATTTTCCAGCCGGAGTGAATGGCAACAATCCCGCCTGTCAGCATCCGGTGACTGGTGCGCGTGAACCCGGCCTCTACAATCATCTGCTCGAAAACTACTGGAAGCGGGAAATTCCGGATACTTTCAACAAGGTACCTGTAAGAATCACCATCGCCGGTCACGACCTTTCCCACCGCCGGAATGACCGTCATTGAATAGGCTTCATATGCCTGTTCCGTGCCGGGCACATCCACGTGGGAAAATTCAAGGCACAGGAAACGTCCGCCGGGTTTCAGTATCCGGTAGGCTTGCGCGAGTGCCCGGTCAATATGAGTGACATTGCGGATGCCGAAGGCAATTGTGCAGGCGTCAAATGTATTGTCGGCGAACGCCAGGCTCTCGGCATTGTCGACACAGAATCGGCACTTGCCGCCATGTAATTCTCCAGGTGCGCGCCGGGCACCTTCGGCAACCATTTCAGGAGATATGTCGGCAACGGTAATTTCGGTTCCGCTGCCGCTTGCGTGGGCAATGCGAAATGCTATGTCACCGGTACCGCCGGCAATATCAAGTACCTTGAACTCTCGATCAGTTTTGGGAGGGTTCAGCAATGCAGTAAAGTCGTCTTTCCACAACCTGTGCAGACCACCGGACATGAGATCGTTCATCTGGTCATAACGGGCTGCGACGCTTGCAAATACGTCATTTACCAGGCCCTGCCGGTCTGCCTCTGCCACCGTCCGGAATCCGAACGATGTTTCGTCCGCAACCTTGGTTTTTTCAATATCTTTCATATTGATCAGGACCATAGACCAGCTTGCCAATCATGGCTATCTGTTGTGCTGCAACAAGGTGAACATGCCGCACTGCAATTTTCGACCCGGAAAGACAGAAATGCCCGAATTGCCCGAAGTAGAAACCGTACGGCGTGGCCTGGAACCGGCACTTCTGGGCAGGCAGGTGACAGCGGTCAGACTGAACCGGCCGGATCTCAGGTTCCCGTTTCCGGCTGGTTTGGCGGATACTGTTTCCGGCAAGCGCATACTGGCGCTCAGGCGCCGTGCCAAGTACATCCTCATCGAGCTGGATAGTGGGCATACCTTGCTGGCACACCTGGGCATGACCGGCAGGTTTACAGTATGGCCGCCAAAAGGGGCAGCCCGCAACCTGGGAGAGTTCTACTACCAGGATCCGGCAAGATACCCGGGTGACGGCCCGCACGATCATCTTGTGATTGACCTCGATAATCTCACCCGAGTCGTCTACACCGACCCGCGACGGTTTGGATTTGTTGATCTGATTGAACCCGGCGGGCTTGAGGACAACCGGTTTCTTGCCAATCTTGGCGTCGAACCGCTTGGCAATGAGTTGCACGCGGAATTTTTGGCCAATGTGCTTGCCGGACGCAGGACACCGTTGAAGGCCGCTTTGCTTGACCAGCGAATTGTCGCCGGGCTTGGCAATATATATGTGTGCGAGGCGTTATACAGGTCCCGGTTGTCACCAAAACGGTCATCGGCAACCATCGTCCGAAAGCGGGGACCGTCTCCGCTGGTAGAAGCGTTGGTGCATAGCGTTCGCAGCATACTGAGCGAAGCAATTGAGGCTGGCGGTTCTACACTGCGCGATTACGCCCGCACCGATGGCAGTTCCGGAGATTTCCAACAGCGCTTTGACGTTTATGATCGAGAAGGCGAGGCCTGCCCGACAATCGGCTGCAACTCAAGGATCAGGCGGTTGGTCCAGTCAGGCAGGTCCAGTTTCTACTGCCCTACTTGCCAGCGCTGAACAGTTTGCTGTTTATTGCATCGATATGTAGTTGACCCCCGCAGGGAGATTGCCTGATGACGTTTAACAATATTCTTGTCGAAACCCGTGATGCCGTCGGCCTGATCACACTGAACCGGCCGGAAGCGCTGAACGCGCTCAACAGCGCCTTGATTGATGAACTCAACGAGGCGCTGAGTGTGTTTGAAGCTGACAACAGCATTGGTGCGATAGTAATTACCGGGTCAGAAAAGGCGTTCGCGGCCGGAGCCGACATAAAGGAGATGCAGTCCCTGTCCTATATGGAAGCATATCTTGGCGATTTTATCGGCAAGTGGGAAAAAGTGTCCCGTTGCCGCAAACCGGTTATCGCTGCTGTGGCAGGCTATGCCCTGGGTGGCGGATGCGAGATGGCAATGATGTGCGACTTCATCCTGGCCGCCGATACGGCAAAATTTGGCCAGCCCGAGATCAACCTGGGGGCGATGCCGGGTGCCGGCGGCAGCCAGCGCCTCACCAGGTTTGTCGGCAAGTCCAAGTCCATGGAAATGTGCCTGACCGGTCGAATGATGGATGCCGAAGAGGCTGAACGTTCAGGACTTGTTTCCCGCATCGTTCCGGCCGCTGATCTGGTTGATGAAGCAATCAGGACGGCTGCGGTCATCGCGGCCAAATCCCTGCCGATTGCCATGATGACAAAGGAATCAGTAAACCGTGCCTATGAAACAACACTTGCCGAAGGTGTCCGCTTCGAACGCCGCGTGTTTCATTCCATGTTTGCCACCAGTGATCAGAAGGAAGGCATGGCGGCTTTTGCGGAAAAGCGTAAGCCGAAATTCTCCAACTCATAGCACTGTGCCCCGGGATTGATGGGGCCTGACCCCGGGTTCGAAATCTGCAGGGAGGTGTTTGTTGACGCCGAAACAGACTTGCTATAAGAAACCGCTCATCTCAGCACACCCGTTGTTGTGTTTAACCCCCGCACATGCAGTCTTAGGGCATGGCACGCCGGTGATCGAAACGGGCAGCTTACTGGTTCAAGATGCCGTCAAACTGGTGGCATATTCAGGATAAGACAACACATGGCCAATACTCGTTCGGCAAAGAAAGCCGTCCGGCACATCGCCCGGCGCACTGAAATCAATATGACCCGGCGCTCCCGGGTTCGTTCCTTCCTCCGCAAGGTGGAAGAAGCCATCGCCAGCGGCGATCAGGGTGCTGCAGCAGCAGCATTGCAGGCAGCACAGCCCGAGATTATGCGCGGTGCCCAGAAGGGCATCATGCACAAAAATACAGCTTCGCGGAAGGTTTCGCGGCTGGCCAGGCGCGTAAAGGCTATAACCGCATCAACATGACAGCGATAGATTAGTCAATTACTTCAAGGAGGTCTGCTGTAGCGGCCTCCTTTTTTGATTCACGGATCGATTTTTGCCGATCTGTGGATTTGCTCCCCTTTTGTTCCTATGCGTCAGTTGGCACTTTTTCATTATTAAAAACAAAACCTTACAAAGTGCAAATTATTCCGAACAGTGAATTGCAAGTTTTTTGCCGGAAATTGCCGGCTCGTAAATTTTTTTTTACCGTTCTCTGAAACGCGGGGCGAAACCGGGAAACCTTGAAAATTGCCTATCAGAGTCAACCGTTTGGAGCGGTGCGCCTGGTTACGCAATGGCGGTTGTGTGCCTTGAAAAAGCCCGGCTTGCCGTACTTTTTGTGCACAGCTATTGCATGGCCTGCAGGGCAGATTGTAATATCTGGTCACTGGCCGCATCTCTTGTGGCAGTCAATAAGAAGTAAAAATTTTGGCGCAAACGGATAACCCTGTGGCAGGGGCGGGTCCGTCCGGGATCATCTCGGTTGTTAGTGGGTTGAGTAACAGGGGTGGTCGGCTCTTACGAGTTCGGCCATTGGCGACGGAATTCGTCTTGTAGAACAGGCTGTTGTGGTGATCTTGCATGGTCCCCAAACCCTTTCTGCTGCCTGTTTCTCAAAACCAGGGTTTTGAGTTGATGTCTGGTGGGACAACGTTATGGACGCAGGAGAATAAAGTGGTGGCGGCACGAAGTCAGGAACGAAAACCTGTTGAAGATCATTCGCTCGGCGGCGGAGGCCGGTATCCGGACCAGACAGACGACGAGGCACATCCGGGTCTTGATCGCACAACGCTGGGTGGGGTGTGGACGCGTGTCGCGGCCCGGTTGCGTGCCGAACTTGGCGAAGATCTCTATACCAGCTGGTTCGCCCGCATGGAGCCGGAGAGCCTGACGGACGGCGTGCTCAATGTATCCGTACCGACAAGGTTTTTGCGCAGCTGGATCAAATCGCACTACGTGGATCAGCTGACCACTTGTTGTTCAGCCGAATACAAGGGCGTGACGCTGGTGGAGTTGCAGGTGCGCACCCGAGGGCTGCCGACAGCCGCTCAGGCAGTGGCACCGGTTGCGAGTCTTGACGGGCTGTCTGATGAAGCCGCTGAACCGGTGGCAAAAACGCTGCGCGTCGGATCCAGGCGCGGCAATGATCGCGGCTCACAACTCGATCACAACCTGACATTTGAAACCTATGTCCAGGGCCAGTCAAATGCGTTGGCACATGCAGCTGCCATGCGTGTTGCCGAAGCCCGCCCGGGCGCACCGGTAAGCTTCAATCCGCTGTTCATTCACTCGGCAGCGGGATTGGGCAAAACCCATCTCATCAATTCAATTGCATGGCGCATTCGCGACCTGAACCCCGATCGCAGCGTCCTTTACATCACGGCAGAACGGTTCATGTATCATTTCATGGCCGCGTTGAAAGTGCGGGACACGTTATCATTCAAGGATTATTTCCAGTCTATTGACGTGTTGTTGATTGATGATCTGCAGTTCCTGCAGGGCAAGGCAATGCAGCAGGAGTTCTGCCATACTTTCAATTCCCTGGTAGATGCCAAGCGTCAGGTGGTAATTGCTGCAGATGTGCCCCCGCCACAGCTTGAAAGTATTGATCAGCGCATGCGCTCGCGTCTTGCCGGTGGTCTTGTTGTGGACATTGAGGCGCCGGATATCGGTTTGAGGCGTTCAATCCTGCAGTCAAAACTAGCTGCAGCCCAGCGCAAGGACCCAAGTCTGATTGTTGCCGAGGATGTTCTGGAGTTCGTTGCCAACCGTATCACCGGTGCCGGACGTGAACTGGAAGGAGCATTGAACCGCGTCATTGCCAGCCAGCATCTCACCAGGCAGCCAATGACGGTGGATCTGGCCGCCTTTGCCTTGCGTGATCTGTCGCACACTTCCGAACTTGTTCGGGTCCGCGTCGACGACATTTTGCGCATTGTCGGCCGGCATTTCAATGTGACGCGTGCCGACCTCCTCAGTCCTCGCCGCGCCCGCGCGGTGGTTCGACCGCGGCAGATAGGTATGTATCTTGCCAAAAAGCTGACCTCTCGCTCGCTGCCCGAGATCGGACGCCGGTTCGGCAATCGCGATCACAGTACGGTTCTGCACGCCGTTCGCAAGGTGGAAGAACTGATGCAGGCAGACGAAAAACTCGCCCGCGAAGTGACATTGTTGTCGAGGCTGATCGAACAGGGATGAAGATGACCATTTCAGCCTGGTTTTCCACATTCCGGTAGCTGCCCGGGCCATTGCAGCGGGACTTTGTCTTGCACACGTCACTGCAACAGCTTAAGTCTCGATAGGCTGCGCGTATCGTATGGATCGCGCAGCTTGTTTGACAGTATTCGAGGACGCTCAGGTCATGCGGGTAACCATTGAACGCAGTACGTTTTTGAAGTCGCTGAACCACGTTCAGTCGGTAGTGGAACGTCGCAACACAATTCCTATCCTTTCCAATGTTCTGCTGCAGGCCGCAGACGGTGGTCTGAAGCTCAATGCAACTGATCTGGACATTGAAATCGTGGAACAAACCGTCGCTGATGTAGGTCAGGCGGGTTCCACGACCGTGCCGGCCCATATGCTGTATGACATCGTGCGCAAACTTCCCGACGGTGCTCAGTTGCAGTTGGAGCAAGGCCCCGACGAAGGGCGCCTTGCCATAATCTCCGGCCGGTCCAGGTTTTCCCTGCAGGCGCTTCCGCCACAGGATTTTCCGGATCTGGCCAGCGGTGAGGTGACGCACTCGTTTTCCATGCCGTCAGCCGATCTCAAGCTGATGATCGAAAAGACCCGCTTTGCCATTTCCACCGAAGAGACCCGGTATTATCTGAACGGTATTTATCTGCACACCCTGGACACCGGCACCATGCGCGCCGTTGCCACTGACGGTCACCGCCTGGCGCGGGTTGAGCTGCCTGCGCCCGACGGTTCTGACGGCATGCCTGGTGTCATTGTGCCGCGCAAGACGGTTCTGGAGCTTGCCAAGCTGATAGAGGATGAAGATGGCGATGTTGCCGTCTCCCTGTCGGCATCGAAAATCCGGTTTGACCTTAACGGCCTTGTTCTGACATCCAAATTGATTGACGGAACATTTCCCGACTATGAGCGGGTAATACCCACTGGCAATGACAAGGCGCTGGAAGTTGACACACGGCTGTTTGCACAGGCTGTTGATCGTGTCTCGACGATTTCCAGCGAAAAGGGGCGAGCGGTCAAGCTCAATATTGCACCGGACCGGTTGACACTGACAGTGAACAACCCGGATTCTGGCTCGGCTGAAGAAGAGATTGCTGCCAGTTATGCCTCGGACCCGATCGATGTCGGTTTCAACTCACGTTATCTGCTGGATATTGCGGGTCAGTTCAAAGGTGAAACCGCGACATTCATGTTGTCAGACTCAGGCTCGCCGACGATCCTGCGCGATGCCGCCGACGACAGGGTGCTTTATGTACTGATGCCGATGCGTGTTTAAAGACCAGGTCCAGATGCGTTATGCTGCTTTGCCGTGCATCTGCAGTACGGCGATGCATTTGCAATGATGTTGAGGCCCGGAGACGCCGATTTGCCGCTCAAGTCATCCCTGACCATTGCCAGCCTGACAGTGTCGTCGTTTCGCAATTATGACAGCGTACGCATTGAGCCGTCTGCCGGATTGATTGCGCTTTGCGGACCCAATGGAGCCGGGAAAACCAATTTGCTCGAAGCCATTTCCCTGCTCACTCCGGGTCGCGGACTACGCGGGGCTTCGTTCGAGGATCTCATCAAGACCGGTCAGGACAAGGGTTGGGCCGTGTCGGCGTTGCTGGATGGCCCCTCCGGCGAAATCAAACTTGGAACCGGGTGGCAGGCTGACAACAGTGGCGACGGCGAACAGGTATCCGGCAGTTCACGGGAGGTGCGCGTGGACGGCCAGGTTCAGCGCAGTGCAGGTGCACTGGCAGAACACGTACGTGCCTTGTGGTTGACGCCTGCCATGGATCGGCTGTTTGCCGGGCCTGCATCTGACCGGCGCCGGTTTCTGGACCGGTTGACAGCAACTTTTGATCCCTCGCATGGTACGCGCGTAAATGCGCTCGAGCGTCTGTTGCGCGAGCGCAACCGGTTGAACAGTGAAGGCCATGCAGCAACCCGCTGGCTGGACAGCGTTGAAGCCCAGCTTGCCCAAACCGCAGTGGCTGTTGCCGCAGCCCGCAATGATGCAATTGCTGCTGTGCGCAGCTTTATCACCAACACCAGAACCCGTGATTCCGAACGCTTGTTTCCCTGGGCGGAAGTGTTTTTGGACGGCGAATTGGAGCAACAACTAATTGACCGTCCAGCCGTGCAAATTGAGGACGAATATCGTACACTTTTGCTTGATTCGCGTGGCCTCGACAGGGCAGCGGGCAGAACTCTTCGCGGACCACACCGCGCTGACCTGCAGGTCAGCCATGGTCCACGGCAGATGCAGGCCCGGTTGTGCTCGACAGGCGAGCAGAAAGCATTGCTGATTGGGCTGGTTCTGGCGCAGGCGCGTGCGGTTCGAGAAACGTTTGACGGGGTTGCGCCACTGTTGCTGCTGGATGAGGTTGCAGCACATCTCGACGATGTACGCCGTGCTGCTTTGATGGATGAGTTACTTGAGCTTGGTAGCCAGGTCTGGATGACGGGAACCGACAGGCAATTGTTTGAAGCAGCATCAAGCTGCACTGAAATTTATGAGATCACGGACGGGCAGATATCGCGTGCCGGGCCGGAACAGGAAACCGCATGAACGATACAACACAAGACAACCTGCCCGATGATTACGGTGCCGACAGTATCAAGGTTCTGAAAGGACTTGATGCGGTGCGCAAGCGTCCCGGCATGTACATCGGCGATACCGACGACGGCTCCGGCCTGCACCATATGATTTACGAGGTTGTCGACAATGCGATCGATGAGGCGCTGGCCGGTTATTGTGATCGCGTCGAGGTGCGTCTCAACGCGGACGGCTCGTGCTCTGTATCAGACAACGGTCGCGGTATTCCCACAGCCATTCACACCGAAGAAGGCATATCGGCAGCGGAAGTCATCATGACTCAGCTTCATGCGGGCGGCAAATTCGACCAGAATTCCTACAAGGTCTCCGGCGGCCTGCATGGAGTAGGCGTGTCGGTAGTCAATGCTCTGTCAGCCAGTTTGAAACTGGATATCTGGCGGGATGGCAAGCACTGGCAAATGAGATTCACCCATGGTGTTGCCGACGGGCCACTGACTGCGATTGGCGATCAGGGCGACAGGAAAGGCACTGAAATTACATTTCTGCCAAGCACTGAAACCTTCACCATGACGGACTTCGATTTCAACACGGTTGAACACCGGTTGCGTGAACTGGCATTTCTGAATTCCGGCGTGTTCATCAATGTGGCAGACAATCGTGGTGTGGAACCCAAATCCATAGATCTGCATTACGAGGGCGGGATCTCGGCCTTCGTTAAGTACCTCGACCGTGCCAAGCAGGCCATGTTGCCGGATCCGATATCAATTCACGTTGAAAAAGATGGTGTCACCGTCGAGTGCGCGCTCTGGTGGAATGACAGCTACCATGAAAATGTACTGTGTTTTACCAACAACATTCCCCAGCGTGACGGCGGTACGCACCTGGCGGGGTTCCGCGGCGCACTGACCCGTATCGTCAACAATTATGCCAACACGTCCGGCATCGCGAAGAAGGAGAAGGTTTCTCTGTCCGGTGATGATGCGCGTGAGGGACTGACGTGCGTGCTGTCGGTCAAGGTTCCGGATCCGAAATTTTCCTCACAGACCAAGGACAAACTGGTTTCATCCGAAGTGCGTCCGATTGTGGAAAGTTCGGTAGGCGAAGGCCTGTCCAACTGGTTTGAAGAACATCCCGCAGAAGCCCGCGCCATTGTATCCAAGGTAGCGGAAGCAGCTGCAGCGCGTGAAGCGGCACGCAAGGCACGTGAGTTGACCAGGCGCAAGGGCGCCCTGGACGTTGCTTCACTGCCGGGAAAATTGGCAGATTGCCAGGAACGTGATCCTGCCAAGTCGGAACTGTTCATCGTCGAAGGTGATTCTGCCGGTGGTTCAGCCAAGCAGGCGCGTAACCGCGAGAACCAGGCCGTGCTGCCGCTGCGGGGCAAAATTCTCAACGTGGAGCGAGCGCGTTTTGACAAGATGCTCGGCAGTCAGGAGATCGGCACACTGATCACGGCACTTGGAACCGGTATCGGTCGTGATGATTTCAACATTGACAGGTTGCGCTATCACAAGATCATCATCATGACGGATGCTGACGTGGACGGAGCACACATACGCACCCTTCTGCTGACGTTTTTTTATCGCCAGATGCCGGAGGTGATTGAACGCGGACACCTCTTCATCGCGCAACCACCATTGTACAAGGTCAAGCGCGGATCCTCTGAACAATACCTGAAGGACGATGCAGCACTTGAGGAGTTTCTTGTGCAGCAGGGCATGGAAGACACGGTGCTGGTAACATCAGATGGTGTCGAGCATGGCAGTCAGGATCTGCGAAACATAATCGACAGTGCGCTTCAGGTGCGCTCGGCCCTTGAGGGCCTGCATACTCGCTACTCACGAAATGTGGTTGAACAGGCTGCAATTGCCGGCGCATTCAATCCCGAAGTGGTCGGCAGTCAGCAAACAGCCAATGACGCGGCTGCCTATATCGCCCGCCGTCTCAACACCATCTCCGAGGAGACCGAGCTTGGTTGGGAGGGATCGGCAGATGCTGACGGTGGCCTGACTTTCACTCGCGAACTGCGTGGTGTCCGTGAGGCCCATTCGCTTGATGCCCGCATGATCGGGTCATCGGAGGCAATCCGCCTGGATCGTCTGGCTGCCCACCTGCAGGAAATCTATGCCAGACCTGCAATACTGCGTCGCAAGGACACCGAGGTCACGATTTATTCACCCATGAATCTGATTGATGCCGTGTTTGCCCAGGGCCGCAGGGGTATTTCCATGCAGCGTTACAAGGGTCTCGGCGAAATGAACCCTGAACAGTTGTGGGAGACCACTCTTGACAAGAATGTCCGGTCGCTGCTCCGGGTCAAGGTGTCGGAGCTGGACGAGGCGGATGACCTGTTCACCAAGCTCATGGGTGATGTCGTGGAACCGCGACGTGATTTCATTCGAGAAAACGCTCTCAATGTTGCCAATCTGGACGTATGATCCGGACAGAACCTTCGTCAGCCTGCCATTGTGATGACAAGATTAAGTCGCACCTCGGATAGGATAAGGTGACGCGCGCTGGGCAACAGTGCTGCATTAACAGGCGATTAACGCGGAAACGCTAGATCAGTATGGTATTTGATTGAGTTAGGTAAAATCCATACACCTGACCGTTTCCAGGGTACGGGAGTAACTTTATGGATTCAGTTGAACCCATGTCGCTCCGGTGTCCTGCCGCAGCAGAGGAGCCAGGCAGAAGCGCCAGCTTTTCGCTCGTGTTCCGCTGTGACATGTAAAAGGTGATCAGGGTCATGGTTTTTGTTTTGTCAACCAGGATTCACCTTGATCCAGGCAAGCCCGGGTTTTGTATCAGTTGCTTGCCGGCAAGCCGTTAGGGACCCAGTTCGGTTGTTTGGGATAGGCAGAAAAAAACAGAAGCGGCGCGGGCCCCACCGGCGTGAACCAGTGTTTTCCGGTCCTGGCCCGCGAAAAAAATCTGATGCCAGGCCAAATACATCCGGCCGCAGCAGAAAAGCCCCACGCAAGCGCTCATTCGTATTCAAGCTTGTTTCGTGGAGCATGATGGTCGGTTTGTGGGCAATGGTTGCGGTGTTTGCAACCACTGCCTATCTGTTTTTCAATCTGGACAAGCAGGGACTGTTCAACATTCCCGAGCGCGAACCAGGTATAATGCTTTTGGCGTCTGATGGTTCAGTACTTGCTGAACGCGGCGCGTTTTTTGGTGATGCGGTGCGCATTGATGAATTGCCGCCCTATGTGCCACAGGCGATCATCGCCGTTGAAGACCGGCGTTTCCATTCACATTTCGGTGTTGATCCGTTCGGCATTGCGCGCGCACTTTTTATCAACTACCGGGCCGGAGCTACGGTTCAGGGCGGTTCAACAATTACACAACAACTGGCCAAGAACCTGTTCCTCAAACCTGAGCGTACGCTTGAGAGAAAAGTCCACGAAGCCATTCTGGCGATCTGGCTGGAAAGCAAGTTTTCCAAGGATGAAATCCTGCAACTGTACATGAACAGAATGTACTTTGGTGCAGGTGCAACAGGTATCGACAAGGCAGCACAAAGGTTCTTTTCCAAATCGGCGCGCGATGTGAACCTGTCGGAAGCAGCAGTCCTTGCTGCAGTCCTGAAAGCACCCAGTCGTTATAATCCGATCACCAGTACCAGGCGAGCCAATGCCCGCGCACGCGAGGTGTTGTCGGACATGGTACGCGCGGGCTTTATTACCAGTGCCGAAGCAGATTCGACTCGTGGTGTGAGTGCGAGGGCTCCCGGATCAACCTATGTTCCAGCCAAGCGTTACGTTGTGGATTGGGTCAGCGAAACCTTGCCGGAACTCATCGGTGAATTGCAGGACAGCGTCGTTGTCGAAACCACAATCGATCCTTTTCTTCAGGCAACCTCCGAAAGGGTATTGCGCAGTGAACTCGCCAGCAACGGCAACAAGTTTGCGGTCTCGGAAGCCGCCATGGTTGTTCTGGACACAACTGGTGCGGTTCGCGCCATGATCGGTGGACGATCCTATATCAAGAGCCAGTTCAATCGCGCAGTCAAAGCCCAGCGGCAACCCGGTTCGGCTTTCAAACCGTTTGTCTATCTGACAGCAATCGATGCCGGTATGACCCCGAAGACCCGCAAGATCGACGAACCGGTTACGTTTGGTGAGTGGTCACCGGACAATTACAGGCGCAAGTATCTTGGTCCGGTGACTCTGACCAGGGCATTGTCCTCATCCATCAACACAGTGGCTGCAAAGCTGGCAGTTGAAGTTGGACCAGACAACGTGGCAAGGACGGCCCGCAGGCTTGGTATTTCCTATCCACTGGTTGCCAATGCTTCCATTGCTCTGGGAACATCTGAGGTCTCACTGCTGCAGTTGACATCTGCCTATGTTCCGTTTGCCAATGGCGGCAGCGGGGTTTTGCCACATGTAATTACCCGTGTTACCACTCGCGATGGCAAGGTGTTGTATGAACGCTCCGGCGGGGGCCCGGGATCCGTCATCTCCTTTGAATCACTTGGTGCCATGAACTACATGATGCGTGATGTCATCGAAGAAGGCACCGGAAAGGCAGCGCGCGTGGCAGGTCACGAAACAGGTGGCAAAACCGGAACAACACAGGATTATCGCGACGCCTGGTTTATCGGATACACTTCTCACCTGATCGCCGGGGTATGGGTCGGCAATGACGACAATTCACCCACAGAAAGGGTAACCGGCGGTTCAATGCCGGCGCGTATTTTTGCCAATGTCATGAACCCGGCGCATGCTCGACTCGACCCGGTGCCGCTACCTGGATTTTATCAGCCGGATGGACCGGCGATTGCCTACGCCGACGAGGACACCGTGAACGGTCGCGGCGGCCTCGTCGATAGCTTGCGGAGTATTTTCCAGTCACCTGAACCGGAGCCCGAATCCGAAGTGATGGGTACGCAGCAGAGGCAGATCGAGAAAACCAGAAATCAGCGCCGCCTTGATCAATTGCTGCAGACCAGATGATGGCGGATTGCGCAGCGAGCGTTCACTGGCATCGGTAGATCTGCAGGTTTGACAATGTCCAGGCCTGCGGTTTTTCTCACCTGGTGCAGACATCACACCGGCAGTTTGTGCAGGGTATGTCCTTCGCGTTTCAGCCATTTCCTGGCGAAGTCGGTGTGTGGACAGTGCCGGTAGACCAGATTCCAGAATTCGGGGCCATGGTTCATTTGCCCTATATGGGCAACTTCATGAGCGCACACATAGTCCAGGACTTTTGGGGGAGCCATGATCAGTCGCCAGGAGTAGGAGAGCGTCCCGGTACTGGAGCATGATCCCCATCTGGTCGTGCTGTCTCGTACGCTGAGTTGCATGAAATCCAACTGCATGGCATCGGCATAGCCACGCGATGCCTTTTCCAGATCATGCCTTGCCTCGCGCTTCAGGAAGTCGGTGATCCGGCGGCGCATAAACCTGGCATCGCCACGAACCATGAGGCGCGGCGCAGGCAGGTCGCGAATGTGAACTGGCACACCGCGTCCTGTTGCAGTTTCGATCAAATGCTCTGTATCGCGAATGGTGATGCTGCACCCATCGAGCGTTTCTGGAACCTGTCCCTGGTTCTCCGGGGCAAGTCTCTGCCAAATCCAGCCGGCCTGAGCCAGTGCGAACTGATAAGCGGATTGCCCGCTGGTGCCGGGTGGCACGGTTAGCACGATGCCAAGACCATCTTTCTCCATTCGCAGGATGATGCGTTTGGCCCGTGCGTTTGCTCGATAACGCACGGATATCCTGCGGCCGTCAATCAGCAGATGGTCCGAGCCATTCAGGCTGTCGGATTCCAGGGTGAACAGACGCTTGAGAGATGAAAGAGACATGTCCGGATGATAACTGATTCGCCTTTACAAGATGTATCTCGGTTGAACTGACCGGCAGGGATGGCGTTTGATTGGATCAATCAAGGACCCTGAACCCGAACGCTTCCCGAATGATGGAGCAACCTTTTAGTTCACATGAACCAATGTCGCTCCGGCAGGCAAGGCAGTGCGAAATTGCACAAATCAAACAACCGAACGCAATTTCTCTGGTTGCGTGCGTGAGCCATGCGAATTGTGCTTGTGCATGAAAGCAACGAGACGAGGCACGATGTGGGCCCGGAACCGTGAGCCGTTGAACACACCATAATGGCCGACTTTTTCCTGTAGATAATGGTCGCGCATATCCTCTGGCAGGCTTGTGCAAAGTTCATGCGCTGCTTCCGATTGCCCGATACCGGAAATATCGTCCCTTTCACCTTCAATCGTCATGAGGGCAGTCCGGTTAATCGCTGAAGGTTTTATCAGTTGGTCACGGTAAGTAAATTCGCCCTTTGGCAGAGCCTGTTTCACAAATACCTTGTCGACGGTTTGCAGATAGAATTCAGCAGTCAGGTCCATCACCGATAAATACTCGTCGTAGAACTCTTCATGCTTTTCAGCCGAGTCTCCGTCACCCTCCACCAGGTGCCGGAAGAGCTCGCGGTGCGCATCGAGGTGGCGATCCATGTTCATGGTCATGAAACCTGACAGTTGCAGGAAGCCTGGATAAACTCGACGCATGAAGCCCGCATTCGGAAACGGCACCGGTACGATGACATGGCGCTTGAACCAGTCAATTCCGCGTTCGGTTGCCATCTGGTTTACGGTGGTCGGATTGCGGCGAGTATCTATTGGACCACCCATCAAGACCATCGATGCAGGCAGCAACTTGTCGTTTCGCTGATGCATGAGGGATACGGCAGCAAGCACCGGTACGGTAGGCTGACACACGGCTATGACATGCACGTTCTCGCCAAGATGCTGGATCATTTCGATGACATAGTCGATGTAATCATCCAGGTCGAAACGGCCTTTTGAAGTCGGCACGTCCCGTGCATCCGCCCAGTCGGTAATGTACACATCGCCGTGCGGTAGCAGGGATTCGACGGTGCCGCGCAGCAAGGTTGCGTAATGCCCGGACATTGGAGCGACTATCAGTAGCTTCTGATGCTGCCTGGGGTCCGCGGGAGGCACCTTGAACTTGCGGTTGAAATGCAGCAGGCGGCAAAACGGCATTTCCCAGACAACTTCTTCCTGAACTGCACACCTTTTATTTTCAACAACTGTGGTGGTAATGGAAAATTCCGGTTTTCCGTACCGCCGTGTAAGGCGTTCAAACATCTCAAGTGACGCAGTGTATGATCTGCCAATTTCGGTGTCTGCAATCGGATTTGCAGAGTTGGTCCAGAAATGGTGGCCAAATTTTGCGGCCATTCGCAGTGGCGCCATCGCCGCGTGATTCATTTCATACATCATGTAAAGCATTGATTTATCACCATGCGCGGGGATGAGTTTGAATTGTATTGCTGCGCTGCAGCATAACACGATTGAAAGTACAAGAGCAATCGTCCAACAGTACACTGAAGTCTGAAAGTATACCAGATCAAATTTTGAGAGTTTTCAACCGCTTGTGGCGGCGATCAGTGCACTCCTTAAGTCATCTGCCGATGTCCCGAACGGGAAGTGCCGGACAAATTTGCCATCTGGCCCCATCAAATAGATGATACTGGAATGGTCCATCAGGTAGCATCCTTATCGGTGGTCTCGCCGTCAGGTCTACTGTAGTAGACGCGATATGCCGACGCAATTTTTTGGATGTCATCAGCTGATCCGGTCAGACCAACAGTTCCTGGCCAGAAATGCTCCACGTACTGCTTCATGATTTCAGGAGTGTCACGCGCAGGATCAATGGTAACGAAGGCAAGATTGAATTTTTCCCTCGCCCCTTCAATGCCGCTCAAGGCGGCAGAAATCACCTGCAACTCCGCTGGACAGACGTCCGGGCAAAATGTGTAGCCGAAATAAAACAGTGTGTGTTTGCCCAGAAAATCCTTGTCGCTGACCCGCTTTCCGTCCTGGTCCGTTACTTCAAACGGCCCGCCAACAAGCGCAGTTCCCGAACTGATCACATCGGTACCTGACCTGTCTGGCGAAAACAACAGTGCGCTTGCACCGATTCCGGTAGCCAGCAGCAGGCAGGAAATTGCGACAATGGCGGTGGATCTTTTCATGAAAGTATTCATAACAACGCAAGCATCCTTGGCAAAGCGGCAACACGTCACAATGTCATGGTTGCTGGCAAGCCCCTCATTTCAGTTTTGCAAAACCGGTGGCCAGATTTGCCGGAAATACTCTAACGTTACATGCATGAAACTCCGGTTCGCCGGCAAACAGGAGCAAAAGGCAAACTGCAATGTCCAGTACGGTCTCCAATGTAATAGCGGGCGCTATGGGCCCGGCATCACGCATCCCCGGAACATTTTTCACCCACGAGGGTCTGCGATTGCGCACTTCCATCCGGTTGCGGTGGCTGGCGGTTGCCGGTCAGGCGACTGCGGTCCTGTGGGTTTATTTCGGCATGGGTTTCGTCTTGCCGATCTGGCTTTGCGCCATTTTCATAGCATTGTCGGCCTGGGTAAACATCGTCGCTGTCGCTCAGCTGGAGTGTAACTGCCCGCCTGCATGAACGCTATTCTTCCTTGCTGCTGGCCTACGATATTTTCCAGTTGGCTGCGCTGTTGTATCTCACCGGTGGCCTGTCCAACCCGTTTGCGTTTCTGTTTATTGTTCCGGTGACGGTCTCTGCCGCAACATTGTCGCAACCGCGCACGGTTCTGTTGGCCGGGCTGGCAGTTGCGGTGACATCATTTCTTGCAGTTTTTCACCTGCCGCTTGCCATGGCACCCTGGCGAACCGTTTGCCCTGCCCAACCTGTACAAGACTGGATTGTGGGCTGCACTGGTATGCGGCATCATCTTTTCAACCTTGTATGTGAACAGGGTGGCGACCGAAGCCCGCGACATGGCCAATGCACTGGCAGCGACGGAAGTGGCGCTTGCTCATGAACAGCAATTGTCGGCATTCGACGGGCTGGCTGCCGCAGCTGCCCACGAGCTTGGTACACCCCTCGCCACCATTGTTCTCGTTGCCAAGGAACTCAAGCGCGAGCTGAAACTTGACGGTGATCATGGCGAGGATCTTGATCTTGCTGGTCTCGCAATCTGAACGCTGCCGGGAAATCCTCTCCCGTTTGTCCAAGCGGGACAACCAGTCCGACGCCATGATGCAGACTGTGCGCATGACGGCGCTTGCAGAGGAAATAGCAGAACCGTTGAATTCGCCTGATGTTGCTATTCTGTTTGATGTTCAACCAAAAACGGACCGGAATGGAGAGCCGCTTGCCGAGCCGGTTCTGATGCGCAATACAGCAATAAAATATGCGTTGGTAAACTTGATGGAAAACGCGGTTGATTTTGCAAGAACCAACGTAACTGTGCGCATTTCCTGGTCGCTGGAGCAAATCAGCCTTACGATCTCGGATGATGGCAAAGGCTTTTCGCAAACCGTGATGGACCGTCTCGGTGATCCGTATGTTACGACCCGCAGCCACTTTGGCGATGATGAACCGATCAGGCGCGAAGGTCACGGTGGCATGGGGCTTGGCTTTTTCATAGCCAAGACACTGCTGGAACGCTCCGGCGCCCAGGTCAATCTGGCAAACCGCGCAGGAACAGATACGGGAGCTGTTGTTCGCATTGTATGGCCGCGTGAAATAGTGGAAGTGGAGCAACCCAGGGTGGCTGAACTGTGACGTTTGCCACGCCGGGTTAAATTGCTGTAGGAACTACACACCAACAGGCACTATATTGCCGTTAAGCTTGCTTGCGGTATCAGGGATTTGAATTGATGAATGAAAACGAAATTGACGGGCCAGGGACACTTCTGCTGGTGGATGATGACAGGCCGTTTCTGCAGCGGCTCGGGCGGGCGATGGAGTCGCGCGGCTTTGATGTGCGCCTGGCACAGTCTGTTGCAGAAGCCATGGCGGAAGTAAAACGCGATGCTCCAGCCTATGCGGTTGTCGATCTGCGTCTTGAGGATGGTAATGGCCTGGATGTAGTCGAGGCTCTTCACACCATACGCCCTGAAGCCCGCGCCGTTGTCCTGACAGGATACGGCAATATAGCGACCGCGGTTTCCGCAGTAAAAATAGGGGCTGCAGATTATCTGTCCAAACCCGCTGATGCAGATGCCGTCTATGGTGCGCTGATGGCCCAGGCGGACCCGCGAGCAGCACTTCCTGAAAATCCGATGTCAGCAGACAGGGTGCGCTGGGAACACATTCAGCGGGTTTATGAGTTATGCAATCGCAATGTTTCGGAAACCGCAAGGCGACTCAACATGCATCGCCGGACATTGCAACGCATACTTGCCAAACGCGCACCGCGTTAATGCGTATCAGGATTTTCCTCCCACAGTAGGGTTAATAGACTGGCCCCTGGGTATAAAGTCCACGTGCATTGGGATCTATCGTCGATTGCAGGCGCAGTGATGCCGTGCGCGCCAGCAACAACATGACAGCTTTGCGTCTGGCTCCTGGAAGCTTCTCCTCAGACGCTTCACGCACTATCTCTGCGCCCCATGCGTCGGCGATCATCAGGCCGGCGGTTTCATCAATCAGGCCGATGTCCATGTCAGCCGGGATGGCAAAGTAGAACCGGTCACAGTACGCCATATAGTCGCGCCACTTATGGTCCGACAGATAGTCTGCCGGTGACGACTTTATCTCGATAATCCAGATCTCGCCCTTGGCATTGATCGCGATCAGATCAGCACGCCGTCCGTTGGCCAGGGACAATTCGCAGATACTGGCAAAACCTGCACTGAGCAGTAACCTGCCCACGCCACGCTGAATTGCGGCCGCCGTCGGAGACTGGCGGCCGTCAGGATTGACAACAGGATCAGATATGTCTCGCCCTTCGTTCAATTCAACCTCGCTTGCAGGCCCTGACCCTAGATTGCCCGTGGTTCCCAATGAAAAAATCGGGCAGCGATAATCGCCGCACCAATACCCCATACAGCCATGACTGCCATTGGGCAGGATCGAATAGACGACCCCTTCTGCATCGGGCCAGGCAAAGCCGTTGCCCTCATAGGCGTAGTCAAACGCTTGCTGGAATGCTATGGAGAAATGCCGCAGCGGAAACAGGTTTCCGATCAATGGCATCCATTCGGAAGTTTCGGTGCTTGGGCGCACGAAAATGTCAGACACGAAGGCCAGTGGCATGATTGTTGCGCTGCTGGCGGCCTGCACTGTTTCGCTGGACCTGAACACTGCAGTGATCATCATGCCGAGCGAGGCAAAACACAAAGCGCCGGTTGCCGCCACGACGCAGGCCGCCGGGACCCTTTCCCAGATGATTTCGACACCAAATGCCAGCGCTCCGGTCGCAATGACCAGAACAAGCGATGCAAAGGCAATCACTGACACAGCAATAATACGCGCGCAGATATACACCCACGGCGGCATGGGCGTGCCGCGAATACGCTTCAGTATGCCAAGGTCGCGGGCCGTCGCGGTGGACACCGACAGATAGGTATAACACGCCATCACGACACCAAACACGGCAAGGGCAGGTGTGTAGAACTGCGCCGTATTGAGCCCAAGTCCTTCGATTTTCTCATTACCGAACAGCTGGGTAAGGACGATCAGCAGCACTAGCGGCATGGCAATTACGAAGAAAACTGCGGCCGGACGCCTGCTAAACAGGCGCAATTGATGTAGCGCTTCGCTGAACCAGCATCATGGCATTTCGCTTTGCTCAGACCTGGCGTTGTGCAACCAGTTGCAGGTAGATGTCTTCAAGACTCTGTCTGTTGACAGAAATTGAACTCATGTCGTACGCGGTTTCGCGTGCCCACCCGGCCAGGATGCTCAGTTCAGCGGCCGGATCTTCCACCTCGATTCGGCATGGCCGTTCCGCATACAATGTCAGCCACCAGTTTGGCCGGAAAGCCGTGGGGTAGTCTGTTCCCGACATCAAACCGGATCATCGAGTGGGTGCAATGCTGCCCTGCAATCTGCGGCTGGCCTTCCGCCACAATTTGCCCATTGACCATGATTGCCATGCGGCTTGCCAGAGCCTGCACTTCATCCATATAGTGCGATGACAGTACGATCGTGCAACCATTGCATTCAGTCGTTGTATCAGCTTCCAGATCTTGCGCCGGGCCTCCGGGTCAAGCCCGGTTGTCGGTTCATCCAGAAACACAACTCCGGATCGCCTACAATGCCCAGTGCAATTTCCAGACGACGCTTTTGTCCGCCGGACAGGTTGCCGACCCGGTTGACCGGTAAGTGGGCCAGGTCAACATCTACCAGCACCGTCTCGATGTCGCGTGGCGTAGGGTAAAGTCTGGCAAAAGCCGAAATGGTTTCGGCCACTGTCAGTTCCGGTTCAAGCGCAGTGGTCTGCAACACCAGCCCTGTCCGGCGCTCAGCTCGGCACCGTCGGCTTGCGGGTTGAGGCCAAGAACGGAAATGGCGCCGCTGTCGGCTTTTCGGTAACCTTCGAGAATTTCAATGGTCGTGGTCTTGCCGGCACCATTTGGCCCAAGCAGGGCAAATGTTTCGCCTTTCTGGACCTCGAAGGATATGCCATTGACGGCACGGCGACCGTAGTATGTCTTGTTGAGTTGATTGACGGAGATGGCCGGCATGCTAAAATACCGTTGCTGGAAGTTGTTTGAACGGCGTTGCGGGACCCGCAATACCGTATAAACTGGTAGACGGTTTGCCCTGAAAAGAAAACCCGGACCTGCGCGATCAGGAACTAAACTGTTCGGACCTGGGGATAATCTGCAAGCGGCAATTCGCCGTACAGAATTTGGGGTTCTAAAATGCCCGCCATGGCGCTAATAAGCTCCAGCCGTTGTCCTTGACCGGGTAGTTCAGGCAGGGGCTGACACGGCAGTTCATTCATTGCTCAAACAGCAGAAGACAAAGTTCTCCCATGCCAGCTTCCACTCCTCGAATTGTAATTGTCGGCGCCGGGCCAGGTGGCCTTGCCACGGCCATGATCCTCAAGCGCAGGGGCTATGACGTTACGCTGATTGAACGCCAGTCGAGCGTTGGTGGACGCACCGGTGCTATCAAGGAGGACGGATACACCTTTGACATTGGCCCGACCTTCTTTCTGTATCCACGCATCCTGTCGGAGATTTTCACCTATTGCGGCTATGACCTGTGGCGCGAAGTTCCGATCAAGCGGGTTGATCCGATGTACCGGGTCGTGCATGAGGCTGGCGGCCATCTGGATGTGGTATCTGGCGAAGAAGCCATGAAAGCTGAAATCGCAAAGCTGTCGCCTGCAGATGCGGCCAATCTGGACCGATACATGAAGGACAATCGCAAGAAGCTGGATGTGTTTCGCGGTGTTCTGGAAAATCCGTTCCTCAGCTTTGCAGACTTCATGCGCCCGAATGTCGTTAAGGCATTGTCGAAGCTCAACCCTCACATGTCTCTCGAAAAGGATCTTGAGCGCTATTTCAAGGACCCGAGAGTGCGCAGGGCTTTCTCATTCCAGGCTAAATACCTTGGCATGTCTCCGTTCAAGTGTCCGTCACTGTTCACCATTCTGGCTTTCCTGGAGCATGAGTATGGCATCTGGCACCCTGTTGGCGGATGCAACGCTGTGATGCAACGTATGGCTGAGATTGCCGTTGAAATGGGCGTAGAGCTGCGCCTGCAGGAAGAAGTCACGTCAATCGGCTTCGATGGCAAGAAAGCGACATCCGTCACCACCAACAGGGAAACCATCAAACTGGACGGTCTGGTGGTGAACGCGGACTTTGCACATGTGCTGCCAAAGCTGGTGCCAAATGAAATGCGCAAGAAGTGGAACGACAAGAAGATCGAGAAGCAGGAATTCTCCTGCTCCACCTTCATGCTGTATCTGGGGATTGAAGGCAGGCTCGATCACGTGCCGCACCATACCATTGTTCTGGCCGAAGACTTTGAGGGCAATATAGACGAAATCCAGGTGAAGAAGGTGATTACCAAAAGATCCGTCATTCTATGTGCAGAACGCATCGATCACCGATGACACACTGGCCCCAGGAAGGCCATTCCACGGTTTATGTTCTGGTGCCTGTTCCCCATCGCACCGACAATATCGACTGGCAGAAGGAAGCCGCATCAGTTCCGTGAAAAGACACTCGACCGGCTGGAGCTGGCCGGTTACCCGGATATCCGTGACCGCATCCGCTATGAAAAGGTTGTGACGCCGGATGACTGGGAAGCAGACATGCACATTTACAAGGGCGCCACCTTCAACCTCAGCCACACACTGAAACAAATGCTGTGTTTCAGGCCTCACAACCGCTATGAGGACCTGGAGCGGGTTTATCTTGTGGGTGGTGGAACGCACCCCGGATCCGGTCTGCCGGTGATTTTTGAATCTGCGCGCATTTCCAGTGACCTGCTTGCAACAGGACATTGCCATCTGATCGGAGTTGTTCCTCAAGCGGCATGATGACTTTGCTCGTCCAGATCGTATAAGGATGCATGAACGACCGCAATGACCAGAATGCAGCAAGAAGTGATCGAGCGGTTTTCACCGCGCGTTACACGTGTGTTCCAACTTTATGTCCAGCGCATGCTGGCCAAGAGGTTCAACGGCGGTCCGCAGTGCTGGGTGAGCCACCGCGCCCGGTGCCAGCCGAGCGTTCGTGTGATTTTCTATTCCAATCATCCAGGCTGGTATGATCCGCTGGTCATGCTGCTGGTGGCACATCCTATCTGCCTGACCATACGGCGTTCGGACCCATGGACGCTGATGCGCTGAAGAAATACAGCTTCATGAAAAAGATCGGCATCTTTGGCGTCGAGCAGGACTCTGCGCGAGGAGCAGCCCGGTTCCTTCAGATTTCCCGCGGACTACTGGCCCATGCCCGGCAAGGCGCTGATGATCACACCACAAGGCGAGTTTACCGATGTCCGCTCGCGGCCGGTCGAGTTCAAGCCGGGCCTTGCCCGACTGGCGGCTGACTGTGGTGCCATCGTTCAGCCTTTTGCCTCGGAGTTTGTTTTCTGGAATGAGCCACGCCCGAGATACTGTTGAATTTTGGACAGACAGATAGACACTCGCGACGAAGTTCCTGACCGCCGATGAGTGGAAAACGCGTCTGGAACGTGTTCTTGACGACGGCGCAGGATGAACTCGCGACTGTCTGCCATGGCGCGTGATCGCAAAGGTTTGTCACATTCATCGACGGTAAGCAGGGCGTGAATCCCGTCTATGATCGCTGGCGCTATCTGAAAGCCGCTGATAAAGGGGGAGAAGTTTTCTCGGCCATACGGACATAAAGGACAAGTCGGGACGATGATGTTTGAGTTTATTGTACAGGTCGTTTTCGTGCTGGCTGTCATCCCGGCAGTCCTGGGCATCGTCAACCTCATGCTTTACCGCCCGCTCAAAAAGCAGGTGGAAGCAGAGGCGGCCAAAGCTGTCGGTGTCTGATTCCGGCGCGAAACGAAGAAGCCCGCATCACCCCGGTGCTGCAGTCGGTTCTCGCCTGCAAGGGCGTTGATTTCGAGGTTATCGTCGCAGATGACAATTCTACCGACCGCACGGCGAGATTGTCAGAAATATGGCCGAAGCTGACCCCCGGTTGAAGCTGATCACAGACGCGGCCCTTGCCGGACGGCTGGCTGGGCAAGAACAATGCCTGCCATTTCCTGTCGTAAGAGGCTGCGCTATCCCTATGCTGTTTTTCTCGACGCAGACGTGACGCTGGAGCCGGATGCGCTTGCCCGCATTGCGTCCGAGTTTATCCGCGGGCCTCAGCTGAAACTTCTGTCGGGCTTTCCGCGCCAGATTACCGGCAGCTTCTGGGAGAAAACACTGATTCCGCTGATCCACACCGTGCTGCTTGGCTATCTGCCGTTCCCCGGGGTGAAGTTTACCAATGCCACGATGTTTGCAACTGCCTGCGGACAGCTTGTTGCCGTGCAGCTTGAAGCCTATCGCGAGAGTTGGCGGCCATGAACGTATCCGCGACTGCATTCATGATGGCGTGATGCTGCCCCGTCACTTTCCGCGCCGGCGGCCATCGAGACGGACCTGATGGACATCACGGATATTTCGGCCACCCGCATGTACGAAACCGGTCCGCAGGTTTTTTCAGGCCTGATGAAGAATGCCCATGAAGGCATGGCCACGCCGGTCGGGCTGCCCGTGTGGACGGTCTTGCTGATTGGTGGTCATGTGTTGCCACCGGTTATGGCCGTTCTTGCCTGGATGACGGTGTGCAACAGGCGACACTTGCGGCTGGCGATCATTGCAGCGGCACTGCCCTGGATCATGCGTTTTCTGACGACGGCAATTTTCCGCCAGTCCTGGTTAGGTGCCGTCCTGCATCCTTTTGGTGTCGCCGTGCTCGTGGGCTTGCAATGGGTCGGCCTTCTTCCGATGGCGGTCCGGCAGGAAAGTAAGCTGGAAGGGGCGCAGCATCGGTTGATCGCCGGTCAGTCTGCCGGGGCCTTCTTGCGATCAATTACCCTATTCAGGGTTGCAACAATGCTGATCACAAATGCCTGACCATGCAAAACTGTCGACTGTGTGGGACCGGGTTGACAGAGACAAATTGTCGAGTGAATTCGGGAGCCTTGGCGTAGCGGTTGATCACCTCTGCGAAACCGCCCGCCTCGAGCGCGTCTACACTATACCCGTTTACACCATCGGAAATCACATCCTGAATTCCCTCAATCCGTGATGCGACTGACGGCATGCCGCACAGGCCCGCCTCCAGCATCACCACCCCAAAACCTTCCATGTCACCTTCAACCGGAATGTTTGGCATGATGAACAGGTCGCCGCCCGAATAAAGGCTTGCAAGTTTCTCTTCTGCCACCAGGCCGAGACAATGGACACGGGTTTCCATTGCCCTATCAACGGTTGCCTGACGAATGATTTCACTTTCCGGCCCCTTGCCGCCCAGTGCCAGATGAACGTTTTCGTCCAGCAGCGGCATGACGGTGCGAATGAACCACTCGTGCCCTTTGCGCTTTACCTGGCGTCCGACCGAACATAGCAGCAGGTCGCCGGGACCGATCAGCCCGGCCAGTTCCGGAAAGGCGTCGGCCAGCAGTTTCCGGCGGTCCGCCCGGGCGCTGTATAGCCCCGGGTATGTTGCTCCAAATCTGTCTGGCTCGATACCGTTTGGCGTCACAAACAACCGGTCCGGCGGCAGGCCGCGCTGGACGCATTGTTGCCCTGTTGCGCGGCTGACCGGCAGCATGGCATCAAGCCGGGAAAGCACCCTGGCGACAAGCCACTGATAGGCACTTGAGGCTGCAATCACATCATGCCCGTGCGAGATGGCAGCAAGCGGAACACTGGTTTCGCGCGAGGTTCCTGCCAGAACCGCAGCAAGCACTGCAGACGGCATCGCCGAGAACAGTACCGCGTCGATCTCGCCCCGTTTCATCTTTGACCGGGCAGTTGTGAATGCGCGATACAGGAATGGCACAAATCCGAAGTATTCGTTCTCGCGCTCGGATCGCAGGATCACGGTTTCAACCTCGACATCCGGGTGTGCTTCGAGCTGCTTCAGCAGATCAATGCCGACGCGTTGCATACCGCCGATCTTGCTCATTGGAGCATCTTCGGGTGGAAAACAGTGTGAAACGAACAACAGGCGCACGTGGGTTTCCGAAGCTGACTACAGATTGATCTGACCGGTTGGAGTGCAGGCAGCTGTAAGCTGGCCTGCCGTGATATCGTTTGGTGCTATAGGCTTTCAAGTGTCTGCGCAACCGGTTGAAGAACACCGGAAAACCGGTCAGTGTCTGGCCGGTATAGACGCAAGTGTGGAAGGCGGGCAGAACCAGCGTCCGCCCCGGAGGATATGCATGGCGGTAAAGTCAACACAAGTGGCGATAATAGGGTCAGGGCCGGCAGGCCTGATGCTGGCCCGGTTGCTGCATCTCAGCGGTGTCGAAAGCATCGTTCTGGAACGCCAGACCAGGTCCCACGTGGAAGGCCGGATCCGGGCCGGGGTGCTTGAACATGGCACGGTTGAGGCAATGCGCGAGGCCGGTGTTGCAGACCGGCTTGAACGTGAAGGCCTGCTGCATGACGGGGTTGAACTGGCCTTTCAGGGAGACCGGCACCGGATTTGCCTCAAGCAACTGACCGGCAAAAGCGTCACCGTTTACGGGCAAACCGAAGTGACCCGCGACCTGATTGAAGCTCGTCAGGCGGCTGGTGGCGAGATTGTATTCGAAGCTGCTGACGTCACGCCCTTTGATGTCACCTCCGCGCAACCCGGGGTCAGATATACTCACAACGGCCAGGATTTCGAAATCACCTGCGATTTCATTGCCGGATGTGATGGTTTTCACGGCGTGTCCAGAAACTCGATTCCGGAAAAACTGCGCAGGGAATTTGAGCGCGTCTACCCGTTTGGCTGGCTCGGCATACTGGCTGATGTGCCACCAGTGGCCGAAGAACTGATATACGCCAACGGTGATCGCGGCTTTGCACTGTGTTCCATGCGTTCAACCACCCGCAGCCGATATTACATCCAGTGTTCCACGGATGAGAGGCTGGAAGACTGGCCGGATGATGTGATCTGGGATGAACTGGCCTTGCGCATAGGACCGGACACGGCAGCCAATCTGACCCGTGGTCCATCCATCGAGAAATCCATTGCCCCGCTGCGCTCCTACGTCTGCGAGCCGATGCGGCATGGCAATCTGTTCCTGGCCGGCGATGCGGCCCACATTGTGCCGCCAACCGGTGCCAAGGGATTGAACCTGGCTATCTCCGATGTGCGCCTGCTGCATCGCGCGCTTGAAAGCTGGTATGCCAGGAACGACGCCGATGCTCTGGAGGCCTATTCCACGTCTGCACTAGCGAGGGTCTGGAAGGCCGAGCGTTTTTCCTGGTATCTGTCGGCGATGATGCACCGGTTTCCGGAGCACAATGCGTTTGAACGCCGGATGCAGCGGGCAGAGTTCGATTATGTGAGAAGTTCACAAGCCGCATCCCGCGCCATCGCTGAAAACTATGTCGGCTTGCCGCTGGACTGAGAGTTCAGGCTTCAACCCGCCAGAAAAGCTCAAACCCCGGGTCAAACACCGTAACATTGCCTGCGCCGGTTTTGACAAACCGGGGGTAGCTGACGGGGTCGGACTGCTTGGTCAGGGTCATCATCGCGGTATTGACCGACAATTTGTAAAAGGCCGGGCCGTTGCGCGAGGCAAAGTTTTCAAGTTGGTGCAACGCTTCGTCTTCCTCAAACACATGCGCAAGGCAACTCATTGTGTTCGGCGCAGTGAAGATTCCAGCACAGCCGCACGGCAGCAGTTTTGCAGCATCCGTGTGCGGTGCTGAATCCGTACCCAGGAAAAACCTTTGATCACCGGAACAGGCGGCTGTGCACAGGGCCAGCCGGTGTTTTTCGCGCTTGGCAACCGGAAGACAGTAATAGTGCGGACGGATGCCGCCTGCCAGAATATGATTGCGGTTGATGATCAGGTGGTGGGTGGTGATGGTCGCAGCCAGCTTTCCGCTGGTGTCAGCCTGAACATAGTCTACCGCATTGGCCGTCGTGACATGTTCCATGACAACACGCAGGTCCGGTACGCGTTTGCGGAGCGGATCGAGCACCCGGTCGATGAACACCGCTTCCCGGTCGAAAATGTCGATGTCGGGATCGGTGACCTCTCCGTGCACGCACAATGGCAGGCCAATCCCTGCCATGCGCTCAAGCACGCCCTGCACACTGTCGAAATTGCTGACACCGGATTGCGAGTTCGTTGTGGCGCCCGCAGGATACAGCTTGACGGCCTTGACCAGACCGCTGGCATGAGCCTTCGCAACATCGTCTGCATCCGTTGCCTCGGTGAGATAAAGGGTCATCAGCGGTTCGAATTCCATCGATGCAGGAACAGCCGCCTTGATGCGGGCGCGATAGTCCGCAGCATCCGCACCGGTTATCACTGGTGGCACCAGGTTGGGCATGACAATGGCGCGTGCAAAGTGTGCTGCGGTGTAACCAGCAACGCCGTTCAACATTGCGCCGTCCCGCAAATGCAGATGCCAGTCGTCGGGGCGGGGAATGGATAGCCTGTCTGTCATGGTGAGATGGCTCCGCTTGATCATCCATCATCAGATAACAAAAAAACCTGCGCAAAACAGCAGCTTTGCGCAGGTCCGGGAAAATTGTTGATCAGAACTCAGCTTACTTCAGCAGGGTTTTTGCCCATTTGCCATCGTCACCAACGACATTGACCGCAAACACGCCGCTGACGTCCCCGTTCTCGTCAAAGTCGGCACTGCCTGAAGCGCCTTCATAGTTGATGTCCTTGCCCTCGGCGATCAGCTGCTTGGCCTTGGCCCATTCACCGGGGCGAATGACTTCGCCCTTGCCGTTTGAAATGGCGCGCAGGGCATCCTTGATCTTGGTGCGATCGGCAGAACCTGCCTTCTCGATGGCCAGCGCCATCATGAAGGTCACGTCGTAACCATGAGCGGCATAGGGCGCCGCCGGGTCCGCGCCGGTTGTCTTGAAAGCTTCTGCAAAAGCCTGGTAAGAAGCGTCACCGGTGTCGGACGAGGCCTGCGTAATCGAGATCTTGTCCTTCAGGTTGTCGGCGCCGATCTGATCAATCACTGCCTGATCGAACATCCCGTCAGCAGCATAGAACTTGTCGAACAGGCTGTTCTCCAGGCTGTTCTTGATCATGGTGATGCCACTTGAGCCATAGTAGGCAAAGATCGCAATCGCTTCGGGCCCGCCCTGGGTGAGGGTCTGCAGTTCCGAACGGTAGGACGCCTTGTTTGGTTCGTGCGCCTGGTTGCCGGTAATTTCGCCGCCCATCTTCTTGAACTCTTCCTCGAAGACCTTGGCAATGCCGGCATTGTAGTCGTCGTTCGAATAAGTCATGGCGACTTTCTTGATGCCGGCTTTCTGGACAAGTTGCGCTATCGCGAGACCCTGATAGGCGTCGGACGGGGCAACCCGGAACACGGTATCATTGTCCTTCAGTTCAGTAACTGACGGCGCAGTTGCCGAGTCGGACAACACGACAACACCTGCCGGGATGGTAACAGCCTGGACAGATGCGTTGGTGGCGCCCGAACAGCTTGGACCGACAACAGCAACAACCTGCTCCACGTTGACAAGTTTGCCGACGGCGTCAACCGCAGCCTTGGGGTCACAGGCAGTGTCGCCGATGACCATCTCGAGAGTATCGCCCTTCAACAGGCCGCCTTCAGCATTGATCTGCTTTTGGGCAAGTTCGCGGCCCTTGATGATGGTTGCAACCAGTTCGGCGATCGGACCGGTCACGCCGCCGGCTGAGCCGACCTTGATGGCATCAGCATGTGCTGCTGTTGCAAACATCGCTGCGGCGCAAACGGTAAGCGCCAGTTGTTTGACAAGTTTCATTTAAACTCACTCCTCCACTGAATTGCAGCCTGTCAGAGGCTGCTTTTTAAAAGACGGATTATCATGACTCATTTTTGCCCGGTGATGAAGGGCGTGTTTCAGGTAGCAGACCTTGCGGGTTCTTCTGCAGGAAAATCTGCAACAGCAGGCCAATCAGAAAGATACGCACATAAGCCGACCGGATACCGGCGTCGCTCATGCCGATTGCATCCAGCAGTCTCGGCGCCACAATTTCAGAAGCCGACCAAAGTGTCCAGACAAGAAATGCACCGACAATGGCGCCCTTGTTGTTGGCGCTGCCGCCAATGACGAGCATCACGAAAACAATGAAAGTCGCCAGCAGCGGGTCGGTAGTCTGCGGGTTCACGAACTTGAGATAGTGAGCCATCAGCGCACCGGCCAGTGCCATGATCATGCACCCGATGACAAACCCTTCCATGCGGAAGGTCTCGACATTCTTACCGGCAGCCTTTGCGGACGTCTCGTTGTCGCGGATGGCGGTCATCACCCGGCCCCACGGGGATTTGCGCGCAATCTCCATCAGCCAGTAGACGCCGGCCAGGGTCAGCAGGACTACGCCAAGGAAGGCAAACTGGTTGACCGGTTCGGGCAGGTTCTCGAACGGACGCGGTATCTGTGAGATGCCGCGCGGTCCATTGGTGGCCCAGGTCTCGTTGTTGACTATGAGGCGGAAGATTTCCGCAATGCCGATGGTGGCAATGGCGAGATAATCACTTCTCAGCCTGAGACATACCTTGCCGACCAGAAAGGCGATAAGCCCGGCCAGCAGCATGGCGGCAATGGCGGCCACGATGTAGGGCATCTGGAAACCGCCAAGATGACTCGCATGCGGGCTGGTGGTAAGCAGGGCTGCGGTATATGCGCCAATGCCGAAGAAACCGGCAATTCCGGCATTGAACAGTCCGGTAAAGCCCCACTGCACGTTCAGGCCCAGGGAGAGAATGGCATACATCCCGCCTACCGTGAGCAGCGAGATCAAATAAAGCATGTATCCGTAAAGTACCGGGTCCATCAGAAGCTCTTTCCTTTGAACAGGCCAGTCGGGCGCCACAGCAGTATGACGATCATGATGGCAAAGGCGATGCCCTGTTTGTAACCGGGATTGAGCAGCGGTCCGTCGCCGATCCAGTGGTACGATGACAATTCCTCGGCCATCCCGATGATCAGACCGCCCGCCATTGCGCCATAGGGTTTGCCGACCCCTCCGAGGATCGCAGCGGCAAACATCGGCAGCAGGATTTTGAAACCCATCATGGTGTCAACCTGTGTATCCACAGCCAGAAAGACTCCGGCTGCGCTGGCCAGACCGGCGCCCATCACCCACGTCGCCATCACCACCTTTTCCGTGTTGATGCCGGTCAGGCGGGCCAACTCCGGTGAGTCCGACATGGCCCGCATCGCCTTGCCGATTTTCGTGTAGGTGAGCACATAGTGAACTGCATACATCAGCAGCAGCGCGCCGCCGACAATGCATAAATGCTTGTACTGAAAATTGAAGAAATCCAGCAACTGCATGCGTGGCTGTATGCCGGGCAGGATGGTCTTCAACTGCACGCCCCAGGAAAACTGGGTTACGGAGCGGATCATCAGCATCAACCCGAATGAGGCAATCACCAGTATGATCACCGGCGATGCCCGCAATGGCTTGTAGAACGCCCTGTCGATCAGCAGGACAACCATTATCGTCAACATCATCGAAATCGGCATCACGATAAGCAGGATCAGCAACATCGAACTGAAGCCGGTCAGTTGCACCAGCGACCAGGCGATGTAAACGCCCAGCGTCATGGTTTCGCCGTGCGCGAAATTTGCAAACCGCAATATACCGAACGTCATGGTGATGCCGATGGCTCCAAGCGCATAGACCGAACCAAGCACCAGGCCGGGAATCAGGTAGAAATTGATGAATTCTGCCATCGGCTAAGCCTTCCCGGTCAAGGGTGGCTGCTTGCCGGCAGCAGGTGAGGGTTCTGCCTGCCTGCCGCCGCCGAGGAACATTTCGGCTACTTCAGCATCATTCAGCAGATCCTGCCCTGTGCCTTCAAACCTGTTCTTGCCATCCACCAGAACATATCCCCTGTTGGCTATTCCCAGCGCCTGCTTGGCATTCTGTTCGACCATCAGGATTGGCGTTCCTGTACGGTTGATTTTCTTGACGGTTTCAAAAATCTCGCCACGGAACTTGGGCGACAGGCCTGCGGTGGGTTCATCCAGCAGCAGTATCTTGGGTTCCAGCATCAAGGCCTTGCCCATGGCCACCATCTGCCTCTGTCCCCCCGAAAGCGTTCCCGCCGCCTGCCGGCGTTTTTCGAGCAGGGGTGGAAACATCTGGTAAATTTCATTCAGCCGCGGTCTGAAGTCATCTGTTCGCACAAACGCTCCCATTTCGAGGTTTTCCTCGACCGTCAGGCTGGGGAATATGTTGCCGGTTTGCGGCACATAGCAAACCCCCTGGCGTACCACCTTTTCCGGCGGGGTGTTGGTAATGGCATTGCCATCCAGAAGCACAGAGCCGTCTGTCAGTTTGAGCAGGCCGAACACGGCTTTCATGGCAGTGGACTTGCCGGCACCGTTGGGACCGATGATGACGACTATCTCGCCCGCATCGACATGCATTGAAACACCGTGCAGAATTTGCGTGTCACCATACCCGCCGACCACATTGTCCAGTTCGAGTACACGCATCAGGCTGCTTCCTCGCCGCCGCCAAGGTAGGCGTCGAGCACATCCGGGTTGGAGCGGACCTCCTCCATTGTTCCCTGCATCAGCACGGTTCCTTCCGCCAGCACGATGATCGGATCACACAGAGCCGCGATCAGGTCCATGTCGTGTTCTATGACGCAGAAGGTGTAACCGCGCTCTTCGCGCAGCCTGGTGATCATTTCACGGATTTTCAGAAGCAGCGTCGGATTGACGCCGGCGCCGGGTTCATCCAGCAACACAAGCTTGGCGTCGGTCATCATGGTGCGTCCAAGCTCGAGCAGTTTTTTCTGACCGCCCGACAGGTTTCCGGCGAGCTCATCGCGCAGATGGGATATCGACAGAAAGTCAAGGGCGTCCTCAGCCATGTGACGGACCTGCTCTTCGCGTGCCCTGACAGCGCCCGGGCTGAGCCAGTTGTTGAAGATGTGCTCGCCCGGTTGTGCAGACGGCACGACCATCAGGTTTTCCAGCACCGTCATCTTGGCAAACTCGTGCGGAATCTGGAACGTGCGCACGATACCGAGGTGGAACATTTTATGGGTTGGCAGTCCGGCAATATCCTCGCCCTGAAACACAATCCTGCCGGCAGTCGGTTCCATTTCGCCGGCGATCATGTTGAAGGTTGTTGTCTTGCCTGCACCGTTTGGGCCGATCAATCCGGTGATTGAACCTTCCTCAATCGTGAAACTGCAGTCGCGCACGGCCTGCAGCCCGCCAAAGCTCTTGCTCAGCCCCTCGACACTTAACACAAGCTGCCCACCCTGTTATTCCACCTGCGAATTGGTCTTCCACCATGCATCGCAAATGCAATATGATCAGCCCGCGACGATAGTTGCAAGCCATCACACAAACTTTCTTGTAAGATGCATGCAGTGGCCCGATGTCTTCCGGGCCGGCAGAAAGACCAACAGGTAAGCCATGATGCAGTCGGAAGAACTTTATCCCGAACCCGTAATAGGATTTCTGGAAATGTTGTGGGGAAAAGGCTGGCTGTCGCCCGGCGGACCGGAAGAACTTGCCAGGCTGCTGCAGGGCGAAGACCTGCGCGGCAAGCACGTTCTGGATATCGGCTGCGGCGCAGGTGGCATTGACTGCCTGCTGATCAGTGAATATGGCGCAGCCAGGGTTACCGGTATCGATGTTGAAGAATCTGTGCTGGAGACAGCCCGCGCCCGCACCCGTGAGGCGCACATCTCTGACCGGGTGGAACTGATCCGGGTGGAACCGGGCCCGCTGGATTTTGCCGGTGCTACTTTCGACGTGGTTTTTTCAAAGGATTCCATCGTTCACATTCCGGCAAAGCACGAACTTGCCAGGGATGTGTTTCGCGTTCTGAAGCCTGGCGGCCGGTTCGTGGCATCTGACTGGCTGATGTCACATGACGGAGAACCTTCACCGGACATGCAGGCATACCTGGCTTCGGAAGATCTCGATTTCGGGATGGCCTCGCCCGCAGTATATGCCGACGCCCTGAAGCAGGCCGGGTTTGCCGATGTCGTTCTGACCAACCGCAATGCCTGGTATTGCGAACAGGCAAAGCGCGAGCTTGCGATGTTGCAGAACGGGCTGGACGACAGGCAGATACAGGAACTGGGCCGCGACATCGTCGAGCACAATATTGCCACCTGGTCCTTGATGATCAGGGTGCTGGAAACCGGTGAGCACTGTCCGCATCATGTTCGCGGACAGAAACCGTGACCATGTCTGAAGGAGCGAAACCCAGAAAGGCGGCGCGCGATGTGCGCCGCAAACAGCTTATCGAGGCGACCATCGATGTTCTGGCCACCCGCGGCTATGCCAGTCTGACCATTGGCGATGTTTCGCGTGCGGCGGGCCTGTCACTGGGTATCGTCAACTTTCATTTCGAATCCAAGGCAGCGCTGCTGGCCGATACGCTGAAATACCTGGCCCTCCAGTATCGCGACAACTGGATGGCGGCTGTCGATAAGGCCGGCGATGATCCCGCTGCCAGGCTTTATGCCATGACCAGTGCTGACTTTGATGATGGCATCTGCACTTCGCGCACCTTGCAGGCGTGGGTGAGTTTCTGGGCCGAATCGCAATCCAGGCCTGCCTATGACCAGATGTATGGCGAGGAAGAAGCAGAATACCTGCGATCACTGGAAATCATGTGTGCCGACCTGTCCGCACACGGCAACTACAACCGGCCGCGGTCAGGCAGGCTTGATGCCCGCGTGATCAACGCGCTGACCGACGGTCTGTGGGTGGCGCTCGCCCATACGCCACCGGGCATTTCCCGGCCGGAAGCCCTGAGCGCGCTGCACAATTGTCTTGCAGCGTTCTACCCTGCGCATTTTGACGCAAACGGACCAGTCAATTGACCCTGACCCACATTGGTTTATAAGACGCGGGAACTCATTCCATTCATCTTTCGGGCACAGCCCGGACTTATCGGAGAACACCATGGCGGTACGCGTTGCTATCAACGGATTTGGTCGCATTGGGCGCAACATCTTGCGCGCCATTGCAGAGTCGGGGCGCAAGGACATAAAGGTTGTTGCGATCAATGATCTGGGTCCGGTGGAAACCAACGCACACCTGCTGCGTTTCGACAGTGTGCATGGCAGGTTCCCCGGCACGGTGAAGGTCAGGGGCGACCAGATCAACTGTGGAACCGGCTGGATCAGGGTAACCGCCGAACGCGATCCTTCCAGACTTCCATGGAAGGAAATCGGCGTGGATGTGGCCATGGAGTGTACCGGCATCTTCACCTCGCGCGACGCCGCTGCAGCACACCTGAACGCAGGCGCGGCCGAAGTACTGATTTCCGCACCCGGCGCCAATGCCGACATTACTGTGGTTTATGGCGTGAACCACGATAAGATTACCGGCAGCCACAAGGTTGTCTCCAATGCATCATGCACCACCAACTGCCTGGCGCCGGTGGCCAAGGTGCTGAATGACGAGTTCGGCATTGAACACGGTTTCATGACGACCATTCATTCCTATACCGGCGATCAGCCGACGCTGGATACCATGCACAAGGATCTCTATCGCGGCCGCGCCGCTGCGGTATCCATGATCCCGACTTCTACCGGCGCGGCCAAGGCTGTCGGTCTGGTTCTGCCGGAACTGAACGGCAAGCTTGACGGTGTGGCCATTCGCGTGCCGACGCCGAATGTCTCGGTTGTTGATCTGAAATGCGTGATGTCGAAACCGGTTACGGTCGAACAGGTCAACCGGGCGATGATCAAGGCTTCCAGGGGCGCGCTGAAAGGTATTCTGGCAGTCACGGACCAGCCCAATGTGTCGATCGACTTCAACCATGATCCGCATTCGTCGACCATTCATCTCGATCAGACCAAGGTGATGGATGGCACTCTGGTCAGGGTGATGAGCTGGTACGACAATGAGTGGGGCTTCTCCAACCGCATGGCCGATACGGCCATAGCCCTGCACAAGGCGAAGTAGTCCGCCATGGCGCGTCCCATTCTCATTTCACCGTCGATCCTGTCGGCAGATTTTGCCCGGCTGGGAGAAGAGGTGCGCGCCATTGATGAACAGGGTTGCGACTGGGTGCATGTCGATGTGATGGATGGGCACTTTGTGCCCAACATCACCATCGGGCCGGTGGTCGTCAAAGCCATAAGGCAGGTGACCGGCAAGGTGCTCGACGTGCACCTGATGATTTCACCGGCCGATCCCTTCATCGAGGCGTTCGCGGCGGCCGGTTCCGACATCATCACGGTTCACGCCGAGGCCGGACCGCATCTTGACCGCACCTTGCAGTTGATCCGCTCGCATGGAAAAAAGGCCGGAGTATCGCTCAATCCGTCGACACCTGAAACCGTGATCGAGTATGTGCTCGACCGGCTCGATCTCATACTGGTAATGACGGTTAACCCCGGCTTTGGCGGGCAGGCCTTCATCCCGGAAATGGCGGCCAAGATAGCCCGCATCAGGGATATGGTCGGCGTCCGCGGCATTCACATTGAAGTGGATGGCGGCATCAGTGAGAAAACCGCCGGTATTGTAGTTGCAGCCGGCGCCGACGTGCTCGTGGCTGGCTCCGCTGTCTATCAGGACAATGATCCGTCCAGGTATGGCGCCAACATGGATGCCATCCGCAAAGCCGCGGCCTCGGCACTATAGAGTGTTTCTGGTCGAACAGCTTGCCCGCCCTGCGGCGGGCCGTTCATTTTATTGATCGAACAGCTTTCTTCGCTTCGCTCAGGCCGTTCTCCGACCCTGAACAACCCGTGTGATGAACTCCAATCCGAAGCACGAAGTGCTGAGGCAAGGCCGACTGGCCGTCATGCGAAGCATGCCCCAGCGGAGCGCAGCCGCAAGGCTGCTAGCGTGAGCGGAATAAACTAAACCGGACAAGCCGTTCGACTAGAAACCACACAGAAGGGCCGCGCTGTTGCCAGCGCGGCCCTTCGCCATCGGCAGCGGTCTCAGCTTGCATGGGCCTGCAAATTTAGCCATCGGAACCGGGGGAAGCCCGACAACCACAGGATGCTGCCAGCCATGGCCACTGCGACAGTCGATAATTCGGGTGCAAATTCTAATGGTTCAGCAAACCCCCTGGACATGTTTTGCGAACAATGGACGTCAGGCCGGTATTGTTGTCCACAACGTGTCCGCAAGCAATAATATTCTGCAACAAAGCCGGTCTGATCAGGCGAAAACGGCCGTATACGGCCAGAATCGACCTGAACGCTCAGATAGCCATCTCGAGACGGTTCCTGAGATTTTGAACAACCGGCCGCGCCGCAACTGTCTGCCTGGCTGCCAGCACCGCCTCAGACTTCAGGATCAGGCCGTCATCCAGTATCTTGAGCCGGTTGGCCTTAAGGGTTGAACCGGTGGTGGTAATATCGACGATGATCTCGGCTGAACCGGATGCAGGTGCGCCTTCCGTAGCGCCCAGGCTCTCGACAATGCGGTATCCGGTGACGCCATTGTCCGCAAAGAAGCGCCGCGTCAGTGCCAGGTACTTCGTCGCAACCCGCAGTCTACGACCGTGGGCTTCATAAAATTCGGCCGCCACCTGGTCAAGGTCGCTGACAAAGGCGACATCCAGCCAGCTTTCCGGCACCGCTATGACAACGTCGGCCGGACCGAACCCCAGCCGCAACACCACCTCCGCCACGGGTTCGTCCGGCGAAATTGTCTCGCGCAACAGATCCTCGCCGGTGACACCGAGGTCGACCGTACCGTCGCGCAGGGCTTGCGCTATTTCCGATGCGGACAGGAACGCCACGTCTACCCCGCTCAGGCCGTTGACTTCACCGCGGTATCCGCGCGCCGACCCGGTTCGCACAATGTCAAATCCGGCGCGGGCAAATATCGCCTCGGCCATTTCCCGCAATCGTCCCTTGGAAGGCAGTGCAAGTACGAGGTTGCCGCTCATGATGCGGCCCCGCTGCCGGGCAGGAGCCTGCTTGCATATATGGCACAGCCAACCGCCGGTATCATTGTGTCGGCGCCGATATCCTTCAGCATCGTGTCATAGCGCCCGCCGCCGGCGATGGTTTCGCTGGCGCCGTCTGCCAGCGGCCGGTCAATCTGGAACACAAAACCGGTGTAATATTCCAGGCTGCGGCCAAACACGGCTGCAAATTCCATGTCACCGGTTTCAAGGCCGGCGTTCCTGATCTCCTCGACGCGGGCCTCGAACAGGTCAACTGCAGCGGTAAACTCGCCATCGGTTCTTAAGCCCAGTTGCCTCAGTTTTTCAATTGCCAGCAGGGGCGGGGTCCGGATCGACAGATAGTCGTCGATCAGCCTGGCATGCTCACCGGACAATGCAGGCTCGCTGCGATCCTGTAATTTTTCGGATAACCGGCCCGCGACCTGCTCGATGCTGCGTCCTGCAATCATTTCCAGGCCGCTGGCCTCCAGCCGTTGTTCCACAAATACGACGGCATCCAGTTTGCTGGCCGCCATCTCGTCAAGCAGGCCGGAAATCGATGTCCGGGATTTCGGGCTTTTCCCGGTCAGCTGGTTGAGCAGGTCGCGAAATGCCCGTGGCCGCCAGAACTGACGCTTCAACCGTGTGCGCCAGCGTTCAGGCATGTCAATTGATGCAAGCAGTGCGGTAAACAGCCCGAGGTCGCCAAGCTGGATTGTGTAGTCCGGCACCCGTGCAGCCTTCAGGGCAGACAGTGTCAGGGCCAGCGTTTCCGCATCGTCGGCGGCAATGTCTGTACCGCCGAAAAGCTCCAGGCCAACCTGGTCAAACTCGCCCATTGACGTGTTGCCGGCGTCCGTTGAATGGCGGAATGCCTTGCCGGCATAACAGTATCGTGCAGCCAGCGCCGGGTCGCCGTCCCGTTCAAGATGGTAGCGGCACGCAGGCACGGTAAGGTCTGGTCTCAGGCACAACTGTGCACCGGCCGGGTCAGTGAACACATAGGTACGCAAACGGATGTGTTCGCCCGAACGTTCCAGAAATACATCCGCCGGCTGAATGATGTCGGGCTCGATGAACTCGGCGCCGGCAGCTTCGAACACCTGCGTCATGGAAGCATTGAGCGCATCGATTGCGCGCCGCTCGGCTGAGGATTTACCGGTCATCGGCCTCTTCAATCCGCGTAGCGCGCAAGGATGTTGCGGACTTCCGCCACAAGGTCGGTTTCCGCCACAGAAACCTGCGCCGGTTGCCGTTCAACCCATTCTTCACGGCTTGCGATGGCTTTGGCGGCTTCTGCGCCTGCAATCAGGTCTTTCAGCTGCACCTGTCCGGCTGCGCGCTCATCGCCGCCCTGGATGACAGCCACGGCCGATCCGCGCCGGTCGGCATAGTGCAGCTGCTTGCCGAACTGTTTGGGATTGCCCTGGTAAAGTTCTGCCCGGATGCCGGCATCGCGAAGCGCCTGGACCATCTTCTGATACCGCTCGAGACTGTCGGCATCGCGGTCCATCACACACACCACGACCGGTGCCTTGAGTTTTCCGGTTTGCAGTTTTCCAAGGTTTTTGAGCGCGGTCATCAGGCGCGAAACACCGATGGAAAACCCGGTGGCGGGTACTGACTGGCCGGTAAAGCGCTGCACCAGGCCGTCATAGCGCCCGCCGCCTGCGACCGAGCCGAACTGCACCGTTTCGCCCCTTTCATTGGTCACGTCGAAAGTCAGTTCGCACTCATAGACCGGGCCGGTATAGTATTCCAGGCCGCGCACGACCGATGGATCAATCCTGATGCGGGTCTCGTCATAACCGGCAGACCGCACCAGGGTTTCAATCAGCTCAAGCTCGGCAACGCCTTCATTTCCGTCAATGGCAATGCCGGAAATATAATCCAGAACCGTGCCTGCCTGTGCCTCGTCCAGTCCGGCGCCCTCGGTGAAATCCCCGGCGCCTTTCCTGCCGCCCTCCCATCGGCCGGCTCCCAGCAGGAGCTTCACCCCTTCGGGTCCGAACTTGTCCAGCTTGTCAATGGCGCGCAGTACCGACAGTCTTGTGCCGGCATGGTCGTCGCCGCCAATGCCGATTGCCTGCATGACCCCGTCAAGCACCTTGCGGTTGTTGACGCGGATCACATAGTCACCGCGTGCAATGCCCAGCGCTTCCATTGTGTCGGCCATCATCATGCACATTTCTGCATCCGCACTGACCGGCGGGGCGCCCACCGTGTCGGCGTCAAACTGCATGAACTGGCGGAACCGGCCAGGTCCCGGCTTTTCATTGCGGAACACGTAGCCTGCCCTGTATGTGCGGTAAGGCAGCTGGATGTCGTTTATGTTCTGCGCGACATGCCTGGCCAGCGGTGCTGTCAGGTCATAACGCAGGCTCATCCACTGTTCGTCATCGTCCTTCAGCGAAAACACGCCTTCATTGGGACGGTCACTGTCCGGCAGGAACTTGCCCAGCGCATCGGTGTATTCGAACAGCGGTGTTTCCACCGGATCAAAGCCATACAGTTCAAACACCGCCCTGATTCGGGCCACCATCTCGTCGACGGCGCGGATATCGTCAGCAGAGCGGTCTGCGAAACCGCGTGGCTGCCGGGCTTTTGGCCGGTCTGGTTTTCTGGTTTTCGGCATGGGCTGGTACGAAGCTTGTAAACTGTTCGATGAACATGAAACCCGCCTTCTAGAACATTTCCTGCATGCCTTCAACGCAGTTGAGCAGGTGAATTTAGGTCACGGGTGTCTTGGCAAGGACACAAGCTTGAGGCAAACTGGGCGTGCCATGAGTGATCTGATGCACGATGAAGTTATTCTCGAAGCCAATAACGCGTTTTATGCGGCTTTCCGCCAGCGCGACTATCTGGCGATGGAGGAACTTTGGGCGCATCGCACGCCGGTGTGCTGCTACCATCCGGGCTGGCCGGGCATAACCGGCCGCGAAGAGGTGCTGGACAGCTGGTACTCGATCCTGGTACTCGGCGACACGCCGGACATCAAGGTGAGCGATACCTGCATAATCCGCAACGGCAATACCGCGCTTGTGTTCTGTACCGAGCATCTTGGCCAGGTGTCGCTGATTGCCACCAATACATTTGTTGTCGAAGGCGGCAACTGGCGCCTGGTGCATCACCAGGCCGCGCATTTGCCGAACTAGCTCCTGCATTATTCCGCACTGCCGTGCAGCTTGGCGCGAGGCCGGTTTGCGGCCATACTCGCTGTCGCACGCAGACTGGCGTGCAACAGATCTGAGGGAGACAGGTGATGAGCGATCCACATCCATACAATGCCGCGCCGGATCTGGTCGACCGGCACCTGGATGCAGGCCGTGCCGCCAAGCCGGCCTTCATCGATGACACGCGCCAGATCACCTATGGCGAACTGGCCGCGGCAACGCGAAAGGTGGCCAATGTGCTTGACGGGCTCGGCGTGGCGCGCGAGGCCCGCATAGCGGTGCTCATGCATGACACGGTGGACTGGCCTTGCGTGTTTCTCGGCGCCATACGCGCCGGCATAGTGCCGGTGGCGCTCAACACCCTGCTGACCACGGACCAGTACAGGTACATGCTGTCGGACAGCCGGTCGCAGGTGCTGCTGGTATCTGAAGGATTGTTGCAGACGGTCGAGCCGGTCCTGGCAGACCTGCCGTTCCTGAAGCATGTGGTTGTTGCCGGAGGTAAAGCGGGCAGGCACAAGTCCTTCGAAACCCTGATGTCGGCTGCCAGTGATGAGCACGCGGCAGCCGATACGTCTTCTGACGAAGTGGCATTCTGGTTGTATTCGTCCGGCTCGACCGGACAGCCAAAGGGTGTCATGCATGTCCACTCCAGCCTGATGGATACGGCCAAAACCTACGGCGCGGAAATGCTCGGCATATCACAGGACGACGTGTGCTTTTCTGCCGCCAAGTTCTTCTTTGCCTACGGGTTGGGAAATTCCCTGACCTTCCCCCTGTCGGCAGGCGCGACAACAGTCCTTCTGACGGGAAGGCCGACGCCGCAGGCCGTGCAGGAAAAACTGCATGCCCACAACGCCACCATATTCTTTGGTGTGCCGACGCTGTATGCCGCCATGCTGGCGGACAAGTCCCTGACACCCGAAACAGGGTCTGACCGCCTGGCAAAGTGCATATCCGCCGGTGAAGCCCTGCCTGCTGAGGTATCGGCAGGCTGGCACAAACGGTTTGGTGTCGAAATTTGGGACGGTATCGGCTCGACAGAAATGCTGCACATTTTCCTGTCCAACGGTCCTGCAGCCCAAAAGCGCGGCACGACCGGCAAGGCAGTACCGGGCTATGACTTGTGCCTGGTTGGCGAGGCAGGCGAGGAACTGGGTGCAGGAGAAATCGGCGAACTGCTGGTTTGCGGCGCATCGTGCTGCAATGGGTACTGGAACAAGCGTGACAAGACCCGTCAGACCTTTGAGGGCATGTGGGCGCGCACCGGCGACAAGTACATTCGCGACGAGGACGGATTCTACCACTATTGCGGGCGCACCGATGACATGTTCAAGGTGTCAGGCATCTGGGTATCACCGTTTGAAGTGGAGTCCGCGCTGGTCAGCCATGCAGCAGTGCTCGAGGCAGCCGTCGTGGCTCACATGGATGATGAGGGGCTGGTCAAGCCCAAGGCCTTTGTGGTGCTGAAACAGGGCTTTTCCGGCGACGGCCTGTTCGAGGAACTGAAAGACCATGTCAAGGCGCAGGCAGGCCCGTGGAAATATCCCCGCTGGATCGAGTTCCTGCCCGACCTGCCGAAGACGGCAACCGGCAAGATCCAGCGCTTCAGGTTGCGTGCATGATCGCACCGGACGGCTATCTGGAGATCGCGGGCCACTCGCTTGAGGCCCGTTTCATTGCCGGGTCTGCCGCCGGGCCGGTTCTGGTCCTGCTGCACGAAGGCCTCGGAAGCGTCAGCCTGTGGCGGGATTTTCCGGACCTGCTGGCAACCGCGACCGGCTGCCCGGTGCTGGTCTGGTCGCGCGCCGGGTATGGCGCCTCTTCGCCGGTAACCCTGCCGCGCCCACTGACCTACATGCACCATGAGGCAGACGGCGTGCTGCCGCACATAATATCGCAACTGGGCGGCCGTGATCATGTGCTGGCCGGCCATTCCGACGGCGCGTCCATCGCCGCCATATATGCCGGCGGCAAACCATTGCCGGGCCTCAGGGGCCTGGTCCTGCTGGCACCGCATGTCATTGTCGAGGACATCTCCATCAAAGGCATCAGGGCCGCAAGGCAGGCGTGGAACACCACGGATCTTCGAACCAGGCTTCAACGCCATCACGGGGACAATGTGGACAACGCCTTTCTGGGCTGGAACGATGCCTGGCTGCATCCCGGGTTCCGCAAATGGGACATTACGGAATTCTTGCCGTCAATCAGCGTTCCGGTCCTGGCGGTGCAGGGCCGTGATGATGAGTACGGAACCCTGGCCCAGCTTGACATGATCAGCGAGGCATCCGGCGGCCCGGTTGCAAAACTGGTTCTCGATAGCTGTGGACACGCGCCACAAAACGACCAAACAGCCGCCGTACTGGACGCCATCTGCGAATTTCTGACGGAACTTTGAACATGATACCTATTTCGAGACGTGAGATGATCGGCGGCTTGACCACCTGCGCGCTTGTGCTGCCGGTACACGCTGCCGGTGGCTATCGCGGTTATGCCGATGCCATGCTGGCCTCGCCGCCGCGCGGCGCAACAATTCGTCCCGACCTCGAAGCCTATCTCGACCTGCTGGCCGCGGAAGCCCGCCATCGGGCCGGGCGCAAGCCGGTTGCAGCATCTGACCTGTTGCGCGGCATGGCCCGCGCCCAGGCGCTTGAAATGGTGAAGGGCAATTTTGTCGGTCACCAGTCCGCAAGCGGCTACAGTTTCCGCAAGCGGTTCGAGGCCTTTGCCGACCCGGACCAGCGGGGCGACTTTGGCGAGAATGCCGCCCGGGATCGGCAGAATGGTGAGGTCGGCAAGGAAAAGGCCAGGCGGCTGTTCACGCAGTGGCTTGACTCTGCCGGCCACAAACGCAACCTGATGAACCGGTGGTATGCCTACGTTTCAACCGGAGCGGCACAGGTGAACCATCATCTGTATGCGGTGCAGATCTTCTGGGAGCGGTAACCCTGACAGACGGCGCTCAGGTCCTGAAAGAGCAGCGTGAAACGGCGCTGGCACATTACCGTGCAGGCCGTTTCGTCGAGGCCATCCAGGCGCAGATGGCGGTGGTCAACTCAATCGGGGCGAAAAGCGCTGAGAGCGCTGAAGACCAGGTCCGGCTGGCGGCATTCCTGTTTTCCCACGGTGACATGCAGTCTGCAGCCAGTGTGTTCGAAAACGCCATCATGTTCCGCCCCGATGATGCAGAAGCGCTGGCAAACTTCGGCGTCGTGCTTTCCAGGCTGGGCAGATTTGAAGAAGCGCACACACTGTTGTCGCGTGCGCTGAAGATCGCGCCATCGGTGCCCAACACCCATGATGCGCTGGCATCGGTGTCCTACCGGCTGAACAGGCTGGCTGCCGCGCGCCATCACGGTGAGGCATCGCTGAAGCTGAAGGATCAGGCCGCGGCAGAAACCGGCACAGCCCATCCGCTGCCCGGCCGCTGCCCGCCATTTTCACCGGCCGATCCGTCACTCAACATAATCGGGTTTTCCCTGTGGGGAGACGATGCAAGATATCTTGACGGCGCACTGGAAAATGCCCGCCTGGCCCCCGGCATCTATCCCGGCTGGACCTGTCGGGTTTACTGCGATGATACGGTTCCGCAACCGGTGCGGGACCAGTTGAAGGCCCTTGGCGCACAAGTCGTGATGATGCAGCGCGTCAATGTGTTTGACGGGCTGTTCTGGCGCTTCCTGCCCGCCAGCGACGGCCGCACCCGGCATTTTCTGGTGCGTGACGCCGACAGCATCATCAATGTGCGCGAGCGCGCAGCCGTCAACGAGTGGCTGGCATCCGGCAGGGCGTTTCATGTCATGCGCGACTGGTGGACTTACACCGAGGTCATGCTGGCCGGCATGTGGGGCGGCGTGGGCGGCATACTGCCGCCACTGCAGGCGCTGTTGCAGGATTTCACGCCACCCGGCCTCGCCAACTGGCATCTCGACCAGTGGTTCCTGCGGTCCAAGGTGTGGCCGACAGCCCGGCAAAGTTGCCTGGTCCACGACAGCAGGTTCAAGGTACTGGACGCAAGGGATTTCCCTGGCGGCAGCGAATTGCCGGAAGGCCACCACGTCGGCCAGAACGCATCAGTGCATAGACTGCAGGAGTGAAGGCCACGTCTTAATGCAATAACATATGTATTATTAGAGTGTTGATATTTAATAATATATATATTATCATCAAAACAGGATTTAATAATATACAGGTTATCAAAATGCGCTCGCAAGAACGGATTTCAGCCCGGCGGCACCTGGACAAGCGCCTCAATTCATTGCGCAGCAATGACAGTTTTGCAAGGCCTTCGCGCGGCTGGGTCAAAGCCATCCGTGAAGCACTGGGCATGACCACGGCGCAGCTTGGGCGCAGGATCGGCGTCAGCCAGCCCCGCGCCGTCGCGATTGAACAGGCAGAAAGGGCCAATACGATTACACTCGGCACACTGCAACGCGCCGCGCACGCGCTCGATTGCGAACTGGTCTATGCGCTCGTCCCCCGCAAGCCGCTTGAGGAAATGGCCGGCGAACGCGCCCTTGCACTTGCCGGACAGCGCCTTGCGCACACCCGGCACAACATGGCGCTGGAAGATCAGGCCGTCGAGGTTTCAGACGAACAGGAACAGCTCAAGGGACTCGCGCGCCAGCTCCTTGTAAAACCCGGCTCGGCTCTGTGGGATCAGGAATGACAGGCCTGCTCGATCAGACAGATGATGCGGCAACCCCGCTCGGAGAAGATGAGAAGGCAGGCCTGATTCCGTCTTACATCACGTTGCGCGGCGAACTGAACGACGCCGAACAGGCCTGTATTCTCGAAGCCGGGGAGTGGGCTTTCAGCCGCAAGCGTAATGTCCTTGAGGAAAAATTCCTGAATGATCTGCACAATCGCATGTTTGGCCGGGTCTGGAAATGGGCCGGGTCTTATCGCCACAGCGGCAAGAACATCGGTGTTGATGCGTACATGATACCGCAGGAGCTACACCGGTTGCTGGACGATTGCCGCTACTGGATCGGGACCGGCACCTATGCTGCCGATGAGATCGCCACACGATTTCATCACAAGCTGGTCTGGATTCATGCCTATCCGAACGGCAATGGCCGTCACGCGCGCCTAGTCACCGATCTTCTCCTCACGGCCATGGAAAGACCGCGCTTCACTTGGGGCAGCGAAAGCCTCACCGATCCCGGTGAAACCCGCCGGCACTACATCACTGCCCTGCGCGCCGCCGACGAACACGACCTCGCCCCTCTCATGGAATTCGTACGTAGCTGAAAACAGACATTACTACCATCATCATGGTGAGCAAAGCGACGCGCATGCCGTCGCCACCGGTCATGATCATGACGACCCACTCATAGACCTCTCTGTGTCTCTCGGACGAACCGAGAGCCTGCAATGCATCAATCACGGACTGGAAGTACGGTGCAGAACGAGGACCTTTAGGTCGGGCAAATCTCAATCCGCGATTCTCAATTCTGTTTTCTCGTTGATGAGCGTTAGTGTGACTCCATTCCGCTGTACGCTTGTTTCTCCAACGCGAAATGTTTTACTCGACTCAATAATGCCATTGAGACGCTCCTTGGATAACGATATCAGGGCAAAACGACCAGCAATGCGTCGGGCAAATCGCACAAACCGGAAGTCGCATCTGGACCGGATGGGAAGGAATCCGAACGGTCCAGCAAGCGAATGGAGAGACGAAGTAACCTCCGTTGCGTCGTCGAATTGAACCGGAAATATGCTCTCAATTGGATTCAATCGGTCAGCGAAGTATCTAGATTCTCCGCCATCGGGCCACTCCATTGCAGGGTTGTTCAGGCACTTTGATAGCGCGCGATCGCCGCATGCTCCAGTGCCGCCGTCTGCAGTTTCGTCAGATCTAGGGCATCGCGCAGCATGGCCAGGAAACGGATCTCCTCGCGCGCGATGTTGCGGTCGGCAATCGCCACCTCGACGGCCAGCGCATAGGCGGTTTCGCGCAACACCCTGGGCAGGGCTGCCTTTATCAGGGCAAGTGCCGTCTGCAGTCCGGTTTCTTCCTGCAGGATTTCGCCGCACTCCTGCGCCACATGGGTTAGGCGTTCGGGATCGAAGCCGGAAAATGCCGGCAGCGTCTGCACCAGCCTGCCGATACGGGCCAGTTCCGCATTGCCGATCTTGGCATCCACCGCGATCATCGTCATCATGACGTAGATAAGCGCCTGATGATGGCTGATGGTCTTGTTTACAGTCTTAGTCATGTCCAGCTCCAAATTCCCTTACAATTTCAATGGCGTCCACAAGGCCGGTCCGCTCGACTGGCAGGCCGGGTGGAAAGGCCGTCGAGAACCGGCTTGCCATACGCGCATCCAGCATCACAAAGCAACCCCTGTCTGCCGCCTGCCGGATCAGGCGTCCGAATGCCTGCCGCAATCGCAGGCGCACTTGCATGTCCTGCCAGGCCTGGCCGCCAAACGCCCCGCGCCGGGCGCGTTCCAGTATGGTGGGCTGGCCCCATGGCACCCGGTCCATCACGATCAGCCTGAGCGACCGGCCCGGCACATCGATGCCGTCGCGCACCGCGTCAGTGCCCAGCAGGCAGGCATTGCTTTCGGCCCGGAACATGTCAACCAGTGTGCCGGTGTCAATGGGGTCGGCATGCTGTGCATACAATGCCAGGCCGGCCTCCGCCATGGGCTGGACCAGCCGCCGGTGCACCGCGCGCAACCGGGAAATAGCCGTAAACAGCCCGAGCGCACCGCCATTGGCTGCCGTGAACAGTTCGCGGTAGGCCGCCGCCAGGTGATCCATGTTTTCCCGGCCCACATCATTGACCACGATCAGACGGCAGTTCGTGAGGTAGTCGAACGGCGAGTCCCAGCTGTGCCGGATGACGGGATAGGGCAGATGCACCGAACCGGTGCGCATTTCCGCATTGCGCCAGTCGTCCGGCATTTCCGGCGGCCGGTCACGCAGGGTGGCCGACGTGATGATGATGCCGTCCGCCGGTTGCAGAACCGCAGCTGCCAGCGGCACGGTCGGGTCAATCCAGTGCGAATGCAGGCCGGTGTCAATCTCGCGTTCCCAGGCCTGTTCGATGGCAAACCACTCCGAATACTCCAGCCTGGGTTCATCCACCAGCCTGCTCAGCATGTCAATGAAACCACCCAGCATGAGTTGCGACCGCCTGGTGAGCGAGCGGGCCAGCGCCTCGATGCGGGCCCGCTCCGTGCTGGCCAGTTCCGCGGCCTCGTCATCCAGCCGTTTCATCAGTCGTCTGGCCAGCGCGGACATCGGGCGCTTGAGATCAATCATTGCCGCGGCAAGTGTCCCCGCTGCAGCCTGCAAACCGTCTATGAACGGCCGGCAGTCGGTTTCCAGCGATCCGGTCTGACGGCCGTCTGCGCGTGCTATCACCTGCTGCCGCACAAGCGACAGAAAGGCCTCGGTTTCACCTTCTGCCTGGCCTGCCTGGATGCGCCGCATCCAGCCCGGGCCCGGCAGGCAGAGCGCACCTGCCAGCACGCCGGCCAGCAGCGTTTCGGCCTCATCGTCATCACCTGCCAGGTCGCCGAGGCGGTCAACCAGGCCGCGGCCCCTGCGGCGCTGTGACTCCGGACCCCTGATCCAGCGCCTGAGCTCGGTTGTTTCCAGCCCGGTCAGATGGCCGGAAAACGCGCTGTCGGCTGCATCGAACAAATGATGGCCTTCATCAAAGACCAGCCGTTTCAAGCCACCGGCCCGTTCCTGGTCTTCATCGGCCTGTGCCTCGCCGATGGCGTGGTCAACCGCGACCTGGTGCAGCACCAGTGCATGGTTGGCGATCACCAGGTCGGCCTTGCGGCCCGCCCGGACCGCCTTTTCAATGAAACACCTGCGATAGTGCGGACAGGCGGAATAAATGCATTCTCCCCTGCGGTCGGTCAGACCCAGGCCCATCGGGGTCATGGCCCGTTCGCCGGTGTTGGCGTCAAAGAACAGGCCCATCAGCCAGGCGGGAAAATCACCTCCCACCATGTCGCCGTCCCTTGAATGGCGGACCCAGCGTGCGATCAGCCCGGCCATCAGGGCAGAACGGGGGTTGGACGCGGTCATGCGCGCAAACGCTTCCTGCATGTTGAGCAGGCAGACATAGTTTTCACGCCCCTTGCGCACGACAACCTTGTGGCGGCGTTCTTCCGGGTCCGGTACCAGCCGCGCGGTCTCCTGTTCCAGCTGGCGTTGCAGGTTCTTGGTGTAGGTGGAAATCCATACCGCCTGCCTGTTGCGCGAAGCCCACAGAAAGGCAGGCGCCAGGTACCCCAGCGTCTTGCCCAGGCCGGTTCCGGCTTCCGCCAGCACGACTGCATTGCTGGCCGGTGTCTCACGCGGCACAAAGGCAGCGGTGGCAGCACCGGCATATTCGACCTGCTGCGGACGCGCTTCCGATGATCCGCCAAGAATACCGGCCAGAAATGCCTGGGCCTCGGCAGCGGTCACCGGCTGGTGCGCGCCTGGCGGACGGGGACCATCATCTTCCCATTCATCTATCCGGTCCCAGACATTCAGCCCGGTGGCAAACACCGAAGCGGCATCGGCCCTGGTATCTGCGCCAAGCCGGTGCATCACCAGCCTTGCCCATGGCCATTTGCCCCGGTCGAGGAACTGTGCCACCTGGAATGTCTCGCGGGCGTTCGGATAGGCCCTGTGCCCAACCCGGTCGAGCAGGGCCCGGCTGAGGTTCACGATGAGGCCGGCCTCCGGCAGACCGGTCTCAAGCCCGAGCGCTGCCGACAGTCCGCGCGGTGTGGGTACTGCCATCACCGCCGGCGCCACGAAGGCAAACAGCTCGCAGACATCAAGATGAGACTGGTCGCGCGCGCTGCGCGCCACGTGCTGCGGCACCTGTGCCGCCAGCGCCAGTCGGCTGACGAGGTAGCCGGCATGGCATACCAAGTGAGGCTGCTCGCCAAGCGTTTTCAGGGCAGCTGCCGGGTCCAGCACCTGCGGCCTAGCGCCGGCCGGCATCAGCAGCGCCGATACGCCCTCCAGCAGCATTACCGGCGGCAGACCCGCAGTGCCGTCGAGCTGTGCTGTGGCGTTATGATCCTGCCTGTCGGTCATGAAATATCGATTCGGCTCTTTATGTTCGCTGCGCAATCTGGCACAGCTTTTCGCCGAACATCACCCTTTTAAAGAAATGAATGCCGAATTGTCCATGTCCAGTGCTTCAAAGCCGTCCGTCGATCCTGCCCTGCGCGCCGCCGCACTTGACAGCAAGGCCTGGCCCTTCGAGGAAGCCCGCAAACTGCTCAGGCGGATCGAGAAGCGCCAGACCCGTCATGACCACATCCTGTTCGAGACCGGATACGGGCCTTCCGGCCTGCCGCATATCGGGACGTTCGGCGAGGTCGCCCGCACCACCATGATCAGGCGGGCGTTTGAACTCATCTCGGACGTGCCGACAAGGCTGTTGTGCTTTTCCGATGACATGGATGGCATGCGCAAGGTGCCGGAAAATGTGCCGAACCAGCAGATGCTGCAGGAAAACCTGCATCGCCCGCTGACCGTGGTGCCGGATCCGTTCGGCGAGTTCGAAAGCTTCGGTCACCATAACAATGCCATGCTGCGGCGTTTCCTGGACACCTTCGGGTTCGAGTACGAGTTCGCCAGTGCGACCGAGTATTACAAATCGGGCAGGTTTGACGAAATACTGCTGCGCGCCTGTGAGCGTTACCGGAAAATCATGGACATCATGCTGCCGACGCTGGGCGAGGAACGCCGCGCGACCTATTCCTGCTTCCTGCCAATCTCGCCCACATCAGGCCGTGTGCTCTATGTGCCCATGAAGGACGTCAATGCGAAGGACGGGACCGTCACATTTGCCGATGAAGACGGAACAGATATCACGCTGCCGGTGATCGGTGGCAATGTGAAGCTGCAGTGGAAGCCCGACTTCGGCGCAAGGTGGGCGGCGCTTGGGGTCGATTTCGAAATGTACGGCAAGGATCACCAGACCAACACCCCTGTCTATGACGGTATCTGCCGGGCGCTGGGCGGACATGCGCCGGAGCATTATGTCTATGAGCTTTTCCTCGATCAGAACGGCGAAAAAATTTCCAAGTCAAAGGGCAACGGACTGACCATTGACGAATGGCTGACCTATGCACCCACCGAGAGCCTGGCCATGTTCATGTTTCAGAAGCCGCGCACTGCAAAGCGCATGTACTTCGATGTCATTCCCCGGGCGGTCGATGAGTATTTCCAGCTTCTCAATGCCTTTCAGCGCCAGGACGTGAAGGATCGGCTTGCAAATCCGGTCTGGCATATTCATGCAGGCAATCCGCCGCAAGCTGACATGCCGGTCACCTTTGCGCTTCTGCTCAATCTGGCGGCCGTTGCAAATGCCGGGACCAGGGACGGGCTTTGGGCCTTCATTCAGCGCTATTCGCCGGACACCACGCCCGAAACCCACCCGCACCTGGATCAATTGGCCGGATTTGCCCTGCGGTATTTTGAGGACTTTGTCCGGCCGGCCAAGCAGTATCGCGAGGCAACCGCGCAGGAAGCATTGGCGCTGCGCGATCTGTCGGACAGGCTGGCGCAACTTCCGCCGGGATCAACGCCGCAGGATATTCAGTCGGCGATCTATGATGTCGGCCGCCGCGACCCCTACACCAGCCAGAACAAGGACGGTTCTATCGGGGTGTCGCTGGCCTGGTTCAATACCCTGTACGAGATCCTGCTTGGCGAAACCCAGGGTCCGAGATTTGGTTCGTTTGTCGCATTGTACGGTATTGAGGAAACCCGCGCCCTGATTGACCGCGCGCTGGCCGGAGACCTGGTCAGGGGCGCCGCATGAAGCCGGCCGCACGTGGGTTCGAATTGGGCGAATTTGCGGCCCGCCTGGCGCGGGCGCAATCGGAAATGACCGCCCGGAAGCTTGATGCAGTGGTCATTACGGCGCCGCATAACTGGCGCTACTTCGCCGGTTTCGTTACCCAGTTCTGGGAAAGCCCGACACGTCCGTGGTTTCTTGTCCTTCCCAGAAATGGTGAACCGGTCGCGGTGATACCGACCATCGGCGAACCCGGCATGGCCAGAACCTGGGTCAGTGATATTCGCACCTGGCCTGCACCGCAGCCGGACGATGATGGCGTCTCCCTGATGGCGCAGGTGCTGGCCGGGTGCCCGCGTACCTTTGGCCGCATTGGCTGGGAGATGGGCCGCGAAAGTGTCATTCGCATGCCGATTGCTGATTTTGACCGCATCAGGTCGGCCTGCCCCGGGCTTGAATTTGCCGATGCATCACCCCTCATCTGGCGCTTGCGAATGGTCAAGTCGCCGGCCGAGATTGCAAGGATCGAACGGGCCTGCCGCATTGGCAGCGACGCCTATGCCGCACTGCCCGGCCAGCTTTCAGCGGGCATGAACGAGCATGAAATCGCCCGCATTTTCCGGACGGAACTGACCCGGCAGGGGGCGGACGCCATACCCTTCATGGCGGTGACCGCGGGTGCCGGCGGGTATGACCAGATCATCGTCGGCCCCAATGACCGCGATCTTGCTGAGGGCGATGTGCTGTTCATCGATCTGGGCGCGACATATGACGGATATTTCTGTGACTTTGATCGCAATTTTGCATGTGGCAGAGTAGATGATGCAACCAGGCGAACCCAGGACATTGTCTGGCGTGCCACCGAGGCGGGCATTGCTGCTGCCCGTCCCGGTGCGACGCCTGCAGATCTTGCAGCGGCCATGGTGTCTGTCATGGCTGACGCAGGCGCCACGGGCGGCAATGTCGGGCGTCTCGGTCACGGGCTTGGCCTTCAGTTGACCGAACCTCCCTCGAACATGACGGGTGAGAATACGGTGCTGGAACCCGGAATGGTAATGACCATCGAGCCCGGCATGGACTATGGCGACGGCAAGATGCTGGTGCATGAGGAAAACGTGGTCATCACCGAGGATGGCTGCCGCCTGCTGACCACCCGCGCGCCGCGCGAAATGTGGCCTATTGATTAGGCTTGCAAATCCGCGCCGCGTTCTGTCCACCACATGATAACCAATGACACGGCTCCCAGGATTGCAAAGCCTGCAATCAGCGGAACAACCGTATTGTCAAACATGTGGCCGATCGCCCAGCCCAGCGGCAGCGAGATGAAGGTTGAAACCGAACCGACAAAGGCAGCGCCCAGTCCGGCCATGTGTCCCAGCGGTTCCATTGCCAGCGCATTGAAATTGCCGAACAGGATACCCACTGCAAAAAACGCCGCCAGCAGCCAGATCATGAACGACCACATGGGCGGCACACCGTTGAACAGCCACACCGCAGGCAGGAAACCGGCGGACAGCAGGCTGACCGCAAACAGGGCGCGCCAGGTCATGAAGCGCATGCCAAGCCGCATGACGACTTTCGAGTTGAAGATACTGGCAGCGCCCAGCGCCAGGGCGGCCACACCGAAATACAGCGCAAACAGCTTGCCGGTACCGTAGACCGTCTGGAACACCTGTTGGGCGGAGCTAAGGTAACCGACAAAGGCGCCAAAGATGATGCCTGATGCGACAGTGTAACCGGCCGCGGCGCGGTAGGTTGCCGCTTCCCGGATGCCGCCTGCGATATTGGCCAGGGAGAACCTTCGCCGCTGCGTTGCAGGCAGCGTTTCCGGCTGGCGCGCCGCAAACCACATTGTTGCAGTGACCGCCATGATCAGCAGCAGGGCAAATATCGCCCGCCAGCCGCTGAACAGCAGAACGACTTCACCTATGGTGGGTGCGATGGCAGGCACGAGGATGAATATTCCCATGACGATGGACATGATGCGGGCCATGGCGCGGCCCTCATAGCCATCGCGCACCAGCGCCAGGCTGACGATCCGCGGGGCCGCAGCTCCCAGTCCCTGCAATACCCTGCCTGCCAGCATGATTTCGAAACTGGTCGCCGTCATCGACATGACGCAGCCCGCAATGAACACTGCGTAGCCCCAATAGATAACCGGCTTGCGGCCGAAACTGTCCGACAGGGGTCCGGCAATGATCTGGCCGGCGGCAAAGCCCAGGAACATGCCGGAAACAATCAGCTGGGTGTCATTGATATCAGCCACGCCGAGATCCGAGCCGATCCGGTCGAGCACGGGCAGCATGACATCAATTGACAGGGCCAGAATCGAGATCATCATCGCCAGCATGGTGACGAATTCCGGCATGCCGAGTGGTTTTGCAGGAGCGTTCATGGATGCCGGATAGGCCATTGTACGGCGTAACTCAATTCCAATTGTGCCGCGTAATGCGCATAACTGCTATGGCCTGTTGGGAGCCAGATTTACCGAACTGTCCCAGATGCGATACCAGAACTGCCACAGGCGCGAAGTAATGCGCTTGACCGGGATGCGCTCGTTTGCAGGTTGCATGCTGCCATCGGCGGCAATGTCTGCAACCTTGAACCTGAAAACATAGGCGCCTTCCACACCCATTCTGAGATCGGTGATCAACAGTTCGCCTGGGGAAGGTTGCGATACCCGGTAGAAACCGTGACTGAACCATTGCAGGCGCCTGACATGCCAGTTGTCTGAAAGCGGTGCCAGCAGGTCAGTCCGGCTCTGATAGCGGGTAAACCGGATGTCCTGCGTATCGTCCAGAACGGAATAGTAACCCACATGATAGCCGTCTGCCTGCATGGCCACAAACCGCCAGAGCAGGGTGTTGAAGGGTGCAGGCGTGGACAGGAGCCGGGTGTGGGAAATTCCCTGATTCTCCAGCGAGCGCGTTGCAATACCGGTTACATGTATTTTGGCTGCCACGGTCCACGTCAGGTAGGCGCAGGCAAGCCCCAGGCCAATCGCGTTCAGCCGGTAGCCCGCCTTGTGCTGCCGGTTGCATGCCAGCACCGCGATGACTCCAAGTGCCAGCCACACCGTGAACGCGGGATCGATGATGAAGACCGATGATCCGGACACCGGATACTCTGTCACCGGCCAGAATAGCTGGGTGCCATAGACGGTAAAGCCGTCCAGCAACGGATGGGTGACCAGAACCAGCCACACCATCGCGATCCACAGCTTCAGGCTGGCCAGGCCCTGAAGCCTGTACAGTGTCCAGCCGATAGCCGGGGCAGCCGCAGTTAGGACCAGCAGTGAATGCGAGAAACCGCGATGATAGGTAAAATCCTCAACCGGTCCGCCAAAGGGGATGAACACATCCAGGTCCGGCAATGTCCCCAGCAATGCGCCATACAGGCTGGCCCTGCGCCCGATTGCGCGACCGATAACCAGTTCCGCAACCGAGGCTCCGAGCAACATCTGTGTCAGTGAATCCATGTAGTCTCAACGCAATCCCGTCTTCTGAGGATATGTTTGGGTTTACTGGCTGGTCCAGATGATGCGAGCTATCCACCTGATATTGCTGCGGTCAATGGACTGTACCGCCTGTCGCGGGTTGACGGGAGCAAATTCGACGGCTGTTGAGGTTTCCCGTTGCAACAGTCTGATCAGACATTCACCATTTGCGGTTTTCACCACGACCCGGTCGCGGGGCCGCAAGGTGGATCCGGGAGAAACGATGACGGTATCACCGTCACGGTAGGCCGGCATCATCGCATTGCTGCTGATCTTCAGCGCATAGGCATGCCTGTCATTGACCCCGGGCAGAATTATCTCGTCCCACCCGTCGCCCGAGGGATGGCCGGCATCGTCAAACAGGCCGTTTTCACCGGCCCGGTCCAGGTCAATGCGGGGAACCGTTCGCCGTGACGGTTGCACCCCATGCAGCATGCCGACAAAGTCGTCCAGGCTTGTCCGGGTGGCATCAAGACATTTGGCAACGCTTTCGGTTGTCGGCCAGCGTGGTTTGCCATTGGGTGTGGCACGTTTCGACTTGTTGAATGATGTAGCATCGAGGCCGGCCGCCCTGGCCAGGCCGGATGCCGACAAACCGTTTGCCTCTGCAAGCCTGTCGAGGGCCTGCCAGATCTGTGAATGCGAAAACAACGCCGTCTCTCCCAGGAGCACGCCTGGTCGAAATGACCACCAGAAATGCGTCCTGAATGCCTTTGAAGTACGCGAAACTGTACCGCCGGCTGTCTGGATGCACAAGCTTGCCGATTGTCTGCTTGTTTTGACATTGCCTGGCGAATAGGTTCATCGCCAGCATGACAGTTATCTACAAGATAATCGACCGGGACGAGTGGGACGCAGCACGTGCATGCGGCAGGTATTCCGGCTCGCGCGATGACCGGCGGGACGGTTTCATTCATTTCTCGACAGCCGGGCAGGTGCGTGAAACCGCGGCACGGCATTTTGCAGGCGAGGGCAATCTGGTGCTGCTTGCCATCGACGGCGCGGCCCTTGGGCCTGCCCTGAAATGGGAGGCGTCGCGTCAAGGTGCGCTGTTTCCGCATCTTTATGGCCTGTTGCGCCTGTCGTCGGTTACACGGTCCTGGCCTTTGCCGCTGAACGGACACGGTATCCATGAATTTCCGGATGACCTGGCATGAACCGCCTGTTTTCATTCGCCCGGCCCGTTTTGCACGCATTCAGTCCCGAAACTGCCCATGATCTGACCATAGCCGCCCTGAGCTCCGGCCTGCTGACCGCAGGCCCAGTGCCTGAAGACGTGCGCCTGCATGTGAACTGTATGGGGCTGGACTTTCCCAATCCGGTCGGTCTTGCTGCCGGTTTCGACAAGAACGCCGAAGTGCCGGACGACATGCTGCGGCTGGGTTTCGGTTTTGTGGAAATAGGTTCGGTCACGCCGCGCGCGCAAAGGGGAAATGACAGGCCGCGGCTGTTTCGTCTGCCGGATGACAATGCGGTTATCAATCGAATGGGGTTCAACAATGACGGGCATCCGCGAGTATTCGGCCGGTTGTCCGTTCGTCATGGTCGCGGCGGCATAGTCGGGGTCAACCTGGGGGCCAACAAGGACTCAGATGATCGCATTGCCGATTACGCCCTGGGTGCCGCGGTATTCAACAAGCTGGCCAGCTACATCACAGTCAATATTTCATCGCCCAACACGCCTGGTCTGCGCGCATTGCAATCAAAGGGCGAACTGGAAACACTGATCGGCCGGGTGCGCGAGGCGATTGATGGATCAGCAGAAGAAGACGGCCGGCGCGCACCGCTGGTTCTCAAGATTGCCCCTGACCTGGTGCAGGACGAACTAGATGACATTGCCGCGGTCTGCCTGAAAATGCGGGTGGATGCGATTATTGTATCGAACACCACGATTTCCCGGCCGCCCCTGAAATCCAGGTACAGGAACGAGACCGGTGGATTGTCGGGCGCACCGCTGTTCCGGTTGTCGACCGTGCAGCTGGCCCGCATGCATGCAGCTACCAACGGCAAGCTGCCGCTGATCGGTGCGGGCGGCATTTCAGGTGCAGAAGACGCCTGGCAGAAACTCAGGGCGGGCGCATCGCTGCTGCAGCTTTACTCGGCATTGATCTACCAGGGGCCGCAATTGATTGCGGACACCCTGCAGGGACTGACAGACAGGCTGGATGAACACGGGTTTTCCGCATTGCATCAGGTAACCGGCAGCGGGCTGGATGAATGGCTGAACGGTGGGCCACCCGGCGAATAGACGAAATGGCCCGCCGGTGGTTCTTCAGACCTTGCCGCGCACAACCTTCTGGCGTTGTGAGCCGAGTCCGTCGATGCCAAGTTCCATGACGTCTCCCGGCTTGACGAACACCGGTGGTTTCATGCCGAGGCCGACACCTGCCGGTGTTCCGGTGATGACGATGTCGCCGGGTTCAAGTGTCATGAACCGGGACAGGTAGGACACGATGAATTTGATCGGGAAGATCATGTTTTTTGTGGTGCCGGCCTGCATCCGTTCGCCGTTGATGTCGCACCACAGATTGAGTTTTTGCGGGTTTGGCACTTCATCGCGTGTTACCAGCCACGGGCCGATGGGCCCATAGGTGTCATGTGACTTTCCCTTCACCCACTGACCACCATGCTCGATCTGGTTTTCTCGTTCGGAAACATCATTGCACACGAAATAACCGGCCACATGGCTGAGAGCTGTGGATTGCGAAACACTCTTTGCCTGTGCGCCGATCACAAACCCGATTTCGACTTCCCAGTCGGTTTTCACCGATTTGGCGGGCAGGACCACATCGTCGTTGGCGCCTGAAATGCAGCTTGTGTGCTTGGAGAAGATCACCGGTTCGGCGGGAATCGGGTGCCCGGTTTCTTCAGCGTGATCTGTGTAGTTCAGTCCAACGCAGATGAAATTGCCGATGCCGGACAGTGGCGGCCCAAAACGTGGTTTGCCCTTGACCAGCGGTAGCCGCGCCGGGTTGATCCTGGAAAGCATGGCCAGCGCCTTGTCCGACAACTGGTCCGGTGTAATGTCGTCAATGCGATCAGACAGGTCACGCAGTTTTCCATCCGCATCAACCAGGCCCGGCTTTTCCCTGCCGGCCTTTCCGTAACGTACAAGCTTCATGTTTGATTGCCTCTTGGATTGTTGTTCCCGGCACGCCCAACATCCGGGTGCCAGATCGGTTGATATCCCGCGTGCAAAATGCGCGCGATTGACGGCGGTGTCAAAACCTCAACCGCGAGATTCAGATCAAGCGGTATGCAGGCACCATATCCCGCAGGGCTCCACGGTCGGAATTTCCTGTTGTGAATGGCCAGAATTCTTGCATCAACACGAACCATTGCGCCATCCGGCAGAGCACCGGCCCTGCCGGTCCAGATTATTTTTTCACCACCCCTGCCACGCCGTTCAACAGCGAGGCTGCGGTCCATGCCGGGCGCCGACGGTGGTGATCCGCCCCCATGGGCGGCTTGCCAGGCAGAGCGGAAAGCAAGTGCATCGGTGCGCCTGCATTCAAAGCACGGCCGGTGGCCGGCGGCCAGTGCGGTTACTTCATCCATGAAGAACAATTCGGTGTATCCCGCGCCCATGACCTGGCGCTGCCGGGACTTGAACGCCAGCACACAGCATATCCATTGCCTGGAACTTTGCGTCCTGACCAGCGACCTGGTTGCGGGATCGTGCAGTTTGCCGCCGCGATTGCCCATCAGTATGCCGCGCTCCGGCGATGCGACAATTTCACCGTCCGGCCTGACCCTGTTCTGCAACACCATTGTTCTGTTACGCCCGGGTGTTGTGCTGGTTGAGGCGTTTCTCTGCCGTAAGAAGTCTCTGTGACTCGGCATCGCTTTCCCGCCATGCCGCGCCAACAGATTTCATATGTGCCCGGACCGCCAGTTCGGCCCGGTCAGGCTCGCGCGACATCACCCCGTCGTATATGGCGCGGTGTTGCTCCAGCAGTGCGTCGCGTCCGCCCTTGTGGCCATACAACAGGTAACGATTGTAGAACACGCCGTGTTCCAGCAGGTTGTAGATTGAGCGAAGCGACTGGATCATCACGATGTTATGACTGGCATCGCTGACGGCTATGTGGAGTTCGACATCAAGCCTGGCTTCCTGATCAGGGTTTTCGATTTCATGCGCGGCTTCCATGCGCTGCATGATTGATGTCAGTATCTCATGATCAGCGCTGGTTGCCCTTTGAGCCGCCCAGCGGGCAGCCTGCGCCTCGATGCCTTCACGGAACTCCAGGTAATCACCGGTTGCCTTCTCGTGCTTGCCAAAAAGCCTGATGATAGGTTCGCCGAATATCGAGTTCATGACATCGGCGATATAGGTGCCGCCGCCCTGGCGTGCCGTCAGCAGGCCGGATGCCTCCAGCGCCGCAAGAGCCTCACGCAGGGTCGGGCGTGAAACCCCGAATTCGCCGGCCAGGTCGCGTTCTCCGGGAAGCCTGTCACCGGGCCGCAACACGCCTTCCAGTATCAACCGCTCGATCTGGTGGACGATTTCTGATGATACCCGTTCCTGCCCGACTGGGTGAAACATTCAGCCGCCTCCGGCATTATATTTACAAATTTCGAAATAGATCAAACAAGGGTCTTGCAAATTGGTCAAGTAAATTGTCCAATTGCGGTTGCGCCTCTGGTGCGGCTCGCCCGCAAGGGCGGTTTTGTGTTTGGTATTGCGCTGACAGGATGTCTGGGGAATTATCGCACAGGGTCGGGCTGGAGTGAAAGCTGAGAAGACCTGATGACTTACGCCTGTCACCAAAGCCAGGCGAAGTGTCGAAGTGTACAACGTGCTAGGGAGGAAATCTGCACATGAAGAAAATATTGACGGCCGCTGTTGTCGGCGCATCCATGATCGCCATGTCTGCGGTCAGCGCCATGGCTGAACCAGTTCGCCTGAAAATGGCATCTACCTACCCGTCAAGCCTGACCCAGCTGGGTACCCTGGGCAAGATTCTCGAGGCCAACATCAACGAAATTTCGGGTGGCGAAATTGAGATCAAGTATTTCGAACCAGGCGCACTGGTACCCGCGCTTGAAGTGTTTGATGCCGTCAAGAACGGGTCCGTAGATGCGGCCTGGTCAACGCCCGGTTACTGGCAGGGCAAGGAACCTTCGCTTGCCCTGTTCTCGGCAGTTCCATTTGGCCCCGATGCGCGTGAATATGCAGCCTGGCTGCTGCACGGCGACGGCGAAAAATTGATGCAGAAAGTATATGAAAAGCACAATATCCATTCCTTTATATGCGGCGTTATCGCACCGGAAGCATCAGGCTGGTTCCGTGAGCCTCTAAACTCCATCGACGACCTCAAGGGCAAGAAGATGCGTTTCTTCGGCCTCGGCGCGAAGGTGATGCAGGAGCTTGGCGTGGACACCCAGTTGCTGGGGGCAGCCGACATCTACCCGGCGCTTGAGCGTGGCACCATTGATGCTACTGAATTCTCGATGCCTGCCATCGATCTGAATCTCGGTTTCTATCAGATCGCCAAGCACTACTACTTCCCCGGCTGGCACCAGCAGGCCACTACGTTTGAGTTGATGATCAACCTGGACAAGTGGAAGGCCATGACCGGTCAGCAGAAGAAAATCATCGAGGTTGCCTGCCGCGCCAACTTTGCGCTCGGCATGGCTGAAGGTGAATACATCCAGGGTGCAGCCCTTGCCGAGCTGAAATCCAAGGGCGTTACAATTCACAAGTGGTCTGATGCCGACCTTGCCAAGCTGAAGGAAACCTGGGAGGGCCTCGTTGTGGAGATCGCCGCCAGCGATGCTGCCTTCAAGGAAGCCTGGGACAGCCTGCAGAAGTTCCGCGCCGAATATGCAGACTGGAAAGACCTTGGTTACCTGAAGTAGGCTGCAGAAGCTGAAAATTCTTGTCCGGCCCGGTGTTCATCACAACAGATGATGCTACCGGGCCGGAATATGCTGCAGGGTCAGCGGGTTGATCCTGGAAGACGCATTTACTGCAGTGGTGGATATCGGTTTTCCACCGGGGAAATGTAAAAACTGGCAACAGGCACGCGGTCATGATTTGATCGGGACCTGTGGCGTTCCTGAAGGGCAGGGCTGTGGGTGGACTATTCAAACTGAGCGCTGGCATAGATCGGACGCTGGAAGTCATTGCCAGAATTGGCATGTGGTGTGGATTGGCGCTGGTTGTTGTAGTCTGCTACGATGTACTGTCCCGTTATTTTGGTGTTGCAAAACCGTTCGGCCTCAATTCGACGATGGTCCAGGAGTCGGAGTATTGGTTGCACACATTCCTGTTCGCGCTGTTGATCGGGTTCACTTATACCAGGCAGGGCCATGTCCGGATTGACCTCATCAGGGACAAGCTCCCGCTCAGGGCAAAGTATGCCATCGAGATGTTTGGCTGCCTGTTCTTCCTGATTTCATACTCTGTTGTAGCTGGCGTTTATTGCTACAAGTATGCACTGGCCTCGTTTTATGAAGGCGAGGCTTCAAAGTCGGTGATCGGCCTTTCCCACATCTGGATATTGAAATCCGCACTGCCAATCCTGTTTTTGTTGCTGGGACTTGCCGGTATTTCGCAACTCATCAAGTCGACGGCCGGATTCCTCGGCAAGCTGCCTGACGATAAAATAGCCGAAACCGTCGGGGGGGATCTTTAGTCATGACGTTAGTTGAATCCCTTCCGCTGCTGATGTTCGCGGCGTTGGCATTGCTGCTTTTCTCCGGCTACCCGGTGGCCTTTGTGCTGGGCGGCATAGGTCTGGGGTTTGGCTTCCTGGCCATTTTCATTGATCCATGGTTGTTCGACTGGCCACAGTTCGGTGCCATCCCGTCACGTATTTTCGGCGCCATTGCGGAAAATCTGATCCTCACTGCCATACCGATGTTCATATTCATGGGCACCATGCTGGAGCGCTCCGGCGTGGCGCGCGACCTGTTGAATTGCCTGCAGGTTCTGTTGCGCCGGGTGCCTGGCGGGCTTGCGCTGGCGGTCACGATAATGGGAACCATTCTGGCCGCCACCACCGGCATTATTGGTGCATCGGTTGTAATGATGTCACTGCTTGCGCTTCCTGTCATGACACAGCGCAACTACGCGCCGACGCTTGCTACCGGAACCATCGCTGCCTCCGGCACACTTGGTATTCTGATCCCGCCGTCGATCATGCTGGTTATCATGGCTGACCTGCTGGGCCGTTCGGTCGGTAACCTGTTTGTAGCAGCGGTAATTCCGGGTTTCATGTTGTCGGCGCTGTATATCATCTACATCATTACGCGTTGTACAATCACTCCGCGTCTGGCGCCAAGGCTGCCGGCTGACATGGGCCCCCAGTCCAAAGGCGGCGTTGCCATCATGGTGTTGCGCAGTTTCATACCGCCATTGGTGCTGATCATGCTGGTACTGGGCTCGATCCTGGGAGGCTTCGCTACCCCGACCGAGGCGGCCGGTGTGGGCGCCATGGGGGCAATCCTTCTGGCACTGGTCAACCTGGTTGTGTTGCCGATCCTTGGCGTGCCGGAAATGCATTTTGAGGGTGAGGCGGACGTCGATCTTGGCGACAGGATCGAGGGCATCTCGCTCGGTGCAAGAATGAAGGGTTTTTGGGGTGTTCTGACCCAGGTCGTATTTCGCGCAGCCCTGACCAACGGCATGCTGTTTGGCATCTTTATCGGTGCAACGCTGTTCTCGTTCGTTTTCCGGTCACTGGGCGGTGATGACATAGTCATTCATCTGGTCGATTCGCTGGGGCTCGGTTCGTGGGGCCTGCTGTTCCTGTTGATGGCGATCGTGTTCTTCCTTGGTTTCTTTTTTGACTGGATCGAGATCACCCTGATTGTGCTGCCGGTATTTTCGCCGATCATCGATTTGCTGGACTTTGGCGATCACATCGCCAAACAGGATGTGGTGTACTGGTTCGCGATCCTGCTGGCAGTGAACCTGCAGACGTCATTCCTGACCCCGCCGTTTGGTTTCGCATTGTTTTACATGAAGGCGGTAGCGCCGAAGTCAATAAAGATCGAACAGATCTATCGCGGCATCGTTCCCTTTGTACTGCTGCAGTTGCTAGGTCTTGGTCTGGTCATGAGCTTCCCGCAACTGGCCATGTGGTTGCCGAACAAGTTGCTGAACTGATGGTGAAAAAGTGCGCGCACAAAAAAACCGGCGGAATTTCCCGCCGGCTTTTTGTCTCGACTGGCTGAAGTGACTACTTGCTCAGCGAAGCCAGATACGCTGCCACATCATTGCGCTGATCTTCCTTCGCGAGTTTGAACGTCATCTTGGACTTGCCGCCAATATAGTCCTTGGGGTTGGCCAGGTATTCCACAATCTTGACTTCATCCCATTCACCGATTTTGTCGGCGGCTGCCGTAATTCCGTCACCATACTTGAAATCTTCTACGGAAGCTGCCTTGCGTCCGATGATGCCGACCAGATGCGGTCCAACCTTGTTTTTTTCTTCTGTCGCTGAGTGGCAGGCCTTGCATTTATTGAAGACCTTTTCACCCTTTGCGGCATCGCCGCCCTCAGCCAGCGCCACGCCTGACATGGCGCCAAACGCTGCAGCGGCGGCTATAAGAAGTTTGAATTTCATTTAATTCCTCCGGTATCGGTCCTTGGATGGGTTACCCGCTCTCATATGAATACTATATTAGCCTTTCGTGAACATATCGCAAGATCATGACAGCGGATAGCGCCGCATGGTGGAATGGTTCGTTGAAATCAGGGCTCCGGCATGCTGAAAGCGCTCATAATCAGGACGAACCGGGAAATCAATTGATGGCTGAGACTGTGAAACACGGCGGGTTGACCGTCGCGAAACAACTCTATGAATTCGTCAATACCGAAGCATTGCCCGGAACCGGTATCGCACCGGACAGATTTTGGACGGCGGCCGACGAAATCATTCACAGGTTTTCACCCAGAATTGCCAGCCTCCTGCGCAAGCGCAAGTCGCTGCAGAACAAGATCAATCGCTGGCACAGACACAACGCCGGCCGCGCCATTGATCCGCTCAATTACCGTGGTTTCCTGGAGGAAATCGGCTACATCATGCCGGACAAGGGAGACTGCAGGGTTGCAACCCGCAACACGGATGACGAGATCGCGAGGGTGGCGGGCCCTCAGCTCGTTGTGCCGGTCAGCAATGCCCGGTATGCGCTCAATGCCGCCAATGCCCGCTTCGGATCGCTGTATGATGCCTTGTATGGAACCGATGCCGTTTCCGAACAAGGTGGCGCTGCGCGCGCCGGCGGATTCAACCCGGTTCGCGGCGAAAAGGTCATAGCCTGGACGCGGCGGTTCCTTGACGACGCCGCGCCGCTGTTTGGCGCAAGCCATGCTGACGTAACCCGCTATTTCATCAAGGGCCGCAAACTGGCGGTGTCGCTGTCATCCGGTTCCGTAACCGGCCTGGTCGACAATGCCCAGTTCAGGGGTTTCAGGGGGGACAAGGAAAATCCGGCTGCCATTCTGCTGATAAACAATGGCCTGCATATCGAAATTGCTGTCGACCGGTCCCACATTATTGGCGCCGGCGATGACGCAGGCGTGGCCGATGTGATTATCGAAAGTGCCATGTCCACCATTATCGATTGTGAGGATTCGGTTGCTGCAGTCGATACCGAAGACAAGGTCGCGGTGTATCGCAACTGGCTTGGCCTGATGAAGGGTGACCTGACCGCGACGTTCGAGAAAGGCGGAAAATCGATTGTCCGCAGAATGCTTCCGGACCGCGAGTACACGGCCGTCAATGGCAAACCACTGTCGCTGCACTCACGCTCACTGATGCTGGTGCGCAATGTTGGCCTGCTGATGACCATCGGATCAATCAGGGACCGCAGCGGCAATGAGGTTCCAGAAACTCTGCTTGACTCACTGATCAATCCGGTGATTGCGATGCACGACGTCGGGCCCAATGGCACCTTCCGGAATTCCCGCAAGGGTTCAATCTATGTGGTTGTGCCGAAGCTGCACGGGCCCAGGGAAACAGCGCTGGTCAATCAGTTGTACTCCGCGATTGAGACCGCCTTTCACATCAGGCGCAACACGATCAAGATGGGTATCATGGATGAGGAACGCCGCACCACGGTCAACCTCAGGGAATGCATCCGGGCAGCCCGTTCGCGGGTGTTCTTTATCAATACCGGCTTCCTCGACCGTACCGGTGATGAAATTCATACCTCCATGGAAGCAGGTCCGATGATCCGCAAGGCTGACATGAAGGTATCCACATGGATTGACGCCTATGAGCGCTGGAATGTGGATGTCGGACTTGAATGCGGCTTGCCCGGCACAGCCCAGATCGGCAAGGGCATGTGGGCCATGCCGGACCTGATGGCCGACATGCTTGAACAGAAGATTGCCCATCCAGGGGCCGGCGCCAACACGGCTTGGGTTCCATCCCCGACGGCAGCCACGCTGCACGCAACACATTATCATCAGGTCAACGTGGCAGAAGTTCAAAAGCGGCTGGCCACACGCGAAAAGGCCAGACTGCAGGATATTCTGGCAATCCCGCTTGCTGTGAACCCGGACTGGGATCGCCGGGAAATCCTCAACGAGATCGAAAACAACTGTCAGGGCATTCTCGGCTATGTAGTGCGCTGGGTTGATCAGGGTGTGGGCTGTTCCAAGGTGCCCGACATCAACAATGTCGGGCTGATGGAGGATCGCGCTACTTTGCGGATTTCGGCCCAGCATCTTGCGAACTGGCTGCGCCACAGGATCGTGACACGCGGCAAGGTCATGAAGGCCATGAAGAAGATGGCTGCGATTGTGGACCAGCAGAACGCCGGAGATCCGGCCTACAGGCCAATGGCTGGTGATTTTGACAATTCCATAGCCTTCAGGGCAGCCTGCGACCTGGTGTTTGAAGGCCGCAGGCAACCGTCCGGGTATACAGAACCGGTGCTGCATGCCCGGCGCAAGGAGGTAAAGGCACGGCCGTGACACGGGCTTCATTGCACAGGGCGCCGTGGTCAATCCTTGCCTGCTGTCGCTCACCAGATGCTTCCGGCCGGTTCCGGTTCCGGCTCCGGAATGGCTGATGACAGTCAGATGATTCAGACCTATCGTTCCCTCAACGCCAAAACCGGTCACAAGGAGTGACAGCCATGCCGACAAGCCTCAACCAGCCGCTGGGTGGCAATGACATGCCGCGGTTTGCCGGACCTGCCACCATGATGCGCCTGCCGGCCGCGAAAACCGCCCGCGGGCTGGATGCCTGTTTCGTCGGCGTGCCAATGGATATAGGCACCTCGAACCGTTCCGGCACCCGGCACGGGCCGCGCCAGATCAGGGCGGAAAGCTGCATGTTGCGGCCCTACAACATGGCCACTGGCGCAGCGCCTTTCGATTCACTTCAGGTCGCCGACATCGGCGATGTCGCCATCAACACGTTTGATCTGAAGAAATCGGTGAAGATCATCGAAAAGGCCTACGACCGAATTCTGGCACAGGACTGTAAACCGCTGACACTGGGCGGCGACCACACGCTGACCTTGCCCATATTGCGCGCCATGCACAAGAAACACGGGGCCGTTGCGCTGTTGCACGTCGATGCCCACGCCGACATCAACGAGCACATGTTTGGCGAGAGAATTGCCCATGGCACACCGTTCCGGCGTGCCGTGGAGGAGGGCCTGCTGGCCCAGGACAAGGTATTCCAGATCGGCCTGCGCGGCACCGGGTATGCTCCGGCAGACTTTGACTGGCCCCGCGAGCAGGGCTTCACCGTGGTTACCGCGGAAGAATGCTGGCACAAGTCAATGACACCGCTGATGGACAAGGTGCGCGCCACCATTGGCGATCAGCCGTGCTACTTCACCTACGACATCGACAGTCTTGACCCGGCCTTTGCGCCGGGAACCGGAACCGTGGAAATCGGCGGATTGACCACCTGGCAGGCACTGGAAATAGTTCGCGGCGCCAGGGGACTGAACCTTGTCGGCGGGGATCTGGTGGAGGTGTCTCCGCCCTATGATCCGTCCGGCAATACCGCCCTGATCGGCGCCAACATTCTGTATGAAATGCTGTGTGTGCTGCCTGGTGTGAGTTACCCGGAAGGTTAGGGGCACAATGGCGCAGGGTCGCAGTACACCCTGTGCAACCGGTTGGGCACACCCTATGTTGTGGCGCAACACACAACCAGTCTAGAGGCATCGCCTTTGCGTTCTGAAAGAATTACAGCCATTGCCGATTATGCCGCTACCACGGCCGCCGGTTGGCGGCAGATTGCTGTTGAAACGGTGGAGATGGCGCCGGCGCCGGTCGAAATGCAGCCCAATGGTTTCATACAGGCCAACTGGCGCGACCGCCCTTATGGCCAGCTCGCCAGTCTTGAAGCCCAATCGGTGCATGACGGCACCAGCATTGCTGTCCGGTTGCGATGGGCATCGGAAAGACCTGAGACCGGCGGGCGTGAAGGCTTTCCCGATGGCGCAGCGATTGCCTTTCCGGTGACTGGCGAACCGGCCCTGTGGTCAATGGGCAATGAAGATGAACCGGTTCAGTTCATCCAGTGGCAGGCCATGAAAAACCGGGTCCGTTCGGTTGTGGCCTGGGGTATCGGGTCTTCGGTTCCCGGATCTGCGGTCAGCGAAAGCGTGACGGCAGGTTGGTCGCAGGGGTTCTGGACAATTGTAATGTTGCGCACCCTTGCAGGCGGGCCAGAAGCAGCTACCCTGCAGCCCGGCACGGAAACCCGGATCGGTTTTGCGGTGTGGAATGGCTCCAACGAGGAGCGCGCCGGCATCAAGGCCGTGTCCGTGGACTGGTCGCCGCTGATAATCGAAGCCTGAAGGAGCAGAAGTCCAAATGAGCAATCGCCAGGTCGCCATGATCATCGATCTCAACAAGTGCATCGGCTGCCAGACCTGCACCGTCGCCTGCAAGACGTCGTGGACGTCCGGCGAGGGCCAGGAAGGCATGTGGTGGAACCAGGTCAATACGGCACCCGGTCACGGCACCCCGAAAGACTGGGAGCAGATGGGTGGCGGCTTCAGGGGTGGAGAACCGCAAAAGGGTGTGCGCCCGACGCAGGGAGCGTTCGGCGAGGGCTTTGAGCTGAACTACAGGGAGGCGCTGTTTGAAGGCGCCGGCAATGAGGCGCTGAAACCCATCGGCGAAGAACTGCAATGGGGCATGAACTGGGACGAAGATGTTGGCGCCGGCGACTATCCCAACTCCTATTTCTTCTATATCCCGCGCATCTGCAATCACTGCACCAAACCGGCCTGCATGGAAGCCTGCCCGCGCGGCGCCATCGTCAAGCGCGAGGAGGACGGCATCGTCGTCATCAATGAGGATCATTGCCGGGGATTCAGGTTTTGCCAGTCGGCGTGTCCGTACAAGGAAATCTACTACAACCACGTCACCGGCCATTCGCAGAAATGCGTATTCTGCCTGCCGCGCATCGAAAAGGGCGTAGCGACGGCATGCTCGCGCCAGTGCCCCGGCAGGGTGCGTTTTCTGGGGTTCCTTGAGGACGAGGACGGACCGATCCACAAGCTGGTCAACGTGCACAAGGTGGCCCTGCCGCTGCATCCCGAATACGAAACCGAACCCAACGTGTTTTATATCCCGCCCTTGTCGCCGGAGAAATTCGACGATGACGGCAACCCGACCGGCGAGGACCGCATTCCGCTGGACTACCTGGAAAGCCTGTTCGGCCCGGAGGTCGGACCGGCGCTGGAGCGCATCAGGCAGGGTCGCGCCGACAAGCAGTCGGGCAAGGGGTCTGATCTGATGGACACGCTTATTTCAAAGAACTTCCTCGACCTGTTCGGGCCGTTCACCAACCATCCGCGCGAGATCGAACGAATTGCCACCGAGCTTGAACGTGAGCCGGTGATCGTGCCGCCTGAAATCGAGATAACCTACCGCGGCCCGGGAGGCTCCAGCCAGTGAGCAGCAGACTGACACGGCGGAATTTTCTCAAGGCCGGTGCGGCGGTAGCCGCAGCGCTGGTGCTGCCGGATTTCATTACCAGGTCCGGCAAATCCCTGTCCGCGCTGGCAGGTTCTCGCCCTCCCGGTTACAGGAATATAGCCGATATTTACCGCAACAAGTGGACCTGGGACAAAACCGTGCGCGGCACCCACATGATCAATTGCTGGTACCAGGCGCACTGCGCGTTTGATGTCTATGTGCGTGATGGCATCGTTTTCCGCGAGGAACAGGCAGCCGACTATCCGCAACTCAATGCCGATGTGCCAGACATGAACCCGCGCGGCTGCCAGAAGGGCTGCTCGTTCTCCAAGCGCATGTACGAGGAAAGCCGCATCCGCTATCCGCTGAAGCAGGCCGGCGAGCGCGGTTCCGGCAACTGGCAGCGGGTGACCTGGGACGAGGCACTTGATGATATCGCCGACAGGTTCATCGATGTGGTGACCGAAGAAGGCACCGACCGGGTTATCTGGGACATGGGACCCGACATCAATGTCGGCGCTGCCAATGCCGGCCAGGCCCGGTTTGCCCAGCTCACCCATTCCATATCGCTGGACTCCAATTCCTCCAATGGCGACGGACATCGCGGTGCATTCGAGACCTTCGGCAACATCTACATGGACCGGTCCATCGAGGATTATTTCTATTCCGATGTGATCCTGATCTGGGGCTCGAACCCCATCGTCACATCGATCCCCAACGCGCATTTCTTCACCGAGGCACGTTACAATGGCTCGCAGATAGTGTGCATCGCACCGGACTATTCGCCGTCTGCCATCAAGGCAGACCTGTGGGTGCCGCTGAGCCCCGGCACTGACGCTGCCCTGGCGCTGGCGGTTGCGCGAGAGATTGTTTTTGGCGGTCATGTCAATGAAAGCTTTGTGGCCGAACAGACCGATCTGCCGCTGCTGGTGCGCAGCGATACCGGCAAGCTGTTGTCGGAAAAGCATGCCAAGGGCGGCCGCACCGACCGGTTTATCCTCATGGACAGGCTGCGCGGCCCCATGACGGCGCCTGCCAAGTCATTGAAGCTCGGCACACTGCAACCGGTACTTGACGTTGACACAATGGTTGACCTTGCAGGCGGCGGGAAGGTTGCTGTCCGGTCTGTCTACTCGCTGCTGAAAGACCGGCTTGAGCCCTATACCTTTGAGGCGGTCTCCAAGATGACCGGCACCCCGGTCAAGGTGATCGCCAAGTTCACCGGTCTTTGTATCAACGCCAGGGCGCTGTCAAACGTCTCCGGCAGCTCCATGAACAAGTATTTTCATGGCAACCTGACCGAACGCGCGATGATCCTGATCTGGGCGCTGCAGGGTCAGATGGGGCGTCCTGGCGCGGGTTATTCGGCGTTTGCATTTCTGGCCAATGACGGCTGGGAGGACTATGTCTCCGGCTTCCGCAACGGCGACAAGATGAGGTTCGGCACCGATATCGGCCTTGATTTGCTGACCGATCTGGCCGCCGGTGATACCGCTGAAATGTTCTTCAAGAAACTCGGCAACAACAGCTTCAAGGATATTGGCGGCAACCTGCCGATCTGGACGTCCGCGGCGCTGTTCTGGCAGGTGCACGGCGGTGTCATGGAACTGGCAGAGACCGCTGACAAGTGGATACCCGGCCTGAAGAAACCGGTGCGCGACGCCGTCAGGCAATCACTGGACAACAAGTGGTTGCCGCTGCAACCGCCTGCCGGTACCGATCCGCGCATCCTGTTCCACTATTGCGCCAATCCGCTGCGCTCGGTGCGCGGCTCGCAAAAACTTACCGAGGTATTGTGGCCCAAGCTGAAACTGTCGGTGGTGATCGATTTCCGCATGTCGTCCACCGCCCAGTTTGCCGATTATATTCTGCCGGCTGCCGCCTGGTACGAAACCACCGACCACAAGTGGGTCACACCGCTGGTGCCGTTCAACCACGTCACCAACAAGGCGGTTGAACCGCTGGGTGAATCCAAACCGGATTTCTGGATATTCACCAGGCTGACAAAACATGTGCAAAAGCGCGCCCGTGAACGCGGCATTGCTTCAGTTGTCTCGCATCTGGGTAAAACCGTTCATCTCGACAACCTGTATGAAGACATGACCATGAACGGCCGCTTCCTGGAAGATGATACCGACAAGGCGGCAGGCGCCATTATCGAGGCCTCCAGCAACCTGTCGCACGTGTCCTGGGAAGAACAGAAGGAAAAGGGTTATGCCCGCTACAACTCCATCGGTGTATCGCCACTGGCCATCGGCAATGCCGGCAAACTGGAAGAGGGCAAGGCCTTCATACCGCTGACCTATCATATTCACGACAAGCTTCCGTACCCGACCCAGACCAGGCGGATCCAGTTTTATATCGACAATGACCTGTATCTGGAACACGACGAGCAGCTGCCTGTGTACAAGGCGCCGCCACCGATAGGCGGCGACTATCCGTTGATGATGACCGGCGGCCACACCAGGTGGTCGATCCATGGTGTATGGCGCGACAACCGGTTGATGAACCGGCTCAACCGCGGCCAGCCCTATATCATGATCGGTATCCAGGATGCTGCCGGGCGTGGCATTTCCGATGGCGACTGGGTGCGCTGTTACAATGATGTGGGTGAGTTCGAGGTTCGGGTGAAAGTCACCCACGCCATGCGCCCCGGACAGGTGTTCATGTATCACGCCTGGGAAAATTATCAGTTCAACGGCAAGGGCTCCCCGCGCGAGGTATCGCCGTCGCCGATCAACCCGGTGGAACTGGCCGGTGATCACGCCCATCTCAAGGTCGGCATGCTGGAAGGCCAGCCAAACAGTTTTGACCGCGACACCCGCATTGAAATCACCCGGATTTCCGGCCCCCAGGCCTCGTCCGGCGCTTCGGGCAGCAATGACGCCGCTTGAACGCTCCGCCGTCTATGGCGGGTTTGCCGCAGCCTTCCGGTCTGCGACCGGCGGCGCGGATATGCTGGACGACGCACTAGTTCCATTGCCACCGCCGGATGACGCAGGCCGTGCCTTCATGACGGCGTTTGATCCGGCAGTCTCCAAGAACGCCGTCTCCCTCTATGCATCAGCTCACCTGGAGCGTGACCAGACCGATCTATACCAGGAACTGATCCGCTGGTATGATCATTTCGGCCTGAAGCGCCGCGACGGTGGTGAACTGCCGGATCACCTGTCGGTCATGCTGGAGTTCCTGCAGTTCATGGCCGCCCAGGAACACGCCAATGCATCAGACGCCGAAGCAGTGGCCAGCCTGCATGCGGCGCAGTCGGATTTTATCGAACGGCAGTTAATGCCGCTGGTGGGGACGGTGATCGGCAAACTTGAAACCGGCGAACCACGCTATCACGCATTGCCGCGCGCATTGCTGGCATTTCTGGAAGATGAACTCGCCACGCTGAAATTATGAAGCTGTAAACAGCAGCCAACGCCTCACTTTGGCGGCGGTGCGAACAGGGCGATAACCTCCTCGCCGGTCATCATTTTGGTTTTGTTTGAAAATTCATAAAATGCCGGTTTGAAATCCGTGAAGACCTGCAATGACAGGCGCATATTCGACTGGTCGTCGAACAGACCGGCGGCGACCTGGTAATCGCTGTCGTCAACGATGTGGTAGAAAAGGTTTGAACCGCATTTGTTGCAGAAACCCCGTTCAGCCCAGTCTGACGAGCGTATCCGGCCGATATTTTCCTGACCCTCAAAATTTATGGTCTGACAGCTCACCGCCATGAACGGACCTGCCGACCAGCGCCGGCACATGTCGCAATGGCAAGCCACGACACTGGGTTTGTCCGCGGTCGCGGTAAATCTCACCGCTCCACACATACATCTTCCGTCCAGTTTGAGATTTTCGGTCATGGCTATCCTTTCGTTGTTCGGGAAACAGCGCCAAGCTTTCCTGGAATAACCAGTTGATCGACGTCAATGACAAACTCTGCCTTGGCTGCAAATAGTTCAGGTGACTGGAAAGGGTGGACGGTAAACTCCCACAAATGAAAATGCCCGGGATGAGTAAGGAAAACAAACTGATGAAGCGTTTATCTTGTCTGACGAGTGTGGTGGCCTTGCTCCTGATGGTGTGTTCACCGGCGCATGCCGCGCAGGACGCTGAAACCGTGACACCCGAGCCAGTGGCGGATGAGGCGGAGCCGGACATGACCTATGATCCCGACAGTGCTCTGGAAAAGGGTAAAATTTCCGGTGCATATGAATATTACCGGCTCTGCGCAGTCTGTCACGGTGAAGAAGCCCGCGGTGACGGTCCGATGGCGCGCATGCTCAAGACCCCGCCACCCGACCTGACCGTGCTGGCAAGGAACAATGCCGGCCACTTCCCGTTTCTTCGCGTGCTGGAGATGATTGATGGCAGGAACATGGTTGAGGTGCATGGCAACCGGGAGATGCCCGTTTGGGGTCAATTGCTGACCAGGGACTACGATCAGTTCGTGGCCCGTGCGATTGAACTCGAGCTGTTGTTGCATCTGAACAGCCTTCAGGTGAAGTAATACCGGATTTCAGTAACACTGCGAATCCATCGCATTTTCCGGCGAAAATCCTTCCCCCCACCTCCACCTTCTCTTGATGCAGTCGTAGAAAACCGTGGGCACAGTAGATGTCCTCATAGAGTTCGCGTGTGCCTGCCTGTCCGGGCTTGAGGGAGGTGACCACAAACCTCGGATTGGCGCCTTTGCCAGGCATTCCGCCTTGCCGACGACCCGTCGGCGGCATGACCAGCCTTTCAGGGTCGAGTACATGAAGTCTGCAAACCGGCGCGCCGGTTTGCCGGTTTCCAGATGCTCTGCCCTTGCCTCAGCCATGTGGCTCCCGATGGACTGCACAAGCCTGCTGTTGCGGGCAAGACCAAACAGATAATCCACCTTGTTTTGCTCGCACCAGACCATCAGCTCTTCCCGGGCAAAGCCGGAATCGGCCCGAAGCAGGAAGCCGGTATCCGGCCAGTACTGCCGGATCCGGGTGATGATGCGTTCTACCTCCTGTTTCGCACCGGCTGCACCATCTATATTGGCTGGCCGCAGTTTGGCCGCCAGCAACTGGCGGCCGCAGAAGATGTATAGCGGCAGGTAGCAGTAACAATCATAATAGCCGTGAAAGAAGCGCCCCTCCTGGTGGCCGTGCAGCCGGTCATCGGTGGCGTCAAGATCAAGAACAATCCGCTTTGGAGGCCTGCCATGCGCCTCCACGAACAGATCGACGAACAGGTGTTCAATCGCAGCCTCGTCATGGGTGATCCTGTGATAGCGCCCGGGCAGGCCCTCAGGGGCATGCTCCAGCCGGTTCAGTGTCGACTTGCCGGCAAGGCCCGCACAATCGGAACGTTTCGGCTCAACCCGGCCGGACAAAACTCCCAGCACAGGATCATGGCGCAACTCGTCATGGTCATTGATGTCTTCATAGCCAAGCGCGATCCCGGCAATGCGCTGGCCAACCATGCTTTCAAGACCATGAACCGTGCGCTGCCGGTTGCGATGGTCCCTAAAACATGCCGCTACCCGTGAGAACAGATCAATCGCCTTGTCAGTTTGGCGAAGAAGCAACGCACCTGCATCGGAACTGATTGCGCCGCCATCAAAAGCGGCAACAACACGGCGGCCATTAAAGGCTTCAAATTCAAACTGATCAGAGATACACTGTGTTTGCATCGGACCCCGCTTTCGAAACTGATAACTCTTTGTTCTAAAGGAATATTATCAAATTCGTGGGGCCGATGCACCTTCTATGGTGAGAAATGCGGGTTAGCCTGAGCATCTGTCAATGGAGCTGGATATAGATGACTGCAACAGGAATGAGCCTGCTGGTTGGTACCACGAAAGGCGCCTTTATCATTTCAGGCGGCTATGATCGCGACGTCTGGTCAATCAGGGGTCCCTTTTGCGACGGCTGGCCGATCAATCACATCATCGGCGACCCGGCCACGGGTGCCTTGTGGGCAGGCGGCGGCGGTGAATGGCACGGCGCTGGTATCTGGCGTTCGGAAGATGGCGGCGGCACCTGGGATGTGGCCAGGTTGACCAAAGGCACAATGGATGACTGGGCGGCCGGCGATTCGGATTTTGCGAAGATGATCGGTTGGTCCGGCGAACCCCTGCCGTTTACCGATGAGTTTTCACAAATCTGGTCACTCAGCCATGCTCATGGCACGCTGTATGCCGGCACCAAACCGGCCAGTCTGCTGGCAAGCCGCGACGCAGGCAGGACCTGGCAGCGGGTTCAGGGCTTGACCGATCATCCTTCTGCAGACAGCTGGAATCCGGGTGCGGCGGGTCTGGTGTTGCACACAATCGTACCCGACCCGTCGGACGCGCAGAAACTCTGGGTCGGAATTTCCGCAGCAGGGGTATTTGCAACCGGTGACGGCGGCGGGACCTGGGAGCGCCGCAACCGCCTGTCAAATACCGAACCTCGCGTTCACCACGATCATCCGGCAGCGCCCCGCGACGGAGACATCGGCCATTGCGTCCACAACATGGTGCTGGCGCCGGGCACCGGCGGCCGGTTGTACCAGCAGAACCATCACGGTGTCTGGCGTTCCGCTGACGGGGGGCTCAGCTGGGACGACATCACCGGCGGACTGCCGTCCACTTTCGGGTTTCCCATCTGTGTTCATCCGCGCGATCCCGATACCATCTGGACATTGCCGCTGAACGGTGACACAGCCGGGCGCTTTCCGCCTGATGCCGCCGCTGCGGTGTGGCGCTCAAGCGACGGCGGCGCAACCTGGCAGGACAAGCGCGCCGGGCTGCCACAGCAGGACTGTTTCTTCACCGTGCTGCGCCAGGCCATGGACCGCGACGAACGCGATCCCGCCGGCGTCTATTTCGGCACCAACAGCGGCTCGATCTTCGCCAGTCTCGATGAGGGCGAAAGCTGGCAGGAGATCACCCGGCATTTGCCGACCATTCTGTCAGTCCAGACGCTCGATGGCGGAAGTTCTGACATCAGCTGATGGCAGACGGGCACGGCGGCGCCGCCGCGTATTGCATTCGCCGGCCTTGCGGCGGCTCAGCGTCTGACGCAAGTTGGTTGAAAGATCAGCAAACGATAGGGGATCAGCCATGAGAATCGTCGTGATGGGTGCCGGCGTAATAGGCGTGACCACTGCATATTATCTTGCCAGGGGCGGGGTGGACGTCGTTGTGCTTGACCGTCAGGCCGGACCGGGACTGGAGACCAGCTATGCCAATGCCGGCGAGCTCAGTTATGGCATGACCTCGCCCTGGGCAGCACCGGGTGTGCCGGTAAAGGCCCTTAAGTGGCTGTTCATGAAGCGCCGCCCGCTTTTCATCTGGCCCCTGATCAGCCCGACAATGTGGCTGTGGGGCCTGCAGATGATCCGCAACTGCAACGAGCAAAGCTACCGGATCAACAAGGGCCGGATGGTGCGGATTTCAAATTATTCACGTGATGTCATGCCCGAACTGATTGCCGAAACCGGTATTGAATACGACGGGCGCGAGCTGGGTACGCTGCAACTGTTCCGTACCGCGAAACAGATGAAGGGCTCAAAGGCCGACCAGGAGATACTGGCGGAATACGGTTCGCCATACGAAGTGCTCGGCCGCGATGCCTGCATCGCTGTGGAGCCTGCGCTGGCGGAAGTACGCAACAAGTTCGTCGGCGGATTGCGCCTGACCGCAGATCGCACGGGCGACTGCCGGATGTTCACCATGGCGCTGGCGGAAAAATGTGCCGGGATGGGGGTCGAGTTCCAGTATGGCCAGTCAATCAGGGCCATCGCTGTCGAAGATGGGCGGGTTGCAGGGGTGGATACGGAGGTCGCCGGGCGGATAACCGGCGATGCCTATGTCTGCGCCCTGGGCAGTTACGGTCCGCGGCTGCTGACCCCTGTCGGGATAAAGCTCCCGGTCTACCCGGTCAAAGGTTACTCCGTCACACTGCCGGTTACCGATGATGCCTGTGCGCCGCAATCGACGATCATGGATGAGACACACAAGGTTGCCATCACCCGGCTCGGAGACCGCATTCGGGTGGCTGGCACTGCCGAGATCGCCGGTTACTCGAACCGGCTCGGACCACATGCCACCGACACGGTGCGCCACGTCATCAGCGACTTGTTTCCAAAAGGCGGTGATATCAGCAAGGCCGAAGGATGGACCGGCCTGCGCCCGATGACACCGGATGGCACACCGGTTCTTGGACCATCACGCTACAACAACCTGTATCTGAACACTGGTCACGGCACCCTGGGCTGGACAATGGCTTGCGGCTCCGGCCGGGCGGTCGCCGATCTGATGCTCGGCAAGGAGCCGGAGATATCTCTGGACGGACTGACGGCGGCGCGTTATGCGCGCTGATACCAGATCCAAGTTACGGGAAAGTTCCGCAATGTGATTATCAGCACATTCACCGGCTGGTGTTTGGCCTAGGTTTGATCTCAACGAAATGGCGATGAACGAAAAACTGATTGCCCGGCACCCCTGCCCATCACCGGTACAATCAATAACAAGAACACTTCACGTCGCCGAACCTGAGCAACGTACGTCAAGCTCTGATGCGCCCGATCTTCCGGTCCCCTCCCTGCCGGAAATCGGGCGCAAGTATTCCGGAAACCTGATCTAGAGCACGATGTTTTTAGGTTTGTTTGTATCCCGCGTGAGTGAGGTAGTTTTCGCATTCTGCTTCGGTGAAGCTGCCGAGCAATTCGCCGATACATTGACAAACGGTATCGGGAGTACGGGCAGCAGCCTTTCGCAGGAGATGCTTGAGTTTTGCGAAAACCTGTTCGATGGGGTTCAGGTCCGGGGAATATTTGGGCAGGAAGAGTAGTTTGGCCTGGGCGCTGCGGATCATCTGGCGTACGGCCTTGCTCTTGTGGCTGCCCAGGTTGTCGGCAACGACGATATCGTCAGGCTTCAAGGTCGGTAGCAGGACTTTCTCAATGTAAATGCGAAAGCGCTCGCCATTGATCGGGCCATCCAGCAGCCAGGGAGCATCGATGCGGTCGTGGCGTAGAGCGGCCAGGAAGGTCATGGTTTTCCAGTGGCCGTGTGTCACCTTGGCCAGCAGGCGCTCACCGCACGGCGCCCAGCCTCGAAGCGGCGCCATATTGGTTTTGGTCCAGGTCTCGTCGATGAAGACCAGACGGCCTGGATCGATCCGGCCCTGATATTTTCGCCATTGTATCCGCCTGCGCGCCACATCGGGTCGATCCTGTTCACTGGCGTGAACAGTTTTTTTTATAACTGAGGTTCTCGGCATGGACGAACTCCCACACCGCGCGATAATCCACTTTCAGGTCGCGTTCGGCCAATTCGGCAACAAGGCCGCGCAGTGTAAAGTCTCGCCGCTGACAGCGCTCAAGCAGCCAATCGCGGTATTCACCCCGGATCGCTCTGGGCTTGTGACCACCCATCTGGCCAGGCGCAACGCTGCCGGTATCGTGAAAACGGTTAACCCAGCCAATCGCCGTGCTGATCGCTACACCAAAACGCCTGGCCGCCGCACAACGCGACATTCCCTCCTGCAAAACCGCACAAACAACACGCTCACGTAGATCAATCGAATAAGGCTTACCCATTATTGCTGGCCTCCTTAACCAGTAACAAGGGTGAATCAGATTCGCAGACAAATGGGAATCCCCAAACGATTCTGGCTAAACACATCCCGCTCTAGCGAATCTCGTAGCCCCACTCCAGCGCCAGTTCGCTTAAGCCCAGCCAGAAGCCTTCGGCAAAACTGCGAAATACGCTCAGTTCGAAACTGTCGGCTCCGGTACAGGCGATCAACACGCCGACATGGCCGATCTGGGTAGCCGCACACGATCCCGCCCTGAACGAGGAAGGCCGCAGATCCACGGCGGTTCCCTTGGCCAGTACATCGCGGGCGCGGGGCCCCTGCATGTGCATCACCGTGCGCCCGTGCGACTGGTCGGTGACCATGGCCAGTGCGCCGAGCTTTTTGTCCAGCCTGCCGGCAAGTGTTCCGGCGGCAACAGAAGGCGCCACGGCCAGCCATTGCCCGGGCGCGGTGGCGTGCAGGTTGATGCCGCGGGCCGCCGCAGATGCGCCCATGCCGGGCAGGTCGAGGCCAAAGTCCTTCCTGAATGCTGCCGTCAGCGCGCGGGCCGTGCCCTTCGCTGCAATCAGCGAAACCACTTCGCAGGGGTGAACCAGGCTGAGCGCCACGCCCGGGCCTTCCGGCAGCGAGCGGCCGAAGCGGCCGTGTATGATCAGATCATCCAGCGCGGAAACTTGTGTCATTGTCTCAGCCATGGACCTTCTCCTGTGCCGGATCAAGGAAAACCGGATTGCAGACTTCCGCTTCTATGTGAACGTCGCGCAGCCCGTCCCACAGCATGATCTTCTCACCATGCCGTTCGCGCCCGCGTTTCAGCATGGCAAGCCCGATCCAGCTTTCCAGCATCGGCGAATAGGCCACGGAAGATACATAACCCTGGTCGGTTTTCAGGCTGGCCCTGTCACCCGGATTGACCAGGTGGCATCCGGCCCGGAAACGCAGCGCAGGGTTGAGCGGCCTGACCCCTACCAGTTGCTCGCGCTCAGGATCGTTGAGACCTTCGCGCTCGCTCATCATGCGGCCGATATAGTCTTTCTGTCTTGACAGCATCCTGCCCAGGCCCACATCGCCCGCCGTCACCCGGCCATTGATCTCATTGTGGGTGACAAAGCCTTTTTCCACCCGCATCGCGCTGAGCGCCTCAAGGCCGTAGGGACCGATGCCGAACGGCCGGCCGGCATGCATGATGGCGTTTGCCACCGCCTCGCCGAAACCTGCCGGCACCGCCAGTTCATATGCCAGTTCGCCGGAAAACGAGATCCGGAACAACATGGCGGGGATAGAGCCCAAGACCGTCACCTGGCTGGCTGCCAGGAAGCCGAACGCCTCGTTCGATATGTCGATATCCACGATCCTGGCCAGTACGTCACGCGCCTTCGGGCCGGCAATGGCCATCTGGGCCCACTGATCCGACACAGACGCAAATTGAACATCAAGCCCGGGCCACAGTGCCTGGTGGGCAAATTCCATGTCGCGCATGGATTCTGCCGCGTGCCCGGTAGTGGTGGTCATGAAATAGTGGTTTTCAGACAGTCTGCTCGTGGTGCCGTCATCGCCCACGAAGCCGTCTTCGCGCAACATCAGGCCATAGCGGGCCTTGCCGACAGGAAGTTTTGCAAAGGCGTTGCAGTACAGCCGGTTGATGAACTCGGTTGCATCCCGGCCCCTGATCTCGATCTTGCCGAGTGTCGAGACATCGCAAATCCCGACATTGGCCCGGGTGTTCCGCACTTCGCGCGTCATCGCCGTCAGCCAGTCGTCGCCTTGTTCAGGAAACCAGCTTGAGCGATACCACAGGCCGGTCTCCACAAACTCCGCCCCGAGGTCTGCGGCCCAGTTGTGCAGGGGCGACATGCGAACCGGACGGAAGTGCTCATTCACATGCTGGCCGCCCAGTGCGCCGAACGACACCGGCGTGTAGAACGGCCGGAACGTCGTGGTTCCGATCTCGTCTATGCTTTTGCCGGTGGCGTCTGCCAGAATTCCGATGGCGTTGACATTGCCGAGCTTGCCCTGGTCCGTGGCCATGCCGGATGTCGTATAGCGTTTGGCCAGTTCTATATGATCATAGCCTTCGCGCGCTGCCAGCGGCAGATCCCTGGCCGTCACATCGTTCTGGTAATCGACAAATGCCTTGCCGGTCGACTGCTTCACCCACCAGACCGGTGCCGAGGTGTGCGACACCTCGTCCCGGGCCTTCGGTACCGGGGTTTGCATCGCCCTGTAACCGGTTTGCCTGGCGGCCTGTTCACCGCGCCTGGCGCCATCGGCAAGGCAACCGCTCAATGACCACACGGCATTGGCTGATCCGCATGGGATTATGTTCGGGTCGTTCTGCGGCGGCATGAAACAGTACTCATCCTCATCCCACGACGGCCGGGCGCCGCGATGGCACGCCAGGTGCACGACCGGGCTCCATCCGCCGGACATGGCCAGCGACTGGCAGGGAATGGTTTCATGGCCGCGGCCGCGATCAATTTCAATCGCCTTCATGCCGTGCCTGCCGCCACCCACATTGGTCACTGTTGTACCGCTCAGCACGGGCAGGCCATGGGTCTCGATGTCGGGCGCATCGGTGCGCGCATCGATTATGGCTTCCACATGAATGCCGAGGGCCTGCATGTCGAGCGCGGTCCGGTAGCCGGAATCAGACGATGTGAACACGCAGACCGACCTGCCGGCTGCAACGCCAAACTGGTTGGCATAGGTGCGCATGGCAGATGCCGTCATCACACCTGGCCGGTCGTTGCCGCCAAACACGATCGGGCGCTCCTCGGCACCGGTTGCCATGACGCAGGCCTTCGCCATGATGCGCCACAGTTTTTCCACCGGCACGTCGTGGTCAGGCAGTGCCACATGTTTCTGTACCCGCTCCAGCGCGCCAAACACACACTGGTCGTAAGCGCCGAAAATGGTTGTGCGCGGCATCAGGGTGACGTTGTCCAGTGCGGCCAGGCTGGCCAGTGTATCGGCGGCCCATTGATGGCCCGGCTGGCCGGCAATCTCCTCGCGTTCCCGCAGCAGCGATCCGCCAAAAGCGGCATGTTCGTCGGCCAGTATGACGTTGGCCCCGGTGCGTGCGGCGGCAAGCGCAGCCATCAGGCCGGCAGGGCCGGAACCCACAACCAGCACATCACAATGCGCATAGGCCTTCTCGTAGCGGTCCGGATCGTCCTTATGGCTGAGATGCCCGAGACCGGCGGCGCGGCGGATTATCGGCTCATAAATGGCTTCCCAGAATTTTTTCGGCCACATGAAGGTCTTGTAGTAGAAACCGGCCACGAACAGGGATGATGCGATCGAGTTGATTGCCCCGAAATCCCGCTCCAGGGTCGGCCAGCGGTTCTGGCTTCTGGCAATCAGCCCGTCATACAGTTCCTGCATGGTGGCGCGGGTATTGGGTTCCAGCCGCCCGCCTTCACCGATTTCCATCAGCGCGTTTGGTTCAGCAGCACCTGCGGTGACAACCGAGCGCGGACGGTGATACTTGAACGACCGGCCCATCAGCAACTGGCCGTTCGCCAGCAGCGCCGATGCCAGCGTGTCACCAGCATGACCCTGCATCGGTTTGCCGTCAAAGCTGAAGTCAATCACCGAACTGCGGTCGATCAGGCCGCCCCTGTCAAAACGGAATGAGGTCATTTTCTTGACCCGCGCGCTGTCTTGCGGCTTGCAGGCTTGCGACTGGCCGCCTTGCCTGCGGGCGTCTTGCGTGCAGCCGCCTTGCCCGGTTTCCAGGCGTTTGCGGGGGTGACATCGTAGACCTCGTGGCTCACCGTGTCGCGTTCGACCACCAGCCATTGCCGGCATCCGCCGGTGTGGTGCCAGTGTTCAGCCGTGCGCCCGCGCACATTGTCGCGAATGTGCACATAGTCATGCCACTGGTTCATGGCGCCGTCGCCGATTGCGCCGGGACGCAGTTTTGAAGCATCACCCTTGATGTAGAATTCATCCGTTGTGCGCTGGCCGCAGTGGGGACAGTTGATCAGGTAGGCCATGTACTTTCCCCTTAATGCAGGTTTGCCTGCGCACCATGCGCGGTTTCATCCATCACGTAGCCGGTGCGGAACCGGTCCAGCCGCATCTGCGAATTCAGCTCGTGCGGCGCATCGTTGGCGATGGTGTGGGCAAAGCACCAGCCCGACGCCGGTGTCGCCTTGAAACCGCCATAGCACCAGCCTGCATTGAGATAGAGATTGTCGATACTGGTCTTGTCGATGATCGGCGAGCCATCCATCGACATGTCCATGATGCCGCCCCATGAACGCAACACCCGGGCACGCGACATTGACGGTATCATGGCAAGGCCGCACTCGATGACATGTTCAACCATCGGCAGGTTGCCGCGCTGGGCGTAGGAGTTGTAGCCGTCAATATCGCCGCCGAATACCAGCCCGCCCTTGTCAGACTGCGAGATGTAGAAATGCCCGACACCGAACGTCACCACGTTGTCGATCCACGGCTTGATGCCTTCTGATACAAATGCCTGCAGCACATGGCTTTCAATCGGCAGGTCAAGGCCGGCCATTTTTGCAACCGTAGTTGAATTTCCCGCTGCCGCCAGGCCGATTTTCCCGCAGCCGATAAAACCCCTGCTGGTATCGACGCCGGTAACCCTGCCCCTGTCGCGCCGGATGCCGGTCACCTCGCAGTGCTGGATTACATCGACGCCGCGCATGTCGGCGCCGCGGGCAAAGCCCCAGGCCACCGCGTCGTGGCGAACCGTGCCACCGCGCCGCTGCAAAAGTCCGCCCATGATCGGAAAGCGGCCATTGTCATGGTTCAAAAACGGCAACATGTCGCGCAAGGCGGAGCTGTCGAGAATTTCCGCATCCACGCCGTGAATGCGCATGGCATTGCCGCGCCGGACATAGGCATCACGCTGAGCATCGGAGTGGAACAGGTTGACCACACCGCGTTGCGACACCATGGCGTTGAAGTTGAAGTCCTGCTCAAGGCCTTCCCACAGTTGCAGGGATTTCTCGTAGAACGGGTTGTTGCCGGGCAACAGGTAGTTGGAGCGGATAATCGTGGTATTGCGCCCGACATTGCCGCCGCCCAGATAGCCCTTTTCGAGCACGGCGACATTGGTGATGCCGTGAACCTTGGCCAGGTAATAGGCAGTCGCCAGGCCATGTCCGCCGCCGCCAACAATGATCACGTCATATTCCGGCTTCGGATCCGGCGAGCGCCAGGCAGGCTGCCAGTTCCTGTGTCCGGACAGTGCATTGCGCGCCAGTGAAAAGACTGAATACTTCATACCGTGCATCCGTTTCCACTATCGGGAGCAAAACCGGCCGGAGTATACGGTGCGCAGGCGCAAAATATGTTGTCCATACGGGCCGTTTACTTTACTCATAGCGACATGAGTTTGATGGACGGTTCAATCCCGCAGATCTTTGCATTCCTGTTGATGGACGGGTTTGCGCTGATGTCCTTTGCCTCTGCCGTTGAACCGTTGCGCGCTGCCAACACAATTTCCGGCCGTGAACTCTATCGCACAATCTGCGTTTCCAATGATGGCAGCCCGGTCACCTCATCGGTCGGCACCGTGCAGCCCTGCCAGGCGAAAGTCGGCGACATGATTGACGCCAGCACGCTGTTCGTGTGTGTCGGCGGCAGGCCGTGGTCCTATGGCGACAAGAGGACCTTTGCCTGGCTGCGGCTGTTGTCACGGCGCGGCGTTCGCATTGGTGGCGTGTCCGGCGGACCCTATGTGCTGGCCCGATCCGGCATCATGGAAGGCCGCCACATGACCATCCACTGGGAGCACGCACCAGCCCTGTCGGAGGAGTATCCCGACCTGCTGCTCACCAGGTCGCGCTATATCATCGACCGGGACCGGGTAACCTGTGCCGGCGGCATTGCAGCAATGGACATGATGCACGCCATTATTGCCGAACAGCACGGCAAGGCGTTTGCCACCCAGGTTTCGGACTGGTTCCTGCACCGCGACGTGGCGCTGGCCTCGTCACCGCAAAGAGCCTCCCTGACCCAGCGCTATGGCATTCACCGCCAGGACATCATCTACGCGCTGGAACTGATGGAGAGCAATATCGCGACGCCGCTGGACCGCGCCGCCATCGCCAGGCGGGTCGGATTGTCGACCCGTCAGATCGACAGGCTGTTTGCCAGCCTGCTGGGGGCAAGCTTTGCTGATCACTACCGGGCCTTGAGGCTTGACCGGGCGCGCAATCTTCTGATGCAGAGCACCCTGCCGATTACCGAAGTGGCGCTGGCGTGCGGCTTTGCCAATGCCAGTCATTTCTCGCGGGCCTATTCGGCGAAATTCGGTATCCCGCCACGCCGTGACAGGGTGCAGGCAGGCCGGCTGTCGTCGCCGCTAAAAGAAAGTTTGTAGGGCGAAATGGGTTCTGATTGATTCAATCAAATACCGTACTGATCCAGGGTTCTGACCCTGGATCAGGCTGACTTCCGGCAGCAGGATAAATCGCCGTTTGCTGTCACATCCTGCCTGTCGGATTTCGACTTTAGACGGTCTCCAATGCTTAAGGAACAGACGTTATCGGTGGCGCCACGTATGTAGGACCCATGCAGCTATGATTGAAGTCCGGTGTATCGAGTGTAGCACCCTGACGATCAACGGTCAGCAGGTCACCGGAGAACGAGTAGGACGTGCCAACCATAATGGTGTGATCGTCGACATCAGCGGAATAGCTGGACAGACAGGTGTCACGGAAAGTGCCGCGATAGCCGACATACAGCGCCGTATCACCGATAAACGGCAAACCCGCCAGTTTGAAATCATACCGCGCACCGAGGCTGTAGGAATCATACTCCATGCCGCTCATGTCGAATTCGGCATTCAGATAGGTGCCTTCAAGCTGAAGGCGGCTGTTGTTGGCAAAAAACCACCTGAACACGCCCCGGCCGAAAAAGCCGTCATCAAGGCCGGTAATCGGAATATCGCCGGGCGTAAAGTCGACGTAGCCGCCCTGGCCGTAAAACGTCATTTCAGGAAGGTAGAACTGGAATTCGCCACCCACGAAGCGGTGATTGGTGCTGCCGACAGGCCCGAAGTTCGAGGTGCCCATACCACCAAAGGCGCCAAACAGTCCCGCATCCGGGTCGCGCCAGCTCAGGTGCGCCGCGCCCTGGTAGGAGTAGCGCGGGCCCATGGTTGAATAGAGGTTATCATTCGCAAGGGTGTTGTATTCATATTTGACATCATTCTGGATCGACAGGTTATCGCCCAGCGGCAGGCTGAGAAGTCCGGCACCGCCGGTCGTAACTACGGTTTCATCCCCGAAGTCGCCACCATCGATGAACTGGGCTCCAAACCAGGTGTCCACCACACCCGAAACAATAAGGCCTAGCTCGCGCTCAGGCTCAAAGTCGGCAGCATCGCCTGGGGCGGTTATGGAGGCTAAAGCAACACAAGTCGCTAGAATCAGTTTCTTCATTGGAACTCCCCTGCAGGGATTCGGCGATTAATCGGCTAAAGTGCGCATACATTATCCGGAATATAGTGAACAAACTGGAAATGGTGTCCCTTATCGGGAGAATATTGCAAATATGTCACCGCTACAGTTGCCGCCAAATCATCGTGCTTCGAGATAAAATGCCGCCGTTGGCATGTTTCAATTGAGCACGCTCCGTTAGAGCTTTGTTTACCTCGGCGGGCGAAAACCGGTTCGCTCTCCTTCAAAAAAGGCATCATGTCCCGCCATGTTTCACTTTGAGGCAGGAGAAGATTTGCATGAGCGTTAACCAGCAGGTTCTGGAAGCTGTCAGAAGGTTCGGGCCGGTCAGTGCCCGTGGCCTGGAACTTATCCTGAAGCTTCCGGAAAGGCAGGCTGTGCGCCCGGCAATCAGTCGTCTGCGCAGGAAGGGTGCACCGGTCTGGATCGACCCGGTTCGCAATGCCTACTGGTTTGCTGACGACAGAAAACCAGGGAAAACGCCGCGTTCCAGGTGGAAGCGGTCCTGGCAGGATAAATCCAGTATAGCCGGCTCGACCGGGCTGGAACGCGCCAGATTGCTGCTTGAAGGATTGCGTACGCAGGCGTAGTCCCGGATTTGCTGCTTACCGCAGCAGCTTCAGATCGAAACGCATGACGCCGGTGGTGATATTGACGCTGCCTGACTGTGTTTGCGCGCCGATTGGCGAAAGCAGGACTCCATCCGGACCGCCGGCGACAATGTTTCCACCGACCCCGCGGCTCAGTGCACCTTCAAGAGTGAAGCCGCCATAAGAACCCTGCAGTCCGCCACGTCTTACCCTGCCGTTGCGCGTATAGACATCCCACCGCATGACGGTGCGGGTGAACACTCCCCATTCTATTCCGTACTTGCTCAGTGTGCCCTTGTATCTCTGACGCCTCGGGTGGCGCTTCTGCCTCAGTGTACACGTCATCGGTCGCGCTGAGCCAAAATGCAGGGCCTGGTCCGGCTGGTTGATGACGCAGGTCAACTTGCCAGTCGGGACATAGGCGGGCCGTGCCTCTGCTGCCGGCAATTTCAGGACCAGCAGGCTGATGAAAAGGAAGCAATTACAAACATTTCTCATTCGGATTTTCTCAAACAGTTTGCTGAATTTCATCTGTTTAGGCGATCTTTCATTGATGTCAATGCTCGCCATTACTTTGCCACGATTGCAGACTGTTATCCTGACCAGTAAATGCCATGCAGGGAAGTTAAACAAATGTTCAGAACAGCCAAATTTGCTGCGGGTGCCGCAATTGTTGCAGGTCTCGCCATTGCCGGAGCCGGCATCGCGCCAGTGCTCGCGCATCCAACCGCCAAGATCCAGATTGATATCACCCAGGGTGGCTTCATTATCGGCGGTACCAGCGGTGGTGGATATGTGCGCTATCACAGGCGCAATTACCCCGTGACCGTGAACGGACTTCGCTTTGGCGCCATCATTGGCGTGACCAATGCCCAGCTTTCCGGGCGTATCACCAATCTGACCAGTCTTCGCGACGTGGAAGGCACTTATACCAGTATCGGCGCTTCAGGCTCGGTTGGCAGCGGCAGGAACCTTCAGCAGTTCACCAACGAGCGGGGGGTTCACCTGGAATTGTACGGCTTTCAGGATGGCGTGGAAATGTCACTGGACGTTGGCGGGATGACAATCCGGCTGGCCAACTAGATCAACAGGGTTTGATGGAATCAGTCAGAAGCCATAAAACTGATTGATTCCAAAATGTTAGATCTACATTAGTTCATGTGAACCAATGCCGTTGTAACCGGGTATCTGGCACAGTGCCAGCAGGCATTGCCAACTGCGGCAATGCCGCTGGTGTCAGTTCCAGGGCCGCCAGATCAGGCCGAGCGAAATGGTTGTTGTATCCAGGTCATAGGATTGGCTGGTCGGGCCGGGGAAAATGTAATTGCTGGCATCGTAGTAGAACGTGTGCACAGCCTGAAACCGTAGTGCAGTAGTCTGCGTCATGCTCCAGTCAACTCCGGCGCCCAGGCTGAGTACGGGATACCAGGCATTACCGTTCATGCGATCGCCCAAAACATCTATACTGCCGGTAAAATTGGTAGCTCCGCCGCCAACCAGGCCATAGAACAGGGCTGAATCGCCAAATCCCGTAATGCCTATCAGCAGGTTGACGCCGGCTCCTACCTCCCGGTCGACGTTCAAAGCCAGAACATCACCCACCGGGGCTGAAATCCTGTTGGAAATGTCCATGTAGTTGACATAACCCTCGGTACCGAAATAGAACGAATCCCAGAGCCAGCCATAGCCGATGACGCCACCAGCGCCCCAATTATGTGAGTCGTTGTCGATGATGGTGATGCCTTCCCATTCGAAACTCGCATTGGCGTAGGTGTACTGACCAAGTACGCCCATGTAGAAACCGTCCAGGCGGCTTTGCGGGCTGGCGTAATAATCCCCCGCGTGCGACGTTGCAGGCGTTGCGCCCAATACAAGCAGGCCTGCCAGAACAGCCCGCCCAGGCCGCACAAAATTGTACATATTACTGGTAATCTGCATTCGAACCCCATCATTGCAGGCAATTTGCCGGCCGGTCAGCAAACACGTGCTGGTCAACCCCTCGTCACACGCCTACTATATTTTCTGTTGCGCTTCCAGTGCCATGTGAACGGCTTAACCCGATAAATACCCGCTGAATCTGCGGGGCTTCTTTGTCGGAAACATCAGTGCGCCTTACATGAGAACTGTAACCATGTCTCCGGAATCACTGGCGCGCTTCGAAGATGAAACTTCGAACTCCCAAGACGCTGATTTATTTGATATTTTAGAGGATTGGAACGCCTACCTCAAGGCAGGGAATGTGCAGTTTCCTCAACGGCCGAAGCCCCGCCCACGCCAGCGTCGTGGAGGGCCGTTGCTATGACCTTAAACATTTTTCTTTTACGCAGTATACCAAGTAGCGCGCGCTTTGCCGTAGCGTTTGATCCGTCCAGCCTCGACAAGTTCCCGCAAGCGCACTTTAAGCGTATTCTTATTTGCGCCTGTTGCTTCGGCAAGTTGAGCTGCCGTCTGCCGTCCCTCCTTTTTCAGGAGGGAAACAATCTGCGCCGAAAGCTCCGGAAGATTGGAAAGGTCTTCTGCTTCGATTCTCTCTTTTCTGATGCGGGTTTCCAATGTGTCCTTCTGCTTCTTGAGAGAACGCAGAAAAAAACCGATCCATGGCAACCAGTCCACCTGTTCACTTTTGAGCGTCGTTTGTGTGCGGCGAAGAGCTTTGTAGTAGATGTCCTTATTGGCCTCCACAACGCTCTCAAGAGAAGCGAAAGGAACATATACGTACCCAAATCTCAAAAGCAGCAATGTCGTCAACACGCGCGAAAGGCGACCGTTTCCATCCTGAAACGGGTGAATGGCCAGAAAGACGACAATAAAGACCGCAGTAATCAGCAGCGGGTGATACGTCTCTTCCCTTACGGCTTTGTTGGCCCATGCCACGAGTTCTTCCATTTCCCGAGGCGTGTCGAATGGTGTGGAAGTCTCAAAAACAATGCCAATTTCCGTTCCGTCCGCATCAAGGGCAACGATGTTGTTGGGCAGCGACTTATACGATCCCCGATGGCGTTCGTCCTTCGACGAGTGGCGCAAGAGCGTCTGATGCAGTTGCCGGATATGGTTCTCGGTGATGTTCAAATCGGCATAAGCCTCAAAGACCAGATCCATTACTTCGGCATAACCTGCCACTTCCTGCTCATCACGCGTAAGAAAGGATGTTCTCTCCAAGTTAGACAGCAGGGTGCCCACTTGTGCATCCGTCAGCTTTGCACCTTCAATGCGAGTGGACGAACCAATGCTTTCGATCGTTGCAACTTTGCGCAGCGCGTTCAAGCGTTCGGCAGACAGCGTCTTCAAGGCTTGCCAACGTCCCTTGAACTCATCGATTTCCGCGATGAGCTTCACAATATCTGGTGTCAGGGTGAAGGTCAGCTCTTTCATGCTGCAATATCCGATTCCATACCCAATTATACCCGATTCTGCCCAATTCTTTCCAATGAAAGCAACCGGCGAGGGTATGAACCTGAAAAATCAAGCAAAAACAGTGAGTTAAAAACAACTCTGGAGCGAGTGAAAAATTCGGGGGCCGAAGCGATGACCCTCGTCTATCAAGGCTTCATGAGCCACGATTTGGGACATATCGACCTGGAGCAAAAAACATTGCAAACTATCGACAACCCGGTCGCCACGAGGTTGTCACCCATGTCTAAGTGTCCGACTCGAAACTGTTTCAATGATTTGAAGCTCTTGCGATACTCCTTGTGACGATCTTGATGTGGGCTATGAGGAGCCAGCTTTCTGCTGACCTGATGGATTTCTCCCAGTCTTTTGCCAGTCTGCGACATCTGCCCAGCCATGCGAAAGTGCGTTCCACAACCCAGCGCCTTGGAATGATCTCAAAACCTTTGGCCCTGTCGCTGCGCTTGACGATCTCCATAGTCCAGCAGCCGGTTTTCTCCAGCGCATCGCGCAGTTTGGGTCCGCCATAGCCACCATCGGCGAAGATATGGCGCAGCCAGGGATGGGTGAAGCGGATGGATTTGAGCACCCAGGGTGCACCGTCACGATCCTGGATATCAGCTCCATGAATGACAAATCCGATCAACAGGCCAATCGTATCGGTAATGATGTGGCGCTTGCGGCCTTTGATTGTCTCCACGTTTGCGAATTGTAGCCATTTCGAACCCTTTGCTGTGACTGTGGTGTGACAGCTGGGATTCATTCGCTTTTCAGGAGTCGGACGACTGCCATAAAATCTAATGTATTCAATTTGTGCTTCTTGACAGATAGCTAACATTTCATACCGGGCACATGGTTTACACAATTGGCATTTGGGAGGATTCCTGGATGCCGTGGAAAGAGTGTAAACCAATGGATGAACGCCTTCGTTTCATTGCTCGCCTGCTTGAGGGTGAGAAGATGTCTCCCATGTGCCGTGAGTTCGGTATCTCACGTGTCACAGGCTACAAGATCTTCAACAGGTACAAGGAGTGTGGACTGGATGCACTCAACGACCGGAGCCGGCGTCCGTACCGCCATGCCAACAGGCTTCCCTTCCAGATCGAGCGCAGCATTCTCGGCCTCAAACACGAACATCCTTCCTGGGGCGCACCGAAGATCCGCGAGAAGCTGATCCGTCAGTACCCGATGATCAAGCCGCCGGCGATCAGTACCGTCCACGCCGTGCTCGACCGCAACGGACTGGTGAAGCGCCGCAAGCGCCGCCGGTACAAAGCTGAAGGAACAACACTGCGTGCCGCCTACGAGCCGAACGGGCTGTGGTGTGCTGACTACAAGGGGGAGTTCATGCTTGGCAACAAGCAGTATTGTTACCCGCTGACCATCAGCGATTATCGATCCCGCTATCTGCTCGCCTGCGAAGGCATGGCGTCTACATGCTCGGACTTCGCCTTTTCCACCTTCGAACGGGCTTTCAAGGACTTCGGCCTGCCAGGGGCCATTCGAACCGACAACGGAACTCCCTTCGCCAGCCCCAACGCCCTGTTCGGACTGTCCAGGCTTGCAGTCTGGTGGTTGCGCCTCGGCATCCGGATCGAACGCATCAAACCCGGAAACCCGCAACAAAATGGCAGACATGAACGCATGCACCTGACACTGAAAAAAGAGGCTACCCAGCCGGCTTCCTTCAACTTCCTGCAGCAGCAGGAACGTTTTGACCGGTTTGTCGAGATTTACAATCCTGTTTCATAACACCCATCTATCTATACTGTTGATGTAAATAGGTTTTGTTGTTTGAAGTCCGGTCCCGTGGGGTATTTGCGGTTATTTTTTGCTCTTTCCGCAATGCTTTTGCCCGGTTTCCCCTGAAGATCGGAGCGCTTGAAGAGCCAGGGACCGTCCGGAAGCGGATGAAGGGCTTCGATTTCGCCAGCAATCGCAGCCAGTCTAAGCGTCTTTGGTGTAATGTCGAGTAGAGCGGATGCCTTTGTCAGGTTGAGCCATGGTTCGACGCCATCCGTTGCCGTACGGAATGGCAAAATCTTTCGATGCGATCGCAGGGAGCAAACACGTTCCCGGGTCCAGCGGTTTCCATTGCCGGTGCGCAGCCCGTTTCGGTTGAGAATGCCGGCAATCAGATCGTCGTTGGCGATCAGCGCGAACTGCCGGATGGCCTCGACTGTTTCGGCAGTGGTGCTGCCACGTTGCCCGCGCCGCCTGCGTGGCAGGCGCAGGTCGGTGTGGACACCGCCGATCCAGTGAATGACCAGAACAATCTCACCGGACCCATCGGCTGCTGCGGCATCAATGTCTGCGATCACTTCGTGAATGAGAGTGCGCACGATACGCTTCTTGAGACGCGCATCTGTTGCCGGCGCATTCCAGACGGTTTGAAGATCCTGAGCCAGCGTGGAGAAGGATACCGGTGTTGTGTTCTGGCTTGGAACAGCCTCTGCATCGTGCGTAGCGATCTTTGTCTCGACCTCACCTTGCTGGCGAAGCGCGGCATTCCATCGCGCTTCCAGTTCCGCCGCCACCAAGCGGTTTGCGGGGTCAATGGCGTCATACTGGCGGAAGGCCCGGTCAACGGCATAGCTGGCAGCCTCCAGATCGCGCGTCAAAGCTTCGCGAACCTGATCACGCCGGGAGGCTGCTTCAGCTTGCGCCTGCACCGCCGCTTCGATGGCGCCGGGACCAACAACCTTCAGCAGCGCCTCTTCGATGGCATCATCGACGCGCAGACCGCCAAAGGCAATGCATTTGGGCTCGCCATTATCAAGCTGGCCGCGGCAGCAGGAATAGCGTGGGATATTGTGCTTCGTACCGGAGTAGCGCGCCGACAGCTTGCGTCCGCAGCGGCGACAACGCACCAGGCCCGCCAGCAAAGCGTTACCGTGTTTTGGCGCACCATGGTGTTTACTCGCAGGAACATTATCGCTCACCATTTTGCGTATTGCCTCCGCACGCTCCCAGTCCACATAACCTTCATGGGCTCCAGGTTTGAGCGCCAGCCACTCGCTTCGCTGTTTGTGCTCATTCTTCACCCGCATACTACTGCCGTCATAGCTGGTCACGGCTCTCGTTTTACCATAAGCATAGGCACCGCCGTAAGCCGGATTGGTGATCATCCGATGGATTGTCTGGTAATACGGCCTGCGCCAGACGGTCTGGCCGTCCTTGCGCTTTGCGGGCAGATCGAGCCCGTGTTCGAGGAACCACAAAAGCGCCTGGCGGGCACTGCCCAGTTCCAGTACTTTGTCGAAGATCAATGTGATCGCTTCCTGCACCCGGCGATCCGGATCCTTCTCCAGTTTGTCACCCGCCTTCACAAACCCGACGGGGGCAGACACGATCAGTTCTCCGCGTTTGGCCTTCTCGTAACGGGCAGCCAGCGAACGCTGGCGCAAAAGATCGAGTTCGTATTCGTTCAGCGACCCCTTCAGGCCGAGTAGCAGGCGATCATTGCTTTGGCGCGGTGCATACACTGTCTCCTGATCCACCAAAATAGTATCGACCACCCGGCACATCTCGATCAGCTGTTGCCAGTCACGGCTGTTGCGGGCGAAGCGGGATACTCGCGCGCAGCCACAGCTCCGACTTTGCCAAGGCAGACTTCGGCGACCATGCGGTCGAAGCCGGCGCGGTCCGCACTACCCGATGCCGACCGGCCAAGGTCGTCATCGACCGAATCGTCTCGACCTGCGACCAGCCCAACTGGCCAAGTCTGTCCCTCATTGCATATTGCAGTGCGCTGCTTTCCCGGTTGTGCAGAACCTGAAGTCGACGGATGGTCAGCTGGCGAACATACAGGATCGCCTTGCGCTCCAGATGATGGCGTTCGATCTTCTCAGACAATCATCATTCTCCGCGCTCTGATGCAGATTGCGGGCTTCTTCGGGCGCTGGCTCGGGTCTTGGGCAATGTTCCATCAGGCGACCGTGCCATCAGGCCCGTGATCTTGTGACGTGTCGATTGCGGCGAATTCTGCCAACGTGGCATCTGCAGAGGAGATATGTTGCTTCCGGCAGGTTGTCGAACAGCTCGAACTGATCCGGTCTTGTGTGACGGCGGCGCATCGGCATCTCCTTGAAGATTCTTGATCGCAACACCTCAAGTCTGCGCTCAAATCAGGATCGTTCGAAGGAAGATCGTCTGAGGCCGCGTGAGTTCAGCACTTCGCCCAACAACAACCTCAGCGCCGACAACGCTGTTAAATCGACTGCAGCAGACGGCGGGTGACGGACCGAGAGCGCACGCCGGCCGATCGAACATCCACAACGGCACCTCAAGTGGAGAAGATTGGCACGTCGCAGGTCAGAACGCATCGTGCGACCGAAACGCCTGACCTCCTTGATCAGACGGTCAACAAAAACAACGTGCCCCGCCCATGGATGGTAATCGTAGAGAATACGCTGCGCGCCGGTATTGTGGGCGTTGGTGAGCCGAGTTGTACAACAATGATCGGCCACACCAGGCGCTGGGCGGCGCTTATCCAGGGGAACTGTATACACCGTCAGTGCGCGTCTATCAGCCGCCGCCTGAGCCGGACTATCCATTCCATGACCGTTCCGTCCCCGCGTCACCCGCTGTGGCAGGATATGCATCGGAAGGCGAAAAATAAACCTGAGCGCCAGGTCTTCGCTGGCCAAATTGAGAATCAGGGAAGTCGACGATCAAATCTGGCTTGTCAGCTTCCTCAACTATAATCACAGATTCTTCGACATCGAACGCAGCAGTGTCGAGCCGGGCCCCAGATCCGTTCACCCCGGAGAAACTGTAAGCCATGTCTCCGGAATAAACCGTAAACCATGTGTCCAGAATGGACCATTAGATAATTGGCGCACCCGACAGGATTCGAACCTGTGACCTCTGCCTTCGGAGGGCAGCACTCTATCCAGCTGAGCTACGGGTGCAAGAACTGCTTGGATGGCCTCCTATACCCCAGGCGTCGATCATCGCGGCGATGGCCAAGGCTCTCACGCCCCCAGTGCCAGGCGAAGGCTACGGTCACAGGTTCGAAGTCCTGTCGGGTGCGCCGCGGCTGTGCCTGTCCGGCCCGGAGACATAGGTAACAGACTGAAACTGAGACATCGGTCACGTGGGGCGCATTCCCATGGATCTCCGATACCAATGGACCGCTTCGTCCCTGCGGCCACGGATACGGCTGTCCGACTGACAACTTGCACAGCGTCGCCATTTTCCGCTCTGATGATCGATGAGTAACAAAGCGGTGTTGCGGGATCGATTTCCGGTGTCGCTCCATCAAAATTGGCGAGGTTGGGTAATTGGTCATTGGGTATACCTATCGACAATCATTTTTGCCCGTTCACTTTGCTGCCTTTACCGTCATGTAGGCGTTCATGAGATTGCGGTAGTCAGGAATGTGGTTCAGAGAATAACGCACCAAGACCTTCAATGTAGTTGCGCCAGTCACGGTGCAACTCGCACGCAACGCCAAACCAGGTCATCAGCTCAGCACCGGCATTCTCCATGCGGCTCCACGCAGAATGCCGCGTCACCTCACTGAACGTGCCCGAGGTGTCGGTAACAACGAACACTTAGTAACCCTCCTCAATGGCCGAAAGCGCCGGAAAGGCGACGCAGACCCTCGGTCACAACACCAGCGATGATGAGCTGTTTCCTGCAGGTTGCGCTTGAGCGCGGCCTTGACGAAATCCTCGTTGTTGTCCCAAGCGTTGATCTGACCGGGGCGCGGAATGAATGGTGCGATTTCGGAAACTTCTCCTTGAGCTCCGGTACTATCGGACCATTTGGGCCGTCCTCAAAGCTCGTTGTCAGGATCGTCGGTAGATTGAAGTAATCGGCCAGATCGGCAAGCGCCAGGACATTGTTCTTGAATTTGTCAGGATCGAAATCGCGTACGAGTGAAAGTAGTCCGGTTTGATGATCGACAAGCAGCACAGCGGCATTATCTTTGTCGAGACGATTATACGGCTTGGTCATGGTCTTTGTCCTGTGTGACATTAATCATGGTCCGCAAATACGGCTGCGAATCGGGGCCCAAGAACAAAAAGGCAATTCCAGTCATTTGACTGAAACCGCCGAATTTATATGGCTTCCCCTGGTGCATCGTGCCGAACTTGCCGCTCTGAAAATCAAGCATTGCTTGCCTGATTTCATCTTGGTGTTCATGACGAAGGGACCCTGAGCAACGACCGGTTGATCAATCGGCTTCCGCGCGAATTAAAAGTTTGGCATCGGCGTTGGCATCAATGGTCACTTCGCCACCTTCACGGCCAAGCAACACCGTTTGTGCTTCACGTACGATTTCCAGTCCGTTGATCTGGACGGTTCCTCGAAAGTACCAGCACCGACAGGGTGTGGCCTTCGATGACGTCCAGCGTCACCGACTTGTCCCGACCAAGCCGTACATCCCAGATATTGACAGGTGTGAAGGTGCTGGCTGGACCTTCTCCAGCGCCGTAGCTGCCCGCGATCACCCGCAGCTGACCCGCGCCGTTTGGCAAATCCAGGGTTGGGATATCCGCATCGAGCAACGTTTGATAGCCAGGTTTGGCAGACTTGTCTTTGGCTGGAGATTGACCCACAGCTGCACCATTTCGAAACTGCCACCCTTGGCTGCAAATGCAGGCGAATGATATACTCTTCGTGAAGAATGCCCGAACCCGCTGTCATCCATTGCACGTCACCGGGACCGATCAGGCCACCGGCGCCAGTTAAATCGCGGTGTTCGACTTCACCTTCATAAACGATGGTGACGGTCTCGAACCCTTTGTGAGGATGCTCACCAACGCCGCCGGACGCTGTTCAGTGGGCTTGGACTGCGCAGGACCTGCATAGTCAAGCATGATGAATGGGCTCGCATGCTGGCCCTGGTCATGATGTGAATCATGGTTCGTACGGGAAAGCCGTCACCGACCCAATGCTGACGGGGGGCACTGTTCAGATTCCAAGGATTTGTCTCATTGACTGGTTTCCTTTCGTTGACCGGACCTGCCGGTTTTGTTTGAAGGAAGATAAGTCGCGAGACAAAAAAAGAAAATACAGCATAAATTAAACAATCTGTCTCATATACAGGACAATCTGATATGCAGGATCTCAACGAACTATACTTTTTTTTTGTCCAGGTAGTGGACCACGGCAGCTATGCAGCAGCAGGCAGGGCTCTTGGCGTGCCAAGGTCCAAACTCAGCGAGCGCCGCATCATCAGATTGGAGGAACGGCTCGGCGTAAGGCTGATTCAACGCTCAACGCGCAAGTTGAAGATCTCCGAGATCGGACAGGAGTTTTACGGCACTGCGTTGCAATGCTCGTTGAGGCTGAGGCAGCGCAGGAAGTGATCGACCGGTCACGTTCGGGGCCGCAGGGCTTGCTCCCGCGTCAGCGCGCCACCAGCTCTTGTCTGTTTCGAGGTTGGGCCGATGGTCGCACGGTATATGG
>CAVOZJ010000033.1:0-49959 GCA_963700885.1 uncultured Alphaproteobacteria bacterium
CCCCGCGAGCCGAATGCCGGTGCGTCGCCCGCATAGATCTTGCCCAGGGTGGCGGTCTTACCCTTTTTTACCAGTCCTACGGCCTTCATGACGATTTCGGGGAGTCGTCCGGTTGACGGAACCGGCTTTGTCATCCGCACCCCATAGGGACGGAGCCCAATTTTGAGTGATGGGGTCATCGTTCACGTCCTGAGCGCTGACCGGCGCAATCCATAATGCAGCGGCAGCAACCGCTGCAGCTAATCCGGTAATACCTGTATTCCTCACTTTTACCTCCCTTACTGACCCGTGTTTGCAAATTCAGGCCATGGTCCAGACTACAGGTTGAACGATACAAATCAAAGCGGACAAGTACACAACGGCGTAAAGCAGCACCTATGAGAATCAAGATGTCCGTGTTGGGTTATAAATCCCCTCTTTGAGCCGGGTTCCTTTGGCGCCAGAGCGATACTGACTATGTGCTGCCCCGGCTGTAGTAGTAACACTTGTGTGCCAGAGCGGACTAAAATAGGAAATAAAAGCTTCTTTGGCCTCAACTGGTGGGCAATAGGACTGTTCTCTTATCTGCCATAGCCTGCTGGTTGCGTGCCAAAAGGGACAGCGCAAGCGGCTCTATGGAGAAACATGGGGCCGTTTGCATAGTGTTTGGGCCAGCATCTCCGCTCCGCAGGTTGCGCAGTCTGCTTTTTGAAAGAATGCCTAACACTTGACTTTTCGTCATCCTCGGGACCATTTACCATGTTTCTGAAATAAATTATTCCTTCTCCACTGAGCACCCGGTTTAGTGCAACAGAAATGCCGGCGTTACGCGGATGGGCACTGCTGCTGGCCAATGCATAAGGAGTTGGGCCGCCGCCATACATATTTGCTTTTGCATGGAGATTTGCACCGCAACCAATCAACAGATCTGCCAGGACTGCTGCATTAAGTGGCATTCGTTGACGGTGGCTTTCCACTCCATTTGCTGCCAGATAGTGCAGCAAGGTCGCTTGGTGACCGTATGCCGATTGTTCAGTGACCAATTGTGGGTCCCTATCCAGTCTAAGCCGAAGTTTCTCAATCTCACCGTCCTGCAACTCATCTAACGCTAGTTCGAAATGGTTGCGCAAAGTTGCGTTCCCCAAAGCATCGACTTCGTACCAGCCCCTGAACCCGTGCTCACGAGCCATCGTCAATTGAGCCTCCTGCAGGTCCAATCTCGCGTTCATGACTTCGTCAAGCGGCCGGCCGCTCGCCACCGGCCACCAACATAACTGTACGCGAACGCGGCGGTCACCTGCTGCATATGCCGCCTGCAAAACGCTAGCTTGTTTTCTTAATTGCTCGCGAATTGGCAACGCTCGGAATGCTTTTTCCTTGAGGTAGGGATGCAAGGCTTCAACCTCTGCGACTTCCGGTGCAACGTAAACCTGCATATGTATCTCCACACCCCTTTTGAATGCTCAAGGTACTGTAGTTGAATTGACATGAACTGGCGACTTGGACCATTCGCGAAATTCAACTACCAATGATCGAGCGCCTGGGGCCGGGGTTTTGCGAGTGCTGATCTGTACAATGTGCTGAAATGCCCAGTGTGCAGATCGCAACAGAAATTTGCCAGGTGCAACCCGACTTCTCACTGTCGAATTGGCCGGGAGCGGATTTTGCCGACGCTGCTCTGGGCAGGAGATTGACAGAGAGCCTCGTCCTAGCCGGCGTCAAGTGATAATGTCCGCTTCGGGTCATAAATCCCCTATCTTAACCGAGTCCAAAAACGTTCGAAATACCGTCAACTTGGGAGTTTTTTATCGAAAACGTCTGGAATACCCTCAAAAATAGACACACTTCCCCGTCGACCCTTGGCACTTGGCTGGCGGGTCCGGACAGGGCAAAAACATAACTTTTCATTTTAGGTTTATGCGCAGGGCAGTTCATCGTATTATTTTTTGTTGTCAACTCTTAGACGCGAGGTGATCTGTTGTGACCGTGTCGCATTCGTTCGGAGAATTAAAGGAAGTTGCCATTGCGGCAATCTCCAGTTCGCATTCGATTGGCCGGACAATGGTTCCGTAATCCCGGTTCGCGCATGTGGCTGCGAGTTATGCACAAAACACAGAGCTGTTTGGACATCGCATCCCAAAGGCAGTTTCGATTTGCACATCGGTGACGAAGGTCAATTGAATCTCTATCGGTTCGGAACGAAGACTGCGGATTTTCATATATGCCGAGTGTGCGGGGTCACGCCAATCTCGACATGCGTCATTTCTGAGAGGCGTTACGCGGTATTCAACGTACACACTTTTAATGATATGGATCGAGCGCGACTTGTAGAGCGAGCCACAGATTTTGAGGGTGAAACTGTAAAGAACCGACTCGCGCGTCGGCAACGCAGTTGGACGCCAGAGAAGACAGCTGAAATCGTCGAAATTGTAATATCCAGTACGGTTGACCGAGACGTTTATCACTATTTCGAGCCTCGAGACATTCTCGAAATTACAACTGTCCAATTTTGCGGAAAATCTTGCGTTGGTTGCGGGGCAGGATTTGAGCCTGCGACCTTCAGGTTATTAGGCTGTCGGCACTACCACGGCTTGATGGCAGGCAGAATGACTTTGCAAGCCCCCAGCGAGTCACGAACGCGGGTTCTGGCGTTTCTGGTATCTGGATTGGGGACTATGTATTAGCCGAAATAACCCTGGAGAACGAACATGAGAACTATCGGTATAACAGATTTCGCGGAGGGCCGCTTTGGGTCATAAATCCCCTTTTTGAACTGGGTCCAGGAATGTCCGAAGCACCTCCAACTACGGACTGATTAGCGAAAACGTCTGGAACACCTTTGAAACCAGACTCATTTCAACGCCCGACAAACCGGTGAAAATGTGCCAGGAGCAGCCATGCCCAGCCCACACAGGTCAGGTGGGCTGGAGTAATCCATATAGCAAGAAGCAGAAGCTCAGAACGGCACATTCACGCCCAGGCGGGCATCTGCGCTGAAAGTCTCGGCACTGTCGTAGCCAACCTCGAAGCCTGAAGTGAACTGGGTGCCACCATGTGAGGTGAACACAGCTTCCACCCCACCAAAACCACGGACAATGCTGTCTTCCTCCCCGGCAGCAAAGCGAATGTCGGTGCCAAGCAAGGTGGCGTCCACATCATCGCCCCAGTTGAAGATACCGTCCACACCGCCTTTCAGCTGGGTATGCCAGAACCCGCTCTCGACTTCATCTGTGGCAATCGATAAGGCCAGCTCGCCGCGGACCTCGACCACATGGACATCGCGATCACCCACGGCAAGATTGGTCGCAGATCCCTTCTCAGTGTAATTGTCCAGATACAACCCGGCATAGCGTACCCGCACACTGGGAGTAAGCGTTGAACCAAAAAGGCCCTGATTGAAGCCAACCTTCATGGATGGGCTGAACACGATGCCATCATAGTCAGAAGAGGCTGTCTCAAGCCCACCTGCAACCAGATTGTTGTTCACCAGCCGGTCCTGATCATTGTTCATCACACCGGCAGTGACAGACAGGTCAACGAACACAGACCCCGCCGCATGACTTACATAGGCTCCGCCAAAGCCCGATGTCATGTCGTTGCTGTAGTTGTCGTTCGGCGTTGTGGCCTCGCCCTTGGCAAATACCGCAAACACACCTCCGACGGTGGAGGCGGAAAGGGCCATATCGTAGCCCACCATGACGCCGCCAAAACCATGCTCCAGCTCAGAGGTCTCAGGCGTACCCTCCAGCTTGCTGTAGCCGCCAAACAAAGTTCCCCAGAGACCTGTGCCACAGGCTGTAGGCAAAAGAGGCAGGTCGGCAACAGGTGTCACCGTCATGTCGCCCATGGCCACCCTGCCATCGTGTTGACACGAGCGCTGCGCGGCAAGGTGAGCCTCCACAGAACCGGTAATCGACCTGGTCACATCGGTCAGTATCTCGTCTGTAGCGGCAAAGCCTGTTACATCAACCACCGCCAGCAGGTTGCCCTGCAACACGGCATTGCCGGCATCGGCAACGGGTACGCCATTCACGTTGATAAATTCGGGAACGTCTCAAAGGTGTACGCAGTGTTCAGGCCCGGGCCGATGTTGAGGGTGGCAGCGTCGGTCGGTCGAAGTAGATATCCCCCTGTATGGCCGACCCGGACAGCAGGTTGAATGTGGCGTCGTTGGCAGTCATCCGGATCGCATCGGCCTGCTCGGCTGATGATGCACCGCTGTTGGTGATCATGGCGTCAGCACCGGTCGGACCAGATGCCCCTAGCACCGGTCCCCTCTGTGCTGATGCTGACCGCTGTTGCTGATCTCGGCGTCGGTACGGTTGGAGAAGATACCGTACCGCCAGCCCCCATGGTCGAGATACTACCGTTGTTGCTGATTTGGGCGTTGCTGCCTTGGGACACGATGCCGTTCGCCCATCCCGGTGGTCGAGATGCTGCCGCTCGTTGCTGATCTGGGCGTTAGCTCCTTGCGGAGAGGATGTCGTGCGCGAGGGACCCCATCGTGGTGATGCTCCGCTGTTTCTGATCGGCGTCAGCGCCTTGCGACCAGATGCCGTAAGCGTTGCCTCCCGTTGTGCTGATCAATCCGCTGTTGTTCGATCCATGGCGTCAGCGCCTTGCGACCAGATGCCGAGAGCGCTGGCTCCCGTTGTGCTGATCGATCCGCTGTTGTCGATCATGGCGTCAGCGCCTAGCGACAAGATGCCTTGAGCGTTGTCTCCCGTTGTGCTGATCGATCCGCTGTTGTCGATCATGGCGTTGGCGGCCTCCAATTCAATGCCGGTGGCACTGCTTCCGGTGGTTTCTATCGAACCGTTGTTATTAATTGTGGCATTGGCAGCGTTAAGGTTCGAAAAAATGCCGACGGCTAAGTCCCCTTGTGTGGCGATTGCACCGTTGTTGGTTGTGGTCTGGTCAGTGTTACTCCATCAGGACGCCGTGCTCCACCGGGACGTTACCCGTATCGATCGTACCGCCCTGTTCAATCAGCAGCGTATCGCCTGCATCGGGCAGGGTCTGGGTTGTCGTTTCCGTCTGCCCGTTTTCCGACCACGAAATCGTCAGCCATCGCCGCGCCCGACAGCATCAGTCCGCCTGCCACCGCCCCCGACAGCGCCAGGACCCCAGATGCCACGCCGGCACGCAGTGCCGACGCAAACCGTGTTGTCATTTGCATGTAGAAACCTTCTGCAAGATGTGTGCTGGCTGTACGTGACGACCCGCGCCCGAAAAGTTCCCCTGTGCGGCGCTTAGCACAGTTCCCCAAATCAATTGCAAAAAGATAACTGCCGCCGTCTGTTGTGTCAAACAGTAGTGCATGCGCTGACAAAGTTTGCCACCACGCTGTTGCAGGCGGACCACAGGGGCCGGGAGTCAACAGGCAAGTTTCGCTCGGGGGAAGCGACAGGCCGGACAATGGGCGAAAAAAAGCGGACGCTAGGTGGTTATATGATCTGGTTTGGGGGCAAAATCGCGTTGCCACCACAAAGAGCGAGAGTCCGTTTTGGGTCAAAAGCAGCCATCGCGAGGGTACTGGCCGTAGGTCCGCTCTACCCCCGAAAGCTGCCATTGCAGTCTGAACGCCGGCTACGGTGTGCGCACCAGCCGTTGGTCAGCGATGTGCTAGTTGATGCGCCCTGAGGGATTGAAGTGATCAAAATATGCTTTCCGAACCCATGGTCGCAGTACGCGTTCCGGATCGTCGCGGTCCTCTAATTGATCATAGATAGAAAGCAGATCGCTCTCGTCTATCAGACCATGCTGTTCGAGGATGCCGGGGACTTCCCATTCGTCCCATAGGCCGACAAATACCATGGCAAGATCCAGTTGTAGCGCTTTGCCAAGGGTCGTCGCCCGACTACCGCCTTCTCCAACTTCCACTTGAAGTCCCAGACCGTTAAGTTGCGCATCCATGGCGATGCACGCGTCTCGGTCGGCCAGCCAAGAGCCATCGCAAAACAGCCTAGTGTGCATCATCGCTTGTAAACTCGTGATTGCGGTGCGTTTGTCCATCTTCGTATCCTGTGTTGCGGCGGTTCGGTCTGCGTTTCCGTACAAATTCATATGCAGATGTTTTGATGATTATCGACGTTACTGGCTGGCAGTTAGCCGCGGGTATCACTGTACCCTGTTAGGGGCGATAACTTCGGTAACTTGATAACTTTCAGACCTGTTTGATATCCAAAGTTACTAAGTTATCGAAGTTATCGGGGGTGGCAGATCACTGGTTTACGATCCGCTCTGGAAGTGTGTACTTACCCCGTTCAACCTTCAAAACCTCGCCATCTTTGACCATTTTTCGCAAAAGCTGCTTGACGTTGTTCACCTTTATGTTGATGTCGGTAGCGATGTCGGTGGGTGTCATCGGTTCAAAGTTATCGCGCAGAGCGTCGATGATAACTTTCCGCTCGTTCGACCGGCGGACATCGCTTGCATCGCCCATCAATCGCCAACGACAGGTAATCTTGTTGAACTCCATTGCATGTTCGCCGCCGGGTATGTCGCGACCTTCGCTAAAGAGCGTGGTGCCCTGACCATCGCGTTTGATGACCATGTGTGCGTCAGCACAACCGGCCAAACCAAGTGTACCACTAATCGCGTCCACCGCCTCGCCACCATCTTGTTTGCGGGTGTGGTGGACTACCACAATCGAGATACGCAAATCGCTGGCCAGTTTGTGCAAGCTTTTGAGGGCTTCGTAGTCAGCCTTGTAACCGTCTTTCTCTTTGATCGGCCTGATCCGCTGCAAAGTATCTATCACTACAAGACGCGGTTCTGTAACGGTCGTCGCCCAGTCGCGGATACGGTCGGCACAGCCCTCATCAACGTGCGGCCACTCCGTCTGATAACATAGGCGCTGGCCATCTATAGGCTGGCTCTGCATCAACTTTTGGATGCGGGATTGCAGGCGACGATCATTGTCCTCCAACGCCAGATACAGAACATCGCCGACATCGCACAGGTTTTCCCCGCCCAACACATACCGGCCGTGAGAAACGGCAAGCGCAACATCCAGCATGAGCCACGATTTTCCAATCTTGGGGCGGGCGACCAGCAATGTCAGACCTTCCGGCAGGAAGTCTGGCACACACCACTTCACCGGTGGAAACCTTCTTTCCATAAGGCTGGTCAACGTTTTCCAGGACTTATTCTCAAGCTGGCAATATCGCTCGAACTCAGTCTCGGGTATGACGATAGGTGCATTCATGCTGCAACACTCCTGTCTTCGAGACGGATATACAATTCGGGCACGTGTGCGGGCTTCATGGACCGTCGGTATCTGCCAAGTAGGCTTCGTGGCACGGATATGCGGGGGCAATCTCTTAGCCTGTCAAATGCTCTTGACCAATCGATCACCACGATGCCGTCCCGGCCTGACCGCAGCCAGTCAAGGGGGCTTTCACATATCTGCAGAGAACCATCGAAAGCGTAAACGCCGGGGTTATGGATTTGACACTCGCCAAGGGCAAAACCGGCCCCTGTCAGCAAGGTGACTACTCCGCCATCGCGGAGGCTCCAAGTTGCGCAATCTATTGGACCAGCCTCGTCTTCGATGAGGAGTACAATGCCATCCGTCGAGCGTTTCAGGCATGGATGCGCGGCGCTGCAAATGGCAGTAGTCGGAACACGTTGCGATATAAGCCAGTTGATCTGAAGCTGGTTCAGGACAGACAGGCTTTGCCAATACTCGATTGCTTTTCTGCTCATGATCAGGCGCTTCGCCGAACTTTGGCTTTTTCAATTACCGCAGCAATTTCAGACTGGGGCCAGCGGCTCAATCCACCTAGTTTGATAGGACGAGGTATTGTGCCGTCGGCTACGCGCCGCCAGAATGTCGGCACACTAACGTTCAGCTGAGCTGCGCCTTCGCGGTCTTTTAGAAGAGGGTCGGTGATATTCATTGGTCAGCCTCATATGCGATTGATATGGGCTGATTGTCGTCTGGTTGGCAGGTGTGCGATAGGACGGCAGGATACGAATACCTGTTGCCCAGTTCGGCCCCTGTAAATCAATGGCTGACACTAGGTGCAGAAAATAATGTTATTTATCAGTTATTTAAATTCCACCCTCAGATTCGCTTTCAGAAGGGAACGGCATCAAGGGAAACACCAGAATTCATCCTTATCAACGCTCACTTCTTTGTAGTTCTCAGGTTTTTCTGGAGTCTCGCCCTCCGAGGCGTCATCAATCACCCCTCTGGTTCGTGCAACTCCCCCCTGTGGTTGCCAATTGACCACTCTGGCAATTTCATCAACTGCAGCTTTAGGTACAATACCATCTTCGTTCCGTAGGCCATAGTTTACACCGTTACCGCCGACCCATGCCTCAATAGTTTGTTTTGGCGTTTTGTTCTTAGCAGCGTGCTTGATCTCTCGCCAGGCCGATACAGCGCATGCGAGTTTTGGTGAATAACGAGGATGCTCCTTGTTCATGAAGCTGTCAGGGTCACCCTTCGGGAAGAAGAAATCAGGATAGACACCCTTAGACTGTAGCCACGATTTCAAGTGTCGCACCTCTATCATGGTCTTTTGCCAGTCAGGTTCCTTCTGCAAGAAAACAAGCGTGTCCTTTGGGTAGTAACTCAAACCACGAAGCTCGAAGACTTTTGATCCTCCCCTAAGTATCGCAGTAAGTTTTCGTCCCCAACCGCCCTGTCTGTCGCTTGTTTCAGTATCAGTCAGAGGAAAAGCAACTGCAGCAGAAATCTCGTTTGTCAGAATTGCATCTTTCATCGCCTCGAATGCAGCATCGAATCCTTCATAGTTGGTGTCTTGAACAAAATCTGGGACACCATCAATATCGTTTGCAACGTATTTCTTAGAAGGATCATTCCCAGTTATCAAAATTGCACTATTCACCACAGATAGCGATCCGGCCAGTCGCCAGTAGTCCATAGCTGAGAGGCTCATAATCCTATCCTTTCATCAACTTCACCACCTGCCCATGCTGACCGGTGACATGTTGCGCCCAGCGTTCCATAAGGATGCGCCGCTGTTCGAGATAATCAGTACGCCGGTAGGCCCGTTCGACAGAACCACCTACCACATGCCCTAAACAGGTTTCAGCGACTTCATGCGGTGCATCGATGGTTTCAGCAATCCAGACGCGCAGGCTGGATCGGAAACCATGTGGCCGGGCCTCCATCCCGCGGCGCTCCATCAACCGTGACATGGTGGCGTCGGAAATCACGCCCTTCCGGACACTAGGAAACAGAAACCCATTGCGGGCATGTCGCCTTGCTTGTTCGATAACGATCATGGCCTCGGAGGACAGGGGAACACGGAAATCAGGGGTTGCGTCACGCCGGCCTTTCATTGCCTCGCCGGGAATTGTCCAAACATCGCCAACAATTTGGTCTTCACGCATGAACCGTATTGGGCCGGACCGGACACCCGTCAAGATCAGCAAGCGCAAGGCGAGATGAGTGACGGTGCCATCTGAGAGGCTTTCATAAAATGCTGGGACCTCTTGCCAAGGTAGGGCGGGGACATTCTGGACTTTGTGACGCTGTTTGCCCAAAAGTGCGCGGGCCTTTTCAGTTGCCTGCAAATCTACATCAAGGCCAAGCGCAGCCGCATGTTTCAGGCAGATGCCCAGACGGTTCATTGCCTTGCTCGCAGTCGAAGCTTTTTTGTGCCAGATAGGGGCTAATGCGTCGCGAATGTCTTTCTGGTCAATTTCTGCGACCGGCACTTTGCCCAGCTTGGGCAGGACGTGAAGTTCTAGCGGGCTGAACCACCGTCCGGCCGTCCCGTCGCCCTTGAGTTCAGCCTTGCGGCTCTCGAACGCATCGACCGCTATGTCTTTAAGCAGGTGGATGTTTCGAGCGGCCTCCCGGCGCAACCGATCACGCTCTTTGATCGGGTCCTTACCGTTCCGCAGCACGCTGCGCCAATGTTCGGCTGTACTCCGTGCTTCCTTTAATGACACTTCGGACGCGGAACCCAAGCCCATTTCACGACGCCGGCCGTGGACGGTAATTCGCAATACCCACTGCCCACCACCATCTGGGCGTTTGTGAAACCAAAGGCCACCACCGTCCGCGTATTTGCCAGTATTTGCCGTTTTAATTTTAACGGCGGAAAGTCTGTTAGTCGAGCGATTCATATCTATCCACCTCTGTATCCACCCCTAGATATAGTATTGAGTGATATGAATGGATAGGGCTTGAATGCCTTTGATGCACAAAAAACCGGATATATATGCGGATAGTGGTGTGTTTGAGATTAGCTGATGTCTAGATATATGGTATTTCAATGCCTCTCCTGGGCACCACAAATCACTCTCAAGTAACTGAAACCCTTGATTTACCTATGTTTTCACTGACAAGTGATACAAAGATGGGATATCAGTGGCTGGGAAGAATGCCGTATCTCTCAAAAACACGACATGGAATTTACAGGTATCGCAGGACAATTCCGCCTGCGTTGCGCGAGGCTACCGGGCGGCGAGAATTCGTCAAATCACTTCAGACCCGAGACCCTCAAGAAGCGAAAAAGCTTTGGGCGGTAATAAACCTGGAGTTTGAGCAGCACCTGAGCCTAATTCGCCTGGAAGCCCTCTCTTCCCTCGCTACGGTGATAACGGTGGTAGTGATGCAGCCTCAGCAGCACTCATGAAGGTGTTGAGAAGGACAGGGGTGGAGGACAGGCGAAAGGTCATTCACTCCATACGTCACGCCATGAAAGACGCTTTCAGGGCAGTAGAATGCCCAGAAGATATAAGAGACGCTATCCAAGGCCACGCTCAGCAATCGGTAGCAGCATCCTATGGCTCAGGGCATACACTTGAGGCCAAACGCAAGTGGTTGCTCTAGGCTGCTGAGGTCCTGTTGGCAGCTTCAATCGACAACTGAGCGACAAGTGTTTCGTTCGGTTTGGGTGGACTTCAGGTTCGCCAACAATGGCCTAGAAAATGTAAAGTTCCGGTATTGGAAATGGCCGCCTATGACCCGCTGCGGACACCGTTTCACCAACAAACTACGTCCACCTACAGTTGCCACCTCGACCGTTCATTGCAAGGTGACCATTAAAAGCACTATTATTGATCTCTTTTCTTTGCTGGAATTTCAACCATTTTCATGCGTGCAAGGAGTTTAAAAATGAATTTAGCAGTATTTGTGATTTGCACTAGCTTGCTGTGTGGACAAGCGACACCTAATACACAACCGCGCGGCTCAGAATTTGAAACAATATTTCCTCCAGTCCAAATGGTAGCCCAAACGAAGTGTCGAGACAAAGACAGAACACAGTGCACCAAGGCTAAAAAGGGCTGCCGGTGGAAAGTAGGTGTAGGCTGCGTTGGAAAATGATTTGTGGTGTCTAAGAGTTGACTCAAAATTAAGTCATTGAATTTATTATTTTTGCGATGAATCTGGATTGGCGTCTGATAGCTGCGATTGTGAGCCATGCGTTGGAGGAAGATATCGACTTTTCCCAGTCCTTTGCAAGTCTTCTGCAACGTCCGAACCATGCGAAAGTGCGCTCGACAACCCACCGCCTTGTAATGACGACAAAGCCTGTCGCTGCGTTTGGCCTCCTGACAATTTCTAGAACTGGCGGGTTTTCCATCTGCTGCAACAAGACCAGTTCCAGCTTCCATCCCGCATAGCCGCCATCAGCAAACAGGCAGGAAAGCGTTGGCCAGCTATCACATGCAGCCTCTATCACCAAAGGCGCGCCATCACGGTCTTGAATGTCGGCACGATGCACGTTGCCATAAAGCAGGTTTCCTTGCGTGTCAGTGATGATGTGACGTTTGCGTCCCTTCACCTTCTTGCCTGCGTCAAAGCCTGAGATTCCTCCGCTTTCGGTAGTCTTGACCGACTGGCTGTCGATGATGGCAGCGGTTGGTTCAGCATTGCGCCCGGCCACCATCCGTGATGCACACACCAGCGCTTCGTTGACAATGTCCAGCATGCCGCAATCACGCAGTTTGTAGAAGTGATATTGCACGGTGGTGAAAGGCGGAAAATCCTTCGGTAACATTGCCCATTGGCAACCGGTTGCAGCAATATAAGAAATGGCATTCCAGATATGGCGCATCGAGTGCTCTCGCGGACGGCCAACATTGGAAGCGGGTTTCAGGAATGGTGCAATCAGTGCCCACTCGTTATCGCTGCAATCGCTTGCATAGCGCAGAAAGCGTCTGTCATAATCAGGCCGGGTGGTTTCAGTCCAGGGCATGTTGATCTCCGAGAATTCGTAGAACAATTCAAGGAATCACAATCCACTGAAATCACGCCTCGCCTAAACAATGTTAGAAACAGCCTGCTTATGCACTTGTTGAGTGCAAACTCACGGTTCTTTATCGCCCTCTTGTTGAATTTTTACAGACTTCGTGCGCTCGCTATACGGATGCAGGTTTCCTGCACAAAAATGCCTTGGGCAGCTTATCACAGTTATGTCCGTTTTCGCGAATGGAGCGGACTACAACGGCGATAGTGATTTACTATCCATTCTGAAGTACCCGATAGACTGAAGCCCTCCCAATCCCAAGCTGTTTCGCTATCTTTGAGGCACCCAAGCCTTCCCCACGTAACCTTGCGACCTCTGCGCTACCTATAGTCGCCTTACGCCCCTTGTAGACACCCTTGGCCTTCGCCTTTGCTATGCCTTCCATCTGGCGCTCTTTCCTGAGGTTGGTTTCAAACTCAGCAAATACACCAAGCATAAGCCACTCAAGTTAACTCAATACATCAAGCTGCAGCAACCTTCTCGCGTCACTACCCAAAGAAAACGAGCGCTCCCGAAAGAAACGCCCGTTATATCTGTTTCAATTGACTGTTGCTGCCGTCAGGCTGCTGCCATTCGCTTCCTGCGCCAACCGAAGAAACCGAACATGCCAAGTGCTGACATCAGCAGGGGCAGGGCTGCTGGGAGGGGGACCGGGGCGACCTCGCTACAATCAAAGTTGTCGCAATACGTACCTACCCCATAGGCTGCGATTTGTCCTGTAAACCTGAAATTGGTGGTGATGGTTCCAGTGGGTGATGAAATATCCCACTGTTCATAGATATTTGAAATTCCGTCCTTACACGCTTCACCAAAATCGGTTTCCAAGCATTGCTGGCTATCGAAGAATTCATTTATGGTGCTTGTTAGGCTGTATTGGTAGTCAAATCTCAGCACGATAATATCTTCATCTTTACCAGCCACGTAGGCTCCTATCCAATCGCTCGACACAGTAGCGGGGTTGGCTAAGGTTTGCAGGCTGATGCCATAAGGGGCCAAACCGTTAGCTGCAAAGTCGGTAAATTCCAAAGTCCCACCAATAAGATATTCCTTCTGAAGATCGTCTAATTCAAAGAAAGATAATGCTGTTTTGGTCCCGTCGATGTTTGTCGAGATGCTGGTAGGTCCGAGACCTACATTTTTCCCATTCAAATTAATGCTTATGCTATTGGAGCCGGGCGTAGCGTCATAGTTCCCGACTGGTGCCTGTCCGTTCAATGGCAAGTCATAGAAGAACCCGTAGTTGAAGACTTCGCCCAAATTACCATTGATCGCATCTCTTAGATTGCTTTCAAAAGGACTAAAGCCCCCAAAAAATATGGGCAACTTACTCGGGTAGTCTAATTGCTGTTGAGCTGCGCTGCTTCCCGCGACTTCTACAGCTCCTATACTATCAAAAATACTAAGTTCACCGGCTAGATTGTCTGGCTGCGATAGGTTGATACCTGAAAATCCAAATGCGAGGTTGTCTGAAGTCTTGGTCGCAATCAAACCGCCAGACAACTGACTAGTGCTGGTCGTGGATTTTTCTTCAAGCTTTACAGTATAGGTGCCGTTCTCTGCGTATACAGGATCATAACCCGGTATCGGTATCGGCAGAAGTTGAAGGGGATCGGCTGCTTGACCTGTCCAATTTCCGCTTAGTGTTGTCTCATCGCGGGTCACTTCGAGTGACACAAAGCTCTGGGGAGCGTCGACGGGACCGGGTTCAATTGTATATAAAGAAAAGGCCTGCGCTCCATTACATGGTGCGAACACCAGTGGAGCTGCAAGCACGACGCCACAGATTAAAGGATGCTTTGCCTTTGGCATAATCAAACACTCCCGGAAAACTGACTTCAGTCAGCCCTGCATTGAACCTTACCGTCCCCAGCGCCGCTTCCGGGATGTTGCGTAAAAACGCAGCAACGGCAAAAGTCTGCAATCCAGATAATGTCAAGTCAACGCAATAATTGCGCCGTCTACAGACGAAACAACACAAGTCAGCCTATGTGAGGTGGTTCAAGCTACAGCAGCCTCCATGCGTCTCCAGCCCAGCAAGCCGAAGAAACCAAGTGCGGTCATCAACAGTGGCAGTGCTTCGGGCACACCCACGCAACCCACAACCAACCAGCGCACCAAGGTTACGTAAGGCACCGAGAGCTACCAAAGTTCTGAGCCATTCACTGCTCGCAAAGGTCCAACAACAGCAACACAGGGGCTTTAGCTCCCTTTTTGAAACGGTTTGATATTCAATTTCCGAGAGTGCCTTTTGTTGCCTGGATGGGACCCGTTGAAAATTGACTTGGTAGGGATACAACAAGGTGATACAAAGTCAGTAGAAAAAACATAGGTTTTCTGCGGTTTTCAGCAGTGGTTTGGGTCTTCTCCTGGGCACCACAAATCACTCTCAAGTAGCTGAAATCCCTTATTTACTTGGGCTTTCACGGACCAGGGATACAAAAAGGTGATTCAAAGTCGGCATATCAGTGGCTGGGGTGAATGCCGTATCTCACAACAGCACGTCTTGCGCCTGCGTTGGAAACTGCTGCCGTTCCAATGAACCGCCGGTTGAGCCCGCCAACAACCGTCCGCTTCCTGCGCCGCCACAGGAAGCAGGCGTTGTTATTACTTCAGTCGGATATTCATCCCTGAAAGGTCCAGCGAAGCTTCCAGGCCCACCTGTTTGCCTCTCATAACCAACTGAACACCCTTTGCATTGGCGGAAACCACATTATCTCCTCCACCGCCAACGGCCACCGAGGCCCCGACACCAGAGTATGTGCCTTCAATGTCTGAAATCTCGTGGAGATTGCGAACTTCGCCTACAAGACTGACACTGGCCAGGCCAATGACAAGGCCGGCGCTGAGCCCTCCAACCGACAGCGGATACCTGCGGCCATCGCAGATCAATGTTCCACTTCCACCTGATGCACCAATGACAAACCCGCCCTTGGTAATTTCCAGATTAATCTGGCAAGCCATCTGGGCCTGCGCCGGGGCTATCAGCAGAAACAGTGCAGCTGCTGAAAACGTCAGCTTCGCAGTTAAAATCTTGGTAAATCGGTTGATGCTGTTCAAGAAAACGACTCCTTTTTTGATGGTTCGAATGAATGTAGCGGTTCCATACACGGGAAATCAACCGGGATTTGGGCCGCCTGATGTTTTAAATTGCCACGCCATGGTGCGTGTCAATATTCTGCTTTTGCAGAAAGTCTGCACAAATCCGCCAATGTGGGAGGCAGGTTACAGCAGACTTTCTTCATCTCCAGTCCATGGCAGCGAAAAAAGCAGGCGTCGACAGCAGCAGTGACAAGGCTTGCGAGGATGCCCGGGCAACAACCCTTGCGGGAGTGACCCGACCGTTCGCTGGCGCCTACTGTAAATCTGTCCCGTCAAGTCATTTTTCCGATCAATGTTACATAAATGTTAACGCTTGCAACTTATTGAATTACGAGAATTTTTGAAGCCTGCCGACTCCTGGCGGCTGTAGCAAAGATCAAACATCGGCGAATTCGTACTATTAAAGGGGCAATCCAATGACCAAAACCAAAACTTCTCTAGCTGCGCTGGGCGCACTGCTGGCAACATCGGTTGCAGCAGCCGCGGCAGATTTGTATGAACCGTTACCGGTATCGCAGTCTTCCGGCTTCTATATGGGTATTATCGGTGGCTACGGATGGGGTGACCTGGATTACACGCCAACCGGGGATTATGCAGGTTCGCCCAATCCGACAATTGAACCCGATGGTGGCATGATCGGCGGTCAGATCGGAATCGATTTCGATGCCGGCAACGGACTGATCTGGGGTGCGGTCGGTGACATGTCCTGGGCTGACATGACCGACAGCGTCTGCGTGGAGGCAACTGGTCCATGTATCGGGGATCCGGACGAGTCCTATGGTATTGCCAACGTGGACTGGTTTGCGACTGTCAGGGGTAAATTCGGGTTTGGCATGGAAAGCGCACAAGTGTATGCAACCGGTGGTCTTGCACTGGCGGGCGCCAAGGCAACCGTAACCAATATTGATGGCGTTACCGACTTTTCAGACAGCAACACTCTGGTTGGCTGGACCGTAGGCGCGGGTGTGTTGTACAAGTTCACCGATAATGTCAGCATTGGCGGTGAATACCTGTACGCCGATTTCGGCAAGCAGGACTATGATTTTTCCGGCGATACCCTGGGAGGTCCGGTAACTGGCGGTGCAAGCGCTGATCTGAGTATGCAGGTTTTTCGTGGCAGCTTGAACTTCCACTTCTAGTCTTTCTGCCCAAAGAAGGTGGCAAGGAAAAAGGCGTGGAGCAATCTGCGCCTTTTTCGTTTGTGCTGCTCCGCCGCGGTCCGTCGAGAGACCAGTTTCAAAGCTCTTTTGTTGCAAGCAGGGCCCATGCTGATCCGGCCGGCGCTGTAGCGTGGTGTTGCCAACAAGCCTCCCTGTGCTTATAGCCGTTGGTCAATTGAAATCAGACAAGCAGGGCACAAGGCGAAAATGGCAGTCAGAATTCATCAGGGTGACCTGCCCGAAGGGCTGGATTTCGGGTCAAGTGTTGCTGTCGACACCGAAACCATGGGATTGCACGCCCATCGCGACAAACTGTGCGTGGTGCAGCTTTCTGCCGGTGATGACGATGCACATCTGGTACAACTTGATCGCAAGACCTATCATGCACCTCGCCTGAAGGCGTTGATGGAAAACGCGAGTGTCATCAAGATTTTCCACTATGCGCGTTTCGATGTCGGCATGCTGAAAGCCTATCTCGGCGTTGACACTTCACCGGTTTACTGCACAAAGATCGCTTCGCGACTGGCCCGCACCTACACCGACCGGCACGGTCTCAAAGATTTGGTGCGAGAGATGCTCGGGATTGAAATGTCAAAACTGCAACAGAGTTCCGACTGGGGAACACCGGTTTTGTCGGATGCCCAGAAGCAGTATGCTGCGCTGGACGTAATTTACTTGCATGAACTCAAGGTCAGGCTTGACCAGATGTTGCGCCGTGAAGACCGCGCACAGCTTGCCCAGATGTGTTTTGACTTTCTGCCGGCACGTGCGGAACTGGATCTTGCAGGTTGGCCGGACGAAGATATTTTTGCCCACTCCTGATCAAGGGCTGCCTGCCCGCGCCTTTAATTCGGCAAGATTGTCAGGGCAATAGAGATTACAGGCTCGCCAGCCAGGTCCGGTGTTTCCCGGGTGACAGGGTGAGAAATCGGCAATGAAACCTCGCAGCAATGCACGACAGACCAGCAGGCGCAGGCGGCGCGGACCTGCAATCATGGTATGGCTGTTCATGTTGGCGGCTGCCGGTGTGTTCGCGGTTTTCCTGGTACAGGTTTCCGGCTTTGGTATCGATATCGTGAGCAGACCTCAACAACCGGCACCGGTGGCGACGGCAAAACAGCCATCGGAGCAGGAACGGTTTGCCGTGCAGGGTTCTGAAGTGGCCGGATTTGACAATGACCAGCAACCCTACAAAATTGCTGCACTGGAGGCCAGTCAGGACAAGCAGCAACCAAATCTTGTTCACTTGCGGCAAGTCACCGGGTTACTCCGGCGATCCGACGGAAGAGCCATGGATGTGACTGCCAAAAACGGTCTGTTCAACAGCAAGGACAAGTCCCTGCGCCTGTCGGGTGATGTTTCCATCAAGGTGGCAGATTTATTTACCGCCACAATGGACACCGCAGACATTGACGTGAAACACAAGGCTCTGACATCACAGGCCGACATAGTAGTGGTGATGGATGGCGGCATGATCACAGCCACCGGTATTGACGTTACCAATAACGGCGAGCATGTAACTTTCAAGAGCCGGGTACGTGCAGTGTTCAATTCCGAAGCGAAAGAGGACAGCCTGCCTGCCGCGCAACTTGAAACGACCACTTCAAAAGGAAACCTGCAGCAATGAAACTGAACAGGACAGGTTTTATACCGACGGCAGCCACTGCAGTTGCACTGACCCTGATGGCGGCATGCCTGGCCACAATGCCCGCGCATGCGCAGAAAAAGAAGAGCAAAGTCAACATTGAATCCGACCAGATGGAACTTTTCGAAAGCAAGAATCAGGCTATTTTTCGCGGCAATGTTCGCGCCCTGCAAAACAATGTCAGGTTGAATTCAACCAACCTGATAGCTACTTTTGCCCAAACCAAGAATGGCGGCACCGATGTTACCTGGCTGGAAACCACAGGTGGCGGCGTTCAGATCATCACGCCTTCACAGACCATAACCGGCGACAGGATGAAGATGAATGTCAAGGCAAATACTGCCGTGATTTCAGGCAATGTTACTGTCACGCAAGGCACAAGTGTTGTAAATGGCGAAACGCTGAATGTAAATCTGAACACCAACGAGTCGAAATTTTCAGGAGGTCGCGTCAAGTTCAATTTCGATCCCGACTAGATCAGTGGCATACGGGCGTACCGGGTATCTCCTGGCACTGAAACACGAACTCTTTCCTTCCGATGAAGCGCAAAACTGGTTGCAATTCTGCAAATTCAGCAAACATTAACCATAAGGCTTCAGCAAACCTTAATCCTGTTGAGCGGTAATCACGTGAAGCGAACCGGCAAGTCATCTTTTTGGTCTTCGTTGTTTGGCGGACGGGCACAAAAACCCTTTCGGCAACCATACGAAAGACCAGGTTCTGCCCCGGTAGAAGGTCTTGTTGCGCGTAATCTGCGCAAGTCCTTCAAGCGGCGGCCAGTAACCAGAGACGTCAGCGTGTCGGTACGCCGAGGAGAAGCCGTAGGGTTGCTTGGCCCCAATGGTGCAGGGAAAACGACGGTGTTTTACATGATCACCGGACTGATCGCTGTCGATTCAGGGACCATATCGCTCGATGGGGTCGATATCACTGACTTGCCGATGTATCAGCGAGCCAGGCTGGGAATTGGATATCTGCCACAGGAAGCGTCCGTTTTCCGGGCACTTACGGCTGAGGACAATATTCGCGCGGTGCTGGAGTTACACGTTCCCGACCGCACTGAGCGCGAACGTAAGTTGCGTGGGTTGCTAGATGAGTTTCAAATCACACATGTCAAGAATTCGCCAGCTATGGCACTGTCTGGAGGAGAGCGGCGGCGGGTCGAGATTGCCCGGGCCATTGCCGCAAATCCCCGGTTCATCCTGCTCGACGAACCCTTCGCAGGGATTGATCCAATTGCGATCAATGATATTCGCCAATTGGTGCGACAGCTCACCACTAGGGGACTCGGGGTGCTTATTACGGATCACAATGTACGAGAAACCCTCGAGATCATTGACCGCGCCCTCATCATCCATGAGGGCCACGTATTAATGGAAGGTACACCAAGACAGATTGTTGCCCATCCCGATGTGCGCCGTCTTTACCTTGGTGAAGGATTCAGCCTTTAGTATCCTGCATGCTGGAGCGAGCTGGTTTCAGGCGACCTGAAAAGCTACTCTGGCAACCTGGAATCGATCAGTTTTATGGTTTCGGTTTGATTCAATCAAAAACCATGCTGATCTGGTGCACTGAACAACAGGTTTTGCAGATGATCTGCCAGTTGCACGCCAGTTTGTTGTGTGGGGAGTGTGCCAGCGATGGCGTTGAGCCAAAAACTACAAATGCGCCAGGGTCAGTCCCTGGTAATGACACCGCAGCTGCAGCAGGCCATCAAACTGCTTCAAATGTCGAATTTTGAGCTGCAGGCCTATGTCGAAAGCGAACTGGAGTCGAACCCGTTACTGGAACGCGACGAGCGCGACGATGCCGGGCGGGATATCGTTTCTGACATTGATGGCGAGGCTGGCCCGTCCCACGCCGTTGCCGGTACAGAACTCAAAGACATCGCTGAACAGATGGCATCAGGCGAAAACACGCCGGAAAACCTCGATCAATTCGATACCGGGCTGGAAAATGTCTATGCAGACGAGGCAACCGCCGACAAAATCAATCGTGAAGCGGCTGAACCTGCAGGCATGCAGGATTCAGGCTGGCAGTTATCCAGCACAGGCAATACCGTGGGCGGCAGCGGAGGCGGCGGCTATGACGGTGAAATGGCATTCGATGCAACGCTCGCCAGCGAGAGCACGCTTGGCGACCACCTGACGGAACAGCTTCACCTGAGCGTATCAGATCCTGCCATGCGGATGATTGGCGCCCACATGATTGGCCTGGTCAATGAGGCCGGCTACCTGACTGGTGACGTTGACACCATTGCTGACACACTCGGGGCAACCGTCGCCAGCGTTGAGCAGACACTGGCCATCGTGCAAACATTCGATCCACCTGGCATTCTTGCACGTGATCTGAAGGAATGCCTGTCCATACAGCTCAGGGAACGTGACCGGCTCGATCCTGCAATGCAGGCGTTTGTCGACAACCTTGACCTGCTTGCAAAACATGATTTTGCGAAACTCAAATCCATCTGCAAGGTCGACATGGAAGACCTGCGGGACATGGCTGACGAGATACGCTCTTTAAATCCGAAACCGGGTAACGTGTTTGGCTCGGTCATTGTGCAGCCGGTGGTGCCGGATGTAATCGTGCGCCCTGCGCCGGATGGCAGTTGGGCGGTGGAACTGAACACCGAAACGCTGCCGCGCGTACTGGTCAACAACCAGTATTTTGCCCAGGTGAGCCGAGACACAACGCGCGATACAGATAAATTGTATCTGTCAGACTGCATGTCGAACGCCACGTGGCTGGTAAAGAGCCTCGATCAGAGGGCACGCACAATCTTGTCCGTGGCCCGGGAAATCGTGCGTCAGCAGGATGCATTCCTCATGTACGGTGTCGAGCACCTGCGGCCCCTGAATCTCAAGACAGTTGCCGACGCCATTGCAATGCACGAATCCACGATCAGCCGGGTAACCTCGAATAAATATTTCGAGACCCCGCGCGGTGTGTTTGAGCTGAAATATTTTTTCACCACGGCCATTTCCTCCTCGGCAGGTGGCGATGACCATTCTGCAGAATCAGTGCGTCATCGAATTCGCACCATGATTGATGAGGAAAATGCCGCAAAGGTTTTATCCGACGATCAGATTGTTGACCGGTTGTGCAGCGAAGGCATCGATATTGCGCGGCGAACAGTGGCCAAATATCGTGAAGCCATGCACATTCCGTCGTCCATCATGCGGCGCCGGCAAAAACGCCTGCGTGAGACCGGCTGATGACGAGACTGCAGAACGGACGCCGTCATATGCTTCAGTATGGGCCGGCCATGCTCCATAGCCACCGGCAAAACCTTCCCATATTCTTTTGATACGCCGATTGACAAGCTGATCGCCCGGCAATAGGTTCCGCGCGCCCTGGCCGGGAGAATCAGATTAAAAGCAGCAAAATGGGCAACGTTCCCCAACTGCGCATAAACAGGTCTGATCGAAACAGTCAATATTGAAAATTCATTCGGCTTTCGACAGACTTGGTCTGCGAAACAGGGATAGTCTTAAATCATGCAGATTCAGATAACCGGCAAAAACCTCGATATTGGTGACGCACTGCGTGTGCATGTTGAAGATCGCATTCACAATGACGTTGCAAAATATTTTGACGGAATTGTCCGCTGCCTGGTGGTGGTGGAAAAACAGCGCTCCGGGTTCGACTGCGAGATTACGCTGCATTTGACCACTGGCCTTGCGCTGAATGCCAATGGCAACGGTGGTGATGCCCATAGCGCGGCCGATACTGCCGTAGGGCATCTGGAAACGCGGCTGCGGCGTTACAAGAGACGCCTGAAAGACCATCATCTTGCCCGCAAGGAACCAGTGAACGCGGTTCCTGCCGCGGCATATGTCTTGCAGGCTGATATAGAAGGCGCAACAGAAGAACCGGTTGACCTAAATCCGGTGATTATCGCGGAATCAACCGCGAGCATTGATGAACTGTCGGTCGGCGAGGCAGTCATGAAACTCGACTTTACAAATGAGCAATTTGTACTTTTCCGCAATGGCCGCAATGGCAGCCTCAACGTGGTGTACAAACGCAAGGATGGAAATGTCGGATGGCTGGATCCTGGCGGAAACTGATCATCTGACCTTTTAAATACCTGAGCCTTCCGGACCGCCGTTGGACCGGAAACAGATACAAAAAATGCATGGAGAACCAGTCAATCATGCAGTTGTCGACCATAATTTCCAGCAATGCCGTATTGCCCAACCTGAAGGCGTCCAGCAAGCGCCAGTTGTTGCAGGAACTTGCGCAAGAAGGCGCACGACTTACAGGCCTCGATACACAGGTTATTTTCGAAACACTGTTGCGACGGGAGAAACTGGGATCTACCGGCCTTGGTCAGGGGATTGCCATTCCGCACGGGAAATTTCAGGCACTTGAAAAAGTGCATGGCCTGTTTGCGCGGCTGGCCACGCCGGTCAAGTTTGACTCTGTTGATGACAATCCTGTTGATCTGGTGTTTCTGCTGCTGGCTCCGGAAAGCGCAGGAGCCGATCATCTCAAGGCACTGGCGAGAATTTCCCGGCTTTTACGGGATGCTTCGGTTGTGGAAAAGCTCCGCGGCACAGACAAAGCTGAAGGACTATATGCCATTTTGACGGAACCGGCAGCGTCGGCGCCGCATGCGGCCTGACGCAAATCCGGAACGCCATGGGTCGTCCTGAACCCATGCCGAGCTAGTTGGGATTGATGGCCGCCAGGTCGTTTTCGAATGCATTGGCAACAGCCGCCTCGCGGCTGTCAGACACCGACACGGGTGTTCCGTCGGCAAGATACAGGCAGAACATGGGTGTTGCGGGGTCTGCCGCGATTTTCTGTCCGATCATGTTTTCAACCTCACCGGCCGATAGTTCTCGCACATATGCCACTTCACCCAGACCCATGTTCGCGAGCGCAATTTCGCTTTCGGGTATCTGAGGCAACCGGTTTTTACTGTTATCTGTCATTATCTGATTTCCTTCAATCGTTGAATTATCAGGCAGCACTAGCGCACAAACCTCATGATTGGCTGGATTGCCTGATTGCAATTTTACGGACAACTTTTTGTGGCTCCGGCCGCTCCAGATTGATCGAGAGGAGCCCATTGTCCAGGCTGGCCGACACAACATTCATACCATCAGCCAGCACAAATATGCGACGGAACTGGCGTGCCGCTATACCGCGGTGCAGGAATTCACGAGCCGGCTCATCACTCTGACGGCCTTCAATCACCAGTTCACTGTCTTCAAGCGTCAGTTCGAGGTCGTGCGGAGAAAACCCGGCAACCGCCAGCGTAATGCACAATTTCTCGGCATTGTCGTGACTTTCTGCTGGCCGTCTTTCAACATTGTAAGGCGGATAGCCGTCAGGAGCAGTCTTGGCTGTCCGCTCCAGCAGGCGTTCGATCTCATCAAACCCGACAAAGAAAGGCGACGGGAAAGCCGTATTGCGTGTCATGTGTCAAAAGCCCTTGAAAAAGCAGCTTGATATCCGGCCAGATCAAGGCTTTGCAGTTTGATCGTGCAACCCCGCAATTCCTGTTTTCAGCCATTGGTTTCATTGCAGATATTGTATTGCCACCCCGTGACGTCAAGTCCGGATGGCGCCGGTCCACCCTGACAGGTGCTGTTGATGTAAAACAGTGGCGATTATTCTCCCAACATGATCTGGTGGGACAAGCAGGAAAAGTCACCAGCAAGGTAACCGTGCAGCAAATGCAGAGTATCTTCGAACAGTTCGTCACGCTCTGGGTCGTAATTGACCCGATCGGTACAATCCCGGTTTTTGTGGCAGTCACCGCCGGAATCGACAGTGCAAAACATTCCAGGATCGCGGCTCAGGCAGCCATCCTCGCAGTCTGTGTGCTGATGTTTTTCCTGATAGCCGGGCAATATCTGATTGATGCCCTGGGTATCAGCCTGCCGGCGTTTCAGATTGCCGGTGGCCTGGTTCTGTTTCTGTTTGCCCTGACCATGATCTTCGGTGATTCAAAGCCGAAACAGGAGATCGGGGTACTGGACACTGACGAGGAACGCGACAGCCCGGCCGTGTTTCCACTCGCTGTTCCATCACTGGCTTCGCCCGGCGCCATGCTGGCGGTGGTCCTGCTGACCGACAACAACCGGTTCAGTTTCGCCGAACAGGCGGTCACAGCAGGCATACTGGCTGTCGTGATCAGCATCGCCCTGGTTCTCATGCTGTTGGCAACACCCATATTGAAACTTATCGGCACCAGTGGCGCTGCCATTGTCAGCCGTGTCATGGGGATGATCTTGGCGGCGGTTGCCGTGGATAATGTCATCAATGCGGTGCTGGAACTGGTAAAATCGTATGCAGCCTAGGGCAACATGGGTTTTCCTGAACCGATAAAATTGCGCCAACACTTTGGAACCGATCAGTTTGGCTTTTGACTGATTCAATCAATTACGGCCGCCTGCTGCAAACAGACGGCCGCAGATTTGTTGCACAGATGTTGTATTCAGGCAGCAGCAGCCCTTGTCAATGCGCCGTCCATGGAAGCCACAACTTCATCCAGGTCTGACCTGGTACAGATCAGGGCCGGTGACAGGCACAGTGTATTGTTGAGACCGCTGAGCGAGCGATTGGTCGCGCCGATGATCACCGCATCTGTTGCAAAACAATCAGCCACTATTGCCTGGGCAACCGATTCAGGAACCGGCTCCCGGCTATCTCGATCAGCCACCAGCTCGATGCCACAGAACAGGCCCTTGCCGCGTACATCGCCGACCATCTGGTGCCTGGCTTTCAGGCCTTCAAACCGCTCCAGGAGATATTCACCCATGGCGGTGGTGTTTTCCAGCAACTTCTCGTCTTCGAGAATGCGCATGTTTTCAAGCGCAGCAGCAGGTCCAGCCGCACACCCGCCAAACGTGGAAATATCGCGAAAATAACTCATGCGATCAGACGGATCCGCCTTGAATTCATTGAACACGGCTTCCGTGGTCACGGTGCACGAGATGGCGGCATAGCCAGACGCCACACCCTTTGCCATGGTGACGATATCCGGCTGAACACCATAGTGCTGATAGCCGAACCATGTCCCGGTGCGTCCCATGCCGCAGACAACTTCATCTATAATCAGCAAAACCTGGTATTTTTTGCAGATCTCCTGGACGCGGTCCCAATACCCCTGCGGTGGAGTAATAACGCCGCCGCCGGCCGTAATGGGTTCCAGTATCAATCCACCTACGGAGTCTGCGCCTTCACGCAGAATGACTTCCTCGATGGCATTGGCCGCGCGAACACCATAATCTTCGACTTCGCCCCATTGCGAGCGATACTCAAGACAATGCGGCACTGCAACGAAGCCTGGCGTAAACGGACCATACTGATCGCGCCTTTCATTCTGGCCACAGGAGGAAAGAGCCGTAATGGTCGTGCCATGATAGTCACGTTCACGGTACAGGATCTTGCTCTTCGCGCCGCCATGCCTGTTGTGCGAAATCTGGCGAACAATCTTGTAGGCTTTCTCGTTGGCTTCCGAACCTGAGTTGGAATAGTAAACCCGGGTCATCCCCGGCATCTTTGAAATCAGGCGCTTTGCAAACCTGGCGCCTGGAATGCTGCCGGCCGAATTGGCAAAATAATTGAGCTGGACAAGCTGGTCGCGAACGGCATTTGCAATACTCTCGCGGCCGTAACCAACATTCACGGTCCACACGCCCCCGGATACTGCATCGAGATGCTCACGGCCCGCGGTATTCCATACCCGCATTCCCTTGCCTTCAATAATGACCAACGGATCCACGGTCTCAAATTTCTTGTGCTGGGTCAGATGATGCCAGACGTGTTCACGGTCAGCCTCGATGATCCCACTGAAGTCATTTTCGTTCGCCTGAAGGTTCATGGTACTGCTCCTCACTGAGTAAATCTCATTATCCATCCATACAGGGGGGGCTTGGCAAGGGAATTTACCCATCCAGAACGGCAAATTATGTGGAACCACCCTGGTACCACGACATATCATACTGAACGGAAGAAATGCCGGAAAATGCTGCCAACCCTGTGCAAACAGGCATTTCTGCTTATGGCAAAGGCTCAACTCAGGTGGCATAGTGCGCCCACCATGAGCACAGCAGCGACCCGTCCAATCCAGTCCGGAGACCATCTCTATCTTATAGATGGCTCCGGCTATATTTTCCGAGCCTACCACGCACTTCCACCGCTCACCCGCAAGTCCGACGGACTGCCGGTTGGCGCCGTGCAGGGTTTCTGCAACATGCTGTACAAATTGCTGCAGCAGATGTCGGCCGACGACAAACCCACCCACATTGCGGTTATATTCGACAAGTCGTCAAAGTCGTTTCGCAACAGGATTTACCCCGATTACAAGGCCCATCGACCGCCGGCGCCGGAAGACCTGGTGCCGCAATTCGGCCTGATCCGGCAGGCCACCCAGGCTTTCAACGTCGCCTGTATCGAACAGGAAGACTATGAGGCGGACGATCTGATTGCGACCTATGCCACACAGGCTGCGGCAGCCGGAGCAACAGTGCGGATTGTGTCGTCCGACAAGGATCTGATGCAGCTGGTTACCGGGCAGGTAATGCTGCTGGACACCATGAAGGACAGGGCCATCGGCCGCGCCGAGGTGATTGAGAAATTCGGCGTGCCGCCTGAAAAGGTTGTGGAGGTTCAGGCACTTGCCGGTGACAGTGTAGACAATATCCCCGGTGTGCCAGGCATCGGTGTGAAAACCGGGGCCCAGCTGATCGCGGAATATGGCGACCTGGAAAACCTGCTGGCGCGGGCGGGCGAAATAAAACAACCCAAGCGGCGGGAGAAACTGATTGAATTTGCCGATCAGGCCCGGGTTTCAAGGCAGCTGGTTATCCTGAAAACCGATGTGGATGTTGATCACCCGATTGATGACTTTGGCGTCGTCGAGCCGGAAGCCAGGACCCTCATCGGATTCCTGAAGGCACTGGAATTCAATACGCTCCTGCGCCGCGTATCAGGTGATTTCGAAGCCAATGCCGCTGACATAGAACCGTTGGAGGTCACTTTTACCGGATGGCCGCCGGAAGGCACAAGCGTCGATGAGCTTGGAGCCCCGGTAACCCAAGGCGCCGGTGCAGGTGATGTGCCAGCAGCGCAAGCGGAAAATGCAATCGATGCCGCCAGTTTCATGGCAACCAGGATGCGTAACCTGCCACTTGACCATTCGGCCTATGAACGGGTGACAACCAGGGACCGGCTGGACGCCTGGATAACGATGATCCGCCAGACCGGACTGGTCGCGGTAGATACCGAGACCACATCGCTCGACAACATGCAGGCTAAACTGTGCGGCATATCGCTGAGCGTCGAGGCAGGCCAGGCCTGCTATATCCCGACAGGCCATCGCGCTTCAGACGGCCTGGATTTCGGCGGTGGCGACCTGGAGCAACTGGCTGAAGAAGAGGTAATCGAGGCCGTCAAAGTTGTCCTGGAACATCCCGGTGTTTTGAAGATCGGCCAGAATCTCAAATATGATCTAACGGTGTTTCAGCGCCTTGGCATCAACGTAGCGCCCATTGATGACACCATGCTGCTGTCATATGCGCTGGATTCAGGCGTCAACGGTCACGGCATGGATGAATTGGCCGGCGTTCATCTTGGCCTCAAGCCCATCAGTTTCAAGGATGTTGCCGGCAGTGGCAGGTCTCAGGTGACATTTGATCTGGTACCGCTGGACCAGGCGACAAGTTATGCTGCAGAAGACGCCGACATCACGCTGAGACTTTGGCATGTGCTGAAACCGCGACTGGCGTCAGACCACCGTGCCACAGTCTATGAAACACTGGAACGCCCGCTGGTCCCGGTACTGGCCGCAATGGAACGTGAGGGCGTCCTGGTTGACAGAACCGTACTGGCACGATTGTCCGGCGAGTTTTCCAGGGGCGCGGATTTGCTGGAAAAACAGGTACAAGATCTCGCAGGCGAAGCGTTCAACCTGGGATCACCAAAGCAGATCGGCGAAGTCCTGTTTGGAAAACTGGGGCTTCAGGGCGGAAAAAAAACCGCTACAGGTGCATGGAGCACCGACAGCCAGGTGCTGGAAGACCTGGCCGCAGAAGGTATCGAACTTGCCCGAAAGCTTCTGGAATGGCGTCAACTCACCAAGCTGCGATCGACCTACACGGACGCACTGAGCGGGCACATCAATCCCGAGACCGGACGGGTTCACACGTCATATTCGCTGGCCGCCACTTCTACCGGCAGGTTATCCTCAACCGATCCGAACCTGCAGAACATACCGGTGCGCACTGCCGAGGGCAGACAGATCAGAACCGCATTTGTCGCCAGCCCCGGTCACAAACTGGTATCTGCGGATTACAGCCAGATCGAGTTGCGCGTGCTGGCGCACATCGCCGGCATAGATCAGCTCAAGAAGGCCTTCGCAGACGGACTCGACATTCACGCAATGACCGCTTCTGAGATATTTGACACTCCTGTTGAAGGCATGGACCCCGGCATCCGCCGCAAGGCCAAAGCCATCAATTTTGGCATCATCTATGGTATTTCAGCCTTTGGACTTGCCAACCAGCTCGCCATCCCGCGCGAGGAGGCAGGCAGATATATCAAGACCTATTTTGAACGGTTTCCCGGCATTAAAGACTATATGGAGCACACCAAGACATTTTGCCGGGCCAACGGCTATGTGGAGACAGTGTTTGGCCGGCGGATGCATTTTCCGCGTATCAAGTCACCCAATCCGTCAGAACGGGCATTCCAGGAACGTGCTGCAATCAATGCGCCGATCCAGGGCTCGGCAGCCGATATCATTCGCCGCGCCATGATCCGCATGCCTCAGGCACTGGCAGATGCGGGTCTGAACGCACGCATGCTACTGCAGGTGCACGATGAACTGATTTTCGAAGTTCCCGAAACAGAGGCCGACGCAACCATCAGGATTGCTTCTGAAATCATGACAGCAGCCCCGCTACCGGCAGTGGAATTTTCGGTGCCCATTCAAGTAGATGCACGCGCTGCAGACAATTGGGACGAGGCGCATTGAAAAGGCCTCAATGGCCGGCAAAACTGACAGGCTGCAGGACGGTCCGGCATTCTTGCGCCCGGTCAATTGATTATGACAAGTGTATTGCATAGTCTAATCGCGATTTATACCAACGGAGACAATTATTGACTCGTTTGACCGGCTTTTCGCGTTTGCTGGCAAGGCATGCTTCACGCCGTGGTCTGGTTGACCACAAGTGGAGCATAACGAAGTTCAGCGGGCGCGAAAAACTGGCCTTCGGTGGGCCAAATCCGTACATCTGGTGCGTTGCGGCGCTTGCCCGATACACCGTATCGCGCTGCGCACCGCGCCTGCCAGAGTGAACGGATTTGACTCCATCAAACGGGTTAATAATTACCTCCGTTGGTATTACACGGTCAGTTTTACGGATTCGCATGAACCCCGTGTCGCTCAAGTTCGAGCGCTGATGGAGACCTGATGGCCAAGGACCTGACCACTGAAGACATGGTAATTCTGCTGGAACGCCTTGGCAGACTGGTGAGAGCGCAAGAACACGCATCCGATATCAATCCTGCACAATGGGAAGCACTTCGATATCTGTCGCGTTGCAACCGCTTCTCGGACTCCCCTGCTGCGCTGACCCGTTATCTGTCGGCCACCAAGGGAACCATTTCCCAGACGCTGATTGCGCTGGAGCGCAAAGGCCTGCTGACGAAAACGCCGAGACCGGGCGAAGCGCGCTCCGTCGTCCTGGCATTGACGCCGGCTGGCGAGGAGAAGTTGCAAGATGATCCGTGGCGGCAGGTATCAGCCATGATCGAGACCGGCGGGGACAAAGCGCGAAAGAGGCTTGCGGCCGGGTCAGCAAAGCTGGTTGGACAGATCATCAAAGCACGCGGCCTGCCGAGTTACGGGAGTTGTGCAGATTGCAGGTACTTCCGCGAAGGCGCTGCACCAAGCGACGTGAAGGGCAAGCACTGGTGCCTGTTGTTTGAACAGCCAATCACCAGGACACAAGCTGCAAAAATTTGTGCAAGTCACGACACAGTATAGCCAACACATAAACCTGACCTGTCGGATCAGGTCAAATTCTACTCGGCGGCATCCAGCACGGCGGGTGCTGCGGCCAGCACCTCTGCGTCAACATGATCTGCGAATTTCTCGAAATTGCCGACAAACATACTGACCAGTTCGCGGGCTTTGGCATCATAGGCTGCAGCATCGACCCAGGTGCTGCGCGGGTTTAGAATCGAACTGTCAACATCCGGTACGGATGTAGGCACTTCAAATCCGAACCATGCATCTGTCCGCATCGGGACATTGTTCAGACTGCCGTCAAGCGCTGCTGCCAGCAATGCCCTGGTTGCCTTGATCGGCATGCGGTGACCTTCGCCATAAGGTCCGCCGGTCCAGCCAGTGTTGACCAGCCAGCAGGTCGCCCCATGCCTGGCAATCAGCTGTTTCAGCAGGTTACCATAAACACTGGGGTGACGGGGCATGAACGGCGCCCCGAAACAGGTTGAGAACGTGGCCACAGTGCCCTTGACGCCTTTTTCGGTGCCCGCCACTTTTGCGGTGTAGCCGGACAAGAAGTGGTACATGGCCTGATGTGGTGACAGGCGCGCGATCGGTGGCAGCACACCGGAGGCATCAGCGGTCAACATGATGACATTCTTCGGATGCGGCGCGGTCCCATCTTCCGAAGCGTTCGGAATGTAGTGCATCGGGTAGGCAACCCGGCCATTCTCTGTGAGAGACACATCATCAAAATCGGGCGTGCGGGTGTCCGCATCGATCAGGACATTTTCGAGAATCGAACCCCAGCGCTGTGTGGTTGCATAGATTTCCGGTTCAGCTTCCGCAGACAGATTGACCGTCTTGGCATAACATCCGCCTTCAAAGTTGAATATACCATTTGGTGACCAGCCGTGTTCATCATCGCCGATGAGCGTGCGGGAAGCATCGGATGACAATGTCGTCTTGCCGGTACCTGACAGGCCAAAGAACAAGGCCGATGTCCCGTCACCGCCGGCATTGGCCGAACAGTGCATCGGCATTATGCCTTTTTCCGGCAGGAAGTAATTGAGCGTGCCGAACACGGATTTTTTGGTCTCGCCGGCATATTCGCTGTCAGCGATGAGCACCAGTTTTTCAGCCAGGTTGATGGCAATAACAGTCTCGGTGCGCGTTCCGTGTCTTGCAGGGTCTGCCTTGAAGCCTGGTTGATTGATGATGGTCAGTTCGGGAGTGAAGTTCAAAACATCCGCCCGGTCAGGACGGCGCAACAGGTACCGGATGAACAAGGCGTGCCAGGCAAACTGGGTCACCACGCGAACCCTGATCCGGTGCTCGGCATCCGCGCCGCCATACAGGTCCTGAACAAACAGGCGTTTGCCCCTGGCATGCGACAGAAAGTCGGACTTCAGCACCGCGAAATGGTCAGGAGACATGCCCTTGTTGTTATCCCACCAGATACTGTCTTCCGTATTGGCATCGCGGACAATGAACTTGTCCTGCGCAGAACGGCCGGTGTGCTTTCCCGTAACCACAGCCAGGGCGCCATTGTCGGTTACCAAGCCCTCGCCAAGCTTGATCGACAACTCGTACAGTTGCGCAGCATTCAGGTTGTAATGTACCTCCTGAGCACCTTCGATCTGTGTTGTCTCGATGGGGAAGGCAGGATTGAAATGGCCTGTGTGTTGCAACGCGCTGCTCCTGAAACAGTAATGAAAGACACATGGCACTTAACAGCCACGTCTTTGTTCATTACCTCTTTGATCTCTTTTTCTGTGGATGAAACGGACGGTCTTTTACGGCGCATCGCCTTCAACTGAGCCCTGTGTGCACCTAGACTAAGCAATCTTTTGATCGCCATCAAGCCGTCAAAACAATGAAATGCGAATTCTGTTCATGCCACGGTAATGGTGGAAAATACGAAGCTGTCGGGTCTGAAGGAATGTCGCGGCATGCACGCTTTGAGTATTCGCCCTTGTTATCTTCCGGTGACGGCACCATATTCCTGCCATGTTTTACTTTGTGACAGCGGGAGACATCCTGCCACAATTTGTGCCAGATCACACTTTACGGCTCGCCATGAGGACGGAGATAAAGTATTGGGAAAACGCATGCCAACAATTGCGCTCGTTGATGACGACCGGCACATTCTGACTTCAGTGTCTATGGCATTGGAGGCTGAAGGTTATAGCACCAGCACCTACACGGACGGCGTTGCCGCTCTGCAGGGATTGGAGGACACTCCCCCGGACATGGCCATCTTTGACATCAAGATGCCACGCATGGATGGCATGGAATTACTCCGCCGCCTGCGCCAGAAGTCAGATCTGCCTGTCATTTTCCTCACCTCCAAGGATGAAGAGATAGACGAGTTGTTTGGCCTCAAGATGGGTGCGGATGACTTTATCCGCAAACCGTTTTCCCAGCGCCTGCTTGTCGAGCGCGTCAAGGCGGTTTTGCGCAGGGCGCAGAATCGCGAGGGCATCGAGGTCACAGGTGAAACCAGCAAGATAATCGAACGTGGCCGGCTAATGATGGACCCGGACCGCCATTCCAGCACCTGGGACGGCAGGTCGGTGACGCTTACCGTTACCGAATTTCTGATCCTGCAGGCTCTCGCGCAGCGTCCCGGTATCGTCAAGAGCCGCGATTCGCTCATGGATGCTGCCTATGATGATCAGGTCTATGTTGACGACCGTACAATCGACAGTCACATCAAGCGATTGCGCAAGAAATTCAAGGTCGTTGATGACGATTTTGACGCCATTGAAACGCTTTATGGAGTGGGCTACAGATTCCGCGAAATGTAATCCGGGTGTAGCCGGCGATCGTTGACTTGCCGCAATGTCTGGCGGAATGTGACAGGTTTGACGGGCAGCGTTTCGATAGGGACGGCCAATGACGATCCATTCGGATCTTGGACATAATGACCAGGCGGCTAAGATTTCCGAGAGCTTGCCGGCTGAGGATCAATTGAGCCGGCCCGCCGCCTGGTGGTCCCGTTTCGCGCCGGCTCACCTGACCAGTCGCATTTTGATTATCAATCTGTGCGGATTGATCATACTGGTGCTCGGTATCCTGTTTTTCAATCAGAGCCGCAAAAGCCTGATTGACAGCCGGGTGCAGAGCCTGATGACGCAAGCCCAGATAATGGCCGCTGCTGTCGGTTCTTCGGTATCGGTTGAGACAGATCAACTTATTCTTGATCCGGAACTGCTGATCGAACAGCAGCTCAATCCCACTGCAGCAAGCCCGGTTACAGCGGGTCGAACTGACTTTCTGGTAAATCCCGACCGGGCCGGACCGGTACTTCGACGGCTGGTTTCGAATACCGACATCCGCGCACATCTGTTTGACCGCGATGGTGCGATGATTGTGGACAGCAGGTACTTTTATGGACGAGGAGAGGTATTGCGGATCAACCTGCCGCCACGCGAGACCAGGGACAATGGTTCACTGGTTGATGTGCTTTGGGATACATTCAACGAGTGGTTTTTCGCTGTCGGTTACAAGGAGCAGAAGGAATACACAGCGACGAACGGCAGCGAGTTTGAAGAAATCCGCGCTGCGTTGAACGGCGCGTCGGTGTCTGTTGTCCGGGTGAATAAAAACAAGGAAGTTATTGTAGCGGTGGCGGTGCCGGTGCAAAGATTCCGGGCCGTTCAAGGCGCACTAGTGCTGACCACTCCGGGTGGCGAGATTGATGCGGTGTTGCGTGATGATCTCAGAATTATTCTGTTCATTTTCATGTTTACCTCGCTTGTAACCATAATCCTGTCGTTGTTGATGGCGGGCCACATCGCAGAACCAATCAGACGCCTGTCCAGCGCAGCAGCCGCCGTGAGCCGTGGAAACTCAATACGAGTGGAGATTCCCGATTTTTCGTCCCGCCGAGACGAAATCGGCCACCTGTCCGGTTCCCTGCGTGAAATGACCAGTTCCCTTTATAACCGTATCGAAGCCATCGAAGCGTTTGCAGCAGATGTTGCCCACGAACTGAAAAATCCGCTGACCTCGCTGCGATCGGCAGTTGAGACCATTGAATATGCCCGGACGCCGGAACAACGGGAGCGGCTGGTCGCCATTGTGAAGGATGACGTCAAGCGTCTGGACAGGCTGATTTCAGACATTTCCGATGCCTCGCGACTGGATGCCGAACTGGCACGCAGTGAGGCTGGTCCGGTTGACATGCGCCAGTTGCTTGAAACGTTCGTGGAGATGGCAAACGAGACCCGCCAGGATAGTCAACCAAAGGTAACCTTGAAGGTCGAACCGTTGCCGGCTGAGTTCTCCGGCAAGAACGGTTTCACAATCACCGGCCATGACAACCGGCTGGGCCAGGTGACCCGCAATCTCATAGGCAATGCAGTTTCCTTTTCACCACCAAACGCGGAAGTGACCGTGACATTGCGACGTGTGGGTCGCATTGTCGAATATATCGTGGAAGACTCAGGGCCTGGCATACCGCCAGCAAATCTGGAACGGATTTTCGAGCGATTTTATACTGACCGTCCGGAAAACTCGTTCGGCAAAAACTCCGGGCTCGGTCTGTCAATCTCGCGTCAGATCGTGGAAGCACACAACGGGACAATCCAGGCATCGAACCATTACGGTGGAAAGTCCGGCCAGACGTCAGACGCCGAAATCAGGGGAGCCCGCTTCAGGGTGCGGCTGCCTGTCAAACGTTCGTCCTCCGACCTGCCACGCCGCAGGCCGTGACGCTCATCAGGCTCCCGGATGAACCGTTCTGAACCAGCTTCCATCAATGTACACGGCACTTGTGTTGCGCTGTCGTGTGCCGGGTACACAACGGGTGTTCTTTTTCAGGGTGCGCCGGGCACTGGAAAGTCGTCCCTGGCGCTGCGGCTGATTGATCAAACAGGTTTTGGCGCCGGGTCTGCAGAACCGATCCGGGGGTGCCTGATAAGTGACGATCAGGTTCTGCTGGAGGAATTTGACGGCGTGCTGACGGCAACCGCGCCCTATGCCATCAAAGGCCTGCTTGAAGTGCGCGGCATTGGCATCATCAAGGTGCAAACCATCGTTTCTCCGGTGCGTGTTGATATGGTCATAGCCCATGCGTCCTCATCAGCCATGGACCGGATACCCGAACCCGAAGTCATCGAACTGGCAGGCCTTGTCCTGCCGATGCACAGAGTTGACCTATCAAGCCCGATATCAGCAGCGCAAGTGCGCAGTTTGGCGCTGATCCGGTGGGGATTGGCCACCTTGAGCATTCAGTGAGTATTCTCGGATCGGGCCTTGCAGACAATCGCTGAAACGGTAATGTAACGGCCCGAAAAACAAATGTACCGGATCATTGCCGGCAATTCTTGCAAAACCAAATCAGGCATCGCACACATGATCGGAATCGTACTGGTTTCACACGGCAGGTTGGCGCAGGAACTACACAACGCCTTGATTCACGTAGTAGGGCCCCAGGAAAATATAGAAGTCATCGGGATAGAACCTGATGATGATGGAGACCAGCGTCGCGACGACATCCTTTCAGCCATCAAGCGAGTGGATTCAGGCGCCGGAGTTGTGGTGGTGACCGATATGTTTGGCGGCACACCGTCCAATCTGGCCATATCGGCAATGGATGACGGCGATATCGAAGTGCTTGCCGGTGCAAATTTACCGATGCTGATCAAGCTTGCCAGCGTGCGCACCACGCTGCCTTTGCAAACGGCAGCCGAGGAAGCCCAGAACGCCGGTCGGAAGTATATCAACCTGGCGGGAAGCCTGCTTGATCGATGACCATGGTGCGCGACCTTGAGATCACCAATCGGCGTGGTTTGCATGCCCGCGCCTCGGCAAAATTTGTCAAATGCGTTGAACAGTTTGATGCCGAGGTAACAGTGTCGCATGACGGGCAGAGCGTGCCGGGAACGTCAATTCTGGGACTTATGATGCTTGCAGCCTCTACCGGAACGGTAATCAAGGTTGCAGCAGCCGGTGCGGATGCAGAAATGGCACTTGATGCAATCACGGCGTTGCTGGCTGACCGGTTTGGCGAAGACCGCGATGACAGGGAAGCGGGCAGTTCAGTTGTGACCGGCGATATATAAAGATTCATTTATATGTTTATTGCGATCACGCGCCCAGCCTGATATAGACCGGCCAAATTAACGCACTATTTCAGAATTCGCACAGGAATCGCTGCACATGACCAGTTCAAACGATTACGCCGTCGCCGATATTTCACTTGCAGACTTTGGCCGCAAGGAAATCATCATAGCAGAAGTTGAAATGCCCGGGCTGATGTCAGTGCGCGAAGAATACGGTACTGCCCAACCTTTGAAGGGCGCGCGTATTGCCGGTTCACTGCACATGACCATCCAGACAGCCGTGTTGATCGAAACACTCGTGGCACTTGGTGCCGAGGTGCGCTGGGCGTCGTGCAACATCTTTTCGACGCAGGATCACGCGGCGGCAGCCATTGCAGATCGCGGTATTCCGGTTTTTGCCCACAAGGGTGAAACGCTGCAGGAATACTGGGACTTTGCTGACCGGATATTCGATTGGCCAAACGGTGAGACCGCCAACCTGATTCTGGATGATGGGGGTGATGCCACCATGTATATCCTGATCGGGGCCAAGGCCGAAAACGACATTTCCGTACTGGACAAGCCAGGCAGTGAAGAGGAAGAAATTTTCTTCGCAACCATCAGGAAGCGCATTGAACGCGACCCGGGCTTCTTTACCAGGGCCCGCGCGGCCATCAGGGGCGTATCGGAAGAAACCACAACCGGCGTCCATCGCCTGTACGAACTGGAAAAGAAGGGCGATCTGCCGTTTCCCGCAATCAACGTAAATGACAGCGTGACCAAGTCGAAGTTCGACAACAAGTACGGTTGTCGTGAATCACTTGTCGATGCCATCCGCCGCGGGACCGACGTCATGCTTGCCGGCAAAGTGGCTATCGTGGCGGGTTATGGAGATGTTGGCAAGGGATCGGCGCAGTCTCTGGCTGGCGCCGGCGCGCGGGTGCTGGTCACCGAGATTGATCCGATTTGCGCACTTCAGGCAGCCATGGACGGTTTCGAAGTGGTAACTCTGGACGACGATATTGAACGGGCCGATGTAATCGTCACCGCAACAGGCAACAAGGATATCCTGACCGTGGATCACATGCGCCGGGTCAAGGACATGGCGATCGTCTGCAATATTGGCCACTTCGACAATGAAATACAGGTTGCCGGCCTGAAGAACTTCAAATGGATTAACATCAAGCCACAAGTGGACATGATCGAATTTCCCGGCGGCAACCGCATGATTCTTCTGTCAGAAGGCCGCCTGGTGAACCTTGGCAATGCGACAGGCCACCCGAGTTTCGTGATGTCGGCATCCTTTGCCAACCAGACTCTGGCGCAGATCGAACTGTGGACCAAAGGTGATCAGTACAAGAACTCGGTTTACGTGCTGCCGAAGCATCTGGATGAAAAGGTCGCCATGCTGCATCTTGAAAAGATTGGCGCCAGGTTGACCCGGCTTTCCGACGAGCAGGCAGCCTATATCGGTGTTAGTCCGGATGGTCCGTTCAAGCCGGAAACCTATCGTTACTGATAAATGCTTCCAATTTCGCGCAGCACACCACCACGTTGACAAGATTTCAACGCGGTGGTGTGCTTTTTGCTTCCGTACGGCTATATCTGCTATGGGACATTGCCTGTTCGATTCGCGCGAGAGCGCACCGCGTGCGCAGGAAACCCCGATACAGGTAAGTGATATTGCTTTGCGTTTGGTACAACCTGCATCCAGATGAATGCGGTGAGTTGCTTCAACACTTTGGAATCGGGTACCTTTTCTTCGATCTGGTGTCGCCATCTGATCGGAGGATGCCCTAGAGCGACATGGGTTCACCTGAACCCATCAAGTTGCTCTAGCACTTTGGGACCGATCAGTTTTACGGTTTTTGATTGATTCAATCAAAAATCATACTGATCTACGGAAAAGTAACGTTTTCAGGGGGCCTGAAACGCTTTGCACTTTGTGCGATATACTGGCCGGGGAACACGTGCTGCGGCCTTGATGGTTGCAGCAATGGCCGGGTTGTGCGGCCTGTCTTCTCATGCGATTGCGCAAGGTCTGGCGGCACCAGCCATTTCAGCTGAAAATGGTTATGCCGTCGCCACGTTGTTATTGTCGGCAGTGGTCATGTTGTGGGCATTTATTGCAGTGCGCCGGATGACCACAACCAGGACTGAAAACGAAACCCGGATTGCAGAACTCGAGGCAGACCTCAACGAAGCCCAGGCCATCATAAATGCCGAGCCGAGTTTGTTGTTCATCTGGCGGACAGGCCAGGATGTGCCGGACACCATCACGGGAGATCTGCGCGGCACGGTTCAATTGACGGCCGATCCGGCGAATCTGGCAGATTTTTCCAACTGGCTTGATCAGGAATCCGTTGGTGCGGTCAACAATGCGCTTGGCGTCCTGCGTTCTGCAGGCTCGCCATTCAACATTGCCCTGAAAACACTGGATGATGAACTGGTCGAAGCTGACGGGCGTGTTGCCGGTGGTGTCGCTACCATGCGTATCAGGCCATTGTCAGGCGAGCGCCGTGATACCAAGGAACTGATGTTCGATGCCAGACGGCTGGGCAAACAGGTTGAGCGCCTGAGCGCGATGCTCGACAAGGCTCCGTTTCCGATTTTTCTGGGCGATGAAAGCGGCAGGCTGATCTGGGTCAACCGGGCCTATCTCGACGCTGTCGAGCAAACCGACATCGACAAGGTAATCTCCGACAATATCTCGTTGATTGATCGCGAAACATTCAAGCAGGTTTCCGCAACAGCCGGTGATACGCGCTGCATTTCGCGTGGCGCAGCAGTTGTTGCGGGCGCCAAGCGCATACTGGAACTGGTGGAAGTGCCATTTGACAACACGACCGCCTCGTTTGCGCTTGACATGACGCGGCTGGCCGATACCCGCAAGGAGCTTGATCGCCAGATTCGCGCCCATGCCAGCACGCTCAACAAAATTACAGCTGCCATAGCGACATTTGCCGCAGACCAGAAGCTTTCCTTTTACAACACTGCGTTCGCCGAATTGTGGTCACTTGATACAAAGTGGCTCGACACGCAGCCCAGTCATGGGGAAATTCTGGACCGGCTTCGCGAAGAGCGCAAACTGCCCGAACAGGCGAACTACCGCACCTGGAAGACAGAACAACTGGCATCATATGCGCGCATAGATACGCCGGACGAACTGTGGCATCTGCCGGATGGACGTTCGCTGCGGGTAGTCTCGGAACAACCGCGCTCCGGCGAAGTATCGGTTCTGTATGAGGACGTGTCTGAGAAGATACAACTTGAAAGCCGGTACAATGAGTTGATCGGTGTGCAGCGTGAAACAATCGACAACATGCACGAGGGCCTCGCCCTGTTTGGAACTGACGGTTGTCTGAAACTCTACAACCCGACATTCAGCCGGTTCTGGCACCTGGACGAAGACTTCCTCGAAACACGTCCACACGTCGTCGAGGTATTTCAGCAGTGTGCACAATTGATGCCGCAGCCGGAAATGTGGAACGAGGTCAAGCTGGCTGTAACATCGTTGTCTGACAGCCGTCGCCCGCTGCAGGATCGCCTGATCCGTCCGGATGGAATGGTGCTGGACTATAATGTTGTGCCACTGCCGGACGGCAACACCCTGATTACCTATGTGGATGTGACGGCCAGTTCCGGTATCGAGCGTGCTCTGCGCGAACGCAACGACGCTCTTGAGGCCGCGGATCGACTGAAAACCGGTTTCATGTCAAATGTATCCTACGAGTTGCGTACGCCGCTGAACTCGATCCTCGGGTTTGCATCAATGCTGTCTGCCGGCATTGCGGGCGAACTTGCACCGAAACAATCGGAGTATGTTGCAGATATTCAGGCCTCTTCAAACGACCTGCTCACAGTCATCGACGCCATACTTGACCTGACCACCATTGATGCCGGCGCCATGGAACTGCGCCTGGAGGAGATTGTTGTTGAGGACCTGTTATCGCAGGTGGCCAACAGTTTCGCCAGGCGCATCGACGAGCGCGATCTGACGCTGAACATCGAAATAGCTGAAAATGCAGGTTCACTGCGGGCAGATAGCCGCCGGCTCCATCAAACCATCGGACACCTTCTATCAAACGCCATCGGATTCTCGCCAACCGGTGCTACCGTGCGAATGGGTGCGCGCCGCGATGGCAGCGATGTCCTGTTGTGGGTGGCGGACAATGGTCGCGGTATGGATCCCGAGTTTCAGAAGAAGGCATTTGAGCGGTTCAATGCAAAACCACTGGCAGGCGGGCACCGCGGTCCCGGCCTCGGCCTGTCTCTGGTGAAGAGCTTCGTGGAACTGCATGGCGGGTCGGTTCGACTCATGTCAAAACTGCAGCAGGGCACAACTGTCATCTGCAGGTTACCGGACTGCGGACCGCGCGACGTGATTTCATCACCCCCTGTTGAGCAGGCGCGCTCGGCATCGATGGGTTGAAATCATGGATCTGGCGAATACACCGTGCTGCGGGGCGGGACTGCAAATAGAACTGGCGGATGAATCTGCCAGTGAACACCTTGCGGCAGCCCTTGCCATGCTGGCCGAAAAAGGTGATCTGATTGCGCTGGAAGGCAGTCTTGGCGCAGGCAAGACAACCATTGCCAGAAGCTTTACCCGGGCCATGGCCAACAACCCGGAGCTTGAAGTGCCAAGCCCGACTTTCACGCTGGTTCAAACCTATGAGCTGGATGAAATAAACATCGCACACATGGATTTCTATCGGCTGGAAAACCCGTTTGAAGCTGATGAACTCGGCATTGACGAAGCCCTCGAAACCGGTGTGGTAATTGTTGAATGGCCGTCCCGGGCTGCTGACTTGCTGCCACGGGATGGCTTGCTGGTAAAACTGGTTGAAAAAGGCTCAGGGCGTATAGCTGAACTGACATCCAGCAACGAAAGGTGGTCCGCGCGTCTTGAAAAACTACAGCATATAGACGCGCTGTTGGCAGCGTCTGGTTGGAACAAAGCAATACGCCAGCGCATGCCGGGGGATGCTTCGTCTCGGCGGTACGAGAGATTGAACAATGGGCCGGATGGTTTGTCGGGCTTGCTGATGGACATGCCGGCCCGCCCGGACGGTACGCCGGTACACAACGGTTTGCCCTATAGCCGCATTGCACATCTGGCAGAAGACATCCGCGCTGTTGAAGCAATCAATCGCGGTTTGCTGGCGCAAGGTCTGTCAGCACCTGAAGTTTTCGCGATTGATACCTGCCACGGACTTGCAGTCATAGAGGATTTTGGCACTGCGAGCTTCCGCTCGCTTCTCGATGATGCGGAGAAGTTCGGGCTGTGCCTGACCGGCGCTGTGATGATGCTGGCCAAACTTGCAGGAACCAGCTGGCCTGACCACGTTGACCTTTCCTCGGGTGAGACCTATCAGCTGCCCTGTTATGACATGGATGCACTACTGGTTGAGACGGAACTGTGTCTGGACTGGTACTGGCCCCAGGTGAGACCGGATCCGCTACCAGACGACATACGCGATGAGTTCATGACCGCATGGCGCGAAGTCCTGCAATTCGGGCAGGCCAGCCAACCCGTATGGGTGCTGCGTGACTTCCATGTCGACAATCTGTTCTGGCTGCCGGCGCGTGAGGGAGACAGGAAGGTCGGGCTGATCGACACACAGGATTGCGTCCTGGGACATCCGGCCTATGATCTTGCATCCCTGTTGCAGGATGTTCGGGTGACAATTCCGGCAGATGTCGAAAGGGATTACTTCGACATGTATGTTGCCGCCCGCATTTCCGCGGATGACGGGTTTGACGCAAGTTGCTTTGCAACCGCCTACGCCGTGCTCGGCGCCCAGCGCGCAACCAAGATACTGGGCATATTTGCCCGGTTGAACGCCCGTGATGGAAAACCGGGTTATCTCAGGCACCTGCCGCGCGCCAGTGATGTTCTGGAGCATAATTTTCGCCACCCTGCCCTGGTTTCAGTCAAAGCGTGGTTTGATACCAATCTGCCAGAGACCTTGCGGCAGGGTGCAGGTACATGATCGGCACGCGCGCCATGGTGCTTGCTGCCGGGCTTGGCACCCGCATGCACCCCCTGACCCGGAATCGCCCCAAACCGCTGATTGAGGTTGCCGGCAGATCACTGCTGGACCGCGGGGTGGATGTGCTGCGACGCTCAGGGGTTACCCATATGGTTGTCAACAAGCACTATATGCCCGACCAGATAGATGTGTGGGCAGGTAACAGAAATGACCTGGAAATTGCGGTGCAGGATGAAACCGGGTTGCTGCTGGATACCGGTGGCGGGGTAGCGCGCGCATTGCCACATCTTGGCGACGAGGCGTTCTTTGTGCTGAACTCCGACTCGTTCTGGATAGATGGACCGACGCCTGCATTGAAGCGCATGACGACACTTTGGGATGACGGGGAAATGGATTGTCTGCTGCTGCTGTCGGGCAAATCGCGCTCGATCGGATTTGACGGGCCGGGCGATTTTGAGATGGACGCCAGCGGGCGGTTGTCACGACGCGACGGGGACACGGCGCCGCTGGTATATGCCGGCGCCTATCTGGTGCATCCGCGAATATTCACCGATGCTCCGGACGGCGCTTTCTCCATGAACGTGTTGTGGAACCGGTTAATTGCCACCCGACGGCTGTTTGGTATGGAGCATGATGACTGGTGGTTGCATGTCGGCACACCAGGAGCCATCGGTGAAGCGGAAAACAGGCTTGCCGAACTGGGCGTACAATGAAACAGCACGCCACAGCGACTGTATTCACCATACCGCCATCATGCGGGTTCCTGCCAAGCCTTGTTTCATCCATTCTGGAAGGCCAATTGTTACCGGGACCGGAAGGTTCGCCGGATGCGCTCGAACTGAGCACCTGGACCATCCTGCTTCCGACCAGACGCGCGGTCCGGGCCTGCCGTGAAGCTTTCATTGAACTGGACCCGGACACGGCGCGCCTGCTGCCGGTCATTCGGGCCCTGGGTGATGCAGATGAGGACGAGATCCACATCACCGGCGCCTATGGGCCAGGTGCCGCGTTTGATCTGGAACTGCCGCCCGCTGCTTCCCAGGTTCAAAGACAGTTCTTTCTGACCCGGATTGTGTGTGAGTGGGCAAGATCAAATCCGGCCAGTCCAGCGGCGCGCGCGGTAAATGACAGCATTTCACACGCGCTGCAGATGGCCAGTTCGCTGTTGCAATTGATCGACAGCCTCGAGACCGGCGACATTTCGCTGGCCGGCCTGCCCGAATTGCTGGCGGGCGATCATGAGATGGCGCTGCACCGCAGTGAGGCTGCGGACTTCCTCAAAATCATCGCTGACATCTATCCGGCAACCCTTTCGGAAGCGGGTCTGATGGGACCACAGGCACGTCGCTCCGCGCTGCTTCACGCAGAAGCTGCCCGGTTCAGGCGGCAGCCACCTCGAGGCCCGGTGATTGCAGCCGGCTCGACCGGATCGGTACCGGCCACAGCAGACCTGCTGGCAGCAATCGCTGAACTGCCACGAGGTGCGGTCATACTGCCGGGCCTTGATCGCAGGCTTGATGCCGACAGTTGGGCCGGCATCGAGAAATCACCACAACACCCGCAATACGGCATGAAGGAACTGCTGGGGAAGATCGGCGTCGAGCGTGATGAAGTGCCGGACCTGCCAGGTTTGGCCAAAACCAGGGCCGGTGAAGCACGTGACCTGCTTGCGTCGGAGGTCATGCGGCCCAGCGAGGCAACACACCTGTGGAAAAGTCTGGCGACATACAGGAGCGAGTTTGACCTTGCCTGCGAGAACATTACCGAACTGGTATGCCCTGAAATGCGTGAGCAGGCACTGGTGATCGCACTGTTGATGCGACAGGCGCACGATGAAAATCGGCACTGTTCACTGATAACACCGGACCGGCAACTGGCGCGCCGGGTCACATCAGAGTTGCAACGTTGGGACCTGCATGTCGACGACAGCGCCGGCGAACCACTTGCCGGCACCGAACAGGGGATTTTTTTTCGCCTGATCAGCGAAGCATGTGCGCCCGGGGCCCGGGCGCATCATGTTGTCGCCCTGCTGGGCCACAACCTGTCCGCGCTTGACCTGGTTTCCGGAACCGACATGTCTTCTCTCGCCAAAACCCTGGAAATTGCCGTGTTCCGGCAGGTGCCGGGCGGCCATCAGTTACGCGGCCTTGGAGATCGCATAGCGCAGGCAGGAAAACTTGCGCAGGAACTCATTTGCCCACCCTCTGGTCAAGGATGTATCACCGGAGCGATGGATCGCGCTGGAGGTGTTGGCAAAACAGCTTGAACAGGCAATGGAGCCGTTGCTGGTCCTCGCGGCAACCGAAGGCAGCAAACCTCTGGCCAGTTTGCTGCAAGCCCATGTTTCAGTTGCTGAAGCCCTGGGCAGCGGCGCGACCGGTGTGCCTGACAGACTGTGGACCGGTGAAGCCGGTGTTGCACTGTCGGAGACACTGCGCGAATTGCTGGACCATGCAGCCGCTGCGCCTGCCATGCCGTTTGCGGACTACTGTACGTTCATCGATGACACACTGCGCGATGTTCCGGTCCGCAGGCGATATCCGCTGCATCCAAAACTGCAGATACTGGGTTTGCTGGAAGCCCGCCTGGTGCAGAGCGAGCTGGTCATTCTTGGTGGATTGAACGAGGGCACGTGGCCGGCAGACGCAGACCCGGGACCCTGGCTATCGCGCCCGCAGCATGTTTCGGCAGGACTGCAATTGCCGGAACGCCGCCTGGGCCTGGCAGCGCATGATTTTGTGCAGGGACTGGGCGCTAACAAGTGGTGCTCACATGGGCACGCAAAGTAACGGGACACCTTCGGTTTCATCCCGCTGGTTTTTGCGGCTGAAGGCGGTATTGAGGCTGCCGGACTTGAGAGATACTGTTGCTGCCCGATAAAAAATCTGACTGGACAGGCTGGGCCCTGGGTCTGGACTGGCACGTAAGAATGCAAAACAGGTGCAAACCTGCTGCAGCGTCACGCCACGGCCCACACCACCGGCCAGGCACGCCCGCGCCGCTATTCGGTTTCCCGCGTTGAACGGCTCATGCAGGACCCCTACTGGCTTTATGCCAATGCAATGCTGAGACTGAAGCCACTTGCATCCGCTGGATCAGCAACCAGGCGCTGCCGAACGTGGCCGACTTGTTCATGCTGTGGTGGAGAAGTTGTCAATCAGTATCCCGTTGCCATGCCCGGCAACGCGCAGTCTGGTCATGCGCGAAATGGCTGTGCAGCTTATCGGAGAATTTGCCCCGGACACAGCGCTGCGTGCGCTCTGGTTGCCCCAGGTCTGGCGCATGACTGACTGGTTTTGCGGGCGGAACAAATTTACGTGAGGACGTTGTTGACCAGCTTACTGAACTGGAGGGGACACATGGATTTGAGGTTGAGAGAAAGACGTTTACCTGACAGCACGTGCCGACCGGATTGACAGGCTGACGTCAGGATGTCTTCGCATTGTGGATTACAAGACCGGCAATGCAAAACTACAATCCCACAACACCAGGGGTTACAAACCACAGCTGTACCTCGAAGGGTGGATCGCTCAGCAAGGGGGTTTTGCCGGCGTGCCTGCTGCAACAGCCGCAGAACTGTTTTACATACGCCTGTCCGGAGGTGATCCGCCGGGTGCACTCATACGTACCCCCGGACAAAGTGGATATTGAGCAGGAGATTAATGTGGCAGGCGTCGGTGTGCGCTCGCTCATTGCCGGTTATCTGGACGCCGCACAGCCCTATCCTGCCCGGACGGGGCAAGAAACGTGGAATCGCAAGAGTGATTATGACCACCTGTCGCGCTGGCGCGAATGGGCCAGGGCAGCGATCTTGGGTCAGACAATGGTGACGGCGAATGAGCGGAACCGCGGAATTCAGCACCGCCAGAAACCGGCAGGACATTGCTTCCGGGCCGGAAGTTTCAGCGTTTGTTCCCGCTAATGCAGGCGCCGGCAAAACCCACGTCCTTGTTGGCCGTGTCATCAGGTTACTGCTCAATGGGGTGCAGCCGGAACGTATTTTATGTCTGACCTATACCCGTGCAGCCGCAGCTGAAATGTCTCAGCGATTGTTTGAAACGTTGTCCGGCTGGATTTCCAAGGACGATCATGAACTGACATCTCTGATCCGCAAGGATGTTTCCCTGTCCGGCAAGGAAATACGTGATCTCGATGAGGCGCGCAGGCTGTTTACCCGAGCCCTTGAGACCCCTGGAGGTCTGAAGGTGCAGACCATCCACGCCTTTTGCGAGCGCCTGCTGCAGCGATTTCCGATCGAGGCAGGCGTGGTGCCGGGCTTCCATGTCCTGACCGAAACGGACAGCCGTGACCTGATGATACTGGCGCGTGCGCAGGTGCTGACCCGCGATGACGAAAAGATCCGGAACGCAGTATCTGCGATCACGCCCTTCGCCAACGAACAGGCCCTTTCCAGCCTGTTTCAAGAGTTGCAAAGGCACGGCAGCGAACTGCTGGCGGCCTATGGCAGAGATGAAACGTTCCCCGGTCTCAAAAACCGGCTCAACATGTTGTTTGGGCTTAACGACGACGAGACGCCACAAAGCCTGGCTGCGGCATTTGCGACCTCAATCGCACACCTGGATTTGAGCCGGGCTCTTCGCGCCTTGAAACAGAGTGAAAAACCCACTGATGTGCGGCAGGCAACCGCGCTGGCCGAGTTGCTTCGTACCGACGATGCAATCGTAAAGCTGGTGTGCGCACGCCGGTTATCAATCAAAGTTGATGGAGACCCGAAAAGGGATGCCTCGCTGGTTACCAAAGAGGTTGCAGATACCAACCCAGGCGTCAGAGAGATCCTTATCGATTTACGCGAATTGGTTCCGGCGATGGACGCGAAGTTCAAGGCTGCTACCATTGTGCACTCCTCAAATGCGCTGATCTACCTGGGGATGGAGATCTTGTCTTGTTTCAACGCCTTGAAACAAGACCTTGCGGCCTATGACTTTGCAGACCTGATACATCAAACCGTTAACCTGCTGCAGCACAACGCGGACGCGGCCTGGGTCTTGTACAAACTTGATGGCGGGCTGGACCACATTCTGATTGACGAGGCCCAGGATACCAGCCGCGATCAATGGCAGATCATCAATGCGCTGACGGAGGAATTTTTTGCCGGCGAAGGCGCACGTGACGGGTTGACGAGGACCATGTTCGCGGTTGGCGACCGCAAACAGTCGATCTATTCATTTCAGGGAGCTGATCCGCGGGAGTTCGACAAGCAGGCTGGTCTTTATGAAACGCTGATCAACAACGCCGGTGGCGATTTTCGCGAGGTGCCTCTTGAACACTCCTTTCGCTCCAGTGAACTGGTGTTGCGCGCAGTTGACCTGGTCTTCGCGCGCGATGATGCGAAAAAAGGCGTGACGTCTGAAATACAGCAGGTTGTGCGGCATTTACCGATCCGCAAGGGTGAACAGGGGCTGGTCGAGATCTGGGACCTGGAGCGGGGTCAGCCTGATGACGAAATTCAGCACTGGGAGCCAAAGTCAGGCAATATGGTGGATCCGCCGCATCTGAAAATGGCCCGCCGGATCGCAGCGACGATCGCAAACTGGCTGTCGAGCGAAACTCCCGAGAGGTTGAAACCGGATCGCGCAATCATGCCGTCAGATATATTAATTCTGGTGCGCCAGCGTTCCTATCTGATGGCGGCAATCGTGCGAGCCCTCAAAGAGGCAGGCGTACCAGTGGCAGGCGCCGACCGGTTAAAACTGCTTGATCATATTGCAGTTCAGGATCTCATGGCGCTGGCGCAGGTCTGTATTCTGCCACAGGACGATCTGAACTTCGCCGGCGTGCTGAAGAGCCCGCTTTTTACCCATGATGACGGTGTAACGCGGTTCGACGATGACAAAGACCTGTTTTTTCTGACCCGCGAGCGTGGAAGCAGCAGTCTCTGGCGAAGGCTGGAAGAAGCGGCAGAGACCGGACAACCCTACACCAGGGCGGTTGAAAAACTATCCCGCTGGCGGGATCTCGCGGCAATATCCGGCGCCTTTGACTTTTACTCCGCGGTTCTGTCGCGTGACGCAGGCAGGCGGTCGATCCTGGGGGGCCTGGGACAGGAAGCAGCCGACCCGACAGACGCCTTTTTGCAACTGGTGCTGGAGTATGAGCAGCAACACATACCCTCACTGGCGGGATTTCTGGCGTGGCTCGAGGCGACACAGGCCGACATCCGCCGGGACATGGATCAGGCAGGTGGTGAAGTGCGCGTCATGACGGTGCACGGTGCAAAGGGCCTGGAGGCACCGATTGTGTTTCTGCCGGATACCTGTTCAGCACCGGATACCGGAAAAATCGGCAATGTCCTGTTCACCGGCGACAACCTGCCGGTATGGCGGCTGAAGTCGGATTACGCCACCGGCGTGACCGATGCCCTCAAAAACAAGGCTTTCGAAGGCCTGATGGAAGAATATAACCGGTTGCTTTACGTAGCCATGACCAGGGCGCGTTACCGGCTTTACGTGTGTGGTTTCGTCAAACAAAACAACAGGACCGGGACTGCTGATGCGCCAGTGAACAGCTGGTACGCCATGATACATGGTGCACTGGCAGGTACAGACAAACCGTTGCTGCAAAATTGCACTGATTGCGACGGGCTTTCCATCTGGCGACTGGCGAACCGCAAGTCACAGATGAAAAGGAAAACAACAGCGGCGTGGCAGCGGAAGCCACCCCACCTCCGGAGTGGGCAAGTATTCCGGCCCATCGGGTTTCTGCGCCGCATCGCTGGCTGGCACCGTCACGCATGGCCGCAGCCAGTGAAACAACTGATGGCTGGAGCAGCGAGACGGCGTTGTCGCCATTGGCGCCGCGCGGCGATGCGCGTTTCCGCAGAGGCCAACTGGTGCATCGTTTGCTGCAATCACTGCCGGAACTTCCTGACAGCCAGCGTGCGCCAGCGGCTGAAAGGTTTCTGGCAGCGAGTGGCGTGAAGGAACCGGAGCTGGGAGCAACCGTGTCGGAGATCATGGAGCTGTTTTCAGATCCCCGGTTCGCCGGGGTGTTTTCGCCTGCCGCGCGTCCCGAGGTGTCGATTGCCGCGATGATCGATCTGCCAAACCAGCAACAATTCGGACTGACAGGTCAGATCGACCGGTTGCTGGTCGAGGCCGACCGGGTGCTGGTGGTGGATTTCAAGACCAATCGCCCGCCTCCGGACAGTGTACAGGACGTACCCGAAGTATATTTGCGCCAGCTTGCCGCCTATTCAAAAGCACTGGAACGGGTCTATCCCGGCCGGGCCATTGAATGCGCCTTGTTGTGGACCGACGCACCTGCCCTTATGCCGGTACCGGACATCATGCTGGAAGTTGCCTGGCAGGCATCCGTGATCACAACAGCGTAAACAATTTCCCACAAGACTTGACCGGCGCCAGATCAGTACCTACTTGTTGCACAAGTCCAACGCCTGCACTGACGCTGATTCCCTCGGGTTCAGGGCAATATTCTCCTAGGAAAGGTTTTGCAACATGGCAACGAATGCTGTCACCGACGCCTCATTTGAAGACGATGTGATCAAGTCCGACACACCCGTCGTGGTGGATTTCTGGGCTGAATGGTGCGGCCCCTGCAAAATGATTGGCCCGTCATTGGAGGAATTGTCCGTTGAACTGGGTTCAGACGTCAAAATCGTCAAGATCAATATCGACGAAAATCCATCCGTACCATCGAAATTCGGTGTGCGCGGCATCCCGACCCTGATGGTGTTCAAGGGTGGAGAAGTAGCTTCTACGCAGGTCGGCGCCAACCCTAAAGGCAAGATTGCCGAATGGATCAAGGCTTCCATCTGACCGCCGCCTGACGCCTTGAAATCGCCC
>CAVOZJ010000034.1:0-111241 GCA_963700885.1 uncultured Alphaproteobacteria bacterium
GACTAAACCGCTCTCGCGGTAGTCAAGAGTTGCAAGCGTGGTTGCCTGCGTATTAACGGGCTGGTCTGTCCCGTGTTGAGATTGGGGGTTTCCAAACCTTCACATCAACACAAGGGAGCAGACCCATGACAGATACATCCATCAGCCCATTGCGCCAGCGCATGATCGAGGACATGACAGTCCGCGGCTTCACTGCCGGCACGCAGCGATCCTACATCACTGCAGTGAGGGGGTTCACGGCATTTTTTGGCCAATTCCCGGATCAGGCAACAGCTGAGGACCTCAGGCGCTATCAGCTGCATATGCGATCAAGCGGTGCGACGGCGACGAGCATGAACGCTGCGGTTTCGGCATTGCGGTTCCTGTTTGGCGTAACCTTGGGGCGCAATGATGCCGAGACCGGCATGACAACGGTGCGCCAGCCCAGGAAGCTTGCGGTGATCCTGAGCCCTGATGAGGTGGCGCGTCTGCTTGATGCAGCCCCTGGCCTCAAGCACAAGGCAGCACTCAGTGTTGCCTATGGCGCGGGTTTGAGAGCCTCGGAGGTCATCTCGCTCAAGGCCGGCGATATCGACAGTGAGCGCATGGTGATCCGTGTCGAGCAGGGCAAGGGCCGCAAGGATCGTTACGCCATGCTGTCTGAGCCATTGCTCTATCTGTTGCGCGACTGGTGGCGCATGGCAAATGAACGCGGTGTCATGCTGCCGGGCGGTTGGTTGTTCCCAGGCCAGAACCCGGTCAATCCGCTGACCACCCGCCAGCTCAACCGGGCGTTCCACAGCGCCAGGGACGCCGCCGGCATCGATAAGCCTGTGAGCCTGCACAGCTTGCGGCATTGCTTTGCCACCCATCTGCTCGAACACAAGGTCGACATCCGGGTGATCCAGGTGCTGTTGGGCCACTCCAAGCTCGATACCACGGCACGCTACAGTCACGTCGCCAATACCACACTGCGCTCAATCAAGAGCCCGCTGGAACTTCTCAGGCCAGGTCCCCAGCCTCCGGCCTGATCCGGGGCTCATATGCCCCGCCCCCTGTTGGAGGTGGCCGACATCTTGCGTGAGCACGGTGCCACGTGGCGTTCAGCAAATGCAGGCCATGTGAGCCTTGCGCAACTCAAGGTGATGTCAGCCATCCAGGCCTGCCGCACAGCAGCGCTGGGTGGTCATGTCGAACAATGCCAGGACTGCCGCCACACCCAGATCGCCTACAACTCATGCCGCAACCGGCACTGTCCCAAGTGTCAGGGCAACACGGCACGCGATTGGCTGGAAGCCCGTCAGGCCGAACTGTTGCCCGTGCCCTACTACCATGTGGTGTTCACCGTGCCTGCTGAGATCGCCGATATCGCCTGTCACAACAAGTCCGTAGTCTACGACCTGCTGTTCAAGGCATCGGCTGAGACCGTACTCACCATCGCCGCTGACCCCAAGCACATCGGTGCAAAGCTCGGTATCACCAGTGTCCTGCACACCTGGGGCTCGGCCATGACCCATCATCCCCACATCCACATGATCGTGCCGGGTGGCGGGATATCGCCGGACGGCAGTCGCTGGATCGCCTGCAAGCCCGGCTTCTTCCTGCCCGTGCGGGTGCTCTCGCGGCTGTTCCGCAGGCTGTTGCTCGACAGGCTGGCAAATGCCCACCAGCAGGGCCGCCTCAGCTTTTTCGGCAAGCATGCCGGCCTGGCACATGCGCAAGCCTTCACCTCCTGGCTCAAACCAATGCGCAAGGCCGAATGGGTGGTCTATGCCAAACGCCCGTTCGCCGGGCCCGGCGCCGTACTCGCCTACCTGTCGCGCTACACCCACCGCGTTGCCATCGCCAACTCCCGGCTGATCTCGGCCGGCAAGGCCGGTGTGACGTTCCGCTACAAGGATTACCGGATCAAAGGCCGCCGGCGATACAAGACCATGACGCTCAAGCCGCACGAGTTCATCCGCCGCTTCCTTATCCACGTCCTGCCAACCGGCTTCCACCGTATCCGCCACTATGGGCTGCTCGCCAATGGCAACCGCGTGGACAATATCGCAAAGGCCCGCCAGTTGCTCAATGCCCCGGCATCTCAAAACAGCACCGAACCCGATGACCAGGCCGGTGACAGATCAACCGGCACCCGACCATGTCCGTGTTGTGGCAGGCCCATGGTCATCATCGAGACCTTCGAGCGCGGCGCCCGGCCACGTGCACCACCAATACGGATGAAGGTCATTGCATGATGCTCATTGTCTCAGGAAACTTCCCCCTCGCCAGCCTTTGCAGCTGGCCGCGCAACCGCTTTGCGCGCTGCGGTTCCAAATCTGAAGATTACACGGAAAGCCGCGCTGCAATCGCCATCAGATCAGTCAAAAAGCCGCAAGCCAGCCGCATCGGCTGTCGCGTCAGCGCCATCCATCGTTGCCAAACGCGGCTGTCCAAAACTGTGCAAACGTCAAATCCCCATAGATCAAACCCGCCAAACCGTCCCGCCTGAAAACGCCCGCAGTTTCCCCCACTGAGGCTTGTCCGACACCTGCCAAACCGAGCCCAGTGCCGATGCCGTACCAAGGCAGGTGTCCGACAACCCTTAACATTTTTCCCCGTTTTCGGCCGGGTCCAGGAACGTCTGAAATACCCTCAACTTCAGACTCATTTTTCGAAAGCGCCTGGATTACCCACGAAACCAGACTCATTTCGGCACCTGTCATACCGGTAAGAAAGTGCCATTAGCTGCCGTCTCAAGTCGACCGCTATGCCCTGCGCATAGTCCAGACCAATCGTGATCGTCATATCAAAAGGTGGCCCTTGCTCTGTATCGCCGGACAGCAGCTTGTGCAATTGACCGACATTTTGCGACTTGGGCTTATGTCATTTCAGGGCAGGTGACTTTCGTTCTTGCTGCAGTCCTGAGGTTCGTTTTCAACACCAATGTATCGCGGTTTGACGAGCGGGGATTTTTTTGATGTCTCTTTATTGCCCTGGACTATAGTAAATCAAAGGGAACGCGCAATGCCGCAGCAGGATGAGTACGACTACATTATCGTCGGTGCCGGCTCTGCGGGATGCGTGCTCGCGGCCCGTTTGACAGAAGACCCCAATATCACGGTCCTAGTCGTGGAAGCAGGCGGAATGGATAGTAGTCTTTTCGTCTGTATGCCGATCGCATTGTCTATCCCATTGCAAAGCGAAAAATACAGTTGGAGGTACTTTACCGAACCCGAGCCGTACATGAATGATCGGCGCATGTACTGCCCACGAGGGCGAATGATTGGCGGCTCCTCTTCGATCAACGGGATGGTCTACGTCCGCGGACATGCGCTTGATTTCGACACCTGGGCTGGGAATGATATGCCCGAGTGGTCGTACGCACACTGTCTTCCTTACTTTCGGAAGGCCGAAACCTACGAACGTGGCGGCGATGACTACCGGGGTGACGCTGGTCCACTTTATGTCACCGCGGGGAAGATCCACAGCCCGCTCTATCAGTCTTTCATCGATGCTGGTGTGCAGGCGGGTTACCCTGCCACTGAGGACATGAATGGCTTCCAGCAGGAAGGCTTCGGGATCATGGATCGAACGACGAAGAATGGTCGTCGTTGGAGTGCGGCGGATGCCTACCTCAAACCTGCCCTCAGACGCAGCAATCTACACCTTGAAGTTCGTGCGCTCACACACCGCATTTTGTTTGAAGGAAATAGTGCGAAAGGTGTTGAATTCGAACAACGTGGCACGATGCGAAAGGTCTTTTCGAGTCGGAGTGTGATTCTTTCCGGCGGTGTGATCAATTCTCCGCAACTCCTGCTGCTCTCAGGCGTCGGTCCGCGTCAGCATCTTGCTGACTTGGAAATTCCAGTGGTCGCGGATGTTCCCGGTGTTGGCGAAAACCTTCAGGATCACCTCGATTTTAGCATGCAGGTCGGGTGTACCCAACCTGTCAGCTACTATCCGGCGACCAAACCACTCGGCAAACTTAGCGTCGGGATCAATTGGTTTCTGGGGCGGGATGGTATCGGCAGTACCAACCTTTTCGAGGCAGGCGGTTTTGTGCGCACACGCTCCGATCTTAAGCAACCCAACCTGCAGTATCACTTCATGGCCATTGCCGCGGATTACAACGGTAAGTGCGTACGGGACACGCATGCCTACCAAACAATGATGAGCATGATGCTGCCTGAGAGTCGAGGTCGCCTATGGCTCAAGTCTAAAGATCCCACTACCGCCCCCGCCATTCAGTTCAACTATCTCAGCACCGAGCAGGACCGTCGCGACGCCATTGACGCGGTCCACATCACCCGGCGCGTTATGTCAATGCCCGCATTCGATCCCTACCGCGGAGAAGAACTGGCTCCAGGCGAAGACGTAAGAACCGATGATGAAATTCTCGCCTGGATAAAAACAAACGCGGAAACGGAATACCATCCCACCAGCACATGTACGATGGGAACCGACGAGATGAGCGTGGTCGACCCTGAACTCCGAGTTTATGGTGTTGAAAATTTGCGGATTGTTGATGCATCCATTATGCCGACCGTAGTCTCGGGTAACACCAACGCGGCGACCATAATGCTTGCGGAGAAGGCCGCAGACATTATTGCAGGACGAATGCCACTACCCGCTTCTTACGCACCCGTCTATCAGTCACCGCCCCGCTCAAAAAGGCGAAAAATGACCCACAACGGAACCTTTTCTCTATTGAAAGGCGGTGCCGAATGACCGCCCAACGCCGTCTTGAGGTCCGCTTAGCTGCTATTTGCGGGCCGCCATGAGCAGACGTCACCGAGCATGTTTCTGTACAAACAATCAACGCACATAGCGCGTTCGGCTTGTAAGATCCATCGATTAAGACGTCCAATGCGGAGGGATCGTTCGCTCATAATACGGTAGCGTCTCTATTCTCTTCATCCAGTTGGTAAGACGCCGCGGGATGTGCTTGCCCCAGTCCTGACCAGGTTGGCGATGATCGATCCGAGATATGAACCGCATGTGCGGATAGACGGTGAAGTCAGCGAGAGAAGGGCCGCTTGAGAAATATTCACCAGGCAGCATGGTATCAAAACGGGGTATTTCCTCATCAAGACGATTATGCAAGTCAGCCAGTACTTTGTCTTCTGCCGGGCCCTTGCGGAACAACGTGGCACGAACAAGGTCCGAGATTAGCGGCCCAAGATAGTTCTCTGCCTCGGCCGCGATCCGGCGCACTGTCGCACGCTCTTTGGTATCTGAAGGCAAGAGTGGACGTTCCGGATAAGCCTCCTCCAGGTACTCGACAATCACTGCGGACTCCCACAGCGCATACCCGTTGTCGACAATAGCAGGTACCTTGCCTCGGGGAGTGATCGCACGAAACGCAGGTGCTTCGGTCTCGCCTTTGTCGAAGGAGAGAACCTTGAGTTCATAAGGAATGGCCTTGTGCTCGAGCGCCAGCCAGACTTTCCACGCGAAGGGGGAACCGGAACCATAATAAAATGTTAGCGCCATAATCAGGAACTCCAGTCCTTGAGATAGAAGGGAATGAGACGATACACACTTGCACCGTGGTTGAATAGCACGCCGAAATCGGCAAGGAACGACTTAAAATGGATGTCTCAAAGGGGTTATCATCGGCCCTTCATCGACTGCGCAGCAGCGCCAGAAATGTGCCAGCCCAACTGCCATTTTTCTCGCATATGACGCGCCTCACCCTGCCGGATGGCTACTGGTTGGAGCGGGCTGTCCTGGCATTTCGGCGCGCGATCCAGCGGGGTTGTGCGCAGATATGCCCAAGGAACTCAACAATGGTGTGTGCCCCGAGATAGGAGGTTGCGCCGGTGGGCACGTCGAGCGTTGGGTTTATCTCAACGAGATCGAAGCCGACGACATCGAGCCTGACCGCTATAGCCTGCAGGGCGGCGCGCAGTTCGGCGTATTTCAAGCCATCTGGCTCGGCGGAAACGCAGCCAGGCACCAGTGGCATGTCAAGGACATCGATATCAATGCTGACGAAGCAGCGCGCTCCCTCGGGCAGCGTAGCTGCAACCCCTTCGGGGCCGATGGAGCCGAACTCGGCCATTGTGATGATGCTGTTGCCGTCAGTGCGGATATCAGCGATTTGTTCCGGAGATGTCCGCAGGCTGCGAATGCCGATCTGGGTGATCTTTTGGACATGGGGCATCGCCGCAATGTGACGGAACGCGTGGCCGTTGGTGTAGCGCAGATCGGCAGTGATCGCCGCGTAGTCAGTATGCGCATCGAACTGCAGGATATGGATGGGCTCGTCAAAGGCGCGTACGGTTGCAAAAGTGATTGAATGGTCGCCGCCGAGAACGACCGGCATGGCGCCGCGCTCAATTATCTCCCGAACCATCTCTGTCTGGCCTTGAAAGGTTCTCTCGGGATTAGTTGGGTAGATGTCGGCATCTCCGACATCTGCAATTAACCCTCCCTCGATTTCAGCGCGCAGGAACTCCTGCCCACTCTCCAATTCATAGATGCCTGGACGACTGCTGAACCGAAGTGATTGCTCCCGTAACGCGCGGGGACCCATACGTGAGCCCGGAAGGAAGGGCGAGCCCTCGTCGAACGGTACCCCGAGTACAGCGATCATGGCATCGAGATCGGCAATATCCTCCAACAACTCGGAGCGCAGAAAGGTCGGTATTCCAACATAAGGACGATTGACGCGAGTCATTATAGCTAGCCTTTCCATGAATTCCGCAACCAGTCACCACAACCGAGACCTGGCCGTCTAGGACCTGTTGACAAACTGGATTTCCAAATCATTTGAAGCATGATTTAAGGCAGCTTTTGCAAGGAGGCTATCCTGGCTCGTTTATTGATGGAAGACCCGGAGTGGATGTCCACAGGCAGATGCTTGCCAGGTTGATTTGAGCCACCGTTTTGTCCGCTCTGCTGCCGTTTGTTCAATCTGCAGCGAAGGCCTGACTACGCCAAACCGCGCCTCACTCCATACAGGAGATGGAAGAGAACCCGGCAGGACAACTCAGACATCACTGGCACTACCGGTCTCCAACGGGTGAGAATGATGCTTGAGACATCGCGCGAGCGCGCGTGAGACCGGTAGTTTGTGCTGTAATGGTCGACAGTTTTTTGACCTAGTCGTGGCCCTAGAGGAAGCGTAATGGACAACAGTCGCCGGTCAGCCCTGCGAGACTTTTATGGCCTGCTCGCCAATTTGACCGATGAAACCGGTAGCGCGAACCTTGGCAAATCACTCAGTCAGCGTTCGAGACAGGATGGATTCCGCCTCGTTCTCGAAGGAACAGACCAAAACGAGACCGGAAACGCTTCACGGGAGCAGGTCACCGTCAGCTGGATGAACTCGGGCGATGTTTTGATATAGCGAAAAAGTCCTTGGCTTTTCCCCGGGCGGCGCCATGTCACTCCTAATCTTAGCCGTTTTCCCCTGACAATGCCTGCCGCGGCTTGACCAGGGATAACCCGACGACAATGAGTGCGAGCGCTCCCCACACCCAAAGAGAGTGGCGCTCACCGTAAACGATCATGCCAAGTATGACGCCGGTTCCGGTGACGATGTAGCCTACCTGTGCGGCGAACACCGGTCCTGCGCATCCGATCATCCAGACGAAGCCGACATAGGCGCCGACGTGTAGAAGTGCATTGCCGACGATCGCCTGTTCGGGCGGCCCGAACGCTGTGATATTGAACCACGCGTCAGTGTATATCACCGGCGGCAGGAGAAGCAGCGTCGCACCCCAACTGAGCGCACATATGATGGTAATCGGATCGAGATCGCTCGGTCTAAAACGCGCGATGACGACGTTCTCTACCGCATAGGAGAGCGCAACCAGGACCGGAAGCAGAACCCAAATCGCCAGTTCTGGATCCGGCAGGCTTGTGCCTGGCAGGTAGATCATCATTACCGCAACGACACCAAAGCCAAGGCCGACGACCCTGCGCTGGGTCGCATGCTCGACGCCGACTGGCAGTGAAATAGCCAGTGTCATCATCGGTACGGTGCTGAGGATCATGACCATGACACCGACCGGCAAGTGTTGATAGGCCGTGTAACTGAGCACGTTGGGCAACGCTGTGCCGAGAACGGCGCAAGCCAGATAGAATGCGGCGTGCCGGCGGCTAAAAGCTATTGCCTGCCTTCGCGCAACCAACACGGCACTGAGTATCAACGCGCAGAGCAACGCATCCCAGAAAGAGACGCCGATGGGGTGGTTGCCGGTAGAAACTGCAAGCTTGGAAAGTGGCCCAGTCAGGCCCCATGCTATACCGATGGCCCAGAGTCCGAGCCAAAGGGACCGCTGCGACGTCTCGTCTTCTTCATTGGTCTCAGGCGCGCGCAGGGTCATCGCGGACACGTCGCATGGAGTGGACAAGCTGTCAACGTCATAGGGCAAGGAGTAGTTCCATACCCTGAGCATCTCAATGTAGTCGATCACATCCTGCCAAACTCAGTGCGAGTGTTGTAGACCCGACCGGTATTCACCCGCGCTTGAGCAAATTGAAGAAGCTCACGGCGATGGATGTGTAGTGGCAATGGTCTTAAAAGGGGCTCGGAGTTGCCGTTGGAAGTTCCCAATTAATGGTCAGGTCCCTGGTTTGCTGGCAAGGGGCAATATGCCAAATACAAAATAGCCTCGTACCGTTTCGGTTAGGGCTTATCCTGTTACTCAGGGAGCATTCACTTCGAAAGGTTAGGGTGGGCGGTAGCGTATGCGCCTGCGCCTGGCGAGTATCGATGTTGATCTTGCTCATGTCATTGGCGATGACAGCAACGCGCGCATCCTCGCGGTGGTTGAGGATGTGGTTGAGAAGCGTCGTATTACCGGCATCGAGGAGGCTGGAAAGGATCGTAACGGGGTGCATATCCGCTCTCATATTTTATTACATCATATTGGTTTGACCGAAAAAACAGGCGGCGCGGGCCGCCCGCGAGGAATGTGTATTGGTCTGTCAGCTTGCTTCAGACAGGCAGGTCTTGATTGATGTTGCCATGTTGCGGATCAGCTGGAAGTACTGCTCCGGCCCGCTGTCGAGCCCAGCGCCGAGCGGATCGATAACGCCCGATTTTGCCGGCGTGTCTTCGGTTACCGTTGATACCAGTTTGGGTTCAAATTGCGGCTCGGCAAACACGCAAGTTGCGCCCAGTTCCCGAACCTTTGCGCGGATCTCGGTGATGCGCTCAGCACCTGGCATAACTTCCGGTGAAACGGTGATCGAGCCAGCTGCGGTCACGTTAAAGCGCTTTTCGAAATACTGGTAGGCATCGTGAAACACGATGAAGCCCTTGTCGTGAACTGGCTTCAGATCAGCCGAAACCTCGGTGACCAACGCATCAAGTTTGGTCATTACCTTTTCGGCATTGGCTTTGTATTTGCTGGCATTGTCGGGGTCAGCCGCCACCAGCGCTTCCTCGATTTCGTGAACCATTGCCATGGCATTTACAGGATCCAGCCAGATATGGCCATCAAACTTCCCATGTGCGTGACCCTCATGGCCGGCTTCGGCCTTCTTTTCATGGTCGTGGTCGTCATGGCCGGCCTCGGCCTTTTTCTCATGGTCATCAAAAGCGCCACCTTCGCGGAACTCAAGCTTGACGAGGCCGTGGGAGTCAATCAGTTCGACGGCCCTGGCATTTGCACCAACGGTTTCCAGCGGCTTTTTGAGGAAGGCTTCCATTTCGGGCCCTACCCAGAACACGACTTTGGCAGACTCCAGCATCTTCGCCTGTGATGGCTTCAATGCATAGTTGTGCGGCGATCCGGCACCGTTGATGATCAGTTCGGGTTCACCCGCACCTTCCATCACGGCAGAAACGAGAGAGTGAACGGGCTTTATGGATGCCACTACATTCACGTCGGCAATGGCCGAAACAGCGGTGGAAGCCAGCAGCGTGGAAGTGAGAAAAAAAGTCTTGATGCGGCCCATGACGGTCTTCCCTGATCAGAATGATGCAGTAGTGTGACGTTATCTCATTACAAGATTGCGTAACTGTATAACGTGTGCGATAAGATGTGGCAATAGCCTTCGCCACGAAAAGCAGGAAGCCCCGTAGAACAGCCATGCTGAAGAAACCTGAAGCACTTGTGACACTGGACAATGCCGGCGTCTTCCGCGCCGACCGCTGGCTCGTGCGCGGCGTGGGTTTCTCCATTGATGCCGGCGAGATCGTCACGCTGATCGGCCCGAATGGTTCGGGAAAATCTACGACAGCCAAAATGGCCCTTGGAATTCTCAAGCCCGATGAGGGGTCGATCCGCCTCCGTCCAGACCTGAAGATCGCCTATGTGCCGCAGAAACTTGTGGTCGACTGGACATTGCCATTGACGGCGCACCGTTTCATGCGATTGACCGGGCATGTCAGCGTTGATGAGGCCAGTGAAGCAATGGCAGCCACCGGTGTCAGCCACCTGGCAACGGCGGAAGTCCGTACCCTTTCGGGTGGCGAGTTCCAGCGGGTCATGCTGGCGCGCGCCATTGCAAGAAAGCCCGATCTTCTGGTTCTCGACGAACCCGTCCAGGGGGTGGATTTTACCGGAGAAATTGCCCTTTATGACCTGATCAAGCGTATTCGGGACGAGATCCATTGTGGCATCCTGCTAATCTCCCATGATCTGCATGTGGTCATGGCAGCCACTGACCGTGTGATCTGTCTCAACGGACATGTCTGCTGCTCGGGCACGCCAACCGTGGTTGCCTCAAGCCCCGAATACAAGGCGCTGTTTGGCGCGCGTGCGGCGCCGACACTGGCGGTCTACGAACATCGCCACGATCATTCGCATCTGCCCGATGGCCGCGTGCAGCATGGCGACGGCTCCATCTCGGACCATTGTCATCCTCAGGATGGTCATGATCACCACGAAAGCTCGCCGGGCGATATCCATTCTCGTCATGACAGCGAGAGGAGGCACGATGCTTGACGACTTCTTCACCCGCGCGATTGTCGCCGGCATCGGCGTTGCCCTGGTGGCCGGCCCGCTGGGTTGTTTCATTGTCTGGCGGCGGCTTGCCTATTTCGGCGACACGCTCTCGCACGCGGCGCTACTCGGTGTGGCACTGGCCTTCCTGTTTGAGGTCAATATTACACTGGCAGTTTTTGGAGTATCGGCTTGTGTTTCTCTTGCGTTGTTGCTGCTTCAGAAGCGTGCAACGCTTTCCGCCGACGCATTGCTTGGCCTTTTGGCCCATTCCGCACTGGCGCTGGGCCTCGTTGTCCTCGCCTTCATGACCTGGATCCGGATGGATCTGATGGGTTTCCTGTTCGGCGATATCCTGGCGGTATCAAGGACGGACATCGCTGTAATCTGGCTAGGCGGTATGGTGGTGCTGGCAGTGCTTGCAGCCATCTGGCGGCCACTGTTTGCCGCAACCGTCAACCGCGAATTGGCCGAGGCCGAAGGCATGAACCCGGGACGCGCCAATATCATCTTCATGCTGTTGATGGCCGCCGTCATTGCAATATCAATGAAGATCGTGGGCGTGTTGTTGATCACCGCCATGCTCATTATTCCCGCTGCAACTGCCCGCCGGTTTGCGACCGGCCCGGAACAAATGGCGCTTCTGGCGGCAGGCATTGGTGCAGCATCCGTTGCTGGAGGGCTGTTCGGTTCGCTGGAATGGGACACACCTGCCGGACCCAGCATTGTTGTGGCTGCCCTGGGCATGTTCGTGTTGTCAGTCTTGCCGGCGTTTTCGAGCGGCTCCGTAAAGGGTAATGAGCCAGATAAACGTTCAACCGATCTTCAGAAAGAAACCAGGCCATGAATGAACATGTTCACCCATCTGCGGACCTGACCAAAAACCAGTCACTGGTCATGGGCGCGCTGACAAGGTCGGACGGTCCGCTCAGCGCCTACACCATTCTGGACCAGCTTCGCGATCATGGCTTTCGCGCCCCGCTGCAGGTCTACCGAGCGCTCGACAAGCTGGTCGAATTCGGGATGGTTCATCGCCTTGAAAGCCTCAATGCCTTTGTTGCCTGCCGCCATCCGGATTGCGATGATCACGAGACCATCGCCTTCATGATCTGCGAGAGGTGCGGGCAGGTGAATGAGATCACGGATAACGCCCTCGCCAACAGGCTCAAGTTGCTGGCCGGAGAAGCCCGGTTTGCGTTGAAGAAAACTACCATAGAGCTGCGAGGCATCTGCCGTAACTGCCAGGACGCTTGAAACCCATGGCCTTGCCCGACCGGATTCCCGTGTTTTCCCGGGTGATTGTCGAGATGAGCGGACTGGGCGACCCCGCCCCGTGGGAAAGGCAGCGCAAGTCGTTCCCCTGCCTGCTGGCTTGCCTCTCGGCTGGCTGTTGCCGTTGGCTGCGCTGCAAACGAATGTCTGCACGGGGTCACAAATTCCCTTGTTGAACCGGGTCCAGGAACCTCCGGAAGACGCCCAGACATGGATCCTCCTAGCGAAAACTTCTGAAATACCCGCGAAACCAGACTTGTTTCAGCGCCTGACAAGACGGGAAAATGTGGCATCATCAGTCATTCGCCGAGTTCAGCGTTAACGGTAGCTTTGCGGACACGTTTTTGGGGTCAAGCCTGTTCCGGCGCGAGCAGCAGCGCCAGCATAAGAAGGGAAACTGCTCCAATCCACGCGGCCGCGATCCGAAATGCGATCGTAACCCAGGTCCAGCTGTATCTCTCCCGTAAGAAATGCTGGCCAACGAAGATGTACAGCAAGCCGATATTCGCCCCGACGATAGCCCCAAGCGTTGTTATTACCCTGTCCCGTAGTTGACCCGGATCGGAAAGTGAGACGGCGCCAATGCATATGCCACCGACAGCTGCTACAGCGACCGCAGCGAGCAAATGGCGCCCCGTTGCAAGGGCCGACAGCGCGCAAGCCACGCAGGCGGTCGCGAACATCGCAATGTCTGTCTGTTCGAGCACTCCGCTGATCAGTAGTCCGATGAACATCGCCGCCATAAAAACGCCGAGCGGCCAGCGTGCCTGTTTGTTGTCAAATCCCCCTGCCATCAGGCCAAGGCCCAGCATGAGAAGCGCCTGTGGCGGGGTAGATAACGGGTGCAGCAGCCCGGTATAGAAGCCCTCGATCCCCGGGACCGAGCTATGAGCATGGGCTGGGACAGGCCAGGCCACAAGTGCGAGGCAGCTCAGCCATCTTGCAATCATGCTCAGACTATGCCTGTCAGGAACGCAACACCGGCGAGCGAGATCAATCCACCTGCACCGCGAACAGCAATCCGACCGACCGGCCACTTGACGAGCAAACCGAAGGCGATGCCGATCAGGTGAAGCATGCCGGTCGCAATGACAAACCCCACCGCGAAGGCGAAGGCGTTGGCTGTCGCGGGCAGTTCGGTCCCGTGCGCATACCCATGAAATACTGCGAATGCACCGACAAGAAGGGCGGAGACCCAGATTGGCGGCTTAACGGTGAAGACAATCATCAACCCGAGAACCACGGCTGACATGGCGATACCGGTTTCAACTGCTGGTACCGGGAGTCCGAGGATTCCGATGACCGCGCCAACGGACATCACGAGCGGGAATACGATGGGAAGAGTCCAGATCGCGGGTGACCCGAGGAAGGCTCCCCAAAGTCCGACGGCAACCATGGCGGCGACGTGATCCCAGCCGAGGATCGGGTGCGTGAAACCGCTTACGAAGCCGCCGCCGTAACCCTCGCCTGTATGCGCAATCGATGGCTCGGCAAGCATGGTTGCGGACAATGCCAACGTCAGCAGAAATGCGAATATCCTATCCGGTTTCATTGTGCCTCTATAACAACGGGTGAAAATATCCAAAGAGACAACCGACCATAAAGACAATTTTTGAAATGTTAAGCGCGAATCTGTGAAGAGGTGGCTAACCGATCAAGAGGCTCGTCAAGGGCCCCCGGCGGTAATTCGGTGCACTGCCTACCGATATCTGTTGTGGGTCATAAATCTGCCTTTTGAACCGGGTCCGGGAACCTCCGGAGCACGCCCAGCCATGGATCCTTCTAGCGAAAACTTCTGAAATACCCGCGTAACCAGACCTATTTCAGCGCCTGTCCAACCGGCAACAGGCCACATGTGCCACTACCAGCCGTAGGTGTCTTGCTTGTTGCCGGGGCATTTCAGAAAGGTTGCTCGAGAACTATTCAGTGGTAGCCCGATTGCATTCCATCAGCGTTCCAGCCCAATTGAGTTTTGCCTGGCCGTTGCGGTCGACAAAATCCAGTCCGCCTATGTTGTAGTGGATCGCACCTTCATCATCCCAGCCATTGGCAATGTATTGCGGCCAGTCGCCACCTGGTGTTCGCGTGAAGACGCCGACGGGAGGCGTGGTATCGTAGAAGATCGCCGCAAGGTGTTCGAATTCGCCGCCCGTACAATTATAGGAGACGGGATCGGGCACCATGACTTCGCCGGCCTGCACGCTGAGTACCGCAATGCGTTCGCGATATGAGCTGAGCACATGTTGCCGTGGATTGTCTTCCTTCCAGCTTTCGTTGCGGCCTTTGATCCAGCCGCGCTGATAAGCCCGGATGGTCTTGAAGTCCTCCTCGGCTGTTTGCTCCCTTATCTTGCGGTACAGGCGATCAACCTCACGATCCATCTCCGACAATTCCATGTCGCCGCAGATCAAGGCCTCGGTGCTTTCCGATTTGACCTTTGAGCAGTCGAAAGAAGGTTGGGCTATCGTGGGCGCGGCAAATACGGTCAGCAACGCTGACAGTGCTACCAGGTGTCGTTGGACTTTCATGTGGTACTTCCTCGTAAAATGGCGGTTGAAAAAGGCGCGCGCCCATGCCTGACAAGGCGCTCCTGCAAACTGAACCACGCTGACTGGACGGGCACGCCTGTCGTCTTGTTCACCGCGCTGGCCTTTATCTCTACGAATTGCCCTGCCGGCGGAGGAGACCTAAACCGCACATGAATGACGTCTTCGGGGCATCATTTCCGAAGTGTTGCTCAAAGTCGATCCTTTTGCGACACTTAGTGAATGGCGGCTTTCAGGATCGACGCCCAGTGATCGAACGTCAGCTTGGGGGACATAACCATGCCGTGACTCAATTGCAGTGAAACTCCGAGTTGGGTCATTTTCCCCCTTTTAAACCGTCCACTAAAACAGGGGAAGACCAATGTGCCGGAAGCAGATTCATCAAGATGTCCTGGAAAAGGCCCGTTTTGTGCTGTGAACTCAACCGGTCATTTGGCAGAATTGAATATCCTTGAGACGTATGCCACGTTGTAGACTCTATTGGCCAGGATTGCAGACGTCCTGGCTATGCCGGAATTCAGCAAGGGTAGTGAAGTCTGTGCAGGAAAAATTCGCAAGGGAGAGTCATGTTCAAACTGATGATGGTACCGGTTGACCTGGAGCACATCGAACCCCTGTCGAAAGCGCTACGCGTAGCAGCGGGCTTGGCAAAGCAATACGGCATTCCGGTTTGTTATGTTGGTGTAGCCAACGAAGAGCCAAGCCGTATAGCTCACAATCCGGCAGAGTATGAAAAGAAGTTGCAGGCCTTCGCTGCCAACCAGGTTGCGGAGCACGGTCACAGCGCCGATTGCAGGACTTTTGTAGGTCATGACATCGTTGCTGATGTTGACGATGTTCTGCTCAAGGCAGTAGACGCGGTTGGTGCCGACCTGGTTGTAATGGCATCACATGTTCCAACAATCATTGACTATGTCTGGCCGTCAAACGGCGGCAAGATCGCTGCTCACTCGAACGCATCTGTTTTTGTTATTAGATAATCCTCTTGCCCACGTAATCGTGAGCGGTATGACGCCTGATGTCTCGCCGGCAAGAAAAGCCCTACGCCAGCTTGTTTGCCGGCGCAGGGCAGTACACGTCACAAATGTTGCCGTGGTAATCTACAGTCCCGCCTTTTGGGTCTGGCGCAGCCCGATATAGAGGCTCACACACATAATCAACAGCACAATGGTGAACGGGAAGCCCGTAGACACCGCCATGGCCTGCAGTGCAGTCAGGGCGCCGGAGCCGCCGACCAGTAACAAGGTAGCTGCAACCACACCTTCGAATGTACACCAGAACACTCGTTGCGATACGGGTGCATCGGTCTTGCCACCGGCCGTGATCGTGTCGATTACGAGCGACCCGGAATCTGATGAGGTGATGAAGAACACCAGCACCAGCACAATGCCGAGAAACGATGTAATGCTTGAGAATGGCAGCGGTTTGAGCATCTCAAACAGCTTCAGCTCAAGTGCGGCATCCTTGACCGGTGCCGCTGCATCGGCCACCACCTGGGATATGGCCGTGCCACCAAATGCACCCATCCACATGACGCACACCGCCGTCGGGATGATCATCACGCAGAACAGGAATTCCCGGACGCTGCGGCCACGCGATACACGGGCGATGAACATGCCGACAAAAGGCGACCATGAAATCCACCAGGCCCAGTAGAACGCGGTCCAGCCCTGAGAAAAATTGGCGTCTTCACGGCCAAACGGCATCGACAGCGGGATCAGATTTTTTACATAAGCGGCGCCACCAGCGAAAATGGTTTCAAAGATTGTGGTGGTTGGTCCGACCGCGATTATGAACAACAACAGCACTGCGGCCAGTCCGATATTGATCTCGGACAATACCTTTACACCGCCATCAAGTCCGCGAACGACCGACATAATAGCCATGCCGGTAATCAGCGCGATAAGAACGACCTTGGCGACATTGCCGGTGCCCCAGCCGAACAGGTAGCTCAGTCCGGCGAGCGCCTGTTCTGTACCAAAGCCAAGCGATGTGGCCAGGCCGAACAGGGTGGCAAACACTGCCAGAATGTCGATGGTGTGACCCCACCAGCCCCAGACACGTTCACCGAGGATCGGGTAAAACGCCGACCGCAAGGTAAGAGGCAGCCCCCGGTTGAAGGTGAAGAATGCCAGCGCCAGAGCAACGACCGCATAGATCGCCCATGGATGCAGTGCCCAGTGGAAGATGGTGGCTGCCATGCCAAGATTTCTCGCGGCTACCGGATCTCCTGCCGCAGCACCAAGTGGCGCCCAGTCAGTACGCGCACCTGCTTCGGCGGCTGTTCCGCCAAGCGAAGATGCAAAATGCGACATGGGTTCGGAAACACCGAAGAACATCAGCCCAATACCCATGCCGGCAGCAAAAAGCATGGCGAACCAGCCCATATAGCTGTAATCCGGCGAGGCGTCCTGACCGCCGAGGCGGATTTTGCCCATTGGCGTAACCATGAGCACAAAGCAGAACAGTACAAAAATATTGGCTGCACTCAGGAAGAACCAGTCAAACGTCGATGTCAGGAATGGTCTCAGCCAGCCGAAGAACTCTGTGGCGCCTTGCTGGAACATCAAGGTGATGAACACAAAGGCAACGATCGACAGACCGGAGATCAGAAACACCGGATTATGAAGATCGAGGCCAAAAGGGTTGATGTTATGCTGGCCGATTTCATAGTCGGTCTCAACGGGGTGGGGTACCTCTTCGGCACCGTCAACTTGTATGCTATCTGTCATTCCTGGTTCCCTCCTGATGACGGGGCGCGCGGGTTTGAGCATCCGCATCAATCATTTCTTGGCTGAAGCATGTCAAATATCCAGATCGTCATCAAGGCAATGGCTATGTTGGTATGAACCGTTTGGGGATAAGTGAGCGGTGCTGAACATCCTGTTTGCAACAGGTTCGTAGCTCTCGCGGGTAATCCATTGTTACGTTATGCATGCCATCTCAACTGCCCGTACATCAGGCAATCATACTGACTACCTGGCCGGAACTACCACCTCTGACCCATAGCTGCCGGCAGGCGGCGGCAAGTCAAGGTACGCCCGGGGCCCCGGAGCAGCCAATCACGGGCTCGCCTCCGATGTCCGGGGTGGGTCATATGGTCTTCCCCTGTTCTAATGGACGGTTTAAAAAGTTCCGTTTGACTGTTTTTCGAAGACAACGGGGCTGATATTGCCAAGAAAGATAATTCTACCTACCTTTTACCTTTGCGCCGCCTCGGGTGTCTGGCCCCTTCCTATCGAAAGTTATAGAAAGGACAAATAAATCAGGAAGAATCCTGCACCCGGTTTTGGCGCCAAGACTGCACGTACCTGGTGCGGTGCGGGACTTGTGCAAAAAGCAAGGTCAAAGTCTATGGTCCGGAAGGTGGCTCGAACCTTGAAGGCGAGGACCCACAGATGACAATCGCCAATGCTGCAAGAAAACGCTTCCGTGACGTACTAAACGGTGCCACTTGCGTGCATCCTGCATCGGTATTTGATGTCATTTCCGCAAGGATCGCAGAAGATATCGGCTTCGAGGTCGGCATGTTTGCCGGTTCCGTGGCCTCTATGACAGTGTTGGGAGCGCCTGACAATATATCGTTGACGCTTAGCGAATTTGCGGTTCAGGCCAGGCGGATCTGCCGCGGAAGCGGCATCGCCTTGATGTGCGATGCAGACCACGGTTATGGTAACTCACTCAACGTAATGCGCACTGTCGAGGAGCTGGAAAACGCCGGGGTTGCCGGGCTGTCTATAGAGGATACCTCACTGCCGGCACGCTTCGGTAAACCGGATGTTGCAGAGCTCGTATCTGTAAGGTAGGGGAGGGCGAAAATCGAAGCAGCGCTGCAGGCACGTCAGGACAAGGATCTGGTGATTGTCGGGCGAACCAGTGCTGCCTCAATAACCAGTGCTGCAGATGCTGCACAGCGATTGAGAGCCTATCAGGATGCCGGTGCGGATGCCCTGTTTGCGGTCGGCGTTCGTAGCCGCGAAGACCTGGACCTGATCGCAGCGGAGCTTGAATTGCCGCTCATTGTTGGTGGGATCGGGCAAGATATGATGGATCGTGAACATCTCGCCAGCCGCAGGGTTCGGCTTGCGCTTCAGGGGCATCAGCCGTTCGCGGCAGCCGTACAGGCCGTTTATGATGCGCTCAAGTCGCTACGTAACGGAACAGCACCTTCAGAACTCAAAAGGGTCGCTTCAGCTGATCTCATGAACAGGTTGAAGCGAAATAGGGAATATCAGGGCAGGCTCGAAAAATTCCTGCAGGATAAATGAACTCCTTCGACCACAAGCAGGGCATGGGCGTAGCTATGTCTTGCCTTCACTTGCCTGACCGATACTATGAATGTTCCAGTTGACATCACTCTGTCATAGGATCTGCATTTATTTACCTGTGGACACCGTCGCGTGATAGCGGCATAGGTCTGGAAGCTACTGCCATGCTCCGGTCAATTGCCCTTATCTTGATCGGGTTCGCCCTGGCCGCCCTTGTTTCGTGTCCGGCGGCGGGCCAGGTTGCCGATTCATAAACACGCCTTCTTCCCAACGGTGCCGTCATGCTGAAGTTCGATTCTCAGACACTTGAACTGATTGATGTAAGCTATCGTGGTACGGACATCACCAGGCGGCGGATGGAAAACATGGCGGCGCTTGCCCCAAAGCCCGGGGAGCGGTTGCTGGATCTCGGCTGCGGGCAAGGATTGATGACCGGGGAACTGGCCAGAGCTGTCGGGTCAGCAGGCGAGGTGATCGGCGTAGACCCCAGCCCCGACATGCGGGCAGAGGCCGAAACGCGTTGCGGTGAGCAACCCAATATCCGCATCCTCGACGGCAATGCCGGAGAGCTTCCTGTCGAGGACGGGTCGCTCGACGGCGCCGTCTCGCTTCAAGTGTTTGAATATGTTAGCGACATTGCGGCTGCACTTGCTGATTTGCAGCGAAAACTTCGGCCGGGTGGTCGCTTGGTGATCGGCGACATGCAATGGGCGACCCTTTCCTGGGCTTCAGATAACCCTGATCGAATGGAACGAATGCGCCGTGCCTGGGAGCGCCATGTGGCTGAGCCCAATGTTCCCGCCCTACTGCCATCCGCTCTTGAAACAGCGGGTTTTCACCTGGTCGAGATGCGGCCTCTGCCATTCGCAGCCGTCGATCTACGGCCCGATGGATTGCCTTTCATGATGCTGCACCTGATGAGGGGCTATGCGATCCAGAATGACCTTCTGTCTACCGAGGAAGCCGAGGCCTGGTTTGCAGAACAGCAAAAGAGATCAACAGAGGGACGGTTCTTCTTTTCTCTGACCCATTTCATCGCGATTGCATACCGGCGACAGGAATACCCATAGCCTGTCAAACAGATCCGCCAGGTTGCGCCAGATGCGCACGTGCCGTCAGGCGCTGCTCGCCCTGACCAAGTCGTGCTGGACGTGAACGATGATCTGCCCTACCACACGAACATGAAAAATGACCGCCAAACCCGTCGCCTGTCCGCCATAATGGCAGCGGACATCGTCGGGTACTCACGGCTTATGGCCGCCAACGAGACCAGGACGCTTGGAGCACTGAACGATCACAGACAGAACGTCTTCGACCCTTGCGTGTTTCGCAACAACGGACGCATTGTCAAGCTCATGGGCGACGGTGCGCTGGTTGAGTTCATGAGCGTGGTCGACGCAGTGCAATGCGCGAAAGAGCTCCAGGAGGAGATGGCGGTATCGGATGCTGCAGCCGGAATTACGCTGAGGATTGGCATCAATCTCGGCGACATTATTCTCCAGGGCGACGACATTTTCGGTGATGGGGTCAATGTTGCGAGCCGGCTGGAGCAACTGGCGCATCCTGGCGGCATCTGTATCTCATCGGTCGTCCACGAAATTGCCGGAAGCCGTCTGGGTGTTGCGTTTCAGGACGGAGGTCATGTTTCGGTCAAGAATATCGATCGCCCCTTGCGGGTTTTCCACTGGCACCCGAAAGACGCGCCTGTTGCAACCGAGCCCTCTTCAGCAAAAGTTTTACCGGCATTGCGTGACGCGGCCCGGGCAATTGCCGTGCTTCCCCTGGACAACATGTCCGGCGATCCAGAGCAGGAATATTTTTCCGACGGCATCAGCGAAGACATTATTACGGACTTGTCCAAGGTATCCGGCCTCACGGTAATCGCCCGGAATTCAAGCTTTGCATACAAGGGAAAATCGGTTGACCTGCGTGTCGTCGGACGGGAACTGGGCGTCACCCATGTCCTCGAAGGAAGCGTCAGAAGAGCCGGGCAGCGAGTTCGAATCAACGCACAGTTGATCGATGCCGTCACCGGCAGCCATGTCTGGGCAGACCGGTATGACCGGGATCTGAACGACATTTTCGCCGTACAGGACGAGGTGACGCTGGAGATTGTCAATGCGCTGAAAATTTCCCTTTCCCCGGCTGAACGGGCCAATATCACTGACGTGGGAACATCAAACATCGGTGCGCACGAAGACTTCATGCGCATGCGTGGATTCCTGTTCTTTCCAGGCATGGATGCCGAAGGCTGGAAGCAGGCTGTTTTTTACGGCGAACGGTCTATCTCAAAGGATCCGAACTATGTGGACCCCTACGGCATGCTGGCGATGATGCATTTACTGGATTATCACAATCACTGGTCTGGCCGTCCTTCGCAGGAAGCGATGCAGAAGGCCGAGTATCTGGCAAAGCGTGGCCTGGAAATCGGGCCTGATGATCTTTGGCCCAATCATGCCTTTGCAGTTGTGGCGCGTTGGCAGGGAAAACTGGATCTCGCCACCGAGATGCTCGACAAAGCCATGTCAAAGAGCCCTGACAATTCGCTGGGCTGGTTCACCAGGGGCGAGATCGAATTGGCACAGGGCCGGTTGCCGGACGCAATCGAGCATCTTGAGCGTGCGATCCGGCTGGATCCTTCATTCCGGCATCAGTACCTGCAGTTTCTTGCAATGGCGCACTTCCTCAACAGGAACTTTGAAACGGCTGCACTGCTGCTTCGGGAGCGTATTTTTCTGGTAAAGGATACCGACATCGGGAGAGCGTGGCTGGCTTCTGCCCTTGGCCATACCGGGGACCTGGAGCAGGCGCGATCTGTCTGGGATGAACTCATGGAGATCAATCCGAACTTCTCGATCAGAACCCGGCTGGCGCGCCTGACGCTGGCGGATCCATCTCACGAGGAGATGGTATTGCAGGGGTTGGCAAAGGCTGATCTGCCCGCAAACAGCTAACGCTGTTACTGTCTCCGCACCGGAATTGTTGTGAACAGAAACTGACTGTCTGTATCTGGTCTATGGGCCTGCAAGGACCCTATGCTGCCGTTAGCTATACTGCACCGGGACGCCGGAGTTATTTCCCCTCATCAGCCGGGCAACCCCAGTTGCTGGAGACGTTTTGCCGCGTCCCCGGCCAGCCGGCGGGTGAGATCGCCGGAACCGGTTTCATGGCAGAGGCTGGCGGCCTGCCCCGACCAAAGGGAAGTGAAGTTGCTCTGCCCCTGGGCCTCGGCCGCCGCCTTCAACGGGGCCAGCGCGCCGCCGGCCGTAGGGAAAGCCGGCGCCAGGCTGGACATGGGTCCGATTTCCTGCATGATCCGGTTCATCAGGCTACGCGCCGGCCGGCCGGAAAACAGGTTGGTCAGGGCAGTGCCATCATCCCGGGCCTTCCCGAGAGCTGTCCGGTGAAGATCGGAGATCAGGGATTCCGGAGTGAACAGATAAGCCGTGCCGATCTGGGCGCCTGCGGCGCCGAGTGCAAACGCAGCCGCCACTCCACGTCCGTCAGCAATGCCACCGGCGGCGATCACCGGCACCTTCACTGCATCGACGACCTGCGGCACCAGGGCGAAAGTTCCGGCCTGAGTCGCAATATCCTCGGTCAGGAACATGCCTCGATGGCCGCCTGCCTCATATCCCTGCGCGATGATGGCGTCGCATCCATTGTCCTCAAGCCAGCGGGCTTCCTCAACGGTGGTCGCAGAAGCAAGCACGCGGCAGTTGGCAGCCTTGACGCGTTGGAGCAACGGCATTACCGGCAAGCCGAAATGAAAACTGACTACCTCCGGTTTGAGGTCTTCAACGATCTCGCACATGGCCTCGTTGAACGGCGCACGATTTACCGCTGGCGCGGAGGCCGATGCATCCAGTCCAAGTTCCTCGTAGTAGGTGGCCAGATGCCGCTTCCATGCCGCATCGCGGACCGGGTCGGGCACTGCGGGCCTGTGGCAGAAAAAGTTGACGTTCAAAGGTTTCGTTGTTTGCTGACGGACCACGCCGATTTCGGCACGTACCTTGGCAGCATCGAGCATGGCGCAGGGCAGCGATCCCAGACCCCCAGCCTGGCTCACGGCAATCGCCATGGCCGAGCCGTTCGCTCCCGCCATGGGCGCCTGAATGATCGGCAAGTCGATGCCGATCAGGTTGAGCAGGTCCCGATTGGGCCACATGTGAACCATATCCTTTGCATTGCAGGAAGAGATTGTGCGTTATCGCTTGTTCAGTTTAAAGAGACTCAAACGTTGGCAATTCTGCCACACTTCACAGAAATGACAATGTTTGCTCCGGGTCAGCAGCAGCCATCCGCATGATTTGCAGCGGGAGGCACCATTGAGTCCAAATTTCCGGATGCAGAAAATCACTCCACCTTTCACAGGCAAGTCCACGGTGGTTCCGGAAATGGAGGCAGGCAGGGGCTTTCAACTTCAATCTCGGCACGCTACGAACATCGGATGCGAGCAAACACCCCACTTGCGCGATGGAACGCGTTGCGGAATATCGGGCCATTCCTGGCAATGGTATGGCAGGCAAGTCCCCGGCTGACTGTGCTTTCCGTGATCCTGAGGCTTGTTCGGGCAATCCTGCCCGTGACACAGCTTTGGATCGGCAAGCTTATCATCGATGAAGTTGTCCGATTGCTATCGCTTGAAAACCAGCCTGAGGCCTTCCTGCAATGGTGGCAATCCGGCCAGCTGGACTGGCTGATTGTCTGTGTTGGCGCGGAGTTCGTGATCGCACTGCTGTCCGACCTTCTTGGCCGCATTGTCAGCTTTGCCGATACACTCCTTTCGGAACGGCTGACCATCCGCTCTTCGGTCCGGCTGATGGCCCATGCCGCTACTCTCGACCTGGAGGCGTTCGAAGACGCGGAATTTCAGGACAAGCTCGACAGGGCGCGCCGCCAGGCCGGTGGACGCATGACTTTGATGGGTCAATTGTTCGGCCAGATGCAGGATCTTGTTTCCGTGTCAACGCTGGCTACCGGACTATTGGTCTACAATCCATGGCTGATACTCGTGCTTGCAATTGCACTGGTTCCTTCCTTTCTGGGAGAAGCACACTTTAACGCGAAAAACTATTCGCTCGACTTCCAGCGTACTCCGGAACGGCGTGAACTCGACTACGTGCGGCGTACCGCTGCAAGCGTTGAAACCGCCAAGGAAGTAAAGATGTTTGGCCTCAATGACTTTCTGATCGATCGATATCGAAGTCTGTCAGAGACCTTTTTTGCGGCTAACAGAGAGATCGCAAGAAAGCGGTCGCTGTGGGGCACGGTCTTTGCGGCGGTCGGAACAGCCGGATATTATTTTGCCTATTTGTGGATGATTGCCCGCACGCTGACCGGCGTTCTCACGATTGGTGATCTTACGTTTCTTGCAGGTTCCTTTCGCCGATTGCGAACACTGCTGGAAAATCTTCTGACGAGCTTCTCGTCAACTGCGGCTCAGGCGCTTTATCTTGACGACCTGTTTGATTTCTTCCGCGAGGAAGCGAAGATCGATTCTCCTCCAGACGCTATTGCAATACCAATGCCACTGAAGGAGGGCATCGTATTTGAAGATGTAGGCTTCAGGTATCCTGGATCCGAAGCATGGGCTGTCCGCAATCTCAACTTCACGCTGAATGCGAACGAAACCGTCGCGCTTGTCGGTGAAAACGGTGCCGGTAAGACGACAATCGTCAAATTGCTGGCTCGGCTTTACGACCCTCAGGAAGGTCGTATACGGCTCGATGGCTGCGATCTGCGCGAGTATGATATTGACGCATTGCGAAGCGCCATCGGCATCATTTTCCAGGATTTTGTCCGGTACAATTTTACTGCAGGCGATAACATAGCGGTTGGCAGGATTGATGCCCGGGACGATCACGAACGCATCGTGCAATCTGCCTTGCGCAGTTCGGCGGACAGGGTGATCAACAAATTGCCGGATCGCTATGACCAGATGATAGGCAAGCGATTCAAGAACGGTGTGGAACTCTCAGGTGGCGAATGGCAGAAGATCGCCATCGCGCGGGCCTATATGCGCGACGCACAGATCCTGGTTCTTGATGAGCCAACAGCGGCGCTGGATGCCAGATCAGAGTTCGAAGTGTTCCAGCGCTTTCGCGAGTTGAGCAAGGATACGACAACTGTCTTGATTTCGCACCGTTTTTCGTCGGTCAGAATGGCAGATAGAATTCTCGTTTTATCAAATGGCCGCGTGGAGGCTTCGGGCTCCCATGAAGAATTACTGGCGCAACCGGGGCGCTATGCTGAGCTATTTGAACTGCAAGCCGCCGGCTACCGTTGATGGCTTGTAAGAATCACTGATACCTGTTGTTCGACAATGGCTTTTTAACCTGGGTGCTGCAAAAATCTCTCTGTAGCGTTGCATGATCAGGTCAGTAATCAATTTGAGGCCGCCTGTCGTCGCCCGGAATTCGCCTGCGGACGCCGAAGGGGAAAGGTGTTGCAGAAGACCGTGGCAGGGCGCTGACGCCGGACAATGCGGTTGGTAGAACACCCTGAAAACCAAGGTGGAAAGAGTTCGTCCGGCTGTTGTAGACTTACCTTAAGGAAAATAACTCCTGAAGTGTCTACCAGCAACAAGGAGGCTGGGGCAGGCAAAGGACTTGTCGAGGGACGTGCCGCCCTGTGAGTTTGAATGAGGATAGAGGTAATAAACGACTTTGCCTCCCTGCGTGATCTCAAGGACAATTGGGACCGGCTGTACGCTGCTGATCCGGCGGCGCATTTCTTTCTTTCCTGGTCATGGATCAGCAAATGGCTAGAGGACGATCGGGACTGGTTTGTGGTTGCTGTCAGACGGCCGAAAGACAGCGGCTATTGTGCACTGATGCCGCTTCGGCGTAGCAACAAGAAGCTTGATGATGGTTCTACAATCGACCGCATCCAGATGGCCGGACGCAAGCTGTGCGATTATACAGGATGGCTGGCAGAGCCCGAAGCAGAGCGAAAAGCCACTGTCATGCTGGCCCGGACTCTTGCAGCCTCAGGTGCCGATGAGCTTGATCTGGAATGCCTGCGGGCACCGCAGGAACGAATTTCCCGGTTTGTGAGTGCATTCAGGCCCGCCAGCTTTGCAGTAACCGAACGCGACGATATTAATCCGGTTGATGGCATCGACAACACGGTGTGCCCGTATGTTGACCTGCCTTCGGACTGGGAAACATACCTTGCAGGCCTAGGCAGTAATACCCGTCAGAAACTGCGGCGATTCCTGCGCAAGGTTGAAAGTGGAGATCGTTTCCAGATTACGCTTGCCTCGCCCGGCACAGGAGAAAGAGACATAGCAGACCTGCTACATCTTTGGGCGGAAAAATGGGCTGCGCGAAAGGGTGACCGCATTCCGAAACTGGTCAAGACCAATACTATGATGTTGCAGCACTGCCTGGATGCCGGAACACTTTTGCTGCCTGTGCTGCGCGATGGCGACCGGGCAGTCTCCGCGCTTGCAACGTTTGTTGATAATGTAAAGGGACAGTTGCTGTTTTACATGGCAGGACGGGATGAAACGTTCAACGAGTTGCCTTCGGGGCTTTTGCTGCATGCCTGGTCCATCCGCTGGGCAATTGAACAAAAGTACAAAACCTACGATTTTCTGCGTGGCGATGAGAGCTACAAGTTCTTTTTCGGGGCACAACGGGACCACATTCAGCATTTCGTGATCAGGGCGCGTACCATCGAAGCCGAGGACGGGCTGCCACCGGTGTCCGAGTTGGGGGTTCTCATGGACGTCGCAGTGGAACTACACAAGCGCGGTCAACTGGTGCAGGCAGAAATGGCCTACCGCAAGTTGCTGAAGGCCGAGCCTTCCTCTATTCCGGCACTGTACGGACTGGGTCAGTTGCTGTCCTCGCGCCACCGGGTGGATGAAGCCGCGGAACTATTCAAGCAGGTCGTGAAACTGCGGCCATCATCGCGAAAGACCTGGCTGCGCCTGAGTTCCTGTCACGCAGCGCGCGGCCGGCACATGGAAGCCGAACTGGCACGCAACAGCGCACGGAAACTGGGTGAATCCCGGCTGGTCTGATTGCATCACAACTCGCGAAACGCCCGGTTCATACTATCCGCGATGGGTTTGGTCAGGTACTCCAGGAAAGTTCGTTCTGCCGTCTTGATGTAAACTTCAACCGGCATGCCGGATGTGATTGAAAAATTAGCCAACTGGCTCACTTCCGATGCATTGAGCCTGATGCGAGCCAGATAACTGTCAACCTCATTTGGCACACCACTCTTTTCATTCTGCAGTGAGTCTGCCGAGACATAGATTACCTCACCGCTGACGGTAGGCGTTATGCGCCGGTTTGCAGCAGTAAGCCTCACACTGGCTTGCTGGCCGAGTTTGACATTGTCAATATCCTGCGGCTTTACGCGGGCCTCAATGATCAATTCTTCCTGTACTGGCAAAAGCTCCATGATGCTCTTGCCGGCCTCAATTACGCCACCAGGCGTATGATACCTGAGCCGAACCACTATACCTCGCACAGGAGCTACTATGTTTACCCGTGTCAGGACTGCCTGAGCAGAACGCATGCGTTCACGCACGTCCTTGAACTCTGCAGTTACCTGTTGCATCTGTTCAATTATGGTCTGGACCATCGCATGACGCACACTGGCCATTTGCTCCCGGATGCGCGACGTACGTTCCCGCGCATCGCCTATTTCTCCCTCAAGCCGGCCAATTTCACCGGTTAAACTGGATTGTGCCCGCTGCAGTGCAAGAAGTTCCGGCTTGCGGATCAAGCCCTTCTTGAACAGCTTCTCCTTGTCCCGGATTTCTTCTTCAATGAAGGCAAGTTGTCTGTGAACTGCTGAAAGTTGTTTTTCTCCGCCAGACATACGCTCACGAAGCGCCCCTATACCATCCTCCAAAGTGGCCATCTGGCTCTTCAGGCTGCTGCGGCGGGCGCGCATGATATCGGTTTCAGTTTGCAGGATTTCGGAGAAATCTGAATCGTCCTTCTGTTCCAGCAATTCAGACGGAAACTCAATTCTGTCCACGTCATCCATTTCTGCCTGCAACCGCGCACTCATGGCCTTGGCACGCGCCTCGCGCAGGATCAGGCGCCGGAGTTCCGCTTTGGGAGCCGTGTTGTCAAGCTCAATCAGGACCTGATCGGGGCTAACAATATCTCCTTCCCGCACCAGTATCCTGCTGATCACTCCACCTTCAAAATGCTGGATGATCTTGTTTTCGCCAGTCGCGACAAATGAACCAGAGGTGATAATGGCGCCCGCGATCAATGCAGTCGTCGCCCAGTAACCAAAGCCCACAATAGTTGCAAATATGACCACCACGCCACCCACCGTGAAACGGGCAGCCGATCTCGGAATGCCTGCTTCCCAGGTGCGCATTGTTTTCAAGTCACCGAGTGGCTGAACCTTTTCAACGTCCAGGCTTTCAATGTTGCCACGGCCCATCGTCAGCTTGAGCATCCAGAACGCAACCAGGGCGGTTACAAAATATCCTGCAAAAACCGCACCCATTGCGGTTTCCTTCAACATCTCGCCTGTCAGCCATGGCCTGATATGGTCAACATGATCTGGACGGACGCCAACTTCAAGCAACCAGTCTGCAAGCCGCGGGAGGTGGGCCATCGCGAACAGGAAAACCTCAGGATACTGCAGGCGAGTGGCGAGCCAGGCACAGCCAGCGAGGATAACTGAAAGAACAAGTACAAAGATGCGCATGTCTTTTGTCCTGTGTCGTCTAGTTCTGCCGCAAGCTCATGCAAAGGCAGTCATCTGGTCGCTCCCCGCAGCACTTGCGTTGCCAGCTTGAGCTGAATTGCCGCGACCGGAAATCAGGGGCAGTATCTCGTGGCAATGTCCCATCGCCTGAACGGTGCCGCTCTTGATCACCATGATCTTGTCCACGCTGCGCAGCAATGTGGGGCGCTGGGTGATGGCCACAACGGTTATGGCTCTCTGTTTGGCGATATGCAGTGCCTTTGCAAGGGCGGTCTCGCCGGCAAAGTCCAGGTTGGAGTTCGGCTCGTCCAGCACTACAAGCCGAGGTTGGCCGAAGAAGGCGCGGGCAAGCCCAATGCGCTGCTTCTGGCCGCCGGACAACGGGCTTCCATCCATGCCAATCTGGGTTTCATAGCCTTGAGCAAATTCGGAAATCATGCCATGTACATCCGCAAGTTCCGCAGCATCAAAAATTGCCTCATCGCTGGCATCCTTGCGCATGCGGGCAATGTTTTCCTTGATGGTGGCTGGAAACAGCTGCACATCCTGCGGCAAATAGCCGACGCTCTCACCAAACTGCCTGGGATCCCAATTTCGCAAATCCATCTTGTCGAGCCGGACACTTCCTGCCGTCGGAAATATCGAACCGACCAGCATCTTGCCAAGGGTGGACTTGCCGGATCCTGACGCGCCCACGATGCCAAGCGACTGACCGGGTTCCAGGTCAAATGAGATTCCGTTCAGGATCACTTTCTTGTTGGGGGGCGGGACATACAGCACGCGTTCAACACTGAGATTGCCAGCAGGTCTTGGCAAACGCAGACGCTCCAAGTTCAGTGGGGAACTCTGCAGGAGGGCCCGAATTCTTGCAAAGGCGCTGCGAGCCTGAACAAGGCTGCGCCATCCTTCAATGGTACCTTCGATGGGGGCAAGTGCCCGGCTGCCGACGATTGATGCAGCTATGATCATGCCTCCCGTCAGTTCACCTGAAATGGCAAGCCATGCCCCCCAACCCAGAATGGCAACCTGTGTGCACATCCGGATGAATTTGGACACACCGGCCAGGACTATATTGCGGTCCTGCGCCTGTACCTGGGCAATAAGCGATTGCGCGGTTTCCCTGCCCCAGATCAGAACTCCTTCGGGGATCATTCCCATGGCATTCATCACCTGCGCATTGCGCGCCATGGCGTCAGCCTGAAGATTGGCCCGGGTGGCAAATGCGTTGGCACGTCCGAAGGGGACCGCCGTCATCTTCTGGTTGATGATGGCAAACACCAGAAGGACAATCCCCGTGGTCAACACAATGAACCCGAGTTGTGGATGAATCAGAAACACGCAGAGCACATAGATGGGCACCGCCGGTGCATCAAACAGCGTGAGCAGCACGGGTCCAGTCACAAAATTGCGCAAATGTTGCAGATCGCCCAGTAACTGGAATTCCCGGCTTGAACCGTTCTGAGCGGCCTTGGCTGCAGCGCTAAGTACCGGGGCACCCAGCCTGCATTCAAGATCGACGGCAATTCGCATCAGGATAAACCGGCGCATCATGTCCAGCAGCGCGTGCATCAACACCGCTCCGACGACTACAACAGTGAGCATGACCAGGGTATCCTGGCTGCGGCTGGTAAGAACACGGTCGGAAATGTTGAACAGGTAAATGGGGATCGACAGAACAAGCAGGTTTACGCCGAAAGAAAATATGCCGACTGTAAACATGTTGCGACGGCATGACGCCAGACCCTTGCCGAGAAGTTCCCGGAAATCCTGATCCACATAGCGGTGTAGAATCTCCGGCTTTTCCACCTTTTTGCTTGGACCGATCGCCTGGTTTGGTTTGATGGATCCGTTGGGCTTCGGGCCAGGTGACTGGGAAGCATCCTGCTCGTCCCTGATCAGGGTTTCGCTCTCCACCTGTTGCTCGGTGGAACTCGCCCCGGTCACTTTGCTGTCCTTGTGTTCGACTTCCTGGCTCGCAGTTCCGGGCAAGGCTGCGGCCGTCTGGTCCGGCTTGCCTGCGGCATCGGGTTTGCGTGCTTTTGCAGTGCGCGACGTTCTTTTTCTGCCTTTTGCCGTTGTCATCTCTTGCTCCATCGCCATAACGGTTTTTCGACGTTAGCCTGCAGGTGAAACCTTCAGGTCAGCATGTTGCCCAAGAGATCCCCGTTGGTGTCAGACATGGGCACTTCCGGCGCGGCGTCAGGGGCGGTTTCATGTGTGGTATTGTCGATGAACGCCACCAACTCGGATACCAGCGCCTCGTTGTCGCGGGGTTTGAGTGTATCTGCATCGTCGATAATCAGTTCCGCCTGGACCAGTATCTGGTCTTCATAAAGTTCGCCGCCCAGCACCGTGTTCGCCAACGGACCGGTGTCGACAATAGCTGCGAAGTTTCCGAGAGTATTGCCGCCGGTCTCCATGGATTGTGTATATCCGTCCAGTTCGGCCGGCATCGTCCCGCCTGCAAGCTGCATGGCAGTATCAGCATCCATCAGATGATTGAGTTGCCAGATCACGTTGAGATCAAAGACACTTCCGGTAATCACCAGAACGTCAAAGTCAGGATCGTTGAAATTTGCCAGACCTAGGCCAAAGCTGGGATCGAGAGTACCCTCCTGATTGATCAACGCGTCTATCAGTTCCTGCCATTGCGGTGTCATCGGTGTGTAGGCCCCGGAACCGACTGACTCGATCGTTGCCTCGTTGGAGAGCCAGTTTCCACCAGTCGCCAAAGCAGGACCAGGTTGGCCATCTGCATTTGCGGTGTCAGCAACAACCATGCTGGCATGATCAGGGTCATACAGAATGTTGTATTGATAGATCAGATTTGCGCTATGCGAGTTGCCAAGAACGAGTACAAGATCGTAGTTCTGGGCAAGGCTGGTAAAGTCAGCGAAATTCCCTATGAGATTGCCACCTGCATAAAGTGCAGACTGCTCGGCGCCCATTGCCTGCAGTACAATGTCATTGTCAATCAGCCAACTCTCCTGTTGCAAAGCCTTCAGATCAACAAGGTCGCCTTCAAAAACCTCAACATTCCAGTTGTAGCCGGCGAACAGTTCCACTCCTTCCGGAACGGTGAATCCGGGATCCGTCCGAATGAAGCTTGCGATGTTGTGCAGATCGTTGGCGCCAGCCGAAATCAGATCAACCGGCAGGTTTGAAAACTGCAGGGAGTCCGGATCATGTATTGCGTTGACCTGAACAATTGCATCCAGCCGGTAGGCATTGCCTGAAACCGCCAACGTACCAAACGCGGGATTGACGTCTATGATGACGCCAGCGTTCAGCATCGAGTTTCCGCCCAGCGTTTGCCAAAGACCGGCACCTTCTGGTTCCGTAATCCCGCCATCATCCGGTTGCTGAGGTACATCATCTCCCTCACCCACCAGCTTTCCGTCCACCCACGTGCCCGGCCCGGCCTGGTTGCCATCAGGACCATCACCGGCAGCGCGTCCTGCGTCTAGCTTATCAATAAACGAAACCAGATAGGGAGCATCGAATCCATCCAGGACAAGGTCCTGAGGTGTCATAGCAAGGGTGGCCGACAGGGTTTCCGATTGCACCTCATCGACATCAATTTTGCCGTAGGCCTGCTCTACTGCACCCGCATCAGCGCCGAAGACGTCATTGTCGATCATCTCGTTCAGTTGGCCGGCCTTTATCGCAAGAAGATCACCACCAACAAGATAGGTGACCTGTATGTCCGATTGGCCGCCGCCGCCGCCGAAACTCACAGGAGACGCACCGGTAAAGCGGGCCAGCGCATCGCCGGCGACCGCACCAAACTCTGAACCCGGGAAATCAAGGGGCGGGGTAGCCTGTAGCCTCAGAAGGTGAGCTCCAGCAGAATGAACATCCTGTCCTGCAAACGCATGAGCCGCGGTGGGATAGGAATCCATCGTCTGGGGAGCGAACTTGGAGAACGGCAAACCATCGCGACCGGGTGCGAAGTCTTCCTCTCCCTGGTTTGTCAGATACTCGTCGTATGCAAGTCTTTCTCTAGAGGCAGATTCAAAAATATGGAGATATCCAGAGAAGAAAGAAATGATTTCTGTGATGGTGCCGGTGCTCATACTAGCCTCCTCAGCAACAAATTTGCTGCTACCATTCCCGAATTCTGGTCCCTCTACCTCTCGTTATTCTCGGAGAACCGCGCAGCGCGTTGCTCTGCGCGGCTCCTTTGTTGCGGCACTACAAACGTGTCAGACGATTCCGTCTCCGACGTCTGTATTGCTTATCAGGTCATTGCCAACTGTTGTCATGTCAATCGAATTGAACTGAATGTTGGCGCCCATCACGATATTCTGTGTGAAGGCTTCCTGGTTGATGATGGCATCAGCAGAGGTCGCGTTTGCAGAACTGCCATCGTGGCCGATATCAGTCCTGATATCATCGACTTTGGCATCGCCACCGTCGGCACTTGCCCACTGGCTGAAGCCGTCAGGACCTTTATGGCCACCCCACAGGTCCAGCTTGCCTTCCATGCTGGGGTCATAACGACCGCCGCCACCGCCGCCGCCATATTCTACGCTCGCGTTGTGGATTGAATCGTTGTCGACCAGCGAGTTCACCTGATCAATGTTGAAGGCATTGTCGTTGCCCGCACCATGGAGATCCTGCATGACGTCGTCGGTCATGGCAATGAACGCACCATCAAGATGCGACAGGTCCACGTCATCAATGTCGATAAGGTCATTATCATTGGTCGGCAGAAGCCCATCGATACCAAGATCAACGTCGACCTTGACCTCGACATCCACCTTGTTCTCTACGGAATTCTCGACCTTGTTCTCGACGCTGTTGTCGAGCTTGTTGTCGACGCTGTTGTCGAGCTTGTTTTCGACGCTGTTGTCGAGCTTGTTGTCGACATCATTGTCAATCTTGTTGTCTATCTTGTTGTCGTTTTCATTCTTGTTGTCGTTTTCATTCTTGTTGTCCGACTCCTGATAGACACCCTGGACTGCCAACTGGGCCTGACCCTGAGCCTGGCCCTGTGCCTGGCCCTGGAGTTGGCCCTGACCCTGGAGCTGGCCTTGCAGGTTAGCTTGACCCTGCGCCTGGCCGTTGTGGTCATGTCTGTTGTCATTGTCATGGTCGTTGTTGTTGTTGGGGTCTTTTCTCTTTGCTTCTTTTGACATCTCTATATCTTTCTTGAATGAACTCCGGCGCGCTCGACCACAGATGCCAATCTTCTACGTCAGCATGTGTACGGCCCAAAGGGTCCGGAAGTTTTGTTAATCGAAACCGGTGCGGACTGGAGGTCTGGCCCGCCGGACATCAATGCAGCGTCTCGCTTGCAGTCAATAGTCCGTTGCAATTGCCTCCGTGGATTCACTCACTCGGCTGGGCGTCACCTCCGTTCTTCCTGCAAGCGAATATTCTTCCAATACTCGCCACAAATTAATGGTTGATAACAAGAATAAAATATTGACAGCAATATAAACGATGTTAATTATCTAATGCGTACCAAAATTAAGTATCTGTAATTTATATATTTCTATACAAGACGTACCACGACTCTGATTACTTTGAGGCAATTGACTCCGTCCGTTAACCAGTGATACCATGACGTAACGTGAGGGCGTATACCGATGCAGCGCAAGCTGGATCAGCGAAATGGAAAACACCAGGGGAGAGCAAATGACTCAAAAGACGGAGTTGAGCATATGCACCATGACCCGACGGAGAAATTTCGTAATGAGCCTTCGGCGTATCAATTTGTTGAGGGTCTGATATGGCCTGATGGTCCGGTATGTCCGCATTGCGGCAGCACGGGCCACATCTCAATGCTAATGGGCGAGAGTACCCGGCAAAATACCTACAAATGCTATAACTGCTGCAAACCGTTTACGGTAAAGGTCGGCACCATTCTGGAGGGCAGCAAGGTTCCTCTGCATAAATGGTTGCAAGCCTTTGTACTGGCGAATGCCGATCGGAGGCAGGTAAATCCGAGCAGGATGAGCGAGACTCTGGGACTTACATACAAGACAGCAAGCTTCATCCTGAGCCGGATACGGGCGGTGAAGGCCCGACACCTTTCCGGGTCGCCAGGCCGCACCGGTTCCAAGCCTTCCAATCAGCCGCGCAATTTGTAATGAAATGATACATGATTGATATGCAGTTGACATACTGAAATGCCAATCCGGGAGGAGAAAAAAGTCAGTTAGTTGAAGTGAGGTGACTATGACGAACAAGAAATCTTATCAACACAACGAACAGATTCAGTTTGACCGTTTTCTGGAAACCCTTGAGAAACTTGGACGGGAAGACCTCGCAAAAGACCCCGAGAGTGGCCTTGCCGGCATTGTCCTGATCAGTAGCCAGGACCAACAGCAGGGGCAAACCCAGGGCAGTAACCGGAATCGGCGAATGATTTCCCGCAGGTTCTAGCGGGCCTCAAGTCTGTCGCGTACATAGGTCTCAAAATATTGTTCCCAGTGCCGGCGCAGGGTTGCCAGTGTGTGCGGGGGCACTGATCCTCGTTGGCTAGCAGGCCATGCGGGATCGTCATGATCAAGGTGCTTGATGAATTGCACGGCGTTCTGGCAGCCTTCATCGAACAGCGGATTATGTTCAGTGCTGAATAGACAAACGTTCTCACCGAATACTTCTCCACTATGACCGGTGATTGCCTGCCAGATGGATGCCTGCATGTTGCCGACCATATCTGAAGAAATTTTGCCCGACGACCTGGTCAGGATCAACGTTGTGACAGTGGCGATAAACCCCTGTACATAGGGATCGCTCCAGCCAGCATCGTCCAGCCAACGCAGTTTCTGCCGACTGTCGATGACAAGTGGAGCAATCAGCGCGATGGCAAGCCTGCGATTTCGCCGTGCAGTTAACAGACTGAACATTCTTTGCACCTTCGATGCTATTGTATATCACAACACTGTGCATTGCGCCCGACATGTCGGTAAAATTTGAAGAAGCAGAATGGAGAGTGAAATGTCTGGAAATCTGCCTGAACGGCCCGCTTTCAAAGCATTGCAATTGGCTGCCGCGTCCACGGCCGACAAACGGACGCAGCTGATGGTTCTTATCGGCAATCTTGCATTCAGCTGGTCAAACAATGAAAGCATGTTCATCTACCTGATCATGCTGTTGCTGGACACCGACGAAACTGCTGCAGCCGTTGTGTTCTCGACTCTCAATACAACCCGCGCCCGGATTGATCTGATCAGACGCCTGGCTTTGCTGCGCATCAATGACAAGTCGATAAGTCGCGAACTCGATGAGCTGATAGCGCGGTTTGACGTCAGCACAAGACTGCGCAATGAATTCAATCACGCTGTTTTCGATGTTGACGCCAAGGGTGACATCACTCACACCAGATCACTGCGGCTGGTGGAAAAACGTGGCAAACTGAAGTTCGGCGAGACACAGGCAGTCAACAGCAAGCGTCTCAGGGAACTCTCCGGCGCTATCTCCGAACTGGTCAGTCTGAACCGTGACATCTGGGACTTCCTGCCTCGTCTGCAACAGCATTTGCGTGCAGCCTGAGCAGCATGTTGATATGCAGGCAAATATGAGTACCTACTTTGTCCAGAGCTGGGAGTTTATTTAGTGGAGATGTCCACCCGAGTATCGACATGGCAACAGAGTTTCAATCCAGAAACCACGCCGAGGTCCACTTTGCAACCACACGGAAATCCTGTTGAGACTCCAGTTCGCCTTACAGCAACACCATGTATCAGTCATCCAGCGTGGTTTGTGACGGCACTCTGCTACCTATCTCCCAGGCGGGAGGCAAGGCCATGCCCCTACGCGATGCCGGAGTTCACGAAACAACGACCTTCGTGTTGATGTCGACGCGATCATAAAGATCTATGATTTCCTCGTTCAGCATCCGAATACATCCCGACGACAGGGCCTGACCGATGGTTCTGGGGGCATTGGTGCCGTGAATACGATACAAGGTGTCCTTGTTGCCGACATACAGATACAGGGCACGGGCACCAAGCGGGTTTTCCGGTCCCCCTTCCATGCGTTCAGGCAGTTCACGGCCGTATTGTGAAAGCTCGCGTTCTATCATCTCTTTGGGCGGATGCCAGGCTGGCCACTCTGCCTTATTGCCAATTCTGGCCGTGCCGGACCATCTGAACCCGGCCCTGCCCACACCAATGCCGTAGGCAATCGCCTTGTCTCCGCGCTGGACCAGGTAAAGCGTCCGTTCGCGGGTCCTGATGACGATGGTTCCGGGAGGTTCCGAAGTGGGAAATGCAACAATCTGTTTGCCTTCGTACTTCTTGCCGTTGCGCCGGCTGCCCGAGCTGGCAAAGCCTCCAAAGAGTTTGTCGAAGAAGCTTGTGTGTTCGCGGATCTGTGCCCGCAACGGTGTTGCGGACATGAACAGGGCAGTGGCGCCCAGCAACAATTGACGACGTTTCATGAGACTGCGCAACCTCTTAGTCTGGGGCAAAAATTCCTCATACACCCGTTTGCGAAGGGACACCCGTCCCGCCTGGTCCGGGGGCAATGATAATTCATTACTGCCGCCCTTGCCAACAGTTTGGTTTTCTCAACTGCAACTTTTTACCCAGTCGTTGCTAACGTGTGCACCAGTACTGCCAAACCGCCATTTTAAAACAGCAGGCATGGCTGTCACACTGGAGACACAATCATTTCTGACTTTGCCGGCGGCCCAAAAAAGAAAGTCTGATCGTCATGTTTAACGCGCGAATTCCAATAGCAGCCTGCCTGCTTCTCGTTCTGTCGCCGATATTTGGTCATTCAGCCTCCGCGGCAGGACTTGCACAGTCACAGGGGCTGATCCAGGTCGCCCAGGCCGAAACCGAAGAAGACCCAAAGAAGAAGAAGCGCGCAGAGCGTAAAGAGAAGAAAGAGCGAGCAGAGCGTAACAGGCAGAATGGCGATGGCGGTGAGACCGGGCAACGCCAGCGTTCGGATCGCAGGAAGCAGGAACCAGATCGGGCAGATAAGCAAAAACGCCGTGAACTTCGTGAGCAGCAGCAACAACGCAAGGCCGAGCAACGGCAGAGACAGAAGGCGATCAAGAGTGAGCAGGATCGCAAAACGACCATTGACGCCGACAGGCAGCGCCAGCAGCAATTGACGGGGGAACGTGAACGGCAGCGGGAACTGCGGGAAGAGGGCCAGCGCCAGCGTTCAAGGAATGACCAGCGCAATCAGCAGAACTCCGGGCGCGAGGAGCAACAGCGCCAGCGTGAACTTCGCCAGCAGCAACGCAACGGGCAGCGTCAGCGCGCGCAAACCGAGCAGCGTGAGAACATCGTCAAGCAGACTGACAGGCACACCGTGCGCAACCGCAAGCGCATCGACCGCCGCGGACGGGTGCAATATTCCACAACCCGGCACTACCGGGTGCATGACCGGCGGTATCGCAACCGCTACCGCAATGGCAGAAGCATCTACTTCCTGCCGCCTATCGGAGTGGCACTGGCGGCAGAGCTTTACTATCTCGACGCATCGCGCGCGACTTACCAGGACTATGTTGACCTGTTCGACGCTCCGCCCGTCGTGGATATCCCGCGGCGTTACACCATGGAGGAAATCGTGGAGGATCCGGAAGTCCGCTCCATGGTCCGCAGTGTAAACATTGACATGATCACCTTCGCGTCCGGTTCCGCGGTCATCACCGATGACCAGCTTCACAAGCTGGACGATCTGGCCAATGCCATGCTCGAGGTTTTACAGAATGACAGGGATGAAAAGTTTCTTGTCGAAGGGTATACGGATGCCACGGGTAATGACGAGTCAAACCTGTATTTGTCAGAGGACCGGGCGGCCGCCGTTCAGTCCGCGCTTATCGAGGAATACGGAATCCCGTCAGGCAACCTGGAAGCAGTAGGTTATGGCGAGCAGTACCTGCTGATCGACACCCAGGGACCGGAACGCCGCAACCGCCGCGTGACCATTCGTGCAGTTGGCAATCTGCTAGCCCAGGGGGACTAGGTCGCTTGACCGGTTTTCGGGGTTCGCTGCCACGGCGTGATTCGCGCTGTGTTCTGGTTGACCATAAGGGAGCCGCAACCCTGTCAAGCGGGGTCGGAAAACCGGCCTGTAGCGCGAGTCAAACCTGAATTTCGGTTAGTGAAGCTCCTTGGTGCGCATGAAGCGGATATCCTTGTAGGTCTTGGCGGCATAGTCGAGTTCCCAGGCACCCTTGGCGAGAAACACGAAACTGCCATCGCGATCTGCCGCCATTGCCAGGCGGTTGCGTTCCCTGAAAACCACCAGCGCGGCCGGGTCGTCAGATGCGACCCAGCGCGCCATTTCGTAAGGTGACGCTTCAAACTCCAGCGTCACGCCGTATTCCTGTTTGGCGCGCGAGGCCAGCACATCAAGCTGCAACACCCCGACAACACCGACAATCCACTGGGACCCGACCTCCGGCTGGAATACCTGGATCAGGCCTTCCTCGGCAAGGTCTTCCAGCGCGGCGCGCATTTGCTTGACCCTGGTCATGTCACCCAGCCGGACGCGCCTGAGCGCTTCCGGTGCAAAGGCCGGCAAGCCGGTGAACCGCAGGACCTCGCCCTCGGTGAAGGTATCGCCGACACGCACGGTGCCGTGATTCGGGATACCGATGACATCGCCAGCCTGGGCGTCCTCGGCGATTTCGCGATCCTGGGCGAGAAAGAAGATCGGACTGTGCACCAGGATATCCCTATTGGTGCGCACCTGCCTTAGTTTCATGCCGCGTCTGAAGTGGCCGGAACACACTCTCATGAACGCCACCCGGTCACGGTGGTTCTTGTCCATGTTGGCCTGAACCTTGAAGATGAAACCGGAAACCATGCTCTCGTCCGGTGAAACATCCCGGGGTTCCGCCGGGCTGGGTCTGGGCGACGGCGCATGTTCAATGATCACATCGAGCAACTGCTGTACGGAAAAACCGTTCAGGGCGCTGCCAAATATCACCGGTGTCAGGTGGCCTTCCAGAAAGGAATTCTGGTCAAACGCAGCATAACCTGCCTGCGCAAGTTCAATTGCCTCGGTTGCTGACGCGGCAACGTGGCCGGGTACGCCTGCGATTTCGCCAAGCTTTCCGGGAGATGGTACATTCAGGGTTTCGTCAAATTGCCCGCCGCGCCTTGATGCACGCGAGAATGCGCCATTGCGCAAGTCATAGCAGCCATGAAAATCAGATCCCATACCAACCGGCCAGATCATGGGCGAGACATCGAGTGCAAGCATGTCCTGGATTTCGTCAAGCAACTCGAAGCCGTCGCGGCCTTCGCGGTCGACCTTGTTGACGAACGTGACAATCGGGATGTCACGAAGCCTGCAGACCTCAAAAAGCTTGCGGGTCTGGCTTTCAATACCCTTGGCAGCATCGATCACCATGATGGCTGAATCAACAGCGGTCAGCGTGCGATAGGTGTCCTCGGAAAAATCCTCATGGCCCGGGGTGTCCAGCAGGTTGCAGGTGTGACCGTCATAGTCGAAGGTCATGACAGAGCTGGTCACGGAAATTCCCCGGTCCTGCTCAATCTTCATCCAGTCGGATCGGGCACGGCGCTGTGCGCCCCGGGTCCGTACAGCGCCAGCCAGACGAATTGCACCGCCTGCCAGAAGCAGCTTTTCCGTCAGCGTGGTCTTGCCGGCATCAGGATGTGAAATGATAGCGAACGTGCGCCGTGAAGCGTGGTCTGAAGCCATGAGGTTTGAGGCCTTGCGAGATACTTGTCCTGGACAGGCCGGCTGCAATGCCGGGTCTGCTGATGAATGCACGGGTTGCCGGATGGTCAATCCTGGCCCATTAACGGGCTTGCGCGTGATACTCATCATTCGGGCGCATGTCCACTGCCGATGCCATCCGGTTCGACATGTTGAAAAAGCTGGCGACACCCGAAATGTCCCAGATATCGCGATCAGAAAAGCCGGCCGCTCTCAGGGCCTCGCGATCGCGCTCAACCATTGCATGCGGAACGCGGGTCAGCTTATCGGCAAACTCCAGCATGGCGGTCTGGCGGTCATCGAGATCTGCGGCGCGGAAATTCATGACCATCTGTTCGCCAAGCTCCGGTTTGCCGGACAACTGCCTGATGGCGGCGCCATGTGCGGTCAGACAATAGTAACACTGGTTCACACTGGAAACCGCAACGGCAATCATCTCGCGTTCCAGCTTGCTGAGATTTGAGTCTCCCAGCATCAAGTCATTGTACAGGTCCGCAAACGCCTGCAGCTTGGCTGAAGAGAATGCATACGCCTTGAGCACATTCGGTATGAAGCCGAGTTTTTCGGTGCATTTGTCGAAGTAGCCCAACTGGCGTTCAGTGAGTTGATCAACCTGCTCTATCTTCAGGGCCGTGGCAGGGGTATCGGAGGTCGTCATTTGTCTGTCTCCATCAAGACATAGGGTCATTCGTTGGTTCGACTGGTATTACATGCAATTCGAATACATGGCCATTATCGGAAACCTGTCCTATGCTGAATTGTCGGGCCGTTGCAAAAAGGGTGGAATGTCGTGTCGGAAAAATCCAGATCTAAATCTGTACAGAAAGCTTCAACCAGGAAAACGGGCATGGGTCCGCTTGAGAAAGTCCTGCGCAAACAACTGTTCCGCGAGGCGGCCGACGAGGACGTTGCCGGGCTGACCAGCGCAGACATTGATTTGCTCGTTGAACGTTCAAGGCAATTTCTCGATATCAAATCACCTGGCCGGGTCAAAATCCGGATTGAGGCGCCCGGCGTCAAGGATGGCGTGCTGGCGCACCGCAGCATTCTGGAAATCCTGAATGATGACATGCCGTTTCTGGTGGACTCGGTAATCAACGCCCTGTCGAAAAGAGGACATACGGTGCACACGATATTGCATCCGGTGCTGGCCACCGAGCGCGACAGCAAGGGCAAACTGATCGCCCTGAATGACCCGAAGAAGCAGCTTGGAGATTTCCTGCGGGAGAGTTACCTGCATATTCACCTTGAAGCGCTGAATTCCGGGCGGGAACGGGATGCACTGACAGGCGAACTGCAAGATATTCTGGAGGAAGTTCGGGCGGCCGTGGTTGACTGGCAGCCCATGCAGCACGAGATACAGGGAAGAATTCACAAGCTCAGGACAAAACCCTCACCGCTGCCAACTGCCATAGTCAGCGAGACGATCGATTTTCTGAGCTGGCTGCTGAACAACAAATTCACTTTCCTTGGCATGTGCCAGTACAATCTCGTCACCAAGGCAGGCAAAAAACAGATGCTGGCCGATGAGAAATCGGCTCTTGGGATCTTGCGACTGCAGAAACGCCCGGTGATCCGGAGTACGGCGAGAAGCGACCTGTCGAGTTACAAATCGGGCTATGCAATTGTCGTGGAAAAATCCGACCTTGTGTCCCGTGTGCACAGATCTGCCGTTATGGACTATGTGGGGTTGTATGATTTCGATCAGGCCGGAAACGTTGTTGGCGAGTTGCGAATCGTGGGCCTTTTCGCCTCAACCGCCTATACTGAAGCAGCCAGCGGCATTCCGCTTTTGCGCCGCCGCATAGAGGCCGTGATGGCGCTCAGCGGGCTTACCCCGAGCGGTCACTCAGGCAAGGGCCTGCTGAACATTCTCGAAACAATGTCGCGGGATGACCTGTTCCAGATTGAATCGGAACAACTGGCACCGCTTGCAATGGGCATGTGGCGGCTGCACGAAAGACCACGCACCCGCCTGTTTGTCAGGGTTGACCGGTTTGAAAGATACGTGATCGCGTTTGTATTCTTTCCCCGCGACCGGTTCTCATCGGATCTGCGGGAAAAAGCCGGCGCCATCCTGGAAAGGCACTACAACGGCAAGACGCTCGAATTCCTGCCGAACTTCGGCGAAGGGACCCTGGTTCGTGTCCGGTTCATCATCTCACTGGGCGTTTCACCGAAAAACCTGCCGGATGTGAAAGTGGTTGAAAATGAGATTGTGGAAGCTACGCGAAGCTGGGGTGACGAGCTTTCGGATGCCCTGATAGCGAGCGCGGATGGATCTGGCGGAAGAACATTGTCGAAACGTTACTCAAAGGCGTTTCCACTGGCATATCGCGAAACAAACCACATCCAGAATGCGCAGCACGATATTGCTGTCATGGAGGCTCTGGATACCAAGGTCCCTACAGCGGCGGAGTTTGCAGAACCGGTTGCAGATCATGGCGCGGTACGGCTGAAGCTGTTCAATCTGGCATCCGCCGTTCCATTATCGGCCCGTCTGCCGCTGCTGGAAGACATGGGTTTGCGGGCACTGGACGAAAATACCTACATCGTCCAGCCGGCAGTCAAACCGGAACCGGCAGCAGAAGATGAAGCGGTTTATATTCACGAGGTTGCTCTCAATCGTGATGGAAATGCCGCAATTGATCAACAGAGCTACCAGCTGCTGGAGGCCTGCTTTCTGGCCGTCTGGACAGGCAAGGCGGACAGCGACCAGCTGAACGGGCTTGTATTGTCGGCATCCCTGACGTGGCAGGAAGTAACCGTTTTGAGAACCTTCGCGCGGTATTTGCGTCAGACCGGTTTCGCCTACTCGCTGTCAGCCATGGCCGGCACGCTGATACGTTATAGTGAGATCACCCGGTTGCTTGTCGATTTGTTCGACACAAGGTTTCAGCCTGACCACCCCAGGGCCAATACACTGGAGGCACGCGAAAAACTGCAGGCAAGCCTGCTACGCGACGTGGAAGATCAGTTGGCAAGCGTGCCCAGTCTCGATGACGACCGGATAATCCGTCATATGGCTGGCGTGATCACCGCCACGATGCGCACCAACTATTTCAACCTTGAAAATCTGCAGGGCGGCATTCCCATTGCCCTGGCCATGAAAATCCGAAGCAGGGACGTACCCGGCATTCCGGCACCTGTTCCATTTGCAGAAATATTTGTCCATTCAACGCTTGTCGAAGGTGTGCATCTGCGCGGTGGCAAGATCGCACGCGGTGGCTTGCGATGGTCTGACCGGGCGGAAGATTTCCGGACCGAAGTGCTGGGGCTGGCCAAGGCACAGAATGTCAAGAATGCGGTTATTGTACCTGTAGGCGCCAAGGGCGGATTTATTCCCAGACAGCTTCCGGCGGGAGGCAGCCGGGACGAGGTTTATCTGGCAGGAACCGTCGCCTATCAGTCGTTCGTTTCAAGCCTGCTGTCGGTGACCGACAATACCCGGGGCGGAAAGATCATACCGCCACCTGCAATTGTTCGCCATGATGGTGATGACCCATACCTGGTGGTTGCGGCTGACAAGGGAACCGCGGCATTTTCAGATGTTGCCAACGCAATCTCCTCTGCGGCAGGCTTCTGGCTCGACGATGCCTTTGCGTCTGGCGGGTCAGCCGGTTATGACCACAAGAAGATGGGCATTACCGCACGCGGTGGATGGGAAGCGGTGAAACGCCACTTCCGTGAGATGGATCGTGACATACAGACCACGCCATTCACGGCAGTTGGTATCGGTGACATGTCCGGCGACGTGTTTGGCAACGGTATGTTGCTGTCGCACCAGACCAGGCTGCTGGCCGCCTTTGATCACCGCGACATCTTTATTGACCCGGATCCGGATGTTGCGAAAAGCTTTGCCGAGCGCAAGCGGTTGTTCGAAGTGCCCCGGTCAAGCTGGCAGGACTATGACCGCAAGCAGATCAGCAAGGGCGGCGGCGTCTTTTCGCGTTCCGAGAAGCAGATTGCCCTGTCGCGCGAGATCATGTCGGTTATCGGTTTGACCGAGTCAAAGGTGACGCCCAACGAACTGATGAGAGCCATCATCAAGTGTGATGCGGATCTGTTGTGGTTCGGTGGCATCGGTACCTATGTTCGCGGCAGCAGTGAAAGCGATTCAGATGCAGGTGACAAGGCCAATGACGGCATCCGCATTGCTGCCCGGGACCTGAATGTCAAGGTTATCGGTGAAGGCGCCAATCTTGGCATGACCCAGCTTGCGCGGATTGAATTTGCCCAGAAAGGCGGGCGAATAAATACCGATGCCATCGACAACTCGGCCGGCGTCAACTCTTCGGACGTTGAGGTCAACCTGAAGATTGCTCTTGGTGAAGCCGAAGCTGCCGGCAAGCTGAAACGACCTGCCCGCAACAAGCTGCTGGCTGCCATGACCGAAGACGTTGCTGACCTTGTGCTGCGCAACAACTACCTGCAGACATTGTGCATTTCACTTATGGAAGGCAGCCTGTCGCGGGACAGGGACGGATTGTCGCGGCTGTTCAGGGAACTGGAGAACCGGGGGGGCCTGGACCGTGTAATCGAGTATCTGCCGTCCGGTGAAGTTCTTGGTGATCGCCTTAAGACCGGCGGCCAACTGACCCGGCCTGAAATGGCAGTGCTTGTTTCCTACACAAAAATCGTTGTGTTCAACGATCTGATGGCGCAAAAGTTTGCATCCGATCCATTTCTCGAACTCGAGCTGATGCGGTATTTCCCGGACCGCATGTCGAAGGCCTACAGCACTGAAATACGCAATCACAGGCTGCGCGCAGAGATCATCAGCACCTTGATTTCAAACAGTATCGTCAACCGCTGTGGCCCGCTGTTCCTGTTCGACCTGACAAATGATACCGCCATTCCGGCCGGAAACCTGGCCAGGTTTTACGTGCTGAGCCGGGACAGTTTTGGCTTTGTGGAGATGAACGAGGCAATCGACAGGCTCGACAATCAGGTATCCAGCCGTCAGCAAATGTCACTGTACGGGCGACTGCAGCAAGGGCTTGCAAATGTTGTCGAGTGGTATGCAGCCAACGAAAGCGCCAGTGCAAAATTGTCGGATCTGGTTCCCGTTTACAAGGACGGTATCACCGCAATTGCCGGTGACCTGCTCGAGGTATTGGCGAAAGATCAAAAAATCCAGCTGACAAATGAAGTTGCGGACATCTCGGCTCTCGGAGTGGATGAAAAGACGGCGTTGCGCATTGCGGGCCTGAGGTACCTGGTTCGGGGCCTGGACGTTGTGCAAATTGCACGTTCTGCCAACAGGCCGATCAAGGAAATCGCCAAAACCTACTTTGGTTTGAGCGGCACGCTGGGTGTTGATCGTATCATGGCCAGCGCACTGAAACTTCCCAGCGAAAGTGATTATGACCGCCAGGCGATTGCCGGCATTACACAGACGGTGCAGCGCTCAGTTCGCAGCATTGCCGCTGACAGCGTTAAAACCAGCCTGTCAGATGCAAGACAGGAACTGGTTTCCCGCACCGGGAAAGATGTTGTCCGCATCACACGGGAGCCTGATTTTTCGCTGGCAAAGTTTGCCGTGATCGCCAGCCAACTGGGCGGGCTGGCAAAAGCCTGATCTGGAAGCCCTATTCGATGACAACCGCAGTGCCGGCAGCGGTGACCATTAGCATCGAGCCGTTCTGGCCGACGGTTTCTTAGAGCAACATGGGTTCACTTGAACCCATAAAGTTGCACTATCACTTTAGAATTGATCAGGTTCATGACTTTTGGTTGATTCAACCAAAAGTCATCCTGATCTAGTCAATATCGACAGCGATGACGGCATTTTCACCCAACGCAGATACCTTGTCGGTCAGTTCGGAAATCGCTGTTTCGCGCGCATCATTGAGAACCTTCTCACATGATCCTGAACGGCCGCCAACGATGTCACGAACGGACGCAAACAGATCACGAAACAGATTTGCAACCAAAATGGCCTCGCCGGCGACGAGGCCCCTGTAATCAGTGATCCGGCGGCCTTCGATTGTGTTGGTCGTCGTGACAAGCATGATTTTCCTCCAGTATCAGTGCCTGAAGTGTCGCATACCGGTGAACACCATCGCCAGACCTTTTTCATCGGCTGCGGCAATGACTTCTTCGTCGCGCATCGAACCGCCGGGCTGGATAATTGCGGTAGCACCTGCGGACGCCGCCTGCAGCAAACCATCGGCAAATGGGAAAAACGCGTCGGATGCCACCACACTGCCGGCAGTCAGTGTTTCTGCAATACTGGCTGCGTCTGCGGCGTCGCGGGCCTTGTGGGCAGCAACACGACTTGAATCGATGCGTGACATCTGGCCCGCGCCGATACCGACCGTGGCGCCGTCCCTTGCATAGACAATGGCATTCGACTTGACGTGCTTGGCAACCCGGAAGGCAAACAGCAGGTCTGCCATTTCCTGTTTGCCGGGCTTGCGTTTTGTGACGACCTTCAGGTCGCGCGAGGTTATGCGGCCGTTGTCGCGGGACTGAACCAGAAATCCGCCGGCAACCGTCCTGAAGGCAGTGCCGGGCTGGTCCGGATCGGCAAGACCGGCAGTGGTGAGAATTCGAAGATTCTTGCTGGCTGCAAAAACCGCCCTTGCCGCATCGCTGATGCCTGGCGCAATTATCACTTCGGTAAAAATCTCGCAAACAACTGCCGCAATTGCCTCGTCAATTGGCCGGTTGAAAGCGACAATGCCGCCAAAGGCGCTTACCGGATCGCAACGCAGTGCGAGTTTGTAGGCTTCAATTGCGGTGGCGGCGGTGGCAACGCCACACGGATTGGCGTGCTTGACGATAACGCATGCTGCATGGGCTGCAGGATCAAACTCGCTGACACATTCAAACGCTGCATCGGTGTCGTTGATGTTGTTGTAGGACAACTCCTTGCCCTGCAGTTGCTGTGCCGTTGCCACGCCTTCACGTATTTCGCCTGAGCGATAAAAACCTGCCGTCTGATGGGGGTTCTCGCCATAGCGCAGTTGCTGCACCAGAGATCCACCCAGTGCGCGAAAAGGAGCCAGGCTTTCGCCTGTCTCCTGCAACAGCCAGGTGCTGACAATTGAGTCATATGCAGCTGTGCGGGCAAACGCCTTTGCAGCCAGTCTGGTTCGCGTTTCTTGCAGGGTGGCTCCCGAATGGGCGCGCATTTCCTCGATAATCAGGGTATAATCTGCCGGATCGACTACCGTGGTGACATCGTGGTGGTTCTTTGCGGCGGCCCTGGTCATTGCCGGTCCGCCGATGTCTATATTCTCGACCAGCTCGTCATAACTGCCGCCACCGGCCAGGGTCTGTTCAAACGGATACAGGTTCACTGCCAGTAGATCGATGGCAGCTATGCCGTGTTCTCGCATTGCTGCCTGGTGATCGGGGTTTGAACGGACGGCCAGCAAGCCACCGTGAACTTTCGGGTGCAGGGTTTTTACCCGACCATCCATGATTTCCGGAAACCCGGTCCACCCGGAGATGTCAGTGACCTTCAGCCCGGCCTCCTGCAGCGCACGTGCTGTGCCGCCGGTTGAAATCAGTTCAACACCAAGGCTTGCCAGACCGGCAGCAAACTCAACAAGTCCCGTTTTGTCGGAAACCGACAGCAGGGCGCGACGAATAGCGCTCATCGGCCAACCTCTCCATTGCCAATTGCCAGATCAGGATGATTTTGACTCCAACAAGTGGGTCAGTAATTGCTGCGGGAGGTATTAACACGAAGGCAGCATTTGCTGAACAGGAAGAAGATCAGTTATCCCGCGTTCAGTGGCAATTCCGGCGCACACTGAATTTTCAGGGGCCGGGGCTTCGAGGCATTCCTGATGCGCTTGAAGGCCCACACTATGCGCTCCGGCCTTCCGGCCACTCCGGAAATTACAATCTGTTCGGTAGGCCGGGGAGACTTGCTGTCTGGAAGATACACGCTTGTTTCAAGCGAAAGTATGCCACCGCGTGCTGAAAACCGCCAGCCAACCTTGTTCGGCAGTACCAGCATGATACTTGCACCGTCTCGGGACAAGGTTGCCTTTACTGACGGGTGGAGGTGAAAGCGAATGGCAAATTCCGGGCCAAAGGCAGCGGCACTGGCCGGGGAAGCAGCGACCATGCGATCTGCGCCACGCAAATCTGTACCGCTTGCATCCAGGAACAGCTGCCGTTCGTGTGCCAGGCCGAATATCCTTGCATAGGCTGAGTGGCGAGCAGAAATGATGCTGCCGTGGTCCTCGCTGCGGATTTCTGCCTCGACATCTCCATTGGTGATCAGGGCGGGCGTATTGAACAGGCGGGCGGTGAAGAAATTGTCTATCACGGTGCTGGTATCAAGCTCACCAAGCGTCATTGTGGAATGGGCACACGTATGCCTGGACGCTGTGCGCCAGCGTGCATCAGCTCCCTGCCGGCTGCCGCAATTAACAACAATGCGGTGGGCTCCGTCACACAATTCAAATGACAGGGGCGAACAGGCCGCTGCCGGATTGCGTCCCGGGGCCGGTGGCATGCCGGTGTCCATTACAATCGACGCTGCGCCCTGGACAATGCGGCAGTAGCCGGACTGCGGAGCAATGCCAAGGGGGCGTCCGCGGACCAGGTCCCTGTCGAGAACGGCCTTGATGCTGCCTGCGCTGGTTGCGGCAACACCATTGAACACCGCGAGGCCCCCGTCACTGTGCGTCAGCAGCCGCAACATCGGCAACATACGCTCAAGAGCGGCATTCATGGGTCCGGGTATTTCAAGCAATGCGTTGTTGAGCGCATCGCGCAGCGGAATGAGCAGCACCAGAAGGTCTACCAGCGTCTGTCCGTTACGCGATACATGACCCCCATCGGGCAGGATCTGCTGATCGAGCTCATACGACAATCGGCCAAGTGCGGTCTTTTGAAGACCTTCCAGACCGGTTGTTCCATATGTGGTGTAGACCATGGCAATCGCGGACATAAGCCGATTGGCCGGCAGGAAATGATTGATACCGCGACGGTTCAGCAGCCGGGTTTGCCGGGTAAGGCTGTACAAAAAGGCAGCTTCAAATCCACGACTGGCACCGTGAAGCAGGAAGGGTGCGCACTGGATCCAGTTGATCAGGCGGGCAGCCAGCGTCTGGGGCTGACGGGCGCTGGTACTGCGGTAGACTTTCAGTTCCAGCCATTCGGCTACAATGCCGCGCGCAAAAATCCTGTACAATTGCGTATTGCCAGCCTGAAGGTCATGCAGCCAGCCAAAACCATGCAGCGCATGGTCAAATGCCGGTGGGCGGGCAACCGGCAGCTCGAAAATTGACGTGCCGGCCAGGACAGCCCTGCATCCGCCCAGCTCAAAAACACCGCGGTACAAACCCGGCGCCCGGGATGCATTGCCCTTGATGATGGAAGCCAGTGGCAGTCCCAGGCCAGTACAACGCGACATCGACAGGCTGGGCAGTTGCGGCGAAGTTGCCCGGGCAATCCGGTTGACCAGTTGTTTGCCGCTCAGACTGGCAAGTCCGGTCAGGACTGTTGATGCGGAATTCATGGTTTTGCGGTCGCGGTTTTCCGGGTTGAGCACATGCCTGCCAGGTTGCCACGTGGTGCGGCAAGAACCTGCTGGAGGTCAACGCCCATTCAAACCCAAAGATCGTTAACGAATTGATAACAAGTTGTATCAGTTTGCGTACCTGGTCATGCGTGCGGCAAAAAAGCCGTCCATTCCGGTGCTGCCTGCAATCCGGTAGTGCGGCAAGGTTCTCAAGTCACCTGCCTTGCTGATGAATTCACCCGGTATCCGGTTCTCGCCGGGAGTAACCGGATTTCGTGCGAAATTTTCCCGTTCGTTCAGGAATGCGGATATCTGCTTGGGGCCCTCGTCGGCCAATAGTGAACAAACGGCGTAGATCAGCGTGCCGCCGGGTTTCAACAAGGCGGCGGCCTTGCGCAGCAGCTTGCGCTGCAGTGCGATGAGCTGCCTGACTTCGTCGTTGCCGCGCACGTAGGGCATATCGGGATGCCGGCGAACCGTTCCGGTAGCCGAACACGGAGCGTCGAGCACGATGACGTCAAAAAGCCCGTCAGGTTCAAACTCCAGTGCATCAGCGGCTATACAATTGGCCTGGAGCCTGGTCCGGTCGAGATTCTCGTTGACCCTGGCAAGGCGGGCCTGCGAAATGTCCAGCGCCGTCACGGTCGCGCCGGCAGCGCACAATTGCAGTGTCTTGCCGCCGGGAGCGCTGCACATGTCGAGCGCGGTGCTGCCGTTCAGATCTCCCAGCAACAGGACGGGCAATGACGCGGCGAAATCCTGCACCCACCAGTTGCCATCTGCAAATCCCGGCAGGTCGGGTGTGGCCGGGTGAGGACTGTCAAGCCGTATTGTTCCAGTGGGCAGCCTTGTTCCCAGCGGCAGCAGTTCTACACTGGCCCGGCTGTTCCGGATGCTCAGATCGAGCGCGGCCCTTTCGGTATGGGCATCAGCAATATGGGCTGCTGTCTCAGGTCCGTAATCTGCCCGCAGTCTGGTGTGCAGCCATTTGGGCAAATTGCAAACGGCCGAAGGCAATGAGGTCAGTATGGTTTCACGATCACGGCTGATGTTGCGCAGCACCGCGTTGATCAAACCCCTGAGCCGGTGGGCTTTTTTATCACCTGCGGCAAGTGCGACACTCGTCGAGATTGCAGCGTGCGGTTCGGTTTCCATGAACAGCAACTGGGCTGCGCCGCACAAAAGAATTACCCGCGCCTTGCCGGTACGGGCACGCAGTTTCTGTTCGACATAGTTTTCAAGGACCGCCTCGATCTGTCCCTTGCGGCGCAGTGCCGTTGCGGCCAGTGCATGGGCAAAGGCGCGGTCGCGCGGGTCATCGACGTCAGCCAAGCTGTCTGCTAGCGCATCTTCCAGGAAGCGCTTTTCATACAACACCAGCGCAACGGCATTCACTGCTGCCTGGCGCAGGCCGAGACCTTCGATCTTGTCAGGAGGCGGCGTGAACCTGCGGGCCCGTTGCTTCTTCAACCCCAAGGACCAGCCGACCTTTTGCGGGAGGCAGAACCGCGGCCAGCTCTTGACCAGGGGCCGGAAGGCGCGGCCTGACCGGAAATGGAATTGTCGCCGGAATAGCCGGCGCCGGGCGGCAGGGACATTTGCTCGAGCGCCTCTATGCGGTTTTGCGTATTCGGGTGGGTTGAGAACAAATTGTCCATCCGCGCCCCTGACAGCGGATTGATGATGAACATGTGGGCCGTGGCAGGATTTGCTTCGGCAGGTTCATTTTCAATCCGTTCGGCGCCCGAGGCGATCTTGCGCAGCGCGTCAGCCAGTGCCAATGGCTTGCCGCAGATTTCAGCGCCGCGCCGGTCGGCAGCATATTCACGCGTCCTGCTGATGGCCATCTGCACCAGCATCGCGGCTATAGGCGCCAGCATCATCATGGCAATTGTTCCAATCAGGCCCAGCGGGTTATTGCGGTCACGTCCGCCGAAGAACATGGCGAAGTTGGCCAGCATTGAAATGGCGCCGGCAATTGTTGCTGTCACGGTCATGATCAGGGTGTCGTGGTTCTGGATATGGGCCAGTTCATGGGCCATGACGCCTTCAATCTCATCATGATTGAGCTGCTGCAGCAGGCCGGTGGTAGCGGCCACGGCCGCGTTTTCCGGGTTGCGTCCGGTTGCAAACGCATTGGGTTGCGGGTTGTCCATCACAAAGACTTTTGGCATCGGCAGACCGGCCTTGCCGGCGAGTTGCGCAATCATGGCATACAGTTCGCGATGCCGTGTCTCGCTTGCGGGTTCGGCGCCGTACATCGACAGAACCATTTTGTCGGAATTCCAGTAGGCATACACATTGGTACCTGCTGCAAACAGCAAGGCGATCACCATGCCGGTTTGCCCGCCAAGCAAGAAACCGATGCCGATAAACAGGGCCGTCATGCCTGCCAGTAACACGGCTGTTTTCATATAGTTCATGATAGCACCTGAAACTGCGTACGGGCCCTATGCGGGCACGGCGCCACATTGCCAACGGGTTGTAATGCGCAGTATATGTTTTCTCAAGTCCAACTATTCAATACAAGGCACACAAATGCCGGATCAGCCACCGGAGAAACCTCCACTCAGCGACGCTGCCAGTCGTGCGCTTGCAGAAGCCGCAAAAAGACGCCGGCAGGCAGCACCCGCGGTGCTTCCTGTCGAGGACGGCGGACGCAACGGGCCAGAACCCACCCGGTTTGGCGACTGGGAGAAAAACGGCATTACAAGCGATTTCTAGCAACCCGGGACGGAGTGCCTCTTGCAGGCTTGCAGCAACATGGGCTAGGTCCCGCCCAGCTTTCAGCAAATTCGACAGGAGAGAATTCAAATGGGCAGCAATGGCTCGGTCAGGAAAGTTGTGCTGGCGTATTCCGGTGGCCTGGATACATCCATCATACTGAAGTGGCTGGAGAGCGAACTGGGCGCCGAAGTAGTGACCTTCACCGCTGATCTTGGCCAGGGCGAGGAACTCGAGCCTGCCCGGAAGAAGGCCGAGATGCTCGGCGTCAAGCAAATCTTTATTGACGATCTGCGCGAAGAATTTGTCCGTGACTTCGTGTTTCCGATGTTTCGCGCCAACGCCGTGTATGAGGGAACCTATCTTCTCGGCACCTCCATTGCCCGGCCGCTGATTGCCAAACGGCTGGTGGAAATCGCTGCGCAAACCGGTGCCGATGCGATTGCGCACGGCGCGACCGGCAAGGGCAATGACCAGGTAAGGTTCGAGCTTGCGGCGTACGCCCTAAACCCGGATATCAAGATCATTGCGCCATGGCGTGACTGGTCGTTCAAGTCCCGCACCGACCTGATCAATTTCGCCCAGTTGCATCAAATTCCCGTGCCGAAGGACAAGCAGGGCGAAGCACCGTTCTCGGTGGACGCCAACCTGCTGCACTCCTCGTCCGAGGGCAAGGTGTTAGAAGACCCGGACGTGGAACCGCCGGCCTATGTGTTCCAGCGTACGGTCAGTCCCGAGGACGCACCCGACGCCGCAACCGTCATCGAGATCGGGTTCATGAACGGTGATGCAGTTTCCATCGATGGCAGGGCACTGTCGCCGGCAACTGTGCTGGCAACACTGAATGACCTTGGCCGCGACAACGGAATTGGCCGGCTGGACCTGGTTGAGAACCGGTTTGTGGGCATGAAGTCGCGCGGTATCTATGAAACACCGGGCGGCACAATCCTGCTGGCTGCACACCGGGCGATGGAATCCATCACTGTGGACCGGGAGGCGGCTCACCTGAAGGACAGCCTGATGCCGCAGTATGCGAAGATGATCTACAACGGTTTCTGGTTTGCGCCGGAGCGCGAAATGCTTCAGGCGCTGATTGACAAGAGCCAGGAACATGTCGAAGGCACGGTCCGGCTCAAACTGTACAAGGGCAATGTCACGGTTGTTGGCCGCAGCTCACCCAAGTCACTTTATTCGAATGAACTGGTGACGTTTGAAGATGATCGCGGTGCTTATGACCAGAAGGACGCGGAAGGCTTTATCCGGCTCAATGCGCTGCGTCTGCGCACCCTTGCGGCGCGCAAGCGAAACAGCTAGCTGCGGTCTGCAGCGCTTCGCAATCTCGCAAGGTTGTGACAACGGTGCAGTCCCGTTCCGTGCAATATTACAGTGAGCATGACCGGACTCGTGGTCATCCCGACGTCTCGCGTCTTGTTGGCAATGCCGGCATGGGCACGGCAGCCTGATCGCGAGCAACGCCGCAGGGCGTGGCAAGACACACCCTGTTTACCGGCTTGCCAAGGAGTAGTGAGCAGTGTTGGACAGAAGAAAGTTTGTGCAGACGTCTTTGGCCACGATGCTGACCGGCCCGGCGTCCGGCAGGTTGCTTGCAGCCGCAGCCTCAGCTCCCGGCGGCAGAACAATACCTTCCACCGGGGAGGTTGTGCCGTGCGTCGGTCTCGGGACCTGGATTACCTTCAACGTTGGCGATGATCCTCGACTACTCGACCAGTGCACCAGTGTCATGAAGGCTTTCCTTGATGGCGGTGGCCGTGTGATAGACAGTTCACCCATGTACGGCTCGTCGCAGGCGACAATCGGCCATGGCCTTGCAAGGCTCTCGGCAAGCGATGCGGTATTTGCAGCAGACAAGGTGTGGACGCCCGACGAGGACGGCGGTGCGCACCAGATCGAAAGTTCCAGGCAGGCCTGGAATGTGGCCGGTTTCCAGCTGATGCAGGTGCACAATCTGCTGGCATGGCGCGCGCATCTTGAGATGTTGTTCAGCCTCAGGGCTGAAGGCCGCCTGAAATATGCAGGCGTGACCACATCACACGGACGCAGGCATCGAGAGCTGGAAGAGATCATGACGAGCCAGCCTCTGGATTTCGTACAGCTCACCTACAATGTTGTTGACCGGCAGGCGGAAAGCAGGTTGCTACCGCTTGCACGCGAGCGCGGCATCGCCGTCATTGTAAATCGCCCGTTTCAACGGGGCCAGCTGGTGCGGGCTATGCAAAGGCATCCCCTGCCTGACTGGGCCAGCGAGGTTTCTGCCAGCAGCTGGGCGCAACTGCTGTTGCGTTTCATCGTGTCTCAGCCGGCCGTGACCTGCGCCATTCCGGCCACCACCCGGGTCGATCATGTCCGCGAAAATCTTCGGGCGGGATCAGAACCGCCACTGGATGACACGACGCGTCAACGCCTGATTGATTACATCCAGACGCTGTGATGGATAGCTTGGTGAGCTATGACCTGTCTGACCTGCTCATGTTCTCGCCGCAGGTGTATTACAGGCAGATCGAGCTTGCCAATCAGGATGTCTGGCCGGCGCAATTGATTGCTGTCGCCTGTGGTGTGCTGCTTGCGCTGTGTATCAGCTTTCCTACGGCGCTACGCAACAGGGTTGCCGCGGCGGTGCTGGCGATTGCCTGGCTTTGCAGTGGTTCGGCATTCATTGCCTCCCGGTTTGCGGACATACACATCGGGGGGTCATATGCCGTTGCCGTATTCTTCATACAGGCTGCGGCGTTGACAGCGTGCGCCGTAACAAAAAGCGGGTTAGGCGCTGGCAACCGATCAAGAGGCCTGGACAGAATCGTCGCGACAGTGGTTGCAGCAGTGGTCTTCGTGTATCCGTTTCTGGCACTGATTTCAGGCAGACCTTTTGCCAGCGCGGAAGTATTTGGCGTTGCAGCCGACCCAACCGCGCTGGTCACTCTGCTGGTCATCAGCGGCACAGTCAGTGGCTGGCGGCTATTGCTCGCGGCGGCGCCCGTCATCTGGCTGGTTTTTTCGGTGACGACATTGTGGGCAATGGGGTCCGTGGAAATCTGGTTTGTCCTGCCGGTCCTGATCCTGGCCGTGGTGATGCTGCCACTGCGCCTGTTGAGAAAACCTGACAGTTCCACCCGGCGGCCCGGCTGAGTGACTCCATCGCGCGAGCGACCCCGACCCGGACCAGACTTTGTAGTTCAGGTCCGAAAGCTGCTGTTTGTGAAAGTTGGCACACGCTTCAGGGACAATCGTGATCAACACGATGGCGGAATGCCTGGAGCTGAGCTATGGTTTTTCGCCCGGCAGTCGAAATGGCCCTGCGGGCCGATTGGCGAACCGGCATTGTCTGGTCCCTGGCAATTCGTTCTCTATCTGGTGGCAGATGACTGATGATCCTATACTCGAAAGCGGGTTCAACGGGTTGACTGCGGCACAACCCTCGCTTCCAGCGTCGTGGTATTTCGAGCAGCCACATTTCGAGCGCGAGATGGGCGAGATCTGGCGCAAGAACTGGATCTATCTGTGCCGGGCCGACAACCTGTCCAGGCCCGGTGACTTTCGAACGTTCACGATTGCGGGCCAGGAATTGCTGGTGGTCCGCGGCGAAGATAACGGGATCCACGGGTTTCATAACACCTGCCGGCATCGCGGCTCGACGCTTTGTACTGCCGGAACAGGCAGGTTCGACCGCCGCATAATCTGCCCCTATCATCAGTGGACCTATGGCCTCGATGGCCGCCTGTTGGCGACAGGCCGCATGCGCAAGGTGGCGGGCTTCAACCATGCCGACCACGGCCTTTACAAATTCGCCATCACAGTGTGGGGCGGCTGCATCTTCGGAAACCTCTCGGGCGCTGATACAACAGCTTTCGACGAAGTTTTCGGCAGCGAACTGTCCTGTATCGTTTCCTGGCCGATGGAGGATCTTGCAGTCGGGCACCGTTACCGCAGGGAGCTTGCCTGCAACTGGAAGATCTTCTGGGAGAATTACAACGAGTGCCTGCACTGCCCCAGCATCCATCCCGAGTTGTGCGAACTGGTCCCCATCTACGGGCGCGGCATCATGACCCCGCGGGACGACCCGGAATGGCAGACCTTTGCCCAAGATGACCAGCCATTGTATTCAGGGCGACTTCGCGAAGGGGCCGAGACCTGGTCCATGGACGGTATGGCCCGGGATGAGCTGCCGGGCCTGACCGGCGAAGACCGGACATCCGGGCAGCGCTATGCCACGCTGCTGCCGTCAACCTTCATCGCTGCGCATGTCGACTATGTGCGGATCGTCCGTCTGATGCCGCTGACGCCCGAGACGACGGAACTTACGGCCGAGTGGCTGTTCCAGCCGGACCTGCTGGAGCGGGCAGATTTTGACCTGGCCCGGATCACGGATTTCGCCACCCTTGTGATGGAGCAGGATGGCCTTGCCTGCGAGCTCAATCAACGCGGACTGAAGGCAGCTCCGTTCGAGCGAGGCGTGCTGATGCAGGAGGAGTACGAAGTTTTCCTCTTCCAGGACTGGATCAGGAAGGCACTGGGAAAGAAGCGGTTCAGCCAGGCGTCAGGAAGCCGGGCCAGCAGGCGACTGCCCGTTGGCCCCGAATCGCGGGCTGGCGCCGATCTGGAAGATGAATAGCACGGTTTCCCTGTCGGGTCAGGAGCTGGACCGGTTGGCGGTCTCAGCTTCATCGCAGGAAATCCCAGTATCCGCATTGGGGTCGATGCCGTCGATCGCGGCAACCAATTACTTTTCAAGTATAAAGCAATCAACCCGGTCACCCTCAACCCAAATGGATGACTGATCATGGGCTCCTGATGGGTCCACGGTTTCCACGGGCACAATTGTCAACCATCATCTGAACCGGTGCATGTGACAGTCACCCTTCCGGTTTGTAGCATGCGCCGATAGCGACATTGTTGCCTTCATTGGTCTCGTCATTGTGCATGCCGCTATCGACTTCTATACGAAAGCGGCACTCGTTGTCCGAACCGCTTCCGAAAAAGCATCTGTCGCCCGGATACGGAAACGGCACATCAATCTCGTCAATCGGATGGCCCGATGGGCCCAACACCGCAGTGGCGCGAATGATAGGATTGTTATCGAAAACGTACGTCACCGTCGTTGTTGACGTCTTCGATTGACCCGGACCCTGGTTTTTCACCCTGACGAGCAGTTCTCCGTTTACAACCCTGCAATAACCGCTGTCGGGATTGGGATTCGTTGGCCGGCCGGGAACAGGTACGAGATCGGATTTGTCTCTGTCCCCGTTCGGTGGAGGTGGAATGTCATCGATCATTCGCTCACGGATCTGCTCGACATCCATGCTAACCGACGGTATCGACTCCAGCGAGCCACCAGGGTCTCCGCCACCGTTCCCGTCACCGCCGCCACAACACCCGCAGCAACCGCAACTGTTGCCACAATGACAATTTGGGCGGTAATTCTCGCAAGGTTTCTGTTTCAGACGAAAGGCATCGTGACCTCCGCCCTGAATAGCCATCAGTTCTTCCTCGACCAGTCCGCGACCGGTATAGACGGCAGTCACATCGAGGCTAGCCGGACTGGTGATCACAACGAAGCCTTCCACGTAAGCGGTTGGAAAAGTCCCGTTGAATGCGCGTTCGCGAATATCGTCGCAGTTGGTCTCCAGAGCATGTAGCGGTGCCAATGGATCTAAGCCCAGATTGTAGGTTTCTCCCTGCTTCTGAGGATCCGGTGGATAGGTAACAGCGACCTGCTTCAGGAAACGGACGTCCTTTCCCCCGGGGTTGAGGATATTGACAGTCGTTGAATAGCTGCCGGGCTCCAGACGCTTGTCCTTGGGATCATTCTGCAATCCGCAGACAAACTTGGCAGCATAGCGATAATTCACCTTGCCACCGTTGTCGCCGTCACCATCATCTCCGGTCACACCATCAATCCGCATGCCAACGTATGTGGCATTGTTGTTTTCGCGGATTTCGCTGATCAGATCATTCTCGTCAACGATAACGCCGAGATAGCCATCGCCTTGCGGAATATCACCGGGCAGCGTGATGGGCAGTCTCAAAGTGTCGGGCTCGTCGAGGACCAGGGAAATGGATGTGCCGCCAATGCGCCTGTCCATGGTGGTTATCGTGTCATTGTCGGAATAGTAGAAACCGACCTCGATACCGTTCTGCTGAGTGACATTGCCGAGGGTCTCGAATGTAAAACGCGCCTCGACTGTCTGGCCCGCCTTTGCAATGTAGCGTGGTTCAAGGGCGTCATCGTCGACCTTGTCAAGCTCATCTGCCTGAGCGTCGAATACCTCCGTTCGCTTGTGGAGGCTGTAAGGATTGTTACACCCGGAGTAACGCCAGTGGACAACAGACACGTCCTTTGCCTGCAAAACGGGATCGTCGTTGTAGATTGCGGTCAAGCCCTTGACCAGGTCTTCACCGACATATTGCCTCGCCTGGTCACTGTTGGCGTGCAGGTGGCTCGACGAGTCGCCCATCACGTTGTAGATGCTGCAATTGTGCTCGAATCCGACATTGTGACCCAGTTCATGGATAGTGACTGCTTCCAGCGACAGTTTGTCGGAACCGTACCTCGAATAATCGGCCTTCGACTGGGAATTCACATAGTCGTATGCTTTGTTGTATACGACGTCGCCTTCGGTGATTGAGCAACCGCTCGTATACCATGGCCCTACTGCAGCGAAGGCGTCTCCATTGAAAATATCGGTTGCATCATTGGCCTGTGCCCAGACTTCCGAATGGCCATTGTTCAGCGCTGTGTTGTAATTGAGGTTGATGTCGAGCGTATTGAAGAAATTCATGTAGGTGGGGTTGGCCCGCCAGATCGCCAGAGAATCGTGGAAACCTCCGAACCAGTCCGCATTACCACCTACAAACGGGTCACCCCGATACTGCTCCACGGGATTATCCCATTCATAGGGCGAGCCATTGCATTCGTAGATGAAGTACGCCCGGGCACTGGCGGCATGAAAACCTGACAGTAAAGCCGCAATCATCAGGCTCAGGAACCAATATCTCAATGTCATGACTGACCTCCCGTATCCATTGCAGATTGCGCTCACTGTCTTGGTATCACTGGATTGCCGTCATTTTGTTCGAGCAGCCGCTGCTCATCAGTCAAAGGCGTCCGACTGGACGGTGGCCCGACACGAAGATTTCCCTTTTTTGGCAGAGGAAGCAGCACTTCCTGGTCAAACGTTACAGATACGACCGGCTTTTCAGGTGGCGTCGTGTCAGATGCGATCGCTCGAAGCGTCCTGAGAAACTCATCTGGCGAAACAGCCGAACTTGCTGATACAGAAACAGTCTTGCCGGAATATCTCATTGTGATGGTCCGAGGTGCGGAAACCTCTGTGATGAGTTTTTCCAGCCTGGCGCGGTCCTTGGACGGGGTCTGATTGCCAGGTGATGCCAGGCGGTCCCTGAGTTCGTTGACATACGAAACAGGTGCCGCCGGGACGACAGTAGCTATGTGATTGCCCTCCAGCGGCGCCGGACCGAGGCTGATGCGCTGATCGGCCAGGCTGACAACCGGAAAGCCAACATCATTGAAGACTTTGTCGCCAATTATCCGATATCGACCGGCGGTACAGTTGACGAGTGGACACGCAGACTGGCCGTTGCCGGAAACAATCAGAATGTCCCGATCACCAATCTTGAACAGGGGCAGGTTCGGCAGGTGCATGTAGCGACCGTCAACGCTGGTCGCTCCGCCCAGGAATCGAAGTGTGAAAGTGTCACCTGTACGCTCGCCACGCAGGACGCTGTCGACTTCGTAAGTCACGTAAGTCAGCGGAACGACCGTGTAGGCATCCGGGTCCCCGTCAGACAGACGAAATCTCACATCCTTGACTCGACCTGAGAATATGAAACTCGAACCTGCAATTGCTGCCGTCAGATCGGCGGCGTCAATGATTTTTCCGCGGGTCGATCCATGCGAACTGTCCGCGCGAAACATGGCCAGAAAGACCAGTGTAAACACGGTGAATGAGAAGAAGAATCTGCGGTTCCACATACGCGACCTCGACTGCTAGCGAGACTAACTACTGGGCCGCCCGATATGACTATCAATGGTTCCACGATATTTGAAAAATGACCTCACGTCAATCTATCTTACTCAGAAATGCTCCAGGCTGTACTGGTTTCCGGTGCCATAGTCAGTCCGTGGCCGGTCTCGTGTCCGCAGGCGAATTGCTGGAGATGTTGCAAAATGAAACACTGCTGGCCAGGGAACTCATCGTCTGGAGCAGTTGCGCAAGGACTTCCCTGCGAGAGTTTCGGCTTACCAAGTACCGCTCCCGTCCGGGCCTGCCGCTTCAATATGCCCATTCCGCGTTGTGGCTGGCTGTGGTAGACGCGCGCTCAACCAATCATTCTTGAAAGTCCGGAAACACTATGTCTTTGAGAAACATAGCCATCATCGCCCACGTCGATCATGGCAAAACCACCCTGATCGACCGGCTGCTGGCACAGTCGGGTACCATGCGCGACAATCAGCGCATGGCGGACCGTGCCATGGATTCCAACGACCTGGAGCGAGAACGCGGCATCACGATTCTTGCAAAGGTCACTTCGGTCGACTGGCATGGCAATCGCATCAACATCGTCGATACGCCGGGCCATGCTGACTTTGGCGGCGAAGTGGAGCGCATTCTCAACATGGTCGATGGTGCGATACTGCTAGTGGATGCAGCAGAAGGCCCCATGCCGCAAACCAAGTTTGTGCTGCAGAAGGCGCTCAAGATCGGATTGCGCCCGATCGTGGCGATCAACAAGATCGACAAGGACGAAGAACGCCATCAGGAAGTGATCAACGAGGTGTTTGACCTGTTTGCGGCACTGGATGCCGACAATAATCAGCTTGATTTTCCGATACTGTATGGATCTGCCAAGCAGGGCTGGATGGCGCTTGAGCCGGAAGGGCCCAGGAACGACATGGCGCAGTTGTTTGATCTTGTCGTCAGGCATGTGCCGGAACCGGTTGTCGAGGAAGGCCCGTTTCGCATGCTGTCCACGACCATCGAGGCCAACCCCTACCTCGGCCGGATTCTCACAGGCCGCATCAGTTCGGGCACGGTCAGGCCGAACCAGTCTATCAAGGCACTTGACCGGGATGGCGGGTTGATAGAGCAGGGCCGGGTTTCAAAAGTGCTGGCATTCCGCGGCCTGGAGCGTATTGCGGTGGAGGAAGCACAAGCCGGCGACATCGTTGCGCTGGCAGGTTTGTCAAAGGCGACCGTGGCCGACACCTTGTGTGCCGGCGAAGTAACCAAGCCCATTGCAGCGCAGCCGATCGATCCGCCGACATTGTCGATGACGTTCCGCGTCAATGACGGACCGCTGGCCGGCAAGGAAGGTGACAAGGTGCAGAGCCGTGTCATCCGTGACCGCCTGCTGAAGGAAGCGGAAGGCAATGTGGCGCTGCAGATCACGGACCTGGACGGCGAAGCCTACGAGGTATCGGGCCGTGGCGAACTGCAACTGGCCATCCTGATCGAAACAATGCGGCGTGAAGGCTTTGAATTGACTGTCGGACGGCCACGGGTGGTAATGCAGACCGACGCAGCAACCGGTCAGCGCCTGGAGCCTGTCGAAGAGGTGATCATCGACGTTGATGAGGAGTTTTCCGGCGCTGTTGTACAGAAACTTTCGGAACGCCGCGGGGAACTCAAGGACATGCGGCCTTCGGGCGCCGGACGCCAGCGCCTCGTGTTTCATGCGCCGACCCGCGGCCTGATCGGTTATCAAAGCGAATTGCTGACCGACACCCGGGGCACAGCCATCATGAACCGGTTGTTCCATAGTTATGCCGCCCATGTGGGGGTCATTCCGTCGCGCCATACCGGTGTGCTGTTGTCAAATGGAGATGGCGAAGCGGTGGCCTACGCATTGTGGAAACTGGAAGACCGCGGACCGATGTTCGTGGAACCCGGCATGAAGGTCTACAACGGCATGATTGTTGGCGAGCATACACGTGGCAACGATCTTGAGATCAACGTGCTGAAAGCCAAGCAGCTGACCAACATGCGGGCGTCCGGCAAGGATGATGCGGTGTTGCTGACCCCGCCGGTTCGCATGACGCTTGAGAAGGCATTGAGCTATATAACCGACGATGAACTGGTTGAAGTCACGCCTAAATCGATCCGGCTGCGCAAGGCCATTCTTGATGTGCATGAGCGCAAGCGTGCGTCGCGGCGTATTGATGAAGCATTGAGTGCATAGAGTAGTCACAGGTTCACGATCATGGCAGGCGAACAGGACATCAAACCCGCTCTGGTGAACTGGAATGGCGTTCTCGGCCTTCCTGACTTCGAAAAGATTGCGGATGAGGATTTCAAACCGGCGTTCGCCCCGGCCATGGCTGATCACCTGGCCGAGATTGAAGCCATTGCCGAAAACCAGCATGACCCGGATTTTGAAAACACCATTGAGGCCCTGGAGCTGTCAGGCAAGGCCTTGCGCGAGGTGCAGGCGTTGTTCTGGCACCGGGCGGGGACGGACAGCACACCGGCGATACAGGAACTGGAGCGTGAAATCGGTCCCGAACTGGCAAAACATCAATCGGCAATCTTCATGAATGATCGCCTGTTTGCGCGGATCGAAACACTGTACGAAAGCCGCAATGAAACGCAATGGAGCCGGGAGCAGGTTCGGGTACTTGAGCAGCACCACAGGAAATTCGTCAACCAGGGTGCAAGGCTGGGTAGTGCTGAAAAACAGAGGCTGGCAAAAATTGATCAACGGCTGGCGGCGCTGGCCGCCGGATTTGGCCAGAATGTACTGGCCGACGAGAAAGACTGGATACTGTTGCTTGAAGGCAAAGATGACCTGGCGGGGCTGCCGGACAGCCTGATCGCTGCAATGGCCGAAGCCGCCACGCAACGTGATCATGATGGCAAGCATGCAGTGACCCTTTCCCGGTCGATTGTAGAGCCGTTCCTGACTGCTTCATCGCGATCCGACTTGCGGAAAATTGCGCATGATGCCTGGGCAGCGCGCGGCCGGAACGGTGGCGAACATGACAATACTGAAATCGTGGCCGAAACACTGGGACTGCGTAACGAGAAAGCCCGGCTTCTGGGTTACGAAAATTTTGCTGAACTGAAGCTTGACGGCACCATGGCCAGGACACCTGAAGCCGTCGAAAACCTTCTTGGCAGGGTCTGGCAGGCAGCCAGATCAGGTGCTGCAGGTCATGCCGTTCTGCTGGAGGAAATTGCTGCCGGGGAGGGCCACAACGAACCGCTCAAGGCATCAGACTGGCGGTATTACACCGCAAAGCTGCGCGAACGCGAGTTCGACCTGGATGAATCGGCAGTCAAACCCTACTTCCAGCTGGAAAACATGATCCTGGCGGCGTTCGATGTCGCCGGCAGACTGTTTGGCCTGTCGTTCAGGGAACTTGGCGACGTGGCCGGCCCGCATCGCGATGCCAGGGTGTTTGAAGTGCGCAACCGGGCAGGTCATGTCTGCGGCGTTTTCATCGGAGATTATTTTTCCCGGTCCTCAAAGCGCTCCGGGGCCTGGATGAGCCAGTTGCAGAAGCAACACGGGCTCAAGGGTGGTCAGCACCCGATTGTGCTAAATGCAATGAATTTTGCCAAACCGGCAGGCAAGTCTCCGGCATTGCTGTCGCTGAGCGACGCGCGAACGCTATTCCATGAATTTGGTCATGCCCTGCACGGACTTTTGTCCAATGTCACTTATCCTTCCGTTTCAGGCACATCGGTATCGCGCGACTTTGTTGAGTTACCGTCGCAACTGTATGAGCACTGGCTGACAGTGCCCGAGATACTGGAAAAACACGCGGTTCACATGGAAACCGGTGACCCCATGCCTCGGGAGTTGATGGACAAGCTCTTGGCTGCCCGGACATTCAATTCGGGATTTGATGCAGTTGAATTTACCTCATCCGCCATTGTCGACATGCGGTTTCATCAGGTCTCGCACGACGGCAGTTCAATCCTGGATCCAATAGGGTTTGAAGCGCAGGTGCTGGCCGGGCTGGACATGCCTGCAGCAATCATCATGCGCCACCGCACGCCGCACTTCCTGCACGTGTTCTATGGCGATGGCTACGCGGCAGGTTACTACAGCTACATGTGGTCGGAAGTGCTGGACGCAGATGCCTTCACCGCATTTGAAGAAGCCGGTGATCCGTTTGATCAGGCTTTGGCAAAACGGCTTGAACAGCATATCTATTCCAGCGGTGATTCAATTGATCCTGAAGCTGCCTATACAGCTTTCAGGGGAAGGATGCCGACGGTTGATGCCATGTTGACGAAACGCGGCCTGGCAAGCTGATATCAGGCTCGGTCCGGGGTACATCACAGGTTTCCACGACCTAAGCCGAACTGTCTTGTTATACCAGATCCCAGTAACAGCAACTCATTTCATGGGATCATAGCGGTTCACTCGGGCAGGCGCAGTGCGCAGCGCGATGTGGTGCATTGGGCAAGCATTGCAACGCACCCGATGGGCCGCTATGACCCACCCGGAGGGCCGGGCGCTTTTTCCCGTCGGCTACGTTGCGCGCCGCTTGTGGTAAATGTACCACGGCGCGACACGCGCCTTGTCGGCGGAAAAAATCGCTCCGGTGAAATGGGTCGCTGTTACTGGGATCTGGTATTACATGTGCCCAGGACCTTCAGAGAAATAGTTTCGCAAGTGAAAGAAATCAGATGCGCATAGACGCCATATCCATCGGGACAAATCCACCCGAAGAAGTCAATGTCATTATCGAAGTGCCGATTGGCGGCGAGCCTATCAAGTATGAAATGGACAAGGCCGCCGGGACCATGGTGGTCGACAGGTTTCTCTATACATCGATGCGGTACCCGGGAAACTACGGGTTCATTCCGCACACCCTGTCGGAAGATGGCGATCCGGTTGATCTGCTGGTGATTTCCCAGCGCACGCTGGTGCCAGGCGCGGTGATCGCCGTGCGCCCGGTAGGCGTCATGAAAATGGTTGATGAAGCAGGCGGTGACGAAAAAATTATCGGAGTACCGGTCAGCCGGATATCCATGCGGTATGAGAAGGTGCATGACTATACCGATCTTCCTGAAATTCAGGTCAGGCAGATCGAGCACTTCTTCCAGCACTACAAGGACCTGGAGAAAGGCAAGTGGGCCAGAACCGACGGCTGGGGTAACGCCGAGGAAGCACGCGCCCTGATTGTTGAAGCAATCGAACGCGCAAAAGCCGGGTAGTCGCAACAACCCGCCGGTCAACTACATCTTGGGAACAGGCAAACCCCAGATGGCGCATGCCGCGTGGACCGTATTGTGCAGCAGGCAGGCTATGGTCATCGGTCCGACACCGCCTGGCACCGGGGTGATTGAACCGGCAACTTTCGCACAATCTTCAAAGTCGCAATCGCCGACAATCCGGTTCTGGCCATCGCGTTCGATGCGGTTGATGCCGACGTCGATGACGCAGGCGCCGGGCTTCAGCCAGTCGCCCCTGACCATTTCGGCCCGTCCTACAGCCGCAATCACCAGGTCTGCGCGACGGACCACGCCTGGCAGGTCTTTCGTGCGACTGTGAGCGATGGTCACGGTGCAGTTTTCCTGCAGCAGCAACTGGGCGACCGGCTTGCCGACAATATTGGATCTGCCGATCACCACGGCTTCAAGGCCGGACAGGGAGCCGAGGGCATGCCTGGCCAACATCACACTGCCAACCGGCGTGCAGGGAACCAGCGAGTCCTGACCGGTTGCAAGCCGGCCAGTATTGATCACGTGGAATCCATCAACATCCTTGTCAGGATTGATGGCATTGATCACCTTGTTTGAATCGATGTGATCGGGCAGCGGCAATTGCACCAGAATGCCGTGGATTGTCGGATCGTTGTTGAGTTGGTCAACCACCGCCAGGAGATCGGCTTCCGAAGTCGTGGCATCCATCTTGTGTTCGACTGATTTCATGCCGACTTCGACCGTCTGCCTTGCCTTGTTGCGCACATAGACCTGGCTGGCCGGATCTTCGCCCACCAGAACCACTGCCAGCCCGGGTACCAGATCATGGCGGGCCTTCAGACCGTCAATGGCCGTGGCAATGCGTCCGCGAAGGTCTTCTGCAAACTTTTTCCCATCAATTATCTTGGCTGCGCACATTATGAATTCTATGCCCTTTATGGAATCACTGGTTGAGGCGTATTCTGTGTAAATGCCCGGTCTGGACCAGTCTCGTGTGCGTCATCACGGGCATCATTAACGACGGACGGACCAAAAAATCAGACCAGATATTCATACAGTAACCTTTGCAGGAACAGCAATCCCAGCAACAGGACCAGCGGTGACAGATCGATGCCGCCAAGATCCGGCATAAACCGTCTGATCGGTCCGAGCAGGGGCTCTGTCAGGCGATGCAATGCGTAATTGATCTGACGCACGATGCTGTTTGAATTATTCAAGACATTGAAAGCAATCAGCCAGCTCATCACCACCATGATGATGATGATCCAGAACACGATGTTTACGAGCTGATCAAACAGCCAGAGGAGAGCAAGCATGAAGTGTGCCTTGTTAGTGAAAACCTGTGCGCAAGGTTTACCCGGGGTGGGCTGATTGCGCAAGCAAAGGCATTAGCCGGCGTCTATTGCAGCGCCGCAGCGGGACATTTTGGTGGAATCAACCAGAAATCATCCCGATCTGGTCAACTCATTTGGTATGGCCTGGCAGTGTTGCAGATATGCAACACATTTTGAGAATCGGTTTACACTGACTTTAAACCAATGTGGTTACATGATATGGATTCGCCGCTCTCGAGGTTGCGCTCAATGTGTCGGGCTTTAACGCTATGATCAAAACACCAAAGGCGATTGCCGCGACTGCAATTGCGCTTGCATGCATCGGTTTGCCGGCGGCGGCATCGCCCAGTGACTACGATGACCTTTTCCTGCAGAGATATGACACTCCAGAAGATATCGGCGTGCTTGGCCTGTTTGTTTCCAAGGCAGTTGAAATTGGTCAGTACGACCAGGCGATATCCACTCTCGAGCAGTATCTGGTAAAATATCCCCGCGATGCCAGGGCACGGCTCAACCTGGCCAGCGTGTATGCGAATACCGGGTCATGGGAGCTTGTAGGCCGGAACCTTGAAATAGCGCTCTCCGCCGGCGGCCTTACGCCTGAAGAAATCAGGCAGGCTGATGAGCTGGCGGCGCGGGCCAGAAACGCCTTGAACGGCTTTGAGTGGGTTCTCGACATGACAGTCGGTATCCGCTCGACCTGGCTTGACGTGGAAGATCGGAACCGGGCCTGGAAAGACCGGCAGGACTGGAATCCGTTTACTGCCCTCAATACCGGCCTGACAATAGATCTCGATACCCCGCTCAATGATGTGCTGGTGGTTTCCGCTGGAGGACTGGTTGAGCGCCGCTACGAAGACATCAATCAAGGTGGCGACGATCCGACAACGATGTTTATCTTTGATCCGATCAGTGGCATTTATGCGCATCATCGCGGGTATTTTGCTCTCACGCTTGACAAGGGAGTACCGGTGGTGGAACTGGATGCCATGCGCGTGCAGATGTCTGCGTTCGGCCGGTTCAGAACCTATAATCCCGGCGTCACCGAGGTTGCACTTGGCACTTCAGTCAGATTGATTGTCCAGCCGAGCGTGGATACAGCATTCTATGGCGAAGCCTCGTACGCCAACCTGCAACAGTCCACGAATTTGACCGGCGACCATCGCTTTGGTGCCGAGGCTGGCGCCAGCAAACGGTTTTCGGATGAACATACCATAGGCATGGCCGGGCGTTATCTGCATGAAGCAACCGATGGCGGCACCACTGTCAACCGGCAGCGGGAAATTGAGCTGAATTATGCCGGCGTGGTGCCTTACCAGGTACTTGACATATTGTGGACCCAGCAGCTTGCGGTTGCACTTGGCGATTTCAAGTCGAAAGACGGCGCACCAAGTCCGGAATTCGTGACTGCCGGAACCGGAACATACTGGCGGGCCAGCTGGTGGCACGCATTCTACCTGGATGGCTACAACACGGTAAATCTGGGGTACGTGGTCCGCGAGAACGATTATGACGGTATTGGCCAGTTCGAATTCGATCCGGGCTCCATGTCACATATATTGAGCCTGAGTTTTACGAAGAGCTTCTAACGCCAAAAGGCTGGTGAAATGAAAAGAAACCCTCGTGGATTAGCAATTTTCGCCTGTGCGGGACTTGTCACTGCTGTCTTGTCTGCGGGTGCACATGCAGAAGCGATTGGCAAGATGACAGCCGTGCAAACCCAGGTCACTAAGGCAGGGGCAGGTGTCCTGGGCGTAGGGGCCGGCATCTCGCTTGGTGACCGGTTGCGCAGCAATTCCACTGGACTTGGGCTGATTGTGTTCAAGGATCAGTCGAGTGTGAAGCTTGGACCCAACTCACGGCTGACAATTGACGAGTTTGTCTACAGTCCCGGCGGATCCGGCAGCCTTGGAATCAGCATGGACCGGGGCGTTTCACGGTTTTTTGGCGGCCAGGTTTCCAAGAAGGGCCAGATGCAGATCACCACACCGCATATAATCCTCGGCGTGCGTGGTGGCATTGCAGACTTGCAGGTTGACGGTGTTGAAAGCACGGGGATTCTGCGATCGGGCAAATTGACGTGCCGGTTGGGGGGTGTTGTGCGGGTGATCCTCAAACCCGGGGTCGGGTGCAGGTCCGATGGCAATTCAATCGTTGTCATGAAAATCAGGAGCGCACTGTCTATCCTGGATAGCCCGGCCGAAACGGCGGGAACAAACGTGCCAGGCAATAAAGGTCCGGGGCTCGAAGTCGATGCAGGTTGCACCAGCGCCGGTGCCTACCTGACAGCCGCGTGCCAGAGTCAGAACGGGCAGTTGCCCACCCCTGGCGGTGCAGGCAGCAATCCGGGCGGTATCGACCCGATAATCCGCACCGGGCCGGAGGGCCAGGGAAATGATTGCTATCCGTACTGCGATGGGTGAGCCCACTGTTCAATTACATCAGAGCGAGGACAGGTGTTCTGGTCCTCATTTTCCTGCTGATCGTGGCTCACGTCATTTTCAATTCGAGCCTCGATCAACTGCGCGGAAAGTCATTCGATCTTTATCAGAAACTCACTCCGCGGACTGTATCCAGCGACAGTGTTGTCGTGGTGGGGGTGGATGACGAAACCATTGGTGTCGAAGGCAGGTGGCCGTGGCCACGCAACCGGATTGCCGATCTGGTTGAGGCAATTCAATCGGCAGGCGTATCGGCCCTGGGCGTTGATGTTCTTTTTTCAGAACCCGACAATTCCACAGGAGGCCAGGCGCGTGATGCCAGGCTGGCCGGTGCCATAGCTGCAACTCCAACCATACTTGCGACCAGCATAGGCGACTTTCCCGGTTCAACCACACCTGACACAAACGTAGGATGGGCAGTTGTCGGAAACGGCGATGCAGATGCGCTTGCGTGGTTGCCGGGTGTAATTGCGTCAACACCAACCATTCGGGCAGGCGCAACCGGGCTGGGTATTGTCAGGTCGGTCTCAGACAGTGACGGAGTGGTTCGCAGCGTGCCGCTGGTATGGGCTTCAAGAGCGGCTGATCAATTGTCGCTATGGCCGGCCTTCAGCCTGGAACTTGCCAGGGTCCACCTGTCTGAAAGTGGCTATGCCCTGCGAATTCGTCCATCGGGGTATGAGGCCCTGAAGCTTGGGGACACAGTCATCCCGCTGTCGAACGGTGGTGCCATCTGGCTGTGGGAGCAGGCCAACCCGATACCGCGCGTGTCTGCGCTGGATGTGATGGCCGGCCAGTCGGTTGATATCCTGAAGGGACGAATTGCAATTCTGTCTGTCAACGCTCTCGGGGTGGATAAATTTCACACCACGCCAACGGTGGCGGCGCGATCGGGTTCTGAAGTCCACGCGGTTCTGACAAATCAGAATTCTCGAAGGCAAATTCCTGTTCGAACCGGCAACCGCCAAGCTGACGGAACGGATCTGGTTTCTGGTTTCGGCCCTGCTGTTGCTGACCGTATCGTACTTTTTCGCCAACCGGATCTGGTTGTTGCTGGCCGCAGGAATTGCGCTGTGTCTAGCGCCATTGCTTGGCGGGTATCTGGCGTATCTGTATTCTGCGCGCCTGTACGAACCGGTTCAGCCGGCCATTGGCCTGGCCGCGGTGGCATTGGCCGAGGTTTACAGCCTGTTCCGCAGAATCTGACGCCCGGCGCCGCCAGTTGTCGCGCCAGTTTTCGCAGTTTCTGTCGCCAAATGTGGTTGCCATGCTCAGCGAGACGCGCCGTGATCTGACGACCACAGCAGAAAAGCGCGAGATCACCATCCTGATGATGGACATGCGCGGTTTCACTTCGAGCAGTGAAAACCTGCCTGCAGATGAAATCAACGCGACCGTCAACCGCTTTCTGACGCTGGCCAGCCAGGAGATCTTCGAGCGTGACGGCACCATAGACAAATTCATGGGCGATGCCATTCTGGCGTTCTGGAACGCGCCGGTGGATCAGGCAGACCATACGGACCGGGCGCTCAGGGCGGTGCTGGCGATCCGCGCTGCGCTGGAAACAGAAAACCGGCAGCGTGAGAAGGAGGGAAAACCGCCGATACGGGTTGGAGCCGGCATCGAGACAGGGATTTGCTCGGTCGGCAATTTCGGCTCCGATATCAGGTTTGACTATACTGCCATCGGCTCAAGCGTGAATATGTCCGCGAGGCTTGAATCTGCCACCAAGGCAACCGGTTGTCCGGTCCTGCTGGGTCCGGGATTCGCACAACGTCACGGCGACGGTATAGAACCGGTGGGTTGCATTGAGCTGTCCGGATTTGCAAAGCCTGTACAGGTCTTCACCCCTGTTGGACTGAAGGCGGTTTAGATCAGGATGACTTTTGAATGAATCAAAAAAAGCGGAAGGCCCCAACCCAGGCACTTCCGCTCTCTGTGATCTGGTTGAGTACGCTATACATTGATCTCAACACTGCTGAGGACAACGCAATCAACATGCCAAACCGGTATTTTGCCAGATGTGGTGTTAGGTAGCTGAACAACCACTATAAATTGTGGCAAACGCAGTCCAATCGTCCGCGCCATGGCAGGGTGGTTTGCAAAACGCACAACACGGTTTTGCAAAATGCAACAATTTATACCAAAGGAAGTAATTATTGACCCATTTGACCGATTTTTCGCGTTTGCCGGCGAGGCATGCTTGACGCCGTGGTCTGGTTGACCACAAGTGGAGCATAACGAAGTCCGGTGATCGCGAAAACTCGGCCTGTAGAACAACATGGGTTCAAGGAACCCATAAAGTTGTTCTGCCCCTTTGGAAACGATCAGGTTTATGGCTTTTGGTTGAACAACCAAAAGCCATCCTGATCTTGGGGCCAAATCCGCCCATCTGGTGCGTTGCGGCGATTGCCCGATGCACCGCATCGCGCTGCGCACCGCGCCTGCCAGAGTGGCCGGATTTGACTCCATCAAAAGGGTCAATAATTACTTCCTTTGGTATATCCTATTCAGCAGCCAGGGCCGAAGCAGGCGACTGTGCCGATGCCAGCCAGCTGTCAAGAAATCTGTCCAGCCAGCAATCGACCGCCTGATCGTGAACAAAGCGGTCGTTGTAATGGCTGTCGCGCGGCCGTGCTCCGGGAAGGGCCAGTCTGTGTTCAGCCTTGACCAGCCAGCGATTCATCATCTTCTGCGTAACTTCAGGATGGAACTGAATTGCGAATGCCGTATCGCCGTAGCGGAAGGCCTGTTCGGGGAAGTGTCCCGGAGAGGTCGCCAGACAAACCGACCCGTCAACCAGGTCAAAACCTTCGCGGTGCCACTGGTAGACCATTTTCGGCCATGGTCCGTAGTATGTGCCCGCGGCGGTCGGAGAAATATCATAATAGCCGATTTCCGCCCGTTCATCTGGGAAGCCATAAACCTTGCCGCCCAACTGTCTGGCGAGCATCTGGCCGCCGAGACAGATGCCCAGAAACGGGACACCGGCAGCAAGCGGTCTGGCGATCCAGTCTATTTCAGTGCGGATATAGCGATGCTCGCAATCGTCATTTGCGCTCATTGGCCCGCCGAAGATAATGGCGCCTGAATAGTCTTCGATATTGTCCGGAAGCGGTTGTCCGAGAGCCGGCCTGCGGATGTCGAGTTGGTAGCCTTTCTGTATCAGCTTCATCCCCACACGACCGGGCGTCGAGGTTTCCTGATGCAGAACTATGGCGATGGTTTTTTTCATTTTTCCTGCAGCGTCATTCCATTTTTCGATGCCATGCAAGTTCGTCAAACCGGTCACATAGCAGATACACCACCATCAAGCTTCAACCCGGATCCTGTCATGAACGACGACTCGTTGCTGGCCAAGTAAACCACAGCCCATGCCACATCTTCAACCGTTGCTATCCGGCCGAGGGGAATTTGCCTGGCCAGTTTGCTTCTGTTGACCTCCTGGTTGTCACTTCCTGCAACCTGATCCACCATGCCGGTGTCGACAAACGCCGGATGGATCGAGTTGCAGCGGACGCCCGGGTGGGAACGAGCGGCATGCAGCGCAACTGATTTGGTGAGCATGTGGACACCTGCCTTTGCGGCATTGTAGGCGGCGAAACTGGGGCTGGCGATCATCGAAGAAATTGACGCTATGTTGATAATTGAAGCAGGCGCGTTTCGAGACAGGACAGGCAGCGCCGCCTGACACCCCAGATACACCGACTTGAGGTCCACGTCCATGGTTCGATCCCAGCTTGCTTCATCCAGCTCTTCCACGGTACCGGGAATGATGATGCCTGCATTGTTGACCAGCACATTGATGCCGCCCATCAGTTTCCCGGCCTGTTCAATCGCAGTAGCCCATGCCTGCCTGTCAGTGACATCAAGTGCAATGGCGGCATGATCTGAAACACTTTCGGCGACACGGTTTGCCTCAGTGGCATCGATGTCGGTGATCACTACATCACAACCGTGTTGCGCCATGAGTTTCGCACAGCCCAGGCCAATGCCGCGGGCAGCACCGGTTACCACGGCTTTCTTGCCTGCCAGTCTCATTCAGCATTCTCCATTTGTTCCGACAATGAGGTTCATAACCCAGACTGACAGGTTTGCGTTAACATCAGACAAAATCTATCCCGCGATACGGTTTGACCGAAACGATGAATATCGGCATGAACATAATCACGGCCGGAGCGGCACGGGTTCAAGTAAAACTCCTGGGAATAAATTGCTCTGGTACTTTTGAAGCGATCCTGAAGCGGAGACACGACCAGATGAGCATTACCCTGGCCAAGAGCCGGAAGATTGTATCGGTGGCGCTGAAAAGAGCCCAGGAAATTGGTCTGACCAGGCCAATGACTGTCGTGGTGCTGGATGCGCGCGGCGCTGTAAAGGCATGTGAAAGCCAGGATGGCAGTTCAACCTTGCGTTTCAAAGTCGCCTTCGGCAAGGCCAATGGCTGCATCGGGCTTGGCATTGGCGGCCGTGCAATATTTGCACGCGCCAGGGAGCAGGCGTTTTTTGTTCAGGCGGTGAATGCGCTGGCGGACGGCAACCTGGTCCCGGTTCCGGGCGGCGTGCTGATGCGTGATCGCAAGGGCGCAGTCATTGGGGCAGTTGGCGTAACAGGCGATACGTCTGAAAATGACGAAATTTGTGCAATCGCCGGCATTGAAGCAGCAGGCTATCAAGCCGACACAGGCGGTTGACGGAGATGCAGGGGTGAAGCGATCAGTTGCACCCGGCAGCTGTCGGCACGGGCATGCATAGCCTGAATATCGGCTATGTCACCATCAGTGTGATAGGCGACACCGCGGGGTCCGGTTACATCTACCGAAGTGGCAGATGGAATGAATTTGACGCCGCCATGCTCGTGCAGTCTGCCCCGGAGCATCGCGGCGGTGTAGCTGATGGCGCTCCGCACGCCCGGATCAGTCAGTACGATGACCGAGAAGACCGGATCGCTGAGCTGGCGGCCAGGCGCTACATTGTACGGGCCAGCGTAAAGCGACCCGTTCATGATAGTAACACCAACCCCGCTGTAGGCCACTCCATCCACGACAATGTCCAGCCTGGGAAAGCGATAGCGTGTCAGGGCGCGAAAAGCCGCAATCACAAACGCCAGTTTGCCGAGATGTTTTTTCAAATGGCCGGAAACCGAGGCCACCAGATAGGCATCAAAGCCGGCGCCGGCGCAGAACACGAAACGGTGGCCATTGGTTTCCGGCACACATATCTGCCGGGTAGTTCCCTGAACAATGAGATCTGCCAGCGCGTCCGGCGTTGCCGGCAAACCCAGTTCCAGCGATACGACATTGGCGGTTCCGATTGGTATCAGGCCAATGGGAGGGGTATTTTCAGACCAGCCGTTAACAGCTTCCGTCAAACTGCCATCACCACCGGCTATCGCAATACGGTCCCAGTCGCTGGTGGAAACATTCTTTACAATTTTCTCAATTTCGCCGGCACGCCGCGTGGCGATGTGTGAAACTTCCACATCGCGAGCTTCAAGGCTTGCCATGACCTGTTGCAGAAGGCTGATGCTGCGTTGGCCTGCGGCGGGATTGGAGATGATGAGAATTCGCATTGTCATGCCAGCGCAATCCTACGGCCTGCCAACATTGCGGGGTAATGGTTGGCCCTTGCAGAAATCAATGCCAGACCGCTGCACGCTACTTTGCCTTCGCGAACGCTACGGGCGGCTGCCAGCCTGCAGGCGCCATCTCGAAACCTGAAAATTCAAAGCCGGGTGATACGGTACAGCCCGCAAGGGTCCACTTGCCGATGCTTCTGGCTGACTGCCAGACACCGGCCGGGATTACGATCTGTGGCCGCCCGCCTGCTGAAATGTCCGCGCTGAGCTGGTGGCGGGTCACCTCACTTCCATCGGGCGCCAGTGCCAACTCCAGTGCGGCTCCTGCATACCAGTGCCAGGCCTCGGCGGCGTCTACCCGATGCCAGTGGCTGACTTCACCTCGCTGGAGAAGGTAATAGATTGCCGTACCGGCACTACGCTTGCCAGGGTCTGCCGGGGCTCGCCAGGTTTCGCAATAGTGGCCGCCTTCGGGATGAGGCCTGAGGTCCAGGGCCTCTATGATCTGCGCAGCGTCGTGCATTGGACAATTCCGGTTGTCGTGGAACAGATACCTTACCAGATCAGGCCGGAGAGCTTTAGTCGAGATATCAGTTGAGCCCATTCACCTTTGCCCGAACATCATCTCACGCTTTCCGGCGAAGCCTTTGCGTCTTGAAACGGCAAAACCTGCTGCCTGCAGGTTGCGACGCACCCAGGCGGCTGCGGTGTAGGTTGCGAAACTGCCATTTTCGTCGGTGTGGTCAAAAACCTGCTGCATCAGGGCTGCAGACCACATGTCCGGGTTCCTGGCGGGTGAAAATCCATCCAGATACCAGGCATCGGCCAGGCCACTCCACTGCGCGACAGCATCCTCTGCCCTGCCGGGTATGACCTGCAGCATTGTTTGCTGGTCGATCTGCCAATGCTTTGGCAATGATGGCTGTTCCTGCCACCGGGATATCAGAATCCGGGAGAGCGGTTTCAGCGTTTTCCACGTTGCCAGCGCGCGTGCCATGTCACCTGCACTGATGGGGTAGCATTCAAATGACGTGAACAGAAGCTGCTGCGACGGCGAACGGGCGTCAATCCAGTGACGCCAGGTTTCCAGGAAATTAAGCCCGGTGCCAAAGCCCAGTTCGCCAATCGTAAACTGTTCAGCGCTGTTCCAGCGGTCCGGTAACCGGTTGCCGTCAATGAAAACATAGGTTGTTTCAGACTGGCCATGCTGGCGTGAATAGAAAGTGTCATCGAACAGGGATGATCGGGGAACGGAGTCTGCCTCCCAGCTTACGGTGTGCTTGGCCAGCAGCATTTTTTCGTTGTGGAAACGCGAGTTTGGCGGCATGAGGGTTTCAGTTTCACAAATCGTATTTGCCATATAGTGCCGCCATGGCTTTACAATCAAATCAAATTCCCGCAAATCCGGACGTTATGATCGTTGGCGCCGGTGTGGTGGGCCTGTGGTGCGCCCGCAAGGCCATGCAATCGGGTCTGAGTGTTGTAATTGTCGACAAGGCGCAAATCGGCCAGGGCGCCAGCGGCGGGATACTGGGCGCGCTGATGCCGCACCGGCCGGTAAACTGGACAGATGCACAGACCTTTCAACTCGACGCGCTGTTGTCGCTGGAAACAGAAGTCGCCAGACTTGAAGCGGAAACCGGCCTGTCGTGCGGATATAACAGATGCGGCCGGGTGATGCCGATCAGTTCGGACGCCTTTCTGGCCGAGCACGTGCAGTGGCAGGCAGGTTCGAGACAGAGATGGCCGGCAACGTTTGCCTCGGGAGAGCCAATTTTCTGGGATATCGTGCATGGCGTGCCCAGGCCCGGCTGGCCGTTGCTGAAATCGGCCTTTGTGGCCTACAGTTTTGATACAATGAGCGCCCGAATCAATCCGCGGGGCCTGTTGAAGGCACTGGCGTTCGCCATTCAGCATGAGGCCGTAATTGTCGAAAATTGCCGCGTGGCGTCGATTTCGGAAAACGGCAGGGTGTTTCTTGCCGGCGGCACCAGCATTTCACCAGGCCGTGTCATTGTTGCAGCCGGTCATGAAAGCTTTGACCTGTTGCGTCCGGCACTGAAATGTCAGCTCGGATGGGGCGTCAAGGGCCAGGCTGTCATGTTGCGCCCGCGCACAAACGCCTTTTCCAACAAGCCGATCATCTACGGCGGCGGTACGTATGTGATCAGCCATGATGATGGGCTTGTCGCGGTCGGGTCTACATCGTCAAACACATTCAATGACAGTGGTGTCGACGAACTGGTGTCTCACCAGTTGCTGCAACGCGCCAGCGAACTTTGCCCCGCTCTGGCTGACGCTACAATTGTCGAGCAATGGGCCGGAATCCGGCCCCGGGCCGCCGGACGCGACCCTGTTGTCGGGCGGTTGCCCACTGCGCCAAAGATCATCGTGGCGTCCGGCGGCTTCAGGATAACCCTCGGTATTGCCCACAAGATGGCGGATGCAGCTTTGGCGCTGGTGCGGGGTTCACCATGCAGGCTGCCGCGCAGTTTTTCCGTGGAGCAACATGTCGCCGAGGCGACCTGATTTTTGAGCCTCAACGCGATGATACCGGTTGACAACGTCATTCCCGGGCATACGGATATATTTCAGGCCGCGAAATTTGCGGCTGCCGGAAATGTTGGAAAGGAAAACTCATGCTCGACCTGGGAAACCGCGTATCGATCTACCAGCCGGAACAGGAGGGACTGATCTTTCCGGCAGTGCCTGAATTCGACAATGCTGAGGACGAACGGCGGCACCGGAAGCAACGGCTTGTTGCGGCCTGCCGTGCATTTGCGCTTGAGGACTTTGACTATGGTTTTGCCGGGCACCTTACCGTGCGGGACCCGGAACGGCCCGAATTGTACTGGACCAATCCGATGTGTGTTCACTTCGCGAAGGTGAAGATGTCGAACCTGATCCTGGTGGATCACCATGGGCGGGTTGTCGAAGGAACATATGCGGTGAACCGCGCCGGGTTCGTGCTGCATGCAAATGTCCACGAAGCCCATCCAGACATTATTGCCATGTGTCACGCGCATACAGTCTACGGAACCGCCTGGGCTGCCACGGGCCGGCCGATCGAGCCGATAACCCAGGATGCATGCGCATTCTTCGAGGACCACGTGATCATCGGCGACGAGGCCGGTGCGGTGGCCGTGGAAAATCATGCCGGGTCAAATGTCGCGAAGGCGTTTGCCGGCGTGAAGGCCGCGATCCACCAGAACCATGGCCTGCTGACCGCCAGCCGCCATAGCATTGAGGCTGCCGCCTTCTGGTTTATGGCGCTGGAACGTTGCTGCAGGCAGCAACTGGCTATTGCAGCGTCGGGAATCAAACCGATCCATGTACCGGTAGATCGCGCCCGCTACAGCCGCGAACATGTAGGCAGCGAGTATATCGGCTGGCTGCATTTCCAGACTATCTGGGATCAGCTGAAGACAGATCAGCCGGACATGTTCGACTGAAACGGTCGCGCGGCCGCCGCTTAAGATTGGCGAAATGCGCGATCTGAATTTCCAGCTGGAAATGCCCGGACAATAGAGCAGCTATTACAGCCTCCAGGCCGGCTTTGCGGGCCCGGAACTTTTACCGAAGGGTCAAAAGTCAGGTACTTTGGTATTACCTGAGTGGAAAACAGTTGAGAATACTGTCACTTGCGTTATGAATTACTGTCAAACCACGAACATCCCTGTCTGTCCGGACGCGTATGGAACAAGGTGGTTTGCCACAGTATCAGGAGGAAGTCCCCATGAAATATCTCAAGTCAATATTCGCCGCCGCCAGCCTTCTGGCCCTGTCGTCAACTGGCGCCTTTGCCCAGTGCGATGACGGCGAAATGGTCATCAAGTTCTCACACGTCGTAAAGGACACCGGGCATCCCAAGGGTGATGCGGCCACGGCGCTTGCCGAGCGTATCAACAAGGACATGAACGGCAAGGCATGCATGGAGGTGTTTCCCAACTCAACCTTGTTCGATGATGACAAGGTGATGGAGGCGCTGTTGCTCGGCGATGTCCAGTTGGCGGCTCCCTCGCTGTCGAAGTTCGAAGCCTATACGCTGAAGTACCGGCTGTTCGATCTGCCGTTCCTGTGGCAGGACCTGATCGCCTTCGACAAGTTTCTGGAATTGGAAGCTGCCGCCAACCTGCTCAACGCCGTCAATGACAACGGCTTCCAGGGCCTGGGGATCTGGAGTTCGGGCATGAAGCAATTCTCCGCCAAAAAGCCATTGCTTGTGCCCACCGATGCCAATGGGCTGAAGTTTCGCGTCCAGACTTCCGACGTTGCCGTGGCCATGATCGAGGCCATGGGCGCCTCGGCTCAGAAGCTGGCCTTCAAGGAAGTTTACGGCGCTCTCCAGACCGGCGTGGTGGATGGCCAGGAAAACACCTGGTCCAACATTTATACCCAGAAGTTCTTCGAGGTCCAGGACGGCGTGACAGAAACCAACCACCAGGTTCTGGCCTATGGCGTGGTGACCTCCAAGGAGTGGCTGGACGGCTTGCCGGAAGATGTGCGCACGCAGTTCCTGCAGATCCTGAAGGAAGTGACCAAGGAAGCCAACGGCAACGTTGCCAAGCAGGAAGCTGCCAACCGCGAAAACATTCTGAAGGCCGGCGGCACGATCCGCGAACTGACGCCTCAACAGCGCAAGACATGGGTCGACACGATGAGGCCGGTCTGGACCAAGTTCGAGGGCGACATCGGCAAGGACCTGATCGACTCCGCTGCTGCGAGCAACGATCAGTAGCAGCCATGCAGCGCGTTGCGGCACGGTCCCGCACTGTCGGGGCCGTACCGCCCCGGCGCCAACTGGAGCGGCACGGGGTCAGATGAACCCATGAAGTCGCTCCAGCACTTTGGAATTGATCGGGTTTGTGGTTTTTGACTGATTCAATCAGAAACCATACTGATCCAACGGGGAGGGAGGGGCATGCTGATTGGCCTAGTTACGCTTGCAGTTGTCGTGGCGTTCTTTCTGCTGGAGCGCTGGCGTCCGCACGTGGTCGCGCGGTTCGAGGAGAACTTCCTGGCCACACTGCTTGCCATCATTACGCTGGTTTCATTTTTTCAGGTCATTGCACGGTACGGGTTCAACACCGGCTGGGGTGGAGCGCTCGAGTTCACCCGTATCATGTTTGCCTGGATGATCCTTTTCGGCATGAGCTACGGCGTCAGGACCGGCACACACCTGGGCGTTGATGCGGCTATCCGGCTGTTCCCGAAACCATTGTTCAAGGCGGCTGCGATATTCGGTGCGCTGTGCAGCGTCACCTACGGCGTCATGCTGCTGTCGGCCGACTGGATGCAGGTCCTGGGAGCAAAGACATCCGGCGGCGCGATCACCTACTGGTCCAAGTTCTACCAGGTCGGTATCGGGCTGGATGACCTGCGTTTTCCGGAGTGGATGCAAACCGCCTTCGGCGTGCAGGAGCGCGTGCACCGCTGGATTGCCTACCTGATGCTGCCGATCGGACTCGGGTTGTTTGTGTTCCGCTGCGTGGAGGCAGTCGTCCAGATCGCCACAGGCAAGCGCGAACTGATGGTGGCAGGGCACGAGGCTGAAGAACTGGTGGCCGAGAACAAGGGCACGGTGGGAGACTAACGGCCATGGAAGCTGGAATTCTGTTCGTCCTCGTTCTGGTGCTGCTGTTTCTTGGCGTACCAATCGCCGTCGCGCTGGGCCTGTCCAGTATCATCATCATCGCGTTCTTCTCGACCGACTCCATGTCGTCTGTGGCGCTGCAACTGTTCACCGCCTCGCAGAATTACACATTGCTGGCCATTCCGTTCTTCATTCTGGCGTCGTCGTTCATGTCGACCGGCGGCGTGGCCCGCCGCATCATCCGGTTTGCCATTGCTTCTGTCGGGCATTTCCGTGGCGGGCTGGCCATGGCCTCGGTGATGGCGTGTATGCTGTTTGCCGCGCTGTCGGGGTCCTCACCGGCAACTGTGGTGGCGATTGGCACGATCGCAATTGCCGGGATGCGCCAGGTTGGTTACTCGAAAGAATTTGCCGCAGGCATCATCGCCAATGCCGGCACGCTCGGCATCCTGATCCCTCCGTCGATCGTGATGGTGGTTTACTCGGCTGCCACCGATGTTTCCGTCGGCCGCATGTTCCTGGCCGGGGTGGTGCCGGGGCTGGTGGCCGGCCTGATGCTGATGCTGGCAATCTACGTGATGGCCCGGTTCAAGGATCTTCCTGCGGAAGAGTGGAAGGGTTTCATCGAGATTCTTGAAGGCGGCAAACAGGCAGGCTGGGGCCTTTTCCTGATTATCATCATAATTGGCGGCATCTATGGCGGCGTGTTCACGCCAACCGAGGCGGCGGCGGTAGCGGCAGTCTATTCATTCTTTATTGCCCTGTTCGTCTATCGCGACATGGGACCGATGAAGGGAGAGGCGTGGGTGCGCGAAAGTGATGGCCGGGAAGCGCGCATCGGCTTTTCCGCAGTGGTCTACGCAATGTCATTCTTCTTTGTGTGGATGATCCTTTCGTTCTTCATCACCTCCGAATGGCAAGGCGTCACCTTCGGTGGCCGCGCACTGGTGGGGCTCATACTGTCGCTGGCAATCATGCTGGCCTACGCTGTGTGGCGCGATCCGCAATCCAACCCCCTCGGCCTGCCACGCTTCCTGGCGGCGTCGCTGCCGGTCTGGAGCCGCAACCTCGTGCTGATGGGCCGTAATTTTCCGCGAGCCTTCTTCAACGAGGAAACCCGCAAGGTGATGGTGGATTCCTCGAAGACCATCATAATGCTCATGTTCATCATTGTGAACGCGTTGCTGTTTGCCCACGTGCTGACCTCGGAACGCATTCCCCAGGCGATCACCGACTGGATGATCGGGGCGGGCTTCAACTGGTTCACCTTCCTGATTGCGGTCAACCTTCTGCTGCTGCTGGGCGGGCAGTTCATGGAGCCGTCGGGCCTGTTGCTGATCGTGGCACCGGTAGTGTTTCCTATTGCGATGGAGCTCGGTGTCGACCCGGTACACCTCGGCATCATCATGGTCGTGAACATGGAGATCGGCATGATCACGCCGCCCATCGGGCTCAACCTGTTCGTGACATCCGGCATCACCGGCATGTCGCTGGTGCAGGTGGTACGCGCAGCCCTGCCATTCGTGGCGGTGTTGTTCGCTTTCCTGATCCTGGTGACTTATGTGCCGATGCTGTCCACGTGGCTGCCCTACAGCCTGATGGGACCGGAGATCGTCACCCGGTAGCATCGAGGCAGCCGTTAGATATTTCCACATGGACACAGGCCCGGGTGGGCAACGCCGCCGAGACTGCTGACGAGTTCTGACCATTCAGGCAGGTGGCGCTGCAGTGCCGCAAGGGCTGTTGCTTCATCCAGGCCTGAGACCTTGCGGTCCTCCATGACAACCCGGCCGTCAATCACGCTGGTGACCACATCTGAAGCCCGCGCGTAATAGGCGATGGAAGAATAATCCCCATAGAACGGGGCCAGGTGCGGCTGATCGAGATCGATCTGGATCAGATCTGCCTTAAAACCTTCCGTCAGTTCGCCAATGCTTGCGTCCAGGCCCAGTACCGCGGCACTGCCGGCAGTGGCACGCCACATGGCCTCGCGGCTTGTGAAAGCATCGTGGCGCCCCTGGATGAGCCGCAGCGCATTCATGGCATTGCGCATGGCCTCGAACGGATCGTTCATCATCCAGTCCGTCGCAAGTCCCCAGGTGAGATTGCGGTCATTGATTGCCGGGATATCGGGATAGACGCCGCGCCGGGGGTAGATGGTCGAGCAATGGGCATAGCGCGCGCCGGTGTCGCGCACCGCATCCAGGTCTGCGTCACTTGCGAAGGTCAGGTGAGCGACGACCGTATTTTCATCCAGTTCACCCAGGTCACGAAGGTATTCGGCGGGGCCCTTGCCGTGTTCGGCGAAGATATAATCGACCTCGCCCCTTGACTGGGCCACGTGGGTATGACAGCCGACACCGAGGCGGCGGGCTTCCGAACCGGCTTCACGATGCAGCGCTGATGAGCAGGTGTCGGTGGCATGGGGACCTATGCGGGCGCAGATCAGGCCGTTGCGTTCACCGTGCCAGGTTTCCACAAGATCGACCCCCCGGCGCAGGCGCTGCTCGCCAATCTCCGGGTATCGCGTGTAGTCATTGGCGTGCAGGTTCTCCAGCTTGACGTCGAAAACCTTGTAGGCAATCTGGGCGCGCAGGCCCGACTGGAGGCAGGATTCCACCAGGGCTTCGGGCTCGTACCAGATATCATTTATGGTGGTTATGCCAGCCTTGATCATGTCGAAGGTGCCGACCACGGCAAGGTCGCGCCATTGCTCCGGGGTGATGTGCCTTTCTCCTCTGAAGGCAACCTGGTAGAGTGCGGCGCCGCCGGCGCCATCGTCGCTCTGGCTGCGGAAGAGGATTGAACCGGTATGGCTATGGCAATTGACGAAACCGGGCAGCACAGCTTTCCCTGACCCTGAAATTTTCCGTTCCGGCGCCCAGAAACCCGCCTCCCTGCAGGGACCGGCATAAACGATATTACCCGCGCTTACCGCGACCTCGCCACCCAACACGATGTCGCCGTCCGCCCGCATCGGATACAGGAAATCGGCGCCAATCAGGAGATCTATCTGTTGTGGTTCACGCATCATCGATTGCGGGCCTGCCGTTGTGTGTTGCCAGACGTTTTCGAACGGAAGACGGATTGGGTCAACGGAACACCTGATTCATCCCTGGGATTATTCTAGGCGGTGGATCCGGGGTGTTACAAGCACCCGTTTGCTGCAGGATGCACGGCTTTCTGTCATTGCCGGCGACCGGGGCAGGCGATCCGGCAATTCCTGATTTCAGGGCCGCAGAAGCCCTCCTGCAACAGGCATGCGGCTGCAGTAATTCAATGCTTGCCCGGCCAGCCGGTTGCGGGCACCATCGGCTTTCCAAATCTTCTCCCCCTGTGGCAAGGTCTATCCATCCATGCGCTCGTCCAGCCGGCTCGCACTCGACAATGCGCCGCGTTCAGACAATCCCGGGCTGGCTGTGATGGCGCTGTGCGGGGCAATAGCGTTGGCCTCCTCCATTGATGCCATCGTGAAGTTCCTGTCAGCCGGCTATCCGGTTCATCAGCTTCTGGCGTTCCGCGCCGGAGTGGCGCTGCCACTGCTTGCCATATACGTTTTGTGGCGGGAGGGAAGGTTTTCGGTACCCCGCTCCCTTTGGAAACTGGTTTGCCTGCGTGGCCTGATCATGGCGTCCGCCTATCTGGGTTTCTCCATGGCAGTGGCAACATTGCCGCTGGCGAGCGGCGTTGCCATATACTTCACCATGCCGCTGTTCGTGGCAGCGCTTGCTGGCCCTGTGCTGGGCGAACTGGTGCCGGCCTACCGGTGGCTGCTGATTGCTGCAGGTTTTACCGGTGTGCTGATCATGATCCGCCCAGGCAGCACGGTGTTTGAACCTGCCGCCCTGCTCGCGCTGTACTCGGCGTTCGGTTATGGCTGCAGCCAGCTGATCACCCGATCCCTCACCGGCCAGGTTCCTTCTGCCATTCTGGCTTTCTGGGGGAATGCATTCTACCTTGTGCTCGCCCTCATTCTTGCGGTTGTGTTCTCAGGCTTCGACAATCCTGAAGGCCTGCATCCTTCCATTGCATTTCTCACCCGCAACTGGCAGATGCCACCGCCAGTCGACTTTGCGCTGATGGCATCCACCGGTTTTCTGTCAGCTGCCGCCATGGTGCTGTTTGCCACTGCATACCGGCTGGGCGAGGCAAGCTTTGTCGCGCCGTTCGAGTATTCAGCCATGCTATGGGCAACCCTTTATGGCTTCTTCGTGTTTGTCGAACTTCCGGATACCTATACCGTAACGGGCGGCAGCGTCGTGGCGCTTGCGGGCCTTGTGATGTTGTGGCTGGATACGCGGGCGCGACGCTAGATCAGTATGGTTTTCCATTGAATCAGTCAAAAACCGCCCCTGTTTCGCGTCACGAGCAGGAGTCCTCACAGTACCCGTATAGAGTTTGTTTTGCGCCTCTCGGGGACATCAGGCTTTGGAAAGCCAATGGCTATTGTCCCAAATGACGGGTACGGTGTCTCTGGTGGGAGTAAAACCCTGAAAAGTTGGCGAGCTAGCATGCTTGGTGTTGATGTCATTCGCTAGGAACCTGAAGACCGGAGAGTCAGCAAGTGAGGTTATTGCGGGCTTTCGTGTAGCCTGGCAATTCAGATGGCCGTTCCTGCTAGCACATCTGCTGGCTCGAATGCTTGTGCTGGCGATCATCACACCGGTTGCCAGCCTCCTCCTTTCGTTGGCGATCGCAACCAGCGGCCAAAGCGCGTTGACTGATCAGGACATCGCCTATTTCCTGCTCACACCGGCCGGCCTGGCCGCCGCGCTGGCCGTTTCCTGCCTCTTCATTGGCGCGGCGGTACTGGATGTCGCCCTGATGACCAGCATACTGCGTACAGGTCGCAGGACCGCGGCCGCTGTGCTGGGGCATGGCCTACGCTGCGTCACTTCCCATTTAATTGCGCTGCTGGGTTTCAGCCTGCATCTTATCCTGCGTATCCTGCTCCTTGTCGCACCTTTCCTTGCCGCCGCCGCAATCATTGCGGCATATGCGACAACGCAATACGACATCAACTACTACCTGACTTTTTGGCCGCCGACGTTTGTGCTGGCCGTAACAATCATCGCCGTTATCGCGGTGGCCATGATTGTCGTGCTCGTCCGGCTGCTTTCAAGCTGGGCTGTTGCCCTCCACCTTGTACTGTTCGAAGCGATGCCGCCCCGAAAGGCATTTGCAAGCAGCGCGCAGAGACTGTCTGGAAACAAGGCGCGGCTGGTCATTACACTTGCTGTCTGGTTGGTCGTGCGGGTCCTGATAGGGGTGGCTGTTGCAGCTTTCGCCGGCATGCTGATCAATCTGGCGCCCGGCTTGTTCGGCGTCAATCTGGGTGCGGTTGCGGCCGCCATGATCGGTCTGCTTTTGCTTTGGGCTTTTGCAAATGCGACCACGTCAGCGCTTTCGAACGGCGCACTCACGGCGCTCTTGTACCGCTGTTATATTCTGGTTTCGCCAGGCGATTTCCATGCAAGGGCGGATGCCTGCGATGCGGATGGTCAGCCTTCCGGCGCAGCGATACCGGCCGCGGCCCTCATTGCCGTTGCCGTGGCGGTGGTTTTCGGCGGCCTATATGCGAGTGGAAGGCTGCTGGAACATATCACAGCCACGCAGACGGTCGAGATTATCGCGCACCGCGGTGCTGCCGGCAGTCGCCCGGAAAACACAATTTCGGCCATCAGAAAGGCGGTAGAGGACCGTGCCGACTGGGTCGAGATTGACGTGCAGGAGAGTGGCGACAATACTGTTGTCGTTGCTCATGATAGCGATTTCATGAAAGTTGCCGGCGTTGATCTGAAGGTATGGAACGCGACCAAGGCCGATCTCGCCAGCATCGATATTGGTAGCTGGTTCGATGTTTCCTATTCGGGCGAACGCACACCCACCCTGCGCCAGGCACTGGAGGCGGTGAAGGGCCGCGGCAGTGTTATCATCGAACTCAAATATTATGGTCACGATCTCGATCTGGAATCGCGCGTCATCGGTGTTGTCGAAGAAGTTGGAATGGTAAGCGACGTGGCCGTGATGTCACTCAAGTATGACCGTATCCGCAAGATGCAGGCGCTTCGACCCAATTGGCGTTACGGCGTGCTCGCGGCAACCGCTGTCGGCAATCTTGCTGGCCTGCATGCTGACTTCCTGGCGGTGAACACCGGCCAGGCTTCACTACAACTGATCAGGCGGGCTCATGGTCAGGGCAAGCAAATCTATGTCTGGACCGTAGATGATCCCATGACCATGTCGCGGATGATGTCAATGGGTGTCGACGGCCTGATCACCAACGAGCCGGCTCTCGCAAGGCAGGTCATCGAGGCACGCAACCACCTTACAACATATGAGCGGCTGGCCTTGTGGCTGACCGACCACTTCCGGGTTGGCAGTTTTAAACTCGTCGCCGAAGAAATCGATGCGTAGTTGCAGAACCAGTGGATCAGTAACGATGTTTCAGGCAACCTCACAGATAATAGCTTGATACAAGCAGAGGTCCTGCGATCTGACCGGTCTGGCATGGAAGTTATCCATCGCATGACGAAACGGATAAGATTGCGTTGTGCTGCCAAGGCATGACAAGCTCACCAGATGCAGGAACTCGAGCTGAAATTGCTGATTGACGAAGCAGCGGCCAGGGAGATCTGGAACCGGGCGCTGCAGGTTCACCTGGCCAGTGTTCGTCCACGGGCCCGGAAGATCAAAAGCACCTATGTAGACACGCCCGATCATTCACTGCACCGGAAGGGAATCTCATTACGCCTGCGCCGTGATGGCCGGCGCTGGCTTCAGACAGTAAAAGCCGGTGCATCATTGAACGGGGGGATCTCGAAGGTCACCGAGTTTGAAACTACCGCACCGGACGGGCGGCTGGAAGTTGCCGCGATCAGTGATGAGAAATTGCGCAACAAGGTAGGCAGGCTTGTCAGGGGTGCCCCGCTAATACCGGTTTGCGAGACCCTGGTGAAACGGGCCGAAGGGGAAGTCAGGTCAGAATCCGGAACACGTGCACTGCTGGCAGTTGATGTGGTGGAGATCAGGGCTGACGAACAGTCCGGCAAATTATTCGAGCTGGAACTGGAATATCAGGAAGGTGCGCCTGGCGGCCTGTTTGATATTGCCCGGATACTGTTGCCAGACGGGGGAGTGACGTTCTCCAGAATGAGCAAGGCCGAGCGTGGCTATCTGCTGGCCGAAACGGGTAAGGTTGAACCGGCACCGGCGCCTCGAACCGCCAGGACGGTTTCCATTGCCAGATCCGGGTCGGCCGGGCGGGCGGCCCAGAAGGTTCTGCGGGAATGCGCCGGACAGATTGCCGACAATATCAACGCCACACTGCAGCTGCCTGTATCCGAGGGACCCCATCAGTTGCGGATTGGCCTGCGCCGGTTGCGCAGCGCCCTGCAGGTCTTCAGGAAAGCCATCGCTTGTCCGGCAGCAACGTATCTCGGGCAGGAAGCCAAATGGCTGGGTCAGGAGGTTGGCAAGCTTCGCGACCTGGACGTCATGCTGCACGATCTCGTTTTACCGGCAGCCAAGGCCTGCCCTTTCGAACCAGGCTTTGCATCGCTTGGCGGGTTGCTCGAGGACCAGGCTGGCCGTGCTCGTGAAGACCTGCGGGAGACCCTGAGGTCAAACCGGGTTCAGGTTTTTCTGTTTAACCTGATGCGCTTTACCGAAACCCGCGGCTGGCGGGTCCGCGATAAGAAAAATCGGTCCAGCAGGCTTGCCATTCCGGTTGGAAAGCTGGCTGCAAAGGCCTTGAACAAGCGTTGGGCAAAGGTCCGAAAACGGGCACGGAATATTCAGGAACTGTCTGTTGAAGAGCGTCACGAGTTGCGTAAAGAGCTGAAAAGCCTGCGTTATGCGGTTGAGTTCATGGGGCCACTTTATCCGGTCGGGAAACAGAAACCGTTCCTGAAACGTCTGAAGAAACTGCAAGTCCTGTTTGGTGACCTGAACGATACCGCCATGGTCAAGTCGAAGCTTCCTGAAGGCACTGTTGCCGGGACAGACACCATGGATATCCAACGCGCAATCGGATGGATACTCGGCGCAAGTTCAACCAAAGCGGAACTCGGCTGGACGCACGCGCAGGATTTGTGGAGAAGCCTGAACAAAACTCCCGTGTTCTGGAAGTAGCTTGGGGTCAATATCCTAAAGCGCTTTAACCCGCCTGCTCAAGCCCGATACAGCGCCAAGCACTGATTGCCAGGTTTTCATACTTTGGACTTTCGCGGAGCGGTTCATGCCCGTGTAACCGTGTGTGTCTATTATTTCCCAAACAGAAATCTTGATGCGCAGGACTGTCTGGTGGGACCCATCGGCGATATTCCGCCAGCCGGGGCTGTGAAACGCTTCTACGCAATGCTGGACGAACCTGTCATGGCCGCATAACTTGATCCAATCTGCCGCCGGCAAACCCCGGGTCGGAGCAACCTTTGAACTGAACGGATGACGCGATCCAGATGGAACTCACTATCCTGATGCCTTGTCTTGATGAGGCGGAAACACTGGAAACGTGTATTCGCGCCGCGTCACGCTTTCTGCAGGAGAGCGGTATTTCAGGCGAGGTGCTGATTGCGGACAATGGTTCGACAGACGGGTCGCAGAAAATTGCCAAGCGGGCCGGAGCCCGGGTAGTTGAAATCCCTGAGCGTGGCTATGGCGGAGCTCTCCTTGGAGGAATTGACGCAGCCAGGGGCAAGTATGTTATCATGGGGGACGCCGATGCCTCTTATGATTTCACCAGCCTTGGCCCGTTTGTTGATCGCCTCAGATCCGGCGCGGACCTGGTTGTTGGCAACAGATTCAAGGGTGGGATAGCTCCAGGGGCAATGCCTGCCCTGCACAGGTATCTTGGCACCCCGCTACTGAGTTTTCTGGGCCGGCTGTTCTTTGGTGTACCTCTTTATGATTTTCATTGTGGCCTGAGGGGGGTCAATACAGTTCGCATGCGGCAACTCCGGCTGAGATCTACGGGAATGGAGTTTGCCTCCGAAATGATCGTCAAGGCGGTTCTTGCCGGCTACAGAATCGAGGAAGTGCCAACAACACTGCACCCGGACGGCCGGTCAAGGCGTCCTCACCTGAGAACCTGGAAAGACGGCTGGAGACACCTGATCTTCCTGTTGCTCAGCAGTCCACGCTGGCTCTTCATTTATCCCGGCCTCCTGCTCATTGCCCTTAGCGCGTTTTTGTTTCTGGTGCTTTACAGCAGCGACATCAGCTTTGGGAGGATTACTCTGAGCACTCATACATTCGTGAGTTCTGCATTTCTCCTGGTCGCCGGCGTCCAGGCCTTGAGCCTTGGGATCATGGCCCGGAAGTTTGCGACCGTTCATGAACTGTTGCCACCACCACGCAAAGCGAAGCGGTTGCTGGACGCCTGGTCGCTGGAGAATGCCCTGATCCTTGCAGGCATCCTGATTGTATCCGGACTTTTCGTGTTTGGATGGTGTATCTATCAATGGATGGCAACGGACTTCGGCCATCTTGACAACCTGCCAATTCTAAGACCCCTGGTTTTGTCGACCACGATGCTGACGCTCGGGTTTCAGCTTGCTCTGACAGCCTTTGTCTCAACGCTGATTGAACTTCGGCGTTAGATTTACTTCATTTGAGTGCTGAATTGCCCACGCCCCGGGAGGGTTTTGAAGGTGACGTTCGACGCCCAATGGTCTAAAGAACCTGGATTGAGCCTTGGGCTGGCGTTAGCCGGCACCCGAGGTCCGGCGTTCGGCAACAGATGGCAGGTGTGATGTGAAACCTCCAACGGCGAAAGACCTGACAGTTGCAGTCCTCATTCCCTGTCACAATGAGGAAAACACGGTCGGCACCGTTGTTGCGGAATTCGCGCGCACGATACCGGGTGCTCAAATCTATGTTTGTGACAATGCCTCGACTGACCGCACCGGGCAGACAGCAATGGCCGCTGGAGCAACCGTGCTCCGTGAGCAACGCTTGGGGAAAGGCAACGCCCTTCGCCGGTTGTTCTCTGATGTTGATGCCGACATCTTTATCCTGATCGACGGCGATCAGACGTATGATGTGTCTGCTGCACCGGCAATGGTTGAGCTTTTGCTGCATGGTTCGCTGGACATGGTGATAGGCATCCGCAAATCCGGCCAGGATAGTGCCTACAGAGCAGGCCACAGAATCGGAAATCGATTGCTGACGCGCCTTGTCTCGGCGATCTTTGGTAACGTAACTGCGGATATGCTGTCAGGATACCGGGTCCTGTCGAGGCGGTATGTGAAGAGTTTTCCGGCATTGGCGCGAGGCTTTGAAATAGAGCCGGAAATGTTGATACATGCCATTGAACTGCGAATGCTGACCGCGGATTTTGAAACCGCATATGTAGGCCGGCCAACGGGATCTGTCAGCAAGCTCAGCACCATTCAGGATGGCTTGAGAATACTGCTCAAGATCATCCTTCTGGCGAAGGAGGAACGCCCGTTTCAACTGCTGGGTGTCGTGGCGATAGCTCTTGCAGTGCTGTCGCTGGTGTTCGGCTATCCCGTGGTCAGCGAGTACCTGGAAACCGGCCTGGTTCCGCGCCTTCCAACGGCTCTCCTCGCGGCTACGATCATGCTTGCAGCGATCCTGATTTTCATTGCCGGACTGATCCTTGACTCTGTTGCGTACGCAAGACGAGAGGCACGGCGACTGGCATATCTCCAATTCCAGCCAATTGCCAGATCGACGCGACGGCAGTGACACGACAGCTTGCCATTCAGTTCCTGCGATTTTGTGCAGTGGGGTCGGTCGGATTTTTAATTGATGGTGGACTGCTATGGCTGCTGGTCTCACATGGCATGCATCCCCTTTATGCGCGCATGTTGTCCTTCCCCATAGCCGTCGCGGCAACATGGAGTCTCAACGGGAACTGGACGTTCAGACGACCGGCCCAGGCCTCGGCCGCAAGGCAATTCAATCTCTACTTCATAACCCAGTTGCTGGGGCTGGCCTGCAACTTCAGCCTCTACATCGTCGCGCTGTGGATACTCGGTACAGACCGGATGAGCATCCTGCTGGCATTCGCGATCGGGTCCTTCGTTGCCCTGTTCTGGAATTTTGCGAGCGCGCGATATGTGCTTTATCTCAGGAATCACTCATACTGATCGCTAAGCCATGCCACCGGGCTGCACGCTGAATGTTGGCAACTTTTATGTATATGAAAGATGAATTAGTGATTGTTTGGAAGTGGTTAGGGGCAGCAGGGCAAGGTCTGCTGTTGCTTGTTCTGATTGTCGTCGTGGGCGCAGGCAGCCTCGTTGCGAGCGACTTTGCACAAAACAGGGATCACACTACCGAAGCTGTCCGCGAAGCGGTAACATCCGGGTCGCTCAGCACAGATGTCCATCGTCGATATGGCGCCAATCACAGCAATTTCAGTGAATGCATCGGCCTGTCAATTTCGGTCAGAGACAGCCATGCCGATGTCTTGTCCTCGCTTTACTCCAACGCCATTCTCTGGCAACCTCCCCGGTCGATTTGCGATAGCCTGGCAGCGTATCTGACCGGAGAAAAGGTCAAATGGTTCCCCTATTCGCGCTATTGGCATGGTTACCGGATTTTCAACCAGACTTTCCTGTCGTTCGTTTCGTTCGAGACGCTAAAGTGGATCTGCCTGGGAACCGTCATGCTGTCGCTTGGAATCTGGATCCTTGTGCACGCGAGGCTCTTTGGATACGTGATTGCAACCGGCCTCGGCGGGATGATCCTGCTTACAACCGATATCGCCAACGTGTACATAACGCCGACACATGCCGTTTCGCTTTCGGTGATGTTCCTCGTCACCGCCGGAATCGCACGCCGGGCTGAAACCGGCAGTTTTGCAGAAATCGTTCCATGGTGCTGGGTTGCGGGTGCAATCTACAACTTCTTTGACTTTCTCTATAACCCTGATCTGTTGCTGCTCATTGTCGGCACAACACTTACGGTGGCCTCCCTGCGCCGCCAGGATGCTATTTACCGCACAATCGGTCAACTCCTGGCAGGGCAGATCGTGGTGATTTGCGGTTATGTGGCCATGTGGTTATCCAAATGGCTTCTCGTCTACGCCGGACGAGCAATTTTCGCTCCTGTTCCATGGTTGCCACGCGCAGATATTGCCCGGTGGATAGCCGGTGGCGATCAGCCGTACGTGCCGTTCGAGAGCATGCTGACGCTTGCCCGCGTCAGCTGGCAAATTGGGTTCAACAATTTAATACTTCCGGTATTTATCTGCGCAGGAGTTGGCCTGGCGGTGTTGCTGCTACTGAAGGGACGCTGGCCAGTTGTCCTTGCCTTCGGGCTTTGTGCGCTCCTGCCTGTTGTGTTGCTGGAAGCCAAGGCAACACACACAATCGCTCATGCACCATTTACCTTCAGAACCGTGCCCATTGCGATTACCTTCTTTGCTCTATCTATGTTATGGGCATTCCTGCAGTCGCGGCAGTCGCGTCAACAAACTGTTCTGAAAATCCAATAGGGCTTCGATCACCCGCGATCCGGCCATCCATCATTTTCACCTGCGATAGGACCTTGGTCTCTTGCTAGCTCTAAAAATAATCCTCCTGAGCCTTTATGTCCTGGCGCTACTGTTTACGACCATCTATGGCCTGGCCCATGCGCGTCTTGCCTGGCTGTACAAGCACGGCAAACAGTCACTGCCTCCGCCGAATTTCGGTCCTGAAGCGCTGCCATTCGTGACGGTCCAGCTACCCGTCTACAATGAACGGTATGTCATTGAACGCCTGATCGGCGCGGTGTCGCGTTTCGACTATCCAAAGGACCGTTTCGAGATTCAGGTCCTGGACGACTCCACGGATGATACCACCGAGATCATCCGGCGTGAAATGTCCAGGCTTGGCACCCGGGGGTTCAATGTAACCCACGTTCAACGAAATGACCGGAAGGGGTTCAAGGCGGGTGCGTTGAAGCACGGCAAGGATCTCGCCAGGGGGGAATTCATTGCGATCTTTGACGCTGACTTCGTGCCCTTGCCCGATTTTCTGCTTCAGACGATACCGTACTTCGCGGATAAGGAAACTGCCATGGTGCAGGCCCGGTGGGCGCACCTCAATGAGGACTATTCTCCACTTGCCATGTTGCTTGGCTTTGCCCTGGACGCTCATTTCTCCGTGGAGCAAGGTGGCAGGTTTGCCGCCGGGTATTTCATTAATTTCAATGGGACTGCTGGCGTGTGGAGGAAAGCTGCCATAGATGATGCAGGTGGATGGGAAGCAGATACGCTAACCGAAGACCTCGACCTGAGCTATCGGGCCCAGCTGAAAGGCTGGTCACTGAGATTTGCCGAGGATATTATTGCACCGGCCGAACTCCCGGTAACCATCGGAGCGATCAAATCGCAGCAGTATCGATGGACCAAGGGGGCCGCCGAATGCTCACGAAAGAATCTGGCCAGGGTCTTCGCATCGCCGTTGCCGTGGCCCACGAAGTTCCATGCCGCTATTCATCTCCTGGGCTGCATCATGCCGTTATGCATTGCCTTCTGCTCGTTCTCGAGCGTGGTTATTGTCTACTTCTTCGGCGAGGAACTTTCAAAAACGCAGTATGTGAACATTGCGGCTATCTTCGCCGTGGGCTTGCTGGCGCTCCTGTACTCATACTGGACGGCCTACAGCAGCAGGCATACCGTCAGTTCGATATGGGATGTCGGGGGATTTTTCGGCAAGTTCTTCGGTTTCATGGCGATCTATATTGGCCTGTCACCAATGCTCGCGCTAGGCACGATTGAAGGGCTGATGGGTGTCAAGACACCTTTTGTAAGGACTCCCAAACTCAATATCGTCGACAGGTCAGATGGATGGTCGAGCAAGCTTGACTATGCCAGGCTGGCATTGAACCCGCCAATGGTAGTTGAAGCTCTTGGGGCAGCCTTTTTCGCATTCGGCGCAGTCGTTGCCGCCAGCCTGTCGATTTATGTGATGGCGATTTTTTTCGCTCTGGTTTGTGCAGGATTTCTGGCCGTCACTTTCTACAACATATATCATGCTGTGGTGTTTACGTGATCCTGGTGCGTTGCCATTGGACAGGCGCTGCTGGCATTGCTGGCATTGCTGATACTCGCATTGCAACTCGGTCGATCAGGGTGGCTTTTAGCTTACCCGCAAGAGCAATAGCTCACGGTCTTTCTCACCCCATTGACGACGCTTGTTACGACTGTTGATTTGCAGCTTCCCTTGTCACAGGTCTCGCCAGCAGTCTGCCTGCAACGCCAGATAGTCGTGCCGCCATCTCCTGTTTCTTCAACCCATTCACACTTATCATCGGACTTATGCGTGGTGTAGGCGGACGCCTTTTTATCAAGCACCTGGGGTTCCGTTGAGACCTCTATCTTTTCCACTCCATAATTTTGAACCAGATCCATTACGATCGCCTTGAGCTTCTCCTGATCCTGTTTCATAAATTATCCCTTCGTCATGAATAATGGCGGCTCATTATATCGCGTTTCTGCATGTTGGGACAGACTGGGTACTGCAGTTCCGTGGAAATCCGGAAGCAGGAGTACAATTGCTGGCGAGTTTGGCTCAACCCACCCCATGGCGGGACTGTATCAATTAGTTTGGACAAGGCGAATGAACATCAGTCATCATAACTGAACATTCACACCTCCACTCTACAGTGCTGGTATCCCTACGCGTGCCGAGCTGCCATCTTCGGCTCAACTCATCAAATCAACCATTATCGCTATCGCTTCTGCGATTGTCATACTGGTTACCATCGTACTGCCGTCCGAATATGCCATTGATCCAACAGGCGTTGGCAAGATGCTGAACCTGGCGGAAATGGGCGAGATCAAGCAACAACTGGCGGCTGAAGCTGAAGCAGATCGTCAACTTGAAAAGAAACAAAACCCACCTGTCGAAGATAAGTCGAGCAGCCTTCTGAACCATTTCCTGGGTCTTATTTTTAGCCCTGCACATGCACAGTCCAATGGTGAGAATTGGACTGACGAAGTCAGTTTCACTCTTACTCCCGGAGAGGGTATCGAGATCAAACTGGTCATGGAAAAGGACGCAGAGGCGGAGTACCGCTGGGTCGCGAAGAATGGAGTGGTGAACTTCGATCTTCACGGTGACGGGGGCGGCCAGAATATCAGTTATGAAAAGGGACGCGCTGTACCTGGCCAGGAAGGTTTGTTGAAGGCAGCCTTCACTGGAAATCATGGCTGGTTTTGGCGCAATCGCGACAAACAGGACGTGACAGTTACGCTATTGGTCAAGGGATCTTACAGCGAAATAGTGCGTCCAAATTGATCAAGCATTGAGTGCCCTTGTTTGATGAAACAAGGGCACCATCAAAGTGCGAAGCAGTGAATGGAGTTTGCAAAATACCAGGAATTCACCTTGTGTGTCGCCCTGCGATTTTAACCGGAAAAAAAAACGTGCCGTTATGCACCAATGAGGTAGCTCATGCCTAACCACTATGAATTAGCGGTGCGCGCCGTGGACATCTATGAAGCGCAAAAAGTCAGCTCAATATTCGCCCCACTGGCGAAAATCTCTTTGGAGAAGATTGAGATCGCCGAGGGCGACAGGGTGCTTGATGTTGCGTGTGGTACAGGCATTGTAGCCCGCACAATTAGAGAACATTGTGGGCCAAGTGTGGAAATCTCAAGCGTCGATGTTAACGATATGATGTTGATGAAGGCGCAAGCCCTGACTTGTAACCTACCTGGGCAATTTGACTGGTATCTCTCCGAAGCAGCAAACATCCCCGTTCCATCGCATTCATTTACCCACGTTTTTTGTCAGCAGGGGCTCCAGTACTTTCCTGACGATTTTGCAGTCCTGGAGGAAATGCGCAGAGTTCTCTCAGCAGATGGCAAACTATTGCTAACGGTTTGGGAGCCAGCGAATGAGTATTTTCTCGCTCAATCGGCAGCCATGAAGAAGTACGTAAGTGATGAGGCAGGCGACATGGCGCTTGCGCCGTTTTCATATCCGGCAGAACCTCGTGTGCCACAATTGTTGGCGCGACTTGGCTTCAAAGATGTGGCAGTAGAAACGGTGAGAATTGAAACAGTTATCCCGGATGCTGCGATGGGAATACGTGAAGATATCCTTGGAAGCCCTCTCGGCTCGATGGTCGAAAAATCGGGGCTTTCTGTCATGGAAAAGATTGTGCAGCACATTCTTTCTGCCTGTACCGGGTATTTGCAAAACGGCGACCTGGTTATCGCGCAGAAGTCTACACTAATTACCGCATCTACCGACCAAGAGCACCTATAGAATACCCGGCAAACGCCCGTCTGGGTCAATAGTTATTGTGAGAGACTGGTCTGACGCACAAAAACCTTTCTATCGAAAGCATACGCCGGCCAAGACGACTCCGCATGCCGTCAATGCGGCAGCTACTAACATAAACGCGGCATGTGGAAATTATCTGACAAGCGCAGTCGAGGGCTAGCGATATTGCTTGATGTCACCATATTTGCCACTGGTACGCAGGACAATTGTTACATTACCGGCCGTCCTGTTGCGCCACCACCAACCGTGTTCACCATCGAACTGTGCTTGGAACCGCCCTTTTTTCTCCGCAACAGCGCGGCCTTCTTCATACACCACTGAATCGCTCTCGGCTTCGCCATGGTGGTTGAAATTGACCAAGGCTCCATTGGCTGTCCAATCAAACTCCACTACATCGCCCTTATGCATTTCAAGTTTGACCTCCATGCCTTCACCAGCAACAAGCGTGACTGATGTTTCATCTGTTTGCGGATCATACTGATCCTGCCCGTCATGTGCGTAGGCAGGGGTTGCTATGAGCGAAGCAAAGAACTGGCCGAAGGAAGTTGACTGCCTACCGGTTGCGGCTGGTTTTGCCTTGGCCGGCAACGTGGAGCTGCGCAGTCGGTCGGCTTCGGCTTCTTCGGCGAGCTGTGTCTTGATCTCGCCCATTTGCTTCAGGCCCAGCACCTTGCCGACGCCGGTCGGGTCAATATTGTACTCCGACGGCAGAACAACGGTTACAAGCAGTGTCGCCGCCACCCCGGCGGCAATCAGTGTCGATTTAAGGAGTTGGGCAGATGTCGGCAACTCAGATTTTGGCGGAACGGGTGTATTATACATGGTTTTACCTCCGATAGGATTAGGTGATTGCGTATCCGGTCAGCTGGTATCCGACGAGCATGAACCCAGCCGTCATGATGACAACGTTGGCCGTATATGCATGTTTGGTGAACGTGGTTGTGCGCCGCCAGTACCCCATAATGATCAGCATCACCGCAAGGGCCGAGATTTGCCCGAGTTCAACCCCGACATTAAAGGCCAGCAGATTTGGCAACAGGCCATAGGGTGCGATGTCGTAGTCGAGTATCTTGGTGGCAAGCCCGAAGCCATGGAACAGGCCGAATATCAAGGTTGCCAGTTTGGTGTCGGGCTGAAAGCCGAACCAGCGCTGGAACGCACCGAGATTATCCAGCGCCTTGTAAACCACGGACAATCCGATGACGGCATCAATCAGGTGGGCATTGATCTGCCAGCCAAAATACACGCCTGAGATCATCGTGATCGAATGCCCGAGCGCGAACAGGCTGACATAGACCGCCACGTGCTTGAGGCGGTAGAGAAAGAAAATCACACCGAGTAGGAACAGCAGGTGATCGTATCCGGTGACCATGTGCTTGGCTCCCAGATACAGGAAAGGCACCAGATGCGGGCCTACGATTTCCTGAATATATCCCTTGTCGCCTTCGGTGACATTGTGGGCCAGCGCATCGCCAGCAATGACCGACAATGTAACAAGCGACACAAACAACGCGAGACATAGTCGCGCCAGCGCTGGCGTTGTCTTTTGCTCGTTTTGATACAAGTCGCTGGCCATTTTCTGCCCCGTCCACGTCATTTCAGTGAACTGGTGCAAGCGATGTGCCAATCAGTTTGCAGTCACAAACAGCCAGTTGGTTACCATTTGGGAAAGGTTGCGAAGCGTCTGCAATAGGTGGCGGGCTCAACAGGTGGAAGCAACACTTTAATCTTTGAACAAAGATGGAGTGTTTGTCATGAAGTGTCGTCGTCGTATTCGTTATACCGCAGAGCAACCTGCCGAGATCTGGGATCGCTGGCAACGCGGAGAGTCGATGAACTCGATTGGCCGCGCGTTTGACCGGCATTCGTCATTGGTGATTTCGGTGATCTCTCCTACTGGCGGCATCCGGCCGCCGGATCGCAGGCGCGCGAAGCAAGCTCTAAGCCTGAGTGAGCGCGAGGAGATTTCTCGAGGTCTCAGCGTCAAGCAATGCAATGCTGATGTCTGGCCAGAGATCAACTTCAATACTTGCCGCGATACAGTTAAACGCGATCAAACAATGGTGTGAGACAAGCCATTCATTTCGCTAACCTGAAATCCTGGTGACAGGCCTTGCAGCTTTTGCCCACCTCACCCAACTGAGGCAGGATGTCCCTAGCAGACGTTGCCGTCTTGCCCGCTTCGGCCAGGGCAAGTGCATCAGTGTTCATCTTGGCAGCGATCTCGGTAAACTGATCCCACTTTACCCAGATGACAGGCAAGGCCTCGGTTGGCTTATCCAGCGATCCTTCGGGGAACATATGTGGCATGTGCTTGGCGTGGTTTGCCATGATGTCAGCCAGGCTTTGCACTTTTGCTGAATCGAATGCGGCTTCACCTTTCACCATGGCTGCAATGGATTTCATGCTGTCGCCAATTTCCTTCATAGCTTCCATGCGCTGCATGACCACGCCTGTTGCGCCATCATGGGCAACAGCCATGCCCGACAAGCCCGCCATGGCGATGGCTGCAGCAATTTTCAGTTTCAGAGATTTCATGTGGCGTTATCCTAGATAGTTGGAAGTTGATGGCAGTGAACGGCGTCCATGGCGGCCTGACAGACCCCATGAACACCTTTTGCGCTTCAGAGTTACTTGACCTGCTTGACGATCATCCGGCCATTCATGTCGCCAAATTCAAACTCTTTCTTGTCCCCGGCTTTGAGGCCTTCAATCGTGGCCTTGTCAGGCGCAAAGAACACCATTGTCATGGACGGCATGTCGAGGTTCTTGATATCCTCATGCTTTACGGTCACCTTGCTTTGTGCCATGTCCACTTTCTGGACTTCGCCTTTTGTCCAGGTGACCTCCTCGGCAACGGCTGCGGTGAATGAGAACGCGATAGCAGCCATTGCTGCCAGTGTATGTGTTATTTTCATTTGATATCTTCCTTTTGTTTTTGATCAGTTGGATGCAGTTTTTTCTTCAACGGTGATGTCACCCTTCATGCCCGCATCAAGGTGACCGGGTATCAGGCAGGCAAATTCAAATTTGCCGGTGTTTGCGAACGTCCAGATGATTTCCCCAGACTTTCCTGGTTCCAGGCGAATGGTGTTAGGGTCGGCGTGCTCCATACCCGGAAATTTTTCCATCATCTTCTTGTGTTCCATGATGGCTTCATGCCCGTCCATGACAAACTCATGGACGGTTTTCCCCTTGTTAGAAAAAGAAAGCCGCACAGTTTCTCCCTTGATCATGGTCATGGCGGCAGGTTCAAACCCCATGGAGCCATCATCCTTTTCCAACATGGTGATTTCGATGGTTCGGGTTGCCTGCTCCGCCGTGCCTGCCAGCCCCACAGCCATGCCTTCACCTGCTGCATGGCTGTCAGTATGACCGTCCATGTGGCCAAGCATTTGGGTTATGGCGACGTAACCAATGCCTACAACTGCGACCAGGGCCCCTGCTGCAATGATGATTTTCTTCACTCAATTTCTCCTTGTTTGAAGCTCGTGTTTTGGTGCCAAAGGCCTAGCCATTGTCAGGCTTGAGGCTAGCCTGCTTTTTCGGCGTCATGGTTGTTGCGTCCTTGGCGCGCGAGGCCTTTGGAAGTTCACCTTTCCACTCATAGGCCACGGTTCCTTCGGGATGCTGGAACCAGCCAGGATTGCTGTAATCATCTGATGCCAATCCGTCGCGCACCATGACGACGGAGAACATGCCGCCCATTTCCAGCGGTCCAAACGGCCCCCACCCGGTCATCATGGGTATTGTGTTGTCTGGCAGCGGCATTTCCATGGAACCCATGTCGGCCATCCCCTCTGATCCCATCGCCATGAATTCCGGCTGCACACGACGGGTCTTCTTCTGGTGCATGTCGAGCTTGGTGCCGATCTGGGTTGGAATGTCGTGTCCCATGGCGTTCATGGTGTGGTGAGACTTGTGGCAATGGATTGCCCAGTCGCCTTCATGCACAGCGTCAAACTCATAGGCGCGCATGCCACCTACCGGAATGTCGATGGTGACTTCCGGCCAGCGTGCCTCCTTTGGCACCCAGCCTCCGTCTGTGCAAGTCACCTCGAAATCATAACCATGCATGTGTATCGGATGGTTAGTCATCGTGAGGTTGCCAACCCGCACCCTGACGCGGTCATTCTTGGCAATCACCAACGGGTCAATGCCAGGAAATATTCGGCTGTTCCAGGCCCACAAATTGAAGTCAGTCATGGTCATCACCTTGGGCACATAGGAGCCAGGTGCGATATCAAACGCGTTCAACATGATCAGGAAATCACGGTCGACCCGCATGAACTTGGGGTCCTTGGGGTGCACAACAAACATGCCCATCATGCCCATGGCCATCTGCACCATTTCATCGCCGTGCGAGTGGTACATAAAGGTGCCGCTCTTAATCAGGTCAAACTCGTAGACAAATGTCTTACCCGGTTTGATCGGAGGATGAGACAGGCCATTCACCCCATCCATGCCGGACGGCAGGATGATGCCGTGCCAATGAACGGCAGTGTGTTCAGGCAGTCGGTTGGTCACAAAGATGCGAATTCGGTCGCCCTCTACCGCTTCAATGGTTGGGCCAGGTGACTGGCCATTAAAGCCCCAAAGCCTCGCAGTCATGCCTGGCGCCATTTCGCGCTCCACCGGTTCTGCAACGAGATGAAACTCCTTGACCCCGTTGTTCATGCGGTGGGGCAATGTCCAGCCATTCAGCGTAACCACCGGCTGGTAGTCCACACCCGATGTCGGCACCAATGGCTTTTGTGTTGTGGCATTGTCCATCAACTGGGCTTCGGGAAGTCCCTTGGCCATTGTTGGTGTCCAGACAGCTGTGCTTGCCAGAACGGCACCGGCACCTAAGACTTGTCTTCTTGAAATCGGATCAGTCATTTTTGAAACTCCTGATTGTGTGAAATAAAAACTTGCTTGTGTTCGAGGTGGACCTGCATCAGTGACCGGGGCCTCCGGCATCTGCGAGAACCGTCATGTCGCCACCGCCGCCACCTGCGCCGCCACCGCCATAGACCACGGACTTGAGGCCAGCCTCAGCAAGCCAGAAATCGCGCTTCGCATTGTCGGCCATGAGGTCTGAGTTGATCTTGGCGCGCACATCCTGAAGCAGTTCAAACGTGCTGGTGATCATGCCGTTGTTGTTCAGCAGCGCTTGTTCCTGCAGCACCTTTCTGAGAGGTGCGACTGCGTCCAGATGATGTCGGGCAATGTCATATCGGCCACGATAGGCTTCATAGGCTGTTCGAGCCTCTGACCTGATTTGCACAGCGCGTTCCGCCACCAGATTGGCTGCCCGCATATAGGCCAGTTCAGCCTTGCGCAGCCGGGCCTGACCGCTGTCAAAAATCGGAATCACAAAGTCGAACTCAATGTTGCCGGAGACTTCATCCCCGCCGTCTTCGCCGCGCTCTATCTCAACGCCGCCGGACAGGTCGAGATCGCTGACATATCGCGTTGCCTGTGTCAGGCCATAGCTGCGCGCCACGATCTCCAGATCAGCCTTAGCAATCATTAGGTCGATTCGATTGCGCAGGGCCTCGGCAACAATGCCGGGTTTGCGGTTAATCTGTGCAGGCAGCGGAGGCAGCTTGTTCGGTACGGAGAACTCAGTCTCGTTGCCCCAAATTCCCATCTTCCGGGTCAACACCTGTTTGGCCTCGCGAGCTTCCAGCCGCGCACTGGCGAGCTGGGCTGTCAGTTCGGCATAATTGACATGTTCGCGGGCTTGCTCAGCTTTGGGGATGGCACCTGTTGAACCAAGCTGCGCTGCAAGCTCGGACCCGGCATCTGCTGCGGCAATAGCTTGTTTTACATGGCCTGCCCGCTCCCAGGCCGAGACAGAATTGATCCACGCAACCCGTGTATCATTCGCCACGCGAAGGGTAGCCTCTATCGCTTTCAACTGCGCTTTGCGTAATTTCGCCTCAGCCACACTCACTCGATCCTTATGAGACATCGCTCTGGCGATATTGGTCGTAATGAGTGACTCAATCGTTCTGGCCACACCAATCTTGCCAAAAAACATCGTCAGCTTCGGGTTTGCTGGAAGGGCTTCCTGCCAGACGTCAGCCGAAGACATGCCAATATCAGCATAGGCCGCTTGCAGACCTTTATTGCTGAGCAACGCTACCTGCACGGCTGTTTCTGCATCAATGGTTTTCTTGTGGATCAGCTGATGCACGCGCGATGCTGTGGCACCCGCCTCCTGGTGCGACTGAACCCATACGGAATCCTTGTTGATAGTCTCACGGGTTTTGTCCTCGATTTCGGCAAAGCCGCGCGTTGGGTCAGAGAACGCGTTGATTTCAGCTTGCGTAGCGCATCCGGTGAGGAGCAACCCGAGCGATACGACAGTGATATTCTTGATGATGGGGAGGGTCATTGTGAATTGCCCTCCGGCTTTTCAGCATCAACAGCCGTGTCCGTCCAAGGCTTAGGTTCGACAACCGTACGTGAATGATATCCAGCCACCACGCCGTGATAGTGCACACCGCTCGATTCCTTTTCCGGGTCAACCGGATCACGGTGCGAAAGCACATCAAAACGATCTGGCTCTGCCTGGGCTGCACACCCTGTCGCCACAAGCACTACTGCCAGCAACATCAACTTGTTCTTCATTTTTTTGATTGCCCGAAGGCACCCCTGCTACACCTGAATTTCAAATGAAATCTGTCCTGTTTCCCGTTTCGGCAAACAAGATCAAAGTGCACGTACGGCTGCTGCGCGATGACTGACACCCAATTGAAATGGGTGCCAATAGACGCAATTCAGGCGTGAACGTGCTAGATGGCGGGATTGGGCGGTGGGTTTTGTGAGCCAGGTGACCAGGCAATGGCGGTGGCCAAATAGACAGAGGCAGGCGATGCAGCAGGCAGCATGGTGCCGAATACCTGAAGCTCGCAGGCTTGTGCAAACTGGCAAGGCACCTCACAGCAATCATCTGACATTGATGAACTGTCGCCAGTTTTATGGGTCATATCGTGTTGCGCGGCAGATGACTGATGCATCTTGTGGCCAGCATGATCATGACTTTCAGACATCAAGGCCTGAACTGGTGCCATCATGGAGCCATGGTTCATGGAGGCGTGCGCCTGTGCATGCGACGCAACCATAGTCTGGGCAATCAGCCAGACAAAAATCATCACAATGTTGATGGCACGATTCACGAACAACTCCATTTCAAGCACCCCAAAGTGCCGAAAAGCCATTAAAAGTCAAATGAACTCATTGTCACCTACAGTGTACAGTTCACTGTGCCGTCATACGAGTGCAGATGCGTTAACAAGACCAGTGAATGTCGGCTTCTAGGTAATGCAATGCAGTCAAATTCGCGTGTTTAAAGGTCTGCTCAGGGTCGGCAGCACAAGTTTGATTTGAAAATCGAAGGGCAACTTTGTCCGCATTGCCGCCATTCGACATGACTGAAAATATGTTTGTACTGGCGTCGGCTCAGCGCTTGAAAGTAGAAATGATTGGCTGAAGGCTCTGTGTGGTGAATATGCATGGAGTGCAAAACCAGCTGACGCACCGCTACGCTGGCTGGATTTCCGGTACCCCGGGGCTGTTTGGGGCCCCCTTTGGGGGAAACTGGTGCCGCAAGAGGGAATCGAACCCCCGACCCCATCATTACGAATTAGGCAAACTCGGTTTGTAGCTGTTTGTAAGGAGCTGGCGGGCTTTGGCTAAACTCTTGATCTAAAAAGGCTTCCACTTTGCAGGCTTTGTACGATGTTGGCAGGCCTTGTATCGTACACCGTACTCATTCCGTACTAATTCTTAAGAGACACTCGACCCTTGGGAAGCCGTTGATGGATGAAAATTATGTTATCGCGAGGAACCGATCAGATGAGCCAGGCGCTCACTTAATTTAAAATGCACCTGGTTTCAAAACCCTGTCCGAACCGGGTGGCGAGAACTCTCGGCCGTGCAAGAAGGCGCGAAGAACTCTCTGGAGTACGCAATTCGCATCATTGCAGCGGATGGGACCCCAGATTGGCCGCATGCAAAAACTGGCTTTTATGGGCTGCGAAAGAAGCTGCCTGAAATCTTGCGGGAACTTGACACGCCCGGCTAGAGCGCCTCAAGGACCCTGGCTGCGCTGGCGCGATAGGCCGCCTTCTTGTCATCGCTCATCCTGTCCCACGTTCGAAAGACCTGCCCCAGTCTCGGATTGACGCGCAGTTTGTCTTCATTGCGGATCAGAAAATCCCAATAGAGAGCGTTGAACGGACAAGCATCATCACCAGTCTTTTGCCTTACATTGTAGTGACACTTGCCACAGTGATCGGACATCTTGTTGATGTAGTTCCCGCTTGCAGCATATGGCTTGGAACCCAGCAGGCCACCGTCCGCAAATTGGCTCATCCCGATGACATTAGGGGCCTCAACCCATTCAAAAGCGTCGAAATAGACGGCTAGGTACCATTCATGCACCACTTTGGGATCGACGCCGACCAGCATGGCGAAATTTCCCGTAACCATCAGCCGTTGGATGTGGTGCGCATAGGCTTCGTCTCGGGTCTGGCCAATAGCCGCTGCCAAACAAGCCATGTCGGTTTCGCCGGTCCAGTAGAATTCTGGCAGATCCCGGGAGGCTTCAAAATAATTCTCTTCGGTGTAGCCCGGCATATTCAGCCAATAGATCCCCCGGACGTATTCTCTCCAGCCGATGATTTGTCGAATGAATCCTTCGACGGCATTGAGCGGGGCATGACCTTCGTAATAGGCGCGCTCGACGCAACGGCATACCTCGAGCGGGTCCAAAAGGCCTGCGTTAAAATATAGGGACAGAACGGAATGATAAAGAAACGGTTCACCGCTTAGCATTGCATCCTGAAAATTCCCGAAATTCGGCAGCGCATGCTCAACGAAATGGGCCAATGCAGCGCGCGCACCTGCACGCGTAACTGCGCACCGGAAAGGGCGCAGTTTGCCGAAGTTATTGGGAAACTCCTTCTCAACCAGAGCAAGCACGTCTTCGGTCAATTCGTCCGGTTTTTCGATAAACGGCGAGGGTATGAAAAGATCAGCTTGGGCGGGATTGCGGTTTTCTTTATCAAAGTTCCACTTGCCGCCCTCGGGCTGATCACCTTGCATCAACAAGCCGGTCTTTCTGCGCATTTCCCGATAGAAAAACTCCATCCGCAACTGTTTGCGCCCCTGCGCCCAGTGTTGAAACTCCGCATGGCTAGCTAAAAACCGCGTGTCCTCCATACACTGGACATTTACGCCCAGATCATCGGGCCAGGTTTGCATCTCGGCCTTCAAGCGATACTCGCCCGGTTCGGTCACGATTACACCCCCGGCACCGTGGTGCGTGACTGCGCGTTTGACTTCACCGCGCAGCGACCCGGTGTTTTCGGGATCTGTCAGGCGCGAGTAGCTGACGCGCCAACCGGCCGTCCCAAGTTCATCGGCGAAATGGCGCATGGCAGAGAAAATAAATGCGATTTTCTTTTTGTGATGTGGGACATATTTGGCCTCTTCGAGCACCTCTGCCATCAGAACAATGTCCTTGTGCGGGTCCGCATTCTTAAGCGCGTGCATGTTGGGCGAAAGTTGATCCCCCAGGATCAAAACCACACGCGGGCGATCAGTGCCGATTTGCGGTTCAGAAGACGCGATCACCACGGTACCTTTTGTCCTGACCAGTCGAAGAACTGCCCACTGTCGCTAGGCGTAAGGTTATCGATGACATTCAGCAGGTTGCTTGCAGCCTGCGGCGGCGGAACCGTGTTATGTTGCGGGTAGTTCTGTGTAAACTTGGTCGCGACGGTGCCGGGGTGCAATACCGCGCAAACCAGATGCTTGTGCGTCCGCTTCAGTTCAACCGATGCCGTTCTGATCACTTGGTTGAGGGCAGCTTTTGATGCGCGATAGGAGTACCAGCCGCCAAGTCCATTGTCCCCGATTGACCCGACGCGCGCAGAGAGTGCCGCAAAAACGGCCCTCCTGTCCCTCTTCAGCAAGCGTTTGGCATGCTTTAAAACCAAAGCGGGCCCAATCGTGTTCACCGCAAACAGATTTGCCATCTCATCTGCGGACAAAGCCAGAATCGACTTTTCTGGTCCTCGGTCGCTCGACAGGATGCCAGTTGCAACCACGATCAAATCGAACATGGTCTCCAGACTTCCCAGTTTTTCAGATACATTGGCTTCGCAGGTTATGTCCAGGCTGTCCTGGGACCGAGAAAGACAAGTGACCCGGTTTCCCCTGGTTTCCAGCTCGTTTGCCAGTGCTTGCCCGATGCCGCCTGAGGCACCAATGACGAGTGCATGTCTTTCCATGGTCAATATCCTGCCTAGTTGAGATGGACGATCGCGGCATTCAGGGCCGACGCAAAGCCCACCCATGCGACGTATGGAAGAAAGAGCAGTGCGGACAGGCGGTCAGGACGCCACGCGGCCCGAAAGAAGAGCACAATGGTCAGCAGAAGGCAAAGAATGATGATTAGTGCCAACGCTGGCTTCTGAGCGGCGAAAAACACCGGCGGCCACAAGAAGTTCAAGCCAATTTGTACAATCCAAAGGCGCATCAGAGACGTTTGGCCTTCATGCTGCCACACCCGCCAGCCTACGTAGGCGATAATCAGATACAACACCGTCCACACCGGTCCGAATACCCAGTTGGGTGGATTGAAAAACGGCTTTTGCAGAGCCCCGTACCATTCGCCCGGAGCAGTTAGCGTGCCAATCGCGATTCCACCGCCCATGACCAAAATCAGGAAAATCAGAAATGAACCTAAGTTTTTCATGATGATCAGGCCTCTAATGTGAGCGGGAGAAAATGTCGGGGATCATCTCGCTTATGGTCTGCCAAATACCCGCTGGTATCTGCTGAAACCCAGCACGATCACGGGTCGTATGCGCAGGAAAAGACGGTATAATACTTCCAAAATGGAAACTGCGCCCGGGAGGCTTGCCGCTCTCGCCAACCAACGCCAGGCCGGTATGACGCGCCAAACTTCGACGAACCCCTGCGCGCCGGACACTTGCCGGCCGTCTGCCAAACGAACATGGAACCGTGCCATCGCTTCCGACCGAATGATCCTGTCGTCTCCCACAAAGCGCTCGGATGAAACGTCGACAAGGTTAAGTTCTTGATCGGTGTCAGCCCGTTTGTAGTAACCGATTTCCGACGAACACAGCGGGCAGGACCCGTCGTAGAATACGGTCAGCGTATGCGGCTTGTTTTGGATCACAGTACTCAATTCAGAAGACCCTGTATGTCACGCCTAATCAGGTCAAAGGCCTTCCCTTGATCGGCTCATATCTTTAACTTCTTATACCGTTTACACGATGCATGAGCGCCTTTGGACCACTTGTCGTCCGTTGCGTGACGGGATTGCTGAATGTCTTTATCAAATGGCGGTCGCAGCCAAATCGACCAACGCTCCCGACGAAAATTCTTGAAATATCAACAGAGGAGACACAGTTTTACAATGTATCGCCGCTCAAGACTGGATGATTTTTCATGAGAATACTGACAGCAACTCTAGGCTTTTGCATCGCGTTCAGCTGGCTTTCAACAACTGCTGTCGGGGAACAGGTCTTGCTAGACACTTTCGACAATAATCCCCAAAACCGTTGGGAATTCATTGCGGACACTGTCATGGGCGGCGTATCAACGGGGCAGGTCAGCTTTGCAATAAAAAAACGGGTCCGGATATGCACACCTGACTGGAAATGTCAGCACTGAGAACCGTGGCGGCTTCATACAAATTAGGACAGAACTCACAGAGAAGCCATCAAACGACGCAAAGGGTGTACGAACTCATCACCCGCGGCAACGATCAAATGTACTTTGTACACCTCCGCACCAGCGGGACGATTTTGCCGTGGCAGTATTACCAAGGAAGCTTTGACGCGACGCAACGTTGGACAGAAGTGCGCATTCCATTTTCGGCCTTCAAAGCGTCCGGCCAGATGCTGAGATCGGAACCACGCCCAGGATCAATAAAATCAATCGGTATTGTGGCCTTTGGTCGCGACCACCAAGCTGAGGTCGATGTGCAAGAAATTGGCTTTTATTGACCCCGAGCGCCACTTTTTCCAGCTTCACTCAGTGCTGCCCAAATAGATTTGTCTTATCATGACCAGCTCCACTTGATTGGTCCGGTTTGAATGTTAGTTCATGAGTTGGCTTTGCTGCAATGGGATGATAGCCTGAGGTTCGGACAACAGTGTCTGTGCCAAAAAGTTATGCTTCAAGACTTTCCAACCAGGCCATTATGACCTCTGCTTCATGTGACTGCGGCACTTCTTCCAATTCCGATATTGCGTCGCCGATCGTTCGCCCCGTTTCAACACCCTCCCGACCACACCTTCGGTTCTGCAGCCAAGCCTGCAATTGCTCATGCTTGGCGTTGGCAAGCGCCTCTGGAGCGTTCTCGAATACAAGCCTTCGCGCCAGTTCCCGATATCGGTCATCCTCCATGGTTTCGGTGATTTCCGCCCGCTTGTGCCAGTCCCCTAGATGAAACGCCTGCATCCTATTTTCGTCAGTGCGACTAGGAAACCCTTCGTACATTCGGCTCTCAACCACCTGGGAGGGCTCGAAGGGAGGATAGCGCTGTTCCATTGCTTTACTCACACGGGCAACAAACTGGCCGTCAGCTCTCACCACAGCTGCCCTACGGATGAGTTCGGCAATTGGCAGGTCAACAGCATCCTCTAGCCCCAATTATTCACCGGACTGTCATGCATTTGCGAGCGCGAGCGTTATCGGCCGGGTTGACGGGGAGAATGTTGTGAGGGTTTTGAGCAGGCGTTGAGGGTTGACGTTCTGGTTTGAACAGCGGCTCTGCTGCCGCGCCGGTTACGGACTTTGCGCCTTGATCCTTGTGAGCAGCAGGGCAAACATTTTCTGGTGTGGACAGGCAGTAGGCAGGGCCATCGTAATCCTTGTTTTCAATTGCTCGACACGCACGGCGATTTTCAGGAATGTACGGCGAATGGTTTCGAAAGTGGCAGTGCGCCAGCGCGAGCGTTTGGGAGCAGCCCCACGCAATAACAGCAACAGCCAATAGGCGCCGGTGTGCAGGAAGAGCCGGAACTGGTTGGCTTGCCAGCGATGACAGGACGTGCGATCAGATTTGGTGTAGAGCTTGTGCTCCTTGATCAGGTTCTCCATTTTGCCGCGCGCGCAGTAGACTTTTTCATAGAGATGTTTGCCGCGCCCAGCCAGATTGGTGACGATATACCGGACATCACTGCCTTGCTCTGTAGCTTCCACACGGGCGATCACCTTTCGCTTCTTCGACCAGCTTTTTGCGCCATACCGGGTTTGGAAGAAACGGCGGACCTTGGGCTTTCCTCCAACCGCCCGGCGTGTTGCAACATCCTCGCACCAGGGGTGTGATAGCTGTTTCAGGGTTTTGTTACCGGGCAGAGAGAGGATATAGGTGCAGCCGGATTGTTCCAGAAGCTGCATCACCTCAGGGGTGCCGTAATGCCCGTCACCGCGCACCGTAATCGTGACGCGCGGCCAGTTCTGCCGGATGCGCCGGATCACGTGGCGCAGGATCTGGGCTGCTTCCTGTCCGGAAGGCCGTTTGCCGGGCCGCAGCACAAAGCACACCGGTTTTTGTGACGCTGCATCGTAGATATGGATCGGCTGGAAGCAGTAACCGCCGGCGTGGGTGTTGAACAAGGACAATTGCTGGCCGCCATGCGTACGGTCAGAGGTATCGTCAATATCAAGCACGATATGTCCCGGCACCGTGTTAAAACTGGCGCAGAACAGATCAATCAGGGCCAGCCCCATGCGGGCCAGTTCGCGCCACGATGGGGTATTCTCCAACCGCGACAAGGTCGGCTGGGAGGCCAGTGCATGACCGGTATCCGGCAGACGGTCACAAGCGATTTTCAGAGCCGGGTCGTGGCGCAACCCGTCAAGAGTCGTCACAGTCCTCGTATCCGCAGCGATCGCCAACATGCGTGAACGGATCATGCTGGCATAATCATGAAGTGTGCGTGATGGGTCTCGCCTGTCGTGCAGACAGGCCGCCATTGTGCGGCGAAATTCAGACCCCGTTCAAGTTCGCGCAGCAAAACCACGCCGCCATCACTGGACAGCGCTCCGCCAGCAAACCGGGCGTGGACATCAAGGCCTTCTACAGGTGACAAACCGGGCAGTAACAGGCTATCTTCGGTCATGGCGGGTGGGATTTTCTGTTGATATGGAATGATCTTGTGTAAGAACCAAAATCATACGCTATTTCAACAACTTGATCCACACCCGCCAGCCAGTTCAATCACCCCGGTGAATAATTCAGGCTAGTTCTGCAACGAGAGCTGGATCAACCAACGCAGGCATCTTGT
>CAVOZJ010000035.1:0-37289 GCA_963700885.1 uncultured Alphaproteobacteria bacterium
CGAACCCCCGGAACGCTTGCGCGCTCAACGGTTTTCGAGACCGCCCCATTCAACCACTCTGGCACCTCTCCTCACGATGCGAAGGCACCAGGCCAATTGAAACCGGAGTTTCCTGACCAATTGCCTGCCCGGGCAGGCGTTCTGATATAGTAAGCTGCGCTCACCATCAAGCCCGCTTTTGCTTGACTTCACCCCTGCTTGGATATACCAAACCGGCAATCGTGAGGGGCAATTGGTGCCTGTTGCGGAAATTGCGCTGCCTGAGGTTCAATAAAACCATAAAAATTCAAGCCTGACAGCAGGTTGTTTCAAGCCCTGTCAGCACCGCAAGGCGCGGCGAGAAAAATGATAAGGACTTAAAGAATGTACGCAGTCATCAGGACCGGCGGCAAACAGTATCGTGTTGCTGCTGAAGACGTCATCGAAATTGAGCGCACAGGCGCCGATGAAGGTGACATTGTAGAATTTCCAGTGCTCATGGTTGCCGGTGAAGGCAATGTTGAAATCGGTACGCCTGTAATTGATGGCGCCACCGTTGCAGGCCAGGTCCTGGCCCTGTCGCGCGGCCCGAAGATCATCATATTCAAGAAGAAGCGCCGCAAGCACTATCGCCGCAAGAACGGTCATCGCCAGGACCTGATGCAGGTTCAGATCACCGAAATCCTGACCGGCGGCAAGAAGCCGTCCAGGAAGGCTGCAGCCAGGAAGGAAGCAGCGCCTGAGGCTGAAGCAAAACCAGCCGCAAAGAAGGAAGCATCACCGGAAGCTGCCGCAAAGCCTGCCGCCCCGGCAAAACCGGCAGCCAGCAGGAAGGCAGCCGCACCCGCCGGGGAGAAGGCAGACGCCAAACCGGCAGCCAGGAAAGCCGCGGCAAAGCCGGCAGCGAGCAAGAAGGCGGCACCAGCCGCCAAAAAGGTCGCCGCCAGGAAACCCGGCACGGACAAGAAGTAAACCGAACACGATTTGTTAAAGGAGCAAACTCATGGCTCATAAAAAAGCAGGCGGCTCATCCCGCAACGGACGTGACTCCGCAGGCCGCCGCCTCGGCGTCAAGAAGTTTGGCGGCGAACACGTCATTCCCGGCAACATCATTGTCCGCCAGCGCGGCACGAAAATGCACCCCGGCAACAATGTAGGCATCGGCAAGGACCACACGCTTTTTGCAACCGGCGAAGGTCATGTGGAATTTCGCGCGCGTGCCAACGGACGCACTTTCGTGTCCGTTGTCCCGACGCCGGCAGCTGCAGAGTAATACAACCGGATAAAGGGCCAAAACCCGAAACACCGGTGCCATCGCCCCGGTGACACGATATTGCCAGCCAGACGGGGAGATGGAAACCACCATCTCCCCGTTTGACGTTATACCAGGACGCCCCGACATGAACCGGATTGAAACAGAAAGGCTGCTGCTTCGCCCCTGGCGCGACACGGATGCACCGCGCGCGGTGGAACAGGCAATTCATATTGACCGGATCGGCACTGATTACCTGGTAACCAACCCGGCCTCGGGACAAATTCTCGAGCGTGCCGGCTTCCTGGATCAGGGTGAAAGCACCTGTCATTCCGCCGGATCCGGGCTGACAGGACCATCGCGCAAGATGGTGCTGACCAAAACCCGCTATCTGGAGCACAGGGCTCAGGGCAGATGAAGTTTCTCGACCAGGCAAAAGTCTACGTGAAATCCGGCAATGGCGGCGCAGGCTGCATCTCGTTCCGCCGTGAAAAATTTATTCAGCACGGCGGTCCGGACGGCGGTGATGGCGGGCGCGGCGGGCATGTTTATGTCGAGGCGGTCAACGGTCTCAACACGCTGATCGACTACCGCTTCCGCCAGCACTTCAAGGCAAAGGTTGGCACTCACGGAATGGGACGCAACCGGACCGGAGCCATGGGCGAGGATATCGTGCTCAAGGTACCCGTCGGCACCCAGGTGCTGGAAGAAGACGGTGAAACCCTGATTGCCGACCTGACCGAAGAAGGCCAGCGTATCCGGCTGTTGCGCGGCGGTAATGGCGGTTGGGGCAATACCCGTTTCAAATCCGCAGTGAACCAGGCGCCGCGCCGCGCCAATCCGGGTGAGGATGGTGCGGAAATGTGGGTCTGGTTGCGCCTCAAGCTGATCGCCGATGCCGGTCTCGTCGGCATGCCCAATGCCGGCAAGTCGACCCTGCTGTCTGCTGTCTCTGCAGCCAGGCCGAAGATCGCCGATTACCCGTTCACGACCCTGGTGCCAAACCTGGGTGTTGTCGAAGTGGATACCACCAGCTTCGTGCTGGCAGATATTCCCGGCCTGATCGAGGGCGCTCATGAAGGCATCGGCCTCGGTGACCGCTTTCTGGGCCATGTGGAACGCTGTGCATGCCTGTTGCACCTGGTGGATGCATCCCGCGAAGACCCCGCTGAAGCCTACCGCATTGTGCGTGGCGAGATTGAAGCCTACGCCGCTGAACTGGCCGACAAGCCGGAGCTGATTGTTTTCAACAAGGCAGATATCATTGAGGCGGACGAACTGGCTGCCAGGCGGAAGGCGTTCGAAAAGGCCACCGGACAAGTGCCGCTGCTGATGTCTGCTGCAACTGGCCAGGGCGTGCGGCCGGCCATGGCCAGCCTCTTGCAAATGATCCGCCACGCCTACGCACAGCAACACGACGAACAGGTGACCGGTCCCGACGGGGATGGTGAACCAGCCACAGAAGACACATCATGGCAGCCCTGATGGCACAACTGAAAAAGGCTGACCGGCTAATCATCAAGATCGGTTCGGCCATGCTTGTCGATGCGGATGGCTCCCTGCGCCGTAATTGGCTTGAAGGACTGGCGCTCGATATTGCCGAGGCGAAGGCGCGTGGCACCCAGGTGCTGATTGTTTCATCCGGTGCCATCGCCCTGGGCCGCCGCCGCCTTGGCCTGGGCAGGAACCGGTTGAAACTGGAGGAAAGCCAGGCCGCCGCCGCCGTTGGCCAGATTGCACTGGCGCAAGGCTGGCAGGCAGCACTTGCTGAACATGACATTGTTTCAGCACAGGTGCTTCTGACCCTCACCGATACCGAGGTGCGGCGGCGCTATCTCAATGCACGCGCAACGCTGAACACGCTTCTGGCACACGGTGCCGTGCCGGTGATCAACGAAAACGACACCGTCGCCACTTCCGAAATCCGCTATGGCGACAATGACCGTTTGGCTGCACGGGTAAGCTCAATGATGTCGGCCACATGCCTGGTGCTGCTGTCTGACGTCGACGGCCTGTATTCGGCCCCGCCCGGATCGGTTGGTGCGGAATTCGTGCCCCTGGTTGACATGATCACGCCGGACATTATCGCCATGGCCGGCGCTCCGGCATCGGCAATGGGGTCCGGCGGGATGATCACCAAGATTGAGGCTGCCCGCATCGCTACCGGCGCCGGCGCCAGCATGGTCATCACATCGGGCCACCAGGACAGACCGCTGTCCGGGATACTGAACGGCAACCGTGCCACCTGGTTCAAATCTGCGGCAACCCCCGCCACCGCGCGCAAACGCTGGATTGCAGGCTCGCTTGAGCCGGCCGGCAGGCTTGTTGTCGACGATGGCGCAGCCGGAGCACTCCGGAGGGGCCGCAGCCTGCTGCCTGCCGGCGTCCGCCACGTGATAGGGCAATTCTCACGTGGCGATACGGTTGCCATCATGACCTTGAACGGACTGGAACTCGCCCGTGGCCTGAGCGCCTATGATGCAGCGGACGCAGAAATTATTGCCGGGCGCAAATCATCGGAAATTGAGGCATTGCTGGGCCTGACCGGGCGTGATGAAATGGTCCACCGCGATGATCTGGTGATGACCGGAAAGGACACCGCATGAACCAGGCCGAACCCATCAGCAGCATATCCGCTGATCTTGAGCGCGACATGATGCAGCTGGGAGAACGCGCCCGTGACGCTGCCGCAACCCTGGCAGTTGCGCCAACCGACCAGAAACAGTCTGCTCTTCGTGCCATGGCGGTCCGCATAAGAGCATCACAACCACAGTTGCTGGCTGCCAATGCCGGTGATGTCGAGCGCGCCCGGGCCGCGGGCAAACAGGCCTCGTTCATAGACCGGTTGACACTGACGCCCGATCGCATTGAAACCATGGCGAGAGGCCTCGAGGAGGTTGCAACCCTGCCCGATCCGGTTGGCGCCGTCATGGCCAGCTGGCAGCGCCCGAACGGACTGGACTTTACCCGGGTTCGCGTACCAATCGGCGTGATCGGTATCATTTACGAAAGCCGTCCCAACGTCACCGCAGATGCCGGTTCGCTGGCGATGATGTCCGGCAATGCCGCCATCCTGCGCGGTGGTTCAGACAGTCACGACAGCTCAGCCGTGATTGTGAAGTGCCTGCAGGCGGGCTTTGAGGATAAAGGCCTGCCACGTTCGGCAATCCAGATGGTCCCCACATCGGATCGGGCCGCGGTCGGCATGATGCTGAAAGGCCTCAACGGAACTGTTGACCTGATTGTACCGCGCGGCGGCAAGTCACTGGTCGGCCGCGTTCAGGACGAAGCGCGCGTACCGGTGTTTGCCCACCTTGAAGGTATTTGCCATATCTACGTTGACAAGGCGGCTGACCCCGGCATGGCTGTCGATGTGATCAGCAATGCCAAGATGCGCCGTACCGGTGTATGCGGGGCAGCCGAATGCGTTCTGATCCATCGCGATGTGGTTGCAAGCCACGCGCCTGCGATCATCGAGGCGCTGCAGTCAAGAGGCTGCGAAGTGCACGCCGATCAGGCAGTCAGCGCGGTCTCGGCGTCCGTTGTACCGGCAGTCAGCGACGACTGGGGTAAGGAATTCCTTGACGCTGTCATCGCCATGAAATCGGTTTCCGGCCTGGATGACGCGATGGATCATATTGCCCGCTTTGGTTCCCGGCACACCGATTGCATCATCACCCGGGACGCAGTCACCGCTGCCCGGTTTCTGAATGAAGTCGACAGTGCCATCGTCATGCACAATGCCTCGACCCAGTTTGCCGACGGCGGCGAGTTTGGCTTTGGCGCGGAAATCGGCATTGCCACCGGCAAGCTGCACGCCCGTGGTCCGGTTGGGCTGGAACAGCTGACAACCTTCAAATACCAGGTCCGCGGATCCGGGCAGACCCGGCCATGACGGGCGCTTCATGATTTCCGGCCTGTATTCTGTTGCCGCCATTTCGCGACAGCGGATAGGTCTGTTTGGCGGGTCCTTCAACCCGGCCCATGACGGTCATGTTGCCGTGTCCGAAGAGGCTCTCAAGCGGTTGCAGCTGGATCAGGTCTGGTGGCTTGTTTCACCGCAAAACCCGTTGAAAGACAGCCGTGACACCGGAGATTTCCGCGACCGGCTGGCCCATGCCCGGGCCCTGACCTGCAATCCGCGGCTGGTGGTTACCGGTCTCGAGGCCGAACTGGGCACCCGCAACACTGCGCAGACCTTTGGCGCGCTGGCGCCGATGTTTCAGCACTCCCGCTTTGTCTGGATTATGGGAGCCGACAGTTTTGCAGGCCTGCATCACTGGAACGACTGGCGGCAGATCCCCGCCACACTGCCGCTTGCCGTGTTCGCCCGGCCCGGCTGGACGCAAAGGGCGCTGAGCTCACCGGCAGCACGATTGCTGGCAGATCATCGTCTGGACGCTGCAGATGCCGGCCAGCTGGCAGACAGAGCCGCACCGGCCTGGTGCTTCCTGAACATGCCCTTGCGGTATGAAAGTTCGACCGCCATCCGCAACGGTCATACCAGGCAAAACTCCTGACCGTCATCGTCAGGTCACACAGATCCGCTTGAATCGCAGCAGAATCGGGCGTACGCTTGGTTTGCAAACGTCCACTCGGTCAACGGAAAAGGTATTCAGGCACATCGTGCAGCCAAACCGTCAGAAACAGATTACTGCAAGGCAGCAAGCCCGCATGCCTTCCAGCCATCAAGAGGACCCGAACCCTGACAAGTCAATCTATGCGTAGTGGCTCGCAAAGCACAGCCGCTGAACAAACTCCTGCGTCCCGCCGCAAGGCCACGCCGCCCCTCTCAAACATCATCAAATCATGCCTCGACGATGCCAAGGCCGAAGATGTCGTTTCCATTGACCTCGACGGCAAGGCAGCTTTGGCAGACATCATGGTTGTAGCGTCGGGACGCTCGAACCGACATGTCTCGGCCATCACCGATCAGCTGTCCGACGCACTGAAGGCAGCCGGTCACAAAGGTGTCCGGGTTGAAGGGCTGCCCCACTGTGACTGGGTAGTCATGGATGCAGGCGATGTGATTGTTCACATCTTCCGGCCCGAAGTTCGCACCTTCTACAATATCGAGAAACTCTGGTCGCCGGATGCACCGGCTGACACCTCCACCGCATCCTGACAGTCACCAGCCGGCTACCAGGCTCCAAGGGAGACGCTGGCGTTGAAACTGACCATTGCCGCCATAGGCCGGATGAAAGCCGGCCCGATGGCAGAACTTGTTGACACGTATGCAAAACGCACCCGTCAGGCAGGCAGGCCTGCCGGTATTACAGCGCTCGACATCGTGGATTTCCCGGAATCACGCAAAACCACTGCGCAGGCAAGAGCCAGTGAAGAAGCCGTCGTTGCTTGAGCAATTCACTACCTTCTGGAGCTATACTCATAGTGCTGGATGAGCGCGGCAAACCGGCCAGCACAGCCGGATTTGCCAAAATCATCAAAACCGAACTGGAATCCGGCACCCGGAACCTGGTTTTTGCTGTCGGCGGTCCGGACGGACTTGCAGCCGAATTCCGGACAAATGCCAGCCATGTAGTGTCATTCGGGCACATGACATGGCCGCACATGCTGGCGCGCGTGTTGCTGGCGGAACAGATTTACCGGGTGGTCACCATTTTGGTTAATCATCCGTATCACCGGAACTAACGATTCTGCTGACTGGCGAACCGCTTGTACCGGTATCTGTGTCCTGAACTGTCAAACTGGCTGGAAGCTGCCTTGCCGTTACGTGCCTTTCAATACGCTGCCCTGATGTCTGCAACCGGTGCGTGGTTGCTGACACAGCCCGTCCATGCCCAGGGCAACTTGAGTGAAGAAACCAGCCGGTTGCGCACCATTGAACGCCAGATCGGCCAGGCAAACGCCCGCTCAGCCGCGCTGGACCGCGAACGCGAGGCGCTCGAGGCCGAATTGGCAAGTGTTTCAGATCGTCTTGTAGCACTTGCCGGCAACATTCAGTCGCGCGAAGCCCGTATTGCAGAAAGCGAAGACAGGCTGACTGTGCTTGCCCTGAAGGAAAGTACCCTGCGTTCCAGGCTGCGTGCCCGGCGTGGCGTGTTGGCTGAATTGCTTGCCGGTCTGCAGAAACTGCAGCGCAACCCGCCGCCGCCACTGGCTGTTGAACCAAAGGATGTCACAAGCGCGGTACGCGGCGCACTGCTGTTTGGCGCGGTTGTGCCGGACCTGAAAGGCCAGGCAGCCAGGCTGACACGGGAACTTGCAGAACTGAAGGCAGTTCGAGAACGCATTGTGACTGCCCGCAACGATCTCGATACCCACATCGCAAACCTTGGCCCGGCGCGGGCCGAACTGGAGGCATTGCTTGTCGCAAGCAGACCCTGCTTGCCAAAACCGCAGCTGAAATGGAAGCTGAACAGGCGCGTGCGCTGCAACTGGCCAAGAAAGCCCAGGATATCCGCCAATTGTTGACCAGCCTGGCCGAGGAACGCCGCAAGGCGCAAGCCAGGGCTGCCGAAGATGAAGCGCGCCGAATTGCCGAACAACAGGCACGCGAGGCAGAAGCCAAAAGGCTTGCAGAGGCAGAAGAAGCCGCACGGAGGAAGGCGCAGGCTGAAAGGATTGCCCGCGCCGCAGCTGAAAAGGCACGCCTGATCGCCGAGCAGAGAGCTCTGGAAGAAGAAGCCAGGCGCCTGGCAGCCATCAAGGCCGCCGAGGCAAAACAGGCCGAGGCCGAGCGGATTGCTGCCGAACGGGCCCGCCTGCTTGCCAAGCAAAAGGCACACGAAGCTGAGGTCAAAAAGCTTGCTGAATTGAAGATTGAGCAGGAAAAAGCCGCCGAAGCAGCCAGAATCGCCGCCATCGCGGAGGAAAAGGCCCGGCGCCAGACAGCCCTTGAACTGAAACAACAGGCCGAGGCAGAGGCAAAACTCAAGCACAAAAAGCCCGCCGTCCGGTTTGCATCTTCAGTTGGCAAGCTGGCTTACCCCGCACAGGGCGAACGGGTGCGCAACTTCAATGACGAGGATGGCTACGGCGGCCGCTCGGAAGGGCTGCACATTGCAACCGGCAAACTTGCCCAGATAACTGCCCCTGCGGACGGAAAAGTGGAGTTTGCCGGAGATTTTCGCAGTTATGGCAAGCTGATCATCATCAACACCGGCGACGGTTATCATCTGCTGCTGGCCGGGCTGGACAAAATTACCGTATCTGCCGGTCAGTCCCTGGCAGCGGGCGAGCCTGTCGGCACCATGGGCTCGCACACGGCTCGCGGAACTTTGATTGGTGATCGTATAGACGATCCCAGACCAATACTGTACGTAGAAGTAAGAAAAGGTGCTGAGGCCATCGATTCATCCCGTTGGTGGGCAAATCGCGGGCAGAAAGCTGTGCTTCGCCGCAATAAAGGCGAAAATGAAGGCTAGCGAGAAGCGCAACAGCGCGCTAATCTTTACGAGAATGCTCAGCTAATCAGGATCACTGATCCACCCTTTGATGGAAAGCCGACACGTAATGCACAAAACCAACCTGAAGATCGCCGGCGCCTTCGTTGTCGGTCTCATCGCAGCCAGCGGAACCTGGCACTCCCTGAACTATGCGAACGCATCCAATCAGGAAACCTATCGCTATCTGAACCTGTTTGGCGATGTATTTGATCGGGTGCGGGCCGATTATGTCGAAGAGCCTGATTCGGAAAAGCTGATCGACACTGCCATCAATGGCATGTTGTCGGGGCTTGATCCACACTCCAGCTACATGAACCCCAAGCGCTTCAAGGACATGCAGGTGCAGACCCGCGGTGAGTTTGGCGGCCTTGGCATCGAAGTGACCATGGAAAAGGAAGTCGTCAAGGTGGTCGCACCCATCGACGACACACCAGCCCAGAAGGCGGGTATCCTGTCCAATGACCTGATCACCGGGATTGACGGCAAGGAAATTCGCGGTCTGACCCTGAATGAAGCAGTCGACAAAATGCGCGGCAAGGTCGGCGAACCCATCACGCTTACCATTGTCCGCAAGGGCATGGATGCGCCGTTCGACGTCACCATCAAACGCGACATCATCAAGATTCGCGCTGTGCGTTACAATGTGGAGCGTGATGACATCGGCTACATCCGCATTTCATCTTTCAATGACCAGACGCAGGACAATCTCGAAAAGGCTGTTGCAAAGCTCAAGGAACAGCTCGGCAACAAGCTGAAAGGCTACATTATCGATCTGCGCAACAATCCGGGCGGCCTGCTCAATCAGGCCATATCGGTTTCCGACAGCTTCCTGGACAAGGGGGTTATTGTCTCCACTCGTGGCCGCAACGGATCCGAAACCGATCGTTCCACTGCAACCAACGGTGATTTGAGCGATGGCAAGAAGATTGTCGTCCTGATCAATGGCGGTTCGGCTTCGGCCTCTGAAATCGTTGCAGGTGCCCTGCAGGATCACAAGCGGGCAACCATTCTTGGTACCCGCTCGTTTGGCAAGGGATCGGTGCAAACCATCATCCCGCTTGGTTCCGAAGGCGCCATCCGCCTGACCACGGCTCGCTACTACACACCTTCCAACACCTCGATACAGGCCAAGGGAATCGAACCTGACATCATGGTCGAGCAGGAATTGCCGGAAGAACTGAAGGCCCAGGCCAGCCAGACCACGTCGGAGGCAACCTTGCGCGGCCATCTCGACGGTGAAGGTGAAGGCGACGAGGTCACCGGATCATCGTCCTATGTTCCCGCCGACAAGGAAAAGGACTTGCAGCTGAAGGCGGCCATCGACGTTATTGACGGCAAGACGGTGGACCAGGCGCCGAAGAAGGCTGAAGCGCCGACCACCGCCCAGTCGGGAACCACTGCCAACTGATTGTTTCCAGAGTTGCTACTTACGGCATCGATTTCCGGTGCAAATTCGCCCGACAGGTTCACCGTCATATGGCGGTTTGCTCAGCAAAGGTGTGCGTGGCGTTTGCGCCTGCCGGGCGGACCGGCCTTGCATTTGCAACGCAGATCATTAGCTGCTTCCCTTGGCATAAGTTCATTACGAATCAGCTGGTTCGCGCGTATACTTCGCCCACTGGGCCTGCCGCTTGAGGCAGGGGTTCACAGCAACTCACAAGGGGTTTGGGTAAGCTGTAGATGGAAAATGATCTTCGTCAGCCGTTGAAACGTCGCTCTTTGCCGGCACGCTGGCTGTCCGCGCGACCGTCTGCCCTGCGTGCGACATCACTTGCCTGCATTACTGTGCTCGGTGGCATCGCCGGTTGGCTCGTGATCAACCATGAACCGTACGGCGGCGAACCCGTTGTACACATGCGCATCGACACGTCCGATCCGATTGTCACGTCTTCGGTAAAAAACCCGGCTGCCGGTTCGCAGGCAGGCAATGACGACAGTTCGCAGGACACAGGCGCCGATACCCCGGTTATAGAGCTGTCGGACCTGGACAGCACGGATCAGGCAGATGGCGAAAGCGACATTGACAGGCGCCGGCGCGAACTGGCGAGCCGCAGCACATCCTCAGACGATGCCGGGAGCCCTCCGGGCGCGCTGTCGGTTGACGATCTCGCACGTTCACGCGATGAGCAGGCAATGCTCCCTTCGCGAGCCAGTCTTGCCCTGGTGCCGGCGCCGGTAACCAAGGTGACCGGCGAGGGCCCCCATGGGCCACTGCCCCGCAAGGCCAGCGATGGCTCAATGCCCTCCACCATCTACGCGCGTCCGGTTTCGCGCGATGAGCTGTTCTCCGACATGCCCAAGATTGCATTGCTGATTGGTGGCATGGGACTGAATGAGAGCCTGACCAGAACAGCGATCGACACATTGCCGCCGGAAATCTCGCTGGGTTTTGCACCCTACGGCGAAAACCTGCAACAGCAGGCCGACCTGGCAAGATCCCGCGGTCACGAACTTTATATCCATTTGCCAATGGAGCCGTTTGGGTATCCGTCCATCGATCCGGGCCCGCATACCCTGCTGACATCCGTTCCGCCTGCCACAAACATGGACTCGCTGTACTGGCACCTTGGCCGCTTTACCGGATATGCCGGTGTGACCAATTATCTGGGCTCGCAGTTCGCCAGCAACAATGACGCCATCAGCCCGATACTGAAAGAGCTGGGCAAAAGAGGCCTGATTTATGTGGACGATGGCAGCAAGGGCCTGTCGCGAGCCACCCAGTTGGCGCGAATTCTCGGGCTGGAAGCACGCTCTGCAGTAATCGGTCTTGACGGTGATGGTTCTCCAGCTTCCATCCTGGCGGCTCTGGAAAAGCTGGAGGCACACGCCCGCCACTCAGGCATCGCCATCGCAACCGGTTCCGGTTTGCCGGCAACCATTGAGGTGATTGATCAGTGGGCGCAGGGGCTTGCCGGCCGCAACATACTTCTGGTGCCGGTATCGGCCGCCTTCGCCGCCCGCCGCAGCTAGGGCTGTTTGGCCATCATGACCAGCGATCCTCACGCCAATCTTCCATATCGGCCATGCGTGGGTGTCATGTTGTTCAATTCACATGGTCGCGTTTGGATTGGCCATCGCATCGTCCAGGATAATGACGACGAGGCACAAGGTGTTGGAATGTGGTGGCAAATGCCGCAGGGCGGTATTGATGAAGGTGAAGATGTCCGCGCTGCTGCCATTCGCGAACTGGCAGAAGAGACCGGCGTGCGGTCAGCAATAGTGATGGAGGAGACCGGAGACTGGCTCACCTACGATCTGCCTGATCATCTGGTTGGTGTCGCCTGGAAGGGCCGGTATCGCGGTCAGAAGCAAAAGTGGGTAGCCTGCCGGTTTACCGGTGATGATTCAGAGATTGATATTTCAGGTATAGGCCACAAGCCGGAATTTGATGAGTGGCGCTGGGCTGATCTGGACGAACTTGAAGACCTGATCATACCGTTCAAGCGTGATGTCTATGTTCAGGTCGTCAGGGCATTCAGGCATCATTCCGTCTGAAAACCACGATCAAATTGTTGGCGGGAACCGCTACGACTTCGGACAACAACAGACGGTGCCTGGCAGCTTCTTCGGCAACGTCCTCCAGGTATCTGAGGCCATAGGCTGTGTTCTGGTTCTTCAACCAGCCTTCGAAGGCCTCATTGCTTGGCGCGGTTTCAACATCACGTTGCCGGAACGGGCCATAGAGGATCAACAGGCCGCCGGGTCGAAGCTTGCGCCCGCTGCCCTGCAGCAATCCGACACATGCCTGCCACGGCGTTATGTGGATCATGTTGATATTGAGTATGACATCTGCCGTTTCAGGCCGCACAGTCACAGGCCAGTTTTCGTCCGTCACATCGAGTAGCTGCGGTGCCATGAAACCGGCTAACGAACAATCGGCGACATGGGCTGCGATACTCGCCATTCGGGCAGCATCATACTCTGTCGGCCACCAGCGCAGGTCGGGCATGACGGGAGCACAATGGGCCCCGTGCTGCCCGGTACCGGAGGATACTTCCAGGAGATTCCGGGCACTTTCAGGCACAAGCCGGAGCAACTGGTGACGTATGACATTCATGTTGCGGTCAGCTGAAGGCGTCGTCTGTTTCATTTCCGGTAACCTTGCTTCGCAGACAAAAGGCCGGGCGTTCGACTGCCCGGCCCTGCTCAGATCAGAAAAAATCAGTATGGCCTTTGATTAATACCAGATCTCGGTAACAGCAACCCATTTCACCGGAGCGATTTTTGCCGCCGGCAAGGCGCGTGTCGCGCCGTGGTACATGTACCACAAGCGGCGCGCAACGTAGCTGGCGGGAAAAAGCGCCCGGCCCTCGGGTGGGTCATAGCGGCCCATCGGGTGCGTTGCAATGCTTGCCCGATGCACCACATCGCGCTGCGCACCGCGCCTGCCCGAGTGAACCGCTATGAACCCATGAAATGGGTCGCTGTTACCGAGATCTGGTATAAATCAATCAAAGATCATGAAACTGATCAATTCCAAAATGTCTGGAAACTCTCCTAAAGCGCTGATTGCAACTGTGTCAGATGATCGAGCGTTTCCTGTGCACGGCGCTTCTTCTCCGGTTCCTTGGCATCGTTGACATCTTCCTGTGCGTCCCTGACTTTCAGCGCCAGATCACCGGCCGAAAGTTCACTCATGGCCACGGCCTCTTCAGCCAGAATGGTCAGGCCGGCAGGGTTCACTTCCGCAAACCCGCCGCGCACGAAAATTCGTTCGTCGCTGCCGTTTTCATCGGTCACGGTTACGACACCCGGCTTCAGCGTGGACAACACCGGAGCATGGTTCACCAGAACCGTGAACTCACCCTCAGTGCCCGGCACGACAACCTGCTGCACATTGCCAGATGACAACAGCCGTTCGGGTGATACCAGTTCAAACTTCAAGAGATCGGCCATGAGGCTCTCCGTAATTCAGTCCGACATCCGAAATCAGGCAGCTTCCGCAGCCAGACGTTCGGCTTTCTCGACAGCCTCGTCGATTGACCCAACCATGTAGAACGAAGCTTCCGGCAAATGGTCATACTCACCCGATACCAGGCCCTTGAAGCCCTTGATGGTGTCTTCCAGGGAAACCAGCTTGCCTGGCGATCCGGTGAACACTTCAGCCACGAAGAACGGTTGCGACAGGAAGCGTTCGATCTTGCGGGCACGCGCCACGGCTACCTTGTCTTCCTCCGACAATTCGTCCATGCCGAGAATGGCGATAATGTCCTGCAGTGCCTTGTACCGCTGCAGCACTTCCTGCACCCGGCGCGCAACTGCGTAGTGCTCGTCACCAACAACCTGCGGATCAAGCATGCGCGATGTTGAATCAAGCGGATCCACCGCCGGATAGATGCCTTTTTCAGCAATCGAACGTGACAGCACGGTCGTTGCATCAAGGTGGGCAAAGGTTGATGCCGGCGCCGGGTCTGTCAGGTCATCGGCAGGAACATACACAGCCTGCACCGAGGTGATCGATCCCTTGGTTGTTGTAGTGATGCGTTCCTGCATGGTTCCCATGTCGGTACCAAGCGTCGGCTGGTAACCCACAGCGGAAGGAATACGGCCCAGCAGGGCGGACACTTCCGAACCTGCCTGTGTAAAGCGGAAAATATTGTCCACGAAGAACAGGACATCCTGGCCTTCGTCGCGGAAATGTTCAGCAACTGTCAGACCTGAAAGCGCTACCCGGGCACGCGCACCTGGAGGTTCATTCATCTGGCCATACACCAGGGCAGCCTTGGAGGAACCGCCACCGCCCTTTTCGTTCACGCCGGATTCGATCATTTCCCAGTAAAGGTCGTTACCTTCACGGGTACGCTCGCCGACGCCTGCAAACACCGAGTAACCGCCATGGGCCTTGGCGATATTGTTGATCAGTTCCATGATCAAAACCGTCTTGCCCACGCCGGCACCGCCAAAGAGGCCGATCTTGCCGCCCTTCGCATAAGGTGCCAGCAGGTCAACAACCTTGATGCCGGTTACCAGGATCTCGGCTTCCGTCGACTGTTCCACAAACGACGGTGCATCCTGGTGAATGCCGCGCTTTGTCTTGGTCTTGATCGGTCCGGCTTCATCAACCGGTTCGCCGATCACGTTCATGATGCGGCCAAGTGTTTCTTCCCCAACCGGCACCTCGATTGACCCGCCGGTGTCGGTTACTAGCTGACCTCGCATCAGGCCTTCACTTGAGTCCATGGCAATGGTTCGCACGGTGCTTTCGCCGAGATGCTGGGCAACCTCCAGAACCAGGCGGTTGCCGCCATTGTCGGTTTCCAGCGAGTTGAGAATTTCAGGCAGGTGCCCGTCGAACTGAACGTCGACGACGGCGCCCATTACCTGAACGACCTTGCCGGTTTTTCCGCCTGCAGCCCTTGCTGTCTTGGCAGGAGCCTTGCTGGCAGCAGTTTTGCTGGCCGCCTTGCTGGCTGGCGCCTTCTTGGCTGGTGCTTTGGCCATGTTTCGGGTCCTTCCCTTAAGCCTGGATCAGCATGATTTCTGGTTGAAACAGTCCAAAATCATTAACCTGATCGGTTCCAAAGTGTCAGAGCAGCTTTACCGGTTCGGCAGAACCCGTGTTGCTCCGGTATCTCGATAATCTAGACCGCTTCCGCGCCCGAGATGATTTCAATCAGTTCCTTGGTGATCTGAGCCTGGCGCTGACGGTTATAGCTCATCGTCAGCTTGTCGATCATTTCACCTGCATTACGGGTAGCATTGTCCATCGCGGACATGCGTGCCCCTTGTTCAGAAGCTGCATTTTCCAGCAGAGCCCGGAAAATCTGAACGCCAATATTGCGTGGCAGCAATTCTTCAAGAATTTCGCTTTCTTCCGGTTCGTAGTCGTAAATCGCCCCGCCCAAGTCAGCCGTTTCGCCTTCGGACGGCGCCACGTTCGCAGGAATAATCTGCAAGGCAGTCGGAATCTGCGAAATCACCGACTTGAACTCGGAGTAAAACAATGTTGCGACATCAAACTCGCCATCATCAAACATCGACAACACCTTGCCGGCGATTTCATGCGCATTGTTAAAGGCAACCTGCTTGACTTCCCGGAGGTTGACGCGATCAACAATCAGGTGATTGTACTTGCGGCGAAGAACGTCAAAGCCCTTCTTGCCAACACAGATGATCTTGACCGTCCTGCCATCGCGAACCAGCCGGTCGGCATGTTCACGCGCAAGCTTTGCTATGTTCGAATTGAAGCCACCGCACAGACCCCGCTCGGCGGTACATACGATCAGCAGGTGGGTGTCCTGTCTACCGGTTCCGGCCATCAGCGCAGATCCGCCCTCGCGGCCTTCCATGGCCGCTGACAGGTTGGCGAGTACGCCGCCCATGCGCGATGCATAGGGGCGCGCGGCTTCGGCGGCATCCTGCGCCTTGCGCAATTTCGCAGCCGCCACCATCTGCATGGCCTTGGTGATTTTCTGCGTCGCCTTGACCGATGCGATCCGGTTTCTTAGGTCCTTGAGGCTGGCCATAGTCCCTGATTTTCCCTCAGTTGATCTCTACGTACAGCGCCTGTCAGGCCGCGAAAGCCTTGGCGTAGTCATCAACGACTGACTTCAGCTTGTCGCCAATCTCGTCGGTAACCTCTTTTTTGGTCCTGAGTGCTTCCAGCAGATCAGCATGACTGTCACGTACAAGGCGCAAAAGCCCCTCCTCGAACTCGCCAACCTGGTTGACCGCGATGGTGTCGAGATAACCGTTCACACCGGCATAGATCACGACAACCTGCTCTTCAGTCTTGAGCGGCGAAAACTGAGGCTGCTTGAGCAATTCGGTCAACCGCGCACCACGGTTCAACAGACGCTGCGTCGAGGCATCAAGGTCAGAACCAAACTGGGCAAACGCCGCCATTTCACGATACTGGGCCAGTTCGCCCTTGATCTTGCCGGCAACCTGTTTCATCGCCTTGATCTGGGCTGCAGAACCCACCCGCGACACCGACAGGCCAACATTCACTGCAGGACGGATACCCTGGTAGAACAGGTCCGTTTCCAGGAAAATCTGGCCATCAGTGATCGAAATCACATTGGTCGGGATATAGGCGGACACGTCATTGGCCTGGGTTTCAATTATCGGCAGCGCGGTAAGCGAACCTGAACCATTGTCCTCGTTCAGCTTGGCCGACCGTTCCAGCAGCCGCGAATGGAGATAGAAGACATCGCCCGGATAGGCTTCACGGCCGGGTGGGCGGCGCAGCAGCAGCGACATCTGACGATAGGCGACAGCCTGCTTGGACAGATCGTCATAACCGATCAGTGCATGCATGCCATTGTCGCGGAAGTACTCGCCCATGGTGCAACCGGTAAATGGCGCCAGATATTGCAGCGGCGCCGGATCAGACGCCGTCGCAGCGACGATTATCGTGTATTCCAGGGCACCATTGTCTTCCAGAATCTTGACAAACTGGGCAACCGTCGAACGCTTCAGGCCGCACGCCACGTAAACACAGTACAGCTTGTCACTTTCAGGGCCGGTAATGTGAATTGGTTTCTGGTTCAATATGGTGTCGAGCAATATGGCGGTCTTGCCTGTCTGGCGGTCACCAATCACCAGCTCGCGCTGACCCCGGCCAACCGGGATCAGGGCATCAACTGCCTTAAGGCCCGTAGCCATTGGTTCATGCACGGACTTGCGGGGAATGATACCAGGTGCCTTGACGTCCACACGCTGGCGCTGTTTGGCCTTGATCGGGCCCTTGCCGTCGATCGGATTGCCGAGCGGGTCAACCACACGGCCGAGCAGTTCCTTGCCTACCGGCACTTCAACGATGGAGCCGGTCCGCTTGACCGTATCGCCTTCCTTGATGTCGCGGTCCGAGCCGAAAATAACGACACCGACATTGTCGACTTCCAGGTTCAGGGCCATACCCATGATACCACCGGGAAATTCAACCATCTCACCGGCCTGAACATTGTCCAGGCCATAGACCCGGGCGATACCGTCACCAACGGACAACACCTGACCGATCTCGGAGACCTGGGCCTCCTTGCCAAAATCCTTGATCTGTTTTTTGAGTATTGAGGAAATCTCGGCGGCGCGGATATCCATCAGCTGACCCCTTTCATGGAAATCTTGAGGTTCTGAAGTTTGGTACGAAGTGAGTTGTCGACCATTCGGGAGCCGACCTTGACAATAAGCCCGCCGAGGATCGACGGATCAACACTACTGGCAAGCTCTACATCAGAGCCCACCGATGCCTTGAGTTCTGCCTTCAGCTTTGCAAGCTGTGCTGCAGAAAGCTTTTCAGCGGAAACAACCTCCCCGGCAATTTCGCCACGCGACGCTGAAACCAGCGACCTGTATGCGCCGATCATCTGGCGCACGGCAAAAAGCCGGCGGTTTTTGGCCGCCAGCTTGATAAAATTCGCTGCAACAGACCTGATCCCGGCTTGCGCGAACAACACACTCAGCGCCGAGACCTGTTCTCTGGCGCCAAACACCGGGCTGCGCACCAGCCGTGTCAGATCTTCGGATGAATCCAGCATGGCGGCAAATTCGTCCAGGTCAGCCGAAACTTCGCTGACCGTGCCGGATTCCTGCGCCAGTTCAAACAGAGCCGTGGCGTAACGTCCCGGCATGCCTGTTGCTTTTTGCTCTTGAGCCGTCACGTGGAGGTGTACTCGCTTTGGCGGTTTCGCGGACTACAGGCATCGCCGGCAATGGCGCAAATACCTGACTTGTTTTGGTAATTCCCCGCAACCGATTTTACCCGGCAAGCCGCGCTTTCCCAGTTGCGAACTCGATCTAGCACAGGCCTATGCAGGGCGCAACTGTGACGTGGCGGCGGATTGCCGCAATCAATGACACAATGTTGCCTGAAAACTGTCGATACAGGCACCCCTGCGGCTCAGGCTTTTTAACAGATCCTGTACCGGACGGCCAGGGACAGTCATGCGGCGATACCTCCAGATGACTGTAACTTAAGATCAAATTGGGAATTTGTCGCCAGCTCAAAGCCGGCACACCGCCATCATGACTGCCATGCGCAACTCATGCCGGATAATGTTTATTGGAGTAAGTCTGAAATGATTTCGAAAACAATACTGGGTACCACCGCGCTGCTGGCAACGCTATGTCTGCCGTTGAATGCAATGGCCATACCGCCGGTTTCGTCCGGCATGATCAATTCCAGTGCTTCTCAGACTGCAGCGGTTGTCAAACCCGTTGCAGCGGCAGGGCAAAAGGAAATCGTCAAGCCACGGTCCAATATCAGCCGGCGGCGTCCTGTCATCCTGGCAAAAATTGAAGTCCATGCGACCGGTGCCGGCGTGCCGATCGACACTGCTCTGGCAGTTGTACTTCAGGAATCGAGTTTCCGGCCGAACGTGACCGGTGCGGCCGGCGAAATCGGCTTGATGCAGCTAAAGTGCCAGACTGCACGCGGGATCGGGTACAAGGGGTCCTGTGAAGAGTTGTATGACCCGGACACCAACCTGCATTATGGTTTGCGGTATCTGAGAAAAGCTCTCAACCGTGGATCAGTTGCATATTACAATGCGGGGATCTACGCCAAGAAACTCCCCGAAGCAGCCCTGGAATACGCAGCATCTGTGGAGACAAAGCGCGGCAAGGCGGGCAAGGAGCGTCCTGTGACAGGCAGATCGCCTGCCAGCGACTGGGGAACCACAGGGCCTTCTGTTCCCATCCTTCTATAGAAAGCTGTAGGGGTCGACATCAATCGCCAGCCTCAGTGACCCCCTGGGCTTGACCCCGGCAAGCCACCGGCGAAGATAGGCCTGTATATCCACCTCGCGGGCACACATGACCAGGTATCGAAACCGGTGGCGTCCGCGCACCATGGACAATGGCGCGGGCGCAGGGCCAAGCACCTGAACATCCCTGGCGTCAGGTACAATGCTCAACAGGCCTTGTGCGAACCGGCTGGTTTCGTCCCGGTTGGCACCCGAAATGACAATACCTGCCATGCGTCCAAACGGCGGCAACATGGCGCGTTGCCTGATATCACTTTCATGTGCCATGAAGCCATCGCGGTCACCGGCAGCCAGGGCCTGCATCAGCGGATGATCGGGCATGTAGGTTTGAACCAGCGCGAGTCCCGGCTTGTCGCCACGCCCTGCCCTGCCGGACACCTGCGCCAGCATCTGCCAGGTCCGTTCGCCGGCGCGGGGGTCCGTTGTTTCCAGCGCCAGGTCAGCATCAATGACACACGCCAGTGTCAGGTGCGGGAAATGGTGCCCCTTGGCCACCAGCTGAGTGCCGATAATCAGGTTGTAGTCGCCGCACGCAATGTCTCGCAAGGTATCTTTCAGCAGGGTTCCGCGGGAAAGATCTGATGACAGCAACGCTATCTTCGCATCGGGAAATCGCTGTGTGGCTTCTTCTGCCAGTCTCTCGACCCCCGGCCCGCACGGCACCAGGGTGTTCTCGTTGCCACAGGAAGGGCAGTTGTCCGGCACCGGCTCCTCATGTCCGCAATGATGACACGCCAGCCTGCCTCTGAACCGGTGTTCCACCAGCCAGCTTGAACAGTGCGGGCAGGCAACCCGAAATCCGCATGTCCTGCACAACGTCAATGGCGCATAGCCGCGCCGGTTCAGAAACAAAAGGGCCTGGTCACCTTTACCCAGCGTTTCGGCGACAGCCTGTGTCAGCGCCGGCGCCATCCATTCACCGGCAGGCATTTTCTCTGCGCGCATATCTAGCAGCGCGACTTCCGGCAATTGGGCCGTCCCAAACCGCGCTTCAAGACGGACATGGCCATAGCGGCCCTTGCCGGCATTCCACAGGCTCTCCAGGGACGGCGTGGCTGACGCCAGCACCACGGGAAACCTGCCCAGAGATCCATACACTACCGCCATGTCACGGGCATGGTAATTTACGCCCTCTGACTGCTTGAAAGCCGGTTCGTGTTCTTCATCCACCACGATCAGGCCCGGGCGCAGCCACGGCAGAAACAGCGCAGAACGCGCACCCACGACAATTCGTGCCTCACCGTTGGCGACACCGCGCCAGACTCGTTCACGCTCTCTTGGGCGCACCGCTGAATGCCACTCGGCAGGCGGCACTCCGAAACGCTCTTCCACACGGCGCAGAAAGGATCCAGTCAATGCAATTTCCGGGAGCAGCAACAGCACCTGCCTGCCCTGTGCAAGTGCTGCGGCCATCGCCTCGAAGTAGACTTCAGTCTTGCCCGAACCGGTGACCCCGTCCAGCAGTGACACCGAAAATCTGCGTGCTGTAACCGCCTTGCGCAAATCGCCGGCAGCGAGCATCTGACTGTCTGAAAGTTCGACCCGGCTGTGCTTCAACTGAGGTTCGGCGAATGCCGCCATGGCCGGCAGCGCTACGGCTTCCAGGGCGCCTGTCTTGACCAGACCCTTCACAACCGATGCGCCAACACCGGCTTCTGCGGCTAGTTCACTCGCGCGCCTGGCCAGTCCGTCACCGGCTACGTCCAGCACGCGTGCGCGTTGCGGTGTCAGTTTGCCGGGTTTGCTGCCGGTTGTCCGGTAGGCGATTTCCTGCCTTGGTCCGCCCAGGGCTTCCGGTACGCGCAAGGCCATGCGCAAAACGGACCCAGGCGGTTCAAGATAATACTGTGCGACCCAGTCGATAAACTGCCGGTGCAGTCCGGGCATCGCTGGCGCCTCGAATTTTTCGCTGACTGGCCTGAGCCTGGCTTTATCGGGCGCGTCACCGCCAGTTGCCCAAACCACGCCGATTACCTGTCGCGGCCCCAGCGGAACACGTACATAATCACCTGCGTCCAGCACTATGGCTTCCGGCACCAGATAGGTGTAGGCATCAGCAAGCGCCAGGGGCAGCAAAACCTGAACTGTGGAGTCGGTTGTCATGTGATGTCCAAGCTGGCGTAATCCGGCACGCGGATCAACTACCAGCTTCGCGGCGTCACTTGTCCATTGGCTTGCCATGATGCTGGTGCTAGATTTGAGCATTCACCTTTCAACTCAACGGACCATATTCATGAAATTCTTTGCCGATACTGCAGACCTTGATGAGATTCGCGAACTCGCTTCCATGGGTCTGCTCGACGGTGTGACCACAAATCCTTCACTGGTGGCCAAATCCGGCGGCGATTTCAAGGAAACCATTGCCGAAATCTGCAGGATGATTGCAGGTCCCGTGTCAGCCGAAGTTGTCGCACTTGATGCTGACGGCATGATCGCTGAAGGCCGTCGTCTGGCGAAAATCGCAAGCAACGTTACCGTAAAAGTGCCCCTGACCTGGGACGGGCTTAAAGCCTGCAGTACCCTGACCGGAGAAGGCACCATGGTCAATGTCACCTTGTGCTTTAACGCCAACCAGGCACTGCTGGCCGCCAAGTCCGGCGCAACCTTCATTTCCCCGTTCATAGGCCGCCTTGATGACATCGGTCTTGACGGAATGGAACTGATCGGGGAAATCCGCGAAATCTATGATAACTACGATTTCCGCACTGAAATTCTCGCTGCTTCCATCCGCACGGTAAATCATGTCAAGCAGGCAGCCCTTGCCGGTGCCGATGTCGCAACGGTTCCGCCTGCCACCCTGAAAGCCCTGGTCAGGCACCCGCTCACTGACAAGGGGCTTGAAGCCTTTACCGCGGACTGGGCCAAGACCGGTCAGAAAATTCTTTAGTCTTTACCCTTAAATCGACCCGGCAAACTGCCACCCTGACAGAGTCGGCTGTTGGCTGGTTTGCATGAGAAACGGGCCCAGTAAGGGCCCGTCTTGGTATTGGAGTCGCTGAATGCCGCAGACGGTCAGCTGTACCAGTGACCCATTTTGACTTGCGCGGCATCTCCCAGCAGCTTGGCAAATTCCGCCGGATCCTGCGTGCCGCCATCACGGCCACGATAGTGGTAGGGATAAACGTATTTCGGTTTGAACTCGGCAACGGCTGAAGCGGCTGCCTTGACATCCATGGTGAATGGCAAATTCATGCAGACGAAGGCCAGGTCAATTCCTTCAAGTGCGCGCATTTCCTGAATGTCTTCGGTGTCGCCGGAGATGTAGGCGCGAAATCCGTCGAAGTTCAACACATAGCCATTGTCACGGCCCTTTGGGTGAAACTTCTCTCTTCCTTCTGTAGTATTGTATGCCGGGATGGCGCTTATACCGAGTGCTTCGAAAGTTGTTTCTTCAGCATTTGCGATTTGCGTGGCCTTGGCTTTCAGTGCATCAGGTAACATGCCATAAACAGCTGGATTGGTAATCAGTTTGGTATTGTCTCCAGCCAGGGCTGTCAGTGTTTCCACATTGTAGTGATCGCCATGTTCATGAGTGATTAAAATTAGATCCGGACGCGGGAATTTGGCATACGATGCAGCATCTCCAACCGGGTCAGAGTAAATTGTGCCAACGGGTGTTTCCATGACGAAGGATGCATGGTCAACGGGATGTACGGTTATGTCGCCTCCGCTGGCATTGAAAACGTCGCTGGAGTGGGAAGCGGCACGCGCTGCATACGGCAGGAATGTAACGCTGCCGATAGCCGCAGCAGTTGCTACAGTGAACTGTCGTCTGGTGAACTTCATTCTTTGTTGTCCTTTTAAAACGGGGATTGAGCTTCTAACTACGTCACTCAACCGGTTCGGGTTCAAAATCTGCGTAATTATCGGGTTAGACCTTGGTATTATCCGGTCGGCGTGCCGATTTTGTGACAAATCGCAGAAGAAGCCAGTCCCGCCCAATGCTTGCCTGGGTACGACACCGGTTCTGACGGCTGGAACTGATCGAGGAAACACGCAAAACCTGTGATGATCACGATTTCTGCACCGATGTTTCTTGCTGCTTCCATCCGCACGGTGAATGCATACTGGACAAATCCCGGTCAGAAATTTCTGCTGGATCAGTCCCGCGTTAACCATCTGTGGCTAGACTGCCATGCATGACATCTGCAGACCGGTCAATCCAGTTCAACGCCGCCGACGATGCCGACGCAAAAATCGCGGCGTGGGTCGGGCATCTGCATATTGAAAAGCAGGTAAGCCCACACACGCTGGATGCCTATATTCGCGATATTTCCCAGTTCACGCGCTTCCTGTCGCAGCACCTGGGTTCACCCGCATGCCTGCGAGATCTGGAGACACTCAAGCCGCCGGATTTCCGTGCCTTCATGGCAGCCAGGCGAAAATCCGGGGTTGAAAGCCGCACCATGGCCCGGCAACTGTCTGCCATCCGCACATTGTATCGCTGGCTGGACAGTGAAGGCGTTCTGCGCAATCCGGCCGTCGCGACACTGCGTTCGCCAAAACTGCCCCACGCCATCCCGAAACCGCTGAACCCGGATGCTGCAAAAAAGGCAATGAACTTCGTGGAGACAAATGTCTCCGGCGATGCCGAACCATGGCTCACCGCCCGCGATACGGCGGTATTGATGCTGCTGTACGGCTGCGGGCTTCGCATATCGGAAGCACTGAACCTGAACCGGAATGAGGCGCCTGTCCCGCCCAATGAAGATGTGCTGCGTATTCTCGGCAAGGGCAGCAAGATCCGTCTTGTACCGGTACTGCCTGCTGCCGTCGCAGCGGTGCAAACCTATCTGGATCTGACCCCCGGTCTCGACCCGGACGGCCCCCTGTTCATCGGCAAGCAGGGGCGCAGGCTAAACGCCCGCAACATCCAACTGCTTATGCAGAACCTGCGCTCTGCACTATGCCTGCCTGACACGGCAACGCCGCATGCACTTCGCCACTCCTTTGCCACGCACCTGCTTGGCAATGGCGCAGACCTTCGCAGTATTCAGGAACTGCTTGGTCATGCCAGCCTGTCGACAACGCAGGTCTATACCGGTGTGGATCGCGAACACCTGCTGGAGCAATACGACAAGGCGCATCCAAGGGCCGGTTGAATCAGGTTTCAATTCCGCTTGGCAACCCGCGCAAGACCACCCTATGCTCGCGCCATCATGCTGCCCTTGCCCGAATTCATCGAGTCTGACAAAGACCTGCCTGACGCAGTCGATGCCGTCATTGTGGGCGGTGGCATCATTGGCACCTGCACCGCTCTGGAACTTGCCGAGCGCGGCCTGAAGGTAGCGCTTTTTGAAAAGGGCCACATTGCCGGTGAACAATCCGGACGCAACTGGGGCTGGTGCCGGCAGATGGGACGCGACAGCAGGGAAATGCCGCTGATCGTGGAGTCACTGCGCCTGTGGCGAGGCATGAATGACCGGACCGGAGCTGAAACCGGTTTCACACAAAGCGGCATCGCCTACCTGGAAACGGACGAAAAAGGCGTTGAGCAGCGCAAGGCATGGGCTGTAAAAAACGCACTGCCGTTTCAGGTCAATTCCCGCATTGTTCGCGGCGAGGAACTCGACAGGCTGGTGCCCGGTGCCAGCGCCAGGTTCGCCGGCGGCCTTTACACTGAAAGCGATGGACGTGCAGAACCGCAACGTGCGGCACCCGTCATCGCACAGGCTGCCAGAAACATGGGCGCCCGGATATTCACCGGCTGGGCGGTCCGGGGCATCGAAACTGAAGCCGGAAAAGTCTCAGGGGTGATGACCGAACGCGGTTTTGTCAGGTGTTCATCTGTCGTGTATGCCGGCGGCGCATGGTCAAGGCGGTTCCTGGGCAATCTCGGGCTGGACCTGCCACAGCTCATCACCTTGTCAAATGTGCAGGCAACCGAACCTCTGGACCTGCCTTATGCAACGTCATTTGCCGGTGGAAAATACGCAGTCCGCAAACGCGCAGATGGCGGTTACACCATCGCCCACAACGCCATTACGGTATCCGATATCATCCCGGCTTCCTTCAAATACATGAAGGCATTCCTGCCGGCACTGCGCTCGGAATGGCCCAGCCTGAAACTGCGCTTCGGCAAGCGGTTCTTTTCGGAAGCCATGCTGGCCTCCCGCTGGTCGCTGGATGAAGTCACGCCGTTTGAAAAGGTCCGCGTGCTCGATCCGGAACCCGTCGACTGGGTGCTGGAGGAATGCCTGAATGAACTCGCAAGTGATCATCCCGGATTCAGGGGGATCGGGATCACCGGCAAATGGGCGGGTATAATCGATGTGACGCCTGATGCAGTGCCGGTCATATCCGCCATCGCCCGGATACCGGGCCTGTTTCTGGCGACCGGGTTTTCAGGCCATGGCTTTGGCATCGGTCCCGGCGCCGGCAAGCTGATGGCCGACCTTGTTACCGGCAGGACACCTGTGGTGGATCCGGCACCGTTTGCCTACAGCCGCATGATCGACGGCTCCAGGTTGATGCCTGAAACCGAAGTCTAGTTCATGAGTGAATGGCGCGCTTGTCGACGGCAAGGGCTGCCTCCTTTACCGCTTCTGAAAGTGTCGGATGCGCGTGACAGGTGCGTGCAAGGTCTTCCGCAGAGCCGCCAAATTCCATCAGCACGGCACATTCGTGGATCAGTTCACCGGCCAGTGGACCAAGTATATGGACCCCCAGAACCTGATCTGTCACGGCATCCGCCAGCACTTTCACAAATCCGTCCGTGGTCTGGTTGGCCTTGGCACGGCCATTGGCCATGAACGGAAACGAGCCCGACCTGTATGCCACGCCCTCTTCCTTGAGTTCATCCTCGGTTTTGCCCACTGACGCCACTTCGGGATAGGTGTAAACCACCCCGGGAATGATGCCATAATTGACGTGCCCCGCCTGACCGGCCAGCAGTTCCGCCAGCGCAACTCCTTCTTCTTCAGCCTTGTGCGCCAGCATCGCGCCGCGCACCACGTCCCCTATGGCAAAAATCCCCGGCACGCTGGTGGTAAAATGATCATCCACCACCACGCGTTTGCGCTCATCTACCGCAACACCTGCCTCTGCCAGTCCCAGCCCGTCTGTGTAGGGCACCCGGCCGATAGCGACCAGCAAGATGTCGGCATCAAGCGTTTCAGGATCGCCGCCCTTGGCCGGCTCAATGGTTACCTTGACGCCTGACTTGGACGCCTTGGCGCCGGTTACCTTGCAGCCGAGTTTGAATTCGAAGCCCTGCTTGCCCAGCATCACCCGGAACTTCTTGGCAACCTCGCTGTCCGTCCCCGGCAGGATACGGTCGAGAAACTCAACCACGGTTACCTTGGCGCCAAGCCTGCGCCACACCGATCCAAGTTCCAGCCCGATAACACCCGCACCGACCACCACCAGGTGACCGGGCACTTTGGAAAGCTCCAGTGCACCTGTCGACGACACGACCTGCTTCTCGTCGATCTCAATACCCGGCAATTGCGCCACATCCGAACCGGTCGCGATGCAGATGTTCCTGGTTTCCAGTATTTGCGCATCGCCTATTTCAGGCGTCACCTCAACCTTGCCCGCACCGAGGATCCTGCCGGTGCCGTGAAATGCATCAATCTTGTTTTTCTTGAGCAGAAATTCGATGCCCTTGGTATTGCCGTCTATGGCGTCCTGCTTGAACTTGAGCATTTGCTTCATGTCGATTTTTGGCGCCGGCACCTTGATGCCCATGTTCTGAAACCCATGTCCGGCTTCTTCGAAAAGCTCCGATGCGTGCAGCATTGCCTTGGAGGGAATACAGCCAACATTGAGACAGGTGCCGCCATGGGCAGCGCGTTTTTCAACAACCGCGACTTTCATGCCCAGCTGGGCAGCACGGATCGCCCCCACATAGCCACCGGGGCCTGTGCCGATTACAACCAGATCGTACATGAGATTTATTCCTTACAGATCAAGCACAAGGCGTTCGGGGTCTTCCAGTGAATCCTTCACCCGCACCAGGAATGTCACGGCTTCCTTTCCGTCAACGATACGGTGATCATAGGAAAGTGCCAGGTACATCATCGGGCGTATCCTGACCTCGCCGTTGACCGCCATCGGTCGCTCCTGGATTTTGTGCATGCCGAGAATACCGGATTGCGGCGCATTCAGAATGGGAGTTGACATCAGCGAGCCATATACGCCGCCATTGGATATCGTGAACGTGCCGCCCTGCATATCCGCCATCGAAAGCTGACCATCTCGCGCCAGGCCCCCAAGACGGGCAATGTCCTTTTCAACTTCGGCAATCGACATCTCGTCAGCATTGCGAACCACCGGTACGACGAGACCCTTGGCGGTACCAACAGCCACGCCGACGTGGCAGAAATTCTTGTAGACAATATCCGTGCCGTCAATTTCGGCATTGACAGCCGGCACTTCCTTCAGCGCATGGCACACGGCCCTGGTGAAAAAGCCCATGAAACCCAGCTTCACACCGTGCTTCTTCTCGAACAATTCCTTGTAGCGCTTGCGCAGGTCCATCACCGCGCTCATGTCCACCTCATTGAAGGTGGTCAGCATGGCGGCCGTGTCCTGGGCATCTTTCAACCGTCGCGCAATGGTCTGGCGCAACCGGGTCATCTTCACCCGTTCTTCTCGTGGCGCATCATCAGCCGAAGCCGGAGCCCGCGCGGCCGGTGCGGGTGCAGGAGCCTTGGCGCCTTTTTCAAGTGCTTCCAGCACGTCACCCTTCAGCACCTGACCCCGCTTGCCCGAGCCCTTGACCTGGTCAGCAGACAAATTGTTTTCAGCCAGCATCTTGGCAGCGGAAGGTGCGGCTGCAACCGCCGGCGCACCGGCGGACGCTGCCGATGGCGCTTCAGCAGGCTTGCCAGCTGCGGCCGGTTTTGTCTGTGCAGCCGGTTTTGCCGGTGCAGCACCATCACCTTCAGCCACGGTTCCAAGCAGTGCTCCAACTTCCACCGTGTCGCCTTCCTGGACCAGAATTTCGCCCATGACGCCTGCAGCCGGTGCCGGCACTTCAACAGTCACCTTGTCGGTTTCCAGCTCCACCAGCGGCTCATCCGCGGCAATTGCCTCGCCGGGCTGTTTGAACCACTTGCCAATTGTAGCTTCTGTTACGGATTCGCCCAGCGTTGGCACCCGGATTTCATTCGACATCACGTCCGTCCTTACAAAAGTTGCATGCCGGTTAAAAACCTGGCCGCATCACAGATACACAAATCAATCAGGAAGGGTGATCGCAGTAATCAGAACTTTCACCCAGGCCCGCTTTTGCCTAACCAAGTGCCGTTTCCAGGAACGCAGCCAGTTCTTTCAGATGACGGCTCATCAATCCGGTCGCTGTCGAGGCTGACGCAGGCCTGCCTGCATAGCTCGGACGGCGATGCTTCGCCTCAATCCGGTTAAGAACCCATTCCATAAAGGGCTGAATGAATGTCCAGGATCCCATGTTTTGCGGTTCTTCCTGGCACCAAACGATCTCGGCATCCTTAAATCGCGAAAGTTCATTCACCAGCGCTTTGGCCGGAAACGGATAAAGCTGTTCAACCCGCATCAGATAAATATCATTGATGCCGCGCTTCTCGCGTTCTTCCAGCAGGTCGTAATAGACCTTGCCGGAGCACAGAACAACGCGACGGACTTTTTCGTCCTTCACCAGCTTGACCGGAGAATCCTCCTGATACTCCGCATCGTCCCACAACACGCGGTGGAAGGAGGAATCCAGTCCCATCTCATCCAGCGTAGATACGCACTTCTTGTGCCGCAGCAGTGATTTCGGGGTCATCAGAATTAATGGCTTGCGGAAATCCCGATGCATCTGGCGGCGCAGAATATGAAAGTAGTTTGAAGGTGTCGTGCAATTGGCGACCTGCATATTGTCCTCGGCGCACATCTGCAGGAAGCGTTCAAGCCGTGCTGACGAGTGCTCCGGCCCCTGGCCCTCATAGCCATGCGGCAACAGGCAAACCAGGCCAGACATTCGCAGCCACTTGCGTTCACCCGACGACAGAAACTGATCGAAAATCACCTGTGCGCCATTGGCGAAGTCACCGAACTGCGCTTCCCACAAAACCAGCGTCCCTGGTTCAGCGAGCGTATAACCGTACTCGAAACCAAGTACCGCTTCTTCAGACAGCATTGAGTTGATGATTTCAAAATCGTTGGTTTTTTCACCGGTCAGATGTTTCAGCGGCGCGTAACGGCGTTCGGTTTCCTGGTCAATCCAGACAGCGTGGCGCTGTGAAAACGTACCGCGTTCGACATCCTGCCCGGACAATCTGATCCTGCTGCCATCTTCAAGCAGTGTGGCAAAAGCGAGGGATTCAGCCGTCGCCCAATCCAGACCCTCTCCGGCCTTTACTACTTTCAGGCGGCCATCAATCACCCTCTTCAGCGTCCGGTGAATATTGAAATCGGCTGGAACAGTATACATCCGTTCGCCAAGTTTCCTCAGTTTCCTGACATCCACACCAGTTTTTCCTCGGCGCGGGTCGTCGTCAATTTTGGTGGTCGTGAGGCCTGACCAACGCCCGTCCAGCCAGTCTGCCTTGTTGGGTTTGTAATTGTCGGCAGCCTCGAAGTCGCCTTCCAGCCGGTTGCGGAACGCGGCTTTCATGTCAGCGTAATCCGCATCGGTTATGGAACCCTCATCAATCAGTCTTTGCGCATAAAGCTGGACCACCGGCACATGTTTGGAAATTCGCCGATACATGACAGGTTGAGTGAATGCCGGCTCGTCTGCTTCATTGTGACCAAAGCGGCGATAACAGAACATGTCGATGACGACAGGATGTCCAAATGTCTGGCGGAATTCAGTCGCGATCTTGGCAGCATAGACGACGGCTTCCGGATCATCTCCGTTCACATGAAAAATCGGCGCCTCGATCATCTTGGCCACATCGGATGGATATGGCGACGAACGCGCCCAGATCGGGCTGGTCGTAAAGCCGATCTGGTTGTTGATGATGAAATGAATGGAACCGCCCGACCGGTGACCTTTCAAGCCCGACAGGCCGAAACATTCAGCCACCACGCCCTGGCCTGCAAACGCTGCATCGCCATGGATCAGCAGTGGCATGACCTTGGAGCGGTCCCTGCCAAGCTGGTCCTGCTTTGCCCTGGCTTTGCCAAGCACCACGGGGTCGACGATCTCCAGGTGAGACGGGTTGGCCGTCAGGGACAGGTGTACCTTGTTGTTGTCAAACTCCCGGTCAGACGACGAACCGAGGTGATATTTCACGTCACCGGAGCCTTCGACTTCGTCAGGTGTGGATGAGCCGCCCTTGAACTCATGGAAAATTGCCGTGTAGGGTTTGCCCATCACGTTGGCCAGCACGTTCAACCGCCCGCGGTGTGCCATACCCAGTACAATTTCACTGACACCCATATTGCCGCCGCGCTTGATAATCTGCTCGAGCGCCGGCACGATTGCTTCACCGCCGTCCAGACCAAAACGCTTGGTACCGGTATACTTCACATTCAGATATGCCTCGAAGCCTTCTGCCTCGATGAGCTTGTTGAGTATGGCCTTTTTGCCGGATACCGTAAATTCGATGGATTTGTCCGGGCCTTCAATGCGCTCCTGCAGCCATGCCTTGTGGCGCGGATCAGACATGTGCATGAACTCAACAGCCATGGTTGAGCAATAGGTTGATTTCAGAATTGCCACGATCTGGTTAATGGTGGCGCGCTCGAGACCCAGCACGTTGTCGATAAATATCTCGCGATCAAGGTCGTCAGGCCCGAAGCCGTATGACGCAGGATCAAGTTCCGGGTGCGGTTGCTTATCACGCAGGTTCAGCGGATCAAGATCTGCTATCAGATGGCCGCGCATGCGATAGGCGCGGATCATCATCAGTGCCCGCACAGAATCCAGTGTCGCCTTGCGCAATTCCTCAATTTCAACAGCAGAGCCGGTCTTGGCAGCTTTTCCGGCAAGTTTTCCGCCGATGGACGATTCAACTGCCGTCCAGTCACCATCCAGTACTGACACCATTTCGCCGTTGAGCGGTTGCGGCCAGTCAGCCCGCGCCCAACTAGGACCATCGGCCTTCGCCGCAACGTCGGTCGGATTATCTCCGAGATCTGCGAAGAATGCCTGCCAGTCCGAATCTACCGAACCTGGATCGCGCTCGTAAGCAGCGTGCAGTTGTTCAATGAATTGGGCGTTTCCACCGTAAAGAAACGACGTTCGTTCGAACACGTCGTTGGCGTCTGTCTTGGCCATGTTACCTACTCTGCAGGCTTGAACCCGCAGTGAGCCTTTACAAATTTACCTTTGCGCGAACTGAATCTGGATTGCGCCAGATCAACATAGCCGTTTTTGCTAGGCTTTCAACCGCTGAGCCAGTGTTTTGCCTAACGTGGCCGGAGAATCTGCAATTGCTATACCGGCAGCACGCATAGCCTCGATCTTGTCTTCGGCGCCACCCTTGCCGCCCGAGATAACTGCACCTGCATGACCCATGGTGCGTCCGGGAGGAGCCGTGCGTCCGGCAATGAACCCGGCAACCGGTTTTGCACGTCCTTTTTTCGCTTCATCGGAAATGAATTGTGCTGCGTCTTCCTCAGCCGACCCGCCGATTTCACCGATCATGATAATTGACTTGGTTTCATCATCGGCAAGGAACATTTCAAGCACTTCAATGAACTCGGTTCCCTTGACCGGATCGCCGCCAATGCCAACCGCAGTGGTTTGGCCAAGGCCTTCATTGGTCGTCTGGAACACCGCTTCGTAAGTCAGCGTGCCGGACCGCGATACAACCCCGACAGAACCCTTGGAGAAAATATTGCCCGGCATAATGCCGATCTTGCATTCATTCGGTGTAAGGATACCGGGACAGTTCGGGCCAACCAGACGTGAGTTTGATTTTTCCAGCCTCGCCTTCACCTTGACCATATCCATCACGGGAACACCCTCGGTGATGCACACGATGAGGGGGATTTCCGCTTCGATCGCTTCAATTATTGCAGCGCCCGCGCCTGCCGGCGGCACGTACACGACAGAGGCATTGGCGCCGGTTGCATCCCTGCCTTCCGCAACACTCGTGAAAACCGGCAGCGTTTCACCACCTTTGCCGGTCCATGTCTCACCCCCCTTTTTCGGGTGAATGCCGCCCACCATTTTGGTGCCATGATAGGCAAGCGCCTGTTCAGTGTGGAAAGTACCGGTCTTGCCGGTCAGCCCCTGCACGAGAACTTTGGTGGTCTTGTCGATGAGAATGGACATTAGCTTCACTTCTTTCTGTCATTCGGCGGGTATTACAGATGTACCAGCCGCTATTTTGCCTTTGCCAGAATTGTCACGTTCAACAACCCGGTTTCACCGGCGGCCGCTGCCTTTGAAATCAGAAACACCTTGTAATTTTCATTGCCACCGGCCCAGGTGGTTGTTCTGAACTCGCCGTCAGGCACGTCCCTGCTGGCAGGTTCCTTGCCGGCCAGTTTCTGCATGCCTTCAGAAACTTTCACCGCATTGCTGCCGCCATCGAGAACCAGCGTACACGAAGTTGCCGCACCATCTGCAAAATCCGGGAATGTCTGCCTGAACCTGTCGCTTACCGTTGTGCGAACCAGGCCCAGGCGGAAAAACTTCTTGCCAACCTGCACATCCCAGCCTTCCAGCACTTCAGGATTCCGGTCAGGGGAGAACAGTTTCAGATCGGATTTGTCCAGCGCCTGCCAGGCAAGCCTGGTGGCCATGTCCCTAATCGCCGCGATTGACGGCACCTTCGAATAGCAAACCTTGTTGAACACAAAAACCGGATCAGCCTCGTCATCAACCGGACCCTGCGCGTGAACGCCCGATACTGCCGCATGCGATGTAACCAGGGTGACTGCGCCCACAATTGCTAGTCTGCGCACACTGTTCGTCATGCCGGCAATCAACCCTTTACCGCCTTGACGATTTTCCGGGCGGCATCGTCGAGATCATTTGCCGCAATCACATTCAATCCGCTGCTATTGATAATTTCCTTGCCGCGCTCGACATTGGTGCCTTCCAGCCGGACTACCAGCGGAACCTTCAGACCGACTTCCCTGACAGCGGTAACAACCCCTTCGGCAATCACATCGCATTGCATGATGCCGCCAAAAATGTTGACCAGAATACCCTTCACCTGGGGGTCGGATGTGATGATCTTGAAAGCCGCCGTTACCTTCTCCGTTGTGGCCCCACCACCCACATCCAGGAAGTTGGCAGGCGATGCACCATAAAGCTTGATGATATCCATGGTTGCCATGGCAAGACCGGCGCCGTTCACCATGCAGCCTATGTCACCATCGAGCGCAATGTAGGCCAGGTCATATTTCGACGCCTCGATTTCCTTGGCGTCTTCTTCAGTCAGATCACGAAGCTCGGCAAGTTCGGGATGGCGAAAATCTGCATTGCCGTCGAACGATACCTTGGCATCAAGTACGCGCAGATGGCCATCGCCCAGCACCACCAGCGGGTTAACCTCCAGCAGGCTCATGTCTGATTCGGTGTATGCCCTGTAAAGCGTGGGAAACAGTTTCTCACCATCTGCCCGTGCAGCGCCTTCCAGTTTCAGCCCGTCGCAAAGTTTTGCAACGTCCGCATCGCTAATGCCGGCGACTGGATCAATGGCAACGGTAATAATTTTCTCAGGCGTATCTTCCGCAACGGCTTCGATGTCCATGCCGCCTTCGGTCGACACCACGAAGGCGACGCGGCCGACCGTTCGGTCCACCAGGATCGACAGATAAAGCTCACGCGCAATGTCGGCACCATCTTCAATATAAAGCCGGTTGACCTGCTTTCCCGCCGGGCCGGTTTGCTTGGTCACCAGCGTATTCCCCAGCATTTCAGACGCGTTTTTCACCACATCCTCAACTGACTTAACAACCCTCACACCACCAGCTGCATCGGCACCCAGTTCCTTGAACCGGCCCTTGCCACGCCCACCCGCATGTATCTGGGATTTCACCACCCAAACCGGGCCCGGCAGCGATCTGGCAGCCGCTTCAGCTTCACTTGCCTTCATGATCGGCACACCGGCAGAGACCGGTACGCCGAATGACTTCAACAGTGCCTTGGCCTGATATTCATGAATGTTCATTGTGTTTCAGTCCCGTTTGAGTGTTTTTCATGAGGTATTGAACACCGGAAACGCAACGCAGTAAAGCCAATGGTATACCACATACCAAAAAGCGTTGCATTGTGCCAGAATCCCGTCAGGCCAGGTCAGGTGCAATTTTCTTGGCTGCATCCATCAGGCCGTGCACCGCGTTGATGGAATTCTTGAGCTCTGCCTTTTCTGCAGCATCAAGCTTGATCTCGACTATTCGCTCAACACCGCCTGCACCAATCACCGTCGGTACGCCAACATAAAGATCGCTCAGTCCATACTGGCCGGTCAGATGCGCCGCACAGGGCAGAACCCGCTTCTTGTCTTTCAGAAAGCTCTCTGCCATCGCGATCGCTGACGCCGCCGGTGCGTAATAGGCCGAACCAGTCTTGAGCAGGCCGACAATCTCCGCACCGCCATCACGTGTGCGCTGGACAATGTCGTCGATCTGCTTCTGGGTCGACCACTTCATTTTTATCAGGTCCGGCACGGGAATACCGGCAACGGTTGAATAGCGCACCAGTGGAACCATGGTGTCGCCGTGTCCGCCCAGCACAAAGGCCGTTACATCTTCTACGGACACTTTGAACTCTTCGGCCAGAAAATACCGGAAGCGGGCAGAATCAAGCACACCCGCCATTCCGACAACCATGTTGGTTGGCAGTTTCGAGTATTTCTGCAAGGCCCATACCATCACATCCAGCGGGTTGGTGATGCAAATCACAAAGGCTTTCGGCGCGTACTTCTTTATGCCGGCGCCTACCTGGCTCATGACCTTCAGATTGATTTCCAGCAAATCATCGCGGCTCATGCCCGGTTTGCGTGGAACACCGGCAGTGACGATCACCACGTCGGCACCCTTGATGCCTTCATATTTGTTGACACCGGTCATCTGGACGTCGAAGCCGTCCACCGGAGAGCTTTCTGCCAGATCAAGCGCCTTGCCCTGGGGCATCCCCTCGACGATGTCAAATATTACGACATCGCCAAGTTCCTTGAGACCGGCCATGTGAGCCAGTGTTCCACCGATCATGCCGCCGCCAATCAGAGCAATTTTGTTACGCGCCATTTTGCGTTCCCCTGTGAGTTGCGCGAACAGAATCTCGCATTTGGTCTTACCGGCATGCCCCGGCGTGGCGACCGCATTGCATAGAAACCTTTTCGCCAGATCTGTTTTACGGGTTCACGTGAACCCATGTCGCTCCAGTGCGAAAGAAGGCATTTTACTAAACCGTACCCGTCCACTCCGCAAGTCCAGCTTCGGGCCCCACTAACGATTTCTGATGGGGAGATTGTTTCGATAATCAGCCGGCTGATGCCTTTGAGGCTTGTTGCCACCATTGCGCGGACTGCATTTCTCTTAGTCTCGAAACCGTGCGGGCGAACTCGACAGGTGTTTCGGCAAACCGGTATATTCCCTGTGGCGGCGTATCGGCACTGATCACAACCCGCGCCTTCGCATCATACAGGGTGTCAATCAGATTGATAAAACGCCGCGCTGCATTGCCCTGTGCCTCGCTCAACTCACGCACGCCTTCGATGAAGACGATTTTGTAAGCCTCGGCAATTGCCAGATAATCGGCTGTTCCCAGGGGGTTGTCGCACAGTTCTGAAAATGTGAACCAGGCAGCCCCCCTGGCTTCCCGCGGTACCGGCAGCACACGGCCTTGCACCTGCAGTTCGCCCGCCGCGCCATTGTCATTTCCCGTCACCTTGCGCCACAGCAGTTTCAGCCGCGCCAGCGAACCGGGGCCCAGGGGGCAAAAGTAGACTTCCTCGCCTGACAGCTTTTCCAGCCGGTAGTCGGAAGGCCCCTGCAATTGAATGACATCGAACCGCGACTGAACAAACTCGATAAATGGCTCGAAAAGGTTGCGGTTCAATCCGTTGCGATAAAGCTCATCAGGAGGAATATTGGATGTCGCCACAATGACGCACCCCGCCCTGTGCAGCGCCTTGAACAGGCGCCCGAGTATCATGGCATCGGTAATATCCCTGACCTGGAATTCATCCAGGCACAGTACGCTAGCTTCAGCCGCAATGCTTCCGGCAACCGAAGCGATGGGATCTGCGTCGGCATCGATCAGTCCCCTGTCCTGATCCTTGCGGTAGGCGTGGATATCACGATGAACCTCCTGCATGAAGGCGTGAAAATGAACCCGGCGCTTGGTTTCCGGCGCGATGGCCTCATGGAACAAATCCATGACCAGCGTTTTGCCCCGCCCGACATCGCCCCAGATGTAGATGCTGCGCGGAACACCACGGGCAGAATTTCGCTTGAACAGCCGGGCAAGGCCGTTCGCCGGAACCGGCAGACCGTAACCTTCAAGTTGCCGGGCAAGCGAATCCAGCCGCGCGAGAACGTCAAGCTGACCGGCGTCCGTTTCCAGTCTGCCGTCTTCAACCAGATTTGTATAACGGGTAGATGGTCGCCTGGGCATTTTCAACCGCAATGGATTACGAAAGCGCACCACTGGTAGCGTTTGGGCTGCAGGTGTTCAACCCTGTGACGAAAGAATCATCCCAGGCTGGGCCAGTATCTGACCACGGCAACTCCATGCACCATCACCAGTGACAGGTAGGCTGCGCACATGACGGAAGCTGCATATGGTTTCATCAGCGCAACGCCTGCCCTTGCCGGCCCCAGCCGGGTGCTCTGAAAAAACGCCACAACAGCAATTGCGATCAGAACCGGATTTTGAAAATACACTCCGCCCACTGCCACGATACCTGCTACCGCGAACATCGCAGTCCGCACGTGCATTGGCATCACAGACTGCATTACGGCGCGCACCACACGGCCGCCGTCCAGCGGAAATACCGGCAACAGGTTCTGCAGATTAATCCGCGCCACGTGGCGGCAACAACATAGGCCGTCTGCACGATACCCGGT
>CAVOZJ010000036.1:0-4783 GCA_963700885.1 uncultured Alphaproteobacteria bacterium
AACGGACACTTCGCGGAGCCACAAAATAAGTCTGCTTCCGGGTGTAGACCGGACAATCTGGATAAAGGCAGCGGAATAGCTCAAGCGCGCCCTAGGTGGCATACAAAATGGCATACCAATAATATTCTTAATTATAAACCATTGATTTAATTAAAGCATTGGCGGAGGGAGAGAACCTGCCAACCAACTGTCTTGGCGGGGAGAAGCGCAATCGTTCGAGAGATTGCGGAAACTGGTACTTAGGTTCGCTTATGCAGGATTGGGATCCGACCCGCCGGGCAGAGACTACGGGCCTCACGTGTCATCCGAAGTTCCTCTTCTCGTAGATAGTGGAGATGGTCTTTCCATCCCACACATAGCAGAGGTGTCGTTCCTGCCGGCAATTGGACAGCAGTCTGGGACGGAACACCGCTGCACATTCACCCGTCTCATCACGGACGCTTGCGTAGACAATTCCATTGGAGCCGTTCTCTCGGAGCTTTAGAGCGAGATCCTGTGACACCCCATAGCTGCTGGGATGGTAATAGGTGGGATGGCTTTCCCGCATCGACCGAATGTCATGCAGATCAGCGTCGAGATCAACGGCATAGACCCGCATGTCGAGTTCCTGGGCAGGCTCACTAGTTGCTTGCAGGAAGCGGACACGATGGTAGCGTGTCTCGGCAATAGCGGTTTCGATCGTGCGGCCCGCATAGAATACGCCATACATTCCGTTGGTAAAACGATCCCCCTCGGGATTGAGGTGGGTGAACGCAGCCATGATTGGCGTACTGCCCGGTCCAGACACTCTATCCTCGGGCACCACGAGGGAAATGTCCCCCACCTCATCCCGCAGCCTGTCATTGGTCATCGCCTCAATCTGGTAGACAGCATCGAGGTCGGCGGGATCGGCGACAGCTTCAAAGAGGTTGATGGGCGGGAACCGGCTGGGGACGATCCGGAAACAGGGGCGCCACTCGATCCTCGCAATTGGGATGTCCGTCATCAGCCGCGCTGCGCATCCACATACTGGCGAACAATATAGAGGTCCGCTACATTGCCGGAGGTCATTCGATCGAGCCCTGACCGCCCCCCGAATGTTCTGGCGGTGTTAGGCTTGCGAACCCACTGATCGGCAGTCTTCGGGAGAAGAATGTGCAAACCCTTGTAGATCCCGAGAACGTAGGAAATGCGCTCCAGAGCGTCCTTGGGGATCGAGGCAACCGCACCACGCTTCCACGACTGGAATGTGGACCGGCTCTCAAGCCCCAGTAGACGCATCTGCTCTTGTTCCTGGAGGTTCCAAGCCTCAGCTATCCGGAAAAAGGTTCGCAGAGCGGGGCCGGTCAGGCCCTTGCGGTCCATTGCCTTGGCGGTTGATGTAATAGGCATCGATCTTCTCCTTTTCAGCATGAATATGTACACATTCTGATTATAAGTCAAGTTTTTGTTAGAAACTGAACACTCAGAATCCGGTCTGGACCCTTCAAGGATCTCCGCTGATATATCCCCAGCAGAGCCCTCAACGGCCGCTTCCAACTCAAAAGCGGACATCAAGTACAGCAATAACTGCCTCTGCCAGCAGAATGACTCTGCAAACCCCAGAGAGGTTCACTGACGCGCGTTCTGTCGTTTCAGGCGCTTTGAACTCAGCAACCAAACTGCCCGCAATCATTGGTAGCCACCCATTGGTAACGGTAATTTGGGTTGCAGATTGCCTCATATCTATGCAGGAGGTATGTGACGGCACGTGGTGACAATCACGAACTTTGTTTGCAAGTTCGCGTTAAACCGCGGGAAAGGATTGCTCAGGTAATCCTGATAACGGTCTTCACCAAGTGCCGTCACATTCATACTACTGAAACTTGCCGTGAAGTAAATACGGGTCTTCACTTAGACAGACGGGTACGTGTGCCAAGTCCCGCAACCCATCAATTGTTGAAATCAGCGCAAGGTGTCCCTCGGCTCTTATGACTTGTGCAGGGAGTGGATAGTGGACTGACAGCACACAATCACTGAACGCGGTAGCCAGCGCACGTTATTCTGTAAGGCAATTAGAGTGTCACTGACGCGCGTTCTACCGTTTCCTGTATTTCGGGACCAAGCCACCAATTAAAGCCATATTAACCAGTTCACCGCGACCCTTGTTACCGTTGCGATAACGGTCGACGAGGGGTTCAACATGCTGACGAAGAGACAAAACGCAAAACAGGCCAGTGCAAGTAAGGCAACGCTTACGCGTGCCTATAGGCGTCGCAGGAAATCTGCGAATAAGAACGCCGAAGGTGGTTGGGACAGTGCAATGAAACGAACCGCACCCCATGCAAGTGCAAAGGTTGAAACACATCAAAGGGCGGCTTTAATGACGCGCCTGATGTTGAAATTAATTGGCTTGAAGCGCAAATGGTAGGTGCAAATTGCATTGAGCGGCTGCCTATGGCGCGGGCGTTCCGTGTTCATATTTTGGCCAGTCATCAGGAAATGACACCCAGTCGTGTTTTTCAGATGTCCAGATCGCCCTTTGAGGCTCTGGCAATGGCGACACCATGTTGCCGCCCGCGACTCCATAGTGATCAGGCCGCATTTCCAGCGACCAGAATACCGTCGAGCCACATTTGGGGCAGAAATGGTTGCTCAAACTGCGTCCGGACGGAGCAGTCCTTTGCCATTCCCCGGACTCACCTTCGATCGCAACGGTGGCTTTGCGAAAATAAGCGCCGACACCGAAGGCTGATCCCGTACGTCTTTGGCACGCGCGGCAATTACAGGCGATGACGAAATCAGGGTCTTGCGTGCTGCTTATCGACAAGGCGCCGCATTGGCATTTAGCTTTGTGGTTCATTGAATGACCTCTCTTTCGAGTTGGTTTGATGACAGGTCACATTTTAAGCAGAACGAGCGGCTGAAGGGAGGGGTACCTTTGTAATCAAGGGTTACATGACGACCGCGTCTTATGCAGGACAGCTTCAACAATACTGAAAAGGGAACCGTCACGGCCCCTTAGTGGAAAAGTTTTTCCAAATAGGGGCAAGTTTTTTCCGTTCCGTAAGTACAGAAAGGATACAAAAGAAAAACAGGGATGGAACGGTGCTGTGGCCGATGCGTCTTACACAGTTTATTGCAGACCGAACCTGCCTGTCTGATCCAGACCACTTGAGAAGCGGTTTTCCGTCCGAAATGAACCGCCCCGGGTTTGCCGGAGGCTGTTTGGTTTAAGTTATGCGGCCATGTCTTGTTCGTCCAGCCTTTCATAATAACGTTGCTCTGCCTCGACCGGCGGGATGTTGCCGATGGGTTCCAGCAGGCGACGGTTATTGAACCAGTCGACCCATTCCAGGGTTGCAAACTCGACAGCTTCAAAGCTGCGCCAGGGGCCACGCCGGTGAATCACCTCGGCCTTGTAGAGACCGTTGATGGTCTCCGCCAATGCATTGTCATATGAATCTCCGACGCTGCCGACAGATGGTTCAATACCAGCCTCTGCCAGGCGTTCTGTATACCTGATCGATACATATTGACTGCCCCTGTCGCTGTGATGGACAAGACCTCCCCGATGAACGGGCCGGCGCTCATGCAGTGCCTGTTCCAGGGCATCGAGAACAAAACCGGTATCGGCCGTGCGCGAGACACGCCAGCCGACAATGTAGCGGGCATAAACGTCAATGACCAAGGCAACGTAGACAAACCCTTTCCAGGTGGCGACATAGGTGAAGTCGGAAACCCACAGCATGTTTGGTCCTGGCGCATGGAACTGCCGGTTGACGTGATCAAGCGGACACGGTGCATCCTTGTTGCTGATCGTCGTTCGCACGGGTTTGCCGCGGATAACCCCGTGCAGACCAAGATCGCGCATCAGTCTTGCCACCGTGCAGCGGGCAACATCAAAACCCTCCCGCTGCATTTGCCGCCACACCTTGCGCACACCATAGACGCCAAAGTTGTCGTCAAACACACGCCTGATTTCGCCTTGCAAATCCCGGTCGCGCCGGGCACGAGCCGACAATCGGGCAGGATCCCGTCGCTTCGCCGCATGGAGATGGAAGGTGGAAGGGGCAATCGGCAATACCTTGCAGATCGGCTCGACCCCATATGTACCGCGATGTTCGTCGGTAAACGCAATCATCGTCTGAACGGGCGGTCGAGCTCCGCCTGGGCAAAATATGCGGACGCCTTGCGCAATATCTCGTTGGCTTGACGAAGCTCCCGGTTCTCGCGTTCCAGGGCTTTGATCTTGTCAGCCATATCGGTGGGGACGCCAGCGCGCTGACCGCTGTCCACCTCAACCCTCTTAACCCATTCATTCAGCGTCTGCGGCACACAGCCGATCTTCCCGGATATCGAGACAATCGCCGCCCATCGCGACGGATGGTCCTTCTCGTGTTCAAAAACCATGCGGACCGCTCGGGCACGCATCTCAGGTGAAAATTTGTTCGTTGTCTTGCTTGTCATTGCTCTATCCTACTCAGGAGTTAGAGCCTCCGACAATCCCGGCGCGGTTCAGAATATTCTTGGTTAGGAAATCTTGTAGCTATTGGCGAAGTGGAGACCTGACTACAGATTGCGAACTTCAACCAGTCCAACGGCCTTTAAAGTCAAAAGCTGTGTCATAGCCAAAGAGCGCGGCAGAACCGCCCGTATGCAGGAATACAACGCGCTCACCTTTCTTGAAATGACCTTTGCGAACGAGGTCAATGAAGCCAGCCGCACCTTTCGCCGAATAGACAGGATCTAGCAACATGGCTTCAAGCTCGGCAAACATTGCGATTGCCTCCAGACCGCTTTCGGTGGGAATACCGTAACCCTC
>CAVOZJ010000037.1:0-39978 GCA_963700885.1 uncultured Alphaproteobacteria bacterium
TTCGTGGAATTCAGGCGGATCTTCATTCTGGTTGGACCCACTCAATTCTACCCGTCGATCATTTCGGATTTCGGATTTCGGATTTCGGATTTTCACCGCACCCCCCAGACAACGAGAACCCAGGTGTTCAGGGCGGTTGGGATGTGCGCGGCGGACGTGCCGACGAGACGAGCCTACGGAAAGGCCTCGTGCGGCGGAGGTGCCATTTGTTGCATTGTCTGACTCTCGTTTTTCCAGGCAGGGAAGATGCCCCGGGCAAACAATGCAACGGGTGGCTCCTCTCGAGAAACGCCATCGCCTAGGAAACCAACCTCAGGTGGGAGGATGGATGAATTGGCAGAGGCCTCAATCAACGGTGAAGTGGCGGGCGTACCAGCAACGAGACTGAAGGTGGGCCAAGGCCCACCCTACTTCGGGCCCGCAAACCGAGCGGGCTGGAAGGGTGGCGGGCATTCAAAATTCAAAATTCAAAATTCAAAATTGAGAATTCACCCGGTCAGCGCTCGTTCGCGTGCTCCACCCCGGTTCCCAGCAGCGTGGCGACGTGGTCATCAGCCAGGCTGTAGAACACTCATGCGGCCGTCACGGCGGGCGTTGACCAGATCGCGGTCGCGCAGAAGGCGGAGCTGGTGGCTGACCGCCGACACCGACAGCTCGGCCAAGGCAGCGAGGTCGCACACGCAGAGTTCGTCGGTGACGGTCAGGGCGTGGAGGATCTTGAGACGAGTGGGATCGGAGAGAGCCGAAAAAAGACGACTCACCCGTTCGATGGTGTTGTCCGGAAGTGCCTTTTTCTGGACCCGAGCCACTTTCTCGGGGTCGATCTCATTGATGGTGCAAAGGTCTGATGTGAAATCAGTTTCATTCATATTTTCATTCTCTCTGTTACCAACAGCAACGTCAAGCTGCGGCAAACCGCGTGTGTGAAATCGAGCTCTTGACCGCCTTGTGTCCGTAGAAGATCAACCCGGCCTCGCCGTCCCACGAGATTCGCCGGAACTCGAGGCGCACCGGCATCCCGATCTGCAGCTCCTCCGGGGTCGGCCAGATCTCCGACCTGCACCATGACCCTGACCCCTTCCATCAGCTCCACGAGCGCGATCGGCAACGGAGTCTGCTCGGTAAAGCCGGCCGGCGGGACGCGGACCACGGTGAATGTGACGACCTTGCCGTCGCGAGGCAGGACCACGGTCTCGAACTCCGCGCCCTTGCACGCCGGGCACACCACCCGCGGTGGGTAGAGCACCTTTTTGCAGGAAGTGCATTTCGGCCGCTTCCAAGTCGATAGCGTCGGGGAACCACCGCCATGAGCGTCCTGGTGAAATCATTCGCCACCTCCATGATGTGGACGTGCTGGCGGTGATGCATCAGAACATGCAGGCAAACATACTCGCTCATTCGCATGGTCAGGTCCGGATCGACCACCCGGACCAGTGGTACATCGGGCAGTTGCGGTTCACTCAATATATGATCAACACCTGCACCGAGGGAAAATATCGCCTTCAGGTTGGGGAAACCGGCAAGCACACCTTCCGGTGGCTGCCAGGCTAACGCATAGTCTATGTCGTCGGGTGCAACAGTCTCGTCAGGCCATCGGCACACGTCGAGATCAGGTGCAACCTTTGTAAACCGGTCAATCCATGGTTGCGGATCCCACCGTGATATGACCAGGGCAAGTTGTGTCACTTTATTGCGCGACCTCCGCGCCATGATCGGACTTCAGATCGAATGCAGCTGCCAGCAGAGCGCGGGTATAGTCGGTTTCAGGCTTTTCGAAAATCTGCTGCGCCGGGCCTTGTTCCACCACCACTCCATTGCGCATGACAGCCACATCATTGGCCAGCGCACGTACTACCTTGAGGTCGTGACTGATGAAAAGGTAGGCAAGTTCGTGATCCTTCTGAAGCTTGCGCAGCAGGTCAACAATCTGTGCCTGCACCGACATGTCGAGCGCACTGGTTGGTTCATCAAGCATGACAAACCTGGGTTCGAGAACCATGGCGCGCGCAATGGCTATACGCTGGCGCTGGCCGCCTGAGAATTCGTGTGGATACCGGTCCATTGCAGCAGCGGGAACGGCGACTTCTTCCAGCACGCTGGCGATACGTCCGGTGCGCTGATCCCAGGTCAGTTCCGGCTGCTGAATCAGCAGGCCCTCTTCAACAATCTGGCGTATCGACATGCGCGGTGACAGGGAACCGTATGGGTCCTGGAACACGACCTGCATGTTGCGTCGCAACGGTCGCATGTCCTTCTCGGTCCTGCCGTCTATCCGGTCGCCCATATAGACGATCTGCCCTTCTGAACTGATCAGTCTGAGAAGTGCCAGGCCCAGTGTCGTTTTGCCGGAACCGGATTCACCAACCACACCCAGCGTCTGACCGGCACGTATTGTGACAGATACATCATTGCAGGCTTTTACATAACCAACAGTTCTGCGGAAAAACCCGCGCTTGATCGGAAACCACACCTTCAGGCCGGTTGTTTCGACCACCGCAGAAGCAGACGCATCAGCTTCGGGTGGTTTCCCCTTGGGTTCTGCCTCCAGAAGCATTTTTGTGTAGGCGTCTTCAGGTTTGGTGAAAATCGCCCTGGTGGGACCTGCTTCGACGATTCTGCCGTGCTGCATGACGCATACATGGTCCGACACGTTGCGCACGATGCCGAGATCATGGGTAATCAGCAGGATTGCCATGCCGAATTCTCGTTGCAGGTCACGCAACAGTTCAAGGATTTGTGCCTGTACCGTCACATCAAGTGCCGTCGTCGGTTCGTCAGCAATGAGCAATTCCGGATTGTTGGCCAGAGCCATGGCAATCATCACGCGCTGGCGTTGGCCGCCGGACAGTTGGTGCGGGTAGGCTCCAAGCCTGCTTTCGGCATCGCGAATGCCCACCTTTTCCAGAAGCTCCAGCGTACGTTCGCGCGCCTGAGCCTCGCCCATGCCCTGGTGGACTTCCAGAATTTCGCCTATCTGCCGCTCGATCGTGTGCAGCGGATTCAGTGACGTCATCGGTTCCTGGAAGATCATCGTAATGTCGTTGCCGCGAACCCTGCGCAGGTCACTTTCATCACTGTCCAGCAACTCCTCGCCCTTGAACAGCACGGACCCGGATGGATGATGCGCCGCCGGGTAGGGCAGGAGTTTCAGGATGGACAGCGCGGTTACGGATTTGCCGGATCCCGACTCACCCACGAGCGCCAGCGTCTCACCACGTTTGAGGTCGAATGAAACTCCGTTGACAGCATGAGTTACCGTTTCGCCTTGCCGGAAATCCACTGACAGATCCGTGACGCTCAACAGCACATTGTTGTCCGCGCTCATGAGAACGTCTTTCGTGGATCAAAGGCGTCGCGCACGGCCTCGCCAATGAACACCAGCAGTGACAGCATGATCGACACTACTGCAAATCCGGTGAGGCCCAGCCATGGCGCCTGCAGGTTTGCCTTGCCCTGCGCCAGCAACTCGCCCAGCGAAGCTGAACCGGGAGGCAAACCAAAGCCAAGAAAATCCAGCGCCGTCAGCGTGGTGACCGAGCCGGACAGGATAAACGGCATGAATGTAACGGTGGCTACCATGGCGTTGGGCAGCAAATGTTTGAACATTATCTTGCGATCACTGAGACCCAGTGCGCGTGCGGCCCTGACATACTCGAAGTTTCGCCCGCGCAGGAATTCGGCCCGCACAACTCCAACAAGCGCGGTCCAGGAAAACACCAGCATGATGCCAAGCAAAAGCCAGAAATTTGGTGTCAGGAATGCCGCCAGAATGATCAGCAGATAGAGCGTGGGTATGGATGTCCAAATCTCGATAAAGCGCTGGAACAGCAGGTCTATCCAGCCGCCGAAGTATCCCTGTACCGCGCCTGCGGCCACACCGACAAATGACGACAGCACCGTCAGGATAAGGCCGAACAAGACCGAAATACGGAAACCGTAAATCAGCCTGGCAATGACATCACGGCCCTGATCATCGGTGCCAAACCAGTTCAGGTTGCCGAAACCGCAGTTCAGGTCGTCAACACCGTTGTCATAGCGCGCGCAGGCCTGTTCCCTGGACAATGATATGGCAGGTGGCGAGGGCGCCGGGCTGGGCAGCTCGTTGTTGACCGTCTGATAGCTATAGCGGATCGGCGGCCAGATCATCCACCCGTTGGCGTTGACTTCGTCCTGTATGAACGGGTCACGGAAGTCTGTCCGGGCCAGAAAGCCTCCGAACTTGGATTCCGGATAGTCGGCGAATACCGGCACCAGTATTTCACCCTTGTAACTCGCAATGATCGGCCGGTCGTTGGCAATGAACTCGGCAAACAGTGATGCCACAAACAGGAACAGGAAAATCCAGAACGACCAGAACCCTCGCTTGTTTGCCCTGAACAGGGCAAGCCGTCGCTGATTGATACCCGACAGACGGGATGGCTTTTTCGGTTTCAGTTCGACCTTATCAATTGTGGTGCTGGCATCCATGCTCACACCTGCCGTGATTCAAAGTCGATGCGCGGATCAATCCAGGTGTAAACCAGGTCTGTCACCAGGTTCATCACCAGCCCGAGCAGAGAGAAAATATACAGGGTGGCAAATACCACCGGGTAATCGCGATTAACGGCTGCTTCGAAACCGAGCAATCCGAGCCCATCCAGGGAAAATATCTGTTCAATAAGCAGCGAGCCGGCAAAGAAGGCGGAAATGAATGCTCCGGGAAAACCGGCTATCACGATCAGCATGGCATTGCGGAACACATGACCATATAACACTCGGCTTTCGGTCAGTCCCTTGGCCCGCGCCGTGGTCACATACTGCTTCTTGATTTCATCCAGAAACGAGTTTTTCGTCAGCAACGTCATGGTGGCAAATGACGACACCGCCAATGCCGTTAGCGGCAACACCAGATGCCAGGCATAATCCAGACCTTTTTCCCACCAGTTCAGGTCCGCAAAATTATCTGACACCAGGCCTCTGAGCGGGAATATGTTCCAGAACGAACCCCCGGCGAAAAGCACAACCAGCAATATGGCGAACAGAAACGATGGTATGGCGTAACCAACGATAATGACGGCAGACGTCCAGACATCAAATTTAGACCCGTCACGCACTGCTTTCGCCACGCCCAGCGGAATTGAAATCGCATAGGACACGAATGTCAGCCATAGCCCCAGCGAGATAGATACCGGCAGCTTTTCCTTGATCAGTTGCAACACCGGCACATCGCGGAAATAGCTCTGTCCGAAGTCGAAAGTCGCGTAGTTCCTGAGCATGATGAAGAAGCGTTCATGCGTCGGTTTGTCGAATCCGAATTGCGCCTCAAGCTTCTTGATGAATTCCGGGTCGAGGCCCTGTGCGCCGCGATACTTGAAACTGCCATCACTGCCGCCTGCGCCGGCTGCCTGTCCGCCGCCAACCTCACCGCCGCCGGTTCCCCCGCCGATCCGGGCCGTTGCGCCGACATCGGTGCCGGCCAGTTGTGCAAGTACACGTTCAACCGGGCCGCCTGGTGCAAACTGGATAATGGCAAACGAAATCAGCATGATGCCAAACAGTGTCGGAATCATCAGCAATATCCGTTTGGCGATATATGCGCCCATTCACTCGTCCGTTCTGATCCCGGTTTGCAGCTTGTTCAACGCAGGATGTTTGATTCGTTCCTAAGGACCGCGTTTCACACTAGCGGCCTTGGCAGCATCTATCCACCACGTGTCAAAAACCCCGCGGCCGTAGCGTGGCTTGGTTTCGGGCTTTCCAAATATATCCCAATAGGCCAGCGTATGGGCTCCTTTGTACCACTGCGGTACCCAGAACTGCTCAGCCCGCAGGGTTCGATCCAGTGCTCTGGCCGCAATCGTCAGCGTGTTCCGGTTCTGCGCCTGCATGATTTCGTCGATCAATGCATCCACCGCCTTGCTCTTGATCCCGGCAAGATTGAAGCTTCCCGGTGTTTCGGCATTGGCTGAACCAAAAAACGCCTTCAGTTCAACGCCCGGGGTTTCCGACATGGAAAACCGTTGTACGGCAACGTCAAAATCAAAATTCTTCAGTCTTTCCTGATACTGCGCGGCTTCTACCTGGCGGATCGATGCATCTATTCCAAGCAGTTTCAGATTTCGAACATAAGGACCGATGACCCGTTCGAAAGTTGGAGCAAATATTAGAAACTCCACGGCCAGTGGCTTGCCATCGGCGTTTACCCGGGTGCCGTCCTTGACTTCCCAGCCGGCCTCGCTCAGCAGCTTGGCGGCTTTTTGCAACAACTTGCGATCCTGCCCGGACCCGTTGGTGACCGGAGGTTCATAGGCGGCTTCGAATGTGGCCGGCGGCACCTGGTCCTTCAATGGTGTCAGCAGGGCAAGTTCTTCTGCCGTCGGTTTCGCTGCGGCGCGCTGCTCGGAGTTCTCAAAAAAAGATCCGGTTCGCTGATAGGCATCGAAAAACAGGTTCTTGTTGGTCCATTCAAAGTCAAAGGCAAGGTCCAGCGCCTTGCGTACTCGAATGTCTGAAAACTTGTCACGCCGCATGTTCAGGAAGAACCCCTGTGCACCGGATGCGCGTTCATCCGGCAGGGTTTCCTTGATCAATCGACCCTCCTTCACGGCGGGAATATCGTATTCCGTAGCCCAGCTTTTCGACGTGAACTCCTCCCGCAGATCAAGATTGCCAGCCTTTACCGCTTCAAGTTCGGTTGTCCGGTCGCGGAAATACAGCAGTTTGATTTCATCAAAATTGTACCGTCCACGATTTACCGGCTTGTCCCTTGCCCAGTAATCCTTGCGGCGTTCATAGGTGATGAACTGGCCCTGTCCAAGTTGTTTGACCTTGTATGGGCCAGACCCCAGAGGGGGCGTCAGAGTGGTTTTGTCAAACTCATTGGTCTCGTAGAACTCCTTGGAGAAAATAGGCAGTTGCGCCACCGCTAAAGGCAGGTCGCGAACATTGGAGCCCTTGAACCTGTAGGTTACCTGGTACGCGGAATCGACGGTGCAGGTCTCCACATCGCCCAGCGATATCTGATAACTGGGATGTCCCTTGTCTTTCAGCAGGGCGAAGCTGGCGCACACGTCTTCCGCCGTCAGTTTTGACCCATCAGAAAAAACGGCGGCTTCATCCAGAGCAAATGTGACGGCCAGTCTGTCGGCTGCTACATCAGCGGTCTTTGCCACCAAGGCATAAACTGCATCAGGTTCGTTCTGATTGCGTACCATCAGGGTGTCAAACAGCAGTGACAGCTGTTGTGCAGGAACACCTTTCAGAATGTAACCGTTCAGACTGTCAAATGTAATGCGTCCCTCGGTACCCAACGTGGTAATACGCCCGCCCTTTGGCGCGTCCGGATTGACATAGGGCAGTTGCTCGAAACCTTCAGACAGCGCCAGTTCGCCAAATGCTGATATGCCATGGCGTGGCTCTGCCAGGGCAGAACCGGCGATCAGAAAGACCCCCAAAGCGGCGGAAACCAGAGCCCGTATCACGATTTCACCTTTGCCGCCTTCGCCTCGTCCCACCACCAGATGGACGGAAAGCCAATTGAATAATCCGGCTGCACGTCCGGTTTGCCGAAACGGTTCCAGAAGGCAACCCGCTCATAGGGAATATGCCACATGGGCACTACATAGTGGTTCCACAAAAGGGCCCGGTCCAGCGCCTTCGTGGCAGCCACAAGTCCCTCCCTGTCCCGGGCAAATATGACCTTGTCTATGAGTTGGTCGATGGCCTCGTTTTCAATCCCGATCAGGTTGCGGCTGCCATCTCTCGACGCAGATGCCGAGCCCCAGAAATCCCTTTGTTCGTTGCCGGGAGAAAGCGATTGCCGCCAGCTGCCTACAATAATATCAAAATCGAAAGTCTGCGTGCGGCGGGTGTACTGGCTGTCATCGACAGTCCGGACCACCGCCTGAATGCCCAGCAGTTTCAGTTGCTGGATATACGGCAGCACGATTCGCTCAAACAGCGGTGAGACCAGGAGAAACTCAACCGAAAATGGCTCACCCGCAGAATTGCGCAGCACCCCTCCGGCATCGACCTTCCAGCCTGCTTCGGACAGCAATTTGGCTGCGGTACGCAAATTATTGCGCTTGTCTTTCTGCGAACCGTAAACCGGGTTTGTATACTCCGTGGTGAACACCTCTGGCGGCAACTTGTCCTTCAGGGGTTCCAGTATGGCCAGTTCTGCCGTATCCGGCGTGCCAGTCGCGGCCAACTCGGAATTTGAGAAATAACTGTTGGTGCGGACATACTGATCGAAAAACAGGTTCTCGTTTGCCCATTCAAAGTCGAATGCAAAATTGAATGCCTGGCGCACCCGTGGATCGGCGAATTTCTCCCGCCTGACATTGAACGCAAAGCTCTGCATGCCTTCCGAGTTCTTGAGCGTGATCTCTTCCTTGACCACATTGCCTTTTTTTACGGCCGGAAAATCATAGGCGGTTGCCCAGTCCTTGGAGGAGGATTTCGACCCGGAAATCATATTCGTCGCCCTTGAATGCTTCCAGTGCCACTGTGCTGTCACGATAATAGATGGTGAAAATTTCGTCGAAATTGTTTGTTCCACGGTTTACCGGCAAATCCCTGGCCCAGTAATCATCGACTTTCTGCAGGGTAATTGATCTGCCCGGCTTTACATCGGCAACCCTGTAGGCACCATTTCCCAGGGGTGGTTCCAGAGTGGTTGCTGACAGATCGCGGGTCTCGCCCCTGTCGTTCTTCCCGGTCCACCAGGCTTTTGACAGTACCGGCAATTGCCCGACGATCTGCGGCAGTTCGCGATTGCCACTTTCGGAAAACCTGAACGTTACTTCCAGTTCGCCGGTTTTTTCACCCGACACCACGTTGTTGTAGTAAAAATTGTAGGCCGGATGCGCCTTCTTCAATTCGGTCATCGACCAGATCACATCTTCAGGTGTAACCGGTGAGCCATCGTGGAACCTGGCTTCCGGGCGCAGCTTGAAAGTCACGGAGGAAAAATCTTCCGGCATTCTCACAGCCTCCGCAATCAGACCGTACTCTGATCCGGCCTCATCCAGAGACGATGTCATCAGGCTGTCCATTGTCTGCCCGATGAGGCTGGTTGAATTTCCCTTGAAAGTGTATGGATTGAGACTGTCAAAGGTGCCAACCGAGAATAGTCTGGCGCGTCCGCCTTCGGGGGCGTTCTCATTCACATAGTCAAACTTTTCAAAACCGTCGGGATACTTCAGATCGCCAAACAGTGACAAACCGTGGCGCCATTCGGTTACCTGCGCGCCTGCGCCTGTCGTAATTGCAAACGGCATGCCGGCAGCGCCTGCCGCTGCCGTCAGTTGTAGAAGGGTTCTGCGATCTATCAAGGTCGGCTCCTGTGGGGCATCGGCAGTTGCATCAAGTGGTCTGTTCCCAGTCTATGGATTTCCCGCGCAAAATAAAACACCGGCAGCAGGCCACCGGTGTGAAATCTTTGTAATCATTTTGTGAAGGAAGCTGACCCCGCAGAGGCTGAACTATTCCTTCGGCGGTTCTGCCGGGCTTTCCGTTGCCGTGGGTTGTTCTGCCGGGCTTTCCGTTGCCTTTGGCTGTTCTGCCGAGCTTTCCATTGCCTTGGGCTGTTCTGCCGGACTTTCTGTCCCTGTCTTCTGTTCCGTTGAATCAGCCTGATCCACAGGCAAGTCAACCGGGCTGGCGGCCAGGGTCCTCAAATAAGCCAGCAGGTCGGCCCGCTTGGCATCGTCCTTCAGGCCGCCATAACTCATTTTGGTTCCCGGCACGAAGTCCTTTGGTTTGGCGATGAAGGCATTCAGGTTTTCGAAGGTCCATTTTTCGGATGCTTTGGCTGTCAGGGCATCGGAATAGGCAAACCCGTCGCGTCCGCCAATTGGATGATCAACAATGCCATAGAGGTTGGGGCCAACCTTGTTGGCGCCACCGTCTTCAGCCGTGTGGCAGGCCTTGCAGGCTTTGAATGCCGCTTCACCTTTTGCCGCATCTGCTGATGTCAGCAAGCTGGCAAGCGATACTTCCGGTGCTCCGGATTCGGCAGCAGTGCCAGACCTTCAGCTTCGGGAACTTCGATATTTATCGCCGTGCTTTCGGGCCTTTCGGCGTGATAGACGGCCTCCGCAACGATGTTCAGTCCCATTACAAGAAGCGCGGAGCCCAGCAAGGCGCCTGCGATCTTGTTGAATGTCATTGTGTCCATTCCGAACATGTAAACCCTCAAACCGTCCTGTATAACATCGGGTGCTGCCACCCGATGACTTTACCCCTTCCAATTTGGCGCGGAAACTAGTTGTTTCTAAACGCCCGTGCAACACCTATAAGGCGCAAAGTGTCCAAATGCCGCGCTGCCTGTCCGGTATCGTATCAGATCAGATTGACGAAGAAAGTTTTTAACATGGCGGCCAACAGCCGGAAGATTGCCTATCAGGGCGAACCAGGGGCCAATTCACATATTGCATGCATTGAAGCGCGTCCGGACCACGAGCCATTCGGCTGCCGTACGTTTGAAGATGCATTTGCCGCGGTGGCATCAGGAGATGCCGCCCTGGCCATGATCCCCATTGACAATACGGTGGCAGGCCGGGTGGCCGACATTCACCATCTGATGCCGTCATCTGAACTCTACATTACAGGCGAGCATTTTCTGCGGGTGCGTCATCAGTTGCTGGTTTTGCCCGGAACAAGGGCCGAACAACTCAAACGTGTTACCTCGCACACCCATGCCCTGGGACAGTGTCGCCGAATGATTGCCGAAATGGGGCTGGAGGCTGTCGCTGCCGTTGATACGGCAGGAGCTGCCGCTGCTCTTGCCCGTTCGCGAGATACTTCGACTGCTGTCATCGCCTCGAAAAAAGCGGCTGAAATATACGGCCTGGAAGTCATGCGGGCCGACATTGAGGATGAAGATCACAATACAACCCGGTTTGTCATCCTGTCGGCAAAACCCGATGACGCAGCGCCTGAAGACGGACCGGTAATCACATCGTTCATATTCACCGTACGAAATGTGCCGGCAGCGCTGTTCAAGGCAATGGGGGGATTTGCCACCAACGGAGTCAACATGATCAAGCTGGAATCCTATGTGGACGGATCGTTCAACGTAGCCCAGTTTTATGCCGACATTGAAGGTCATCCACAGGAAAGATCGGTTCGCCTGGCGCTGGAAGAACTGGATTTTTTCACCAGTTCGTTGCGGGTGCTGGGTGTTTACAAAAGTTCACCACATCGCGAGGAACTGGCCAGGCGGCGCAAGCAAATGGACACCACCGCGTAAACCGGGATTTGCTCTACAGGTTCAGTAACCGCCGGATCAGGTGATGGGCAATTGAGATGTCGGGTGGCAGCAGCAAACCTTCAGGGTGGTTGCCCTTGCCCATTGTGATAATCTCGTCGAAGCTGAACCAGCGCGCATCATCAAGCTCATCCGGGTCTATGGTAATTTCTTCACTGATCGCTTCGCCGGCCATGCCCAGCATCAGATTGGCAGGAAACGGCCATGGCTGGCTCATGATGTAACGCACGTCTCCAACCTGGACGCCGGATTCCTCGAGCACCTCGCGCCGTGCGGCGTCTTCCGCCGTCTCGCCTGGCTCCACGAAACCGGCCAGAGTGGAATACATGCCGCTGGCAAATCGCGCCGAACGGCCGAGCAACATCGACTGGCCCCTGGTAATGGCAATAATCGCAACCGGATCAGTGCGGGGGAAATGTTCTCCTGAACAGGTATCACATACCCGTTTGTAGCCTGCATCATCCTGGCGCGTCGGCGCTCCGCAATTTGAACAGAACCTGTGGCGGATGTGCCAGTGCAACAACGCGCGCGCCTGTGCAGCAATTCCAAGTTCGGCATCACAGATCAATCCCTGCAGTGCGATTGACCTTAGGTCAAGCGCGATCTTGCCTTGTTCCGGAACCCGGTGGTTGTCTGCTGCCTGGGCAGCAAAATGGTTGATGCCATCACTATCGACACCCAAAAATACAGGCTCGGTTCCCTCCATGAGGCTCGGCAGGTCCTGTTTCGATCGCCAGTGCATTCCACCGCTGCCTGCAGGTCCGGAATGGACCATCAACCTGTCTGCGGCAAACAAAGCTATCCGGGTACCTGGGGCGTTGAGCCTCTCGGAGAACCATCCAGGCTCGCTGCGATGGCCGGACAAACGGTCAAGTTTGCCATCCATGAATGCCGGCTGGGTTCGGGTCACGTTTTACATGCCTTTGCTGATGGTTGCATGGTTTGGCAGGGAAAATAGCCGGGAACTGGTTCCGGTGTGCCATGCACCCAGCATGGCTGGCAAGACCTTTGCTGAATTACAGTACTTGTCCCCTTGCATCGCGCCGCGTTCCGTCCGATATAGAAGGCGGGAGGTTGGCAGCAGACGCATCGCTCGCCAACCGGGTCAGGTCCGGAAGGAAGCAGCCCCAGTGAGTTTGGTTCGGGTTGCCCGTCCAGCCTCCCACTTGATAGGCGGCTCAAAGCTGGCAGACCGGCAAACGTCTAACAAAGCCGATACCCACCATCTGGCTGCATGGAGTTTGCATCTACAATTGATCCGCGCGGGCTATGTCTGAAGCAGTTGAAAATACGACAAATCCCAATACGCCGTACCGGGTACTGGCGCGCAAGTATCGTCCACAAACCTTTGAAGACCTGATCGGCCAGGATGCGATGGTGAGAACGCTGACCAATGCGTTTGCGTCCGGTCGCATTGCACAAGCCTACATGCTCACTGGCGTTCGCGGGGTTGGCAAAACCACAACAGCCCGCCTGATCGCCCGTGCGTTGAATTTTCAAAATAATGGTGAAGATGCGGGTCCTTCCATTGACCTGTCGCAGAAAGGTGAGCACTGCGATGCCATTCTGGAATCGCGTCATGTGGATGTGATCGAGATGGACGCGGCGTCGCACACGGGCGTCGACAATGTACGCGAAATTAACGATGCAGTGAAATACAGGCCGGCTACTGCCCGCTATAAGGTCTACATCATCGACGAAGTACACATGCTGTCCATCCCTGCGTTCAACGCCTTGCTGAAGACACTGGAAGAACCGCCGCCACACGTAAAGTTCATTTTTGCGACTACTGATATCCGCAAGGTCCCCGTTACGGTGCTGTCGCGCTGCCAGCGGTTCGACCTGCGACGGCTTGATGCCGGACTGCTGGTTGATCACCTTCAGCGAATTTCAGAACTGGAAGGCGTAAACGCCGAGACCGAGGCCTTGCAGATGATTTCCCGTGCGGCTGAAGGATCGGTTCGTGATGGTTTGTCCCTGCTTGATCAGGCGATCGCCTATGGAATCGACCAGGTTCGGGCAGACGATGTGCAATCCATGCTGGGCCTGTCTGATCGCGCCCGGATTATTGACCTGTTTGAAGCGGTCATGCGTGGCGATGCTGCGGCGGCCATCGATGAGCTTGAGGCGCAACACAATCTGGGCGCAGACCCGGAGGTCATCATTGCCGATCTTGCCGGCTTTGTGCATTGGGTCACCAGGTTGAAGGTGTCGCCAAAAGCTGGCGATGACGCTGTGATGTCACAGGCAGAGCGCACAAGGGGCAAAGAGTTTTCCGAAAAACTGGCTATGCCCGTACTGGCACGCACCTGGCAGATGTTGTTGAAGGGTATGGATGAAATTTCAAGAGCCAACAATGCCTTGATGGCGGCGGAAATGCTGCTGATCCGGCTGGCTCATGTTGCCGACATGCCTACACCTGAACAACTGGCGCGCATGATAAGACAGGCAGACAGCGCAGATAAGGATTCAGGTGTGCAATCCTCAACCCCAGCTTCCGGTGGAGATGACAGGGCGGGAGTTGCCCATACGCCTGCATCCGGCACGGTTTCAGACATGCAGGCCACAACCCATGCACCGGTTATGAGCGCAGCGCAACTCAAGCCGGCTTCGTCTGTAGCAGATGAAACAACCGCAGGCCGGCCTGCTCAACCAACCGGATTTGTCTCATTTGACGAGTTGGTTGCCTATGTCTCCAGCAAGCGGGACGTGAAACTGGTTCGTCAGCTGGAACGCCATGTACTGCCTGTTTCGATCGGGACCGGACGTATTGAACTTTCGCTGTTGCCGGATGCCCCAGCCGGCATTGCCAATGAGCTTTCTCGCCGCCTTGAGGCATGGACGGGAAACCGGTGGATTGTATCTGTGTGTTCATCCGAAGCATCCGGACAAACCATTGCCGATCTGAAGCGCGAACGTCGCGATGACCTTTTCCGGCGTGCACGTCAGAGCGAAGATGTGCAGGCTGTGTTGCGGGGATTTCCGAGGGCTGAAATTCTGGAGGTGCGTGATCTCGCGGCAGATCCGGCCGCATCGCTGGACACGGAGCCCGGTCTTGATGGTGACATTCAGGATGATCCGGCTGACTGAATATTCCCCAGGACGTTTAACCGCAAAGGTTTCCCAAATGTGTGAGGTAGAGAGCCAATGAAAGATCTCGGCAACATGATGAAGCAGATTCAGGAAATGCAGACAAAGATGGCCGATATGCAGGCTCGTCTGGATGAAATGACCGTAACCGGGAAATCCGGAGCCGGGCTCGTCAAGGTAACGTTGAATGGCAAAAATCTGATGCAGTCCATCGAGGTGGATGACAGTCTGATGAAACCCGAGGACAAGGCGATACTCGAAGACCTGCTGATGGCAGCCTACAACGAAGCCAGGGCCAAGGTTGATCAACTGGTTGCCGACCAGATGAAAAACGTCACTGGAGGAATGGCGCTTCCACCCGGTTTCAACATCCCGGGCATGTAGTACCAGGAAGGTACTGGAGCAATTTGGGTTTTCCCGAACCCGTAAAGTTGCTCAATCACTTTGGAATCGATCAGTTCTATGGATTTTGACTGATTCAATCAGAAGCCAAACTGATCTAGGATTATTTGGCATGACATCCGCGTGAGCCAGGTATGCTCGCACTGGCAGGTATCACGATGAAGCGCAATGTGGTTGGCGTTGAGATTGAACGCCTCATTCAGTTACTGTCACGGTTGCCCGGTCTGGGACCGCGCTCTGCCCGCCGTGCTGCGCTGCAACTGGTGAAAAACCGGGAAAAACTCATGCAACCGCTCGGAGCAGCACTCGCAGACGTGCTGGAAAAGGTCTCCGAATGCTCAGTTTGCGGTAATGTTGATGTGGTCAATCCATGCACCTTGTGTGCTGATCCGCGCCGCGACTCTACCCAGATCTGCGTCGTGGAGGAGGTGGCCGATTTATGGGCTCTTGAACGAGCGTCTGCCATATCAGGCCTTTATCATGTGCTGGGCGGTACACTGTCGGCAATTGACGGGATCAGACCGGAGGACCTGAGAATTTCAGAACTGGTTGAGCGGGTAACAAGGGGTAATGTGACTGAAGTAATGATTGCGGTTAACGCCACAGTGGATGGCCAGACCACCGCTCACTACATAATGGATCAGCTCGAGGGTTCGAACGTAAATGTTACCAGACTGGCACACGGTGTACCGGTCGGTGGTGAACTCGACTACCTTGACGAAGGCACGCTGGCCGCAGCCGTCAAAGCCCGCCGATCATTCTAGTTTGGGAGTTTTTGGCAAAATTGGCGTAGACCAGGATGACTTCCGGTTGAATCAGCCATAAGTCATAAACCTGATCGCCAACAGGGCAAAAGAGCAACTTTATCGGTTTTATTGAACCCATGTTGCACCGGGCCCGATCTGATATTAACCCTCCGGCTAAACCATCCTGATCAATTGCAGGCCGTTTACTGATCGCAAAAGCCGTGGTTGGCATGGCGATTGCTCAATCCTGTCCAGTAGAGCTTCGTGTCTCAGGCTGGTTGACCGGCAATCCGGCCAGGTCGATGGCACGATACAAGTACAGGGAGTAGCCTCGTGACGGTCAAGGTGAACAAGTTCAGGTCAATTGCCAGCGCCGCTGGTGATTTTTCTCGCGATACAGGTGGTGCGGTTGCACTTGCGCTGGGACTTTCAGTTGTTCCGGTAATTCTGGCAGCTGGTGCTGCGGTTGATTTTTACCGCGCCGGTGCTGCGCAGGCCGAAATCCAGGCCTTCCTTGATGCAAGCGCCCTTGCTGGCGCTGCGGCCAGGCCCGGAACCTCGATAGATGACCGCCGTCGTATTGCGCTGGATACATTTGCGGCAAACCTGCAAGGTGGTTTTGCCGGTCAACTCAAGGGAGACCCGCAGGTTGAACTGAATGGCGACAGCTTTACCGTGTCATACAATGGTGGCCTTCCGACCACATTGTTGCGGGTCGGCGGAATGGACAGGATCAGCGTTGGCGCCAGTGCAACTGTCCGGATCAATCTTCCTGCCAAGGCCGAAATCGCGCTTGTACTTGATTATTCGGCGTCCATGACCGAGTCTTCGGCGGGCCAGCAGAAATACGTCACCATGCGCAAGGCAGCCGTTGACATGGTCGATGGCCTGACCAACGAGGGCAGGAATCTGGATATCAGGTTTGGCCTTGTGCCGTTTTCGCACAATGTTTATGCAACATTGCCCGCTGGTTTTGTTGTTGGCGCCAGCGGCGCCAGCTGGTCAGGGTGCACGTATGATCGGACCTATCCGTACAATACAACCTCCGACGCGCCTGACGGCACCAATCGGTCAAAATGGGGTCAGGCGATACCCGCTCACTTTGGAGATTACCGTGCGCAGTCCGATTACCACTGCGACGGATACAGGCACGACGGACAGGGATATCTTGCCAACCAGCTGGTGGTTCGGGAATTGTCTTCAGATCATTCCGGGACAGTCGGGCAGCTTCGGGCAATGCGACCTTATGGATATACCAACATTTCACTCGGGGTGGAATTTGGCTGGCATATGCTGGAACCGGGCGCACCGTTTGATGCGCGTAGTCACGGCGACAACGAAAACAAGAAGTTCATAGTTGTCCTGACGGATGGCAAACAGACGACGCCGGCATTCGGACCAGGCGGGTCAAGAGACCGTTTTGACGGTGAGGGCAACCTTTCGAAACTGTGCACAAACATCAAGTCCGGCGAGAAAATCACCGTCATTACCATCGCCTTCGCCCTGGATGACCGGGCGACGGAAGATCGCTTGCGAAATTGTTCGTCTGATCCTGACAAGCATTTCTTCAAGGCTGAAGATTCCAATGACCTGACCCGGGCGTTCGAAGAAATCCGGCAGCAGATCGCAAAGAGCATATTCCTGTCCGAGTAAACTGACTGGGCCGCTGCAGCGTTTCCCATCCTCTTTGGTTGTAAAATTATTCACCGGCAACAAGACGCGGTGGCGACGTGTCGCCATCGCTGTTGCGGTGTGCCGGATCAGCAACTTCAACCTGCTCTATCCTGGCTCCACGTTTGGTGATCTTGTCTGACGAAATGACGATTTTTTCGATGTCCTTTCCGGCCTGGCCGAAATGGCGCTGCAGATCAAGGACCCTGTCGTGCATGCGATTGACATCATCCATCAATCGTACAACTTCCGTTTGTATGACGGATGCCTGCTCCCGCATCCGGGCGTCCTTGAAAACTGCTTGCATTGTCTGCACCAGCAGCATCAGGACGTTGGGCGAGGCTATGATGACGTGCTGGCGATGTGCCCGCTGAATGATGTCTTCGAAGTTCTCATGCAGGTCTGCATATATGGATTCTGAAGGTACAAACATGATGGCTGTCTCATGGGTTTCGCCCTTGATGAGATATTTGTCCGAGATGTCCTTGATATGCCTGAGCACATCGGCTCTGAAATGCTGCTGATATGGTTTTAGGTCTTCATCGGGTTCTGCCTGCTTGATGGCATTGAAGCCCTCCAGGGGAAACTTGGCGTCAACCACGACCGACAGGTCATTTTCAGGCAGGTGAACCAGGCAATCGGGACGGGTTCCGTTTGACAAGGTGGGCTGGAACGAATAGGCGGCAGAATGCAGCCCGTCGCGGATAATGGCTTCCATTCGGGCCTGGCCATAAGCGCCACGCGATTGCTTGTTGGCCAGTATGTTGCGCAGGCTCAGCATTTCCGATGAGAGATGGGTCAGGTTGGCCTGCGCGGTATCTATCACTGCCAGGCGTTCATTGAGTTTTTGCAGGGACTGGGTTGTGCGCTGGCTGCTTTCGGTCAATCCGGCACCGAGGCGCTGTGAAACCTGGTCCAGCCGTGTGTCCAGGGTTTGTGCCAGGTGCGCCTGCGTAGAGGCAGAGTGTTCCGCCAGACCTCGCAACTGGCCCGACATCTCAGCCAACTTGTTTTCAAGTTCCGCCGCCCGGCGCATGGCATTGATCGATTGTTGTCCGCTGCCACTGGATGCGCGCAATGCCAGAACCATGATCGCGACCAGCAACACGAGCGCAAGCGCTGCTGCACAGATAGCCAGATGACCCAGGGTTATCGCGGTCTGGCCGACCAAAATTGCTGTCTGCGAAAAATCCATTTAACCAGCATACCGCGATTCTGCAGATTAAAAAGATCAAAACATGAACATTTACACCAAAAAAACCGGCCCGCCAGGACATCGCCCAGCGAACCGGTTCAAGCTCATTCCAGGTGTTTAAACTTAAACGGCCTTCAGATTGTCAGCAGACATCTTGCCGGACTTGCGGTCGGTAACAAGTTCAAACTGGACCTTCTGGCCTTCGTTCAACGTGGACATGCCTGCGCGCTCTACAGCGGAAATGTGGACAAAAGCGTCCTTGGAACCATCTTCAGGCTCGATAAAGCCATAACCCTTGGTGGTGTTGAAGAATTTTACGGTACCGATAGTCATAGATCGTATTTCCTTATTCAATGCTCATTTGGCCCCCGCACTGCCTTGTGCAGACGGACAGGCCGGTCGTTTCGCTTTACATTGTCGGGAGATCACTGGGCTTCTCGGCAGTACCGGGGTCGTTCAGAAAACTTCTAACAATTTGCGTGGGCACCGACCTAGCATATTTGTGGCCTGTTGATAAGTGGATTTATTGCGAAGATTGCATTTCGTTCTACCTGCCGGGCGATAGACCGGAGTTGGCCAGTCAGGGCAATGGGACAATCATACATCGCCAGAATGCGTACATGCACCTGAGCGTCCTTGTGGACTGGTACCGGGGCGCAGGGCATAACCCGCAACCCGGTGGCATCAATCAGCGGAAAGAGAAGTTGGTGACGTGGCTACCCACCACATTGCATCTCGCCACAACGTTACGCTTAACACCGCCTGCCAGGCGTTGCCTGACCCCAAGTGCAACTTTCCAGCTTGACCCGGTATAGTCGGCGATGCGGACATTCTTCAACGTAACGCCATGACCGCCACGTTTTGCGGTACGGCGCTGGGCCTTGTGCAGACATGCCGAGATTGCGTTGCTTCTGCTGCCGACACCCTGATGGTAGGAATAGGTATCACTGCTCTCGTGGGATTTCGCTGCGGCCGCGATTGCCAGCAGTGCCACGGCACCGGCGGCAACTGCAATACCCTTGTCGGAGTGGTGGTGCTGATGCTTGTGCTCTGACTGATGCGTGTCGCCATGATGGTGGCGATGGCCGTTGTCATCATGCGCTGAAGCCATGGGTGACAATGCCAGTGTTGCCGCGCAGATGCCTGCAAGGAATATACGGTTCACCTTTGATCTCCTGTCTAGTTGAGCCATCAGGCATTGTATTTGCAGTTGCCGGGAAGTCGTCCACTGCTACAGGCCGCGATTTGGTTCCAGACAGCTTTGCTGCTGCTGTCTGGTCAATCATGGCATGTGGACGCAGGTGAAAAATACGCGATTTGCGAAAGAAAGTTGGTCCGGCAAGCGGCGAAATGTCCGCAAGGCGAATTTTATTGAGCAATTTTGTTGCTGCCCATGCAGGAAGGCTTCATATTGAAAAAGGGACACGGACATCTTGTAAACGCTGATAAGCCAATTGCCAGAAGGTGGGGTACAGTTGGTATCGGCTGAGACTTTTCGGAGTGTTTTTATGCTGGATATCCATGTTGAGGAATACCGGGGTATGACCGGTAAAAATAGCCCCAGGAAATCCAATCTGTTCAGTCGGACAAATGGTTTCTCGTTTTCTGACCCGGAAAACGGGAGTTTGCGCGTAAGTAGCGCAACTATCGACAAGCATGGGATCAGGATTGGCCGGGTGCTTTCAACGGGTCATGACATTGATCTTACTGAATTGTGCCATTCGACCTTGTTGTTGCCTACCCATGGCCGACTGGAGGCGCGCAGTTCCATGCACGAGCACAATTGCCGGGATGGGCAGGCATTGCTGTTTGGACCCAACAAAAGGATAACCCGGACCGTAAGTGAATCCGACAGGCAATTTGAAGCGACTGTTTTGCTTTTCCCGATCGATGCGGTCGCAAAAGCTGTAGACCGGAAGGCGCTTGAAAGAGCTGGTAATCTGCTGGAGGCCGGATTGATGGTTGACCGGGCGGACACCCCGAGCAGGCCATTTCTGAAATTCTGTGATTTTCTGTCTTCTGCTGCTTTTGGCAACTCCGCCGCAGCGGGTAGTTCGAAACATGTTCGCTGTATGGAGGCTTTGTTGCTCGAACTTTACAGTGAACTCATTTTGCGCCTGGCTGAGAAAAATGGCGATAAGGGACCGCCGTCAGCTGGTTCGCGCTATGTGGCGAAAGCTGAGGAATATATGCGCGCCAGGCTGGATGAACCGCTTATGGTTTCTGAAATCGCTGCCGCCATAGGTGTATCGCCGCGAAGTTTGCAATTGGCATTCAGGCATGCGCGGTCTGCCGCTCCACGCGAAGTTCTCGCCATGATGCGGCTTCATCTGGTGCATGAGAAACTCAAGACGGACAGAACTCCGGCCGGGGTTACTGAAATCGCTCTCGAGTGTGGGGTCACCAACATCGGTCGTTTTGCCCGCACCTATCACGAAGCATATGGTGAGAAACCCTCGACCACCCGGCGCCGGGCCCGTGTCAGTCTGATGGCAGGCCGGTAATTCTTTCCGTTGGAGGAACACTCGTATTCTGCCGCCAGATATGAAAAAACCGCGGGCCTTGCGGTCCGCGGTTTCGCATTTCCAACTGGTACGGGTAATGGACTAGAAGTCCATGCCGCCCATGCCACCCATTCCGCCGCCTGGCATTGCAGGCATGGCACCGGCGCCGGCATCCTTCTTGGGTGCTTCAGCAACCATGGCTTCGGTGGTGATCAGCAGGGCTGCAACAGAAGCTGCATCCTGCAGGGCGATACGCACCACCTTGGTCGGGTCCATTATGCCTTCGGCAACCATGTCGCAGTACTGTTCTGTCTGTGCGTTGAAGCCGAAGTTGCCGGTCTTTTCCAGCACCTTGCCGACCACGATTGAGCCTTCGACACCGGCATTGATGGCGATCTGACGGATCGGGGCTTCAAGCGCCTTCGACACGATCCTGATGCCGGCCATAATGTCCGGATTATCGTCGGTTAGCTTTTCAACGGCTTTCTTGGCGCGCAGCAGGGCTACGCCGCCACCGGGAACGATACCTTCTTCAACAGCCGCCCGGGTAGCATTCAGGGCATCGTCGACGCGGTCCTTGCGTTCCTTGACTTCGATCTCGGTCACACCGCCGACCTTGAGAACGGCAACTCCGCCTGCCAACTTGGCCAGGCGTTCCTGCAGCTTTTCACGGTCGTAGTCAGAGGTGGTATCCTCGACTTGCTTGCGGATCTGGTTGCAGCGGGCCTCGATGTCGCTCTTCTTGCCGGCACCGTCGACAATGGTGGTGTTTTCCTTGTCGATGGAAACCCGCTTGGCGCGGCCCAGCATGTCAAGGGTAACGTTTTCGAGCTTGATGCCGAGGTCTTCGGAGATGACCTGGCCACCGGAGAGAACTGCAATGTCTTCCAGCATGGCCTTGCGGCGGTCGCCGAAACCAGGCGCCTTGACAGCAGCAACCTTGAGGCCGCCACGCAGCTTGTTGACCACCAGGGTCGCCAGTGCTTCACCTTCAACGTCTTCTGCAATGATCAGCAGCGGGCGGGAAGACTGGACGGTGGCTTCCAGCAGCGGCAGGATAGCCTGCAGGTTGGACAGTTTCTTTTCATGCAGCAGGATATAGGGGTCTTCCATTTCGGTGACCATCTTGTCTGCATTGGTGATGAAGTAGGGAGACAGGTAGCCGCGGTCGAACTGCATGCCTTCAACCACTTCCAGTTCGGTTTCAGCGGTCTTTGCTTCTTCAACCGTGATGACGCCCTCATTGCCGACCTTCTGCATCGCCTTGGCGATCATCTGGCCGATTTCAGCTTCACCGTTGGCAGAGATGGTGCCGACCTGGGCAACTTCTTCAGATGTCTTGATTTTCTTGGAACGCTTGGTGAGGTCCGCAATGGCAGTCGCAACGGCCATGTCGACGCCGCGCTTCAGATCCATCGGGTTCATGCCGGCAGCAACCGACTTGCCACCTTCACGTACAATGGCCTGGGCCAGGATTGTTGCAGTCGTGGTTCCGTCGCCAGCCAGATCGTTGGTCTTGGAGGCCACTTCCCGCACCATCTGTGCGCCCATGTTCTCGAACTTGTCCTCAAGTTCGATCTCCTTGGCAACGGTTACGCCGTCCTTGGTAGTGCGCGGTGCGCCGAAGGATTTGTCAAGCACCACGTTGCGGCCCTTCGGACCCAGTGTTACCTTGACGGCATTTGCGAGAATGTCGACACCGCGCAGCATACGCTCGCGGGCATCGGCAGAGAATTTTACTTCTTTTGCAGCCATTTTTTAGGCTCCCTTAATGTAATTGGTTGACTTGAATGTTTTGTAGTTGGTTGGATGTAAGTGCGTTCGAACACAAAAAAGTCCACAGAAGAATTACTTCTTCTTACTGGACTTCTTGCCTTCCAGAACACCCATGATGTCGCTTTCTTTCATGATCAGCAGTTCCTGACCGTCGATCTTGACTTCGGTACCGGACCACTTGCCAAACAACACCTGGTCGCCAGCCTTGACATCCGGGGCAATCAACTTGCCGGCATCGTCACGTGCGCCTGCGCCAACGGCTACAATCTCACCCTGCATGGGCTTTTCCTGGGCGGTGTCTGGAATGATGATACCACCTGCTGTTTTGGTATCTTCCTCGATCCGGCGAACGACCACACGATCGTGCAGAGGACGGAAATTCATCTACGCTTCTCCTTGAGTATGCAAACACTCTGGTTAATTGGGTTGGCCCGAACCTGACCCCTCACGGGTTTGCCTCCGGCCAGTCTGCTAGCACTCTGTTGAAGTGAGTGCCAGCAGTTGAGGCGTGATGTATGGTGCGTAGTGCCTCACGTCAAGGTTTTGCTGCAGAAATTTTTTCTGCGAGGGGGGTATCTGTTGGCAGGGATGGTTAATCTGCAAACTGCAGATCGGGATGTCTGCAGGTGTTTCGTGCTGGTCAGGCTGAGCCAGCAGGCTTGTTGATCGAGCCATGAGGCGCATGTGAAATGTAGCTTACGACGAAGCAAATCCCCGGCATACGACCGGGGCTCATTCGCTGTGCCAGCGATTCTCCTTACACTATGCGAACCTTCACGTCCTTGGGATAGTTACTTGGCACCCTGACGTACCTGTTTAACCTCGGCGCGGACGTCCTTGCCCTTCCAGTCGACAACTGCAAATCCATCACACCACCTGCCTTTGAACAGCTGCTTTTCCTTGTCGATCTTGAATGTGAAGCGCAGGCACTTGCCTGAGCGCTTAACCGGTCCACCGGTGAAGACACCGGGAATTTTCAGATCTATACGGCAATCCCGCGTCAATTCAGCGCCGGCGGATTCCTGGGTGCCTCGAAAGTTGCCAGTGATCATGTAGGTGCCAGGCTCTGCCCAGTCGGCGCCGCACGAAGATGCGACTGCGATATTGGCCATGCCGGAAAAGCCAATGCCGGCCAATGCTACGCTTGCCATAGTGAAATGTCTTCCGAAACCCATAGTGCAAGTCCTGTCGGTTCAATTGTTGACGTCAATGCAGTGGGACCATCCGCATCAAGTGGAGTTTGCATCGACCCGTCCGCTTTTCCCTGAGCGTATAATGAGGAAACTTGACGATTTTAACAAGATACCCGGAGTTGCTTTTATGTAACAGATTGTTGCCGATTGGCGATATTCCTGCCGCGCTTAACCATGTATTGATTTTTAAACGCTGCGCAATTGGCTACACTGGTTGAGCAAGTTAGTGTTTTATCCTATACCGGACAACCGATGCTGCTTTCAGCAGTTATGGGGTGGGAATTTAAGCGAATGAAGCTGCTGGTTTGGCTGTTTTCAGTTAGTGCGCTGGTTTTGGCGGCAGTATGCATATTTTTGCTGGTGCGCTATGACATCGCGCTGCTTGCAGCGGTTTCCTGTCTGGCTGTTGCCGTCATTGTGTCTGCAGCGGCGTCTATTCCTTCTGATGGCAATAAGAATGGGCAATTGAATAACCACTTGTCGCAACGTCTTGGCAAGAACACCAACGACATTGAAAGCCTATCACGCCGCATTGCTGACCAGGCACAGCGCCTCACGGACCTGGGGTTGCGAATTGATAGCAGCACGTCCCAGCAGATTGTGCCGAACAAGGCATCGCCGTTCAAGTTGAACGCGGATACGCCACGCACGGCGACAAAGATGCAACCATCGCGAGTGCCGAAGCGATTGACGCAAGTTCAACCGCACCGGTCGCAACAGGTACAGTTGTTCCTGGAACCGGTGGTCCGGTTGGCCGAAGGACGCACTGCATATTACAAGGCAAGTTTCCGGACGCGCGATCAATCGCCGGCGGATCTCACACATATTGTGGCTTCTGCAGATCTGCCGGTGCTGAACGGTCAAAGTGTTTTGTGGGATCCCAAACTGGATCGGCAGTTACTTCAGCAGGTTCTGCCACTGCTTGAAAAACTGCGCGCGCGCCGTGGGGCCACCGGTGTTTTTTGTCCGATATCCGTAGCAACGCTGGAAAACACCCAGGCCCTGCAGGATCTGGTCGCTTTGCTCAAGGCCCACCCGGAAGCGGCAGCAGGCATAGTGCTTGACATCCACCACACGGCTCTCGCCAGTTTGAGCGAGGCCGGGTTGCAGGGTCTTGCCTGGCTCGCCAGCCTTGGTGCGACTTTCTGTCTGACCGGAGAAGGCATGCCGTACGACGAAATTTCGTCGTTGTCTGAGTTGGGGTTTGCATTCGTCGACGTACCCGGCGAAGAGTTGCTTCAACCGGAATTGCCGGGAAACATTATGACTGCAGCGGAGTTGTTGCAGACGGCGGCGGACAACAGTATTGCGCTTATTGCCTCCGGTGTGGGACAGCCTGACGAGGCCGCTTCGCTGATGCACGCATCTTCACTCGGACGCGGCCCCGGATTCTCGAATCCGCGCGCCGTGCGTGAACGCGCTGCACACCCTTCCAGCGCGGCACAGGTTGCATAGCGGCTGTTTATGTCTCTCAGCAGGTCATTTCCGCTTGCCACCACGGCTCGAGAACTGAGTGACCGGTTTCCGGTTTGGTTGTGCGATGTCTGGGGTGTGGTTCATGATGGTCGACAGGTCTATCCCCTGGCAGCCGAGGCTCTGATAAAACACCGTGAAGCTGGCGGCTGTGTCGTTCTCATCACCAATGCCCCCAGGCCCAGCCGTGTGATCGTGCCGCAGATGCGCGCATTCGGTGTGCCGCGGGAGGCCCATGATGCGGTGGTAAGCTCAGGTGATGTCACTCGTGAGCTGGTCAGGCGACTGGCCGGTAGCAACGTATTTCATTTAGGTCCGGGCGAAGATGCCAGCCTGCTTGAGGGTCTGCCCGTCAACTGGACCAACCTGGAAGATGCCCAGGCCGTATTATGTACCGGTTTGAACAATGACGGCCGTGGCCGTGGCAGGGCAGAGTTGCCAGAAGATTACCGCCCGGTGCTGTCAAAAATGCAAAAAATGAATTTGCCCTTCATTTGTGCCAATCCTGACCGGGTTGTAGCTGTTGGTGGCATACTTTATCCGTGTGCCGGCGCATTGGCCGCCATTTACGAAGAACTTGGCGGCACGGTCGAGATGGCCGGCAAGCCGTATCCTCCAATTTACCAGGTCGCGCTACAGCATGCATCCGGCATATTGAAACGGCAGATTTGCCGGTCCCAGGTGCTGGCGATCGGGGATGGCTTACCAACGGACGTCGAAGGCGCCCGCGGCAATGATATTCCGGTTCACTTCATAACAGGTGGTATTCATGCAGCAGATCACGAGAGTGTGGACGCAAGTTCCGTCGCCAGCGAACTCGCGGTCAAAATGCCCGGGCTGCGCGTAGCTGGTGTTGCCGAGAGGCTTATCTGGTAATGCATTGCCGGCTCCTTTGGTATAGAACCGGTCGGCCGCGTGTTCCGGTAGCCGTGTTTTCAAGGTTTTAAATGCATGCTGGAGCTGAATGGCGAGATCAAGGTGGCCGATACCCTGAAGGGGGCTTGTGTTGCCATAGGCAATTTCGATGGTATGCACCGGGGCCACCAGGCATTGGTGAAAGCTGCCATTGATGTTGCCGGGGCTGCAGGCTCACCATCCGGGCTTGTGACGTTTGAACCCCATCCCAAATCGGTTTTCCAGCCGGAACAACCGCTGTTCCGGCTCACACCACCACGTTTGAAGGCTGCACTGGCGCGCTGCATCGGGGTCAACTTTTGTGCTGCTATACCATTCGACCGCAAACTTGCTGCCGTTGAGGCGGAGGACTTTGTCGAACGCTATCTGGTTTGCGAACTCGGCATCAGTCACATCGTATCCGGCTATGATTTTCATTTTGGCAGGGGCAGGCGGGGCAACCCGTCCCTGCTTCGCGAACTTGGAAAGCAATTTGGGTTTGGTGTAACCGTTGTGGAACAGGTGACCCGCGAAGACGGCACATCACCTTATTCTTCCTCATCAGTACGTGCCGGCCTTCATGCAGGCCACATCACGCAGGCAAACGCCCAACTTGGATATCACTGGACAGTGATCGGTGAAGTCATCAGGGGAGACCAAAGAGGCCGTACAATCGGATTTCCCACGGCAAACATCATGCTGGATCCGGGCATGGAGCCATGTCACGGCATCTATGCGGTGCGGGTACGCAATATGTCGGGTGATCGGCAAAAGGTGCTGATGGGTGCAGCGTATTTCGGCTGGCGCCCGACATTCGATACAGACCGGGTTTTCCTGGAAGTGTTTCTGCTGGACTTCGACGGCGACCTTTATGGCCACGAACTGGCGGTTGAATTTGTCGACATGATCAGGCCGGATCAGAAATTCCATGATCTTGATGAACTGGTTGTGCAAATGACCCGTGATTGCGACCATGTTCGCAAGCGATTGAGCAAAGACACTGGAACAGCAGACGATTTACCTCTGCTGGCAGCACAGATGTCAGGCAGGCTGTACGGTGAACTGAGGTAGGGCTGACAGGGAAAGCGTATTGCGCGCCATCGATCTCATTGAGCCGGTGTCAATCCTCCGGATCGAGCAGACGGTGCAGATGAACGATGAAGTACCGCATCTCGGCAATATCGATGGTGGCGCGGGCCTTTTCCTGCCAGGCCTCTTTTGCTGCAGCGTAGTTCGGGTAAATGCCCACTATATCGAGATGTTCCATATCCTTGAAACGCACGCCTTCCAGGCTCTCAAGCCTGCCGCCAAAAACCAGATGGAGCAGCTGTTCAGGTTGTTTGGCGGTGTCGGACATCACGATTTTTCCTGTTTGTACCGGATCAGGTGTTATGGCAACTTCGTCAGGCAGCAACCGTATGAAGCCGTTCGCTGATCTCGTCAAGCAGAGCTTTTGAACCGGCCATGAGACCGTTCTGGCGAGTGCTTCTGCGATTGTAAATGAAGGGTTTGCCGGCAAGATCCAGCGTATGTCCCCCAGCTTCATGCACGATCAGGTCACCCGGCGCCAGATCCCAGTCGTGCTTCCTGCCGAAGGCAATGGCACCATCATATTCGCCGGCGGCAACAACACATTGACGTAAAATGAGTGAAGTTGTCATGGCGCAGTCGATCAGTGGAACCGGGTTATTCCACTTGCTCAGGTTCAAGACGCTTCTGTGCGCGACAAACCTTGAGCCATCCAGGCCTGATTTGCCTGTTGTCTGCATGGCGGCTCCGTTCAGGCGGGCGCCTCCATCAAGAATTGCTTCGTAAAACCTGTTCTGTGCTGGCGCAAATGCCGCTGCCACGACGGGCCGGCCGTGCGCCAGCAGGCACGCACCCACACACCACTGCCTAGAGCCACCAACAAATGCCGAAGTGCCGTCAATCGGGTCCACCACCCACACATGCGGCTTTGATCGTGTGGCGGCCTCGCGGACAGTTTCTTCCGACAACCAGCCAAACTCAGGAGTCGCTCCGAGCAATTTTTTTGCCAGCAGATTGTCGACAACCAGATCAGCTTCCGACACCGGAGTGCCGTCGGTTTTGTCCCAACTGTCGACACCGGAGTTGAACATGCGCAACGCAAGTTCACCTGCTTCGCGCACCGCGTCGCACAACAGGTCGTGGTGTTTCTTCCAAAGCCTGGATGATGTGATTTCAGGCGCCCGCAATGGTCATACCTTCCACCAGGCATGTCGGTGCATTGGTGCTTGATTTCATTTCAAGGTCGTTCGCGGGTGTCAGGTTGATGAACATGTCCTTCAGATTACCCGCAATGGTAATTTCGCTGACCGGATAAGTGATTTCGCCATTTTCGATGCGTAATCCCGCAGCACCGCGCGAATAATCACCGGTTACCATGTTGACCCCGGACGAAAACATTGACGTGATCAGGATGCCGTCGCTCACATTTGCAATCATGTCCTGAACAGAAATTGTGCCGTTTGCCAGCCACAGGTTGGTAGACGCAGGCGAAGGCTGCCCCCCTGTAGAACGGGCAGCCCGGGCATTACTGTTCAGATTGAGCTTCGCAGCGGTGCGGCCGTCCAGCAACCAGTTTGTCAACACGCCATCTTCCACAAGGTTGATTGTTTCACATAAAAGACCTTCAGCATCAAACGGTTTTGATGACAACCCGCGCACCAGAAGCGGATTGTCGATGATACTGGTGCCGGAGGCAAATACCCGCTTTCCCATCATGTCTTTGAGAAAACTCGTGCCTCGCACCACGCCTGTCCCGTTTGCGGCTTGCGCCAGAAGGGATGGAAAGGATCCCGCCTGCCGCGCTTCAAATATGACAGGGAATTTTTTCGACGGCATCTTGCGCGGATGCAATGCCCTGACCGCTCGCTCACCGGCACGTTGGCCGATGAGTTGAGCATCCTCCAGATCGGCAAAGTGCACTTTGGATGAATACTCGTAGTCACGCTCCATCTCGGTGCCTTCACCGGCAATTGCTGAGGCCGATATGGAATAGCCGGTGCGCTGATAGGCACCTGAAAAGCCATTGGAAGTGACCAGCGCAATTGCACGGCTTCCTGCACTAGCTGCTGCACCGTCAGTTTTGGTTACGCCCCTGACTTGCCGGCATGCAGCTTCTGCCGTCAGCGCCAGATCGGTCAGGGTGGTCGTAGCAATCTGTCCACCGTCTGCAAGCTCGAGCCCTGACGGCGCATCTGCCGTTCCGGTGGCATCCTGCAATCCCAGAAATGCATCGGGCGGCGCAATTCTTGCCATCGCGACCGCCCGCTCGGCGAGCGTTTGATAATCCTGGTCAGTGCGCGCAGTACCGGATACCACAGCGCTTGCACCATTTACGAACACGCGCAGGCCGAAATCGGCAGCTTCTGATCTTTCCACCTTGTCGATGGCCCCGTTTCGCACCCTGACCTGAACCGATGTGCCGCCAACAGCCAGCACGTCGGCATCATCCGCTCCGGCCTTTACTGCCAGATCGAGGAAACGCTGCGCAGACATGACTATGGCGGAAGAAGTCATAACGGCGATCTCAAAAGAGTATCGAACATGATTCCGCCGAACACGATAATGCCAAAATTCCGATTGGACCTGAACAGCATCAGACAGAGATCGGGATCATTCACATCAAGCCTTGTCAACTGCCATGTTGCGTGAAGTGCTGCGCCAGCCAGACCGGTGTAGAATATGATACCTGCTCCGGCGCTGATACCCGAAGCAAGCAGCAAGGTGATCGCAAGCGCAAAAAACATTGCCAGCCATCTGGGCGTTGCGGCGCCAAATTTCAGCGCAGTGGACTTGATGCCTATCGCCAGGTCGTCCTCCCTGTCCTGATGCGCATAAATGGTGTCATAGGCAAGCGTCCAGGAAATGCCGCCGAGATACATGAGAATGGCGGGTAGCTCAAGTTGGCCACGCACCGCAGCCCAGCCGAGCAGCGCACCCCAGTTGAAGGCAATACCCAGAAACACCTGCGGCCAGTAGGTAAAGCGCTTCATGAAGGGATATATGGCAACTGTTGCCAGCGACAGCACGCCCAGTCCAACAGCAAACCAGTTGAACTGCAACAACACGGCAAAACCGGTCAACGACAGGACGATCATGAAAACTATCGCCTGTCCTACACTGACCTGACCCGATGGAATGGGACGTGACCGGGTGCGCGCAACGGCTGCATCGAAATCACGATCAACAATATCGTTGAAGGTACAACCGGCACCTCGCATGACCACGGCGCCGATGAGGAACAGCGCAAGATACCACAGATTTGGAATGCCTCTGCCGGAAGCGATTTGCGCCAGCGCAATGGCCCACCACCCGGGCAGCAATAGCAGCCACCAGCCGATCGGCCGTTCCAGCCGCGCGAGGCGCGCATAGGGGCGAAACGGCCGGGGCAGGACGTGGTCAGCCCAGTGTTTGCCTACGGCGTCGGCCACCCGGCCATCATTGTGGGATGTTTGTGTCATCGAAGTCGAGTGTTAGCGCAATCAGGCGTGTCTTGAAACCATCAAACGTATGCGGCAACACATGATGTTGCCAAATCCTGCAACTCATTGGAACATTAACAGGTCCTGGCCCTGAATGAGCAGGTTGCCTGTGCGCAGGATTTCGCTTCTGAGCGCCTTGCAGACATCAAACAGGCACGATAGGCAGATATCATGACCGGATCTCAGGGGCGGGTGCCTCGACTATATTGCGACCAGACCTTGAGCGCACACAGTGAACTGACGCTGTCGCGCGAAGCATCACACTATCTGGTAACCGTACTCCGGTTGGGTGGCGGATCAGCCATTCGGCTGTTCAATGCAATAGATGGTGAATGGCAGTGTTCAATTTCACAGGCCAACCGCAAGGCTGCTCGCGTGACGTGTGATGAAAACCTGCGCGATGTAACACTGCCGCCGGACATCGATTATTTGTTTGCACCCCTGAAGTCGGCCCGGCTGGACTATCTGACCCAGAAGGCAACAGAGATGGGTGTGCGGCGCCTGTGTCCTGTCATCACGCGGTACACCGTTGCCGACAAGGTCAATCTGGATCGAATGCGGGCAAATGCAATTGAGGCGGCGGAACAATGCAACATGGTATACGTCCCGGATGTGGCGGAGCCGGAAAAACTGGGCCATGTCCTTGCAAACTGGCCGGATCACCGCACATTGATCTTTTGTGACGAGCGAGCAGGCGTGGCAAATCCGGTGGACACGCTGAAGCAGGTCAGGACAGGGCCATTGGCCGTGCTGTTGGGTCCGGAAGGCGGGTTCTCTGATCGGGAACGTGACATGATCCTGGCTGTGCCCCACGTAGTCGGCCTATCCCTGGGCCCTCGCATCATGCGGGCCGACACGGCGGCAGTGGCCGTCCTGGCCGTGGTGCAGTCGGTTCTGGGTGACTGGCGTGAGGACAAATAAGTTTGACTTGCCCTTTGAAGAAGCGCCGGGCTACATCAGCATGGCTTTTGATTGAATCAGTCAAAATCCATAAGACTGATCGATTCCATAGTGCTAGTGCAACCTTAGCGGTTCAGGAGAACCCATGTCGCACTACAGGTTCGGCAGATATCGTTGACCACACGTTCAGTCTGACTGGCGTGTCCTGATTTGAGGCGGGCTTTCCCATGAGTGTGGCTGTTCCAGATACTGCAGAGACCCGCGCCATCATCGAGGACAAGGCGCAACTGGTGGCTTATCTGGAGGCCGGGTGCAAGCCGAGGGCTGATTGGCGCATTGGCACCGAGCATGAGAAGTTTGCGTTTCTCACTGACACGTTGCGGCCGGTTCCGTATTCCGGCGAGCGCTCCATCAGGGCCTTGCTGGAGGGTCTGGCTGCCAGGTTTGGCTGGACGCCTGCCATGGAGGGCGACAACATCATAGGCCTTTCCGACCCGGGCGCCTACGGCAACGTGTCACTGGAACCGGGCGGTCAGTTTGAGTTGTCGGGCGCGCCGCTGGAAAATGTTTTCCAGACTTGCCAGGAAGTGCATGAACATCTCGCCCAGGTGCGCGAAGTGGGTGACGAACTCGGCATCGGCTTTCTGGGTCTGGGTTTCAATCCGCTGTGGAAACGTGAAGATATTCCGGTGATGCCCAAGGGCAGGTACAAGATCATGCGCGAGTACATGGCCAGGAAGGGCAATCTTGGCCGCGACATGATGCTGCGCTCCTGCACGGTTCAGGTGAACCAGGATTTTTCATCAGAAGCCGACATGCGCCAGAAAATGCGCGTTAGCCTGGCCCTGCAGCCGGTTGCCACCGCGCTGTTTGCGGCATCGCCGTTCACCGAGGGCAAGCCGAACGGTTTCAGGAGTTTCCGGTCTGAGATCTGGCGTGATACCGATCCTGACCGCACCGGCATGCTGCCATTCGTGTTTGATGACGGTTTCGGTTTCGAGCAATATGTCGACTATGCCATTGATGTGCCGATGTACTTCGTCAATCGCGGCGGCGAATACCTGGATTGCTCAGGCGAGAGTTTTCGCGCCTTCATGGCCGGTGAACTGCCGCAGTTGCCCGGCGAAAAGCCTTCCATGAAGGACTGGGCCGATCATCTAACCACCATCTTTCCTGAAGTCCGGCTCAAGAAATTCATAGAACAACGCGGCGCCGATGCAGGTGCCTGGCGCAGGCTGTGTGCGCTGCCGGCATTCTGGACCGGGTTGCTGTATGAACAGGCATCACTGGATGCCGCTTGGGACCTGGTCAGAGGCTGGACTGCCCAACAGCGGCAGGCCCTGCGCGACGAAGTGCCGGTCAGGGGCCTTGATGCGGCGATTGCCGGGCGCAGCCTGCAGGACATTGCGATAGATGTGCTGGCTATCTGCCGGGCAGGCCTTGAAACACGCAATGTCCAGGGTCCGGCTGAACAGACAGAAGCCAAGTTTCTTGATGTACTTGATGAAATTGCCCAGTCCGGCAGATCCAGTGCGGATGAATTGCTGTCGCTTTACGAAGGCAACTGGAATGGCGATGTCACCCGGGTCTATCGCGATTTTGCTTTCTGATTCATGGCGGTCGAAATAGCGGTTTCCAGTTTTCGGTTTGTGCACTAGCTTCAGTATTGTAGACAGTGTCCTGGAGCGCGCGCATGAAAATCACCGGCTTGAAAACCTTCATTGTCGGCAATCCGCCACCGCGCCGGGGCGGGCGATATTTCATCTTCCTGAAGCTGATCACCGATAACGGCATTGAAGGTGTCGGTGAGGTTTATACTGCCAGCTTTTCACCTGACGTCGTGGTTGCAATGGTTGCCGATGTATTCCAGCGCAATGTCGAAGGCAACGACCCGTTTCACATCGAGGCGTTCTGGCGCAGAGCGTACACGCGCGGATACTCAGGCCGTCCCGACATATCCTTGATGGGCGTCATGTCCGGTATTGAAATGGCCATGTGGGACATTTGTGGAAAGGCTGTGGAAAAACCTGTGTATGAGCTGTTGGGAGGCTGTGTACATCAACGGCTGCGCTCCTACACATATCTGTATGCGGAAGCTGACATAGACGCCTACGCCTATACAGATGCCAGCAACGATGTGTACAACAACCCGGATGTCGCGGCAGAACGAGCGCTGCATTATGTCAACCAGGGCTTCACCGCTGTGAAGTTTGACCCTGCCGGGCCCTACACTGCATTTGACCCGCACATGCCAAGCCTTGAACGCATGGAAATTTCAGAGCAGTTCTGCAAGAAAATCCGTGAAGCAGTGGGCAACAGGGCAGACCTTTTGTTCGGTACCCACGGACAATTCACAACATCGGGCGCCATCCGCCTTGCGCGGCGGCTGGAGCCCTATGATCCGCTGTGGTTTGAAGAGCCCTGTCCGCCCGAGATGCCGGAGGAAATGGCCAGAATTGCCCGCTCCACCAAAGTACCAATTGCGACCGGTGAACGGTTGACCACCAAGTATGAGTTTGCCCGTGTACTGGAACTGGGGGCTGCCTCGATACTGCAGATGGCGCTGGGCCGTGTTGGGGGCCTGCTGGAAGCCAAGAAGATTGCCGGCATGGCGGAAGCCCACTATGCGCAGATTGCGCCGCATCTGTATTGCGGGCCGGTTGAAGGAGCAGCCAACGTGCAGATTTCCGCCTGTTCGCCGAATTTCCTTATCCTCGAGAGCATTGAACAGTGGGGAGGGTTTCACTCAGACATTCTGATGAAACCCATGCAGTTTGAGGACGGTTTCGTTGTTCCGCCGAAAGAACCGGGTTTGGGCGTTGAACTGAACGAGGAAGTAGCGCTTGCCAATCCCTATACCAATGATGACGGGTTGCATATCGCTCCGAGCGAGACCCACGCAGCCTGGAACGACTGATTTCAATCACCAGCAATTATGGGAGAACGGCCATGAAGGTCGGGTTTATCGGACTGGGCAATGTCGGCGGCAAGCTGGCCGGCAGCCTCATTCGCAACGGCATCGACACGGTTGTGCGCGATCTGGATCATGTTGCCGGACAGAAGTTCATCGATCGTGGTGCGGGTTGGGCCGACAGTCCCAAAGAAATGGCCCAGGCTTGTGATGTGATCATTACATGCCTGCCGTCTCCTGCTGCGTGCTCTGAAGTCATGGAAGGCAAAGACGGGATACTGGAGGGGCTGTCGCCGGGCAAGATCTGGATGGAGATGTCGACAACCGATGAGGCGGAAGTCAGACGTCTGGGTGCCCTTGTAAAGGCCAGGGGTGCAGAACCGGTGGACTGCCCGGTGTCGGGTGGCTGTCACCGCGCTGACACCGGTAACATCTCGATCTTTGCCGGGTGCGAACGCGAAACCTTTGAGAGAATTCTGCCGCTGACGACGGTACTGGGCCGCCGGGTACTGCACACCGGTGCTCTGGGGTCTGCCTCCACGCTGAAGGTCATGACCAACTATCTGGCGACGGCAAACCTGCTCACCTGTTGCGAGGCGCTGGTGACCATGAAGGCCGCCGGCATGGACCTGGCAACCACCTATGAGGCCATAAAGATTTCATCCGGCACCTCGTTTGTACATGAAACCGAAAGCCAGTTGATCCTGAACGGCAGCAGGGATGTCAATTTCACCATTGACCTGGTGTTGAAGGATATCGGCCTGTTCCAGACAATAGCGGAACGCAATAACGTGCCGCTGGAACTGTCGCCGGCGATCATAGAGATCATGAAGGACGGCCAGAAACGTTATGGCCAGCGCGCCAATTCAGACGACATTATCCGGCGCCTGGAAGAAGCGACCGGCCTGTCGGTTCTGGCCGACGGCTTCCCGGATGACCTGGTGGATGATGAACCTGAAGAAAAAGGCTATGAAGTTATACCGCCAGGGAGATAAAGAGCCTATATGGGTGAACGTTCCCACGTCCCGTTTGATGTGTTTGCGATGCGGGTTGAAGTGCCTGTGTCTACGGCGGTGCGCGACGGTGACCTGGGCTGGACCTGCGGACAGTGCCCGCTGACCGGACATGGTGATGTTTACGCACCGGGTGACCTGTTGGCGCAGACAGGTTTTGTGTGCGACATGATTGAAAAGGTCATGGCGAGGGCAGGTTTTGCGTCATCGTCTGTCGGCAAGCTGCATGTATATCTCGCAGCTTGCAGTGAACGCGAGGCCGGTGACGCACGGCAGTTGATTGCGGCACGGTTTGACCATGGCCCGCTCATTGTGCTGATCCCGGTTCCGCATTTTTATTATGTCGGCATGCTGATCGAGGTTGACGTTTTCGCTGCCGCCCGCGTGATGGCTCGCACCCCTTGTGAGGCCGGCGGCATTCGGTTGAACCTGGTTGAGGCAGGCGATCAGGTGTGGGCCCATGCCTCGGTGTCTCCTGACGCTGGTACGAAGATGTCGGATCCGGTGAAGCTGATAGCAGAGGCACTTACCCGGCATGGTCTGCATCAGGACCATTTACTCGGTGACCTCTGGATGATTTGCGGTGACGGCCGTGACGTGCGCGAGATAGCGGAAAATGCGCACCATCACCAGTTGTTGACCAATCCTGACGCGCTGGTGCGGCTGGCTGATCCGGCATTGCCGGCTGTCGCCGCCGTTTTGACCTTTGGCAAACAACCGGTCTCCGTTGTCACAAACGAAGGCTCAGGTGACAAATTGCGGCTGACACTGAAAACCAGCGGCTCGATGACATGGGTCAGCGGAACCTGTGCGGATACAAGGCTTGATCTCGTTGCCCAGACGTCCGCCATCATGGATGGGGTTGACGGCTGCCTGCGAGCTGCAGGGCTTGGCTTCGTCGATGTTGTCAAACTGACTGCCCACTACACCGGGAGTGCATCCGAGGAAGACCTTCACGCCAACATGAAAGTGCGGCACGGTTTTTATTCAAGCCCCGGTCCGGCCTCTACCGGATTGCCAGTCAGGGCGCTGGGCAATGGTGCTTGCCGGATAGCTATAGAAGTTGTGGCGGTTTGCGATGTCCTGAATGAAACAAACCTGATTTTGCAGAGGCAAATTTGAGCAGCGACTGCGTGTCATTTCCAGAGTACCGCCGAATGTTGGAGACAGGCCCCAAGTTGCCGCTTGGCGAGCCAGTTGAAGTTGCTACAACTGTCGTTTGAGCGCATAGTTCATTGACGCTTGGGGTTACACGATCAGGATGCGCTATGTTTTCAACTGAATTTTTTCACATTATCACGCCATTTCGGAGCAGTTCGTCGAAAACTCCCGCACGACCAGGACTGGCGAAATTGCTCATGGCCGTCGTCTTTGCAGCGAGCCTGGCAACCAGCCAGGCGGCAGCCGGCGATTCCGGGCTCGAGATTGGCAACAAGCTGGCGGACATGCTGCGGGCCGGCAGGAGTGTCGTGTCGGCCAACCAGCCGCTGATCAACGACCCGGATATCGCCGACAAGGGCTTTACCGGCGACAAGCTGATCCAGGAGGCCGCGGAGATCTATGCCCAGCGCATCGGTTCCCCATTGCTGACAGATGATCTTTCACCCCGCGACAGGCGCCTGATCGAGGCGCAAATGATGTCCATGCGCAAGATCGTCGATGAACACCAGTCAGACATCAATCGGCAGGGCACCGGGTTCAAGGGTTTCATTCCCGCAGTATTTGCCCGTCTGGTGAACGAGGAATTTGCAGCTACCGCGGGAACCGAAGCTCGCGTCAGGGTGACGGCTCCGCCGGACCTGGTACGCAATCGCAAGGCTCGACCCGACAGTTGGGAACGCGCCATCATGGAAACCAGGCTGCTGACTCCGGACTGGCCGAAAGGGCAAGCCTACACTGAACAGGTCGAATTTGAAGGCAGGCCTGCGTTCAGAATGCTTCTGCCGGAATACTACAGTGCATCCTGTCTTACCTGTCATGGCAGTCCCAAGGGAGAAACCGATATCACCGGTTATCCGAAAGAAGGCGGTAAGGAGGGCGATCTTGGTGCAGTGATCAGCATCGTTGTTTTCGATTGAACGCGCCTGTGACAACGCCGTCTGCAGCTCCGTCAGGCACCGCTCAGCGATCGGGTCTGATGCAGCGGCTGTCGATGCCGTTATGGGCGCGTCTGGTTGTGCTGACGGCTGCCGGACTGCTCAGCCTGATTGGGTCCTTGATGTTTTTTTCATCTGCGCTGTACCAGACAGCCGACCGGACAACGAGGATGAAGGAGTTGTACGATGTCGCAGGCACGGCCGGCAATGCGCACATAGTCTTTGGTGAACTGCGCTACTGGTTGACCGATCTTTCGGTCAGTTTACTGATGAGCTCGGAGCGCAGCGCCAACACCGCGCGCGAGCAGCTTGACCAGGATCTGGAGCGTCTGGAGAAGCATGATCCGGACACCATCAGGGTGCTCCGGTCCGAAGTGGATGCCTATGTTTCCACGGCGATGGATGCAGCCAACGCCTATACTGACGGCAATCGTGTCATCGGCAATACCTTTCTGGCCAATGCCCGCGTTCACAGCGCCAAGGTTGACCAGGCCCTTACTGAGCTTGTTGAAAGGGCCAGTGCCGCAGCTGTTGCCGAACGCCAGCTGGTCATTGCACGCGCGGACAGTTCTGCCCGCACGGCGCTTTATATTGTCATCGCACTTTGTCTTGTTGGCACGGTGCTGACGATACTGGTGCTCAGATCCATCGTGCGCCCCCTGCAACGCCTGAACGACGGCATTGCCGGTCTGATGCAGGGCCAGTACGATGTTGAAATTCCACCGGAGGGCAATCACGAGTTTGGAGCCATGGCTCGCACGCTGAACCTGTTCCGGGACAGCATTGTCGAACGTCATCGCCTGGAAGCTGAAGCAGAGGCGCAGCGCGAGACGATCGCCACGGCGATCGAGACGATTTCAGATGGCTTCGTGCTTTATGACAAAGAGGCCCGCATTGTTTTGGCCAACAGCAAGTATATCGAGATGTTCCCCCAGATCGCGTCGCTGGTGCATCCTGGCGTCAGTTTCAGACAGATTATCGAAGCACAGGTGAAGACTGGAGAAGCGAGGTTGGGAGACCTGTCGCCGGAGGCCTGGGTCGAGCAACGCGTGGCCAATCATCTTGAAGATCACGATTTAACGGCTGAAAGGCGCTACGGCGATGCCTGGGTTCGCATTTCCAAGCGGCGGACGCCGGATGGAGGCAAGGTTGCCGTTTATACGGATATTACCGAGCTCAAGGAACGTGAAGCGGAGATCAGCAGGGCACGCGATGCAGCCGAGGCAGCGCTGGGTGACCTTCAGAAGGCCCAGGTCCGGCTGGTTCAGTCCGAGAAAATGGCCAGTCTCGGTCAACTCACTGCGGGTATCGCACACGAGATCAAGAACCCGCTGAATTTCGTCAACAATTTTGCCAGATTGTCGGACGAATTGCTGCACGAACTGGAAGAAGTTCTTCAGGAACCGATCAGGGCGCTGGACGATGAAACGCGTGACGAGGCCGAGGACCTGCTGAAGACGGTACGCGAAAATCTGATCAAGATCAGCGATCATGGCAAGCGGGCTGATTCCATCGTCAAGAACATGCTGCTGCATTCCCGCGAAGGACCAAGCGAACGCCGCAGCGCCAGCATCAACGCTGTCGTCGAAGAGGCATTGAACCTTGCCTATCACGGGCTCAGGGCAGAGAATTCCGGTTTCAACATCGAAATTGTGAAATCGCTGGCAGCAGATGCCGGAGACATCGAATGCTACCCCCAGGATCTGTTGCGGGTTTTCCTGAACCTGATCAACAATGGCATGTATGAAGCCCATAAACGTCGTGAACAGGAAAACGGCGATTTTTCACCGAAAATATGGCTGAAGACGCAAGCCGACGGCGATATGGTCAGCATCGAGGTCCGTGACAATGGCAAGGGCATTCCTGCCGGGATGCAGGAGAAGATCTTTACTCCATTCTTTACCACCAAACCGGCGGGTCAGGGCACCGGTCTGGGGCTGTCGCTGAGCTATGATATTGTCAACAAGCAGCATGGTGGCGATTTGACCGTCAACAGCAGGCCGGGAGAGTTTACTGCATTTCAGGTAATGCTTGCCAGAACCCTTGCTGACACGGTCGCAGATGAAGGGGAGACCAGGAATTGACTGTTCGCATACTGATGGTCGACGACGAGCCCGATGCGCAGGAACTGTTCCGTCAGAATTTCCGCAGGGAGATCCGCAACAGTACCTATGCTTTTGAGTTCGCTATGTCCGGTGAGGAAGCTCTCGGCGTTCTCAATGGACAAAAGCCACCGGAAGTCGTGATGGTACTTTCGGACATCAATATGCCGGGCATGTCCGGTCTGGAGCTTCTGGCGCAGGTTAGGGAAAAATGGTCACAGGTGAGGGTCTTGATGCTCACTGCCTATGGCGA
>CAVOZJ010000038.1:0-521597 GCA_963700885.1 uncultured Alphaproteobacteria bacterium
CCTGGTTCTGGAATCGCTTTGCCGCGTCAAGGGCATTTGTTCTGGCCACCTCAAGCATTGCAGTTCCTTGTCTGTTTCTTACCATATCGCCCTTTAACGGCAGAAACAGATAGGTAGATCACTCTCCACAGTGTCTTAATCCATTGTCGGCAATCTACATCCGGGTTCAAGGCAAATCTGAGTGTGCAAACAGAGAATGCGGATCAACTGCTTTTGCAATCTGGCAAACTTTCATCAATCAGCGATCAAAACAGCGCTTCAACATTGTCCTGGCATACAACGCACTCCACTATCTGACATCAACGCCGATGCCGGCAATTTGATGGTTCTGGGGCTGCCAGAGCGAGAAACTCGAAGTGACATAGGGTTTCAATGGAACCTGAAAAGTCCGCTCTCCGGGGGTAAGCGGAGGTCATCGGCAACAGAACCAGATATGACGGGCAGTTCTTCAAGAGCGTCCGTCTTATCTGGCCGGTACCTGTCGGTAATTAGAAGGCTCGGGGCCAGACAAGAACTGCCAGCACATCTGCCCAGACATTGCCTCAGCCAATCCAGTTTAGTTTGGATGGGCTGCCTGCCATTCCAGAAAGCGTTTGTGAAAGTTCATTATCATGTCTCCCATAAAGAGTAGCCCGGTGTAAGATAAGGCCGCCGGGGAGGGGTGAATCCGGCGGCCTTCTTAAAAGTCGTTTGCAGAGGAAACTCACAAGGGGACCTTGATGATTTTACAAACAGATCAGGATTATTGCTGCTTTACATTCATTCGCGTCACCTGCAAGTCTCAGAAACCATGTTACAATGATTATTAGCAGGAACGGATAACAGCAGGCTGACAGTACCCAATGTAAGCTGACGTTCGTACTTTAATCACGGCAGCACTACAGCCTGCCGCGCATACAGTCATGATACTTCTTCCATGCAGCATCGGTTTTCAGTTTGAATGCCTGCTGCTTGTACCAATGGCACACGGCAAGCTGGTTGCTGTCGGCTTCTGTCACATTGGCAGTGATAGCGGATACGCCGATAAGGGATGCAGCGTAAAAAATTGAAAGTGTCACGGCACGGGCTGCTGTCTTCATGAATTTTATCCTTCTGTGGTTCTACCGAAATCACCTAGTTGTGATACGGGGGTGAGATGCACCCCGGGAGAAAGGGAGCGCAGAAACCCCGCACCCTTTGCAGGGGTTTCAAGGTGCTTTGCACCAATATCTGGTACGACTGAGCTTGCCATGTGGATCAATGGCGACTTGATCGACATCAACGACAGAATCTGTAATGGCTGCCCGCAACGTAATCCCTTGATAACCACAGGTCGCATGGATCAGAGCCGAGCTTTATAATACCGCGTGAGCATGTTCGATTGCTATGACTGCCCGGTGAAGTCGATGTGTTGTACCGGGTGAACCGAGACCCAACTTTCCTCCAGCTATTCGGAGAATGCTTTGGTATTTTGCTCTGAGACCATTCTCTGGATAGCCGGAGGATAGATTTTTCCGGCTCTGATCACGATGGCGGGCTGGTTGCACTATCGGGATTTTGCAATGCGATCGGCACATTATATCCAATCGCGCTGTGAGGACGAACCTCGTAGCAGTATCTACGCCAAGCTTCCTGTTTTCCCGAGCATCGTCAAGAGTCGTGAACCAATGCGGTCAGTTTGATGAACGGGACCCACGCAACGTGACACAACCTGTAGGCATCGTAGATGGCAAGCGTGAATATTGCGGCTTGCCTGCGCGTCTCCAATACGGTGCAACTCGAACCCGCTCCTGGTACCGACTTGCGGCAGGTTGGCAACCAACCTGTCCAGATCGGTCACACCGTCATTGGCGGAATACGCGCGCAAGCTGGTGAAGAGCTCTTTGTCGGGAACGAGCCGTTCATCTCCACGATCACCTGATCCACGACAACCGTCTTAGTGTCTTGCGTTAGCAGGTTGAGAAGCACTGCCTCGAGCCGGTTGTCGCCCTTTTTCACTGCGATCAGGCGGCTGTCATACACCGTCTCGATAGGCAGCTTGACGAATTCGATCTTCCACCGGGTCGTTTCGGCGTAGGTGAGGTCCTGGGCCAACCCGCCGTCAATGCTGGCGTAGGTGACATCGGCACCGGCTGCTAGGGCTGCCTGGACGGCCATTGGGGCGGGGTGCCGGCCGGTGCCGTCCCAGATCAGAACTTTTGGAGCAACCGGCGACTGGCGAGAAATGACGTCCCATGTGGAAACGGCGTTTTCTGCGCCTTGTCCGAAGGCAGTTTGCGGAACCCCGCCAGTGGCCAGAACGACCAGATCCGGTGAATGGCCAAGAATGAAACCGGTATCAATGTAGCTGTTATAGACGAGTGATCTCGACGCCGAGCCGATCGAGCTCCGCCAGGCGCCAGTCGATAACGCCGACGAGGTCGCGCCGCCAGTCACATTCCGCGGCAAGATTGACCTGTCCACCTGCCTGCGCAGCAGCTTCGTGAACTGTGACTTCGTGCCCGCGTTCGGCCAGGACGCGGACTGGCCCCTCGAGTTCCGCTGGCCCGGCTCCGACGACAATCGCCCGGCGCGGCGTCTCTGCTTTCGCGATGTCGTAGGTAAACGAGAGTTCGCGTCCGGTCACCGCATTGTGGAGGCATTTTGGTCGGTGTTGAGACTGGCAATGCTGGGCGCCGACACAGGGTCTCACCCGGTCCGCCTCTCCGGCCATTAGCTTGCGAACGAGGTGCGGTTCGGCAATATGCGCCCGTGTCATGCCGGCCATATCCACGTGGCCCTCGGCCACGGCATGACGCGCCGACGCCAGGTCCGATATCCGCGCGGCATGGAAAACCGGGACATTAACTTCCCGGCGAAACTGGCCCACGGCGCTGACCCACGGCGCTATAGGAGTACCCATGCCCGGCATGTTCTCCATCGACAGCGCTCGAAATGTGTCCATCGAACCGTAGATGGCATTGAAGAAATCGACCGTACCCTCGCTCTGAAGAATCCGGGCAGCCTTGATACTCTCTTCAGGGCCGAGGACTTTGTCGGGCCCACCGTCAACGACCCAGCGGATGCCAACCAGAAAATCATCGCCCACGGCCTTGCGAATGGCCTGGTGTACCATGATGGCGAAACTCAGCCTGTTCTCGAGGCTGCCGCCAAATTCATCAGTGCGGAAATTTGTCTTGGGCGAAAGGAACTGGCCAATCATGTGTCCGCCAGCCAGCGTTTCGATGCCGTCCAGCCCCCCCTGCTTGCAGCGCCGAGCCGCAGCGCCATAGGCCTTCACCACCCGGTCGATGTCATGTCGGTCCATCTCGCGCGGGATCGAACGATGCAGTGTCTCGCGCACCACCGATGGCGCGATCGTGGGCAGCCAGTCTGCAGCATAAGGTTCGCCCCTGCGGCCGAGATGGGTGATCTGGCACATCAGTGCTGCGCCTTGGGCATGCATTCGCTGGTGAAGCGCTGCAGGTGAGGAATGATGGCGTCGGTGCCGACGTTCAACTGATTGAAGATATTGGGGCTGTCGATCGCCACGTTCGATGATCCGCCAAACATCGACAGCGCAATGCCGCCACGCGCCTTTTCCTCGTGATAGGCTTGGTAGGCTTCCTGGGGGAGGCCGTCCTTCTGGAGACCGCAGGCATGACTTGTGCTCATGATCCTGTTGCGGAAGGTCACCGACTTGATGGTCAGGGGTTGCAGAAGCGGGTCCTTGCTGCCGGGAGTGGAATTGTCTGTCATGTGGGGCATCCTTAGGATGTATGATAGCTCAGTCAAGAAAGAACCGGTTGAGGCAGGCAGAGCGTTTTCATCGCAACTGGGTATGACCAAACCGAGCCTGCTTCGATACCTAAAAACGGCACTGTCAGAGGAAACAGGGTTGAAGCGGGTAAAGTAGGTGCCTAACCTCTCCGTTCCGGGCTTGCCGGCGAAATGCTTGGTATTGTGATGAACGGCTTGAGCAGTTGCCGGTTCCCTCTGCGCCGTTTCCAGTCGCAAAAGTCAGGAGATCGGCGGTAGTTGGCAATTTTGGAATTGTCATAAGGATGTAACGGCCGGTTACCGTCGGCGTTAAAAGAGGGTTGCAATCTGGAACTTTCATCACTTCTGGCCGTTGTTGGTATGAAACCACCACGACCCGCTTGAAGGAGGAACCAGTGATGCGATGCAGCCCAAGAGCTACAATGCCTGTTCGAGGAGGGTTGGCGTTCGCAATCAGCTTAATCGCCTTAAGCATCAGCGCCAACAATGCATCGGCTTCAAATTGCATCGATGAGGTGCAACGGATTGCTCATGACTATGCACTTGCAATCAACCCTCCCGATGCGGGAACGGTCATCACCCCTGAAGAACTGGCACGCTCTGGCGGAGTTATTGAACCCCCTGCAGTCGGCGATCCGGCGGTGACGGAGCCGCCGATGCCAGGATCGGCTATGCCGACTACCCCTGAGCTGCCATCGTCTGGTCAAGCCGGTGCACGCTCGCAGAGTCTCAACCGAAAGTGACCGGTTGTTGCTCGAAGGAATACTCATGTCGGCTCGTTCCGAAGCAAAACGCGGGGATGTAGCAGGCTGTTTCAATCGCCTGCAAAAAGCACGGGAAATTATTCAGGACCGCAGTTGATGAAAGCTGTCAGAGCGGCAGCAGGTCATCTTCCGGCAAAGTATCATTATGCTTCAGTCTGCCTTGCGGTCCTGAAGCAGATTTTCCTCTGCTCCGGGTCCAGTCGGTTCGGCCACTGATACCTTTATGTCAGCTTCGTCTGTTGTGAGTTCGCCCTCCGCGGCTGTCACACCTTGCTGGGTTTCTGACTGATCGGACTTCGATGGTGCGGGCCGTCTGGTTTTATCAAGCTTTTCCGCATGACCAATTACTGGTACTCCCTGTGGGAATATGACCTCTCGAGCGTCGTCAGGCATCGAAATACCGTTTTCAAGCAACGCACGCTTGGTCAGCCGAAGCAGTGATGATCTTATCTTGTTCGGCGAATAAACCGTACTGTCAAACCAATAGAATATTTTCAGATTGACAGTTGAAGCAGCCAGATCATTGACGAGAACAAGCGGCTCAGGCTGGTCGATTACAGCTACATGTTCATTCAGGACTTCAAGCATTATTTCCTGCGCCTTGCCGATCGAGGCGTCGTAACCAATTCCTACGGAAAATTCAGCTCTCCTGTAGGGGTTTGAGCTATAGTTCGTAATCTTGTTCTTGAAAATCGTAGCATTCGGGATCTGAACATGATTGCCGTCCAGTGTCAGAAGCACAGTGCTTCTGGTGTTAAGATTTTGGACAATCCCTTCCGAACCATCGACTGAAATCAGGTCGCCTGTCCTGAACGGGTTTCGCAGGCTGAGAAACAGACTCGCGAGGAAGTTCTCCGCGATATCGCGGAATGCAAAACCCAGCACAAGTCCGACTATCCCGGTGCCGCCCAGAATTGTTAATGCCAGTCGCGTCAGATCTGACACATGAAGCACGACAAACAGCCCCAGCAGGAACACCGGGATAGCAATGAACCGGGCAACAACAGACATGAGAAAGGGAGTTGGTATTCGATCCCTCAATGTATGCCGCACCAGCATGGCGACCAGCTTCGCCGCCATGCCAGAAATGACAAGAATAACCAGCCCAAGGATCATCAGGGGGAGAGCACGGGCAACCTGCCAGAAAAGCGCTAGAAGTTGCTGGCGTACCGTCTCGAAGTTCCAGGCGATTTCCCGCTGTACTTCAATCCGGTTGACAACAGCGACCACATCTTGAGTGCTGCGAGCCAGATCGCCAGCCCACTTCCTGTGACTTTCTTCCCGCGCCTCTCCATCGAGGAACACTACTCCCTCACGAACCCTGACTGTCGAACCGACGAACCAGTCAGTGGCAAGAAGAATTTCGTTGAGACGTTGTGCAATCTTCTGATCATCCGCTTTGGGTTCAATCGCGATCTCGTTCTTTGGCAAGACCACTGTGTCTTCTGTTTTTGGCGACGATGGAATCACATCAGGAGCTTGAGCCAGAGCACCCTCGGAGACCAGAACAACACCTATCGCCAGGAGTGCGATTGCCATATTCCTGATCGCGTTGAGATTAATCATGATTGGGTATACTTCTCCAAAACAACTTCCTGCATTGCCCGTTTCCGGATGCCCGGGTTTCATTCAAATGCCGGCAGACTGCATGTGGCGATATGCAACCTTTGGGCTTTGAACTTGTTAAGACTTCAGACTGGCAAGCCCAGGGAGGATCAAAGCCGATGCCGCTTACGTTTACAGGTGATGTCTCTGAAAACGAGATACGCAAGATGTTCAGAGCCAGAACCCCCGAAGGATCGATGATTGTAGTGAGCTTGTCGCAGGAAGCTATACAGAAATTTGGTGAGAAATCGGCAATTCAGAAAAGTTGTGACAAATTTTCCGCCGGACTGCTGGATGGCGGAGGCAACATTTCCGTCACCACGAACGATTTTTCGAAGCAGAAAAGCTGACCGTAACCATAGGATAGCCAATAATCTTCGCCCGCACACACCGCCTTCGGTCCCGGGAACGCTCGTGGTAAGGTGCGTTAACTCTCGTTGAAAAATGTCAACAGGAACTGTTTGGGGGCTTAAGGCTGGAAACGCAGAACAATACTCATAATGAAAATATGCCAGGTTACGGATCGCGTGGAAATGTGCGGAGCATTGTGGTTGCGATCTTGCTCCTCAGCCTTTCAGGGTTTGCGGTGATCTGGTGGCTGATGGCGTTCGGGATGACAGGGTCAGTTGATCAGGCGCTATTGCTTATGTTCCGGACATCTGCGGACATCACCGATCCGGTGGGGCCGGCCTGGTTCGAAGAGATGATGGCAGAGTATTCTGCGCTTGGCGGTTACCCAATTCTGATCATGGTCGTTGTGATCGCAGCCGCAGGGCTGGTGATGACAGGCCACCGGTTGCCAGGCGCTTTCCTGGTGGGAGCCTTTGCGTCGGGCAGTGCATTGTCGACTTTGCTGAAGCATATGATCGAACGTCCACGGCCGGACCTTGTAGAGCATTTTGACCGTACCTTTACCGCGAGTTTTCCAAGCGGGCATGCGATGATTTCCATGCTTGCGTTCGCGACGCTGGCTTCCGTTGTGGTCAGATTATGCGCCAGCCATTCGTTGCGGGTGTTTGTTCTTGTAACGGCCCTTGCAATTTCCGTACTGATCGGGATGAGCCGGATTTATCTTGGCGTGCATTGGCCGAGCGATGTGGCCGCCGGTTGGTGCCTGGGCATGAGCTGGGCGTGCGCAAGCTGGCTTGTGATGCATTATCTTGAATATTATCACGGCCGGACTACAGGTAAGCTGGGCCACTCCAGAATTTGACTTAAGAAGACAAGAAGACATCCATCAAGAGAACTCCGCCCGGCAATACAGCCGTGCTGCTTTCGCAAGTCTCACGATGCGTCCTGCTTGATAACCCGAGGCGGCGCGATTTCATCAGCAGCGTCCTTGAATGATATTACATCTTCAGTGGCAAGCACCTCTCCAGCAAGTCGAACGCCCGGGCCACCGGTTCCCGAATAATGCCCTGCGTCAATCAATTCGATGCCGGCATCCGTCAGGGCGTGCATGACGGATTTAAGCATGTTTGGGGCCAGCGTGATTGGACCCCTGGTACGTTCCATCCGTCGCAATGCGCCAACAGTGATATGGCACACCGTTGAAAATTGCTGCTGGTTCTGTCTTAACAAGGCGCGCGCAGCCTTTATTTGCTCTCCGGTAACAATGACATTGGGTAGAAATTCGCTCATATCACCTCCTTGCTCACATTTGATACCTGTGCAGGTATAAGCTGTGGTTCGTGTCAGTCAAAACTGACCGTATACAATTGCCTTCTCCCGGAGGTACGAACCACGGCTTGCTTGCGAGACCCGGCATTGAGCTGCGTTACCTTCCGATCCGCATCGCAGCGTCTGCGCCCTCGGCGATAGCAACATGCACGGTGCGCGGTGCAAGGCTGTCGCCCACAACCTCGACCTGGGCAAACCGGGCACGCACTTCGGTTTCAAGGTCCGAGGTTGCCCGGTTTCCGCGCCAGTCCACCAGCAAATCGACACCGCTAATTTCTCCGGTCTCGCGCGTGTATACATTGCATGTTACCACCGTGCTTTTTGCCAGCCCGGTTACTGTTTCCATCGGACGGAATTCGACGCCGCGTTTGAGCAGGAACCGGTACAACTGCGTGCGCACCGTGCCATCGACCTGCTCAGCCACGGCCGGATCACCGGTCACTACGGTCACCCGTACGCCGGCTTCGGCCAGGACTTCAGCAGCGGCCAGGGCATTTCGCCCGCCGCCCTCATCTGCTATCACCGCGTGCCGCACGCCGGCACCTGCATCACCTGACAGCACACAATCCGGTGTTGCCATGTTGACGCCGGAGCCTGACAGCCCGGGCGGGTCACGCGGGTCAAGCGCCACAGATCCTGTGGCCAGGATCACCGCGTCTGCCGCAATGGCATCGAGGTCGCCGGCGGAAAGGCGGGTGTTCAACTTCACCGGAACCTGCGCTCTCTCCAGTTCCTGTTCATACCAGTCAATTGACAGTGCATACTCGCGGGCAAAGGGTGATCGTGACCATAGCTTCAACTGCCCGCCGAGCTGGCCACTGGCCTCGTAAACGGTGACCTGGTGGCCGAGGTCTGCTGCCCGTCGTGCTGCCTCCAGGCCTGCAGGACCGGCGCCGATTACCGCCACCCGCTTTGGACGGGTTGCCGGCTGGTCTGCAGAAAACTCAAGCTCACGGGCAGCCTCAGGGTTGTGGAAACAACGCACAACCTTGCCGCTTACCGCGCGGTTGATGCACACATTGGCGCCTACACAGGGACGTATCCTTTTTGCCTCACCGGCCCTGATTTTTGCCACGATGTCCGGGTCAGCAATATGGCTACGTGTCATACCGACCATATCCGCTTCACCTTTCGCCAGTATCTGCTCGGCCAGAGCCGGGTCAGTCACACGGCCCGTTACGAACACCGGGACAGTGACCACCGCGCGGATGCGTGCTGCCAGTGGCGCAAACAGGCCGTGCGGCGCCGGGCTTGCCGGCCAGTGCTCCCAGCGCATGATACGGTCATTGTTGGTTCCGGCCACCACGTTGAGGTAATCGAGGGAGCCTGCCTCATTCAGCAATGTCGCGATCTCGGCCATATCCTCGATGCCGAGTCCATCGTCTGTCATCTCATCACCAGCAATTCGCATGCCGACAACAAGGCCGGGTCCGGCCGCCTCCCGCACCGACGCTGCTGCTTCCAGCGCAAATCGAACCCGGTTACGCAGACTGCCGCCATACTCGTCTTGGCGCAAATTGCTTGCGGGCGAGAAGAACGCGCCTGGCAGGTAGCCGAACGCGGCAAGAATTTCCACGCCGTCAAGGCCCGCCGCGCGAACCTTTGCAGCACCCGTGCCATAGGCCGCCACCACCTCTGCAATGTCGGCCCGCGTCATTTGGCGTGGCATGATCTTGAGTAACTGTGAGGCAACAGGCGAGGGCGCCCACAGGGGCCTTCCGATATCGGAATAGTCCACTGTCGCGGTGCTGTGGCCCAGCTGCACCAGAAATGTCCCGCCATGTCCGTGCACCGCATCAGCCAGCCGTCGAAGGCCATCTTCCACACCCGGCCGCATAAGGTCGATGCCGCGCCCGGAACTGGCATGGCCCGTGTGGTGGAAACCGCTGGTACCAGTCATCTGCAGGCCTGCGCCGCCCTGGCTCCTGCGGGCGTGGTAGGCTATAAAGCCAGCACTTGCCTGTCCCTCTTCCTCAAGTCCGGGAATGTGCCCAGTCACCAGCACCCGGTTGCGGATGGTTTTCGCGCCAACCTTGAGCGGCGACATCAGGTGTGGAAAGTCAGCGGTCATGGGAGGTCTTTTTGCTCCTTGCCCTGGCAACCCTTTTGATCGCGGGCTTGATACGGATGCGCATGGCCCTGCCCGGTGAGAGATCGATCTCGAATGCATTGGTTTTGCGAACCAGATCGCTCAACTTGCGAAAACCGTAGGTTCTGGGATCGAAATCGGAAGACAGGTTGGACAACTGGTTTCCCACCTGACCAAGCGGGACCCAGCCATCCTCGGTTTCAATTTGCTGGATAATCTTCCGGATAATTGGTGTCGCCTTGTTTGGAGGCTGGAGTGGTCTGGTTTTTGTTTCCCGGTCATCGCCGTCAGCAGAGGCGCCCGGCAAGAGATTTTCTGTGTAAACAAACCTACGGCACGCCTGCCTGAAGCTTTCCGGGGTTTTCTGTTCACCAAAACCGAACACATCTATCCCCTGTTCCCTTATACGGGCCGCAAGCCGTGTGAAATCGCTATCCGATGATACCAGGCAAAAGCCGTCGAATTTGCCGCTGTGAAGCAAGTCCATGGCGTCTATGACCAGTGCAATATCAGAGGCATTCTTGCCGCTTGTGTAGGCAAATTGCTGATGGGGGATGATGGCATGCTTTGAGAGCTGATCTGTCCAGCCTTTTGAACGCCCGCTTGAAAAGTCGCCATAGATCCGTCGAACACTGGCTTCGCCGATCTTGGCAATTTCCTCGAAAAGGCCATCGGCGATTTTTGCCGACGCGTTGTCTGCATCTATCAGAACGGCAAGGCGGGGCAGGCGAGGGTCTGTCATGCTGGCATCTCAAGCTTTTTACTATGGATGCCGGGATACTGCGGGAAGCAGGCCCATTACACAATCAAAAGCAGCGATTTTGATAAACGACTGCACACAGTCTGACACAGATTGTCAACCATTCGACGTTGAAGTTGATGCCGCCGTGGTCTGCAAACTTCACGCGTAACAGTATCAATACGCTGATACGCTTGTGGGTGGTGCGTCCCGTGCGCATTGCCGTTGCCACCGGAGACTGACAGCGAACAGATTGACGATCAGTTTGACAATGATATTTTAAGTCTGAAAATTGCCAAGCGAGGTTCATCAAAACCTGCTATGAGAAAGGTAGAAATTCGCCAGTCCTGACACGAAGGCCATGAGTAGTTGACGTTTAGATTATACGAGGTGACCGGTTTGATCCGGAGTTTCTTTCTTGCATTGGCCTTTGCGTGTGTAGCCCATTCAAGTGCAGAAGCGCGGGACTTTATCGACGATGGCGGGATGGCACTCATCTGGGTAACTATCAATGCGCACTCCGGCGAGGGGCCGTGGCAGGCATGCAGAAGGCTTTACCAGCGAGACGTCTATCAGGTTGCCGGCGGGTCTGGTAACAAGGTGCGGTGCAGAATTGATTCCAGCCGCATTTACCTGCCTGGTCAGTCCAAGCAAAACTTCAACAACAATTGACGCGGCTGGATTTCGGGCCATACCGGTTACGCGAGGCACGCAAACATCATGCAATACAAGGATTATTATGCGGCCCTGGGCATCGAAAAGGATGCCACGCAGGAAGAAGTGAAACGGGCATACCGAAAACTTGCGCGCAAATTTCATCCCGATCTCAACAAGGACCAGGGCGCTGAGGAACGCTTCAAGGAAGTTGGCGAGGCCAACGAGGTACTGAGCGATCCCGAAAAGCGCGCCGCTTACGATCAACTGGGCGCAGGCTATCAGCCCGGCCAGGATTTTCAGCCACCACCGGACTGGGATGAAGGGTTTGAATACTCTGGCGGGGGGCAGGACGAAGCCTTCTCGGAGTTTTTCGAGCACCTGTTCCGCCGTTCACGGCAGACAGACCATTCGCAAGGGCGCCAATTCCATGCCAGCGGGCAAGATCATCATGCCAGAGTACTGATTGACCTTGAGGATGCATTTTCCGGCGCGACACGTGCTATTCAGCTGAAAATGCCCAAGGTGACCGCCGACGGACACGTGATCACCGAACAGCGCACGCTCAATGTCAATATTCCAAAAGGTGTGCAACCCGGCCAACACATCCGCCTGAAAGGGCAGGGTGGCCCTGGTCTTGGTCAGGGGCGATCCGGCGATCTTTATCTGGAGGTCGAGTTTGCGCCGCACAAACTGTATCGAATTGAAGGCAGGGATATCTACCTGGACCTGCCCGTGGCTCCGTGGGAAGCGGCGCTTGGCGCCAAGGTCACCTCGCCAACGCCGCTTGGTGCAGTTGGCATCACTATTCCCGCCAACTCTGCGCAGGGCCGCAGGTTGCGCCTCAAGGGCAGGGGAATTCCGGGAAAGACACCCGGCGACTTTTACGCTGTCCTGAGGATTTCCCTGCCACCGGCGCGGGATGAGAAGTCCAGGAAAGTTTACCAGGAAATGGCGCAGGAGTTGTCTTTCAATCCACGCGCCCAGCTTGGCGTCTAGTCAGCAGTTGGAGAAGTTCCATGTCTGAAGAATCTCAATCTGCACACACCGGCACGCTCGTTACGAGCGAAGCCGAGCTAACCATTGATGACTTGTGCAGCGTCTGCGGATTGCCGAGGGAAAAAATTGTTACCTATGTTGCCGAAGGAATAATCGAGCCGCAAGGAGACGCGATCGTCGAATGGCGTTTCTCGCAAACGACTGATTGTCGAGTTGCATCGTGCAAAGCGGCTTGAGCGGGACCTTGGCCTGAATGAGGCGGGTATCGCGCTGGCATTTGACCTGTTGTCGCAGATTGACGATCTGAAACGCAGGCTGGCTCACTTCGAACAGGACGAGTAAAATGGTTGCAGACAGACGTCCTTTGGCCGGTGGCATACGGCAATGAGTCCTCACAGATACTGGAACCTGAAAATTGCCGGAGATTTTGTGATCCGCATCCTGCGTGATTCCAGAGCGTTCCGGATTTTATTTTGATGCATGGATAGCGTACAAAAAGCAGGCTTCTGCAGTCACCAACGAGCAACGAAAACGGTGTGAGCTCAGTTCAACCGCCGGGTCCGGCCAAGCTCTCTATGTATGCCAGCATGTTACTAATCGTCTGGGTATCGAGTTCAAACTGCGGCATTTCCGGATGAGCAGTGACAATTCCCTCCGCGAATGCTTCGCTCAGGCTGTCAATGGGATAACGATTGTGCAGGGTGCGAAGCGCAGGTGCCTCAGGTAAGTGGCTGTCATCATTCAGGCCGACCGCATGGCATCGTGCGCAATTGCGTTCTACAAAGGCCTTGCCCTTAACGACATCACCATAGGACTGGCCGTGGGCGGGCACGCATTCGGGCACCAGCAAAAACAAGGCTGCAACCAAAAAGGATGGGAAACAAATGGTGGTTTTTATCTGCATATCTGAAATCATGACAGGTGATTGGCCGAACCGCGTTGATCGAAATCAATGTGGCCGCGGTTACCACTGCAGAAGCTTGAAATTGATGCATGTCAAGGTGCCGGCAGCAAAAACACCCACCATGGAGCCGAACACACCAAGCCAATTGTACGACCAAGGATGAAACCCATGAAATTGCAGTCGCGGTACCTGTATGCGCTATGCCTGCCAGTCCTTTTGTCAGTTATGACACATTCTCAGTCAGCGTCAGCCACCACAGCTGTTACGGCGCCCACCCTGACGCCCCCAGAACTCGCCAGGGCAGTGGAAGATTTCAACACCTATTGCAGCGTTTGCCACGGTAGTGATGCAAAAGGCGGCGGACCTGTTGCCGCGGAACTGAAGACACCTCCGGCGGATCTCACCAGGATTTCCATACGCGCTGGTGGCTCGTTTCCCACCGAGGATGTCTTCAGGAAGGTTGAGGGGCTGGACATGCCGCTGGCTCACGGAACATCTGCAATGCCCATCTGGGGCGCACTGTTCGTTCGCCAGGCAGTAGGTGAGGGTGTGCTGATTGAAGACGCCAGGACCGCCGCCCGGGTTGCAACTGATCGCATACGGCGGCTCGTCAGGTATCTGGAGACGATACAGGAGTAGCAGCCAGAACTGAGGACCAAGCGATCAGTTGACGACGATCAATGCTCGGGTGCAAGCTACTGTCTGGTAAACCGACCGCTGGTGTTCGACATGGGCCAACTGGTATTTTCCAGTGATGACAGGTTATTCGATGGCAAGTGCGTCAGATTTGTTGGTCGCGACGGACAACGTGAGGTGTTGTGCGGTGTGACGGTGTTTGCCCTGAAACACCGCCATCCGGATCTTCCGATGGATGGACTGCTGCCGGCGGAACTGTTTCTCGAGGCCTACGAGCGGTTTGTGATCGAAATTCATGACATCGCGCGTCACAAATATGCCGAAGGCCGAATTGAGCCGGACGGATCCATTGAAATAATGGTACACGACGAGGACTGGCAGTGACTGTCAATTCAAGAGAAACCCTTGGGTGAACCTGCAAAACCTGAGGGGAGCCGAGGGTCCATTTTCCTGCCGATGAATCTTTCGGATATGGAAAGAGGCAGGATGATGATTGATGCAGCTCATTGACTGGCTACTGAAGACACCAGGATGCGCTTGCTGAATGTGATTGTTGACACCGGGCTCCCGCAAGCGCTGTTTGCAGGACTGTTTTCCGGTTCAACAGCGGCGCGGGTCGGGCGCCACGCACGATGTTCCGTTCCCGTCGTGTGAAAGGCCGGGCTAATCCTGTGTGCGAAATCTGGATTGCTGCACTATCGCTATGGTTGTTAACGGTGCAAGGACGGAGATCAGTGCGACCGTAATCAGCAGCCATCCGAGGCTTTCATAATTTGCCGCAACTAGGATGCCGTCAGAAACCGGATCGCGCACCTCGCGCGCCACTACGAACAATTGATTGACGTACCTGGTGAAAAGACTGCCGGCCGACAAGGCAAGATTGGTAAATGAGGCCATGACGGCAAAAAAAGTCGCCTTGAGGTTGTCGGGCGCATTTCGCGCAATCCAGGCCAGCATCGGGATCATGGCGATCTGGCCCAGCGGAGACTCAATGGCCGTGTCCAGAATTGCAATGAACCTCGCATCAACAACGCCGAGCGTCAGTGGAGCGGTCCAGTGATGCAGGCCGTAGAAGAGACCGATATTCGGCAGGGCCAGTATCCCCGATGCGATGGTGAGCAATGCTACAATGTGGACTATTGTCCTTGACGCAATCAGTGGCCGCAATACGATCATCCCGGTCAGCGTGAGTCCTGCCGTGATCAAGGTCAGAACAGATATGAACTGCTGATCAAACCCGAGCACATCAATCTCAAACCAGGTTGTACCGGGGCCGGGCAGCGGCACCGCCCTGAATACAAAAATGATGATGGCGGTACCGACCAGTGCGCGGGCCTTGCCGGTTTCCAGTTCCCTGAGAAGTCTGGACATCAGAAAAACCACGATTGTCATAGATCCCAGAAACACCATCTCCTGGGAAAACCTGAACCCACCCAGTCCCACAACCAAGGTTAGAATAACAAAGGCAATGCCACCGGCGAAATACCAGTAGTTTGGCTGTGTTTTTACTCCTGGCCGGACAATGCTGGCGTAGATCTCAGATTCACCCAGACCTGCGTGGCGCAGCCTGGCCTTGTGCCGTTGCTTCAGAAACGCAGCCAGAAGAACACCGCTGATAGAGATGGCTGGTATGGTGAGCGCCAGCAAATAGATGCGGGCGTAGACTTCAGCCTTCGCAGCCTGATTAGCCTGTTCGACACCGGCAAACATGTAAATGTTGAGCAGCGCCACGCAAACCAGACCGAAAATCAGGGCAACGCGCCCAAGGGTCTGCATGGTCGTATGCATAGTTTTGGCGTCGGTCTCGCTTATTGCAGTGCCTGAGGGGTCTGTTCGCGGGACCGCCTCAACCGACATGGCATCAGCAACTGCGTCCTGTACCACGTAGCCGCAAGGTGCAAGCAGCATACTGAGCACGTACCAGGCTTCCACCGACATTATGGCTGACATTGTGTCGAAACTGGTTACCAGCGCGTACATGATTGCCAGGCTTGCAGTGACGAGAGCTGCACCCAGGTAAACCAGCAGGCCTTTCCAGCGCCATATCAGATCCACCAGGTGGCCAAGAGGCATTTTCAGTGCCCAGGGAAGTCCTGCCCAGAAAGCAAGTCCTGAAAGGAAAGCGGCCGACAGGCCCAGGTATTCCTTGACAAAAAAAGTACCGACGATGGCCGTGATGCCAGATATGCCGGCAGCCAGGTAGATCATGAGCGGCGGCAGGAACGACCATCGCAACTGACGGCCAAGATCAAGTACGGTGGAATCGAACCATCGCGCCAGCAAGTTCATCCGGTCAATTGAGGGTGGCTCTTTCAATGCGATTTAATGCCGTCAACAGCTTGCGATAAAGTTTCCCGATAGCAGCTTTTACTTCAGATCAAGTTGCGGTTCACCGTCATCATAGATCATGGCAAGGACTTCGAAGGCGGTCGATGTCGGTTATTCGAATGGACTTGGTATCAAGCAATTCAATGATGCCGTCTGTCCTGAGTTTGGTCAGGTTGCGGCTGACTGTTTCGATGGTTATGCCGAGAAAGCCCGCGATCTCTTCACGCTTGAGTTGCAGGTGAACTATTTGCCTGCTCTGTGACGGGGGACGACGCACACAACCGGCGTGTTCTTCCTTGCATAGCCAGAGAATGAAGCGTGCGACTTTCTCCGCGGCGCCAAGCCTGCCCAATACGGTCATCCAGTCACGGGCCTCATCAAGATCGGCACCCGCCTTTTTCAACAGGTGGTGTGCCAGTTCAGAGTGATTGTCCAGAACGGCTTCAAACTGTTTGCGACGGAAGCAGCACAATTCAACATCCGTCACACATTCAGCGCTATTGTGGCTCACGGCGGATTCCAGATCGCCAAGAATATCTGATCCGGAAAGCAGTCCAACGATCTGCTCACGCCCGTCGGGCAACATGCGCGTCAGCTTCACAATACCTTTCACGATGATTGCGAAAAGCTGACTGGTTTCATCCTGATGCAGGATTTCATCGCCGGCCGAAAAATGCCGGTGTGACATGATATCAGTAAGCTCGTGGATGTGCGGTGTATCGAGTGCGCTGCAGATGGCGTGATGACGGACCGGGCACTGCGCACAACGCAATTCCGGATGCATCTGAGGGACAAGCTCAGCCACTTTTATAATTCTCCAACTAGAATTTTACAGCGCGCAATCACATAACCAGCGTTTGGTTTGCTTTGCAACTTGCGGAGAAGCAGGAAAGGAAAGTTTCCGGGTGGGGCCGCGACAGCTATACCCGGTTGCGGATCATGGCCAGCCGCAAATGTTCCAGGTCAACACCTGGAAGCTCTGTGGCCTGCGCACGGAAGATCGAGACATCTTCCCACTGCAAATGATGTCTCATGCAGTCAAAACAGTATCGCAGTATATAACCCACGGTATCCAGATTGCGAGGAATGATGCCCACTCCCATTTCGCCCAGTGGCTCCAGGAGTTCAAATACGTAAGCCTGCATGGCGGCATGTTGAGATATGGCCTGCCCGGTGCAGGCCGCAAGTACACGATTGCCCGGTTCTTTGCTCAGCAACAGCTCGAACAAGGCTTCCTCGTCACGATGATAAAGTGGCAGGTCAATCTCCAACTGACTTTTCAGTGACGTACACATTCCGACATCCAGCGGGCCGCCAAGCTTATCGGCGAGTTGCTCAAGGTCATCGCAAACCTGAAGCTGCCGGTTCCGTTCCAGAGCTATTACCGACATCGGGTCAGCGTGTTCCAGATCGATGTTCAGGGGTGACTGCATACTCTTGGCCCGTGCAGAGTTTCCTCATCATCATGTTGGTTCGGAATTCGATAGCCAGCATTGATCTTTGTCAATTTGACTTATCTCCAGTGTGCCGCAGTGGCCGGTCGAGTTCACCAGTTCAACCCTGAGTACCGGCAAATGGGTCGCGGTTACTGAGTTCTGATACTACACCAGCCCTTTGACAAAATAACCGACAGCGTACGCCATGACAGACGCAGCAGCGCCGATCATCAGGGTCTCCATGCCTGAAACCCACCATCTGGCCAAAGACCATTTGCTTTTGATGGTGCCAATCAGGAAGAACGTGATGCCGGTAGAGATCAGGGCAGTCTCGAATGCTGGTTCAATCGAAATCAGAAAGGGTATCAGGGGTACAGAGCCGCATACCAGGAATGATGCAAAAGTTGAAAATCCCGACTTGAGCGGTGATCGCAGATTGGTGGAAAGGCCATACTCTTCCACCAGCATGGTGTTGACCCAGGTTTCCTGGTTGGAAGTAACGGCCTCGACTGCGGCATCAAGCGCCGAACCGGACAGTCCCTTTGACTGTAGAATGTGCCGTATCTCCCGACGCTCGCCTTCCGGTTCGCGGGAAATGTGCTTTTCTTCGATTTGCCGGTAGCGGGCAAGCTCGTCGATTTCAGTTTTGGTGCCGGTATAATTGCTGGCTGCCATGGAAAACCCGTCGGCAAGCAGGTTCGCCAGACCCAGGATCACAATTACACTGGATGACAATCCTGCGCCCACCACGCCGGCGACAATCGCAAACGTGGTAATGGCACCGTCGATACCGCCATAGACCCAGTCACGCAAATAGTTGGGGCGATTTTCGGCTGCCAGCCTTTTGCTGATGGCTTGCGGAGTGTGTTCATGTTCAAGTTGCATGGATGACCTCTTGCCAGTGTTGCAGCGGCGGCCTTGCCGGAAAACCGGCAGCGGACAATGCGCAAGCGGCGCCAATGAACCTGCGCGTTGCCTACCATGCAGACAGACCCACTTCGCTTCATTGATGGATGTCAATCGATCCCAGGTATCCGGTAAACCAGCTGTTTCCGTTGTTTCAAGGATCCAGTGTCCTTAGATAGGCCAGAAGATCTGAAACCACCGATTCTTCCAGAAACCGCAAGGCCAGCATGTTCTGGCCCGGCACGCCGTTGATGATTTTATGCATCGCGCGTTCGGGTTTGTTGCGCGCCAGCCAACCAAGACTTCGGCTCAAACCATCATGCATCTCAAAGCCGGATTTCCCATCGGGGTTATGACAGGACATGCAAACCCCTTCGAATATGTCCTGTCCACGACTGAGACGCTCAGGTGAGACCGGTTTGGATGGCTGAAAATTGCGGGTTTCGTATTGTCCAACGCTCACAAACAGAACAAGCAGTTCCAGCGGGAGGCCGGCGGTTGTGTGGATTGGATGATCAGCGTGCGCCCTGGCGAAGAGTTCGGTCACCTTGAACGGCTCAACTCCGTGCAAATGGCGCACGCTCACAAACTGTTTGCGTTGTTGCTCGCTGTCTGGCGCCCTGTCAGCGCCGTCATAGTCCCAGCCATGACACGAAACACATCGCCAACTGTCTGTGTTGCTTGCCGATACGTCTGACGGAAACGCCGGGTTGCGCCGTGCTGGAGGACTGGCATCGGATCCTTGCCAGAAATCATCATACAGCTTGCCGCCCAGTGATACGACAAATGCGTCGCCAAATTCATGCTCAGTGCCTTCCAGAACCTCCTTTTCCTGCGGGATCAGTTCAGCTGACGCCGGTGTTTGCGGTATTGGCATTGCGCACAATCCAATTGCCAATGTAGCGACAATGCTGGCTCTGACCAGCCAGGGGCCAGTTGGACCCCCACCCCAAAGTAGAACCAACCGCTTGTAGTTCATTTTCATCACATCAGGTTAAAGGTCTGCCGATCAGGTATCTTGGCAGGAACTGCTTGCCACCGGCTGACCTCGGCGCGAATGTTGTAACCCTGCCATGGTACTATTCCAAAAAAGTTGCACGGTACTGCAGAAAATATACGGCGCGGGCCTTCAACTTCAAAGCTGAATTTGAGGAAGTCACCTGATCACCTGACAGGTCCGCCAGAATATACTCCCGTCAGCCTGAAGAAAACGCGACAGTGATTGGTCAGTCGAGCTCCTGCATCGGTCGAACCTTTGTTGTTACCTAGTGCCGTGCAGAATCCAGGTGCAGCCAGGTTGAATGCGCACATGCGGGCTGCCTGCACACGATTGATGCGAAGGATACCGGTTGACAAAGACTGGGGTACCCAATGCAAACCGGCCACCATTTTTGCAAGGGTGGCCGGCTTCGAAAGGTCAGGCCGCATTCTTCACTTTCACCTTGCGAAGTCCTGGCCGCGACCTCCGGCGGTTTGGGCAAGGTTACAGTCAGGATGCCGTTCCTGAACTCGGCTTCAATCTTGTCAGGATCCACATCGAAGGGCAGTGACATGGACCGGGCAAACTTGCCATAGGACCTTTCGACAACGTGATAGTCTTTCGACTTGTCCTCTTCCTCGATTTTCTTCTCGGCCTGAATGGTCAACCGGTTATCTATCACGCTGACATCGACATCCTGCTGGTCAACACCCGGTAGTTCAGCGGTGATTTCAAGCACCTTGTCGGTTTCCGCAACATTGATGACAGGTGACATCAGCGTGTTCCCGTTACCGCGACCGGGAGTTAGTCCAACCGATTGGGTAAAGTCGTGAAACACCTTGTCAATCTCATCGTGCAGCGAGCCGAACATGCCAGGCCAGTTGTGAGTTTTCCAAAGCGACGGAAGTGAGGGTTTTTCAGTCATCGTGTGTCTCCTTTGCAGGTTGTGAAAATCGGGAACCGTCCATAGTTGCAATTATAGACCAGCTAACGTGACCTCAGCATTGACCGCGATCAACTATCAGCTATTTCAGACCCTTGTATTCGATTAAACGGCCAGCAAATCCGAAAGGTGACTGCCCAATTCGTCATTGGGAACCTGTACGAGGTTTTTGGCGATCTCTCCGTGAACAACTGCCAGCAGGGGTTTTGGCAGAACCTTGCGGATATCTCCAAGTGTCGCAGGCGCAGCTACCAGGATCAGGCGGTCAAATGCCTGTGCATGCAACTGGTCGAGCAACCTGGCAACCATGTCAGCCGCAAACGATCTTTTCGCTTCACGCTGAGGATCGGAATGAGGCTCCATGGCGTGGCGGCCAACGCCGGCAGAATCAAAAGTGCGGCCTGGCCGGTCGGCCAACACATCGCCGGAGCGGAAGTTATCTCCTTCAAACTCCATTCCAGGTACCTCTTGCAAACCCTTTCCGGGCCCGGTGTTGCAAACGACATGCGCGCGGGTTCCGTCTGCCAGCAGTATCCAGGTTGTGACCGGTTTCATGGAATTGATCCTTCTTGTCGGAACTGCAGCCAGTCTATCTGCTCGATTCTGACAGATGTTTGATTGGGATCAACTTGCAGTTTCAGTGTGCAAAATAGAGTGCGACCAGCGAGCCCGCATTCACCGCTAGCACACACGCTGAATCAATACCCCATCCCAGGACACTGCGCTTGCGCCGTACGAAAATGCCCACGGCAAATATTCCGGTGACCAGTATACCGAAGACAAGGCTGAGTATTTCGGTTTGACCCATGGCTATTTCGGGCAGTTCGGTTGCGGTGGCCAGAAACACCAGTCCCATGAACGCTTTTCCCAGGTGTTGCCGATCTGCGATGACGTCAGCATTCCTGGCAAGCGCGCTGCCGGCCAACCAGATACAGACCGCGCAGATGGTGAAAAGTACCAAATTCACGGACAGTGGGGCGTTCGGCCAGGACATGATATCAGGGTAAGCTTGAGAGGATCACAAGTGCGCAACTGGATATGAAGCCGGCCACGGGCACCCATAACGGCAAGATGAATGAACCAACCGGCGCAGGACCTTTACGCAATTTGATCAGTACCAGTGCCATATTGGCCAGTGCCCAGATGATCAGCACTATTTGTGATGTCATTTCGGCAAGCCGTTCGAGATTGAAGCCCAGCGCCAGAATGAGAGATGCTGCGACAACTGCAACAGTCGCCAAAATCGGTGTACGGGTAAATGCGTTCACGCGTGCAAACAGCCTTGGCATGGTGCCCTGTTCTGCCATGCCGTAAACAACCCGTGACGCCATAATCTGTTGCACCAGAATGGTGTTGGCAGTGGCAAAGATGGCGACGCCACTGATCATGGCAGGAGACGCACCTGTCAGCCGCTCATAAACCAGGCTCAGGGGTGCCTCGGATCCGGCAAGTTCTGCCGGGGCAACAGCCAGTACAGCAACCATTGTAACAAGAGTGTAGAGCATGGTGGTGATTGCGAGCGTAAGAAAAATTGCCCAGGGCAGTGTGATGCGCGGGCGCCTGGTTTCCTCTGCCACGTTGACCATGTCCTCAAAGCCGATGAAGGCGAAGACAGCCAACAAGCCGGCATTTGCGATGCCAAGCCAGATTCCCAGTTCCGCCACAGGTGGAAATGTTTCCGGCACCTGCAAGATGATATTGCTATCGTGGGAAAACCCGGCGTAGATGAGGATCAGAAGTCCGCCAGCCTCGATCAAGGTGAACAGGGCTGCCAGAAGTACTGATTCAACGATACCCCAGGCAGCGACCAGCCCCATTGTTAAAATCACCACCGTCACCACGAGAGAAAGTGGCAGGTCAACGAAGGTTCGAATGTAACCTGCACATCCGATGGCAATCGCTGCTGACGCGACTACACCCGACACGATGACCAGCCAGCCAGCCAACAGTGACATTGTGCGCGAACCAAAGCCTGCGTTGACGTAAGCAGCTTCACCGGCGCTGACAGGATAGCGGCTGGCCAGTTCACCATAACTCGCAGCTGTCGGGGCGATGCCGATAGCTGCCACGATAAATGCCACGGGCGCATAAATTCCGGCCCGGCCTGCGGCTGCACCCACCAGGACATAGATACCGGCTCCGATGGTCGTGCCCAGCCCATAAAGCACGAGCAGCGGAAGGTTCAGCGACCGCTTGAGCCTGGGTGTTCCGTCTCGTGATGCGTCTTGAATGGACTGTTTCATGCAGAGAACCTTACCCCTGCACGGGTTCATGTACTTGATAAGGATCAATGGCGAAGGCATGGGTCAGGTGGCTCAGACAGCTGATGCCGGTATCCGGGATCACATCGGGGAGATGGTTTGCAGGGCGGTTTCAGAGATCATGAATGCGCTGCCGGAGCGCGAACGAGCTACCCGCGCATGCGGCCCCGCGCGAAGGGACAGGCCAGTCAATGTGCCCACGGGATGCGAGATACCGGTGATGTGGAGCTCAGTCTTCAAAATATTCAGCGTGCGTTTTGCTGACGTCTGCGATGGTTGCATCAATTCTCGCCAGATGTTTTCGCAAAATCGCGATCAGGCCTGCTTCGTCCTTGCGTTTCAGGAAACCATAGATTTTTACATGATCAAGATACACGTCCTCAAATTCAGTTCTTCGCGCAAGCGATAGAGCACACAGCCGGTCTACCGGTGTCCTGCTCTCGGTTATTATGCGGTAGGCGGATTCGCGTTCGGCAGTGCTGCAGAGGAGTTTGTGAAACTCTCCGTCGAGCGAATGGAAGGCATCAAAACTGTTTGAATCCACAGCCTGCTTTTGCAGTTTCAGATTAGCTTCAAAATCAGCTTCGTGTCTGGGCTCAAACTTTTCACACGCAAGCCTTGCTACCTCGACCTCCACGGCCGCGCGAACAAAACGGGCGTCGACAATATCCTTCCTTGATATCTTTCGAACAATTGTTGCTTTTTGAGGCCGCACAAGTAACAGGTTCATGTTGTTTAGCCGGATGAATGCTTCCCGGACCGGCTGGCGGGACACGTCAAACTGGCGGGAAATATCAATCTCGGAAATCTTGGTTCCCGGTTCAAGGCGCATTGAAATGATCTCGGAATAGATCCGGTCAAATATGTCATCGGCGTTGGTTCGACGGGAAAACCCAAACCCGGAACTGTTTGCAAAATTGTACTGTTGTTTCGCAACAGATTTTTTTTCCGAACCAGCCATGCCTTGCCCTTGATGTTTAGTTTACTACCATACTAGAATAGACTGGCAGATGCAAACCAAACCTCATCTGTGATCCGGACAATGGCAGTGGGAAAGCGTAGATCATGGAACCACAAAGACTGCAGGCCTACCCCCGTGTGGAGGTCGATGACGGGGTCTCGCGACGGGTTCTTTCGGAAAACACCGAGCTTATGACCGTCGAGTTCCTGTTTGAAAAAGGTGCAACCGGAGCATTGCACAATCACATCCACGTTCAGTCTACCTATGTCCGGACCGGCAAATTCCGGTTCACTGTTGACAGCAGGGAAATGGAACTGAGTGCGGGAGAACTCCATCATAATTCCAAGCAACGCTCGTCACGGCTGTGTGGCGCTTGAAACCGGTTGCCTGATCGACACGTTCACGCCCCGACGGGACGATTTTCTATAACAACAATTCAACCCTGAAGGGATACCCATGATCCGCACGGAAACAAGACAGGCCATTGACCCTCGCCATGCCAAAAGCATGGATACGACCGAGCTGAGAGCAGAGTTTCTGAATGACAAGTTATTCATCGATGGTGATATTTCCCTGGTCTACAGTCATCTTGACCGCCTGATCGTCGGTGGAGCTGTACCGTTGTCCGGTGAGCTTGTTCTCGATCATGTAAGGGAAACGGGTTCACCAGGATTTCTCGACAGGCGCGAGGCGGTGCTGGTGAGTATCGGCGGTGATGGCAGGGTTTGCGTTGGCGGTCGTTGCCACGATCTGAAGACCCATGACATGATCTATGCAGGAATGGGTGCAGGGCCCATCACCATGTCGGGGGAGACGGCAAAGTTTTATATTCTGTCTGCCCCGGCACATCGAACCATAGAAACCAGACTGGTGACGATTGCCAATGCAGCGACTGTCGAACTTGGAAGTCAGGCCACCAGCAATGAACGGGTGATCTACCAGTTCGTGCATCCAGATGTGATGGAGTTCCTGCCAGCTGGTGGTTGGTCTGACCAAGCTCGCACCCGGTTCGGTCTGGAACACCATGCCGGCCCATGTGCATGACCGGCGGTCCGAAGCCTATCTCTATGTCGATCTGCCGGAAGATCAACGGGTGTTTCATTTCATGGGAGAGCCGGACGAGACTCGCCATCTTGTCGTTAAGAATGAACAGGGCATCCTGTCTCCAGGCTGGTCGATCCACTGCGGTGCGGCAACGTCCAACTACACATTCATCTGGGCAATGGCGGGGGACAACGTCGACTACAAGGACGTGGACATGGTCGCCATGGCAGAGCTTCGGTGAGGGACATTTTTGATCTTGCCGGAAAGCGGGCGTTTGTCACCGGCGCCAATACCGGAATAGGACAGGCAATTGCACGGAGCCTGGGTCAGGCTGGAGCTGCAGTTGTTTGTGCAGGGCGCTCGACAATGAGCGAGACGCTTGCCCTGCTGGAACAGTTGGGTGCTTCTGCGCATGAATGTATCTTCGACCTGAATGACAAGAGGGAGACAGTAGCGGCCTATGAAAGGGCCGAGGCGACATACGGGCCGATTGACGTGCTGATCAACAATGCCGGCATAATTCGCCGCAATGACGCTGTCGATTTTATTGAGAAAGACTGGGATGATGTTATGAACGTCAATCTGAAATCAGTCTTCTTTCTTTGTCAGTCATTTGCCAGAAGCTGCCTGGCGAGGGACGCACAGGGGAGCATAGTCAACATTGCCTCCATGCTTTCATTTCAGGGTGGCATTCGTGTTGCCTCCTATACGGCTTCAAAGAGCGGAGTTGCAGGTCTGACCAAGCTTCTCGCCTGCGAATGGGCCTCGAAAGGCATTACAGTGAATGCAATTGCTCCCGGTTACATAGCAACCAACAATACGATTGCCTTGCGCAAAGACAAGGATCGCAACAAGGCGATACTGGACAGAATTCCGGCCGGCCGCTGGGGACTGCCCGCCGATATTGGCGGAACGGCAGTTTTTCTGGCGTCAGACGCAGCCCGCTACATTAACGGGGCCGTGATTCCGGTTGATGGCGGATGGCTGGCCCGGTGAAACACCCGGTGATGCATTGTTGAACGCTCCATCTAAAGTATATCAATAAATGGCATTGCCTCTTTAAACTGGTATGCTAGTATATCTTGCGGTTGGACGTTCCAACAATCCGAGCCCACACACATTACAAAAACTGTTTCAGGGAGGAACACATGAACATTACATCCAAATTCAAGAAACTTGCACTTTGCGGTGCGCTAGCGCTGAGCTTCGCGATTGGTGCGGTCGGCATTGAAACAGCCGCGGCCAAAGACCTGCGAGGCTGGAACATACATGTTGAAGACTATCCGGTATCCATCGCGATGGAGTCCTTCCTGAAGGAAGTGACGGAGAAGACCGAAGGACGCATCACGGGCAAAGTTTTCCATGGTGGTGTTCTGGGTTCACAACCCGATGCGATCGAGCAGACCCGCCTCGGTGCGATTGATTTCGGCGAATTCAGCCTTGGTCCGATGGGACAATCGGTTCCGGAAACCAATGTTGTTTCACTGCCCTTCATCTTCAAAAGTATTCCACAGATGTACCGTCTCATGGATGGTGAGGCCGGGGCAAAAATTGCCGAAGGATTGGAAAAGAAGGGGCTCATTGCAATCGGCTGGTATGATGCAGGCGCACGTTCATTCTACAACTCGATAAAACCGATCAATACGCCTGATGATGTCAAGGGAATGAAGGTCCGCGTCATGAACAATGATCTGTTTGTGGGCATGATCGATTCCATGGGCGGCAATGCCACGCCGATGGCATTTGCCGAAGTGTTCCAGTCGCTCAAGACCGGTGTGGTTGATGGTGCGGAAAACAACCCGCCTTCCTACGAGTCCACCAACCACTATGAAGTGGCAAAGTTCTATTCCTTGTCGGAACACCTGATCATTCCCGAGTGCCTGTGCTTCAGCAAAATAACCTGGGACACATTCTCCCCCGAAGACCAGGAAATTATCCGCAAAGCGGGCAAGGACAGCGCCGACATGCAACGTATTCTGTGGCAGGAACGCGAAGCCAAGAGCATGGAAAAAGTTCAGGCTGGCGGAACCACTGTCAACAAGATCGACGACAAGGCTCCGTTCCAGGCAGCAATGGCTCCGGTTTACGACAAGTTTCTGGCCGCCAATCCGGATCTGACCGAACTGGTCAACCTGATCCGCAACGCGGACTAGATATTCCACAAAAAGCAGTCCGCGCTCGGGCATGATATGAAATGCCGGAACGCGGCCTGTGCTTCGATACTCGATGCCGGGGGCCACATGAAACACATCGTCGGTTTTCTGAGACAGGTTGATCGCCTTGTTCCATGGATCAGCAGGTTGTGCATTTTCATATGCAGTATAGCAATCGTCGTGCTTCTTGCCATTTTTGGCTGGTTGGTGTTCGGACGCTATGTGCTGAATGTGACACCTACGTGGGTAGAACAACTTGCACTTCTGCTGGTGTGTTACATCACCTTTCTCGGGGCTGCTGCGGGCGTACACGAAAACACGCATCTTGGTGTGGACTTCATACGCGAAGCGTTTCCGGACAGCGTGCGCAGACCGTTGCGCATTGTTGCTGACGTGGCCATGGCCGGTTTCGGTGCCGTGATGCTGGTAGCGTGTCTTGAGCTGGTGCAGTTTGGATGGTCAACCAAACTTGCCATGCTGAATATCCCGGAAGGTATCAGAACCCTGCCTGCCGCCATCTGTGGCGGCCTGACATTTGTCTTTGCCGGAACCCATGCCCTGTCGAAAACCTACCAGTATTATTTCGCAGGCGAAGCCTCCGTGAAAGAGGGCGTCTGATCATGGGACTGGCTATCCTGCTTGCTACTTTTGCGTTCTGTGTGGCTGTTGGCGTTCCAGTGGCGTTCGCAATGGGACTGTCAGCAGTCATAGTCTTCTTCTACGAAGGCTTTCCTCTTTTAATTCCGTTTCAACGCATTGTCTCAGGTGTAACCATTTTCTCGCTCCTGGCCATCCCGTTTTTCATCTTTGCCGGCGAATTGATGTTGCACGGGGGGATTGCCCAGCGGCTGGTGCGTTTCGCCTCGACACTGGTGGGTCACGTGCGAGGGGGACTGGCTTCAGTCAACATTTTTTCCAGCATGCTGTTTGGTGGAATTTCCGGGTCGGCAGTTGCCGACATCTCGGCACTTGGTTCGCTGCTGATTCCTGTAATGAAAGAAAAAGGCTATAGCGGAGATTACGCCGTCAATGTAACGGTGACGTCCTCAATTGCCGGTGTGGTTATACCGCCAAGTCACAACATGATCATATTTGCGGTGGCTGCCGGGGGCGGAATATCAATTTCGAAACTGTTTCTGGCGGGTGTTGTGCCGGGCGTATTGATGTGCGTCTGCCTGGCGATTGCTGCCTACATTATCGCCATAAGGCATAACTATCCGGCCGAAGCTTTTCCAGGTTGGCGAGCTGTCGCCATATCAGCTGCATCGGCCCTGCCGGGCTTTGTCACTGCCGTGATCATTGTCGGGGGCGTGCTGTCCGGTGTTTTCACAGTCACCGAATCCGGCGCCTTCGGCGCCCTTTACGCGTTGGGGCTCACTGCGCTGGTTTATCGTTCCTTGTCATGGGAACGTTTCAAGGTAGCCGTCGCCACATCAGTTCGCACTACTGCCATGGTGATGATCCTGATCGGATGTGCCGGAGCATTCGGCTACCTGCTTGCACTGTATCAGGTGCCGGGACTGCTCGCCAGCTTCCTTCTCCAGGTGTCAGACAATCCGCTGGTCATCCTGCTGATGATCAATGTGATGCTGCTGCTGCTCGGCATGATCATGGACATGGCTGCGCTGATACTGATTTGCACACCGATCTTTCTGCCAATCGTAAAGGGTATCGGCATGGACCCGGTACAATTTGGCATCATGTTGATGATGAACCTGGGATTGGGCCTTTGCACGCCTCCGGTTGGTGCCTGTCTGTTTGTGGGATGCGCGGTGGGAAAAGTGCCCATTGAAGAAGCGCTCAAGACAATCTGGCCGTTCTATCTGGCGATACTGGCCGCCCTGTTACTGGTCACCTACATTCCCGCCATTTCACTGACCCTTCCCGGACTGTTTGGCACCTGATTGACATGAAGCATCAGCTTGCCGCTTGTGGCGGTGGCGAGTTATCGTGATCGTGTTCTCCTGACACCTGAAGTGGTTGCGGGTCGAGAGCATAACCGGATTCAAATGCCTTTACCTTGGTCCTTCCTTGACGGCCTGCATGGCAACATAAGTCGAGGAACTTGCCACATGCGGCAGGGCTGATATCTGCTCTCCGAGCACTGCACGATAGGCGTTTATGTCTTTGGTTCGAACTTTCAGCAGGTAGTCAAATGGCCCGGCGATCATATGGCACTGTTCTATCTCGGGAATGTCCTGGACAGCTTCATTGAATGCGTCCAGGGCCTTTTGCGTCGTGTCGCGCAATTTCACCTCGGCAAATGCAACGTGCCCGATATCCAGCATTTGATAATTGACAATGGCCCGGAAGCCCGAAATATATCCGTGTTCGACCAGCCGCTTCAAACGCACCTGACATGGGGTTTTTGACAGCCCGGTCCGCTTCGCCAGTTCGGTGACCGTCAATCGGCCCTCCAGGGAAAGAATTTCTATGATGTCCCTGTCATATCTGTCAATTGAACCGTGTTTGTCTGGATTGTTTATCATATTGCCCAATAGGTCTCCAAAAATAAGTTTATTTCTCCATTTTTCAGGATAAATAAGGCAAAAGGACTTTATCAGCAATGCTATCTTCGGGGCAGTAAAAAACAGAAAGCCTGGATAATGAAAAAACTGGAATCCCTGCGTACCCAAATCCGTCAGCTTCACAGGGCTGACGAAAGCACAGTTCTGACCGCGCTGGTCAAGGCGGCTGAGCCATCCGTGGATTTGCGCGCGCGCGCCAGGGCTCGAGCAGTTGAACTGGTTAAATCAATACGCAAGGATGGCAATCCCGGTTTGATGGAGGTGTTCCTCGCGGAATACGGCTTGTCCACCGAGGAAGGCGTCGCATTGATGTGTTTGGCTGAAGCACTGCTGCGTGTGCCGGATGCTGAAACCATTGACGAGTTGATTGAAGACAAGATTTCTCCCTCATCGTGGGGTGAGCATCTGGGAGGGTCCAGTTCTTCGCTGGTCAATGCGTCAACCTGGGCGCTGATGCTGTCGGGGAAAATCCTCAAGGATCCACCAGGCAACGGGATTGCAGATGTTCTTCATGGTGCCGTGAAACGTCTGGGTGAACCGGTAATCCGGGTCGCCGTGCAAAGCGCAATGAAGGAAATGGGCCATCAATTCGTTCTGGGCCGGACCATCAAGGAAGCCCTCAAGCGAGGCCAGTCTTATGAACAAAAAGGTTATACCTATTCCTACGACATGCTGGGTGAGGCCGCCCTCACATCGAAGGACGCAACAACTTTTTTTCATGCCTACAGCGATGCCATCCGGTCGCTGGCCGCTACCGCCAGGTCTGCGTCTATTGCGAAGAATCCCGGCATCTCGATCAAGCTTTCAGCGCTTCATCCACGCTATGAGGTTGGCCAGAAGGCAAGAGTAATTGAAGAGCTGGTTCCGCGTGTCCGGGAGCTGGCGATTCTGGCCAGGAACTCGAACATGGGACTGAACATTGATGCCGAAGAAGCTGATCGTCTTGATCTGTCGCTTGACGTGATTGAGGCCGTCCTGCGCTCCCACGAACTTGAGGGCTGGGATGGGTTTGGTGTGGTTGTGCAGGCCTATGGCAAACGCGCCAGTGCCGTCATTGACTGGCTTTATGAACTGGCTGTCGACCTCGACCGGAAGATTATGATCCGGCTCGTAAAGGGTGCTTACTGGGACACGGAAATCAAGATTGCACAGGTCAATGGTGTCGAGGACTTTCCGGTTTTCACGCAAAAGTCCGCAACAGACGTATCCTACATCTGCTGCGCGAAGAAACTGCTGTCGCTCACCGACCGCATCTATCCCCAGTTTGCCACCCATAACGCCCATACTGTCTCCGCCATACTGGAAATGGCGAAGGACCGACAGTCATTCGAGTTTCAACGTCTGCACGGGATGGGTGATTCCCTGCATCGGCTCGTCCTGGATGAAGCAAAAACCAGGTGCCGGATATACGCACCTGTCGGTGCGCACCGGGATCTTCTTGCCTATCTTGTGCGCCGCCTGCTGGAAAATGGCGCCAACAGTTCATTCGTCAACCAGATTGTCGATACGTCGGTGCCTCCGGAAATTGTTGCGGCCGATCCGTTTGAGATGTTTGAGCAAAAACCCCTGTCAAATTCCCGCGCATTGAAAAAACCTGCCGACCTGTATCTGCCCGAACGAACAAACTCCAAAGGCTGGGATTTGCGCAACGTGGATGACCTGGCGCGTTACGAAAAGGCGCGCACGCCATTTTCTGACAAGGTCTGGACAGTCGGACCGTTGATAAAGGGGCCGGCAAAGCCAGCCACGGCAATTGATACTTTCAACCCTGCAAATCTCAATGAACAAGTTGGCAGAATCGCCAAGGCTACGAAGCACGATGTCGATGTGGCGTTACAGGCTGCCACGGACTGGTCATCCTGCAATCCGGAAAAACGGGCAAGAATTCTCGACAGGGCAGCAGATCTCTATGAAGAAAATTCCGGAGAGATATTTGCTGCCTTGTCCCGTGAGGCGGGCAAGACGCCGCTGGACGCGGTCGCCGAAATTCGCGAAGCAGTCGACTTCCTGCGATACTATGCGGTTCAGGCCAAGTCTCTTGAGGATACAATGCCACGCGGACTTGTTACCTGTATTTCTCCGTGGAATTTTCCCCTTGCGATTTTCACAGGTCAGATTTCTGCGGCCCTTGCCGCTGGAAACGGCGTCCTGGCAAAACCGGCCGATCCAACACCAATCATTGCGACACTTGGCGTCAAACTGCTCCACAAGGCGGGTGTTCCGAAAGACGTTCTGCAACTGCTGCCGGGATCGGGTTCGGTCGTTGGCGCGATGCTTACATCTGATCCACGCATCAATGGCATCTGTTTTACCGGGTCCACATCGGTTGCCCAGACAATCAATCGGGCGATGTCCGCCAGCATCGAACCGGACGCCACCTTCATCGCGGAAACCGGCGGGTTGAATGCGATGATTGTCGATTCAACAGCTCTTCCAGAACAGGCGATCAAGGATATCGTCATTTCCTCGTTCCAGTCGGCGGGTCAAAGATGTTCTGCCCTGAGATTGCTCTATTTGCAGAAGGACATTGCGGACGAGTTTCTCAAGATGCTGTACGGCGCCATGGATCAGCTCGATATCGCTGCACCGTGGGAATTTTCAACAGATGTCGGCCCCGTCATCAACCAGTCCGCCAAGCAGGAAATTGACGGCTATGTTGTGGCAGCCGAAGCCAAGGGTCAGCTTCTGAAGAAGATGAAGGCACCACAGAAAGGTTATTTCGTCAGCCCTTCGGTCATCAAGGTGGGCGGTATCAGTGATCTTGAAAAGGAAATTTTCGGGCCGGTTCTGCACGTTGCCACATTTGAAGCTGACGAGATTGATCAGATCATCTCGGATATCAACGCCAGCGGATATGGTCTTACCTTCGGCTTGCATACGCGGATTGATGACCGGGTGGAACAGATCACTTCCAGCCTGAATGTCGGCAACATCTATGTAAACCGCAACCAGATTGGCGCGATTGTCGGTTCGCAGCCGTTTGGGGGCGAAGGATTGTCCGGAACCGGGCCAAAAGCCGGTGGCCCGCATTACGTGCCCCGGTTCCTGCGCAGACCGCGTCCGGGACATGAAACGGTGGCGGGAACAGCGGCCGATGCAACCGCAGTTCAGGCTGCACTTGATGCTGCCGGACCGCCCACACGCAAGGCTCTTGAAACCCTCGATCTTCCGGGCCCTACCGGTGAATCCAACCGGCTTGGTATTTATGCGAAGGGTACAATCCTGTGCCTGGGACCGCGCGTTGATGATGCGCGCCAACAAATGGCGATAGCCGGAAAAATGGGTTGCTCAGCGGTGGCTGTTGTCCCGGGTGAGGAATTTAGCGGCAACGTCAACGGGTTTCTGGATCGGGACTTACTGTCATCCCTCACCGGTTTTGAGGCGGTCGCGCTTTGGTCAGACCTGGAAGATTTGACAGCGGCCCGACAGGCCCTTGCCGAACGCAGCGGGCAGATCGTCCCGATACTGGCAACGCAGGACATGAACGATTTGTGTATTCTGGAGCGTCACATTTGCATTGATACAACTGCGGCGGGCGGCAATGCTTCGCTGCTGGCGGCTCAATAGTGAAATTTGAACGATTTCAAAGTGCTGCAATCCTGACTTGTCATGGATTATTAGTCGTCTGTGATCTACGCGATTTGCCGTGATTTTTGTAGCATTGCGGATATCCATATTTGCACAAGAATAAGCCTGATCCACTTGAGGATGAGGCGGAAGTTGTATCCGGCAGCGGCCAGGATCGGGTTGACGGCATCACCCTGGGTGTGGGCGAGGAAGTTGCGGTTCATCCTGTGGCCTGACTTGAGATGGCCGATGACCGGTTCGACAGCGGCCCGGCGCTTCATCTGGCGCTTGATGGCCGGTGTGACGCGGCGCTTCTGGCCTGTGGTGAAGACCTTGAACTTGTGGCGCAGCTCAGCGTTGTGACCCTTGTACCCGGCATCAGCCAGGATGCGGTCAAGGGCAGCGCCGGTGAACTCCTCGATGCCGGGCAGGATATCTTTCAGCGTGTGGCCGTCATAGGGTTTACCCGGCAGCGCTTTGGCATGAACGGCGAACTGGCCGCCCTTGCAGCGGTTCTGTGTTGTGGCGATTGAGACCTTGACACCGAACTCATAGGGCTTGTGGGCCTTGCCCTTGCCAATGCATTCCACCTCTGGTGCATGCAGGGAATAGATCTTCTTCGGAATGTCATCGCGCGGGCGCTGGGTTCTGACCCGTTCGGCTTTCCACAGTTCGGCCCGGAAGATGTCCCTGAGCGTGTCGTTGCCGTCGATCTGGCGTTCGATATCGCGGATGGTGCGGCCAAGCCAGGTTTTTAGCTGTTTCAACTGCCTGCCGGCCCGTTTGAACTGTTTGGCATGGGCATAACGCTGATGCTGGATCAGCGCCTTCTTGCCCACCCGCTTGTAGGTCTGGCGAAGTCTGAGGCCATGGGTATCGGCCATTTTGACCAGGCGCACCCGCGCCTTGTTGATGAGCCTGGCATCAGTGGGCCAGGCAACGTTCTTTTCAGCCACAGTGGTATCGACAATTACCCTGGTGAAGTCCGATGGCCTGGCTGCACCAAGCCTGACGGCCACCGACAGGCTCTCCTGCAGCAGTGCTGCCACTTTGTCCTCACCCATGCGCTGGCGCCACCTTGTCATCGAGGAGCGTTCAAACGGCAGATCGTGGCGGAAGAACTCCTCGCCGCAGAAGTACTGGTAATACGGGTTCTCCACCCAGCGTGCGCAAAGCTCTTCATCGGACAGGTTGTCGGCATACTTCAGAATGTGCAACCCGGCCATCAATCGCGTCGGCAGGGCCGGATGGCCCGGCTTGTCGGTGTAGTTCTCACCGCATTTGTCCGACAGGAACTGCCAGTCGATCCGGTTGGCCAGCACCACCTTTTCATGGCCCATGTCAATGATCTGATCGAGCCTTGAACGAAACATGTCGTGCTGGCCGGTATCGGTGGGTTCCACAGGTTTCATCTAGCGCTCCAAATCACTGTTTGAACCAGTGAATCACAGCCAAAACCGGAAATCAAATTGCAAGGAAACACCACCCAAACCGGCACTTTCCGGCAATACCGAATACTTCAAACCACCAGATCACAAAGCAAATTCAATGGCTTGAGAGTTCTTCACGGGGGACTTATTACACCTTCTCAACGATGAACGCCCCAGAATGACAGTGCCATCCCTGCTATGGCAGCCGGTCAGTTGGTCAGTCCGGTAATCAGTGCCTGAACCAAGGCGATGGCGCCGGAGATTGGTCGGAACGGACCTGGCACTTCATTGTCCACGTAAAACGCCAGGGCGGAATTTTTTGCCAATGGGCTGTTGGCGTTGTCGGTAATGCCGATTGTCTGCCGGCCACGCAGTCTGGCTTCCCTGATTGCATCAACGACCGGCGGTGCGTAGGGCGTAAAGGCTATACAGATCAACAGATCGTCCGGTCCCATGTTGGCGACTTGCTGATCAGCTATGCCGCCGCCGAAATTGAGCAGGTCACAGCGAAATTCCGCACGGGTCAGTCCGTATGCCAGGTAGGTTGCAATCGGCCGCGAGCGGCGCAAGCCCGCGACATGAATGTAGGGTGCATTGCGGATCATCTCGAGCGCCCGCTGCAGGTCGCCCGCATCGGTATTTCGCCGGGTGCTTTCGAGAGAAGCGGCCAGATTATCGATACATTCATCCAGTATCGTTTTCATGTTCACCGGGTTGCTGTGGGCGGCAAGCTCCTCGTAAACCTGTTCGCGTGCAGAAGGTGCGCCCTCGATCAGCCGCAACCTGAAGACCTGCTGCAAGTCAGTAAAACCCCTGTAGTCAAACTCCTTTGCAAAACGGATCAGGGTTGATGGCTGCACTTCGAGTTTGGCCGCTATGACGACAACCGTATTCAGGGCGAAATAGTTGGGCTGATCCAATGCTTCACGGGCAATCCTTTGCAAATGCGGGCTTAGCTCATCGAAGTGATCGCGGATTCGGGCCCGAAGGGCGTCAAAGGTCTCTTCGCCTGCTCGCATTTCGATTCTGTCTGTATTCTCCATGTCAAACCCGTGACTGAAAATTCGTTCAAAGACAAGTCATTGGTAGCAAAATTGAAAAAAATTTCTATTTGTAATTGACAATAGAACAAAATTTCATTCATTAATTGAAAATATTTTCGATTATGCGTAACGCCGTATCTGGCATGAGCACGTCGGAAATGAAAATCAGGAGGAATTCATGACCAAATCGGCTCTCACCAGAAGACAATTATTCAAAACTTCAATTCTTGCCGGCGCCACCGGCGCCTTTATGGGTCCGTGGACACACAACCGCGTTTATGCTGCCAACTCGGACAAACCGATCAAGATTGGCATCACGTCAGATGCCAGTGGCCAGTATGCAAATTCCGGTGCCAGCGATCGCCGGGGAATGGCCATGGCGATTGCAGAGTTCAACGAAAAAGGCGGGGTGCTCGGGCGCAAGATTGAAACAATCCACATAGACACCGAGACTACTCCGGCGACAGGCAGCCGCGTCGCAGAACGCATGATAACCCGTGAAGATGCAGGCTTCCTGATAGGAGGAGTAAGTTCCGGAGTGGCAAATGCAATCGGCCAGGTCGCGCAGAAATACGGCGTTATCTATCTCAACACCAATTCGTCGTCTCCGTCTGAGTCCGGGAAAAACTGTCATCGGGTAAAATTTGTCTGGGATGGCAATGGCACCAATTTCGCCATGGCAGCCGTCAGGAATGCAGTCGAGAAGTTCGGTAAAAACTGGATTCTGCTGACCAACGACTATGTATGGGGACACGACACTGCTGCGGCAACCAGGAAACTGCTGGAACAGTATGGAGGGTCAGTCAGTGAAGAAGTTCTTGTTCCACAGGGAACCCGTGACTTCTCGTCTGCGCTCCTCAAGATCCAGCAGGGCCAACCCGATGTGGTCGCTGCCGCCATCGGTGGTGACGATCAGAAAGCCATGCGCCAGCAGGTTGCACAACTGGGCATGGGATCCAGCCCGGCGTGGATCAACAACCAGCAGGACTGGCCGGATGTCTACGGCTTGCCGCTGGACAACCTGTTCGGTGTTTTTGGCACGACATGGTACTACAAGCTCGACCTGCCAGGGGTGGCTGATTTCGTGAAGCGCTATCGGGAAATGTATCCGGAAACCAACATGAAAGTACCCGGCAATGTGTTCTATAACGGATACATGGCGACGAAGAACCTGCTGGCTGCAATTGAACGGGCCGGTACCACCAACAATATTGCCGTGATCAAGCAGCTGGAAGGTCACAAGATGTCTGCTGAAGAACGCATGCAGAATCACGATGCCTATATCGATCCGGTTACCCACCAGGTCCAGCAGACAATCTACCTGGCAACGCAAAATCCAAAGCCGGCCGACGATGATGACATGTTCGAGATTCTGAACAACTCTGCACCCGGCGAGGTGCAGGACACAGCGGCCCAGGGCGAATGCAAACTCGAATCGTACGACGATACGCCGGCATTCGATGCCTGATATGATCTGTCCGCGGCTGGCATGGCTGGCCGCGGCAACCGACATCCAGGTTCATGAAATCTCCCGAGGCAGCACAAGATGATGCAGTTCGCACCACATCTGTTGAACGGGCTTACGCTCGGTCTTCTGTTTGCCCTGATCGCGCTCGGGTTCACGCTGATCGTTGGCGTGATGGAGGTGATAAATCTGGCGCACGGTTCCCTGTTCGCACTGGGTGCATATTTTGCCCTCGCCATAATCGGAACCGACGCCATAGCAGGTACGACAGCAGGTGACTGGTGGCTGTCGTTGCCTCTGGTCCCGAGGTTTGTAATTGCTATCGCCCTGGCCCCAGTACTGGCTGGCCTGGCCGGAATGCTACTTGAACTTTGCCTGCGCCCTACATACGGCAAAGCACCTTTGTACGGACTGTTGCTGACTTTCGGAGCGGCACTGGTCATTGAAGAACTCATCCGTCTTGTATGGGGAACCGGTGAACAGAACCTGCCGGTGCCGCAGGCAATTAATGGCGCAGTTCTTGTCGGCGGGCTGATATTCTCCAAATACAAGTTGTTTGCGGCGCTTTTTTCCAGTGTGGCGATCTTTGTCGTCTGGCTGTTTCTGGAGAAGACACCCTATGGCGCCATCATCAAGGCCGGCGCTCACGACAGCGAAATGGTTCGTGCACTGGGCTATGATCTGGCCAGGCTAAGGTTGTTGGTTTTCGGTTTTGGCGCCGGACTGGCAGGGCTTGCAGGCGTGACCATGGTGCCGATCTGGGGCTTGCGGCCGCATGTCGGGGTTGATGTGGTAATTCCGGCATTTCTGATCATTGTACTGGGCGGGGTCGGCAGTTTCTGGGGGGCGGTTATCGCAGCCATCCTGGTTGGTGTTTCGATCGGGATCACCGGTGCCTACGCTTCAGCCTGGTCCTTGATGTCGATGTACATTCTCCTGATTCTTGTTGTCGGTTTTCGTGCGCGCGGCCTGTTTGGCAAGAAAAGCGCGCTGGAGAACTAGTATGACCACTCTCTCCGATATCACCAGACACTCCGACCGGTGGATTACGCCACACATACTGCTTTTTGCCGGGTTTCTTCTCAGCGCGCCATTGTGGCTTGATGTGGTGGGGCTGTACCAGTATATCGGCATCGAAATCGCGATCTGGATCATCTACGCGCTCGGATTCAATCTTCTTTTTGGGTACACCGGACTACATTCGTTCGGCCATGGCGCATATCTCGGGGTTGGCGCCTATGCCTTTGGTCTTTTCCAGCACAATGTAACCGTCAGTTTGTGGGGAGGGTTGTTTGCCGCGGTCCTGGCCGCGAGCATAGCCGGCGCGCTGGTTGCTGCTTTTGTGTCGCACAGGCGCGGCATCTACTACGCCTTGCTGACCATTGCATTCGGCCAGATGTTCTGGTTTTCCGCCATAAAATTGCATTCGATTACCGGCGGCGAGGACGGCCTGTTGAACATTCCGCGTCCTGAACTCGATCTTGTTCTGAGACGTTTTGAACTCAACAACATCAGCTTATACTACCTGGTAGCGGTATTGCTTCTGGTGCTGACAATCGTGACATGGCGGGCTGTGAATTCGCCGTTTGGCCGGGTGTTGCAGGCGATCCGTCAAAATGAGATGCGTTCGGCGTTTGCCGGCTACAATGTGTGGCTGTTCAAATGGGCAGCATTTGTAGTTTCTGCAATGTATGCAGGCCTTGCCGGCGGGTTGTTTGCCATGGCGCAGCAAAGTGCATATCCCGATGTCATGAGCCTGCATCAGTCCGGACTGATCGTCATGATGGTGCTGGTGGGCGGCGGCCTGGTCAATTTCTGGGGGCCGGTTCTGGGGGTGATCCTGTATTTCATCGCACGTGACGTTCTGGGCTCTCTCACCGAGACGTGGCTGTTATGGTACGGGCTGATGTTTGTCCTCATGGTGATGTTCAAACCCACTGGAATTGCAGGCGCAATTGCCGGGTTGGGCCAAGGCAAGTCAAAGACAGGCGTGGTGTCAAAATACTCCGAAAAAGTGGCAGTGGAGTAGCGGTTTTGGCACTGTTTGAAGCTCACAATGTTCATAAGCGTTTTGGCAGCCGGATTGTGCTTGAGGATATCTCGCTGCAGTTTGAAGAAGGGCAGGTCAGCGGAATCATGGGTCCGAATGGTGCGGGAAAAACCACCTGTTTTCATGTAATGACCGGCCACTTGCCTCCGACCCGTGGCCGCATATGTTTTTGCGGACAGGATATCGGTGGCATGTCGCCTTACAAGATAGCCCGTAAAGGGGTGTCGCGATCATTTCAGATAATGAACCTGTTTAATGACAGTTCGGTCATCGAGAATGTGCTTGTTGGTTTGCCGGACTTCCAGAAACAATGCTGGAATGCCATGAAACCTGCATTTGGCGACGAAGGTCTGATGGAACAGGCACGCGGGATTCTTGATCAGGTGGGCCTGACCGGCATGGAATGGGAGCCGTCGGTATCGCTTTCCTACGGAAACCGCAGGGCACTGGAAATTGGTGTGGCGCTGGCGGCCAGGCCACGCATACTATTTCTTGATGAACCTACTTCCGGACTTGGTATCGAAGCGACACAACAACTCGCCAGGCTGATCAACAAGCTGCGGATGACCTACACGATTGTCATAATCGAACACGACATGCGTTTCCTGTTTGAACTGGCGGAGAAGATTTCCGTCATTCACTGGGGGCAGGTGATCGCTGAAGGAACGCCAGCGGAACTGAAGGCCAACAAATGGGTGCAGCGCTCGGCCCTGGGGGAACTGGGATGATGCTGGATATTTGCAACATCAGTACGTTCTACGGCGAAACCCAGGTTTTGTTCGGCGCGTCCCTGAGTGTGCGTGAAGGAGAAGTGGTTACATTATTGGGCGCCAATGGTGCAGGAAAGACAACGACAATACGGTCAGTACTCGGCCTTACGCCACCGGCAGAGGGCAGTATAGTTTTTGATGGCAGGGAGATTACCGGAACCGCCACCCATGAAATAGCCAGAATGGGTATCGGATGGGTCCCTGACGACAGGCGTATATTTCCGTCCCTGACGGTTGCAAGAAACCTCCAGATTGGCATCAAGAAGACCCGGTTCAGATCATGGACCATGAGCGAAATGTTTGAAATTTTTTCTGCCATCGAGCACCTGATGCCACGTGAGTGCGAAAATCTCTCCGGTGGCGAGATGCAAATGGTGGCCATTTCCAGGGCGCTTCTGGGTGCCCCTGGACTGGTGCTGCTGGACGAACCCAGTCAGGGGCTTGCCCCAAAAATTGTTCAGGACGTGCTGAAAACCGTGAGCCGACTGAAGCAGGAAGGCATAGCGGTACTTATCGTGGAGCAAAATGCACTGGCTGCCCTTGAGGTCTCTGATCGTACCTTTGTCATGGATCGCGGACGGGTAATCCACGAGGGCGACGCGCGATCGCTTCTGGACAGCCCCGCCATGCGCCGGAAACTCATAGGGATCTGAAAGATGGCTGTCATGCTCGAAATCAACAAGCTGTGCAAGGTCTATACAAAGGGGCGATTTGATCGAAAACCAACGTTCTCCCTGTCGGCAAACCTCACCATACCGGACCCGGCAATAATAGGGGTCATGGGACCAAACGGTTCCGGGAAAACCACCTTGTTTGAACTCATAACAGGTTCAAACATTCCCACTTCCGGAGAGGTCAGAATATTGCACAAGAATGTGCACAAGGTCCGCACTGATCAGCGCGACAGGCTGGCAATCCACTACCACCAGTCCTATCAGGTCAGGCAGTTCAAATCATACAGGCCGAATCTTTTAATGGAGTTCTGCAGATTCAGATTATCCAGTGGTTCACCTGTTCGATGAACCGCAATTCAACGTGCAGGATGGCTATATCGGCTTCATGCTGGACTTCTTTCGCCAGCTACGCCGCGCCGGAAGGCTGGTGTTTTTATGCGTGCACCCCAACGAACGGTTTCACCTGGAGATCCTCGAAGAGATCTGTGAGCGTTTCATATTTGTGGACAGGGGTAGCGTGCAGGAGTTTGAAGACTACCGGATGGTCCTGAAGCATCAGCCTGTTCGTGACTATCTGGGAAAGTTGCTTGGGGAGGATACCCAATGACCGGTTTTTTCAAAAGGTCCGCTGTTGAACTGCCTGTCAGCGCTGAAGCCATTAAGGATGACTGGGCCAAACAAGACTTCAGTTTCGGCGTATTTCGCGATCCGGCCGGTCAGGAGTGGAACGACTTTGTCCACAACACGGATGAATATGTGCTGGTGGCCGAGGGAACCCTGCGCGTGCGTGTCGGGGCCGAAGTTGCCGATGTTCAGGCGGGCGATCTTGTTTGTATCCCCAGGGGTGTCCGGCATTGTCTGAGAACCACATCTGCAAACGGTAGCGTCTGGTTCTATGGCTACGGAAACTGGAAGGCGAAAGATGACTGAATCTCCAATGCGTGCCGCCCTCGTTGGTGCGGGAATGATCAGCCTGTATCATCTGCGCGCCTGGCAGGCTGCAGGAGTGCCGGTGGTCGCCGTGTGCGATATCAACGAGGCCGCCGCAAGGGCACGGGCTTCAGAGTTTGATATTGAAAGGGTCTATTCAAGTGCGGAGCAAATGTTCGCCGACGGCGGTTTTGATGTTGTGGACATTGCAGCGTCCGTTGATGCCCATCGCCCCGTCACAGAGTTGGCGGCAGACCATGGTGTGCACGTCATTCTGCAAAAACCGATGGTTGAAACCGTGCGCGAAGCCGAGGCACTTATCGCCCGGGTTTCAGGCCGGGTACGCTTTATGATCCATGAGAACTATCGTTTCCGCCCCCATTATATGACGGTCAGGAAATGGCTGGAGGAGGGCCGGGCAGGCCGGGTCCGACATGTGGCCATCTCCTGCCGCGGTTCAGGATTGTGTCCGCGCGCAGAGGGTCAGCCGTTCCTGCTGGAACGCCAGCCCTACCTGAAAACCTTCCGGCGCAACCTGGTATTTGAGACAATGATACATCACCTGGACGTTTTGCGGGCCATAGCGGGGCCACTCAAGGTGGTTGCCGCACGCCTGAACCGCCTGGCAGAAGGTCTGCCGGGAGAAGATACGGCTGCAATCCTGATGGAAGGTGAAGATGGCCTGATTGCGACGGCCGACGGATCGATTTGCGCACCGGGGTATCCCCTGTTGCATGGTGACCGTCTCGAGGTGATCGGAACGCTCGGCACCATCGTGATGGACTACAATCGGGTTTATCTGGTCGGCCGTGAGGAAGATGCCATCGAGATTGATCTGCTGGGAAGGTACCAGGAGTGTTTTGATACTGCGGTATCATCGTTTGTAGACGGGGTTCGCAACAATACCGCATTTGAAACCGACCACGCGGATAACCTTCAAACCCTTCGTCTCATGGAAAGCGTTTACACTGCAGCCGGCGTGGAGATGGCACAATGACAGATGCATCCGCTACTCTCGCGATGAAAACGGACCTTGCTGCCATCGATAATCTATTCAATCTGACCGGCAAGAGAGTCTTTCTTCCCGGCGGCTATGGCGCCCTGGGCGAAGCGATCGCATGGGGGTTTGCCAGGCGGGGAGCGCACGTGGCCATTGCCGGCCCAAATCACGACAGGGGTGCGCAACTGGCCGGGTCCATCACCGGGAATGGCGGCAGTGCAACCAGCTATGTTCTGGATGCGCGTGATACGGATGCCATTGCAGCCGTCACCGACAATGTTGCCGGACATCTGGGAGGTATTGATGTCCTTGTGAATTGTGTCGGTATTCAAAAGGAACAAAAGTTACTGGAAGTAACGCCGCAAACCTTTGACGATGTGTACGAGACCAATTTGCGTTCCGCAATGTTCCTGTCGCAGTCGGTAGCGCGGCATCAGATCGCGGCGGACCGCGGCGGGCGGCATATTCATTTGCTGTCGGTTCGGTCACAACTGGCCCTGCGTGATCGCGGCTATTCTGCCTATTGCGCCACCAAGGGCGCGCTTGTGATGCTGGTCAAACAGCATGCCATGGAACTTGCACCTCACGGTATTACGGTAAATGGAGTGGCTCCCACCTTTATCCGGTCGGAACGTATCCGTCCTCACCTGGAACGCGAGAAATTTCACGACTTCATCCTTGAACGCAACCCGCTCGGCCGGATCGGCGACCCGATAGAGGTGGTCGGCCAAGTGCTCGCATTGGCCGCTCCTGCCGGAAGTTACATCACCGGTCAGGTTGTATACATAGATGGAGGCGTTACCGCGAGCCAATGAGAGACAAACCCTTTCGCAGTGCCAGATGGTTTGACGCTGATGATCTGCGTGCTTTCGGGCATCGCTCCCGCATTATGCAAATGGGGTATGATCGGGAAGACTGGAACGCAAAGCCGGTTATTGCAATTATCAATACCTGGTCGGACATCAATCCCTGCCATGCTCACTTCAAGCAGCGGGTGGAAGATGTAAAGCGCGGAATTTACCAGGCAGGCGGATTTCCGATCGAGCTTCCTGCCATGTCGTTGTCGGAGAACTTCGTTAAGCCGACCACCATGCTCTATCGCAACATGCTGGCCATGGAAGTTGAGGAATTGCTTCGCTCCCATCCTGTAGACGGTGCGGTCCTGATGGGCGGCTGTGACAAAACTACGCCCGGGTTGCTGATGGGGGCGATAAGCATGAATTTGCCGGCGATTTTCATGCCGGCCGGGCCGATGCTGAGCGGCAACCTCAGGGGAGAAGTCCTGGGGTCGGGTTCAGACACCTGGAAGTACTGGGACAGGAAGCGCGCAGGGGAAATCGACGACACTGAATGGCAGGCTGTCGAGGGTGGCATTGCGCGTTCGTTCGGCCATTGCATGACCATGGGAACTGCCAGCACGATGACGGCGACCACCGAGGCGCTGGGCCTGACTCTGCCCGGCGCATCATCGATTCCTGCGCCAGATGCCAGTCACGGCCGGATGGCTGCTGCTTCGGGGCGGCGGATAGTTGAAATGGTGAAGGAAGATGTCACGCCATCCAGTATCCTGACGAGAGCGTCTTTCGAGAATGCGATCAAGGTTGCTATGGCAATTGGCTGCTCAACCAACGCGATTATCCATCTGATCGCCGAAGGCAGGCGCGCGGGGTTTGACATCTCACTGGCAGATTTTGAGAAAGCCAGCAGAAGTGTGCCGGTGCTCGCAAATATCCGGCCATCCGGTGACAGATATCTGATGGAGGATTTTTACTTTGCCGGCGGTCTGCCGGGCCTGATGGTCCAGATGAGCAAGCTGCTCGATCTCACTGCATTGACTGTAACCGGCGACACACTTGGCAAGAACATAGATGGCGCCCAGGTCTGGAATAAGGATGTCATCCGGTCGCTTGATAATCCGATATACAAAGAAGGAGCACTGGCGGTTCTGAAAGGCAATATTGCGCCGGATGGTTGCGTCATCAAGCCATCGGCGTGTGCAGCAAAGTTTATGCAGCACCGGGGCAGGGCTTTGGTGTTCGACAGTTATGCAGAAATGAAAGCGGAAATTGACAATCCGGAGCTGGAAGTCAGCGAAGACACGGTGTTGATCATGCGCGGTGCGGGTCCGGTAGGCGGTCCGGGCATGCCCGAGTGGGGCATGCTGCCTATCCCGGCGAAGCTGCTCAGGGCTGGTGTCAGGGATATGGTCCGTATTTCTGACGCACGCATGAGCGGCACAAGCTATGGCAGTTGCATCTTGCATGTGGCACCGGAAGCCCATCTTGGCGGCCCGCTGGCGCTGGTCAGGACCGGCGATGTCATCGAGGTCAACGTGGATGCCCGCTCACTCAACATGCTGGTTTCGGAGGCGGAACTGCAGTCGAGGCGCGAAGGCTGGACACCGCCCGATCCCAAGTTTGAACGCGGCTACGGCTGGATGTTCGCGCGTCATATCAATCAAGCCAATGAAGGCTGTGATTTCGACTACCTCGAGACCGGTTTTGGAGCCGCGACGCCCGAACCGGAAATCCTTTAACTTTTTGGCCGGGAGCAATCCGATGTCTGATTTCATACCCAAAGTCCTGATCGGCGATGAGTTTCGAACCCGTACCGACCTCGCGCCTATACCGGTTGTCAATCCGTGCAATGAAGAAGTTTTGTGGTCAACACCGGCATGTGATGAAAGCCATGTCACAGAGGCACTGTTACATGCGAGAAAAGCTCTCAAGAGCTGGGCGGCGGTTCATGGCTGGCAGCGCGGAAGTGTCCTGCGCGGTATCGCGGCTGCCATGACGAGACGCAAAGCCGATCTCGCCAGGGCGCTCTCGCTGGAGATAGGCAGGCCCCTTACACAGTCGGAGGGCGAAGCAAACATTGCCATCGAACAGTTCGAGTGGTTTGCCGGAGAAGCTGAGCGGCTTTTCGGTGAGACCATAGCATCGCGCCAGGGCGGACGCCTGGTGATCGAACCGGAACCAGTCGGCATAGTTGCAGCATTCACGGCATGGAATTTCCCCATAAATCTTCTGGCCCGAAAGATAGCGCCGGCCCTGGCCGCCGGTTGCCCGATTATTTGCCGGCCGTCTGAACAGGTGCCCATGACATCAACAATCATTGCAGAGTGCTGCATGGAAGGCGGCGCACCGGCAGGCGTCGTGCAACTTCTGCAAGGCCGTGCCGAGGTAATCTCACCCGCAATCATGGCTGCTGACGAAGTGCGTAAAATATCGCTTACCGGATCAACCCGTGTGGGACAGTTGTTGATGATTGAAGCCGCCAGCACAGTTAAACGAACATCGATGGAGCTTGGTGGCCATGCACCGGTAGTTGTCTGTGATGATGCCGATGTTGCTGCGGCTGCTGATCTTTGCGTTCAGTTCAAATTCCGCAATGCCGGCCAGGTTTGCATTTCACCAAACCGGTTTTACGTGCACGAGAATCTGGCCGCTGCATTTACCGAGAGGATGATAGAAGGGGCCAATTCCCAGGTGGTTGGCGACAGTCAGGATCCCGCCAGTACAATGGGTCCCATGACACTGGCGTCGCAACTTGAACGCCTGGAATCGCTGGTAGAAGATACGATGAAAAGTGGCGCGAAACTGGTCGCTGGAGGTAGCCGCCCGGCTCATCTCAACAAGGGATTTTATCATGAGCCCACCGTCTTTGCCGATGTGCCGGACGATGCCCGGATCATGCGTGAAGAACCGTTTGGGCCGGTTGCACCAATTGCAATCTTCAGAGAACTTGACGACGCAATCGAGCGTGCAAATTCTACTCCGTTCGGACTGGCGGCATACGCGTTTACGGGCAGCCACGACAAGGCTGAAACACTGAGCCGGAAACTGCATGCAGGTATGGTTGGCATCAACAACTTCATGGTCGCCCATGCCGAGGCACCCTTCGGGGGTGTCGACCATTCAGGAATGGGCCGCGAAGGCGGGCGACAGGCCATCCATGACTATCAGAATACAAAACTCACCCATTTCAGCTGGGCTTGAAAACAGCGTAGCTGACTGACAGCCGGTCACTCACTTATGCGCAACGACACTTTGCCCAGTTGTGCAACCTCGTACGTGCAGCAGTCTCCGGCAGCAGGAAAACGGGTCTGAAGTGCACTGCCGGTCATTACGAATTCTCCAGCCAGTAACCTGCCGCCTCGATCTGCCAGATGGTTTGCAATCCAGGCGAGGCCGTTGAGGGGGTTGCCCAGCGCATTGCCGGTATTGCCGCTGTCGAGCAATTCATCGTTCCATGTGACCGTGACATTGAGATCGCCAAGATTGATCAGTTGCCAGTTTTCAACAGGTGTGCCCAACACCACACCTCCACACCAGCACCGGTCGGTCAGAATCGATCTGGCATCGAGATCGCTGTAATCTGCACGACGATCCTCGATCAACTCGAAAGCCGGCATTGCCGCCTTGACAAATGCAGAGATGCTGCTGCTGTCAAAAGGCGTAGCGCTCATCGGAACGTCTTCACTGATCTGCAATGCGATTTCGAACTCAACACCAAGCCGCATGAAATCTGCATGCTCAGCGGTATACGGGCTGTGATGAACTGTGTTTGCGAATATGCTGCCGTAAAGTGGTTGATCCACCCCGGTCAATTTCTGGATTGCAGGCGAAGTGTTTGCAATCTTGTGACCCGCGACCGGTCCGTTATCTGTTTCCGCCATCATGATGCGATAAAGCGCATCCTGAACGTCGTAGGCGTGTTCAAGAGAACCCGGATCATCGCACCCGCGCAATGGCTTGAACTGCTGTCGTTCAACGTTGGCCTTGAATATCTTGCGTGCTACGGCTTCAATCTGCTTGTGATCCATATGGTGATCCTGTCATGGTGTGGGCGCGAACCCGCCAGCGCAACCTTTCCGACCCTAACCATTCGTCAGGGTCACAACAAGGTTGCCGGAAAATTCAATTATAAATCATGGGAGCGGGGAGCTGATGCGAAACCCGGATCTGCGCAGAACCGAAGCCCTCGGCGCCGGCGATCCCGGGGCACTGGAGGCGATGTTTGCAACTTTCGATCAGGAAGTTGCAAGAGTAGCGCTTGCAGAAGCCTATCGTCGCTGGGGATGGCGGACTGCATCCCTTGATCCGTTGCGCCCGGATAGTCCGGAACAGCTGCCTGAGTTGGAACCGGCGAAGTACGGCCTCACTGATCAGGAAGCTGCAGAACTGCGACGGGCCTATTGTGGTTCCATCGGCTGGGAAATCGCACATGTTGGCGATGCCGGACGAAGACAGTGGCTGGCCAGCATGGCGGAAACACCGTGGCAACCTGAAAGTGCAGTTCGAAAACGCGCACTGGACCTGATTGCTGCGGGAGAATGTTTCGAGGCAACCCTGGATTCCAGACTGCCGGGTGTGAAAACGTTCGGCCTGTCTGGCGCTGAAGGATTTTTGGTGTTGCTTGACCGGGTTCTTGCAACTGGCGCCGCGCAGGGAGCGGCAAAAGCAGTCATCGGGGGAATGCACAGGGGGCGTTTGACCCAGGCGGCACTGGTTCTCGGCAAACCGCTAACACAGGTCATAGCAGAGGCGCAGGGGGCTGCGGCGGTATCCGATAGCCTGGGCGTGTCGTCTGATTCTCCTTATCACCTGGGATGGACAGGCGATGTGGTAACCTCTCACGGAAAACTGGAAATCTGGCTGGCACCGCATCCGTCACATCTGTCGGTTGTAGGCCCGGTCGCGCAGGGACGGGCCCGTTCGGCGATTGAAACCGGCGTTGCGGTCCTGCCACTGGTGCTGCACACCGACGCTGCTTTTGCTGGACAGGGCGTAAACGCTGAAATGCTGCAACTCTCCAGCCTTGCTCCTTTCAACATTGGCGGCACCATTCACCTGATCCTGAACAATCAGGTGGGCTTTACGACAGGAGCAGAAGAAGCCCGCTCAGCCAGCAATTGCGCCACTGCCGGCCGCATGATTGATGCGCCGGTGCTGCACGTTAATGGTGATGACCCCGATGCAATACTTCGTGTCGCCGAAGTCGCTGCCGGCTATCGCCAAGCTTTTGGATCAGACATCCTGGTAAACCTGATAGCCTATCGCCGCAAAGGCCACAACGAGGTCGACGAACCACGCCTGACGCAACCCGGCATGTACAAGACGATAGACGGGCAAGCTTTATTGTCCGCCCGCTACGCCAGCCGGATCGGAGCCAGACCTGACACGTCACTGTTGAAATCACAGCTTGATGCAGCGTTCCAGGCAGCAAGAGACTGGCGCCCCGGCTGTACATCTGCAAGCCTCGGGCTATCGTCAGACATAGAACAGCAAATGCTCAAACGGGTGATGACCGGTCTGCCGAAAGATGATCTCAAGGCACTGGGCGCGCGCCTGACGCAGGTTGAGGAAGGAATTTGTCTGCACCCCAAAATAGCGGATTTTGTCGCTCGCCGGCGGACTTCGCTGGAGAGCGGAAGTATCGACTGGTCGACGGCGGAGGCACTGGCTTTTGCTTCGTTGCTGGACCTGGGTACAAATGTACGCCTGGTAGGTCAGGACAGTCTGCGTGGCGCCTTTTCACAACGGCACTTGCAGATTCACTGTCAACAGTCAGGCAAGTTGTTTGACGTGCTGGGAAAGTTTGCCGGACGCGCGAGCATCCACAACACTCCGTTGACTGAAACTGCCGTTTTGGCATTCGAATACGGTTATACCCTGGGCGCCCAACAAGGGCTGACCGTCTGGGAAGCGCAGTTCGGGGATTTTCTGAATGTCGCCCAGCCGGTGTTCGATCAGTTCATCATTTGTGGTGAAGATCGCTGGCTATTTGAATCCAACATCGTGCTTTTACTGCCGCATGGTGTCGAGGGAGGAGGGCCAGATCATGCGACAGCCCATCCTGAGCGGCTGCTGGCTGCCTGCGCACGCGGCAACATTCAGGTAGTCAATTGCAGCACACCGGCAAATTATTTTCATGTTCTGAGGCGACAGGTGATGGCTGGCTGGCGCAAACCTCTGGCCGTACTGGCACCAAAATCATTGTTGCGTCACTCCGCAGCGAGGTCAGCCCTTTCTGATCTGGACGGATGCTTTCGGCCGGTCATTACCGACGGGCGCTCCAGGGCGCGCAGGGTGGTGATGTCTACAGGCAGGCTTTCAGTGCTGCTCGATCAGGCACGGGGACGGAAGAACCTGCAGGACATCGCGCTGTTCCGGCTGGAGCAGCTTTACCCACTCGATGTTGATGCCATTGCAGAAGCGGTTGCTGCTCACCCGGACGCAGAACTGGTGTGGGCGCAGGATGAACCGGCAAATTTCGGCTACTTCACCTGGCTGGACCGGAGGCTGGAAACAGCTACGGGCAGGCGTTGGCGCCTGATTACCCGGCCTGCATCCGCGTCCGCGTCCTCCGGTCCAAGGGCCTGGGATGATGCCCATCTGAATGCTGTGCTGACATCAGCACTTGGATTGTAGATCAGGTTCCATCTTGCCTGATACCAGTGACCCGGGGGTAGTTGACGCAGGTCAAGGACCAACGCCGGGATGATGGCCATGATGGTTGTGAAATGGGACCTGTCGAATTGACGATTGCTGCAGATACTGTTTCAGTGGCGAGGATGGCAGAAAGGCAGACTGCTGAGTCACAGCGTCAAGAGCAGTGCATTCCTGCAGGACTATGATAGAATGACGGTCTGGACGGCCAATGCGAGGAAGCCTCATGCTGAAAATGGGTTTTAAGGAATTGCTGGCACAGGCCAATGCTGTCATCGAAACGGTTTCGGTGCAGGATTTGCCGTACCTGCAGGATGATCCCGACGTTGTAATTGTCGATGTCCGCGACGCGCGCGAGTGTGAAGCAAATGGCACTATCCCAGGTTCGATCCATGCCTCGCGGGGGATGCTGGAGTTTCATGCAGACCCGCAATGCCCGGCGCATCTTCCCGCGTTGGATCCCGCCAAACGCATAGTGCTGTATTGCGGGACCGGCGGACGTTCAGCACTTGCCGCCAAGACTTTGCAGGATATGGGTTTTTCAGATGTGATTTCGCTGGCTGGCGGGTTCGCGGCATGGCAGGCCGCGAAAAATGGGAAAGGCTAGGAATTATGGCGTTTGATGATCTGATTACCCGAATAAACCTGTTTTTCAGCGAAGCAGACAACGAAATTGAGGATGCGCACCAGGTCCTGGAGCAACTGCATGCCGAGCTGGCGCAGTTGAAAGCAACCGGGCAGCCTTTGCCGGCCGATCTGGTTCGGCTGGAGGCGTTGCTGGATCAGGAATTCCAGTCAAGGGTGATCAGGAAATAGCGGCCTTGTCTGATCAGTCTGAGCTAATCCTCCAAAGTAAAGCGCGCGCAAGTCCGTTCGCTGACACAGTTGTATGATTTCGATCAATGCACCTGTTCCTGATCCGGTTACATCATGTGTCCACCAACCTTGCAAGGAGGATATCCCCGTGAACCCAAAAACGTTTGTCGTCAGCCTCAATGACACCGGTAATCTGGATCATCTGTTAGCCACATGCAGTTCGCTAGCGGCTCATCATGGCGCCCATGTTACAGGTGTTTACATCATTCCATCCGTCGAGGTTTATGCCGTGTATGGCGGTATTGCCATGGCAGATGTGGTGGACGATCAACGTCAGCGATATCTGTCAATGGCGAAAGAGGTACGCGAGAAGTTTGAGCGCTCCATGGGCTTGAGCTCACTGTCGTGCGACTGGCGTGAGCTTGACGCAATGAGCTCATCCATCGGACGGGAATTTGCTCAACAATGCCGGTTGGCGGATTTGGTCGTGATGGGCCAGGTTGTTGCCGATACATCATGTGGGGTGGAGCCGGGTTTCGCCGAGTATGTGGTATTGGCAGCCGGGCGGCCAGTGTTGTTGATACCACGTGGCAAGGCATTCGATGTCATCGGAAAAAAGGTGCTGATGGGCTGGAATGCAAGCAAGGAAGCTGCCCGTGCCTGTTTCGATGCATTGCCCCTTCTATCAACGGACAGTGAGGTTGATATTGTCTGGATTGATCCGCAGAAGCAGCGTGGTCTGGCCGGAAATCTGCCGGGAGCGGAACTGGCAACCACATTTGCCCGTCACAAGATCAGGGTCACTGCGGAGCCGATGCCGACTGCAGACTCGGATGTCGGCAACGCCCTGCTGACACGGGCCGGGGATACCGGCTCTGACCTGCTGGTGATGGGTGCGTACGGTCACTCAAGAGTGCGCGAGTTTGTATTCGGCGGCGCCACCGAGCATGTACTGCAAAAGATGACGCTTCCGGTGCTGATGTCGCACTGACATTGCTTCTCGGGCTTTAATCCAATTTTGTGTATGGAGACACTATCTCATGACTGTGAAACAGATTCGCATGGAACTCGCGCGCGACCGTGACTTTCCGCAGGGCAGCCGCCGCCATGGCTATGTTCTCGTCGCCCCGCTGGACAATATGGACAGGATCGATGCTGCTGAGTGGAAAGGCATTCGCGAGAAATGCAGGGTCACCCGATTTTGGGGGAGTGACGAGCATGAAGTCGGACACCTCGTGCGCAAGCCGGGTAACGCATGGGCATTTCATTATGATATTCATGGCAATGAGGATGATGATGAGACCGGCTACCGCTTCGGCGACGAACGCTTCCGGCCCGGCGAATATGTATCGATCCGTGAACAGGACGGTGAGATGAGAACTTTTCGCGTCATAACAGCGACAGATGTTCGCTGACATTGTGTATTAGACCATGACCTGGACCTGTCCGCGGCGAATGGAGAAACCCATGACCACCGGCAAGCAGGTTACTTCCGGGCCGGCAGGAACGCTGGAGTTCAGGTCCTGATGACGACCCGGGCAGTTCACGACAACGGTGAAGCGCGAAATCACGCCGAGGTAATCGCGTTTCTCAGGGAGCCTGCTTCATACCGCGGCGCTGCCCGGCCGGTTGAGGTCATAGAGACCCACGCCGCGATGGTGTTTCTGTCAGGTCATGACGCATACAAGATCAAGAAGGCCGTGACCTTTCCCTACCTTGACTTCGGCTCGGTGGAGAAGCGCAAGGCGGCTTGTGAATACGAGCTGAAGATCAACCAGCCCCATGCCCCGATGATTTATCTCGACGTGGTGAAAATCACACGCCAGGCAGACGGTATGCTTGCGATAAATGGGCCGGGAGTGCCGGTGGAGTGGGCCCTGCACATGCGGCGCTTTCCGGATAATTCGCTGCTTGCAGATGCGGTCAGAACCGGCGCCGTGAATACAGGATTGCTGGATCGTCTGGCCGACGAGATTGGCAGATATCATGCGGCGGCGCCTGTTGTGCAGGAGCAAAATGAAACCGATAGAATGAGCGCCATTGTCGAGGAATTGTGCGTGGCGTTTCGAGACGCCGCAGGGATTCTGCCGGCTGCCGAAGTCGAGCAATTCGAAAATTCTGCGAAGGCGGCGCTGCGCAATTGCAAGAACCTGTTGAATGAACGTGCCGGCAATGGCCAGGTGCGCCGCTGTCATGGTGACCTGCATTTGTCCAATATTGTCATTCTCAATGATCAGCCGGTGCTGTTCGATGCCATAGAATTCAACGATGAGTTAGCGACCATTGATGTTCTGTACGACCTGGCTTTTCTGTTGATGGATCTCGGTCATCGCAACGAGTGCGGCCATGCAAACCGCATTTTGAACCGTTACCTGTCCCGGTCCGGCAGCGGCGGGCAGCTGGCCGGATTGCGCGCCATGCCGCTGTTCATGTCCTGCCGGGCCGGTGTGCGCTCCATGGTGGCGGTTGCGCGATTGCAGCAGTCCGAGGCGAAAGACCCGTCATCAGCCGCCGCTGTCGAGGCTGGTTCATATCTTCTTGAAGCCGTAAAGTTTCTCGAGCCCCAGCCAGCACGGTTGATTGCGATTGGCGGATTGTCCGGCACTGGCAAAACCTCTGTCGCCCGTGCGCTTGCGCCCCAAATTGCGCGCTGCCCCGGCGCACTGCATTTGAGAACCGACGTGGAGCGCAAACGGATGTTTGGAGTTGGCGAAACGACGAGGCTGCCGGAAGATACCTACACACGCAAGAATAGTGACGCGGTCTATGCGATGGTGTTCGAGAAGGCGTCCATCGCGTTGCAGGCTGGCCATACGGTAATCGTGGATGCGGTTTACCTGGATCAGGGTGAGCGCTCGGCCGTAGAGCAGGTGGCAGCAAACACAGGAGCTTCGTTTACCGGATTGTGGCTTAAGGCTGATGAGGAGCATCTTGTAAGGCGGGTGAGCGAGAGGCATGGCGATGCATCTGACGCCACCGCTGACGTTGTCCGTCATCAATTGAAACGCCCGACCGGGCCGATCAGATGGCGCGTCATCAACGCAGAAGGCGCGCTGGAAAAAACCATTGAACGGTCCTTGAACGCACTGTGAACCTCGCCCGGTCATGCCGGCGCCGTGGTCCAGTTGAACCAGCGTGCCCGCGTCAATCTTCTGAGGAAGCCGCCGCCACCAGCCGGATGGCATGATCAGGCAATGCCTGGTCCTCGAAGGCGTCCGGATTTGCCCTGGCAATCTGGGGCAGGGCCAGAAGTATTTCCCGCAAGTGGATCTTCATGGCCAACTCCGATCGATGCTGGTCTTTCGCCTCAATGCTGCTCACGATTTCCCTGTGCTGAGCGATGAGGCGGGACAACGGGGTGACTTCGTCAAGACTCAGGTACCGCACCCTGTCGATCTGGTTGCGAGCGCCTTCCACGGTGCGTTGCGCAAAATTGCAGCGGACGATGCCGGCTATGGTGCGATGGAACGCGTCGTCCCGGTTGTTGAAGCTGGCAAAGTCGGCATTTTCCGCTGCTGTTTCCTGTTCTTCAATGAGCTGTCGAAGGTGTTGAATGTCCTGATCATTTGCAATTAGCGCTGCATGTCTGACCAGACTGCATTCGATGGCCTCGCGTACGAAACGGGCATCTGCGACTTCCCTGACAGAAATCTTTCTCACATAGGTGCCCCGGCTTGGCCGGATTTCCAGCAGACCGGCCTCAGACAGCTTGATGAAAGCTTCCCGGATCGGTTGCCGGCTTACGCCGTATCGCAGCGAGAAATCCTTTTCCGATAGCGCCTCGCCAGGCTTCAGGCGCATTTCCACAATTGCTGACCGGATGTTTTCAAACAGCTGCGGTGCAATCGGTTCAGTTTGTCGAATTTTCTCTAACACCGGAATGCCTCTTGCGTTTCGCTAACAAGTAAGTACCATACCGGTATGGTGGTTTGATGAAAAGGCCATCTGCTCAATTATTTCAGGGTCACTCACCTATAACAAACCCGTGGAGGAAAACAGATCATGAACAATAACAGGGACATATGTTTCGCCATCAACCGCCGCCGGTTGCTGCAAACGGGTGCTACGGCGCTCGCCATGCCGGCAGTCATCACCAATGCTCGCGCGGCGGCAAAGTACACGTGCAAAATAGCCCATTCGGAAGCAGTGGGGTCACCCCTGACGAATGCCTTTGAGCGCTGGGCGAAAGCCATGAACGAGGGTAGTGACGGCCAGATCGATGCGCAGCATTTTCCTGCCAGCCAGCTTGGTGGTCTTTCCCAGCTTCTGGAGGGCAGCCGGATTGGAACTATCCAGGCGACGACCGCGGGCCCGGACAGTGAGGAAGCGATTGCGCCGGAAATAGCTGCCTTCGGGGGAGCTCCCGGGTTTATCTACAAGGACGAGGCTCATGTTGACCGGGTCCTGCAGGGAGAACTTGGCGAGGAAGTGTCTCAAATAGCGCGCCAGAAAACCGGCGTAGAGTTTGTCGCTTATGGCGAGAGCGGTTTCCGGCACGTGCTGGGCAAGGAACCGATAACAGATCTGGAATCACTCAAGGGGGTCAAACTGCGGGTGCCTGAACTGCGAGTGTGGGTCGATTTCTGGAAGAAACTCGGTGCAAATCCGACACCGCTACCGTATTCCGAACAATATTCTGCACTTTCCACCGGTATCATCGATGGTCTTGAGTCGGACTACTTCTCCGTTCTCGGCTTCAAATGGCATGAACAGGCCAAGCATATTACGCCGACCTATCACTGGTTCCTGCCAAAGGCCGTGCGGGTAAATGCAGCCTGGCTCGATAGCCTGCCTGCAGATCTGCAAACTCTCGTGCGCACCAGCGCCAAGGAAGTGTTTGCAGAGCAGCGCACCGAAAACCGTGCGAAAGCCGACAAAGCTCTTGAAGACCTGATAGCGGTAGGTGTGACTGTCCACAGTATTGATGATGCCGAACGCGCAAAGTGGTCGGATTTGACAGCACCACTGTTCGATGAATTTGGATCCAAGAGTCCGGAGACAGCCGTCATGATCGCCAAAATCAGGGCACTGGGCTGAACAAGCGTCCACCTCATGCGTAGCGGAGATTTATTCGCTACGCATGATCTGCAAGGTTTTTCAAGAGACATTTTTCTTTGCGGTCATGACGATCCGGGGAAGACGCCAATGAATACTGATCGTACCCAGACGTCAGATCAAAATGCCGCTGATGGTCCGAATCTGGTTGCAAGACTGTATGATTGGCTTGACCGGGTGCTTGAGTCAGTTGCCGTATTGTTGTTGCTGAGTGCTGCCACGATTGCTGCCATCCAGGTGTTTTACCGATATGTTCTGAATGCCTCACTGTCATGGCCGGGCGAGGTGTCGCAGTGGGCATTCAGCTGGGCAGTTTTTATTGGCATGGCGGTGCTGACCGGGAGAAACGGTCACATAGTCGTTGGCTTCCTGCACCGCTTCATTCCTGCATCGATGCATGTTGCCCATACGCTTTTCATCCGAGCGGTCATGATCGCAGCAAGTGTGATGCTGGTTGTCCACGGGATCGATTTCATGAACCGGGCATTGCAGGTGTCTCCCGCCATGGAGTGGCCGCTCAAATACCTGTTTTTGGCAGTACCGGCGGGTGGTGTGCTGAACCTGGTCTTCCTTGCAAGGCCTGTGCAGGGGCGAATTCCTCTTACTCTGTGGGCGGGCGTTCTGGGCGTTTCGCTGTACTTTGGATTACGTTATGGCGCGTCACTGTTGTATGGCGAGAGCAGCAGTGCCATCGTCTTGATGATCGTCGGCCTGTCGCTGATTCTGCTTGAGGTACCGATAGCCTTTGCGCTTTCCTTTGGTGCTTTTGCTGCCTTCGCGCCGCTTGGGAACACGATGCTGGTGATCGTTACCCAGTACATGTCGTCATCGTTGAATTCATTCACCCTGCTGGCCATACCGTTTTTCATAATGGCCGCGGCGGTGATGAATGCCGGCGGTGTTACAACAAGGCTGGTTGAGCTGGCAACGCACCTGGTAGGCCATTTCCGTGGCGGTCTTGGTCAGGCAAATGTTGTTACCAATGTCATGCTGGCCGGGGTGTCGGGATCATCCACCGCAGATGCGTCAGCTATTGCGAAACTGGTCGTACCGGAGATGGAGAAGCGCGGTTATGATCGGGCATTTGGCTGTGCGCTGACCAGTGCGGCCTCGACATTGGCAAATCTGATTCCGCCGGGGCTGGGACTGATTATCTATGCTGCGCTTGCTTCAGTTTCGGTCGGCGCCCTGTTCGTGGCGACCATTGTTCCGGGTCTGCTGGCGGCGACTGCATTGTCGGGTGTAGTCTACCTGGTGTCTCGAAAACGCGGTTATGGTGGCGACCGCGAGCGGTCGACGGGTGGTGAACGCCTGTCTGCCCTGTGGCTGGCGGTTCCGGCGCTGCTGTTGCCGCTGCTTATTGTCGGCGGCGTTCGGTTTGGCGTTTTTACCGCGACCGAAGCAGGGGCCATGGCGTTCTTTTTCGCCATCGTGTGCGGCTCACTGGTCTATCGCGGACTGACGGCAGGCAACTTCGTTTCCGCCTTGCGCGAGGCCACTTCCGATACGGTTGCTGTTGCCATCATCATCGCTGCCGCGGCCCCGTTTGCCTGGGTGCTTGCCTTTGAGCAGATGCCCCAGAAGATTGCCACCGCCATGAGCGCGATTTCCGAAAACAGGTATGCGCTGCTGTTGTTGATTAACCTGCTGCTGATATTTGTCGGATTGTTCATGGAGATGATAGCGGCAATGGTCATCCTTGTGCCCATTCTGGTTCCGGTCATCATGGCGGCGGGTATCGATCCGGTGCATTTCGGCATCATTCTGGTGCTCAATCTGGTCATAGGCGCACTGACCCCGCCACTTGGCATGCTGGTATTTACAACGGCACGTGTTGGCGCGGCGGACGTTGCAAGAGTGTTCCGGGCCATCATGCCATTTATCGCAGCCCTGATTCTGGTTCTGTTTCTAGTCACCTATATTCCGCAACTTACCCTTGTTCCCGTTCAGCTGTTTGGTCCGTAATCAGGTCATTACTGGTTTAGCCTGCGGAAACCGAGACTTTTGATATGAATGGTACGATCAGACACAATAAAATGCGGCAGGGCTGGAGATGGTATGGCCCTGATGCGGGCATTCCTCTTGATACGATCCGCCAGGCCGGTGCGAGCGATGTGGTGACTGCCTTGCATGAAACACCCATCGGCGAGGCATGGAGTGCTGCTGATGTTGCACAGCGCAAGGCGATGATTGAAGACACACCCGTGGACCGGTCGCCTCTCAGATGGTCGGTTGTGGAGAGCATTCCGGTAGCAGACGCCATCAAGCGGAAGGGTTCACTTGCCAGGCAGGAAATCGATGTCTGGATCGCCAGCATGAAAGCTGTGGCGAGCAATGGAATCAAGACCATCTGCTACAATTTCATGCCGGTCGTTGACTGGACCCGTACCGACCTGGATTATGTAACTCCGACCGGCTCTACTGCAATGCGTTTCGACCAGGACCGGTTCGCGGCTTTTGATCTTTTCATACTCCGGCGCCCTGACGCCGAACGGGAATACTCACAGGACGACACGGCGCGCGCTCAGGCTGTTTTTGATGCCATGACGCAAGATGACATCGATCAGCTGGTCACAGTCATTGCCAGCGCACTGCCGGGATCAACCGCTGAGCCGCTTACCATTCCCGAATTCAGGGACAAGCTGAAGGAATATGCTTCGATTGATGCCGATGCGTTGAGAAAAAACCTCATTGGGTTTCTGGAGGCGGTGACACCGGTTGCCGATGAGCTCGGAGTGAAACTGACCCTGCACCCTGATGATCCGCCAAGGTCATTATTTGGTTTGCCCCGCATTGCATCCACACAGGAAGACTACGCAAAGGTGTTCGAAGCCGTTCCGTCTGCATCAAACGGCATGTGTTTCTGTACAGGCAGCCTAAGCGTTCGCGCTGACAATGATCTGCCGGCAATCGCACGGCGGTTTGCCAAACGCATTCATTTCGCACATTTGCGGGCAACGAAACGCGAACCTGATGGCCGCTCCTTTCATGAGGCAGCCCATCTGGAAGGTGATCTCGACATGGTTGCCGTGGTGCGTGAGTTGATGTCGGAAAACCGCACCCGGAACACCGACGGCACAATAGTTTTTCGCCCTGATCACGGTCAGAGAATGTTGAGCGATCTGAATGAAGCGGGAAGCCCGGGCTACCCGGCAGTAGGCCGGTTGCGGGGACTTGCAGAGCTGCGCGGCATAATGCTTGCGCTTGATGCAATTGAAAAACCCCTATGATGACCAGTCTGGAGAACAAACTTGGATAATCAACCGGTACGCCTTGCGGTCGTGGGTTTGGGGATGGCGTCGAAACCACACCTGGAAGCGCTCAAACTCATGAGCGGCCAGGTTGCAGTCAGCGGTATTTGCAACCGCAGTCTCGACAGGGCTCAACTTGTTGCAAAACAGGGAAATTACCGGGTATTCGACAGTGTTGACGCCATTGCAGCAGACAACTCAACTGATGGAGTTATCCTTCTCACGCCGCCGCACCAACGGCTGGAAATTGTCAAAACTCTCGCCGCAGGAGGCAAGCACATTCTTACCGAAAAGCCGGTTGAACGGACGACTGAAGCGGCAACGCGGATTGTCGAAATCTGTGAGGCGGCAAACGTGCATCTGGGGGTTGTGTTTCAGCATCGCTTTCGCGCCGGGTCACGCCGGCTTGCCGAACTCATCCACGACAATCAGCTTGGCAAAATTGCGCTTGCCCGTGCGGAGATCCCGTGGTGGAGGGACCAGGCCTACTATGATGTACCCGGCCGCGGCACTTATGAGCGCGACGGAGGCGGTGTGCTTATCAGCCAGGCGATCCATGTTCTGGACCTGCTGCTCAGCCTGACCGGACCGGCAGAAACAGTGCAGGCTTTTTGTGCAACCACCGGACTCCACCAGATGGAGGCAGAGGATTTTGCCAGCAGCGGCATGCGGTTTCGCTCTGGCGCAGTTGGATCGGTTGTTGCGACAAGTGCAACATTCCCGGGATCAACCGAAAGCATTGTCATCGACGGGACTGATGCAACTGCGGTGCTGGAAGGCGGAAATCTCAAAGTGTCATGGCGTGATGGCAGGCAGGAAGAGCAGGGGGAGGTCTCGGGAACCGGAGGCGGTGCTGATCCAATGGCATTTCCATGCGACTGGCATCGCGATCTGATTGCGGATTTTGCCATGGCCATTCGTGACCGGCGACCTCCTGCCATTACCGGACGCGAAGCCCTGAGAGTTCATGCCCTGATAGATGCGATGGTGGCGTCTTCCAGGACCGGCCGCATTTGCGATGTGCCGCGGCAGGGTTGATGCAACATGAGCAGTCTATTCAAGTTTGCAGCTCTGGGCCTTGATCACCGGCACATTTACGGGATGGCACAGGGCATGATTGATGCCGGCTGCAGCTTTTCAGGATTCTGGACAGAAGGAAATCCGCAGCCCGTGCAAGGGTTTGCCAAACGGTTTCCGGAGGTTCGCAGGCATGTTGACAAGCAGCGGATTCTGGACGACCCGGAGGTCAGGCTCGTTCTGATTGCGTCGCCACCACATACCCGTGCCGGCCTTGCAATAGAGGCGATGCAACATGGCAAGGACGTCATGAGTGATAAACCGGGTTGTATTTCGCTGGCTGAACTTGATCGTATCCGCGAGACCGTGGCCGGGACCGGCCGCATATGGTCGGTCAATTTTTCTGAACGCTTTGAAGTTCGTGCCGTTTCCACGGCAACCGACCTGGTACGTCAGGGCCGGATTGGCGAGGTAATTCAAACAATCGGCATTGGCCCGCATCGATTGAATGCGGCAACGCGGCCTGACTGGTTTTTCGACAACCGCCTGTATGGCGGCGTCCTCGCTGACATAGCATCGCACCAGATTGACCAGTTCCTGCATTTCGCCGGGCTGGATGATGCCGACATTGTGCATTCTGCGATCGGCAACTTCAAAAATCCGGGCTACCCGCGGTTTGAAGATTTTGGCGAAATCAATCTGGCCGGCGCAAGGGCGCAAGCCTACATCCGGGTTGACTGGTACACGCCTGACGCATTGCCAAACTGGGGTGACGGCAGGCTGTTCGTGCTGGGCACGGAAGGCTATATCGAGCTTCGCAAGTATGTCGATGTGGCAGGACGCGAGGGTGCCGATCATCTGTTCCTCGTCAATGGGGAGCGTTGCGAGTATATGGATTGCAGTTCTGCTGAGCTGCCATACTCACGTGACCTTGCACATGATGTTCTGGAGCGCAGCGAGACCGCGTGCCGCCAGAGCCATACATTCAAGGTGACCGAACTGGCGCTTCAGGCGCAAAGACAGGCAGTGAAACGAGGTTGCCTTTCAGATGAAAAATAGACACACCGTTCCAGGCTTGTCGCCATGTTGCTGAACGAAGACCGGCTGTTCCCGGCTGACCCAGATACCAGGAGTATTGCCCGCAGACTGTTTGCAGATGTCAGCAATCTGCCGCTGATCTGCCCGCACGGCCATACCGACCCGGCATGGTTTGCAGACAACGACAGGTTTCAGGATCCGGCGCAACTGCTGATCGTGCCTGACCATTACATTCTCAGAATGCTGGTATCCCAGGGTGTCGATTACAGGGCACTCGGAATAACCGGCAGCGATGGCAGTCCGGGTGAAACCGATGGGCGGGCAATCTGGCGGCGGTTTGCGGAGCACTATTACCTGTTCCGCTCCACACCCACGCGGTTGTGGCTGGATCATACGTTTCAGGAACTGTTTGGCATCGAGGTGCCGCTCGAGCCTGCAACGGCCGATGCCTGCTATGACCAGATTTCAGACTGCCTTGCGCAGGATGCCTTCCGCCCGCGCGCCTTGTTTGAGAAGTTCAATATTGAAGTGATTGCCACAACAGAGGCCCCTAACGATGACCTGAGGCACCACCAGGCAATCAGGGATAGCGGGTGGAGCGGCAGGGTGATTACTGCCTACCGGCCGGACCCGGTCGTTGATCCGGATTTCGAGGGATTTGCAGCCAACATCGAGAAGCTGGGTGAACTTGCCAACGAAGATACGGGCACGTGGTCGGGCTACCTAGCAGCACACCGCAACCGCAGGGCGTTTTTTGCCTCCATGGGGGCCACGTCAACGGACCATGGTCACCCATCGGCCCGTACTGCTGATCTGGGAAATGCAGCGGCAGAAGAGCTTTTCAACCGCGTCATCAGTGAAGCAGCCACACCTGAAGACAAGGAGTTGTTCAGGGCGCAAATGCTCACTGAAATGGCGGCCATGAGTTGTGAAGACGGCCTGGTCCTGCAGATCCACGCAGGTGCTTCCCGCAACCACAACAAGCTCGTGTTTGACCTGTTCGGTCGGGACAGGGGCTTCGACATGCCCACGCAGACAAACTATGTAGCAGCACTGAAACCGCTGCTGGACCGGTTTGGCATGGACCCACGTCTGTCCATCATCCTTTTTACACTGGACGAGACAGCATATTCCCGTGAACTTGCCCCCCTTGCCGGGGCCTATCCGTGTCTCAGACTGGGCCCGGCCTGGTGGTTCTTTGACAGTGCGGACGGAATGCTGCGCTACAGGGAACAGGTCACCGAAACTGCGGGATACTACAACACCGCGGGTTTCAACGACGATACGCGGGCGTTTCCGTCGATTCCGGCGCGCCATGATGTGGCTCGCCGCATCGACTGCGCGTTTCTGGCCCGGCAGGTTGCGGAACACCGCATTGGTGAGGCAGAAGCGCGCGAAGTGGCAGTTGAGCTTGCCTACGGTCTCGCCAAGAAATCCTACAATCTGTGAAGCTGAAAGTTGGCAAGGATACGCACCGATGCGTCTCAGTGAAAAATCGATGGCCGCAGCCAAGGCAACGCAAGTTGCCTACCAGCGCTCACAATTGACCGCCGGAATTGTGCATCTCGGTGTGGGGGCCTTTCACCGCGCTCATCAGGCCGTCTATGTCGACGATATTCTCAGGAACAATCCTGACTGGGCGATTGCCGGTGCATCACTGCGCAGCAAAACCGCAGCGGCCGCCCTGAATCCGCAAAATGGCCTGTACAGCCTGACCATTGATGATGCTTCAGGTTCCCGGTCACGCATTATTGGCAGCCTGATCGAGGTCATTGATGCCAGTTCAGGGTCCGGACCGCTCCTGGAGCGCATGATCGACCCGGCAATCCGCATTGTCTCGTTGACGATTACCGAAAAGGGGTACTGTATCGACCCGTCTACAGGACACCTTGACCGGAATAACCAGGACATAGCAGCAGACCTGGAAACACCGGCTGCACCATGTTCCACCATTGGTATTGTTGTGGAAGCGCTGAGACGCAGAAAGGCTGCAGGCACCGGCCCGTTCACGGTGCTGAGCTGTGACAACTTGCCGGAGAACGGACGGACAACCCGGGGCGCGGTGCGGGAACTGGCCGCGCTGCAGGACCCTGACTTGAGTGCCTGGATCGATGACAACGTCACGTTCCCCTCGACAATGGTGGACCGGATTGTTCCTGCAACCACGCCAAGCGATATTGACGCAATTGCCGGCAGACTGGGCGTTGCCGACGCTGCGCCCGTGGTAACCGAACCGTTTTCCCAGTGGGTTGTTGAAGACCGGTTTTGCGCCGGGCGGCCGCCGTGGGAAGACGCAGGCGTGACATTTGTTGAAGATGTACATCCGTTTGAGGAAATGAAGCTGCGTATGCTCAACGGCAGCCATTCGACACTTGCCTATCTCGGTTATCTTGCCGGGCACGAAACGGTTGCCGATGCGATTGGCGATGACCGCATCCATTCGCTGGTACACGAAATGATGACATTTGAAATCATTCCCACGCTGGAGATGCCGGATGAAGTCAACCTGCCTGCCTACAGGGACGCACTGCTGCAACGGTTTGCCAATCCGGGCCTGAAGCACAGAACCTGGCAGATTGCGATGGATGGCTCGCAAAAACTCCCGCAACGGCTATTGTCCACCATTCGCGACCGGCTGGCCCAAGGCCAACCGTTTGACCGCCTTGCTGCCGGGGTTGCAGGATGGATGCGGTATGTCACCGGCACGGACCTGGCGGGAAAGCCGATTGATGTACGTGACCCGCAGGCTGAAGAACTCAGGGTAATTGGCGAGTGCACGGCGGACAGTCCCGATGACATGGTCAGGGCCTATGCAGGCGTCAGTCAGATATTTGGGCGCGACCTGGCCGCGGAACCGGTTTTTCTACGCTCGGTGACCCGCGCCCTGGCGAAACTGAATGAGGGAGATATGTGACGGGCGGGCTCAGGTATTTCGGCAAGCCAATTTACTGACCGGTTCGGGAATTATTTCTTTTCGATTGAAAAGTGCTTACCTATAGATGGAAGGGCATTAATGCCCGGCCAGATTGTGGAGCAGTGATTTGTCGTCCTATCCAGCAGAACTGGAGGTGTCGGTGTGGCGTGGTGCAGGCACATCAGGCCATTTTGAGGACTTCAGGGTTCCAGCGCAGGACAACCAGACAATTCTGGATGTAGTTGTCTGGATTCAGCAGAACCAGGACCCCACTCTGTCTTATCGGTATGCGTGCCGTGTCGGCATGTGCGGATCCTGCGCCATGATGGTCAACGGCGTGCCACGCTGGACGTGCCGCACCCACGTCAAGGTGGCGCTGCAGGGCAACAGGATCAGCATCGGTCCGCTGCGCAATCTGCCGATCATCAAGGATCTGGCGACAGACATGGATGCGTTCTTTGACAAATGGATTGCTGCACAAGGAATGCATCACCCGACAAGGTCGCGCGATGATGCGATTGAACAGATCGATCCGCAGGATAGTGCGCGACTGGAAGCAAACCGGGGGATTGAATGTATCAATTGTTCGGTCTGCTATGCTGCCTGCGATACGGTGGCCGGCAATGCCGACTATCTCGGCCCGGCCGCTTTGCAACGGGCATGGACGCTTTACAATGATGCAAAGGATGCCAGCAAACTGAACATTCTCGAGGCGGTGTCGGGCAAGGGCGGGTGCCACAACTGTCACAGCCAGGGCAGTTGCAGCCATTATTGCCCCAATGATCTTAATCCGATGGCAGCGATCGCCGGGTTGAAACGCGAAACTGCGCTGTCGTTTTTCAAGAGGCGGACATAGCATGCTGACCGTCAGGCTCTACATGCTTCAACGCATTACTGCACTGCTGATGGCCCCGCTGGTTCTGGGGCACCTGGCGATGATGATCTACGCCGTTCAGGGCGGGGTATCGGCGGCGGAGATTCTGGGCCGTACCCAGGGCAGCATCGCCTGGATGCTTTTTTATGGCGGGTTCGTTGTTGCTGTTTCGGTTCACGCGGCAATTGGATTGCGGGTGGTTGTGCATGAAACTACTGGCCTGAAGCACGGACTGCTTGACCTTTTTACCTGGACAGTGGCGACGGGATTGTTCCTGTTCGGCGCCCGGGCGGTCATGGCAGTGACCTTGTCATGATGCGCCCGCACCGCAGTCACGCACTTTGGTACGCCTTCATGGTGCACCGCGTCTCCGGTATTGTACTGGCGCTGTTTCTGCCGGTTCACTTCTACACCCTGGCAATGGCCCTGACCGCGCCTGCACAACTGGACGGGTTCTTGCAGTGGACAGACATGGCGGCTGTGAAGTTTGCCGAGTTCGGGCTGGTCCTGCTGCTGGCGCTGCACATGTTTGGCGGGTTACGGCTGATGGCAATGGAATGGCTGCCCTGGTCGGACCGGCAGAAAACCCTGGCGGCTGGTGCGGCGGCGATCTCGCTTCTGATTTCCGGCGTTTTCCTGCTGCGGGCGATATAGCCATGGTACCGGCGAGTTCCATTGAACGCCATGACACCGATATCCTGATCCTGGGATCCGGTGGCGCGGGGATGTTTGCGGCCCTGCATGCGCAACAAACGGCAGCGCCCGGAACCAAGATCACCATCGCCGTGAAAGGCCTGATCGGGAAATGCGGTTGTACCCGCATGGTTCAGGGGGGATACAACGTAGCCCTTGGCGGCGGCGACACTGTCGAGCGCCATTTCATGGATACCATCAATGGCGGCAAATGGCTGCCCAACCAGGACATGGCGTGGAAGTTGTGCGAACAGGCGGTGGTCCGGATCCGGGAACTGGAAAATGAGGTAGGCTGTTTCTTCGACCGCAATGCCGATGGATCGCTGCATCAGAAGGCTTTTGCCGGCCAGACGGCCGACCGGACTGTCCACAAGGGTGATCTGACCGGCATCGAGATCATTAACCGCCTGATGGAGCAGGTTCTCGCCCGACCGGTTGAAAAGCTTCAGGAACATCGCGCCGTCGGACTTGTACCGACAACGGATGGCTCGGCTCTTGCGGGTGTCCTGTTCATCGACATGCGCACCGGCAAATTCCGTTTTGTGCGCGCCAGGGCGGTGATGATGGGCACCGGCGGCGGTCCGACCATGTACAAGTATCACACGGCTTCCGGTGACAAGACGATGGATGGCCTGGCCATGGCGCTCCGCGCCGGACTGCCGCTGCGAGACATGGAGATGGTCCAGTTCCACCCGACCGGACTGCTGGCAGGCGATCACACCAGGATGACCGGCACAGTGCTGGAAGAAGGCTTGCGCGGAGCAGGCGGGAGATTGCTGAACGGTGCCGAACAGCGGTTCATGTTTGACTATGACGTACTGGGCGAACGTGCAACACGCGATGTGGTGAGCCGCGGCATCTACGCCGAAATGCGTAAGAACAATTCATCTGCCAATGGCGGCGTCTATCTTTCGATGGGGCATCTTGGGCCTGAAAACGTGCGGCGGAAATTCAAGGGCATGGTAAAGCGTTGTGAAGACAGCGGCTTTGATCTGGCTGCAGGCCTGGTCGAGGTAGTGCCAACGGCCCACTACTTCATGGGTGGTGTGGTGGTTGACACTGATACGCGGACGGAAATGGAGGGCCTTTATGTTGCCGGCGAAGATGCCGGTGGCGCTCACGGGTCAAACCGGCTCGGCGGCAATGGTGTTGCCAATTCCACAGTTTACGGCGGAGTTGCAGGTGATGTGATGGGCGCCGATATCGCAGGCATGCCGGTCCTGCGCGACCCGGATGAAGGCGTTCTTGCCGCCGAGGTCGAGCGCGCGCAGCAGCCATTGTCAAAGACCCCGGGCAATGTGCAGCGGCTTCGAAATTCGCTCCAGGAACTGATGTGGGATGATGTGGGCGTGATCCGGACTGCAACCGGCATGAAACGGGCTATTGCCCGGGTGGCCGGCATAAGATCGGAACTGCGCGAAACCGGCGTGGCACCAGGCAACCTTGCGTTCAACCTGACGTGGCATGACTGGTTGAACATGGCGAGCCTGTGTGATGTGTCTGAAGTGATTGCCAGGGCGGGACTGGCGCGCGAGAATTCCCGCGGCGCCCACTATCGCGAGGATTTCCCGGAAAGCGGGGCGATGGAGAGTTCCTGTTTTACGGTTGCCCGGATGAAGGATGGCAAGGTTGCGGTCACTCGCGAAGCGGTCCAGTTTACAATCGTCAGGCCGGGTGAGACCATATTGCCTGAAGGTGAACCGGAAACCCTGGTGGAGACTGCGCAATGATCCCGATTGACCTGATTCAGAAAACTGCCGAGACCCTGATGGACAAGGCGGCCATCGAGATCCCGGACGACTACCTGGAAGGGCTGCAGGCGGCTGCCAGTATCGAGGACGGTGACCTGTCGTCGTTTGTGCTGCAGGCAATGCTGGAAAACTACCAGGCAGCCAGGGAAGACCGGCGCGCCATGTGCGGCGATACCGGCACTCCGCGCTGGTATGTGAAAATGGGCAATGAAACCCTGATTGAAGGTGGCCCGATTGCCCTAGAGGCAGCCCTGCGCCGGGCAACTGCCAACGCCACCAATGGCGTGCCATTGCGTCCCAATCGGGTACATCCGCTGTGGCGAACCGACCATGACAACAATGTCGGTATCGGTGCGCCTGAAATCGAGTACGGCTATGAGCCTGGTGGAGAATGGATTGACCTGATCACGGTTCACAAGGGAGGCCTGTTCGGCACGGACTACCGGATGCTGTTCCCGTCGGATGGTGTCCAGGGGATCAAGCGGTTTTTCCTGGATAGCCTGGTGGCCTTCGGCAAGCGCGGCCTGGCCTGTCAACCGGCAATAATCGGTATCGGGCTGGGCGGGTGCAAGGATACCTGCATGGTCCTTGGCAAACGTGCTGCCTGCCTGCGCACCGTTGGCGACAGAAACACCGACCCCCGGATTGCGGAACTGGAACTGGAATTTACCGAACTCGGCAATTCCATTGGCATGGGGGCAATGGGTTTTGTCGGCAAATCCATGGTCATCGATACGCATATCGAGGTTGGCTATTGCCACACTGGCGGCATGCAGATGTCGGTGCATGCGTTCTGTCTGTCGTCGCGCCGGGCGGTTGCGCGGGTATTTGCGGACGGGCGCGTGGAACACCGCACCGATCCTGAATGGTTCACTGATTATCAACGCCGGGAGACTGTGGAATGGGAAATGCCCGCAAGCCACGAGAAATCCGCCTGAGCACAACGCCGGCCGCGCAAGCCCTGGCTGAATTGCGACTGGGTGACATCGTTTACCTGGACGGGCTGATGTATACGGCGCGCGAGGGCGTCTACAGGCGCGCCCTTGAGGACAAGGCCAATATTCCCATGGAACTGCCGGGCGAAAGCGCCGCCAATTTCCATTGTTCACCGGCGGCCCGCATCAACCCGGACGGCAGTTTTGTAATGAGTGCGGTGACAGCGACTGCATCGTTCAGGTTTGCCAGGTGGTTGCCGGAATGGCTGGCCAGGTCAGGCGCCAGGCTGGTGATCGGCAAGGGCGGCATGAGCAGCATGGACTACAAGAGCTATTTTGTGCCCAACGGTGCGATTTATCTGAGCACAGTCGGCTACGGCACCGGCGCGTTGCTGGGGCGCGGCGTTGAAAAAGTCGAGGCTGTTCACTGGAACAAGGAACTGGGGCTTGCCCAGGCAATGTGGGTGATCCGCTGCAACAGGATGGGTCCGTTCATCGTTGCCTCCGACCTGCAGGGAAATTGCCTGTTCGAACGCGAGAATGAGCGCATCTCGAAAAACCTTCACAAAGCCTACGAAGGCACCAAACCGGCAACGCTGAAGCGGTTTGGTGAAACCGATGACAGAAGCGACGAGCTGATCGGATGAAAGTGAGAGTGGTCCGGGGACTGTCGCGAATTGTGCGTAGTGTGTCACGCGATACCGGCCTCATGATCAGGGCGCCACGACGATCTCACCCGATAAAGATTTTGCGGCAGTGTCCATATTGAAGGCGACCGGAACCCATGACTGCCGCGTTACTGATAATTTCAATCGTCACAGTTTGCTTCACGATGTTTGCCAGGCGGGTGGCGTCAACTCCGCTTACTGCTCCCATTCTGTTTATCGCCATGGGCGCTTTCATGTCTGCCAGCGGTCTGCTGCACGCCCAGGATTTCGAAGCAGTTCTCCATCTCACTGCCGAGGTAGCTCTTATCCTGTTGCTTTTTTTCGACGCCTCGCAAATCAATCTCAATGTGCTGCGCCGCGATCATGACTGGCCTATACGCATGCTGCTCGCAGGCTTGCCGCTTTCAGTGCTGGCAGGCTCTGTTTTTGCATGGGTCTTGTTACCGGGATGGCCTGTCGCTGCTGTCATGCTGATGGCGGCACTGCTGGCGCCAACAGATGCCGCACTTGGTCAGGCGGTCGTATCAAATCCGGATGTGCCGGAACGCGTGCGTCGCTCATTGACGGTGGAAAGTGGTCTCAATGACGGGTTTGCTCTTCCGGTAGTGCTTTTGTTCACCAGCCTGTTGTCAGCAGAAATGTCCCAGAACGGTGCGTACTGGCTGTCGTTCACAGCGGCGCAGCTCATATTGGGACCAGTGGCAGGCTATGCGCTGGGCTGGCTTGGCGGGCGTCTGCTGTTGTGGGCCAAGAAACACAATTTTACGTCCGACGTCTATGAGGGTGTTGGCGCAATTTCCCTGGCGGCGGCTACCTATTTGCTTGCCAGCCAGATAGGAGGGAACGGATTCCTCGCGGCGTTTGTCGGCGGGCTTACATTTGGCAATGTGGTAGGCAACAAATGCAAATTCATCTACGATTTTACAGAGAGTGAAGGACAGCTTCTGAGTTGGGGGGCATTCTTCCTACTCGGGCTTGTCCTGGTACCCACCGCGTTCACGTATCTTGATGGACACTCGGTTGCAGTCATACTGACAAGCCTTGTAATTGTTCGCCCGGTGGCGGTCTGGATTTCGTTGATTGGAACCGACGCTTCACCGGTTACCCGATTGTTCTTTGGCTGGTTCGGGCCTCGCGGGCTTGCCACTGCACTTTTTGCGCTGCTGGTGGCAGAAAAGGCCGGCCATGAAGTTGCCGAGCCTATCCTGATGCTGGCCATTAACGCGGTATGGATCAGCGCGCTGCTGCATGGTGTTACCGCGGCCCCGGCAGCAAAATGGTATGCGAAAAAGTTGTCCGGAATGACTGACTGCGCTGAAACCCGGCCAATTCAGGCAACTGCCAAACCCCTGCGAACCCATGGCGCGCGCAACACCGGCTAAAGCAGCATGGGTTCCCTTGAACCCGTGCCGCCTGTAACGGTTTTAACAGTAAGCTAGTGTGACCAATGTAACGAGGAAAAGTGAGCCCGCACCTTGCTTGAAATTGCTGAACTTGAAACCAGGAACGTTGGCCCGATCAACCTGGACATACCTGGTGGAGAATGCGTTGCCATTCTGGGCCCGTCGGGCTCCGGCAAGTCCCTGTTACTGCGCGCCATTGCAGACCTTGATCCCAATGCAGGCCGTGTTGTTCTGAACGGGCAATTCCGTGAAGGGATGCCGGCCTGGGAGTGGCGCAGGAAAGTGTCATTTGTACCGGCTGAAACCGGCTGGTGGGCAGACCGGGTGGGTGATCATTTTGCTGACGAAAGCGATGTAAGCGACCTGCTTGCGGCACTAAAGATGTCCGATGCCATGGAATGGGAGGTAAGCCGCCTGTCGACCGGGGAGCGACACCGGCTGGGCATTATCCGGGCGCTGCAAACGAAACCTCACGCGTTACTGCTTGATGAACCGACAGCGTCGCTGGATGTTGATATGACAACTGCGGTCGAGGAGTTGATCAGGCAACAGCTGGCGAGAGAAGTAAGTGTGCTGATGGTAACCCACGATGAAGAGCAGGCCCGACGCATTGCCACCCGGTCAATGAGGATGGCTGACGGCCAGCTTGCTCCAGTAGCCGGTACTGCATCATGACGGGCTACATTTCACTGTCCAACATGGACCTGGTCGGAGCCTCGGTCTTCCTCATTCTGAATGCAGTGTTTTCCCTGGTTCTGAAACTGAACCTGGAGCGGCAACTGCTGACGTCCTGCCTGAGGATGATCGTGCAATTGCTGATGGTGGGGCTGGTTCTCAAGGCAGTATTTGCAGCATCTTCCGCCATCGTCACGCTGCTGATTGCGATGATCATGATCGCATTTGCAGGCCGTGAAATATGGGCGCGCCAGGAGCGGCGCCTGTCAGGAGTTTGGGGCTATGGCCTTGGAGCCGGTTCCATGATGTTTGCCGGAACGATTGTCACCGTATGTGCGCTGGCCACCCAAATTCAGCCGCAGCCCTGGTGGACACCGCAATTCGCGTTGCCGCTGTTCGGCATGATCCTGGGAAATACCATGACCGGTGTCAGCCTGGGTCTGGATACTCTGCACAATTCCATTCACCGCGAGCGAACCGCCATTGAAGCGCAACTGTTGCTGGGCAGAACCCGCTGGGAAGCCGTACTGCCGTCGACACGCCGGGCGCTCAGGAGCGGATTTACCCCCATCATCAATGCCATGGCGGCTACCGGCGTTGTATCGTTGCCCGGCATGATGACCGGCCAGATTCTCTCCGGTGTCGATCCGCAGGAGGCGGTGAAATATCAGATCCTGATCATGTTCCTGATTGGCGGGGCAACCGGTCTGGGCGTGCTTGGCGCCGTGTTCGGCAGTGTGTGGCGCCTGACCGATCATCGCCATCGCATCCGGCTGGATCGAATGCGGGCGAGTTGATCCTCCGTTGGTATTACTTGGTGCCGAACATGCGGTCGCCTGCATCGCCGAGACCCGGCACGATATAGCCGTGATCATTGAGATGACTGTCGATAGCCGCGGTAAATATCCGCACATCGGGATGTTTTGCTGACAAGGCCCTGATGCCTTCGGGCGCAGACAGCAGGCACAGGAAACGAATGTCTTTGGCGCCGGCCTGCTTGAGGCGGTCCACGGCTGCTGAAACCGAATTGCCCGTCGCCAGCATCGGATCGACGAGGATAACCGGCCGGCTCTCGATCTCCTCCGGCAGCTTGAGGTAGTACTCGACAGCCTTCAGGGTCTTCGGGTCGCGATACAGCCCGATATGGCCAACCCGTGCTGATGGCACCAGATCCATCATGCCTGAAAGCAGGCCGTTGCCCGCGCGCAGAATGGAAACGAGGCACAGCTTCTTTCCGGCCAGGAAAGGCGCTTCCATTCTTTCAATCGGCGTGTCGATGGTGCGGGTGGTCAGCGGCAGGTCCCGCAGGACTTCGTAAGCCAGCAGAAGCGAGATTTCATTCAACAGTATGCGAAATACCGCAGACGGCGTGGTCTTGTCCCGCATCAGGGACAGCTTGTGCAGCACCAGCGGGTGGTCGATCACGGTGACCTGCGATGTCATGACTGAAACCCTTTCGAACTGTTGACGAATTGGCGAGCAACCTGAAGCAGTGGATACGCACTCCCTGCAGATTGGGCAAGTGCCGGGTGTGGATAACGGACAGAAAATTTACCAATTGATAAATTTTTTAAACCTGCCTAATCTGGGTACGTAGTTTGTCAATGTCAGGCAGTACAGAAAAAGATCAGTCAAGGGCCAGGGAGCAAGTCCATTGAACGGCAAACAGCATGCAAACGGCGTTGTTGCGGGGCGGCTGGCGACACCTGAAATCGAGGACAATTTCAAGGACCTTCACCCTCCGCTGACGGCGCACGAAGCGATGGTAGCCGCCGACAGATGCTATTTCTGCCATGACGCTCCGTGTGTGACAGCGTGCCCGACGTCAATCGACATTCCCCTGTTCATAAGACAAATCGCCACCGGCAACCCGATGGGATCGGCTGAAACCATTTTTGACCAGAATATTCTGGGAGGAATGTGCGCCCGGGTTTGTCCGACCGAAACCCTGTGCGAACAGGTTTGTGTTCGCGAAGTTGCCGAGGGCAAGCCGGTCAGGATCGGCCTGTTGCAGCGCTACGCAACAGATCATGCAATGGACAGCGGCGCGGAAATTCACAAACGCGCCGCCGCGTCAGGCAGGAAAGTGGCCGTGGTGGGGGCAGGGCCAGCGGGGCTGGCGTGCGCGCATCGCCTGGCGATGTACGGGCACGACGTTGAAATTCTTGAAGCCAGGCAAAAGCCCGGCGGCCTGAACGAGTTCGGCATAGCTGCCTACAAGACGGTTGACGGGTTCGCCCGGCGCGAAGTCGATTTTGTACTTTCAATAGGCGGCATCGATATCAGGTACGGTCAGAAACTTGGCGAGGCAATTTCGCTGCAACAGCTGCAGTCTGACTATGATGCGGTGTTTCTCGGGCTCGGGCTTGACGGCGTAAACGGGCTGCAGATGCAAGGCGCCGGCGCGGAAGGCGTCATGGATGCAGTAGACTTCATTGCGGGGTTGCGCCAGTCGGCGGACAAGTCGGATATTGCGGTCGGCCGGCGGATAGTCGTTGTCGGCGGCGGCATGACCGCCATTGACGCGGCCGTACAGGCCAAGCTGCTCGGTGCGGAAGACGTGACTATCTGCTATCGCCGGGGCAAGGAACAGATGAATGCGTCGGTGTTTGAACAGGAACTTGCAACATCGCGGGGTGTCGTCATCCGGCACTGGCTGCAGCCGGAAAAAATCAATGCCGCCAACGGCAAGCTGCAATCAGTAACCCTTGAATATACAAAGCGGGACGGCAAGAAGCTGACCGGAACCGGGGAACTGATGACGATAGAGGCAGACCAGTTATTGGTTGCCATCGGCCAGCAGCTTGAAGCAACAGGCCTGGGCTCGCTGGTCAGGCTTGACGGGGGACGCATCTGGACAGACGCAGATGGACGAACATCTGCAGATAAAGTCTGGGCGGGCGGCGACTGCACGAACAATGGCGATGACCTGACGGTGACAGCAGTTGCCCAGGGCCGGGACGCCGCAGAGGCGATCAACGAAACACTCAGGCAATAGCGCGACTTGTAACAAGGCGCGCCACAGGAGCAGGTATCATGGCAGACATCAGAAACACCTTCGCCGGCATAAAGTCGCCAAATCCGTTCTGGCTGGCATCTGCGCCGCCAACCGACAAGGCCTACAATGTCGAGCGGGCTTTCAGGGCCGGCTGGGGCGGTGTTGTGTGGAAAACCCTGGGGGAGGCTGGTCCACCGCTGGTAAACGTCAATGGTCCGCGCTATGGCGCGGTCTGGGGAGCTGACCGCCGGCTGCTGGGCTTCAACAATATTGAATTGATCACCGACCGCGATCTGTACGTCAATCTTCGCGAGATCAAGCAGGTCAAGAAGGACTGGCCGGACCGGGCGCTGGTAGTATCGATCATGGTGCCGTGCGAGGAGGCCGCCTGGAAGGCGATCTTGCCACTGGTTGAAGAAACCGGGGCCGATGGCATCGAGCTCAACTTCGGGTGTCCGCATGGCATGAACGAACGCGGCATGGGATCTGCCGTCGGTCAGGTTCCCGAATATATCGAGATGGTAACGCGCTGGTGCAAGGCAAGCACACGCATGCCGGTGATTGTCAAACTGACCCCCAATATCACCGACATCCGGTTTCCTGCGCGCGCCGCACAGGCAGGAGGCGCCGATGCGGTCTCCCTGATCAACACCGTGTCATCGATTACATCAGTCAATCTCGACACCTTTTCTCCTGAACCATCGATCGACGGCAAGGGATCGCATGGCGGATATTGCGGACCGGCGGTCAAACCGATCGCATTGAACATGGTGGCAGACATCGCCCGTGACGACGAAACGCGGGGATTGCCCATTTCGGGCATTGGCGGCATCACCACCTGGCGCGATGCAGCAGAGTTCCTGGCGCTTGGTTCCGGCAATGTGCAGGTCTGTACCGCTGCAATGACCTACGGCTTCAGGATCGTGTCAGAGATGATCGAGGGCCTTGAAAACTGGATGGATGCCCGCGGACACGCGAGCCTTGATGACGTGATCGGGCGCGCCGTGCCAAACGTGACCGACTGGCAATATCTCAACCTCAACTATGTAACCAAGGCGAGGATAGATCAGGAGATGTGCATATCCTGTGGCAGGTGTTACATTGCCTGTGAAGACACCTCCCATCAGGCGATTACCCGGCAGGTTGACGGCAAGCGGCATTTCGAGGTGATCGAGGAAGAGTGCGTGGGCTGCAATCTGTGCGTCAACGTATGTCCGGTCGAAAACTGCATCACCATGGAACCCCTGGCGGCCGGCCAGCTGGACAGGCGAACCGGGGAAAAGGTAAGCGGCGATTACGCCAACTGGACGCAGCATCCAAACAATCCGTCGCGGGTGGCCGCCGAGTGACGAACACACCTGGGCCAGTCTTTCAGGCCGGTATCAGGCGGCCGGCAATTGCGCCTCCTGTCAACAATCAAGCCAATGGTTGAACAGGCGGATGCAGCGCCTCGCAGCGTCTTTGCAACAGGCCGGCAAAAACTGCTCGGCCACCTGGCATCACTGTCCTTTGCCCTGTTGATCGCCGGTTCGTTTTCGATTGGTGATCTGGCAGCGCCATTCATTGCTCCGGCTGCACTCAATGCAGTGCGATTTGTCATCGCCACCAGTCTCGTTGCCGGTGTTGTCATGGCAGTGTCAGGAATCCCGGTTACCAGGCCAACCGGTGTGTGGCGTTATGGCATCCTCGGTGGCCTGATGGCTGCGTACTTCATCCTGATGTTTGTGGCGCTGCAGATTGCACAGCCAATTTCAACCGGTGCAGTGTTCATGCTGGTGCCTCTCATGAGTGCCGGGTTTGGCTGGCTGTTTCTGCGTCAGAGAACACCGCCAATTGTGCTGATCAGTTTGCTGATTGCAGCGGCGGGCGCCGTCTGGGTCATATTTCAGGGCAATCTGGCTGCCATGTTGAAGTTCCAGATTGGCAGGGGGGAAGCAATCTTTCTTGTGGGGTGTGCTGCGCATGCGGCCTACGCACCGCTGGTTCGCAAGTTCAACAAGGGTGAACCGGTGCTGCTCTTCACGTTTTACACGCTTGTTGCATCGACTGTTTGGATCGGGGTCATCGGCGTGCAGGATATCGTGTCGACAGACTGGACCGCTCTTCCGGCCATTGTCTGGCTGGCGGTTGCATACCTGTCGGTGTTCACGACGGCAGGAACCTTCTTCCTGATCCAGTTCGCTTCGCTTCGCCTGCCGGCTTCAAAAGTGTTGTCATATACCTACTTTACACCCGCATTCGTGATCGTGATCGAGGGCAGTATCGGGCACGGATGGGTTGGGCCTTCAATCCTTGCCGGCGCCCTGGTGACGGCGGCGGCCATGCTGGTCATGGCATTCGCGCCGGATGAATGAGCCGCCAGTTCAGGCTCTGGGCCCAGCTACTTGGTAAATAGCCAACGACTGCTGCGCGGTCCAAGTTGCCAAGCTGGGATTTGCAAAATATCGAACCTGCGACACCCTCTGTAGGTCTGCGATATTCTGGAACCAGTCATTCCTTCGGCTGGTAATTTGCATAAAATCTAGCGGTGAACGTTGCGATGTCCGTGAACAACCAATTTGGTGATGAACGACCAGTTGCGGGGATCTTTGAATTTTTTCGGTCTCAGAAGTGCCATAATCAAAACTAACGCTACTGCTAAAATTGAGAAGCATATGTGTGACAAACCTCACTGCATGTGCATTGATCAATTAATATTGTTCCGCGGGGCTGAGTAGAACAACCTTCTTAGGCACGACATGACAAACTGGCATCAACGATTTCTCCAACGTTTTAGGGGTGGATTGTCGAGTTGTGCAAAAAGCTTCCGAGAAAATCAAAACAAATTGCAAATGATGATTGTTGTCATAGTCATCAGTCTTTTCGGGCAAACCATGATTACTTCAGATAGCATGGCCCAACAGCAAGCGAGCCTGTCGTGGAAGGCGAGCTTGTCATATCCTGTCAAATTTATTTGCGGTCCCAGTTCTGAGAGGTTTCAGGAAGGCACTGTCACCGGACATCATGCCACAGCCATCAATGTTCTCAATTCGTCTCCTGACAAGACTGTTCGTTTCAAAAAATGGGTTACGCGCGCCCTTCCTTTTCAAAGGTCCGGTGAAATTTCAGATGTTGAAGAGGCGCAGCTAAAACCTGGCGACGCGATCGAAATCGAATGCAACGAATTGAGAATGCGCCTGCCGGCGCCGATGACCACACAGTTTCGCACCGGCTTCCTGGTCATCCAAAGCGAATTACCACTGACCGTGGTCACTGTTTATTCATCTCGCCCGACAGCAGGTGAAGTGTCGACAATTGATGTCGAACTGGTTACGGCAACACGCTTGGAAGGTGAAGAACCCGAAGAATTCGCCGATCTCGTCGTCGAAGAAATCGACATGGGCAGCTTACGCACTGATTGCCAAAGCGGCAAATACGGCTGTGTTACCTCAGTCGATGTTACCATCGCCAACAGAGGCAATGCCGCTGCTGGTCCATTTGACACCAAGACGGTATTCAACCCCGATCAATCAATATCGGTTAGGGAACCGAATTCCGAAGGGCTTGCGGCCGGCGCCTCCAAAACATTTCCCGCAACCACCAAACCAAGCGGCAATTGTTTCGATCCAAACTGCGAGATCTGCGCCACCGTAGACGATGGCAACACGGTGGCAGAGTCTAACGAAACCAACAACAGATTGTGCCGGGTAAAAGAGGGGTGATCAGCTGTGAAAGTGGCGAGCAAGTCCGCGAAGCGAGTTTTTGACGCGCATCTGGACTATTGGACGCCACATGCCGAATTACTCACAGCGCTTGCGGTGGTGTACGCCGCCCTGCTTTCATTTGCGCCGTTTTCACAGGCTGCAAAACCGACCGTCGATGCGAGCAAGCCACGCTATCTATATGCCGTCAATTTCATTTGCGGCACATCCGACGAAACTTTTCAAGAGGGCGTTGTTACAGGTGTCTATTCTACCGCCGTCAACGTTGTTAATCCTTCAGCCCAGACGGTAACATTTGAAAAGAGCATATCACGCAGCTTACCGTTCCAAAAATCAGGCGCGAATGTCAAATTTGAATCAGGTGAACTTGCTGCAGGTCAGGCACTCGAAGTCGAATGCAATGAAATTCGCGGGCAACTGCCGTTGCCAATGACAGCGCAGTTTCGTACAGGCTTTGTCAATATCATTTCAAACTCCAGACTGGTTGTAACCGCCGTTTACGGCGCCCGGCCACGGACTGGCCAGGTTTCGGCGTCCGACATTCTTTCAATCAAACCGACAATATTTCCTGCAGTCCGGCCACCTACGGGGGCGACCGGACTTTGCCGGTTGATCGAACTATCATCGGCCTTGATCGAAGGTCGCATTAGTGAAATTACCAGCACTTACGATCCGGTCATCGGGCCACGCGAAAACATTACGTTTGCCAATGTACAAACCCACTTCGGCAATTCGGTCGGGGCAAATTTCGTGATCAGGAACATGCGCGGGCTTTTGCCTGAAGAACCGGAAAAGACCTATATGGAATCGCCACATATTCCGCGTTTTGTGCGTGACGGGCATTATCTGATCTTTCTTTCCAAGGAAGCATGGTTCTATTCACCAGTGGTCTTTGATGGCGCCCATCGGGTGGAGACCGTCGCTGGGAAAGAGGTCCTGATCGACCAGCAGGGCCACGCGCTCAACCCGCTGCCCACGGCGGCCGCCTACGAACCCGGCGAAAAAATCAACCCGGATTCCAAGTTCTCGCCCCGACCGATAACGCTTAAACAACTGTTTAAGACAAGCTTCGACCTGGACAACCCCAACGCCGAGCAGCCATTGCTTCCAGGAATTGACGCGTCGACGGTCGAAAACGCTTTCAACCGAACACGGTATCTCGACTTCGTGCGACGCGGTATGGCCGATTGCGACGAGCCGTTTTCAGGCGACGTTGATCCCATGCCGCAACGGGGTCGAGTTTGGAATCTTATTGGCGCGGAACAACTGGCCGACCCCAACCTGCAACCAGACAACGCCGTTTCATGTGGATCAGTTGATCCCACGACAGGTGAAACCCGGGTCTGCAAATAAACGAAAGGACAAACACCATGACTGGGCGGTTGCAAAATCTAATGGTTTCAATGGGTAGCATCGCTGCTCTATTTTGCGTGTTCACGACACCTCTCACAGCATTCGAATTCAACGATACGATCGGCAACAACGATCTGTTGCATGAAAACGAATCGGGACCTGCCATCGTTAGGACAATGCGTAACAGTTGCAGCCTGGACACAGGACGCGAGTTAGAGACTTATCTGGCCGGCCTCAATGAGTGGAATTCGTTGCCTTTTGCGCAGCAGCTTTTCGAGCACAGATTTTTCAATTCCGATTGCTCAATTGACCATAATGACGGGTTCAACGAAGTTGGGCTTGTCCGCACTGGCGCGATCGACGGCAAACTTGGCCTTACCAAATGGAGGTGCCGAGTTCGGGATGGGCGCTGGAAGATTATCGAATCTGATACGATGGTCGCTACAGATGCCTGTCCGGTAACCCAGTTTTTCGAGCCTGGAACCTTCCAGCCCCAGGGTATCGGAAACATATTCAATCGCCCGGAATTGACCCCACCATCGCCTGGATGTGACGTATTTGGCACCTACTTGCATGAACTCGGTCATAACATTGGTATAGGCCATCAAAACGGCCGCGAAGCCAACATCATGTCGTCCGGCAGTACAATTCCGCGGACAGCCGACAATCGGGATGCAAATCAGCCATTTATCACTAAAACCTGGGCATCAATTTTACCCGATGAGCGGGCAGCGGCGCGGCATGGATACTCATCCGGCAGCGCACGTGGTTTCGGCACCCACCTTTTCACTTCGGCGCAGTATTTTCCCGCCAATCTAGGAATCGACTTCGTCAATGCGGCAATTAGCCTGGCCGTCTCCCCCAGCACCATTTCTGCGTCACTTGGCACCTCGAGTAACTGGACATCACCGATCGGAAATTCCGGCAGGGTCTTTTCCGAAGTCTTTGCTGAAGCTTTCTTCGATGAACGCGTCAGCACCGAGACCGACAGGCGCCCGGCTCTCGCCGGTGATCGGTTCACTGTCAATCTGTGCGCTGGCGATCATGTGCTCTTGCCATTCTCGATTGGCAACGGTGCCCGGTTCAACATCAATGATATCTGCCACACATTTTTCCTGGCGGACAACAATGACAACGTTGCCGGTTCGAGCTTGGCACGTAGTTCCGAATGCGGCCTCCGGCTCCGGCCTCACCAGCAGAATCCAGCAAACGGACCGGGTGGTTTCGTCAGTAGCGTTGCGCAGGTCAAAGTCAGCGAGTTCATATCACCGGGGACCTATTGGTTGCACCACCGCGTCAACACCTGCCAATCGACTCAGACATGCGAATTCGTGTCAAGCGATGACCGGCCGTTCGACGATTCGGTTAGAACGGACATCCGCATCCGGGTGCAAACGGACACGGAAAACCCTCAGTGTCCTGCTGATCCATTAAACGATCCTATTAGTACGTTCTGTCAGGTTCCACTGACGCCGCGTGTCTGTTCAACTAACAACGACTGTGAAGGGCTGATCGAGCAGGTAGAAGCTGAACGCAACATAAACATCGGAATGGATGATGTGCTTGACGAAGATTTCCATTGTCTTCCTGGCGCCGATGAAGGAACTCCAGTGAGTGATCCTTCAATCACGATGACATGCCAGTGCCCCGAACTGCCGCCGGAATTTGTTGTTCCTTGATCACGAGTCGTACCCGACCTGCCTCTTACGGGTAGACTTTGACAGCGCTGGCCAACTTCAACATTGGGTCGTCAAAACTTCGCGGATTTGGTCCCTTATAGTGTCGGTTCAAGTCGAAACTTTGGAAGGTGACATGGGACAGGCTGATCAATCGACTAACTACGGTGGGAATGCACCCAGGAACTATCAGCAATACTTCGTGCCGACTATCGGACGTCCAGTGGCCGAGGACCTTTTGGCCTTTGCGGATCTGAAAGAACGTGAACGCGTGCTTGACGTCGCCTGCGGAACCGGCGTTGTGACTCGAATGGCTGCTGAGCGTGTGGGGCCAAAGGGCAAGGTGTTTGGCCTGGATTTGAACCCTGGCATGCTTGAGGTAGCCCGTCTGGCGACGCCTGACGATTTGTCAATTATATGGATTGAAGCCGATGCCGAATCGATGTCGCTAGAGGACGGTGCTTTCGACATTGCTCTCTGCCAGATGGGACTTCAATTCGTCCCAAACAAACGCGGGGCATTGAGCGAAATGCGTCGAGTTCTGGCACCGGGAGGCCGGGTGCTCGTCAATTTGCCCGGCCCGAAGCCCCGACTGTTCGACGCCATGACCGATGCAATTACGCATCACTTCGGACAGCAGGGTTCGATGTTCATTGACCTTGTCTTTTCAATGCATGATACCAGCGAGTTGCGCGACCTATTCGAAACTTCCGGATTCAGGAACGTGCAGATTGATGCAAGGCCAAAAAGACTTGTCGTCCCACCGCCAACGGAGTTCCTATGGCAGTATATCCATAGCACGCCGCTTGCACCGGAAGCAACGAAAGCGGATGACAAGGTTCGAGATAATCTCGAACGCGACGTCTGCCCGAAGTGGGACGAGTTCGTCGTGGACGGTAACACTCATTTTGACGTATCGATCACAACGGTGCGTGCCAACCGCTGAGTCTGTCAATGGGTCCTGCCCCTACGGTTTCAATCCCTCCAGAAACAGCTTCTCAAGATATTGGGCAGCATCGTCAAAGCGTCCTTCACCAGCCTTTTCCGGGCCGAGAACGGCTCGAACCTGGACATCAAAGTCGGCGTAGTGCTGGGTGGTCGCCCAGATCGAGAATATGAGATGGTGCGGATCGCACCTGGCAAGCCGGCCATCCTTCATCCAGTCCAGCATGATGCTGGATTTTTCATCCACCAGCAGTTTCAGGTCTCTCAATTCATCCTGGATATGAGGAGCGCCCTGCAAAATCTCGTTGGTGAACAGGCGGCCTTCGCGGGGATAATCGCGGGCCATCTCGAGTTTGCGCCTGATGTAGGAGCGAATTTCCAGCAGGGGATCGCCGCCGGCCTGCATTGCCCGCAGCGGATCAAGCCAGGTGTCGAGAAGCCGGTCGATCAACAGCCGGTGAATGGCCTCCTTGGTGCGAAAATAGTACAGCAGGTTCGGCTTCGACATATTTGCGGCGCTGGCGATCTGGTCGATGGTCGAACCCCGAAAGCCGTGAACTGAAAAAACCTCGAGCGCAGCTTCGAGAATCCGGTCTTCCTTTTCCTGCTGGATGCGCGTGCGCTTGCGGGTTTCTGCAGCCCTGGGCCTTGCCAACGAGGTGTCTCCTGCGGACGGTTGTTTGAATCAGGTCACGATCTGTCAGTTCCATTTTACATCTTGAGGAACGATGTGAAACCTGTAATCTTTACCAAATGATCAAATTTTTCAGTCTGTATGGGGAACACGATGGCAGCACCTGGCGAGAACCTTCGGATCAATGGCGACCGGTTGTGGGATTCCATTCATGAAATGGCCAAAATCGGACCCGGTATTGCCGGAGGCTCGAACCGGCAAACGCTGACCGATGTAGACGGGCAGGGGCGCAAACTTTTTCAGAGCTGGTGCGAGGACGCCGGATGCACCATGGGCGTTGACCAGATGGGCACCATGTTCATGCGTCGTGAAGGAACCGATCCTGATGCCCTGCCGGTCTATGTCGGATCGCACCTTGATACCCAACCCACAGGCGGGCGTTACGACGGGGTCCTGGGCGTGCTGGCCGGGCTGGAAATTGTCCGGACCCTGAACGATCTCAATATCAGGACGAAGCATCCGATCGTGGTAACCAACTGGACCAATGAAGAAGGCGCCCGCTACGCACCGCCGATGCTTGCGTCCGGTGTGTTTGCCGGTGTGCACAAGCAGGACTGGGCCTACGAAATCAAAGACGCCGAAGGCAGGAAGTTCGGCGATGAGCTGGAACGCATTGGCTGGCGAGGCGATGAAGAGTCCGGCGCCCGCAAGATGAAGGCGTTCTTCGAACTGCACATCGAGCAGGGCCCGATCCTGGAGGCCGAAGGCGTTGACATTGGCGTGGTGACCCATGGCCAGGGGCTGTCCTGGACCCAGTTGACCATTCTCGGCAAGGACGCCCACACCGGCTCGACGCCGATGCCGATGCGCAAGAACGCCGGTCTCGGCATGGCGCGCATTCTTGAACTGGTGGACGAAATTGCCTGGTCGCACAAGCCGGATGCGGTAGGTGCTGCCGGTCATATCGAGGTTTACCCCAATTCCAGGAACGTCATTCCGGGCAAGGTGGTGTTTACCGTCGATTTTCGCTCACCCGATCTCGCGGTGATTAAGGACATGGAGCAGCGCCTGGCGGCCGGCGCGAAGACAATTTGCGATGACATGGGGCTCAGCATGGAGATCGAGAAAACCGGCGGATTCGATCCGGTGGAATTTGACGAGACCTGCGTACAGGCGATCCGAAATGCGGCCGAACGTCTGGGTTACACTCACCGCAACCTGATCTCGGGCGCCGGCCACGATGCCTGCTGGGTGAACCGGGTGGCTCCGACAGCCATGGTGATGTGTCCGTGTGTTGGCGGACTGAGCCACAATGAAGGTGAGGAAATTTCCAAGGAATGGTCGACGGCAGGCGCGGAAGTGTTGTTTCATGCCGTGGTCGAAACCGCTGAAATTATCGGGTGAGGGTAAGAAGTCATGGCCAGTACAGTCATCAGGGGCGGCACAGTTGTTACCGCTGACCTGACATATGAGTCGGATGTCAGGATCGAGGACGGGAAGATTGCCGCCATCGGCAGCGGACTGTCCGGAGACAAGGTGCTGGACGCAACCGGCTGTTTTGTAATGCCGGGCGGGATCGATCCACATACCCACCTGGAAATGCCGTTCATGGGAACCTACTCATCGGACGATTTTGAAAGTGGAACGCGCGCCGCTTTGTCGGGCGGAACGACCATGGTCGTCGACTTCGCACTGCCGTCGCCCGGCCAGTCGCTGCTGGAAGCCCTTAAGATGTGGGACAACAAGTCGGGGCGCGCCAACTGCGATTATTCGTTTCATATGGCGATTACCTGGTGGGATGAGCAGGTGTTCAATGAAATGGAGACCATCGTCCGGGACAAGGGCATCAACACGTTCAAACATTTCATGGCCTACAAGGGAGCCCTGATGGTCGATGATGACGAGATGTACTCGTCCTTCCAGAGATGCGCCGAACTTGGAGCGCTGCCACTGGTTCATGCGGAGAACGGCGATGTCGTGGCGCAACTGCAGGCCAGGCTGATGGCTGAAGGCAACAACGGTCCGGAAGCCCATGCCTATTCGCGTCCACCGGAAGTCGAAGGTGAAGCAACCAACCGGGCCATCATGATTGCCGACATGGCCGGAGTTCCGCTTTACGTGGTGCACACTTCGTGCGAGCAGTCTCATGAAGCCATCCGCCGCGCTCGGCAAAACGGCATGCGGGTGTACGGTGAACCGCTGATCCAGCATCTGACACTGGATGAAAGCGAATATGCGCATGCCGACTGGGATCATGCGGCGCGCCGGGTCATGTCTCCACCGTTCCGCAACAAGCGCCATCAGGACTCACTGTGGGCGGGCCTGCAGGCAGGTTCCCTGCAGGTAGTGGCGACAGATCATTGCGCCTTCACGACAAAGCAGAAACGGTTCGGCGTGGGTGATTTTACCCAAATTCCCAACGGCACCGGCGGCCTTGAAGACAGGATGCCGATGCTGTGGACCCATGGTGTCAAAACCGGCCGCCTGACGATGAATGAGTTTGTCGCGGTTACGTCAAGCAACATCGCCAAAATTCTCAACATCTATCCGCAAAAGGGCGCCATTCTCGTGGGCTCAGACGCTGATCTGGTTGTGTGGGACCCGAAGTTGAAGAAGACGATCTCTGCGGACAAGCAACAGTCGGCCATCGATTACAACGTGTTCGAGGGCAAGAAGGTCGAAGGTTTGCCGCGTTACACCGTGACGAGAGGCGAAGTTGCGATTGAGGAAGGCTCCGTCAAAACACGGGAAGGCCATGGCCAGTTTGTCAAACGTGATCCGTTCCAGGCAATCAACAGGGCATTGTCGGAGTGGAAGCAGATAACCGCCCCCCGCAAGGTGCAGCGTACGGGAATTCCTGCGAGCGGTGTTTGATGTCACAAGATGTGGTGTCGGCAAACGACCTTTCGCTCACCTTTGAAACCAGCGATGGACCGGTGCAGGCACTGTCCGGTGTCAATCTGAGGGTCGGAAAAGGCGAGTTTGTATCGTTCATCGGTCCGTCGGGTTGTGGCAAGACGACTTTCCTGCGGGTGATTGCCGATCTGGAAAAACCTACAGGCGGCGAGATCAGGGTAAACGGAGTGGAGCCGGAGGAAGCCCGCAAGGCGCGAGCCTACGGGTATGTTTTTCAGGCGGCATCGCTTTATCCCTGGCGCACAATTGAACGCAATGTCGGGTTGCCGCTGGAAATCATGGGCTATTCGGCTGTTGAAACACAACAGCGCATCGCCCGCACGCTGGAACTGGTGAACCTGTCCGGTTTCGAGAAGAAATATCCCTGGCAGCTTTCGGGTGGCATGCAGCAAAGGGCATCAATTGCCCGTGCCCTGGCTTTTGACGCAGACCTTCTGCTGATGGATGAGCCGTTTGGGGCGCTTGACGAAATTGTGCGCGATCATCTCAACGAGCAGTTGCTGCAACTGTGGGACAAGACCGGCAAGACGATATGTTTTGTCACCCATTCCATCCCCGAAGCGGTATACCTGTCCACGAAGATCGTCGTGATGAGCCCGCGGCCAGGCAGGGTGAGCGATATCATAGAGTCGACGTTGCCGAAACAGCGGCCACTGGAAATTCGCGAAAGCGCTGAATTCCTGAAGATTGCGCATCGTGTGCGGGAAGGGTTGAGAGCGGGGCACAGCTATGACGAATGAACAATCCCGGTCATGAATGTCAGGGGCAAAACCATTCCCGTGCTCACGGTCATCTCGGTGATCGTCGTGATCTGGTATGCCTGTGTGGTGTGGATGAACGCGCCGTTTGAGTATGACAAGGCTGAGCGGGCGGGCAAGGAGATCGGGTTTTCGCAACTTGTCGCCAACACCATGAGCCAGGACCGGCCCGTCCTGCCCGCAGCCCACCAGATCGCAGAGGAAATGTACGACACGATCGTGCTCAAGAATATCACCTCCAGGCGCAGCCTTGTCTATCATGGCTGGATTACTCTATCAGCGACACTGCTCGGCTTCATCATCGGAACCCTGCTGGGGATTTTTCTTGCCGTCGGCATCGTTCACAACCGGGCGATGGACAAGTCCGTCATGCCCTGGGTCATCGCCAGTCAGACCATTCCAATTCTTGCCATCGCGCCAATGATTATCGTGGTCCTGAACGCGGTTGGTTTGTCGGGTCTGCTGCCAAAGGCCCTGATATCCACCTACCTGTCGTTTTTTCCGGTGGTTGTCGGGATGGTCAAGGGGTTGCGCAGCCCTGAGCAGGCGCAACTTGACCTGATGCATACCTACAGTGCGTCGCGGGCGCAGACCTTCTGGAAACTGCGCTGGCCGTCCTCCATGCCATATCTGTTTACATCCCTCAAAATAGCCATCGCCATTTCACTGGTCGGTGCCATCGTTGGCGAGCTGCCGACCGGTGCTGTTGCAGGAACTCGGCGCCAGATTGCTGGCCGGATCCTATTACGGCCAGACGATTCAAATCTGGTCGGCGCTGTTTACAGCCGCAATTCTGGCCGCGGTCCTGGTGATGATCGTCGGCGTTGCCCATTCATATGTTCTGAAGCGCATGGGGCAGGAACCGGGCGGAACCGCAGCATGATCTGGCTCCTGGTCGCAGCGGTGCTGTTCTGGATGGGAACATGGGCCCTGAATGAATGGCTGTCGCGACAATATTTCAGCAACCGGTTAGTCCAGAACACAGTCAACCTGGTGATCCCGCTGATGTTTGGCGTGGCAATTCTGGTTTTGTGGGAAGGATTTACCCGCGGCCTCGATGTTCCCAAGGTACTGTTGCCGCCGCCGAGCATGATCTGGCAGCGCATCGTCAGTTCGCTGCCAATCCTGTGGGCGGATTTTCAGCAGACTTTCCTGAAGGCAGTTATAGCCGGCTATGTGCTGGGTTGCGGGTCAGGTTTCCTGGTAGCTTTGCTGTGTGACCGGTCCTCGTTCATGAAACGGGGACTGCTGCCACTGGGGAATTTTGTATCCGCATTACCGATCATCGGCGTCGCGCCGATAATGGTCATGTGGTTCGGGTTCGACTGGCAGTCGAAGGCTGCTGTTGTGGTTATCATGACATTTTTCCCTATGCTGGTGAACACGGTGCAGGGGCTTGACGCAGCCGATCACATGCAGCGCGACCTGATGCGCACCTATGCAAGCACCTGGTGGCAGACACTGACCAAACTGCGCCTGCCGGCCGCTGCGCCTTTTATCTTCAATGCGCTGAAAATAAACTCTACGCTTGCGCTGATAGGCGCCATCGTGGCCGAATTCTTTGGTACGCCGATTGTAGGAATGGGCTTTCGCATTTCAACAGAAGTCGGGAGAATGAATGTTGATATGGTCTGGGCTGAAATAGCCGTGGCAGCCCTGGCCGGTTCGGCCTTCTACGGTTTGGTCGCGCTGGTTGAGCGCACCGTCACGTTCTGGCATCCTTCCCTCAGAAGTGGACGGACATAACAAGGAGAAACGCAATGAAAACCAAACTGATGACTATCCTGCTTGCAGGGGCCATGTCGGTGATCGCGACTGCCGCGATGGCTGCCGACAAGGTTACCCTGCAATTGAAATGGGTCACCCAGGCCCAGTTTGCTGGCTATTACGTCGCCAAGGACAAGGGTTTCTACGAGGAAGAAAACCTCGATGTCGAGATCAAGCCGGGCGGACCCGATATCGCGCCGGTCCAGGTGCTGGCCGGTGGTGGCGCCGACGTGGTTCTTGACTGGATGCCGTCTGCCCTGGCATCCCGGGAAAAGGGCGTGGGGCTGGTGAACATTGCGCAGCCATTCAAGACCTCGGGCATGATGTTGACCTGCCGCAAGGATTCCGGCATCACTTCGCCTTCAGATTTCAAGGGCAAGACGCTTGGTGTCTGGTTCTTCGGCAACGAGTATCCGTTCCTGTCCTGGATGAGCCAGCTTGGCATCGCGACCGACGGCAGCGCCGATGGCGTAAAGGTGTTAAAGCAGGGGTTCAATGTTGACCCGATCCTGCAGAAGCAGGCCGACTGCGTATCAACCATGACCTACAATGAATACTGGCAGATAATAGATGCCGGACTCACTGCCGATGACCTGGTGGTGTTCAAGTATGAAGACCAGGGCGTGGCAACGCTGGAAGACGGCATTTACGTCCTGGAAGAAAAACTCAAGGATCCGGCCTTTGAAGACAAGATGGTTCGCTTTGTCCGGGCATCTATGAAGGGCTGGAAGTTCGCCGAGGAAAATCCGGATGAAGCAGCAGAAATTGTCCTGGAAAATGACGCATCAGGCGCCCAGACAGAGAAACATCAAAAGCGCATGATGGGTGAGATTGCCAAGCTTACGGCAGGTTCCAATGGCGCACTGGATGAAGCCGACTACAAGCGCACGGTCAGCACACTGCTGAAGGGCGGGTCCGACCCGGTTATTACCAAAGAGCCCACCGGGGCTTGGACATCCGCGATTACCGACAAGGCGCTCAAGTAAGCGCATTGCAATCGGGTACCGGATACGGGGCGGTTACATGGCCGCCCCGTTGTTGAAAACTGTGGGTAATGCTGCTGGAAAACCGGCGTTCAGTACAAAAACTGCTGGTCTGAAACGGGTTCTTTAGCTACCATTTATTTGACCAAATGGTAAAAATTACCGGATGAGGGATTGCCGACGCGTTGTTTGGGGACACAACGTACATATTTCAACCTAGCGAGTGGAGCAAAAAGAATGACCTGGAACACAAACAGACGCCAGTTCAACATCATGCTGGCAGCAACGGCAGGTGCAACATCACTTGGCATAAGGCCCGCCCTGGCCGACACAATCAAGGTCGCGGGTATCTATACCCAGCCGATCCAGCAGAAATGGGATGCCCGTTTGCATCAGGGCCTGGAAGCAGCAAAGGCCAAGGGCGAAATAGAGTATGTGTTCTCGGAAAAAGTCGCCAACACCGATTATATCCGCGTGCTGCGGGAGTATTGCGAGTCCGGGGTCAAGCTGATCGTGGGCGAGGCATTCGGTATTTCAAAGGAAGCCCGCAAGGTTGCAGATGAATACCCGGACATCGCATTCCTGATGGGCGATCCGTTCGAGCCGCATGGTTCAAACTTCTCGGTGTTTGACAACTATATTCATGAGCCCTGTTTCCTGATGGGCATGATTGCCGGAACCATGACCAAGACCAACAAAATCGGCATGGTCGGCGGGTATCCGATCGGCGAGGTGAACCGCCTGTTCCACGCCTTCATCGACGGTGCGAAGTCAGTCAATCCGGACGTTCAGTACAAGGTTACTTTCATCGGTTCGTGGTACGATCCTCCAAAAGCCAAGGAAGCCGCCTTTGCGCAGATCGAGGCCGGTGTAGACATCATGTATGCAGAACGTGCCGGGGTAGTTGACGCGGCCCGCGAAAAGGGCGTTCTGGCATTCGGCAACGTCAATGACATGAACAAGGAAGAAAACGGCACCAACGTGGTGGTAACCTCCGCGCTCTGGCACATGGAAGCAGCCATTGCCAACGCGATTGCGGAAGTGAAGAGCGGCACATTCAAGGCGGCCGACTACAAGGAATGGACCATGATGCGCAAGGGCGGCGCCAGCCTTGCTCCGTATTATGAGTTCGAGGACAGGATTCCGGCTGATGTCAAGGCCAAGGTGGAAGAGACAAAGGCGAAGATTCTTTCCGGAGAGCTTGATGTAACCATTACTGACACCGAACCAAAGTCCTCATTCTGAAGTTAGCCACCGGAGTGAGCAAACCGCCAGTTCTGGAGTTCCGGGGTGTGACCAAACGCTTCGGAACCCTCACCGCAAACGACAATGTGTCCCTGACACTGCACCAGGGCGAAGTGCTCGCCCTGCTGGGTGAAAACGGTGCTGGCAAGACGACACTGATGAATATCCTTTTCGGCCACTACCAGGCCGATGAGGGCGATATCCTGGTGGACGGCGAATCCCTTCCGCCCGGTTCCACGCAAGCCGCAATCAATGCAGGCATAGGCATGGTGCATCAGCACTTTACTCTGGCAGACAATCTCACCGTTCTGGAAAACATCACACTGGGCACCGAAAGCCTGTGGTCGTGGCGACAAGATCAGGCAAACAGCCGTGAAAAGCTGGCTTCACTGATCGCCGATTATGGCCTGATCGTTGACCCCGATGTTCCGGTCGCCGAACTCTCTGTCGGCGAACGCCAGCGAGTTGAAATACTCAAGGCGCTTTATCGCGATGCGCGTATTCTCATTCTGGATGAACCAACGGCCGTACTGACCCCGCAGGAATCAGAACGCCTTTTCGCGACGCTGAAGTCGATTACTCAAAAAGGGCTGGCCATCATATTCATTTCCCACAAGTTGCACGAGATTCTTGCCGTGAGCGACCGCATCGCGGTGCTGCGTAGAGGCGCCATTGCGGGCACGCTGGATACAGCCGGGTCCAGGCGGGAACAACTGGCCGAACTGATGGTAGGCCGGGCCGTTACGCGCCCCAGGCTTTCAGCCATCAAACCGGGCAAGCTTGTTCTCGAGATGAGCAACGTATCGACAGGCGGAACCGGAGCGACAGAACTCAGGGGAATTGACCTGACACTGTGTCAGCATGAAATCGTTGGAATTGCAGGTGTTGCAGGAAATGGCCAGGGCACGCTTGCAGATATCCTGTCCGGTCTGAGGAAGGATTTTTCCGGCACCATAGAGCTCAATGGTCAGAGGCTGGACACAGGCAATCCGAGGGCGATCGTGGCTTCCGGCGTTGGCCGGATTCCGGAGGACCGGCACGCGCGCGGCATTGTTGCGGATATGGATATCTGGGAAAACCTGATTTCCGAAGATATCAGATCCGGTGATGTATGCAGGGCCGGGTTTATCATAGACGGCAAACGCGCAAAAGCGCGGGCTGAAAAGCAGATCGAGGAGTTTGATGTGCGTTGCAAGGGGCCCGATGCGGAAACCAGACTGTTGTCCGGCGGCAACATACAGAAACTCATTCTGGCGCGTGCATTGTCGAATACACCGTCGTTGATTCTGGCCAACCAGCCGGTGCGCGGCCTCGATGAAGGCGCAATCGCCTATGTCCAGGAGCAATTGCTGGACGCGCGCAGGAGGGGCGCTGCGATCCTGCTCATATCGGAAGACCTCGATGAACTTATGACATTTACCGACCGGCTGGCCGTGATGTCACATGGATGGCTCAGCAGCGCGCTGCCAACCGGCGAGCGGACAATCGCCGAGATCGGCCTGATGATGGCTGGTCACGGCGGCCACGGTGCGGGCAGCCAGGAAGGCCACGTCCATGGTCATTGAACCGCGAGAGACAGTGTCTGTCTGGCGTGCCGGACTGGCCCCGGTATGGGCAATTCTGGCCTCGCTGGTCATCTGCGCCGTGCTCATTTCCTGGGCGGGCGCCTCGATCCTGAATGCTTATTCCCTGTTGTTCAAGGGCGCGTTCGGTTCGGCATTTGCACTTAACGAAACACTGACGCGCTCGATCCCGCTGATGTTCACCGGTCTGGCGGTTTCGGTGGCATTCCGCGCCAGGTTCTACAATATCGGCGCCGAAGGGCAACTCTATGCCGGGGCCCTGGCCGCCACGTTCTTCGGAACCGGCCTGATCACCCTGCCGCCTGCACTGATGGTGCCGTTCCTGGTGATTGCAGGTGCGCTGGCCGGTGGCGCCCTGCTGATCATACCTGTGCTGTTGAAAACGCACCTCAAGGTGGATGAGGTTGTCACAACGCTGCTGTTGAACTTCGTGGTGCTTCTGGTTGTCAGCTATCTCATTGAAGGGCCGTGGAAAGACCCCGCTTCGCTCGGCTGGCCGCAGGCAGCGTCAATTGTCGATGCAGGAGTTCTGCCAACGCTGCTGGCAAAAGGCAGGCTGCACTTCGGCCTGATCATCGCCCTGTTCATGGCCGTGATAATCTGGCTGATGATGCGGTTTACCGTGCAGGGTTATGAAATAAGAGCGGTCGGGCACAATGCCAGGGCGGCAGAGTTTTCCGGCATCAATGTCAATCGCACGGTGATCATGACGGCGATGATTTCCGGCGGGCTGGCCGGAATTGCAGGCGTCAGTGAAACTGCGGGTCTGAAGGGTTATCTGACGCTCGACCTGTCGCCCGGATTTGGATACACCGGCATAGCCGTTGCCATGCTTGCACAGCTCAACCCGCTGGCCGTAGTGCCTGCAGCGATTTTTCTGTCTGCGGTCTATGTCGGTGCTGATGCCATGTCGCGGGCAGTCAACATTCCGACCTACATCGCCGACGTACTGGTTGGCGTGTCAATTCTGGCGGTGTTGTGCAGCGTGATGCTGAGCCAGTACCGGATCAGGTGGCGGACATGAGTGACTTCATCGACATTCTGCTGACGGCAGGTTTCTGGGCAGCCACCATCCGCATCGTGAGCCCGTTGATTTTCGGCACGCTGGGAGAGCTGATCTGCGAGCGGGCAGGGGTTCTCAACCTGGGCATTGAAGGCATTATGACGGTGGGCGCCATGTCGGGGTGGATGTGGGTTTACCAGGGAGGAGATCTGTGGACAGGAGTGTTGTTTGCAGCCTGCGTGGGCGCGATCTTCGGGCTGTTGCATGCGGTTTTCACCGTACATCTGTGCCTGTCGCAGCATGTCACCGGTATCGGGATTACGCTGTTTGCCTCATCGCTGAGCTATTTCGTCTACCGGATGTTGCTGCCGGAGGCCACTACGCCACCGAAAATAGTTCCGTTCAAACCCATCGCGGTACCATGGTTGTCTGACCTGCCGATCATTGGGGAGGCGTTGTTTACACAATCGGCGCTTACCTATCTTGCTTTGCTGGCGGTACCGGTGGTCTGGTATGTATTGTTCAGAACGCCGGTGGGGCTGGCGGTGCGCATGTCCGGGGAAAACCCCGTGGCTGTCGAGGCCCAGGGCATCAACGTGCTTGCAGTGCGTACAGGCGCTGTAATGGCCGGCAGCGCCTTGATGGCGGTTGGCGGAGCGTTTATCACCATGTCATGGTTTGATGCTTTCTATTTCGGGATGATCAATGGCCGCGGATGGATTTGTGTTGCGCTGGTGATTTTTGCCTCCTGGCAACCCGGCAAGGCGTTGCTCGGGGCGCTCTTGTTTGCCGGGCTTGAAGCCATCCAGGTGCGTGCGCAGCAGTCTGCCGGTGCGTTTATCCCGTATCAGTTCTTCCTGATGCTGCCATACGTGATGTCGATCCTGGCGATGATCGTGATGGCAAGGAAAACCAGGTATCCTCAAGCCTTGCTGGTGCCGTTCCGGCGCGGGGAAAGAGTTTAGTCCACTAACACTTTAGAGGTTCATATGCTTGGTGACACTGACCGGAAGTTTCTGCGCATGGCGTACGACGAGGCAAGGGCCGGATTTGACGAGGGCGGTTGTCCCATTGGTTCGGTGCTGGCGCGTGGTCACGAACTGGTGTCGCGCGGGCGTAATCAACGGGTACAGAAGGGTGATCCGATAGCGCATGGCGAGATGGATGCGCTGCGCAAGGCTGGCCGGCAGCGGTCGTACCGCGACATGACCATCTATACGTCCTTGAGTCCGTGCATGATGTGCGCCGGCACCATAATCCAGTTCGGCATACCGCGCGTGGTGATTGGCGAGAACACCACCTTCGGCGGCAATGAAGACTTCCTGCGCTCGAAGGGCATCGAGGTCCTGATCGCTGATGATGCGGACTGCATCGCCCTCATGACCCGCTTCATTGCAGAAAAACCGGAACTGTGGAACGAAGATATAGCAGTTGATTGAGAGACTGTCTGGCTGGATGTGAAGCCTCAGGCAAAAGGCGCCCGCAGCATGCGCGACTGGCGAAATTGCATTTCAGCAATTCGGGCTGGCTGATTGCAGGATTGTGCTGGCCGCGATCAACGTGTCACCTTGCGATTTGCTTGAATGTTGCGGTGCAACAAGAAACGCTGCCGCACTGCGACATAAGCGTTGTTGCTTTGCATGGCGACAAACAGCATTCTGAAGCCACGCAATCTCGAAAGGGTAAAGCCATTTCCACCGCCGCGTTTGCCAGTCATAGCGCAACCCCCGTGCGCGACATTTCAAAAGATGCACCGTTGCAGGAAGACATTCGCCTGCTTGGACGCATGCTGGGTGACTGTGTGCGCGACAAGGAAGGCAACGAGATTTTTGATCTGGTCGAGAACATCCGCCAGACGTCTACGCGGTTGCACAGGTCTGACGACAAGCCATCCCACGCGGAGTTGCAGAACCTGCTTGAGCAACTGACCCCCGAACACGCGGTCGAGGTCATTCGAGCGTTCAGCTATTTTTCGCACCTGGCAAATATTGCCGAAGATCAGCACCATATCCGGCGCACCCATCACCATGAGTTGGCAGGGTCACCGCCGAGGGCAGGTTCACTGCAGCGTGCCATTGCAACAGCCCTTGGCTCGGGCATGAGCGCCGAGCAACTGGCGGACTTCTTCAAAACGGCATTGGTGTCGCCGGTATTGACGGCTCACCCGACCGAAGTGCGGCGGCGTACTACCATGTACTGGGAAAGCGCCATCGTGGACTTGTTGCGTGAACGCGAGCGCGGACAGCACACTGCTGAAGAACTTGCAGCCATGGAAACGCAGTTGCGTATTGCCATTGAAACATTGTGGCAAAGCAACCTGCTGCGCCGCTCCAGGCTGACTGTTGCTGATGAAGCCACCAATGGCATTTCATATTACAAGAGCACCTTCCTTGCCGAAGTGCCCCGGCTTCACAAGCAGGTCGAGGATATTCTGGCGCAACACCTCGACAGCGCTCCGGTACCGCCGCTGAAGTTCATCCAGATGGGAAGCTGGATCGGGGGCGACAGGGACGGCAATCCGTTCGTCACGGCAGAGGTGCTGCGGCAGACCCTGACGCTGCAGTCAGAAGCAGCGCTGCAATACTATCTCGATGAACTTGACCGATTGCAGAGCGAACTTTCTATCGCGACAACCGTGTCCAATGTTTCGGCTGCGGTGCTTGCGATGGCGGAAAACTCGCCCGACAAGTCGGCGCACCGGGAGAAGGAGCCGTACCGGCTGGCCTCGCTGCTGATCAAATGTCGCGTGATGGCGACACTGCACCATCTGGCGGGTGACGGTTCTGACAAACCAGTTCGTGACTATCCGCCTTATGGATCTCCTGCAGAACTGATTGACGATCTCGACGTCATGCACAGTTCGCTGTGCAAAAACGAATCGAAGCTGATAGCAAATGGGCGCCTCAGCAATTTGAGGCGGGCAGTCCAGTGCTTCGGCTTTCATCTCGCCAGCCTCGACCTGCGGCAGAATTCGGATGTGCACCAGCGCACGGTGGCTGAACTGCTGGCGGCGGCAGGCGCAGGCGATGACTATCTTGCAATGGACGAGGATGAACGGGTTGCACTGCTGACTGCTGAACTCACCAACCTCCGGCCATTGTCCCGGCCCAACTGGACCTATGGTGAAGAAACGGCCAGGGAACTGGCGATCTTCAGTGCGGCCAAACTGGCGCACAGGAAATATGGCCTGCCTGCCATCACAACCTGCATAATTTCCAATACGACCAGCGTGTCCGACTTGCTGGAACTGGCGATCCTGCTCAAGGAAGCCGGACTGATAGATCCGGAAGGCACTTGCAGCGTGCATATTGTGCCGTTGTTCGAAACCATCGAGGATTTGAGGTCGTGCACACGGATCATGGAACGGCTGCTGTCGATTCCTGCCTATCGCAAGCTGGTTGATCATCTCGGTGGCGTACAGGAAGTGATGCTGGGCTACTCCGACAGCAACAAGGATGGTGGCTTCGTCACTTCGGGCTGGGAACTCTACAAGGCTGAGACCGGGCTCGTGGAATTGCTGGCACGTCATGGAATCCGGTTACGTCTGTTTCACGGCCGTGGCGGGTCGGTCGGCCGCGGTGGCGGTCCGGCGTTCGAAGGCATTCTTGCCCAACCTGCCGGCGCGGTTCAGGGGCAAATCCGGGTTACCGAACAGGGTGAAATCATTTCGAGCAAGTATTCCAACCCCTGGCTGGGAAAACGCAATCTGGAAACCCTGGTTGCAGCCACGCTTGAGGCATCGCTGGAGAAGCCTGACAAGCACGCCGTTCCTGCGGAATGGACCAGGATCATGGAAGACCTGTCAGCTTTTGCCTATGCTGCCTACCGTGACCTGGTTTACGAAACCGAAGGGTTTGAAGACTTTTTCTGGTCCTCCACGGTGATCAACGAAATTGCCACCCTGAACATCGGGTCACGTCCAGCTTCGCGGGCGAAAACCCGCAGTATTCGCTCGCTGCGCGCCATTCCCTGGGTGTTCAGTTGGGCGCAATGCCGCGTCATGCTGCCGGGCTGGTATGGTTTTGGCACCGCTGTCGAACAGTGGCTTGCGGCGGATCCGGATAACACGACAGACACGCTGACCAGACTTTACAATGAATGGCCGTTCTTTCGCGCGCAATTGTCAAACATGGACATGGTGCTGGCCAAAACCAGCATGGCTATCGCGCGCCGTTACGCCAACCTGGTCGAAGATGAAGCGCTGCGTGAGACGATATATGAGCGCATCCGCCGGGAATGGCAGTCCACCATCGACGCGGTGTTGCGCATCAGCCGCCAGCATGAATTGCTGGAACGCAACCCGCTGCTGAACCGGTCTATCCAGAACCGTTTCCCCTATCTTGATCCGCTCAACCACATTCAGGTCGAGATGATGAAGTTGAGCCGTGCCCAGTCTCAGGACCCAAAAGTTTTGCGTGGCATCCAGTTGACCATCAATGGTATTGCCGCCGGGTTGCGCAACAGCGGGTGAAGTCTGCCCGACTGCACTGCGGTTATGGATTACCCAAGAAGGCGGGACAGGTAACCGTGATAGAATGTTTCGATTCCCCATTCCATGCTGGAAAGCGGGCCGGGTCTGAATGCAACCGAATTGACGCCTTCCTGGTTATACCGGATGATCCGCTCATCGTCCCGGGAAGTAGCGTCCCATAGCCAGATCAACTGTTCCAGTGAGTAATCACTGCCTTCGACCGCGTCTGCCCGCACCATCCAGACAATCTGGATGTCGGTTTGCTGCAATGTCCTGGGGACAAAGCGGTATCCCACCACATGGTCGGCATACACCAGAAAGCTGTTCAATGGCCCGATCATGACATCGGTTGCGCCGCCGTCGTGCTGCTTCAACTCACCCAGCAGGGGCGCTACCGGTTTGCCGGACCGGGAGCCGGTCCTGTAGCCCGGATACAGCGGGTATCGCCGATAATAGATATCACAGCCAGTGGTTGCGGCATCCGGCCCGGTCTCGTTCAGTACGGTTGCCGGAAGGCCTGCCTGCCGGGAATTTTCTTCCAGCACCGACAGCAGTTCCCCGCTCATTGATGCCGGGTCCTTCAAACTGTGGGAGCGGGAGTACTCCTTGTGCGCAGGCGCACAGTGATAACATTCCAGATAATTTTCCAGGGCCAGCTTCCAGTTGGCAGGCACCGGGTAGGACGCAGAATGGGCCACTTTCAGGTTTTCAAATCCGAAAGGCCTGGTTAGCGGTGCAAGACGCCCGAGTGCTGGTGAAAGATCCGGCGGGTCGCCGGACAGGCACACAAAAATCAGGCCCTGGAATATTTTCAGACTGGCTGAAAACAGGCTGTAGTCGGCACGATCAAATTGTTCGCCCATAGCGCGATCGGTCCGCAAGCTGCCATCAAGATCGTATGTCCAGGCGTGATAGGGACAAGACAGCACCGAGGTTTTGCCGGATGCCTCAAGGCATATTCTTGAACCCCGGTGACGGCAGACATTGACATGCGCATGTATCTTGCCGTGCCTGTCACGCACCACAATGATGGATTCGGTTCCGTAGTCGAACCTGAAGAAGTTGCCGGGTTCCGGGATTTGACTTTCATGACCGGCCCAGATCCAGCTGTTGCTCCAGAACGATTTTATATCGTGGTCAAAAACTGCCGGTGAAGTGTAGAAGCTGCGGGGAAGCGCGAAGCCGGGCCGGCGGTCGCTGGCCAGTTGCTTCACCGAGGCGAGCGTCATCTGATCAAATGTTGTTTCCATACTGAAGCTGCCTTTCAGATATCCGACAAGGCGATGATTTCCCGCCTGAATATGGCCGATTCAACTTCTGCCCTGTCCTGTTCAAAGTCACGCGCGGCCTTGTGGCCGGAATAGACGGCGTCGGCGATCAGACCGGGTGCTGCCGCGTCACCGATGAGTTCAAGCGTCGTGAGTTGCGGCCCGTCTTTGGTGTCTGCGGCGAGTTTCAATTCGTCAAGCAGCTGGTTCGCCCGGTGCCTTTCTGTGACCAGAACAACCGCGGCACACTCAACTGCCTGAATTTTCCCGGTGAATGTGCAGGCGGTTTCACAGTGATCCGACCCAATCACCGTCAACTGTCTATGCGACAGGATACTGACATCCTTATCCAGCAACGAAGCTTGAATTCTAGTTTGCTCCAGCGTTGTCTGGGTCCACGGAGATACCATGCTGGCCGGCGTCACGAAACTGACCTTTCTTCCCAACACGGCCAGGTGTTCGGCAATCACTCCAGCCAGATAGGCCTGATCATCATCATAGATCAGAACCGGCCCGGCAGCAGGCAGCTTGCCTGCCATTATATCGTCGGGTGTAAAGACTGACGCGCCGTTGCTGATTTCGAGGGGGGTTCTGGAACTCCTGCCGACGCCGTCGCGGCGCCAGATTGATCCTGTTGCGATGAAAACATTGCGAATGCCCAGTTCGCCAATGTGTGCGGCTTCCAGTTTGCTGTCCAGGAACACCTGTACATTGCCTCGCTGGGAAAGGTCATAAGTCCGGTGATCAGCAACTCTTTTCCAGGCTGCAAGGCCGGGAAGGGCCGATTCTGCTGTCACGCGGCCTCCGAGTTCGCCGGTGGCTTCTGCCAGGGTTACCTCATAGCCGCGTTTTGCGAGCTGCATGGCGCATTCAAGGCCTGCAGGCCCGCCGCCTACGACAAGCGCATCCTGCTCGCGGCCTTTGCCAGCGATTTGTTCCGGATGCCAGTCCCGCCGCCATTCCTCACCCATGGTGGGGTTTTGCGTACAGCGAATTGGAATTCCCAGGTTATCGCAGGACACACAGATGTTGCATCCGATGCATTCGCGAATTTCCTCAACCCTTTCGTCTCTTATCTTTGCAGGCAGAAAGGGATCGGCAATGGATGGACGCGCCGCACCAATGAAATCGACAATGCGGTTTTTGACCATCGACGCCATCATGTCAGGCGAACTCAACCGGCCGACCGCCACCACCGGCTTGGAAGTCAACTGCTTGACGAAATCAATGCAGGAAGTCTGGTAGCCGTCTTCGGGCTGAAACCTGGTTGTCACTGAATCATTCGACCAGCCGGACACATTGACATCCCAAAGGTCGGGGATTTCAGCCAGCATTTCGACGACCTCGCGGCCTTCGGCGGACGCCTGCATTCCAGATGGCCCCATCATTTCATCGACAGCCAGGCGCAACGCGATTGCGCAACTGTCACCGACAGCATCCCTGGTGTCCTCGAGCAGTTCCCGGGTCAACCGGGCGCGGTTTTCAAGGCTGCCGCCATACTCGTCGGTCCGGTCATTGCATTGCTTCAGGAGAAAATGATGCGCCAGCGTCATCCGGTGACCGGCATATACATAGACGATATCGAAACCGGCCCGCTTCGCACGTAATGCTGCATCCCTGTGCCATTTGCGAAAGGCCCGGATGTCCGACTTGTCCATTGCTCTTGCCTGCTTCGGATAAACCAGGTCGATAGACGTTTCAGAAGGCGACAGGACGGGTGTTCTGGTCAGGTGATTGGCGGAGTGACTTCCGTTGTGGGCCAGTTCTATTGCGGCAAGCGCGCCTTTTTCGTGCACTGCGTCCGTCATCAGGCGCAGGGCCGGTATGTCGTGATCGTCCCAGATACGCTGCTCCGGAAACGGCGACAGATCGGACGACGGGTGGATTTCCGCTTCTTCGGTGCTGACCACTGCCCAGCCGCCTTCAGCCTTCATGGCCCGCATTGCGGCATGGGCACGTGGGCGCAAATGGCCAAGTCCACAACAATGGGGTACCTGATAGAACCGGTTGCGTGCTGTAACCGGGCCGATTTTTACCGGTTCAAAAAGTATCGAGTACTTACCGCCATTTGCCATGCAAGTGCTCCAGTCATTGAAAATTTCGATTTATGGACGTACATTCATTTTATGCCGTGATTGCGGCCAGGAGTCAATTCATCCTATAGTTGCGCCGCACGCGACAGGGGACGGTGCAAGTCCGGGCGAACAGCAAGTTGAGTACAACCGAGAATTTGAAACAGGATGATCGCCAGCCACGCAGGTATTCCAGCGAGGACAGCCGCCGCCTGTTGATTGAAGCAACACTTGAATCAATCGTGGATGTCGGCTTTTCGAGCACATCGGTAAGCGAAATTGTCGCCCGGGCGAATTTGTCACGCGGCATGGTGCATCTGTATTTTGAGAACAAGGGTTCACTGCTGGTTGCTGCTGCCAGGCATGCAGCCGAAGTTTATTACCGAAACCTCTCCGAACAACTGGCAACGGCCGGAACACGGCCGCAGCAGATCATTGAAACGGTTGTTCTGAGTGATTTGGGTGAGGCCATCCTGAACGAAAGAACCGTAAAAATCTGGTTTGCATTTCGTGGTGAAGCTCACGCCAACAAGGCCATAACCCAGTTCAGCGATACCCGCGACGATCAGTTGCGTGACATCATCTTCGATGCCTTTGTCGAAATCGCAACCGAACAGGGTGAACCGGAACCAGCCAGGTTCGCCAGGGATACAACCCACGGTACCCTGGCCCTGCTGGAGGGAATGTGGACCGATTATCTTCTGCATTCCGATTCCTTCAGCCGGAAGTCTGCTGCGCGCATTGTTTTCCGGTTTTTGTCGGGCGTATACCCGCAGCATTTCAATCTCGATGGCGCGAGCGTGAAACAGGATGCGCCTTGTTCCCACGTATGACAGCGGGAGAACTTTTGGATGGCCGGGCGAGCCTTTACTGACTCGCGTCGGTACCGTTGCAGAAGGTGAAGGGGTTGATAGTTACAAAAGAAACTATCACCTTTGCCGGGTTAAAACATGTGCGTCACACTGCAGGTTGATGGCGCTATAATAATGGTAATGTCCCGGGAGGACCCTCGATCATGAAATTTGGTATTAAATCAACACTATGTGCCGGCGTGCTGTTGTCAGGCATGGCGCTTTCCAGCCTGTCCGCACTGGCTCAGGAAGTGACGCTGAAGGTACATCATTTCCTGCCACCGCAGGCAACGACCCATGCAAAAGTCCTGGTGCCGTGGAAAGAGGCTGTGGAAAGTCAGTCCGGCGGGCGGATCAAGGTCGAAATCTATCCGGCAATGCAGCTTGGCGGAAAACCGCCGCAACTCATGGATCAGGTCCGCGATGGCGTAGCCGATATCGTCTGGGCTTTGCCTGGCTACTCTCCCGGAAGGTTTCCAAGGATCGCCGTGTTCGAACTGCCGTTCATGGTTTCCGACGCCACAGCCACGTCCCAGGCGGTCCAGGAATATTATGAAACCTATGCAAGGGAAGAGTTTTCAGACGTGCATGTCCTGGAATTTCACACACACGCACGAGGCCTGTTTCACACCGTCGATAAACCGATCAAGACGGTAGATGATTTTAAGGGGCTCAAGATGCGGGCGCCCAATCGCGGCATTGGAGACGCTCTCGGAGAACTCGGCGCATCGGCGGTATTCATGCCTGTACCTGCTCTGCCGGAAGCCCTGTCGAAAAAGGTGGTGGACGGCGCAGTGATCCCCTGGGAGATTGTTCCGGCGCTCAAGATACAGGAACTGGCGCCAAACCACACAAGAACACCTGGCCCGCGTGGCCTTTATACTGCAGTCTTCGTCTATGCAATGAACAAGGCAAAGTATGAAGGCCTGCCTGATGACCTGAAAAAGGTCATTGATGACAATTCCGGCATGGCCATGGCCAGGAAAATCGGAGAGGCCTGGGATGAGGCGGAAAAACCAGGCGAGGCGCTTGCCGTCGCCAACGGCAATCCGATTATTGATTTGAGTGAAAGCGACATCGCAAAGATGCGCGAAATCACCAAACCGGTTACCCAGACGTGGATTACTGACATGGGGGCTGACGGCCAGAAACTGTACGATGCTGCCAATGCACTGCTCGAGAAATACAGCAAGTGATTGTGGATCTTACCGGGCCGGATAGCATCTAGAGTATGGGTATCAGTGGCCAAAGGAGTGCTTTCTCTGCTCGCGTCGCAAAGTCGGTTGAACGGCTTTGCGATGCATTTGCCCTGGCTGGCGGACTTGTACTGTGTGCCATCGCGCTGGTGACCGTTTTCAGCGTACTGGGGCGGAAGTTTTTTGGCAGCGCGCTGGCCGGCGACTTTGAGATTGTCGAAATAGGATGTGCGATGGCAGTCTCGCTGTTCCTGCCATACTGCCAGTTGAACAAGGGCAATGTGATTGTCGACTTCTTTACCCTGAAGGCGCCACCTGGCGTCCGGCGCTGGCTGGACACGGCAGGATGCGCCTTGCTGACGCTCGTTGCCATGCTCATGACGTGGCGACTTTGTGCAGGTGGCATTTCCCTGTATTCGAGCAATGACCAGACCATGGTTCTGCAGGTTGGCACCTGGTGGGCCTTTCTTGTTGTGGTACCGTCCATGGCTCTGCTGAGTGCCGTCGGCATACTGACTGCCGTACGTTCACTTCGCGACCGCGATGACGCGTCAGATGGTCCGGCATCACCGGAAACCGTGTCATGAGCGGACCTGTTCTGGGCCTGGTTGCGATTGCGTCAATGCTGTTGATGATGGCATTTCGCGTACCCATCGCCATATCAATGTTTTTGGCGGGGGCTGCCGGATATGTCGCGGTTTCCGGCTGGATTCCACTGCTGGGGTATCTGAAAACCAGCCCTTACTACCAGATGTCGTCGTACTCGCTTTCGGTTGTCCCGTTGTTCCTGCTGATGGGGCACCTTGCGACCCATTCAGGCATGTCCAAGGCGTTGTTCAATGCAGCCAATGTAGCACTGGGCCGGTTTCGCGGTGGGTTGTCGATGGCTTCCATCGGGGCATGCGCAATGTTTGGCGCCATATGCGGATCTTCCCTGGCAACGGCTGCCACAATGGGGCAGGTGGCGCTGCCTGAAATGAAACGTCACAACTATTCCGATGCACTTGCAACCGGTACCATGGCAGCAGGCGGAACACTGGGGATTCTTATTCCACCTTCCGTCATTCTGGTGATCTACGCGATCCTGACAGAGCAGAATGTCGCCAAGATGTTTCTGGCGGCATTCGTCCCGGGGCTGCTTGCCGCTGCCGGGTATCTCGTCGCAATCGCTATATATGTGCGGCTGAACCCGGAAGCCGGCCCTGCAGGTAATCCTCTCAGCAAGACGCAAATCCGGGAGGCCTTGACGGGTTCGGCGCCGGCGGTCGTGATTTTCGTTGTGGTTATTGGCGGCATCTATGGCGGCATTTTCACACCGACCGAGGCGGCTGCCTTCGGCGTAATCGGAGTGGGGGTTACAGCGTTGGCCAATGGTATGCGTCTGGCTGGTCTCAAGGAGGCCCTTACCGGCACTGCAGTTTCCACCGGCATGATCTACATGATCCTGCTGGGCGCGGATATTTTCAATGCGTTTCTGTCTCAAACGCAGTTGCCGCAAACACTGGCTGAAACCATCGGCAGTTCCGGTCTGTCGCCCATGATGATCCTGATCTTGATACTGCTTCTGTACCTGGTGCTGGGCTGCGTGATCGATGCGCTGTCCATGATACTTTTGACCATTCCGATTTTCTTCCCCATCATCAGTGCGCTTGATTTTGGCCTGAGCGCTGAACATACGGCCATCTGGTTCGGCATTATTGTGCTGATTGTTGTAGAGGTGGGGTTGATTACGCCACCTGTGGGAATGAATGTGTTTGTGATCAACAAGCTGGCAGGTGATGTGCCGCTGGCCGACAGCTTCAGGGGGGTGGTGCCGTTCCTGATTTCCGATTTTGTGCGCGTTGCCCTGCTGTTGGCATTTCCGGCAATTGCATTGTTTGTGCTGGAGTTGTTCTGAGATCTGGTATCAGTCGTCAATTACGCCCAGCGCCTTTTCCAGGATGGACATGCCGTGCATCAGGGCTTTTCTCTCAGGCAAGGTCAGACGCGACAGCAGTTCGACTTCAAACCCCAGCATCTGCGGTTCAAGTTGTTTGTAGGCCTGCTGGCCACGGGCGGTCAGGTTCAGTTTTTCCAGCCGCCGGTCGGTGTCATCGCGTTCACGCGACAACCAGCGTCTGGTGTTGAGCGAACTGACCGCGCGGCTGACCTTTGTCTTGTGCATGGAGGAATGTGCTCCAATCTGCTTTGCCGTCAGTTCGCCGAATTGAGCCAGTGTGGAAAGGGTTCGCCATTCAGGAACGGTCAGCCCGTACTTGCTCCGGTAAACAGATGACAGCTGAGTGCTCGCGGCCGCTGCTGCGCGGTTCAACCTGTAAGGCAAAAATTTTTCCAGTTGCAGTTTCTGCATCACACAACTCTCTTGATAGTTACAAATGCAACCATCATTCTTATCCCAGTTTCGAAGCGATTGTAATCATTTGGATTTGACGTCATGCAACTGGAGTATCAGCCGGGCTTTGGTAATGATTTCGAGACCGAGGCGTTGCCAGGCGCGTTGCCACAGGGCCAGAACTCGCCGCAGAACTGCGCCTATGGCCTTTATGCAGAGCAATTGTCAGGGTCACCGTTCACGGCATTGCGCGGACAAAACGAAAGATCCTGGCTGTATCGCATCCGTCCGTCGGTGAAACATGTCGCACAGTTCAAGGCAGTTGACCTTACCGGCTGGAGAACGGCGCCATGCCTGGGTGCTCACGACCTGCCGCCTGCACAACTGCGCTGGAATCCTCCGCCGTTTCCGGAAGGCGATGTATCATTTGTCGAAGGTATTCGCACCGTAACCACGGCAGGTGATGTGAACACCCAGACGGGGATGGCGGTTCACCTGTTTTTTGCCAACAGAACCATGAAGAACGAGAGTTTTTTCAACGCTGATGGCGAATTGCTGCTGGTGCCACAACAGGGACGACTTCTGGTGTTTACGGAAATGGGCAGGCTGGACGTGGGGCCGTCGGAAATTTGCCTCATACCACGTGGCATGAAATTCCGGGTAGAGGTTATTGAAGGTCCGGCGCGCGGGTATGTTTGTGAAAACTACGGTGCGAAATTTACGTTGCCGGAGCGCGGGCCGATCGGCGCCAATTGCTTGGCAAATCCGCGTGATTTCAAGACACCGGTGGCGGCATTTGAGGACCGGGATGAGCCACATACGGTCATTATGAAATGGTGTGGTGGACTGTATGCGACCGGGATAGATCATTCACCGCTCGATGTGGTTGCCTGGCATGGCAACTACACGCCCTTCAAATATGATCTGAGAACCTTCTCGCCGGTGAATGCCGTGCTGTTTGACCATCCGGATCCGTCCATATTTACTGTTCTTACCGCACCTTCGGAAAGTCCCGGCACAGGCAACATCGACTTTGTCATTTTTCCGGAGCGCTGGGCGGTTGCAGAACATACATTCCGGCCGCCATGGTATCACATGAACATAATGTCGGAGTTCATGGGACTGATCAAAGGCGTATATGATGCGAAGGAGGAAGGTTTCCTGCCCGGCGGGATGAGCCTGCACAACTGCATGCTGCCGCACGGACCCGATGTCGAGGCTTTCGAGAAAGCAAGTTCGGTTGAACTCAAACCCCACAAGCTTGAGAACACCCTGGCCTTCATGTTTGAAACCAGATTTCCACAGCATCTGACAAAATACGCTGCTGAACTTGAAACCCTGCAAGCTGATTATGCCAACTGCTGGAGCGGTCTGGAGAAGCGTTTTACCGGCGAGCGCTCACAGTGATTGCTCAATGAAACTGGCATCACTGGCAGACGGCAGCCGAGATGGTTCGCTTGTAATAGTCACACGGGACCTGTCACGGTGTACGTCTGTGGCAGATGTCGCGCCTACACTTCAGCAAGCGCTGGACAACTGGCATGTTGTCATGCCGGTGCTGACCGGGCGTGCCGTGCTGCTTGAAAACCAGGCCGCAGATGGTCAGCCGTTTGATCAGTCCAGATGCCGGTCACCGCTTCCGCGGGCCTTTCAATGGGCAGATGGGTCTGCATTCGTCAACCATGTGGAATTGGTCCGCAAGGCGCGTGGCGCGGAAATGCCTGCAAGTTTCTGGTCAGAACCGCTCATGTACCAGGGCGGATCAGACAGCTTTCTTGACCCACATGGTGACATTGTTCTGGCAGATGAGGCCTGGGGTATCGATTTCGAAGCCGAGATTGCCGTCATCACTGATGACGTGCCGATGGGAATCCCGGCGAAAGATGCGCTCAGCCACATTGCATTGATCATGCTGGTCAATGATGTCTCCCTGCGAAACCTCATTCCGGGCGAACTTTCAAAAGGGTTTGGCTTTTTCCAGGCCAAGCCTTCCACGGCCTTTTCGCCGGTTGCTGTCACACCAGATGAGCTTGGAACCGCGTGGCGGCACGGCAAGGTGCATCTGCCGCTGGTTTCAAGCCTGAACGGCGCTGTGTTTGGCAGGCCGGATGCAGGATTGGACATGACGTTCGATTTTGGCGAGCTGATTGCTCACGCGGCGCGCACCCGACCACTACATACCGGGTCCATAATCGGCTCCGGCACGGTTTCAAACAGGGGAACCGACGGATCGCCCGGCAAATCGATTGCAGAAGGCGGCAATGGATATTCCTGTATTGCAGAGCTTCGAATGGTAGAAACAATCCACTGCGGAACGGCATATACTGAGTTCATGTCATTTGGAGATATCGTAGACATCCAAATGGCAGCAGAAGACGGCGGCTCAATATTTGGTTCAATCACACAGAAGGTTGTCAGATACGATGGTTAAACAGTTCGCGTCCACCGGTGACATGGAAGAGAAGAAGATTTCCTTCAACGAGATCGGCGACAACCTGTACGCATTTACTGCCGAGGGCGATCCAAACACCGGTGTCATCATTGGCGACGACAGTGTCATGATCGTCGATGCACAGGCAACGCCGCGGCTGGCCGGCAAGGTTATCGAAAAAGTCAGGACAGTTACGGACAAACCGATCAGGCACGTCGTTCTGAGCCACTATCACGCGGTGCGGGTGCTTGGGGCATCTGCATATGAGGCATCGGAAATCGTCATGTCCGAGATGGCAAGGGGAATGGTTGCCGAGCGTGGACAAGAGGACTGGGAATCGGAGTTTGAACGGTTTCCACGGTTGTTTCAGGGCCACGAGAGCATTCCTGGCCTGACCTGGCCCACAACCACGTTCAATGACCGGATGACGGTCTACCTTGGCAACCGGCGCATTGACCTGATGTTTCTTGGCCGGGCACATACGGCTGGAGACATCGTGGCGTATGTGCCGGAACTCCAATGTGATGTTTACCGGCGATATCGTCGAGTACAAGTCAGCGTGCTATTGCGGTGACGGGCATTTCCACGATTGGCCGGATACTCTCGAGACCATACGTAACTGGGATGTTGACGCGGTCGCGCCTGGCAGGGGCGATGCACTGGTCGGTCGCGAGAAGGTTGGTGAGGCGCTGGATCTTACGGCGGATTTCATCCAGTCGACATATAGCCCGGTTGCCAAGGTTGCGGTGAAAGGCGGAGATCTGAAAGCGGCCTACGAAGCCTGTCGCGAACAGTGCGATGCAAAATTCTCTGACTATGCCATCTATGAACACTGCCTGCCGTTCAATGTGGCGCGTGCATTTGATGAGGCTCGCGATATTGACACGCCGCGCATCTGGACGGCTGCCCGCGACAGGGAAATGTGGCAAGCATTGCAAGGCTAGCTGATGAGCAGGTACGACTACCAGTCATTCGACTATTGCACTCCGCCGGAACTGTCTGGTGAAGACGCTGGTACATATCCGGTGGCCATTGTCGGTGCCGGACCGGTCGGTCTAAGTGCGGCGATCGATCTGGCGCTGCACGGTATTCGTTCTGTTGTTCTGGATGACAACAATGTTGTTTCTGCCGGCTCCAGGGCCATTTGCTGGGCCAAGCGCACCCTGGAAGTCTTTGACCGGCTCGGCGTTGGCGACCGCATGGTCGACAAGGGCGTGACCTGGAAGGTTGGACGGTTGTTTCATCACGAGCGTGAAGTATACAATTTTGACCTGTTGCAGCAGGAAGGGCACAAAATGCCGGCCTTCATCAATTTGCAGCAGTATTACGTCGAACAGTTTCTGGTCGAGCGATGTGCCGACTTCCCGGAACTGATTGACCTGCGATGGAACAACAAGGTGGTTGGCGTCGAGCAGCGTGAAGATACTGTTGCGGTACGGATTTCCACACCGGATGGCGGTTATGCGCTGGAAGCGAGATATGTGGTCGCTTGCGACGGTGCGCGGTCTGCGGTGCGTTCGATGCTCGGGCTGTCATTTGAAGGAATTCAGTTCGATGAACGCTTTTTGATTGCTGACATTGAAATGAAAGCCGATTTTCCGTCTGAACGCTGGTTCTGGTTTGAACCGCCATTTCATTCAGGACAATCAGCACTGCTGCACAAACAGCCGGACAATATCTATCGCATCGACCTGCAACTGGGACGGGATGCAGATCTTGACGAGGAGGCCAAACCGGAAAAAGTCATTCCGCGCATCAAGGCAATGATGGGAGACCGGCTATTTGAACTGGAGTGGGTGTCAATCTATTCCTTTCAATGCGCAAGGCTGGACCGTTTTGTACATGACCGGATAATATTTGCCGGTGATTCAGCCCACGTGGTCTCGCCATTTGGCGCCCGTGGCGGCAATGGCGGTATTCAGGATGTGGACAATCTGTGCTGGAAGCTTGCGCAGATACTTGACGGCAATGCACCAGACCGGTTGCTTCAGACATACAATACGGAGCGGGTCGCAGCGGCGGAAGAAAATCTGATCAACTCGGCACGCGCGACGTCTTTCATGACACCGAAGTCTGCCATGGAGAAGCGATTTCGCGATGCCGTCCTGCAGTTGGCCGGCAAGCTGGATTTTGCCAGGGCACTGGTGAATTCAGGCCGCCTGTCGCTGCCCTGCAGTTATGCAACTGCTGAGAGCGAAGACCAGATCAAACACCGGTTTCCTGACAGCACACGCCCGGGAGCACCTGCCCTGGATGCGCCAACTGATGGCGGGTGGCTGCTGAATGCAGCGGGAGGATGTTTCACCTTGTTGTTTATCGGGGAAGTGAGGCCTGAGGGCGAGCCGTTACCGGATCTCGTGACCGTTGTTGATCTGAAGCCTGGTGAATTTCTTCGGCAACGGTATCTTGGCGATGAAGCAAGTGCTGTTTATCTGCTCAGGCCAGACCAGCACATAGCAGCCAGATGGACGCACTTCTCGAAACAATCGGTGCTGACGGCCATCGCCTCGGAACTTGCCCAAAACGTAGGAAACCGCAATGTCACACAATGAGCGACTTGTTACCACACCAAACATTGCCCGGCATGATGACTTTTATGCTGAACTCTTAAGGGCGCATGAGGGATTGAATGATGAAGACAGCCAAGCGTTCAACACCCGCCTCATACTGATCCTGGCAAATCACATTGGCAACGCCGCTGTGCTGAAAAAAGCGTTGATTATTGCGAAGTGAGTGTTGCGGCAAATCGGACAAACTCCGTCATTCGCGACAATGATTTGGGACAATTGTCACGGTTCGAGTTCAAACTTTCCGCGGAATAATTTGCCGCATATCTTGCCTGCATAATCCAATGTCCTTTGCCCGGTCCACCGGATCTCAAGAATAGCATGAGGTTGCCGTTCTTCCCGAATCGGATCTCGCAGCAGCTTGTTTTCCGTTACTATAAATCTCAGGGGAACACCGACAAATCGCGGATTCTCCTTGAGAAATGTCTGCAGGGAAGCAACCGTGATGGGCTCGCAGCGAAAAATGAAATACCAGTTGTCAGTGTAGATGTTCCAATATTTGTACACATTAGGTGGAATCTCGAACTCCGGAATCCGTGTGTCAAACAAGTGCAGTCTCGATTCTGGATCAACACCAGTATACATGCCATAGCCGCCCAGTTTCCACGGGTTAATAATTTCCCGTGATACCAGGTTCAAGTGAAAGACAATCCATGCTGAATGCAGGAACAAAAGGCATACAATTATGGCCATGCGGACGGAACCGCCGTCTGCATACGAGAATGGCGACCTAAACAACATAGGCCACGAACTCCCCGATGCCATGCAGATCTATCAACAACAGGGCTGCACACAGGATGAACAATATGTATGACATCCCGACTTTAAAGGCGATACAGAGCAACGCAACGTTCAAAACCTGAAAATTCATTTCGTCTGCGAATAAACCGGCACCAAGCAGAAAACCGACTTCAATCAACAAGAACAGCAATGAACGGACACCTGCCAGCAGCAGTAAACCTACGCCAATTTGCCAAAAGACGATGAAAGTGCCGAGAAACCTGTGCCAGCCACAAGGTGTATTCAGCGTATCATCGGAGCAGAGAAAACGAAACATGTTCTCGGTCGTCGTCCCGAAGTGGCTCAGATAGGCGATGTAGGAACCGTCAAGATAGGTGCCGGCAAGAAGTTTCTGTGCAGCAGCGCCAATCATGACAATGCCGAGTGTTATACGCAGATAATTCGCGTAAAGTGGTTGTTCCCACCATTTGGCGAACAGGATCGCGACCGGTATTGTCCAGAACGCCAGCCAGCCATGATTTGCCTGAGCCGCCCAGTCCGTAAGAACATTGTACGAAAACCATATACTGAAGAGTGCTACTGCAATCCGGCTGTATTTTTCCGTCAAGGTTGCGCAAAACACGACGGTTGCGAATAAGGTCAAGGCTATCGGGAGTATCCAGGGGAATGCCTCGGGAGTAAACTCGAAGGGAATTACCTCTAAATACACCGACACCATGGCGGTCATCAACGCCAGCCTGATGTACTTGCCCTTGTCCTCTCCGGTCTTGACCAATGGAACATAGGTCAAAAATTCAGGTAACCGCGGCATGTTGAGACCCAGCACGTTCATGACCCACTCACTTTAGGAAGCTTTTTCGATTGATCACATCGATAGCAGACAACTTTCGGGTGAACAATTGCGCAGAAGCTGGGCAGTGATGCTTTATACCAGATCCCAGTAACAGCGACCCATTTCACCGGAGCGATTTTTTCCGCCGGCAAGGCGCGTGTCGCGCCGTGGTACATGTACCACAAGCGGCGCGCAACGTAGCTGGCGGGAAAAAGCGCCCGGCCCTCCGGGTGGGTCATAGCGGCACATCGGGTGCGTTGCAATGCTTGCCCGATGCACCACATCGCGCTGCGCACTGCGCCTGCCCGAGTGAACCGCTATGATCCCATGCAATGGGTCGCTGTTACAGGGATCTGGTATTACTTGGCAAGCTATCATTTAGCGAGCGCAGGCCACTTGCCAATCAACTGTCAAGCATGATTTCGGAGGATTGCAGGGATTTTCACGGTGGGTGAGAGTATGACACCCGCGATTTCGATTCAGGCAATCGAAGTCGCGGGTGTTACTGTTTCTGACGTATTTCCACAGTCGTGAGTGGAAACAACCCTATGAATTGATCTGCTTCAAGGCTTGCCAATCTGCGCGCTGAGTGTTTGCGCTGTTTGCCTGGCACTTTCGTCACCTGCATCGATAGCCTTGTTGTACCAGTCAAGGGCCAGCTCCGAATCCGGCTTCAGGCCGTGTACTCCCAACTGTGCAAAAATTCGCGGATCATAGGTTGATCCTATCCTTGCTGCTGCCCGTTGGTTGCCCTGCTGGAATGCGTGTTGATACAACTGGCGAGCCGACACGATATCACCAAGCAGCAGAAGTTGATCTCCGCGTTGCAGCAATACGCCGACGTCCTTGTCTACGCTGGCCTGCAGAGAATTGAGAACATCCTTGTCTGATGCCTTTTCAGTCACTGCAGGAGTGTCCAGAGCAAGTGTCTTTGGAGGCGGGCTCAGAGCGGTTTCAGTAGCCGGATCGTCAACGTTGCGTGTTGTTTCATTGTTGACCGGCGGACCTGATTTCGCTTTTGGACTGGTAAGTTCCGGCGACAGGCTGGCAACGGCCTGTGTTGGCTGGGCCGTCTCTGTTTCCACCGGAACCATGATCAACTCACCCGCCGAGTCGTTGGGTGCTGCCTCAGTCTGTGTCTTGTTCAGATTGTAATTTGCCTCCGGAGGCGCCGGCATGGCGGTCGGGGCGATGCGCACCATTCTTGTGGAGACCGGAGCTGCCTCTTGTACTGCAGCTACCTCTTGCACCGCAGCTACCTCCTTTACTGGTGGTTTGTCTTGCGATGCGGGTTTCGCCGCAGCAACCGTGGCTACGATGGGCTGAGAGGCAGGGGGAGTTTGTGATTTTACTTGCGGGGCAACCGGTTCGCGAGGCGTTTGTCCGGTAATCTTTTCTACCAGGGTCTCCAGCTGTTGCGGCGTTTTCAACACCGGAATGTCAGTCACTTCCCTGACAGGCTGTTCGGCGACTGCCGGCTGCAGTATCGCCAGAGCCGATGCATTCTGGAAGTGTGAACTGGATGATTGCCCGGCAGTGATATCTTCACGCAGGACAGTAGCAACCTCCACGTTTTGTATGTCGGAAGTGGCGAGTTTGTAAGACGAGAGGAACTTCCAGTCATTGGATTTGTAATAGAACCCGCCAAGGCCACTGGCGCCTATGAACATCAAAGTACACGTGAATGCAAACCACTTGCGGGTCTGTCTGTTGCGGTGAGCTTCAAGCTGAGCGCGGCGATGTGCCATAACGGACATGCGGTGCTCGAATATTTCTTCGCGGGTCCTGAATTTTGTAGCCCGTGCAGGCCGACCAGCTGCCGCATTTGATCGTTGAGCGGGCGAAGTGGCTTTTGTGTGCTGGTCTGTCTCATCATGACTTTCGCTCTCGCTCGCAGCTGTCTCACGCTTTGAAGATGCCGTTTTGGCGTCAACATTGAGTGCATCGTCATCAAGGTTCGATACCGTGCGTTCACTCCAGATTTCGTCACCCATTTCGGCCAAGTCAATCCGTAGTGACTCGAGTGTTTTCCGCCGATTATCAGCTGTATTTGCCATGACCCATTTTCCCTGTTTTGCACGTGATCTCGTTGGATCACTCTGCTCCCGGTTTGCCCGGTTTTGTCTCTAATTTGCGTTCGTAACAGTTTCATTCCATTGAATGAACTTGTTGAAGAGCTCCTTTTGATCAGCCTGACTGAGTACAACCGTCCGGCCCTGGCTTTCAAGATAGGCCTGAAATGCCTTGAACAGTCTGCGTTGCTGGTCGGTCGGTTCATTGCTGACTGTCTTGGGCTTGTTTGCAGCCAGCCAGTCTTCCGCCACTGCATATCTGCGCCAGCCAGGCAATTCCGCCGCCAAGTTCACTTCGCGCCATTTGTCGTGCCTGGGAGCTTTCTGAAACTCGTCAAACCGGCTGAAGAAGCTTTCGATGAAGCGCTTTACACGATAGTAGCGGCCCGTTTTGGGCTTCCAGTTGAACACTGCCATGACTGCTCCAACAGCGATGGTATCAACCGGTTTGCCGGTATCCACCAGACTTGCGTAGTCCTTTGCAGTTAGTTTGGCAGGCAGGTAGCTTTGTTGAAGCTCAGCTGTGTATGGGACGGGCACAATGTGCAATCCGGCGTCCTTCTTGACAGCAGTGAAAATTGAGGCGGGCTTTCCGGCCACATAAACCATGGCGTCAATCTCGCCAGTGCGGACTTTTTCCAGGGCATCCTCATAGCCGTGAGTGAATGGTTGCACCTTGATTCCAAGCGCGCCAAAAACTGTTTCGGCGGTCATGTAGGTGCCAGACCCCTTGCCGCCGAAATTCACCTTTTTGCCGCGCAGCTGCTTGATGTCCGTGATATCACGGCGTGCAATCAGATGAAATTCTTCGTTGTAGAGCTTGGTGACGTAGTTCACCCGGTTCTGGATATCGTCGTGCACTTTCTGGTTGCGCAAATATGTCAGCACATCAGACTGCACGATGGCGATGTCGACGCCACGTAAATACAACAGGTCCTCGATGTTTTTGACGGAACCTTTGCCCACTATTGGCAGTATTCTGAGATTGTCTATGTCGTCCAGTTCAGCCTGGAGGTCTGCTGCAATCCTGATATAGGTTCCACCGATACCGCCCGATATGACGCTTACGGTATCGTTGTTGACTGCCTCGACCTTGTCAGAATGAGCTTGCGCCAAAACTGATCCGATTGACACAATGCTGATGATAGCGAGAGAAAACAGTGCAGCAACCGCCGCAGAAAGCAACCGAAACATATGACCCCTTTGCCCGGCTTAAACACCAAGCCCCTGGGTAAGACTATACGCAACTCTACGTACACTTACACGCCGCGCCATCCCATTTTCAGCCGCAGATTGTGAATATCGAATCAGGTTTAAACGAGTAAAGAATCGGGTAAAATTATGTTCGAGTGTGGGCGATTATGTGGTGACGTTAACTTACGAACAAATTACAAAGCTGACCTTGCGTACGAAAATTTGTAGCATATTCAGCATGACCAAGGGCCCGACAAGGCAGACGATAATGATCCGGCTGTCAATATCGGAATTGGTATTGGACTGGGCCTGCTGAACAACCAGCTGCATCGGGGCGGCAGGCATGATCGCCGTCACGAACGTCGCCGAGAAAGGTATGTTGACTAGGCAATTGTGGTTGCAATGCAATCCAATAAAAAAGAACGATTCCATGGTGCTGGAGCAAATTTGCGGGGTGTTGTGAACCCGAGCCGCACTGGTTGACTGGTCCGTTTTCTCGCAACAACTGATCGGCGCTGGCACGAGGGCCATCGGGAGAAATTAGCCGGTAAAGTGTTGCTGTGACCACCATTTTCCTGCGTATTGAGGAACTGTGTAGCTTAATTACCGCCTCTGTTAGCAAGTGCTGACAGGTCGCGATTGGAAAAACCGTACCCGGTTTGAGAATGATATAGAGATGGGCAAGTTGCGACAGCATAAAAAAGGTGATTTCTCACGCGCCGAAGTAACGTTGGCAAATCGCAATTCGGGCATGCCGCTTGAGATGTTGCGCCATGATGTTACGCCTGTTGGGATGCACTATCTGCTGACCCATTTTGATTATCCATATCTGGTAGCCGACAAGTGGGCGCTGGAAATTGGTGGACTGGTTAAGCAGCCCATTTCTCTCTCGCTCGATGACCTCAAATCGTTACCTCGAATCTCGCAGACTGTAACACTCGAGTGTGCCGGAAATGGCCGGGCCAATATTGAAAAGCGATATCAAAGCATGCCCTGGCAGAACGAGGCCGTCAGTACCGCAAAGTGGACTGGTGTGAGATTGTCTGACGTACTGGCGGGAGTGGAAATAGACCCAACTGCCATCGAGATTGTCTTCTACGGTGCTGATCATGGCCAGGACTCGTTTGGTGAACACGACTTTGGCCGGTCATTGTCTTGCGAACATGCGTTGCAGCCTGAGGTTATGCTGGCTTATGAAATGAACGGCCTCGCCCTGTTGCCGCAACATGGTGCGCCGGTGCGGCTGGTGGTGCCGGGCTGGTATGGGATGGCAAGTGTAAAATGGCTAACCCGTATCGATGCAATTGATCGGATGTTTGACGGCCCACAGCAGGTGGGTACCTATATTTTTCGGGACAAGGCGGAAGACGAAGGCAGCTTCGTGCAGGAAATTCGGGTCAAGTCACTTATGATACCGCCGGGATTTCCTGATTTTTATGCGCGCCATCGCACAGCCGATACCGGTGCTATTGAAATCATGGGGCGTGCATGGTCCGGGAATGGTGTTGGTATCTCACAAGTGCAGATTGCAGTTGACGGGATCTGGCACGACGCAAGCCTGACTGCGCCTGATTCACAATATGCCTGGACACGCTGGAACTGGCTTTGGGATGCAGCACCCGGCGAGCATGTGTTGCAATGCCGCGCAACTGACAAAAACGGGCAGGTTCAGCCGCTTGCAGCGCGTTGGGACAATCAGGGTTTCGGCAACAACGGCGTACAGACAGTTGTCGTAACGGTGCGCTAGGTCAGGATTATGAGTTCAAGTGAACCCATGTCGCTCTGGCCGGAAACACTTTTCAGGTCAGGCCGCTCCAGCTGATTGACATGATGTGTTGTGGTCCGCTCGGACCGCCAGCGAAAATCTCGCCGGTATCGTGGAATCCCCCGGCAACATATACATGATAGGCCGATTTGTTGCGGCAGTTGACCGTCAGCACAACTCCACTTGAATCCGGATAATACTGTCGCAGAAATGCAGGTAACAGCAGGATAAGGCGTCTGCCATATCCGCGGCCTTGATGTTTCTGGTCAATCACCACCTGGCACAATTCCAGCAATGGTTGGCGGACAAAGGCCGGTGACCGTGTATCGATCTGAAAGAAACCCACAATAGCATCATCGGACTCGATGACATAGCTTTCGCGATGTGGCGCCGTTGCTTTCAGGGCGACCAGCATGGAGTCAACAAACTGCAACTGACTACTGCCGACAGAAAGCGCGGCAGCCTGGTTCCGGTCCTTTTTCGTCATGCGCCGCAAATTCAGAGTTGGAGAAACAGTATTTGCCATCTTTGCCCTGTCTGGGAGTACTCGTATTGGCCCATTTTGCTATTGCTGCAGTATGGCAAGTTCTTTTGCAACCGGATTGAACCGGGTGTTCACAAGGATGCCTGCACAACAAAGAATTTGCTGCTTCGGAATCCGGAGGCTGGGACGCCCAGGTCAGTAGCGAGGTGTCTCAGATGCAACGCTCTTATCAGTGGATTATGCCGGTAACCCTGAAATTGGTATGTCGGGCAGATTCGCACTTGTTTCCCTGCTGGATAACCCGCCCTCGGCGTGACATACCGGATCACGCATTACAGGCAAAGAGGTGTCGGCAACAATGCAATTCCATTGTCCTGCATGGGTTGATCAACACGGATGCTCCAAGCTCGTTGAAGCTATACTCCGAAACTGTAGAAGCTGGGGAAGCGGTCAGTTGACCGCTTCCCGGTGTTGCTGGCGAAATCCGGTTCAGGCGAGTTGATCCGCTATCGGCAAGTTGCGGATGCGCCGGCCGCTGGCGTTGAATATTGCGTTGGTGAGCGCCGGAATAAATGGCGGAACACCGGGTTCTCCAACACCTGTTGCGTGCACCGAGAACGGATGAGGCACGATATGGGTGTGCACCACTTCCGGGAAGTTGTCGGATCGCACCATTTGATAGTCGTTGAAATTGCCTTCCTGGACCTCACCATTTTCAAAGGTCAAGCCTGAATACAGTGCGGTTGACATGCCAAACACGCAAGCGCCCTGCATCTGTGAGCGTATGCGTTCCGGGTTGGCTGCGAAACCACAATCAACTGCAACATGGACTTCCGGCACCTTGACTGTGCCATTTTCAACCTTCGCGTGGACCACCATGGCGATGTAGGAAACAAAGCTGCGGTGAACCGCAATGCCGAGACCTTCACCTTCTGGCAGTTGCCTGCCCCAACCGGCCCTTTCTGCGGCCAGCTCGGTTACTGCGCGCAACCGTGCGGTGTCGAAAGGAAACTCCTCCTGCGGCTCGTACTGGTTCCAGAACTTGCCCGGCAGGCCTGCTGCTTTGGCTTCCAGTACCCTGTCTGCACCGATCATTTCCAGCAGGAAGTCCTTCTGGTCCTTGCCCAGTTCCAAAGCCAGTTCGGCAGTTGCAGACTGAACAGCGAAAGCACGCGGGATATTGGACACCGAGCGATACCAGCCAACGCGCGTATGGGCAAATGCCTTGCACTGCTCGGCGCTTATATTTTCGATTTCGTATGGCAGATTCTCCAGGCCCATACCAATTTCGATCTCGTGCTGAACACCCTCATCCTTTACAAATGTTGACAGGAAGGATGGCGCCGCGCTGCGATGGCGCCATGCGGTAATTTTGTTATCGGCATTCAGGCCAACATCAATGCGCTCAACCGACGAAGTATGGCTGTAACCGTTTCGGATATCGTCCTCGCGTGTCCACTGCAGCTTTACCGCACCACCGATTTCCTTCGCCAGGAAAGCAGCCTCGGTGGCAAAGTCTGCTTTGGACTTGCGGCCAAAACCGCCGCCTAGCCCGCATTTCTCACCAGGGATAGGTTCGTCAATTCATCGATGTGTATTATTTGTGTCTTGCCCGGGGTTTGGCAGATGCGCATAGAGTTGCGCGCCGTGGCTTCGGCGTTTTGTCTGGGCTGGATTTTCTCATGTTGTTGACGGGAGGGGTTTCAGGTTCAGCGGCTTTGAGGCGCCGCAGCGCATATTCTGGCGTGGGCCTGTGCGAACTCATCCTGATAGGGACATTGTGAGGTCATGGAGACAGTGATGCGGCGCACGGAGTGCTTGACCCTTGCGCCGAGCTTGAGCAGCTTCAGGCGGATGGAGCCGCAGGTGGCGTTTTCAAGTCTTGTGTGTTTGAGACCAAGGCGCCTGAGTGTTTCAACCAGCACATAGGCAAACGAGGCGAACCACAGGCGCAACTGGTTTGCGCGCATGGTTCGCGTCGAGGTGCGGTCGGCATAAAGATCAAGCTGGCATTCCTTGATGCGGTTCTCCATCTCGCCGCGGGCACAGTAGATGTCCTCATAGAGTTCGCGTGTGCCTGCCTGTCCGGGCTCGAGGGAGGTGACCACAAACCTCGGATTGGCGCCCTTTGCCAGGCATTCCGCCTTGCCGACGACCCGTCGGCGGCATGACCAGCCTTTCAGGGTCGAGTACATGAAGTCTGCAAACCGGCGCGCCGGTTTGCCGGTTTCCAGATGCTCTGCCCTTGCCTCAGCCATGTGGCTCCCGATGGACTGCACAAGCCTGCTGTTGCGGGCAAGACCAAACAGATAATCCACCTTGTTTTGCTCGCACCAGACCATCAGCTCTTCCCGGGCGAAGCCGGAATCGGCCCGAAGCAGGAAGCCGGTATCCGGCCAGTACTGCCGGATCCGGGTGATGATGCGTTCTACCTCCTGTTTCGCACCGGCTGCACCATCTATATTGGCTGGCCGCAGTTTGGCCGCCAGCAACTGGCGGCCGCAGAAGATGTATAGCGGCAGGTAGCAGTAACAATCATAATAGCCGTGAAAGAAGCGCCCCTCCTGGTGGCCGTGCAGCCGGTCATCGGTGGCGTCAAGATCAAGAACAATCCGCTTTGGAGGCCTGCCATGCGCCTCCACGAACAGATCGACGAACAGGTGTTCAATCGCAGCCTCGTCATGGGTGATCCTGTGATAGCGCCCGGGCAGGCCCTCAGGGGCATGCTCCAGCCGGTTCAGTGTCGACTTGCCGGCAAGGCCCGCACAATCGGAACGTTTCGGCTCAACCCGGCCGGACAAAACCGCCAGCACAGGATCATGGCGCAACTCGTCATGGTCATTGATGTCTTCATAGCCAAGCGCGATCCCGGCAATGCGCTGGCCAACCATGCTTTCAAGACCATGAACCGTGCGCTGCCGGTTGCGATGGTCCCTAAAACATGCCGCTACCCGCGAGAACAGATCAATCGCCTTGTCAGTTTGGCGAAGAAGCAACGCACCTGCATCGGAACTGATTGCGCCGCCATCAAAAGCGGCAACAACACGGCGTCCATTAAAGGCTTCAAATTCAAACTGATCAGAGATACACTGTGTTTGCATCGGACCCCGCTTTCGAAACTGATAACTCTTTGTTCTAAAGGAATATTATCAAATTCGTGGGGCCGATGCACCTTCTATGGTGAGAAATCTAGCAATGTCACGTTGACCTGGACATCGTCCGGCTTCAGGCCGAGGTACTCCGCTGTGTCGGTGCGTGCCACATAAGGGCTTTGAACTGGTGCCCAGATTTCGCACTTTCCGTCCTTAAAGGCGGCAACGGCTGCCGGAGGTTCCATTGGGGCATGAGCCACATGCGGTTGATAGTATTCGTAGGTAAATGTGCGCGCAGCCGATTTCAGAGCTGCATCCGTATCTCCCTGGTTTCGTACGGATGAGCCGGGTCGTGCGACCGATGCCCGCAATTCCTTTTCATAGTCTGCAGTATTGAATGAACCGTGTTCACCGCGATCCCAGTCAATCTTCAATTCATTGCGACCCTGAACGGCAGCCCAGGTGTTTTTTGCAATCACGGCGATACCACCAAGCGGTTTGAATTTTGACCCAAGTGGCGTGATGGAAATTTGCACGATTTTTTCCACTCCGGGTACAGCAAGTGCGGCGCTGTCATCGACAGATTTGATACTTGCACCTACTACCGGAGGCCGGGCGATAACCGCAAACTTCATACCAGGTAAATTGATATCGGCACCATAGACTGCCTTGCCGGTCGTAATGTCGTGCAGGTCATAAATCGGGATCTGCCCTTTCCCGATATATCGGAACTCCTGATCGGTCTTGAAACGCAGTTGGTCGCGGGCAGGAGTGTCAAGCGCCATGGCGGCTTCCGCCAGATCTCCGTAGCCAATCCGGGTGCCCAGTGTCTTGTGGACGACCTGATGAGCGTTGGCCTCGACCATATCATTGCTGACCGCCCATTTCCTGGCGGCTGCCATCTCCAGCATCTTGCGTACCGCGGCGCCGATTTCCCGGCATGGTTGAATGTGGTGGCGCAGGCTGCGCGATCCGTCGGTGTCCTGATTACCGTATTTGGGTTCGTCGCCCTCGGCCTGCACAATGGTCACACGATCCCAGTCGGCTTCCATTTCATCGGCTATGATCATCGGCAGCGACGTGCGCGACCCGGTACCCATTTCTGATCGATGGGCGATGATCGTTACTTGCCCATCGGGTGCAATTGATACGAAAATATGCGGATCATTGCGCAGGCCATTGGACATGTTGAGGCCCTGGGTTGGATAGGCATCGAAGGCATGTGCAGATCCGGGCAGGAAGTGCGCAGCGAGAACAAAGCCGCCAAGACCCTTCAGGACATTGCGGCGTCCGATTTCGGCCCTGGCTACTTTCTGCAAGGCAACCTGTATCGCCTGGTTTGTTGTTGTCTGAGATTTTTCTGCGAAGGACTGGAGTTGATGTAACATGGCTCATGCTCCCGTTGATGCTTGGCGGACGGCGGAAATAATGCGCTGGTAACAGCCGCACCGACAGATATTGCCGCTCATGGACTCCAGAATCTCCTGGTCAGTAGGCTTCGGGTTCGATTTCAGCAGCGATGCCGCCTGCATAATCTGGCCTGCCTGACAGAAGCCGCATTGCGGTACGTTCTGGTCGCGCCACGCAATCTGCACCGGATGATTGCCGTCATCGCTCAAACCTTCTATGGTTGTGACCGATTTGCCATCGAGTTCCTGCATGGAAACCTGGCAACTGCGAACCGCTTTTCCATCCACGTGAACAGTGCAGGCGCCGCACAGGCCGGTTCCGCAACCGAACTTGCTACCACTGAGCGCCAGTTCGTCCCGTATATACCAAAGTGCCGGCATGGCAAACTCGCCGTCGAAAGTATGTTCAACGCCATTAACTGTGATTTTCATGAAAACGTTCCTCGCATCTCACTCACGCAGTGAGTTCAATCGAACTCATTGAATGCATGCGCAAGCTCATTCACCCGCCTGCGCGTGGGTGTGGCTAACCTTTGCTGCGCCGTATCTGCAAAACCTGACGATAATATCGACATGTCCAACTGAAGGCAATAAACCGGGTGCGGGCGTATTCTGATTTTATGACAAGTATAATGACTGGTCATCGGATAAACACTTCAGCAGGGCAATTCAGACGCCTGCCGTGCCAGGTTTTCAATTTCTGACCAGTTTCCCGCCTTCAGGTGTTCGGGCGGTACGATCCAGGACCCACCGGCACACAATACGTTCGGCAGTTTGAGATAGGTTTCAACATTGCCCGGGTTCAAACCACCGGTTGGACAAAAGTGGAAACCGGGAATCGGGCCGGCAAAGGCTTGCAGGGCTTGTGCACCGCCGGATGCTTCGGCTGGAAAGAATTTCGCCACGTTGTATCCGCGTTCATGCAACCGCATTATTTCGGACACTGTTGCGACGCCCCCCAGCAATGGCAAGCCATGCTGTTCACACGAAGTGAGCAGTTTGTCGGTAGTGCCGGGCGAAACGCCGAATTTCGCCCCGGCACCAATTGCCGCTGCAACATCATCGTTTGACAGCAAAGTGCCAACCCCGACAACGCATCCGGGCACTTTGCTCATGGCCTTGATTGCCTCTATGGCTGACGGTGTGCGTAGCGTCACCTCAACCACTGGCAAACCTCCTGCCACCAGGGCCTGTGCAACCGGGACAGCGTCACTCAGGTCATGAATGACCAGCACAGGAATTATTGGCACATTCTGAAACATGGCTCTCAGGAGGTCTGAACTCTGCCTGCCGGTAATCTTCATCTCTGGGTCTCCGTTTGCCGGGCATCCCTGGTTGGTTGGAACGAGGGAGTGCTTGGCCTCAGGGGTGTTATGACTTGCGGCACTCCACAAAACTTATCATCAAGTATCTGAAGCCCCTCGCTATCACCATCTTTCATGTCAATGTACCATACTAGTAAACAAAATAATTGACAGGTCCAATCTGACACGACTAGTTTCTCTTCGAACCGTATTTTCGGAAGGGCCATATCCACAATGGCTCTGGTTACTTTTCAGGCCCTGAGAAGTAAAAGAAACCTGATCACAAGCAAGAGAACCTTGCCATAGATGTCAAAACCCAGAGGTATTGTGAGGCAGGCACTGTGCCCACGCTGACGGTGCTCAAAGGCTATTGCCCGGGACGGCTGATGTCAGGTTCCAAGCAAATTGCCTTACGGGTTCACGGCCCGACAATTAACAGGAGAACAACATGCTCTTAAAAGACAAGACAGTAATCGTCACCGGTGGCGGTCGTGACATCGGCCGGGCCTGTGTCATGCGGCTGGCCCAGGAAGGTGCCAGAGTTGCCATCAATTACTTTGCAAGTGGCGATGGCGCGCAGTCTGCTGTCGATGAGATCAGGACGGCGGGCGGAAAGGCATTCGCCTTGCAGGGCGACCTGACAAAAAACGCGGATGTGACCAAGCTGGTGGACAGAACCCGTGCCGAATTCGGCGACGATATTCATGGGCTGGTCCACGTAACGGGCGGCCTGGTGGCCCGCAAGAAGATTAACGAAATGGATGAAGGGCACTGGAACCGGGTGATGGATCTGAACACCACCAGTTACTTCCGCATGATCAAGGCGGTCGAACCGTACATGTCAGACGGCAGTTCCGTGGTTGGCTTTGCCTCACAGGCTGGTCGGGATGGCGGTGGACCTGGCGCGGTTGCCTATGCCGCATCCAAAGGTGCGGCAATGACCATGACACGTGGTTTTGCAAAGGAACTGGGACCGCGCATCAGAGTGAACGCGATTTGCCCCGGCATGATCGATACAGACTTCCACAACACTTTCACCAAGCCGGAAGTGAGGTCGCATGTCGCCAGTATCACGCCGATGAAACGAGAAGGAACGTCTGAAGACACAGCCAATCTGGCGGTGTTCCTGATAAGCGACCAGTCATCGTTCATGACCGGAACAAGTGTGGATATCAATGGTGGCCTGCTGTTTTCCTGACGCATCGCGTCCGAGCTGATGCCAACGGGTCAACAAATTCCGGAATTACAAGGGGACCAGCGCACCGTGGTGCTGGATCACTTTTGCGGCACATTCCTGACCAGCCTGCACGGATTTGGCGATATTCGCTGACTGAACAAATTCCGCCAGAAAGGCTCCGTTGAAGGAGTCTCCGGCACCGGTCGTATCTACCGGATTGGCAACATGGTTCGTGTGGTATTGCGACACGTCCTGGCCGGATTTAACCAGAACATCGCCGAAGCCGTCCTTGAGAACTATCATCTCCGCACCCGCCCTGGCGTAACGTTCAAGTACTGCCTGGCTGGAGGTGTCGCCAAACGCTTTTCGTTCATCATCGCAGCTGGGCAGGCAGATGGTTGATGTTGCAGCTGCCAGTTGCATGAGCTGCTTCATTTGTTCGACGCTGTGCCACAGGGCAGGGCGGATGTTGGAATCAAAGGCGATTATCTTGCCCTGTGAACGGGCGTGGTTCAACAAGGCGATCAAGGACAGGGCATCTGCCTGCGGCAATATTGCCAGGGTGATGCCTGAAAAATAGACCGCGGATGCAGCATCGATGGTTTCTGCAATTCGTTCACGATCAGCAGCCAGCAATCGAGCCGCAGAGGTTTCGCGCCAGTAGCTGAAACTGCGTTCGCCTTCATCGAGATGAATCATGTACAAACCTGGCCGCTTGTTTTCCAGGCGCTGTATGGCACTTGTATCAATGCCGGCCCGTTCAATGAAAGCAAGCATCTCCCCGGAAACGGCATCGGTACCTACAGCCGAACTGAAGCGAGTGGTCCAGCCCTTATCAAGCCTTGCCCGGGCATACCAAAGCGTGTTGAACACATCGCCCGCAAATGATTTCCGCAACAAACCGTCATCGGTCTGCGACAGTTCAACCATGCATTCGCCTATGCCTACAAAAACCCCTTGCTGCATCTGACAATTCATTCCTCAAATATTCGCCATGCGATAGCCGTGCTGCATCAAGGGTCCTGTCGAGCCTGGCCAGATGATGTCGTATCAGTCTGATGGCGCCGGCCTCGTCACGCTTCCTGAGCAGATCGAGTTTCAGAGTTCCAATGTCGGTGTGAAGCTGCTCAAAAAACCTCGCCAACGGAGGTCCGGCGACCGAAGTCACTATCAGGCGCATACATGAAAAACCTCAATGAACTGCGCATTACCATACTAGGATGTTCCGGGTTTGCACAAGACATTCGACCCTTGCCGGACCCGATCATCAAGTGACGTTTTCTGGCAATCAAATGCCGGTTTTTCCGATGGAGGATATGGAAAAGGCGGATTAAATCATCAATGGTCAGAGAGGTCTCAGCTCATGTTTTCCATTTTTCCATCTGCGCGTTTGCGCCCGTCGCCGTTTTTCGATGCCACCGTGGCAGAAGGCGTAAACAGTTTTACCACCTACAATCACATGCTGATGCCAACGGGCTACGGCAAACCGGAAGAAGAATACTGGCGCATTATAAATGGCGTATCCATGTGGGATGTGTCGGTGGAGCGGCAGGTGCAGTTGAAAGGTCCCGATGCCGGCAAACTGGCCCAGATACTGTGCCCGCGTGACCTGGCAAAATGTGTTACCGGACAGGGCAAGTATGTTGCCATTTGCAATCATGCCGGGACAGTGATCAATGATCCGATCGTTCTGAAACTGGACGATCAGCGTTACTGGCTGTCCATTGCAGACAGCAATATCTGGTTCTGGGCAGGCGCCATTGCGGCCGAACGCCGGCTTGATGTTGCGGTCAGCGAACCGGATGTTTCTCCGCTGGCGGTACAAGGTCCAAAGGCGGAAAATGTCGTGGCATCCATGTTTGGTGACTGGGTGCGGGATCTTAAATATTTCTGGTTCAGGGAAACAGAAATCGACGGTATTCCAGTTGCTGTTGCAAGGTCCGGCTGGTCCAAGCAGGGTGGTTTTGAGCTTTACCTCATGGACGGATCAAAAGGTACCCGGTTGTGGAATCTGGTCAGGGAAGCCGGCAGGCCATGGGGCATCGGACCGGGCAATCCCAATCATTGCGAGAGGGTGGAAAGCGGCCTGTTGTCATTTGGTGGAGATACGGATGAATTCACCAACCCGTACGAAATTCGCATGGGCCGTTATGTCGATCTGGAAGTGCCTGATGACGTTGTGGGCATCCAGGCTTTGCGCAGGATCAAGGCGGAAGGTCCCAAGCGGCATCAGCTTGGAATTGTTCTGGAAGGTGATGAACCGGACCAGGTGGCGTTCAACTGGTTTGATATTAACAGTGGAAGGACCAAGATCGGGGATATGACAAACATCGCCTGGTCCTATCGCCTGCAAAAGAACATTGGTTTTGCACTGGTCAGCGTGGATGCAAAACCCGGCGACGCGGTGACTGTTGCGAAAGGTGGCAAACAGATTGCTGCACAATTGTGTGAATTGCCATTTATCTAGAGACGTATCCAGTATTTTGCGGCGCTGCCTGGCCGGGCCGGCGGGTACTATAGTGTAGGCGTTTGCCTTGAAGACAGTCGTGCCTTGAGGGCTTTCGCGGCCATGGTGTAACCGCCATCTGCGCCGTCAATGAAATGGATGTGCTGCGATTGTGCAAGATCAAACAACAGGCAGGTCATCAACGCCGCGTCTGATCGCCAGGTGCCATAGTTCAACTCGCCTGCCCTGAAGCCTGTGTCCAGGAACTGTTCGATCTCATCGGCCTGTTGACGTGTTACATCAATCACGAAGTCTCAGAGCACCGTCGAATTTTCGAAAATCGGTGTTGGCTTTCAATTGCCTGCGGTAAGCGGGTGCGTTGTAATTAGCAACCGTGCGGTTGCCTCGTTCTGCAAGACTCTGCATCAGATAGGTCAGTGCTGTCCATGCAAGTGCACCGTAACGGCCGTACCTGCCGCGTAGCGCGGCACGTTCCATGGACAGACTTGCTGAAGTCAACCCGGCCAGACGCAGGTTGCTGTCATGTGCCGGGGCAAAGTCGCTGATCGGCTGGCAAAGAATACGCGTCAGGCCCTGGTTTATCTGGCTTGCGGTTACCTTGTCGCCAGCAGTTTGCACAATGATGGTCAGCATAACTCCATTGCGCGATGCAAGCGGTTGCCAGCGGCAGGACAAACCAGCGAGATCCAGTGATCTTCCCGCATCGCCGGGTGCCAGGTGCCAGGCGGTTTCAACCTCGTGTTTCAGCCATTGATCGGCCAGGTCCAGTCCGCCGCCTGCGAACATGGCGAGATGATTGTTTTCTGATAACTGAAACTTCCTGACTTTCACGTCAGTGCCGGCGCTTCGAAGTTCATGAACCGGTATGGCTGCTGCCCGCAAGGTCAGGCCGAACAGGTTTTCGCATTGATTCTGCAGAGCACCTAGTCTGGTGCGTGCGGCCTTCAACACGCCGGGCGGCACTGCAACCACGCCGCCGTCACCTCCGAATATGAAGGGTAAATCAACGCCCGCACACCCGTTGAGAACAGCTATGATCGAAGACGCGCCAACCATGTTCACTGCCTTGTACTCGCCGCGTTCGATTGCGCCGGTTGAATTGACGACATCGGAAATCAACACTGTCCAGTCATCGGGCAGGGCAGCGAAATCCCGGCCATCGGAAATGGAGTCGAAATCTTCTGACGTTTCCAGATTGCGGTAGAATTCATTGGTATCAGTCAACCGAGGGTTCTTTCCTGGTGGTTTCGAGTGATGGTGCTAAATCAGTTTGCACTCTATACAGGCCGGGTAACAGAGCATGCAGGATGAAGCAGTAACAACGTGCGAATCGGGTTTTACGCAACCATGAAACCACCAGATGATCCGGTACCATCAGGCGACCGGACCATGGCAAGGCAACTGTTTGCAGCAGTGGAACTTGCAGGCCATGAGGTTGAACTGGTGTCGCGTTTGAAGTGCAGAGTGCCTGCACCGGATATGCTGCAAGACCTGCTTGTAGAGGCTGCGCGTGAAGTGGAGCAGATTGCCAGGGACTGGGCAGCAGACGGCGTGCCGGATTTGATGCTCACTTATCATGTGTATTACAAATCGCCGGATCTTGTTGGTGCAACGCTGGCTGCACGGTTCAATATTCCGTACGTGACAATTGAAGCGTCTTTTGCCGGCAAACGGGATCGGGATGAATGGGCCAAGGTGCAGGCAATTTCGTCTGCGGCAATCAGACAGGCGGTCCTGAATATTTGCTTTACCGAAAGAGATGCAGAAGGTGTTGGAAAACTGGTCAGGCCCGGGCGCCTGGCTATCTTGCCACCGTTTGCAGATTTTTCAGGGATGGAGCGGCAACGCAGATCAACTGGTGCCGACGGGCCGGTTGAACTGCTTGCAATTGCCATGATGTTGAAAGGCAACAAGCTGGAGAGCTTTCGATTGCTGGCAAAAGGACTGCGGCAGCTCAAATCCCGCAACTGGCAACTCACAATTGTAGGCGACGGGCCTGCGCGGGATGAAGTTGAGGCCTTTTTTGCAGGAGTTGACCGGGTGCGGTTTACTGGCGAAATGGACAGGGCGGGAGTAGCCGGTTACCTGGCAGAAAGTGACGTGTTTGCATGGCCGGGTTTTCGGGAAGCGTTTGGATTGGCGTATCTTGAGGCCCAGGCCGCAGGGCTGCCTGTTGTCGCGATGAAATCTGGCGGGGTGGAGGCCGTTGTGAAGGACGGCAAGACCGGCGTGCTGGTGCCGGAAGGCAACACACTAATGTTTGCCGGCGCCCTCGACAAGCTTATCGAGGACACCGGGCGAAGGGTGCGTATGGGCAGGATGGCAAAGGCATTTGCACGCGAAGAGCGCAGTCTTGCGGCTGCTTCAACGCAGCTCGATGAGATGCTTCAGGCGGTGGTGAACAAATGAGCAATCTGGAGCTTGATACCGAACTGCAAAACTGGCGGGCGGCCGGAAAAGACCCGCAATTGTGGTGGCGGGATGATGATGCGATCTCGGTTACGCCCCAGCTCGAACATCTTGCCCGGCTCGCCAGCAGTGCAGACATTGAAATCCTGCTGGCGGTCATCCCGGCCTATGCAAAAAGGGATCTGGTGGCCTACGTTGAACAGTGTCTGAACCTGAAACCGTGCATACACGGCTGGTCACATGAAAATCATGCGCCCGCATCCGAGAAGAAGTGCGAATTGGGAACCCACCGGGACCTGAGCGAAGTGCTGGATGATATTGTGCGGGGTTGTCAGCGGCTTGACGATTTGTTTGGAAGGGCCGTGTTGCCAGTGCTGGTGCCGCCTTGGAACCGGATGCGTGATGACCTCGCAGAGCGATTGTGCGAGGTTGGAATCGAGGCATTTTCGACCTTTACCCATCAGCGATCAGTACCGGAAATACAGGTAAATACCCATGTAGACGTGATGGACTGGAAAGCGCCATGCGGAACTACCGGCAAGTCGCCGGACGCAGTGCAGATTGAATTGGCTTCAGCATTGAGAGTATCGCGAGCCAATGGTTTCTACCCGATCGGGTTGCTAACCCATCATCTTGTTCATGACGAAACGGCCTGGGCCACGCTTTCTGCCATCGTCGCACATCCTGACTTGAACTGGGTCTCTTTTCAGCAGGCACTTGCTCATCCAAGTACCACCAGTTTATCGACTCCGGCGAGCGTCGACCTGCGTTTGCGATGAGGCCTGGCTGGCTGATAACCCTGCTGTACAGCGACAGCATAGGTATCAGCGTCGGTCAGGGCGCGCGACCTTGTCGTCTTGTTGTGTTTTTCAAGCTTGGCTGACAAGTTGGCGGCCGAGCCAATAACAGTGAATTCCAACCGCGAGTCATCGCCGATTGTACCAAAAACAATGGGTCCTGCAGCAACAGCAGCATTCACTTTCCCGCCGCTGAAAATTTTCAGCGTCTCATCGGTGCTCCAGGTATCCGTTTCAGCAATAATTGCTTCAATTGCCCGCATCGCATCTGCTGCATAGGTTTCATTTTCACGCACCGCACCGAAGGTTGCCATTATGCCATCGCCCATAAACTTGTCGATGGAACCACCGTGTCCCTGGATGATGCCGACGATACGTTTTTGATAAGCGATGAGCAGGCGGAGAACATTGTCGGCGTCCTTGCCCGAGGCATAAGCGGTGAAGCCACGTAAATCGACATTCAGGATGGCTGCTTCGATGCGCTTGCCCCTGCCGGGAACTGCGGCTTCATCCGAGTTGCGGATGTCAGAGGCGACGTCGCTGTCAAAATACCGGGACAGTTCATTGGCGGCCTGGGCGTCAGTTGTTGCTTTTACCAGCAGATCATTTGCCCGGCTCAAGGCAACGGCAATGATGCCTGCCACCATGACAATTGTGATGGTCTTGTCGAATTCGGCACCAAGCAGAATCTCATTGCCTGTCAGATACTCTATGTAATTGCGGGTAGTGGTCATGCCGTGGGCAGAAAATATGGCATAGGCAACAAGGCTCAGCCAACCAACCGCAGCCGCCAGCCCGGAAAAAACCACGAAGCGGGCCTGGAAGCGCAAGGCGCGCAAGGCAATGAAAATGAATACGTAGAGTAATGTTGGCGCCTTCAGATAAAACGAGGGCGGTTGCTCATATTGAATATGGAAACTCCAGATCAACACCATCAGGATTGCAATGTCGAAGATAATCGAGAGGTAAACCGCCCAGTTTGGCAGGCAGGTACGCAGGGCCCAGGCAAGCCCGACAACATTGAGGGCAAAGTAAATTGCCAGTGCCCACCAGACCGGCGAAAAAGCAGTACCGAAATCCGTTCTGGGTGCCAGTGCATACAAAACAGCCCACGTTGAAACAACAATCAACTGTATAATCTTGATCAGCACTTCACTGGACTGGTCATGACGGCGAATTGCGGTTACAACCCTTGCAGACAGAGGGCGCGCGGCAGTCGTGCCAAGTACAGTATTTTTGATCTTGCGCCAGAACGACGGGGGCTCAACCTCCGAGTTGTCGGCGACGTGTTGCAGGGATGACATGAATATCCTCCAGGCAGTAGTCTTGCCTGTTTGACAAGGTTGGATGGCTAATGATCTACACGTTTCCGAACACCATCAACAGTGCAGATGCATTCAATCTGGTTCACTTCCGCTCACAGATGCGCGTCTGCAACACACATGGACATTATCGATGCTGTCAAAACAGGGGTTTTCCAAATTAAATCATCATCAAAAAAACGTGTATCCCGTTGGCTTCTTGTCGGTTATCGTGACGAATTCAACGGCGTTTGGCGTAATCGGTAATCATGAGTTCTTCTGAAGATCTTCTCCGAATCGAAGACCTGCGGATAAGCTTTCGCGTTCATTCATCGACAATTGAAGCGGTGAAGGGTGCAAGCTTTCGCGTTCGTCCCGGCAAGGTGACCGCACTGGTGGGAGAATCCGGTTCCGGTAAATCGGTTATCGGTCAATCCATCATGGGCATATTGCCGACCGTGGGGTCAATTACCGGTGGAACGATAACCTTCAACGATCCGGATTCCGATTCGGAACCGGTGCATATTGAAGAGCTTCTGCCCAGCGGACCGGAGATGCGGCACATACGCGGCGGGCGGATTGCGATGATTTTTCAGGAACCGATGACATCGTTGTCACCGCTGCATACGATTGGCAATCAGATTGAGGAAGCGTTGCAACTCCACCAACCGGTGGACCGCAATGCAGCGCGGACAAAGACCGAAGAAATGCTCGCCCTGGTGGGTTTCCCCAACCCTACGCGTGCCTACGATATGTATTCGTTTGAGTTGTCTGGCGGCCTGCGCCAACGTGCAATGATAGCGATGGCCCTGATTTGCCGGCCGGCGCTGTTGATTGCCGATGAACCTACAACGGCACTTGATGTAACAATCCAGGCGCAAATTCTGCAGTTGCTGAAAGATCTGCAGGAGCGTTTCAATATGGCGATCCTGCTGATCACTCACGATCTTGGTGTCGTCGCCAACATGGCAGACGACGTGGTGGTGATTTATCACGGCCAGGTTGTCGAAGCCGGGCAGGTGTCACATATCTTCCGGTCGCCACAACATCCGTACCTGAAGGCGCTGATGAAAGCGGTTCCCCACTTCGACATGAAGCGCGGCGAACGGCTGGTATCGCTGAGGGACGTGAAAGTTGATGCTGCAACATTGTTGAAGGGTCCTGAAGCCCGGAAAGACAAGGCGATGGCGGGTGGCAAGGCACAAACGGCCGGCAGTGACAACGAGCCCGTCCTGTCAATTCGCGATTTGCATAAGCACTTCGTGACCAAGAAGTCCGGCTGGTTCTCCAGCAAGGAAGAAAACATTATCCGGGCAGTTGATGGGGTCAGTCTGGATATACGGCGCGGTGAATGCCTCGGTCTGGTGGGCGAAAGCGGATGCGGAAAGACAACGATAGCCAAGCTGATCATGAGAGCGATTACACCTGATTCAGGTGAAATCATCTTTGCAGATCGCGGTCATGAACCGATCGATATGGCCAAGGCAAACACCGCCGAACTCAACACACTGCGTACCCGTATTCAGATGGTGTTCCAGGATCCGTTCTCTTCTCTCAATCCACGCATGACCGTATCCAACATTCTGACCGAACCAATGGAGATACACAGTATCGGAAATGCTGACAGTCGCCGCGTCCACGCGGCAGGGCTGATGCAGGCCGTTGGTCTTGACCCGCGTTTCCTCAACCGCTATCCGCACAGTTTTTCAGGTGGTCAGCGGCAACGTATCGGGATTGCCCGGGCGCTGGCCCTCAATCCCGGTCTCCTGATATGCGATGAACCGGTTTCGGCACTGGATGTTTCGGTACAGGCGCAGGTGTTGAATCTGCTCAAGGACCTGCAGGGGCAACTCGATCTTACCTATCTGTTTGTATCCCATAATCTGGCTGTTATCGATTACATGGCGGACCGTATTGCCGTGATGTGCCGGGGGCGTATTGTGGAGATGGCAAGCCGCGAGAGTATTTTCCGCGATCCGGTTCACCCATACACCCGCTCCCTACTGGCCGCGGTGCCATTTCCCGACCTGGACAGACCGCTGGACTACGATACCCTGTCACTGTCCGGCGCTTCAGATGACAGATTATGGCCGGAGGTGTTCAAGAGAGATACCGGTAACGGTGAAATGGCGCCCGTCGAGGTTGGCGACGGGCACATGGTGCTGGCTAATTCGCAGGCCAACATGAAGGAGCTTCGCACATGACGGTTTGCCTTCGTGTCATATTGCTGGGTCTTTTTCTGGTGCTGGGTGCTCACGCCAATGCAGTTGAGGTGACCTACAACGAGAACCCGTATTTCAAGCAACAGGTAGAAGACGGGGAAATTGATCCAGTTGCGAAACGGCTCCCCAGGCAACCAAGAGTGATCGATCTGGAGAAAATTGGTCGCGAACCGGGACAATACGGAGGAAAACTGCGGATGCTGATGGCATCCAATAAAGACGTGAGAATGATGGTCTACTACGGCTATTCGCGTCTTATTGGGTACGACACCAACTACAAGCTGCAGCCTGATATACTGGAAAGCTATGATGTGGAGGAAGGCCGCATATTCACGTTTCGCATCCGCGAAGGACATCGATGGTCGGACGGGGCACCGTTTACGTCAGAAGACTTTCGTTTTGCTCTGGAAGACGTAATGCTGCACAAAAAGCTGCATAGTGGGGGATTGCCCCTATCAATGCTGGTGAACGGCAAGGGTCCGAAGTTCACGGTTATCGACAAATACAGCGTCAAATACGAATGGGATGCGCCAAACCCGGATTTCCTGGCATCTCTGGCGGCTCCCCTGCCTCTGTATATCACCTATCCGTCCAGCTACATGAAACAGTTTCATGCGGACTATATTGGTGCAGATGAGGCGGAGGCACTCTCCAAAAAGCGGAAATACAAGCACTGGCGTGCCATGTTCATTGGATTGGGCAGGCAAAGCAGGCCTGAAAATCCGGATTTGCCAACTTTCGAACCCTGGGTCAACACGATTGCACCACCATCAGAACAGTTTGTTTTTGTACGTAATCCCTACTTCCACAGGGTCGACTCCCAGGGAAATCAACTCCCCTATATCGATACCGTTGAAATGAACATTTCGGCAGCAAACCTGATTCCACTGAAGACAGGAGCCGGCGAGAGCGACCTGCAGGGACGGTATATCAGTTTTGAGGATTACACGTTCCTCAAAGAAAATGAGCAGCAACACGGCTATAATGTATTGTTGTGGAAGTCGGCCCTTGGATCGAAAGTGGCAATCAGGCCCAACCTGAATTTCAACGATGATGTATGGCGTTCGGTGTTGCAGGATGTGCGGTTCCGCCGGGCTCTTTCGCTTGGCATAAACCGGCATGAGATAAATATGGTGACGTTTTTTGGTCTTGGCCAGGAAGTTGCCGATTCACCGCTCAGACAAAGCCCGTTGTTCGATGAAAGATTTGCCAGCGCATGGGCGTCGTTTGATCCGGTTCTGGCCAACAGACTTCTTGATGAGGCAGGCCTTGCAAAGCGTGATGAGGATGGAATACGGCTACTGCCTGACGGCCGGCGTGCCGAATTGATCATTGAAAGTGCCGGCGAGAGCACAGTCGAGACTGACGTGTTGCAACTGATTACTGATCACTGGAAAGATCTCGGTTTGAAAGTTTTCACGCGTGCTACCCAGAGGGACATTTTTCGTTCGCGACTGAAAGCCGGCACCACAATGATTAGTGTCTGGTCCGGCCTGGACAACGCATTACCTCAACCTTCCATGTCTCCGGAAGAACTGGCACCCAGCAATGATTCACAGACCCAGTGGCCGCAATGGGGTTTGTACGGTATGACTGGAGGCCAGGCCGGCATCGGACCAGATCTGCCGTCTGCCAAAAGATTGCTGGCCTTGTGGGGAGAGTGGCAACGGTCAAGCGATGTTGAAACGCAGACCCGCATCTGGAAGCAAATGCTGGAAATTTATACCAGCGAGGTTTTTTCCATCGGAACCGTGAACTCGACATTGCAACCGATCGTTGTCAACAAGAAAATCCAAAACATGCCAGAAGAAGAGGTCTACAGCTTCCAGCCCGGTAGTTACTTTGGTGTCTTCATGGTTGATACATTCTGGTTCAAAAGTACAACCGGGAGCAACTGAACCATGTTGAGATACATTGCCTGGCGCGTTGCTGTCATGTTCCCGACATTGCTAATAATATCAGCGCTGGTTTTCACGATCATCGAATTGCCGCCTGGCGACTTTTTTGAAAGTTACGTAGCCGAGTTGCAGGCGCAGGGTGAAAACGTTGATCTCAAGGCGATTGAGGCATTGAAGGTCCAGTACGGATTCGACAAACCTCCCCTTGAGCGGTACTTCCATTGGGTATGGGGAATGCTGCATGGCGACTTCGGCTATTCTTTCGAATACGAGCTTCCGGTAACGGACGTGGTTGGTGACCGGCTCTGGCTTACCATGCTGGTGTCGTTCGTTACGATCATTTTTACCTGGGTTGTCGCGTTTCCGATCGGCATTTACTCTGCTACACACCAGTATTCATGGGGTGACTACGGGCTGACATTCCTTGGATTGCTTGGTCTGGCGACGCCCAATTTCCTGTTGGCGCTGGTTTTTCTTTATCTGGCCAACATGTGGTTTGGAACCTCTATCGGACATTTGATGGATGCGCAGTACTTCAATCAGCCCATGAGCTGGGCCAAAGCCAGGTCAATTCTCGAGCACCTGATTATCCCCGTCATTATCATCGGTACAGCCGGGACTGCCGGCATGATCCGGCGCATTCGCGCAAACCTGATGGATGAATTGCAAAAACAGTACGTAACGACGGCACGTGCGAAAGGTTTGCACCCGTTCAAGGCGCTGATAAAATATCCGCTGCGCATGTCGATGAATTTTTTCATTTCCGATATTGGTTCCATCCTGCCGGCGATCATCTCGGGTGCCGAGATTACCGCGATTGTTTTGTCGCTGGAAACAACTGGGCCCTTGCTTATCAGGGCCTTGCAGGCCCAGGACATGTACCTGGCGGGATCGTTCCTTATGTTCCTGGCTTTTTTATCGGTTATCGGTGTCTTGATTTCAGATTTTGCGCTGGCCCTGCTTGATCCACGTATCAGGTTGCAGGGGGCGCAAACGAAATGAGGATGAGTTCACCATTGCCGCCGCCCGGCACGGAGATGGGGCATTACGTTTCCGATGCGCCGTTCGACGTAATGTCGATCGAGAAAATTACTCCCGAACAGGAGAAAGTCTACCTTGCGCCGCAATGGAAGCTGATGTGGTGGAAGTTCAGGCAGCACCGCATTGCGGTGTGGTGCGGTGTGTTTCTGGGGATCCTGTATGCTACAATTTTCATCAGCGAGTTTCTGGCGCCGTACAATATTCAAAGCCGCCATGTGGAGCACATCTATTCGCCGCCGCAGCAGGTTCACCTGTTCCACGAGGGTTCTTTCGTAGGCCCATTCGTCTATCGACAGAACTTCACGCTGAACATGCAAACGTTGAAACGCGAATACAGCAAGGATACAGACCAACTGGACAAGATCCGGTTCTTCTGTCGTGGCGACAAGTACTACTGGTGGGGGCTGGTTGAAATGGATACCCATCTGTTTTGCCCTGCTGAAGATGGCCAACTGTTCCTGTTGGGGACCGACCGGCTGGGTCGGGACATGTTTTCTCGCATAGTAGGCGGTGCGCGTATTTCGCTGACCATCGGCCTGCTGGGGGTAATGGTCAGCTTTGTACTGGGCATCGTTATCGGTGGTATGGCCGGATATTATGGCGGCTGGGTCGACATGGTGGTTCAGCGCATGATCGAGGTTTTGCAGTCGCTGCCTTCCATACCGTTATGGCTGGCCCTGGCAGCGATCATGCCGATTACCTGGAGTCCACTGGTGGTGTATTTTGGCATTACGCTTATTCTCGGATTGCTGGATTGGACAGGATTGGCAAGAGCAGTACGTTCCAAGTTGTTTTCCCTGCGTGAAGAAGATTACGTAATGGCAGCACAGTTGATGGGTGCAAGACCGTCCCGCATCATAACGCTGCATCTCGTTCCCGGTTTCATGTCGCATCTGATCGCGACGGCAACGATTGCCATTCCAACGATGATTCTGGGTGAAACAGCGCTCAGCTTCCTCGGGCTGGGCTTGCGTCCGCCGATCACTTCGTGGGGGGTGTTGTTGATTGAAGCTCAAAACATAAATGTGGTGGCGCTTTATCCATGGCTGATGCTACCGGTGGTTCCGGTGGTGTTGGTCATACTTGCATTTAATTTCCTGGGAGATGGACTGCGCGATGCAGCAGACCCATACAAATGACGTGTCTTTCGCGACAATCCAATCACGCGTCCCACACCTGCAAGTGAGGCTTAGTGGGGCAAAAAGGTTGAGTAGGAAAGGCTCCAGATCAGTATGGTTTCCGAGAGGATCAATCAGCGACCATGAAACTGACCTTTTCCCAAGTTCCAGAGTAGCGTGTACGCAAGTGAACCCATGTAGTTGCAGTGCACTGGGGCAATCTGAAAAAAATTGTTACTGAGTGAGAACAGATGAAGCGTCTCGGAAATGTTCATATCCTCATGTACAGCCACGACACTTTCGGGCTTGGCCATCTGCGTCGATGCCGTGCCATAGCCCATTCGCTGGTTGAAAATTTCAAGGGTGTGAGCATTCTGATCATTACAGGGTCACAGATTGCCGGGGCATACAATTTTTCCGCCCGTGTTGATTTTGTGAAAATACCGTCGGTCATCAAGTTGTACAACGGAGAATACACGTCGATTGACAAGCATATTGATCTGACCGAGACGCTGCAGATGCGCCAGTCGATCATCCAGCACACAGCAGAATCCTTTCAACCCGACATCATGATTGTTGACAAGGAACCGCTTGGCCTGCGCGGTGAAATGCTGCCTACCCTGAAATATCTTCGGGAGAAGGGTTGTCGACTGGTCCTGGGCTTACGTGACGTGATGGATTCCGCCGAAAAGCTCAAACGGGAATGGGAACAAACCGATGCCATGCATCACGTGGAGAATCTTTACGATGATATCTGGGTTTATGGGCCGGAAGAATTCTGGGATCCGCTGAACGGCCTTGATGTCAGCGACAAGGTACGCCAGAAGATGCTGTATCTGGGGTTTTTGCGCCGGTCGCGATCATCGACTTAGGTAACGATGAACCGGCCCAGGAAACCGTATCTGCTGGTAACCGGCGGGGGCGGAGGCGACGGTGCCCGTCTTATGACGCAGGTGCTCGCAGCCTATCTGTCCAGAGCGCATGTTCTGCCGCGCGCACTGCTTGTACTCGGGCCCCTCATGCCCGCCGGCAAGCGTGCTGAAATATTCCAGCAATGTAATTCGATGGACGATGTCGACGTCATTGAATTTGACAACAATATGGAACATCTCATTGAAGGCGCCTCGGCAATCGTAGGCATGTGCGGCTACAACACGTTCTGCGAAGTGTTGTCGTTCAACAAATCCGCCCTGATAGTGCCGCGCACAAATCCTCGCGAGGAACAGTTCATACGTGCCAACCGGGCTCAGGAATTGAACCTGGTCGATATGATGTTGCCCAGCGAAGCTGATGATGCTGTTGCACTGTCAGCGGCGCTGGCAAGTCTGCCTGGCCGTGCCCTGCCAGAAAGTGCTGGTGGAGGGGATATGCTCAACGGCCTCGAGACGATCAACACATTCGTGAGCAGATGGGCCGCAGGCCGGCCGGCGGCAGACCTTTATGCCATTGCCGGTGCAAGCTGATCGCCTGAAAGCTGTCATGACAAAACCAGTCGCATTTGTTCTGAAGGGCTACCCACGCCTTTCGGAAACATTTATTGCCCAGGAGATTCTCGGGCTCGAACGTGCCGGTTTACCGCTTGAAATAATCTCACTGCGCAGGCCCACCGATATCAAGCGTCACCCCGTGCATGATGAGATCAAGGCGCCGGTCACTTATTTGCCGGAATACGTTGGCGATGAGCCGATACGCTGTGTCAGGGCATGGTTGCAGGTACGAAAATTGGCCGGATATCGTGCAGCCTTCAAGGCATTTCGAAAGGACTGGACGCGTGACAGGACACCAAACCGGGTGCGGCGATTTGTTCAGGCGATGGTGCTCGCGGCAGAACGGGGCGGATCAGTATCCGCTATTCATGCCCATTTCATCCACACCCCTGCATCGGTAGCGCGATACGGCGCCATGATGTTGCAGCTGGACTGGACATGTTCAGCGCACGCCAAAGACATATGGACCACCGAAGACTGGGACCTTGCCGACAAACTTGCTGAAGCGGACTGGGCCGTCACCTGCACCCAAAATGGGTTGACTACTCTGAAGTCGCTGGCGACAGAACCTTCACGGGTGCATTTGTCCTATCACGGGCTGGACCTGTCGAGGTTTGCAAGTTTCGAGGATAGGGTACAGGTCCGGGATGGCGGCAATGCCGGTTCACCCGTACGGTTTGTCAGCGTGGGGCGGGCTGTGAGCAAGAAGGGTTATGATACATTGCTGGATGCCCTGGCTCTGTTACCACAAGACATTCACTGGAGTTTCGAGCATGCCGGGGGCGGAGAGTTGCTGGCTGACCTCGAAAAGCAGGCCGTCAGGCTGGCTGTCTCCGACCGGATTGTCTGGCATGGCGCGATGGCGCAGGAGGATGTGCTGAAACTGTATCGCCAGTGCGATGTTTTCGTTCTACCGTGCCGAATTGCGCCGGATGGTGATCGCGATGGATTGCCGAACGTGCTGGTTGAAGCAGCTTCGCAGCGTCTGGCCTGTGTTTCGACAAATGTTTCAGGTGTCCCGGAATTAATAGACGATGGCAGGCACGGGCTGTTGGTAAATCCGAATGATCCCGAGGCACTGGCGTCGGCACTTTCAAGACTTGCGCGCGACCCCGTCCTGCGTGATCGGCTTGGTGTTGCTGCCGATGAGAAAGTGCGGGGGCATTTCGATCACTTGTCATCGGTAAAGCTGTTGATGGAATTGTTTACCCGGCGCCGGTCGGATGAGTGCCAATGAAGGTCATGTTCTATGTGCAGCACCTGCTTGGTATCGGCCATCTGGTGCGTGCCAGCCGGATAGCTGCGGCACTGGTGGATGCCGGGCAGGACGTAACCATGGTGACCGGCGGAATGCCGGTAGATGGGTTTCCTGATCAACACATTGGCAAGATCCAGCTTTCCCCGCTACGCAGTGCAGACAGCAGCTTTTCGCATCTTGCCGATGAAAACGGCCGTCAGGTTGATGTTGTGGATCTGACAAGACGACGGGATGCATTGATCAAGGCATTTGACGAGATTGAGCCAGACTGCCTGGTAATTGAAGCCTTTCCATTTGCCCGGCGGCAAATGCGATTTGAACTGCTGCCCTTGCTTGAACATGTAGCATCATTGCCCGTAATGCGTCACCCGCTGGTGGTGTGTTCCATTCGCGATATTCTGCAGCCCAAGTCGCAGCAGCGTGACATAGCGACAGCGCAACTGGTGTTAGAGCATTTCGATCTTGTGATGGTTCACGCGGATAAACGGTTTGCATCGCTTGATGAAACGTTTTCCGAAACCTCAACGATTTCAGACCGCGTTGTCTATACTGGCATGATCGCACCATCGCACGAAAAGTCGCCTTCGAGTGACCGGTATGATGTGATTGTGTCGGCTGGTGGCGGAGCTGTGGGAGAAGAGTTGCTGCATGCAAGCCTGGCGGCCCGCGCACTTACTTCACTCAATTCTGCGCGCTGGCTAATTGTTACAGGACCGAACCTGCCTGAAGAGGCAGTTGCGCGGTTGCAGGTCAATCTGACCGGCGTTGAGATTGTCCGCTTTCGTCCCGATCTCGCAGTCTTGTTGAGACAGGCCAAGGTCTCCGTCTCACAAGCCGGATACAACACGGTTGCAGATATCCTGTCGGCCAAATGTGCCGGTGTTCTCGTACCTTTTGCTGCCGGTGGTGAACAGGAGCAGACAATTCGCGCAACCCGTCTGGAGGAGGCCGGTCTGGCAATATATCTTCCGCAAGAGAACCTGACCGCCTCACGGCTGGCATTTGCTGTTGATGCCGCCTGCCAGCTGGATCGCAACAATGCCGTAGATGTCAAACTTGATGGTGCAGAAACCACGGCGGCGATCCTGAGCGAACGCCATCAAGCACTCAGGCGCGATCATTTGACATGAAGCGTTCAGACACGGCCGATCAACATGAAGCGTGTGTACCTGGGCAATTTCAGTGCTCCGGCATAACTCAATTCTCTCAGTTTAGCCTGCTGTGCCAGCTCATCAACGCTTTCCACGCAGTTCACGTGGGCAGGTTCGGAAGTGTAGTTGTTGGATTGCAGCAAAACCCTGCATCCTGCCGGCAGTAGTGATAGCCATCTGGGCAAATCCTCAATGTGCTCGCAGCTGGTGTTGATGACCAGGTCCGGCGCATTCGGACCGGTGTAATCAAGGTCGTACATGTCGGCCGTGTAGGCGGTAAACGTTGCTTTTCCAGACAGTTTCTGGTTCAGTTTTTCAGCTTGGCGGCCAACCGAGGGATCAATATCGAAGCTGCTGATTGCCTTGATGTCAAATCTTGCATCATCAAACAGCATGGCGGGCAAAACACCGATCCAGCCTCCCATGACCCATATGTGATTGAACTGGGCCTGGGTATGGATGGCCAGCATGTCGCGTGCCCATTGCTTGGAGGCGACCTGTTTGTGATTGAAGGCGTTGTCGACAGGTGTTTCCGGAAACACTGCTACAGTTTCTGCAAGTGCTGACAGCAAATTGGATCCAGTAAATCGTGCTGCTCCTCGCAACAGGTCGAAAACATAGTCTTTGTCAAAATTGCCGCTGGTCAATACAGTCACCTTCGCGATACTGCCCACAAATTCCTTTGGTATGGGCATTGATCCGCAGCTATGCTAGCAAAAACATGACGGGAACCAAATTCACACGAAGATTTAATGCAGTAGCCGGCGACCGGTGTCAGGGCTTTTTGATCTTATGAACAATGGATAACAGCAATGGGTCCTGAGCCTGGATACGCAGGTGATTTGCCGGTCTCCCCGGCTGGAATGCCGCATTTGTCGGGCCCGGCAGCTGATATTCGCCAGGCAATGGCCGCGCACTTTGTTAACGGGTTTTCGAACATTGTTGAAATTGGGGGGCATCTGCGGCCTGTGTCAGTTTTCCTGCGTCATGTACCGGACAGTTTCATCTGTATTGATCCCAAATCCAAGTCATTCGAATCAGATAAGCTGAACGGAAAGCCATGTCGCGTTCGCCACATTGCGCGTAAGTTTCAGGATGTGGATCTTGACCTGGCGAGTGGCAGCTACGGCCTGGTGTTTGTAGGGTGTTCCCTTAAAGCGTTTGGAAGTCAGGACGCCGTTGGTCAAAAGCTGTTTTCACTGATTGATAATTCAGCAGTCACTGTGCTTGAGTTTTCACCTAACCTTCAGCGCGCCAGTGAACAGATGCAATTTCTGCTGGCGCGCCCGGACATGGAGATTGTTTGCTCGTTGGATTTTTCAATACAGGACGGATCTTTCGAAAAGACAGAATATGGCGTACGCCGTCTGGTAGTGTTACGCCCCTGCAGCGACACTTGCAGCGTGCAGAATGCGGCGGCCGATGCTTGAACGGAGTATCCTCAAATACACCTGGCTTCATTCGCGACAGGCCCAGATCTGGATACTGCTGATGGTCCTGCTGTCCATGCCGACCTACTTCATGTCGCTGGACTTGCCAAAGCAGATCGTAAACGGGCCCATACTGGGGCAGGGATTTGAAACTGCCGGCGTTGCACAGACATTTATGAAGCTCAGCTGGACTATTGCGGGCGAAGAATGGGTGCTTTTCAATGGTTTTCAGCTTGAACGCCTGCAAATGCTGTTCGCTTTGTCGGGCACGTTCCTGACATTGATAATCGTGAACGGCCTGTTCAAATTCTATATCAATACCTACAAGGGCAGACTCGGCGAACGTATGCTGCGGCGCATTCGCTTTTCTTTGATAGACCGCCTGTTGCGGTTTCCTGTGCGTGCCTTCCGGCGGATAAAGTCATCCGAAATTGCCAGCATGGTGAAGGACGAGGTCGAGCCAATTGGCGGTTTCATGGGGGATGCGTTCGTGCAACCCCTGTTGTTGGGCGGTCAGGCCATCACGGCCATGACGTTCATCATGGTTCAAAACGTGTATCTGGGCCTGATTGCCATATTCATGATCGGCATCCAGTTCGTCATTATTCCCCGGATGCGTCGTCATCTGATCCGGCTTGGCAGGGAACGCCAGATAACGGCACGCAAGCTGGCTGGCCGTGTTGGCGAGATTGTCGACGGTATCACGCATGTGCATGTTAATGACACCTCGCATTATGAACGTGCAGACATATCCAGCCGGCTGGCCAGAATTTTCTATATTCGCTATGAACTTTTTCAGCGCAAATTCTTCACAAAGTTCCTCAATAACCTGCTCGCGCAGATAACGCCTTTCCTGTTTTACGTTGTTGGTGGTTACTTTGCACTGCAGGGGAGAATTGACGTTGGACAGCTGGTGGCAGTGATAGCTGCCTACAAGGACCTGCCGTCGCCGATCAAGGAACTGATCGATTGGGACCAGCAGCGATTGGACGTAGAGGTCAAATTCAGCCAGGTGGTGGAACAGTTTGATATGGAGGACATACTCGACGAGAACCTGCAGGCATTGCCGGATGATATCGTTGAGCCTCTGGCATTTCCGATTGAAGTTCACGGACTGACTGTAACCGATGACACCGGGACAACCCTGTTGAACCGGGCCCGCCTGACAATTGCTGCAGGTACAAGTCTGGCAGTTGTGGGACCGTCAAACTCAGGTGCTGATGTTCTGGCTGACACGATTGTCAGACTATACATACCGGACAGCGGGTCAGTCAGTTTTGGTGGCAGGGATTTGTTAGAAATGGGCGAAAGCGCCATCGGCCGGCGGGTTGGCTATGCCGCCAGCGATATTTTTCTGGCGCAAGGCAGTTTGCGCGACGCCCTGCTGTACGCGTTGAAACATCAACCCGTCTCTGATCGGACCTACGAGGGTCCGGATGAACTGACCCGCCAGAGCTTCATCAGGGAAGCGAACATTACATCCAACAGCAGTCTGGACATCGATGCGGACTGGCTGGGCATCGGCAACAACCTTGCCGAAAACGGCGAAGTCCAGATGTTTCATCAACGCCTGGTTGATGTTATGGTTGCAGCTGGCCTGGAAGACGATGTGTTCAACCTTGGCCTGCGCGGCGAAGTTGATCCAAACAAGAACCCGCACTTTGCGGATAGTATTCTCAATGCTCGCAAAGCACTGAGGTCTCGCATAGACGAATTGAAATTATCCGACCTTGTCGAGTTGTTTGACCCTCAACAGTATGCTGAGCAGGCCACAATTGGTGAAAACCTTCTGTTCGGCACACCGGTGGGAGATGAATTCGCTCCACAAAACCTGGCGGCAAATGAATATCTTCGCGCGGTTTTGCGAAATGCCGGTCTTGAGGATGTGCTGGTGAACAAGGGCATCGAGCTTGCCGAGACCACTATTGGGCTGTTTCAGGACCTGCCGCCAGACCACGAGTTTTTCAACCAGATAACCTTCATGGACGCAGAACGTCTGCCCGAATATTCAGCACTGCTGAAGCGGGCAAAACAGGTTGGTGCGTCTGCGCTGACACCCGATGAACGCTACATGCTGATAGAACTTACGTTCTCGTATGTCGAACCCCAGCACCGTATGGGGCTGATTGATGATGAACTGAAAAACCGCATTCTGGATGCTCGCAACAGCTTCAAGACCGGATTACCGGAAAACCTTGCTGATACAATCAGCTTTTATGATCCCGAAACGTACAATGCGGCAGCGTCAGTTCAGGACAACCTGCTGATGGGTCGTGTTACACACGGAATAGCAAGAGGGCCGCAGCGTGTATTTGACGCCATGTCGACGACTTTGCAAAAAATGGAGTTGCGCGATGAAATTCTTGATCTGGGGCTCGATTTTGACATCGGCTCTGCCGGTAAGCGGCTGAGTTCCGTGCAGCGGCAAAAGCTTGGTCTGGCAAGAGCCCTCATCAAACAGCCTGATCTTCTGGTGCTCAACAGACCGCTCAGTGCACTGGATGGCCGTCAGCGAGCGGCAATTGTGAGCAACGTAATGAAATACCTGGCGCGGCAACCGAACAAACCCGCCGTGATATGGGTTTTGTCGGATGCAGCGCTTGCATCGGAATTTGATGAGATATGTATAATGGCAGGTGGTAAAATACTCGAAACGGGCAAACGAGAGACACTGGCGAACAGTGGTGGTGCCTATTCAAAAATGCTGGCAGAGTAGCAGTAGCGATCTGCGCCAACCGGGAGAAAGCAATGGCGCTCAATGATGAAGTCGAAATGCTTGGCAATGTGTCACTGTTTGCCGGGCTACAGCCCAGCCAGCTCAAATTGCTGGCATTTACTTCGCAACGCCTGACGTTCGCCGAAGGTGATATGTTGTTCAGTCAGAATGACTCCGGCGATGCCGCCTATGTTGTGTTGCGAGGTACTGCTGAAGTTATCGTTGAAATCAACGGAAGTGATGTGGTCGTGGCAACGCTGGAGAAGAATGCAATTATTGGTGAAATCGCCATTTTGTGCGACGTGCCGCGAACCGCCAGCGTGCGTGCGGCAACCCGACTGGAAACGCTTTGCATCGAAAAGGAGCAATTGCTCAAACTGTTGAAAGAGTTTCCTGCCATGGCGATTGATCTGATGAAAGTGCTGGCTGAGCGGTTGGCTGCAACGACGGCAGCGTTGTCTGAAGCGCGGGCTGAACTGAACAAATTGTCGGCAGGTTAGTCGCACCCCATGCGGATCAAAATAGTGGGAGCCGGTCCGGCCGGGCTATATGCGGCCATTTTGCTCCGGCGGGCGCGTCCTGACATAGAGATTTCCATTTTTGAACAAAACATTTCTGACGCAACCTTCGGGTTTGGCGTGGTGTTTTCCGACCAGGCGTTGGGATTCTTGCGCGAAGATGACCCGGAAACAGCAGCGTTGGTTGAACCGCACATGCAACGCTGGCGCGATCTTGAAGTGATACACAATGGTGTACGCATTGTGATCGACGGTGTCGGATTTGCCGCTATCGGGCGGCTCGAATTGCTGCAGCTGTTACAACAACGCGCTATCCAGCTTGGTATCAATCCAGAGTACGGATGCCGCTTGGACTCTGTTGACGGACTTGGCGAGGCTGATCTGATCATCGGGGCTGATGGCGTCAACTCGATTGTGAGGACATTTTCGGCGGAAGAATTTGGAGAACGGGTCGAAATCCTCTCCAACCGATTTATCTGGTTTGGCGCGATGCGCGGGTTTGATGCCCTTACGCAGAATTTTATTGATACCCGACTGGGTAAATTCAATGCTCATCATTATCGTTATCAGGCAGACCGCAGCACTTTTATCATAGAAACTACTGATGCCACCTGGCGCGAAGCCGGTTTTGCAAAGCTTGATGGAGAAACTACACGCAACGTGTGTGAAGAATTGTTTTACGAAGTTCTGGGCGGCGCAAGACTGGTGGACAACAATTCTGTCTGGAGACAGTTTCCCAACCTAAGTTGCGAACGGTATTTCTGCGGCAACAGGGTTCTGGTGGGAGATGCGCTGCATACAGCTCACTTCTCTATCGGATCAGGCACCAGACTGGCGCTGGAAGACGTGGCCTCTTTGGTAGGCGCCTTGAAGTCCACCAGATGGGACCTGCCGTCCGGCCTGGCACTGTATCAGGAGATCCGCAAGCCTGCTCTGCAAAAGATCATCAAGGCTGCAACCAGATCAGCTCTTTGGTATGAATTGTTTGATGAACATATGGTTCTCGATCCCCTGCGATTTGCACTTAGCTATATCCAGCGCGCAGGCCGGATCGATGCCAGTAAACTGCGCTGCTTTGCCCCAGGATTTTTTGCGCAACTTGAAGCCAACGGCATTTCACTGTCTATTTGAGGCATCAATCTGACCAATTGGAGTGAGACTGGCAAATGGCACAAGCATCAACTTCAAACACTGCAGAACGTGAAGCATTCTACAAGGCCATCGAACCGGAAAGCATGACCGCATTATGGTCTGTGATGGGCGCGATAATTACACCGGAACCAAGGAGTGAATGTGTGCCTTTCATGTGGCGCTACGAGAAGGTTCGCTCCCGGTTGCTGCAAGCGGGCAACCTGATCTCGGCGAAGGAAGCCGAACGCCGGGTGCTGATCCTGGAAAATCCCGGATTGAAAGGGACTTCAAAATGCACAACCTCACTGTATTGCGGTGTGCAACTGGTGATGCCTGGCGAAGTAGCGCCAGCCCACCGGCACACCCAGTCGGCACTGCGATTTGTGCTGGAGGCATCGGGCGGTCATACTGCTGTCGGCGGCGAAAAGACGGACATGCACTATGGTGATTTTGTCATAACACCGAACTGGGAATGGCACGACCATGGCAACGACAGCGCGGATCCGGTTTTCTGGCTGGATGGGCTGGATATTCCACTGGTGCAGTTTCTTGATGCCTCTTTCGCAGAAGGCTTCGGCGAAGACCGGCAGCCGATCAGCAAGCAACCGGGAGACTCCAATGCACGTTATGGAGCGAACATGCTGCCGCTTGGCTACGAGAAGGTGACGCCAACATCCCCGATTTTCAACTACCCCTACGAACGCTCGCGTGAGGCGCTGGAGCAGATGCGGCGTCAGGAGGAGTGGGACCCGTGTCATGGCCTTAAAATGCGCTATGTCAATCCGGTGGACGGTGGCTGGGCGATGCCGACGATCGGCACTTGCCTGCAACTTTTGCCGAAGGGGTTTACCTCGCAGGCCTATCGCTCGACCGACGCAACGGTATTCGTCGGTGCTGAGGGCGGGGGCCGCATGATTGTTGATGGTGAGGTGTTTGACTGGTTGCCGCGCGATGTGGTTGTTGTACCGTCCTGGCGCGAAGTCATACATGAAGTATCCGGGGACGCAGTGCTGTTCAGTTATTCCGACCGGCCGGTGCAGGAAAAATGCGGCCTGTGGCGGGAGCGGCGTGGAAACAGCTGAAACGGACCGAGGCTAAATGAGCTTGCTGCTGAGTCTCGTCAACATGGCAAGGCACTGGTCCAGCTGTTCAAGTTCCACAAATTCATCAGGTTTGTGGGCCTGCTCGATGGAGCCTGGGCCGCACACTACAGCCGGGATGCCAATTTGCTGAAACAGACCGGCTTCAGTTCCGAAACACACGAAATCCGTCTGGTTGGCGCCGGTGAGTTCAGACACCAGTCTTACGGCTTCACTGCCGGGCATTTTTTCCAAACCATTCACTTCGCCCATGATATGGGTCACGATGTCCGCGTCGGGGTGAACAGCGCGCATGGCAGGCAGCAAATCCTGCTCGACATGTTGCTGTATGCGTGCCTTGACGAAGTCAGCATCGCTGACCCGGACGGGCCGCATTTCCCATTCTACGCTGCACTTGTCGGCAATGACATTGTGGGCAATACCGCCTCTTACGCTTCCCACCTGCAGGGTAGTGTATGGAGGATCGAACGGAGAATTTTCCGGGCACCTGGATGCCAGTTCCGGGCGCAATGACATTAGGTATCCAACATAACGTACGGCATATTCCACCGCACTTACTCCTGCATCCGGAACGGACCCGTGGCCTGCAAGTCCTGAAAACTCCACGGTGTACTCGTAGCAACCCTTGTGGCCCTCAATTATGCGCATCAGGGTTGGTTCACCTATGATGCAGGCAGATGGCTTCATGCCTATACCGCGCAGTTCCTTCACCAGGGCCCGAGCACCGAGACAGCCCGTTTCCTCGTCGTGGGTGAAGGCAAAATGCACGGGGCGGATCAGGGGCAGCCTGGAATAATGTTCAGCCATGGCCAGGCTGGCTGCAATAAAGCCCTTCATATCGCATGTGCCACGGCCAAACAGTTTGCCGTCCGCCTGGCGCATCTGAAACGGGTCTGATGTCCAGTCCTGGCCTTCCACGGGCACCACGTCGGAATGGCCAGACAAGACAATTCCGCCGTCGGTTTCCGGCCCAAGTGTTGCAAACAGGTTAGCCTTGGTACCGGTATCGTCCGGTGATACGCGAACCTTTGCACCCAGTGCTTTGAGGTTTTCGGCGGCGAAGTCAATCAAAGCGAAATTACTGTCAGCGGAAATTGTCGGGAAAGCGATGAGTTTGTCCAACAAGTCGACGGTGTATTGAAGCTGGGAGTGCGCCATCATTTATGCTCGTACCCGTGTTGTGTGTCACAGCGCTTCATGACAGCATGATATGGGGAATTGTCAAACTGCGAATTTCAGGAGATTGATCATGGGCAATGTGGATATCGCCTATCTTTTTACATCGATCGAAGGCCGGATCAGCAGGCAACAGTGGTGGGTTGGGGTCGGAATTCTGTTCGGCATATGGCTAATTAGCGCAGTTCTCCTGGGACGGGACGGATTGATACCGTTCATCATTGGCATTCTCATCGGGCTCGCAGGCATCATGCTGCACATAAAACGATGCCATGACCGCGACAAGTCGGGCTGGTGGTGCCTCTTGCTGCTCGTTCCGGTTGTCAATTTCATATGGGCCATTATTGATCTCGGCATATTGCCGGGTAGCATTGGGGCCAACAGATTTGGTCCTGATCCAGACGCTCCGAACGGGTAACCAAAGTTGCTTGACTTTACGTCGACTATACCGTGTAATTTAACATGCGTTCATTTAATTAGAGAGATTGATTTGGCGCGAACTACCGGGAGTATCGGCACAGAAACGGCTCAGCGAATTCGCTCGGCAGCCGAGCGGTTGTTTGCCGCACGAGGTTTCGCAGCCGTATCGATGCGCGATATTGCAGGTGCAGTCGGGGTGCAGGCTGCAGCACTTTACAATCATTTCTCCAACAAGCAGGCATTGCTTGAAAGTTTGCTGGCTTCTCACATGGAGGGTCTGATTGCCGCGTGGAATGCGGAGGCCTGCGCTGAAGAGGGCGCCGGCAAAGCGTTGGAGCGGTTTGCCCGATTTCACATTCGCTATCACGTTGGCCGGTCTGATGCAGTTTTCATTTCCTATATGGAACTACGCAACCTGGAACCGGCCAATTTTCGGCGGATAGAGAATTTGAGAAAAGCCTATGAAGCGTTTGTTGTCGGAATTCTGGAAGAAGGCCAGGCCAGCGGTGAGTTTGATCTGATTGATACACGCATATCGGCGATGGCCATTATTGCAATGCTGACCGGTGTAAACACCTGGTACAGAACGCGCGGGCGGCTTGCCCTGCCGGAAATAGAAGACATCTATACGAAAATGGTGCTGCGCTGTGCAGGCGTGCGGACAGAGGAGGCGTCATGTTTGGCAGCGGAATGAATTTTGGCCTTGGCGAAGAAATTGATGCGCTTCGCGACATGGTTCAGCGCTGGGCTGCTGAAAATGTAGCGCCACGCGCCCAGGAAATTGACGAAACCAATGAGGCGCCAAAGGATCTGTGGCCACAGATGGGGCAACTTGGCCTGTTGGGTATTACTGCCGATCCTGACTTCGGCGGATCAGGCATGGGGTATCTGGCCCATGTTGTGGCGACGGAAGAAATCAGTCGCGCTTCAGCGTCCGTAGGCCTGAGCTATGGTGCGCATTCAAACTTGTGCGTGAACCAGATCAATCGCTGGGGCAATACTGAACAGAAGTCGAAGTATCTTCCGAAACTGTGTTCCGGAGAGCATTTCGGTGCACTGGCCATGTCCGAGTCGGGTTCCGGTTCCGATGTCGTTTCGATGAAACTGCGGGCTGAAAAGCGCAACGACCGTTTCATCCTGAACGGCAACAAGATGTGGATCACCAATGGTCCGGATGCCGAAACGCTGGTGGTCTACGCCAAAACTGTTCCTGGTGCCGGCTCCAGAGGAATAACGGCATTCCTGATTGAAAAATCCATGACAGGATTTTCCACAGCGCAGAAACTCGACAAGTTGGGCATGCGTGGCTCAAACACCTGCGAACTGGTTTTTCAAGACTGCGAGGTTCCCTATGAAAATGTGCTCGGTGAGGAAGGAGAGGGATCCAGAATTCTCATGTCCGGACTCGACTACGAGCGTGTGGTGCTGGCCGGCGGACCGCTGGGCATAATGGCTGCCTGCATGGATGTGGTGGTGCCGTACAGCCACGACCGCAAACAGTTCGGCAAATCCATAGGTGAGTTTCAGCTGATGCAGGGCAAACTCGCCGACATGTATACCACCATGAACGCCTGCCGCGCCTATGTGTATTCGGTGGCCGCGGCCTGTGACCGTGGCGAAACAACCCGCAAGGATTCGGCTGGCTGCATTCTCTACGCGGCGGAAAAAGCGACCTGGTGTGCTCTGGAGGCCATCCAGGCGCTTGGCGGCAACGGATACATCAACGAGTATCCCACCGGCCGCTTATTGCGTGATGCCAAGCTTTATGAAATTGGTGCGGGTACATCGGAAATCAGGCGCATGCTCATCGGGCGTGAAATGTTCGTGGAAACCGCATAATGGCGATTTTAAAGCCGACCGCGCCAACCCGTGGCAAGGCCTATGATGCCAACCGCAAGGCAATGCTGGCTGCATTGTCAGTAGTCGAAGATGCCGTGAAAGCGGCTCTCGATGGCGGTGGCAAGGAAGCGCGCGAAAGGCACGTGTCACGCGGCAAGATTCTGCCGCGCGAAAGGGTGGCGCGGCTGCTAGACCCGGGGTCGCCATTTCTTGAAATCGGGGCAACGGCCGCACATGCGATGTATGATGGCGCTGCGCCATGTGCCGGCATGATCGCCGGTATTGGCCGGGTCCTGAACCGTGAAGTGATGATTATTGCCAACGATGCCACCGTTAAAGGCGGCACCTATTATCCGCTTACTGTCAAGAAGCACTTGAGAGCCCAGGAAATTGCGCAGGCCAGTCAATTGCCTTGCATTTACCTGGTCGATTCCGGCGGGGCCAATCTTCCCAACCAGGATGAAGTGTTCCCGGACCGGGATCACTTCGGCCGCATTTTTTTCAATCAGGCCAATATGTCGGCCCGTGGCATTGCACAGATTGCCGTGGTCATGGGGTCTTGTACGGCGGGCGGCGCCTATGTGCCAGCGATGTCGGATGAATTGATTATTGTGAAGGAGCAGGGCACCATCTTTCTGGCAGGCCCACCCTTGGTGAAGGCAGCTACCGGCGAAGTCGTAACCGCCGAAGAGCTGGGCGGTGCAGATGTGCATACCAGGTTGTCCGGGGTGGCCGACCACATGGCGATGGATGATGCCCACGCGCTGGAACTTGCCCGCCGCGCCATCGCCAACCTCAATGCGCGGAAACCGGTATCGGTTGCCCTGCAAACCCCGGAACAGCCCTTGTACGATCCGGATGAACTGATGGGTGTGGTGCCGGGTGATCTCAAAACACCCTATGACATTCGCGAAGTGCTGGCGCGGGTTGTGGATGGTTCGCGATTTGATGAATTCAAGGCCCGGTATGGACCGACCCTGGTGACCGGATTTGCCCACATTCATGGTATCCCCTGCGGAGTAATCGCCAACAATGGCGTGCTGTTCTCGCAAAGCGCAACCAAAGGCGCACACTTTGTAGAGCTGTGTTCCCAGCGTCGTATCCCGCTGGTGTTCTTGCAGAACATAACCGGATTCATGGTCGGAAAATCCTATGAAGCAGGCGGCATAGCCAAGGACGGCGCCAAACTGGTCACCGCGGTTTCCACAACGTCAGTACCCAAGGTGACGATGATGGTTGGAGGGTCGTTCGGGGCCGGCAATTACGGCATGTCGGGCAGGGCGTTTGATCCGCGTTTCGTGTGGTCATGGCCCAACAGCCGCATATCGGTTATGGGCGGCGAGCAGGCAGCCGGTGTGCTTGCGACGGTCAGACGGGATGGTATTGAGCGCAAGGGTGGACAATGGTCTACGGCTGAAGAAACTGCGTTCCGCAAACCCATTGCCGACCAGTTCGAGAATCAGGGTCATCCACTTTATGCGTCGGCCCGGCTTTGGGATGACGGGGTTATCGATCCACGCAAGACACGAGATGTTCTCGGGCTGTCGCTGTCTGCTGCCCTCAACGCGCCGATAACAGAAACACGCTTTGGCGTGTTCAGGATGTGAGGGCGGGTTCATGTTCTCAAAAATACTTGTAGCCAACCGTGGCGAAATTGCCGTGCGTGTCATCCGCACCGCCAGGCGTCTTGGCGTGGCAACGGTCGCCATCTACTCGGATGCGGATGCCGGTGCCATGCATGTGGCGGAAGCTGACGAGGCGGTACGTGTCGGTCCCGCTGCGGCGGCTGACAGCTATCTTCGGGCTGATGCGATAATTGCGGCCGCGAAAACTACCGCTGCTGAGGCCGTTCACCCCGGTTACGGGTTCCTGTCCGAAAACCCGGAATTTGTCGAGAAAGTTGTGCAAGCCGGTCTCACATTCATTGGACCGTCGGCTGATGCCATTCGTGCCATGGGTCTGAAGGATGCCGCCAAGGTGTTGATGGAGGCGGCGCATGTGCCGGTTGTTCCGGGTTATCACGGTGAGCAGCAGGATCCTGAGTTTCTCAGGGAACAGGCTGCAACAATAGGTTATCCCGTGCTGATCAAGGCGCGGGCAGGCGGTGGTGGCAAGGGCATGCGCAGGGTAGATGGTCCGGATCAGTTTTCCGATGGGCTGGCTGGTGCCCGGCGTGAGGGCAAAGCGAGCTTTGGCGACGATAAGGTTCTGATCGAGAAGTATGTGACGTCCCCGCGTCACATAGAGATACAGGTGTTTGGCGATCAACATGGCAATGCGCTACACCTGTTTGAACGTGACTGCTCCTTGCAACGCCGGCATCAGAAGGTGATTGAAGAGGCTCCGGCCCCCGGCATGACAGAGGAAATGCGGGCCGCAATGGGCGAAGCAGCGGTCAAGGCCGCAAAAGCGATTGGGTATTCGGGAGCCGGCACCGTAGAGTTCATTGTTGACGGCTCGGATGGTCTTCGGCCTGATCGGTTCTGGTTCATGGAAATGAATACCCGCCTGCAGGTTGAACACCCTGTTACGGAAGCCATTACCGGTCTCGATCTTGTCGAACTGCAACTTCTAGTGGCGGCGGGTGAACCTTTGCCATTCACCCAATTCGATCTTGCCATTGACGGTCATGCATTCGAGGCACGGCTTTATGCCGAAGATGTACCCAAAGGTTTCCTTCCGGCCATTGGCACGCTGGATCATCTGCGCTTCGCAATGACGGCGCGCAATGACACCGGCGTGCGTGAAGGCGATGAAATCACGCCGTATTATGACCCGATGATTGCAAAAATTATCGTTCACGGACGCTCTAGAGGTGAAGCGCTTGCGAAAATGCGCGCGTCACTGGCTGCTACACAGATCGCCGGAACAGTCACAAACAAGGCCTTTTTGTCTGCACTGTTCAGGCACGAGGGCTTTTCCAGGGGCGAAGTTGACACCGGACTGATTGATCGCGATCTAAAACAACTGGTGCACGAAGGCTTAGCGCCGATGTTGGCTCAGGCAGTGGCGGCAATTGCCGTGCTGGGACTGGCAGGTGAGACAGACCGCCAGGATCCATGGGGCACGCTGGCCGGATGGCGGTTATGGGGTGCTGCACAACATTTCGTAAAGCTGGTACAAGGTTCTGCGGTGTTTGACTTGCGAGTGTCACTGCGCAATTCGCGGGATTTCAAGGTTTCCTCGGAATCTGAGTCAATCAATTTGTCTCTGGTGGCGCGCACGCGCGACCGGATGATCGTCGATGGTCACGCCCAGCCATTGCGCTTTGCCGCTTCGCAGGTATCCGGACGCATTTGCCAGGTAACCGTGTTTTTGAACGGGGACACCTATGTTTTTGATGTGCCGGATGGGGTGAGTGATGCAGGCGAAGCAGGTTCCGGCGACGACATCCGCGCGCCCATGCCGGGTCTGGTGAAACAGCTCAGGGTGAAATCCGGCGACCGGGTTTCCAGTGGCCATGCGCTTGTGGTGCTGGAAGCCATGAAAATGGAGCACACCCTTGCGGCGACCCGGGACGGTTCCGTCAGTGAGGTTTTCGTGTCGGAAGGTGATCAGGTCAGCGACGGCGATTTACTGGTTTCGCTGACACCCGAAAAGGAATAGCGTCATCGCCAGGAGGTGCCGGCATTGAATGTACATCGGACAAGACGGGGCGGCAGACGGAACGCGGGACTCGAGACGCCAACCAGGCCTGCGAATTATCGCAACCTCACCAATCCGTTTCCAAACCAACTGCTTTATTCTGATGATCAGATTGATCGCATACACAGTCTTGCAAAGCAGATATTGCAGGAAATAGGCATTCGTGCACTGCTGCCCAGGGCTCGTGACGCCTACCGTGCGGCCGGATGTTCTGTGGATGATGACACCATGATGGTGCGCATTGGCGGCGACATTGTCGATCAGGCTGTTACATCTGCCCCGAGCGAGTTCATGCTGCGGGCGAGTGATCCCAAAAACGACATTCATCTTGGAGGCAAGTCACTGAACTTCATGCCGGTGGGGGGCCCTCCGGGGTTTTCCGACCTGGACCACGGCAAACAGACCGGTACCCGGACGGCTGCACAGAACTTCATGAAGCTGTGCCAGCATTTTGATGTCATGCACGTTGCAGGGCCGTGTGTCGAGGCGCAGGACCTGGCTTTGAATGAGCGCCATCTCTGGGTGAAGCTCGACAACCTCACCCTGACTTCGAAACCGGTATTTACCTGGGCTCGCGGCACCCCGCAATCCCGGGACGGTTTTGACATGATCCGCATTGCCCGCGGTCTCAGCGAGGAAGACTTCAAATCGGCCCATCATACCTACACGGTGATCAACACCAATTCGCCGCTGCAACTGGATATTCCGATGCTCAACGGATTGATGGATTTTGCCGAGCAGAACCAGATCGTTGTCATTACACCGTTCACTCTGGCTGGCGCCATGGCTCCGGTCACGATTGCCGGTGCACTGGTGCAACAGCACGCCGAGTTTCTGGCTGCACTGGTCATCAACCAGCTTGTGCGACCTGGAGCGCCGGTTGTCTATGGCGCATTCACTTCGAATGTGGACATGAAATCTGGCGCGCCGGCCTTTGGCACACCGGAGTATGTCAGGGCGGCATGGGGTTCGGGACAGCTTGCGAGGAAGCTGGGCTTTCCGTGGCGATCATCGGCACCCAATGCATCGAACGCGCCGGATGCACAAGGCGCCTATGAGACCCAGTTATCCTTGTGGGGAGCTATCCAGGGCGGTTCCAACTTCATCGCACACACAGCCGGATGGCTTGAAGGAGGACTGACGGCGTCTTTTGAAAAATTCATTCTTGATATTGAAGTTCTGCAGATGGTCGCCGAACTGTGTGCTCCAGCGAAATTTGATGAAGCCGAACTGGCCCTTGATGCCATTCGCGAGGTGGGACCGGGTGGTCATTACTTCGGCTGTGAACACACAATGCAGCGATATTCGACGGCGTTTTATTCCCCGCTGGTGTCAGACTGGAGCAATTTTGGGCAATGGACGGAAAATGGTTCGAAAACCGCTGATCAACGCGCCAACGCAATCTGGAAAAAAATCATCGCAGATTTTGAACCACCCGCGATGAACCAGGACAGGCGGGAGGCGCTCGAAGAGTTTATCGCCCGGCGCATTTCCGAAGGCGGCGCCTTGCCGGAATCGTGAGGCTGGTTCCGGACATTTCCCTGCCGGCGCAGGCGCATGTGCCTGCAACCGGCAGCGAGCCTGATCTTGCACCTCTTGAAGTGGCCAGGCAGTTTGCGCCACAGGTGACGCTGGCGGCCGGGTGGAAAGAAAATAAAGCCTATCTTTATGGACATGACCTGATGCGGGCCGGGTATTACTGGGAGGCGCACGAGGTTTGGGAAGCCGTTTGGCTGCTCACCCATGCCAACAGCCCGGAACGCCTGTTACTGCAAGCTCTGATCCAGAGCGCCAATTCGCAATTGAAACGACAGATGGGTCGACCGGGAGCTGCTGGCAAGCTGGAGATGCAAATCGAAGAATTGCGGATGGATCTGATTACCAGGCTGGGTGGCGGGGTTGAGGTCTATATGGGTGTCGCCATAAAAAACAATAATCTGCATTATATTTCATAAAGTTCTCGATTTTATGCATTTTATGTGCAAATTTCTTGACCAATTGAGACGATGTATATGATGGTGCGCTGTGGATATAAACGCCGGAAACACCTGATATGAGCCGAATTGATTTTCAGACCTCGCCTGACGCTTACCGGCACTGGCGCATTGAGCCTGACGGTGAGGTAGCGCGTCTTGTCATGGACGTGGATGAAACAGCCGGCCTGTTTGAAGGCTACGAACTGAAGCTCAACTCCTACGATCTGGGAGTCGACATAGAACTGGCCGATGCCATTCAGCGGTTGCGATTTGAATACCCACAGGTGAAGACGGTTGTGCTTGCGTCTGGCAAGGACAAGGTTTTCTGTGCCGGGGCCAACATCCGCATGCTGGGCGGGTCGGCGCATTCCCACAAGGTGAATTTCTGCAAGTTTACCAACGAGACCCGCAATTCGATGGAAGAGGCGTCTGCCGAAAGTGGCCAGACATACTTGTGCGCGGTATCCGGCGCCTGTGCCGGGGGCGGATATGAACTTGCCCTTGCCTGCGACCATATCATGTTGACTGATGACGGAACTTCCACAGTGTCCTTGCCGGAAGTGCCGTTGCTCGCCGTATTGCCTGGCACCGGCGGCCTGACCCGTGTGACGGACAAGCGTAAGGTAAGGCGGGATCGTGCAGATGTTTTCTGTTCGCTTGAAGAAGGTATTCGCGGCAAGAAGGCGGTTGACTGGCGCCTGGTGGATGAGGTGGCACCGGCATCGAAATTTGCCAATGCGGTGAGCGAAAGGGCAGTGCAACTGGCAGCGAAGTCCGACCGGCCATCCGATGGCACAGGTGTCAGGCTCAATCCGCTGGACAAAACCATAACAGACAATGCCATTACCTACACGACTGTTTCCGTTGAACTTGATCGTAGTGCGCGGGTCGCAACCATAAATATCAGTGGGCCCGGCACGGCCGTACCGGATGACATTGCTGTGATGGAAAGCTTGGGCGACCGGTTCTGGCCACTGCTTCTGGCGCGCGAACTGGATGATGCCCTGCTGGAGATACGGTTCAATGAACTGGAAATGGCCGTCGTGCAGTTCAAGTCCGCCGGAGACCCGGCAATTGTGCTGGCCTATGATGAGTTCATGAACGCCAACGCCGGGCACTGGCTGGTGCGCGAGTTGCTGTTGTACTGGCGCCGGGTGTTGAAACGTGTTGACCTTACATCTCGCACTCTGGCGGTCATGGCCGAACCGGGTTCCTGCTTTGCAGGCACACTTGCCGAATTGCTGTTTGCCGCTGATCGTTCCTACATGGCCGACGGGCAGTTTGAAGGCGACAACCGTCCCGAGGCGATGATAGCGCTCGGGCCACTGAATTTTGGCGCCTATCCGATGAGCAATGGCATTACCCGGCTTGAAACACGGTTTCTTGGTGAACCTGAGGCAGTTGAGGCGGCGAAATCCAGACAGGGGGATACCCTCGATGCATCGGCGGCCATTGAACTCGGTCTGGTCACTTTCGCATTTGACGACATTGACTGGGAAGATGAAGTGCGGATTTTCCTGGAAGAGCGTGCCAGCTTTTCACCGGATGCATTGACCGGCATGGAAGCGAATTTGCGCTTTGCAGGCCCGGAAACAATGGAAACACGGATATTCGGCAGGCTTACGGCCTGGCAAAACTGGATTTTCCAGCGCCCGAATGCGGTGGGTGCTGATGGTGCCCTGCAACGGTATGGAACGGGCAAGCGCGCTGATTTCAACATGGAACGTGTGTAGTAAGGACCAAGCAGCATGGCTGATCTCGTGAATGTCGATTACAATACTTCAATTCCCAACAATGTGAATCTGTCGGATGACAGGCGCGTATTGAAAGCTCTCGAGAAGTGGCATCCGGGCTATCTGAACTGGTGGAGCAATATGGGCCCGGAGGGATTTCAGGAATCGCTGGTTTATCTGCGCACTGCAGTCTCGGTGGATCCCAAGGGGTGGGCCAAATTCGGATATGTGAAGATGCCGGAGTATCGCTGGGGCATTCTGCTGGCGCCAGAAGAAGGCGGCCGCACCATTCCGTGCGGTGAGCATGCCGGTAAACCCGCATGGCAGGAAGTTCCCGGTGAGTATCGCTCCATGTTGCGCCGCCTGATCGTGATCCAGGGTGATACGGAACCTGCTTCAGTTGAGCAGCAACGCCATCTGGGAAAAACTGCACCGTCGCTTTACGACATGCGCAACCTGTTTCAGGTGAATGTTGAAGAAGGCCGTCATCTTTGGGCGATGGTTTATCTTCTGCAGAAGTATTTCGGAGCTGATGGCCGCGAAGAGGCAGACATGCTGTTGCAGCGTCAATCAGGTTCTGAAGATCATCCGCGCATGCTGGGCGCCTTCAATGAGGCAACACCGGACTGGCTGTCGTTCTTCATGTTCACCTATTTCACGGATCGCGACGGCAAGATGCAGCTTGAAGCCCTGGCGCAGTCCGGATTTGATCCGCTGTCGCGAACCTGCCGCTTCATGCTGACCGAGGAAGCTCACCACATGTTCGTTGGTGAGACAGGGGTAGGACGGACGATCCAGCGGACATGTGAGGCCATGAAAGAGGCAGGCATTGCCGACCCGTGCGACATCAATGCCGTGCGTGCGCTTGGGGTTATCGATTTGCCGACCATTCAGAAAAAGGCCAATATGCATTACTCACTGTCGCTTGATCTGTTCGGGTCGGAAATCTCTACCAATGCCGCCAATGCATTCAATTCGGGCATCAAGGGCCGCTACAGGGAAGCCAAGATAGAGGATGATCACAAACTCGAGCGCGACACCTATCCAGTGCTCAGACTGATCGACGGAAAGGTGGTCATCTCGGACGAGCCCGCGCTGTCGGCCATCAACATGCGCCTGCGTGACGACTATGTGAAGGACGCAACCGGCGGCGTCAATCGCTGGAACAACATCCTCAAAAAGGAAGGTGTTGAGTTTGAAATTTCCCTGCCGCACGTGGCGTTCCATCGCCATCAGGGCGAGTTTTCGGCCATTCACGCTGATCCTGATGGCAATCAACTTTCTTCGGAAGAATGGCAAATGCGCAAGGATGAGTGGATTCCTTCAAAGGCAGACGGGGACTTCATCGACAGCCTGATGAAACCACAATGGGAAACCGGCAAGTATTCAGGCTGGATTTCGCCACCTCGTGTCGGCATAGACAACAAGCCGGGTGATTTTGAGTATGTGAAAGTCTCCGGTGTCGCGTCAAACGCATGAATGCGCTCGTCAAACAACACCTGATCGATCCGGAAATCTGCATCCGGTGCTACACATGCGAGGAGCATTGCCCCATAGACGCCATCACCCATGACGACAACAATGTTGTTGTGGATGTGAGCAAGTGCAATTTCTGCATGGCCTGCATCAGCCCCTGTCCAACCGGCTCAATCGACAACTGGCGGGTAGTGGCAAAGCCATACACTCTGGAGCAACAGTTCGAGATGCTGGAGCTGCCGGAGCAGGAAGAGGGGCTTGATCAGGAAAGTGATGGTGGCGGTTCTCTCGAAGCGCTTGAGGACGAAATCGATGCCTTGCTGGCAAAGGCCCATGAAGGTACCGGTGGCAAACCGGTCGCACCTGCGTCGGCTTCCAAGCCATCGATCAACCTGTTCAATCGCAGCAAGCCTGCAAAGGCAATCGTGCAGGGCAACTTCAGGCTGACGGCTGCTGATGCTGAAAGCGATGTCCGTCACATCATACTGAATTTGGGCGAGCAGGTGTTTCCGGTACTTGAAGGACAAAGTATCGGTGTGGTTGTACCGGGCGAGGATGCAACAGGCCGGCCGCACGAGCCGCGATTGTATTCGGTTGCCAGTTCGCGAGACGGCGAAAAGCCCAACACCAACAATATTGCCCTGACGGTCAAGCGCGAGACAAAGGGCCTTGCCTCGAACTATCTTTGCGATCTGGAGCGAGGCACAGAAATTGATATTACCGGCCCGTTTGGCGCAACCTTCCTGTTGCCCAATGATCCGCAAGCCAACCTGATCATGATCTGCACCGGAACGGGTTCAGCTCCGTTCCGCGGTTTTACAGAACGCCGGCGCAGGACAATGCCCAACCTGCAGAACAAGCTGCAACTGTATTTCGGGGCACGCCGCCCGGAGGAATTGCCGTATTTCGGGCCCCTGAAGAAGGTGCCAGAGAGCCTGTTGCACACTGAATTCTGCTATTCGCGCGTTGAGGGCGAGCGCAAGGAATATGTGCAGGACCGGATGAGGGTGCGTGAGCAAGACCTGTTGCGGTTGTTGCAGCAGGACGAAACCCACATTTACATTTGCGGGCTGAAGGGAATGGAAACCGGGGTTGATGAGGCGCTTGCCGATATCTGCCGAAATGGCGGGCTGGACTGGGCAGCACTAAAACCGGATATGAGGACCAGCGGGAGGTATCATGTTGAAACCTACTGAGCGTGCTGACCACGTCACTTTGCCCCATTGTACCCATAGGCCACGCACGCAGCCGGAGGGCAGGCGCGATTCAGAAGCCTTTCTGATAGGTCTCGGCGACAGGGTGCGCGCGCAACGAAAGGCGCGCGGATTGTCACGGCGGGCATTGTCCGGAATTTCCGGAGTATCAGAACGTTATCTTGCCCAGCTGGAAACCGGATCCGGCAACATCTCCATTGTTCTGCTGCGTGATATCGCGATGTCACTGGGTGTGACGCTGGAGAATTTTGTCTGTGAAACCCGATCGATTCCGGACGGCCATTCAGGACGAAGGCAACGCATAGCCCTGGTGGGACTGCGTGGGGCCGGTAAATCGACACTGGGCTTCAGTCTGGCTCGTGCTCTCGACATGCCATTTGTGGAACTGAATGACGAAATCGAACGGAGCAGCGGATTGCCGGTTTCGGAAATTTTCAATCTTTATGGTCACGACGGTTATCGAAGACTGGAGGCAGATGCACTCGAAACCATTTCGGCCAGCCACAATAGCGTGGTGCTGGCAGTCGCTGGTGGTATTGTCGGGGGCGGCGATACCTACAACTGCCTGTTACGGGACTTTCACACAATCTGGCTCAAGGCCAGCGCCGAAGAGCACATGAACCGGGTTCGTGCTCAGGGCGATATGCGTCCGATGGAGGGCAATCCAGCGGCCATGCTGCAACTGCGCAAGCTGCTGGATGAACGCAATGCCGATTATGCCCGGTCGCACTACAGCCTGAATACTTCAGGCCGTGCGCCCGACATGGCGCATGACAGCCTCGTCGCGCTGGTTCGCCAGCAAATACTTGCCGGACAGGGCCATTCTCTCTAGTCTGCCGCCGTTTCAGCAATCTCCTGTTTCGGAGCGAATGACATGACGGCACCAGCCGCAATACGGCTTGATGAGACGGACAATGTGGCAACGGCCGTGAGGGTTCTGGAACCCGGAGAAGAAGTGCTCGGTATCGTGGCCATGGAACGGGTTGGGCGCGGTCACAAAATTGCCCTTCGGGCTATCGGATGCGGCGAAGCTGTCAACAAGTACGGCCAGTTTATCGGAAATGCGTCGAGCGACATTGCAGCCGGCGTTCACGTACATACTCACAATGTGAGTTTCGCCAGCACATCGCAATCTTACGAGTTCTCGACGGCGGTTCGTGAAGTTGAAATGGTCGACGCCGCCAAACGAGTCACGTTCGAGGGGTTCCGGCGCAACAGTGGCAGAGTGGGAACGCGCAACTACATCGCCATCATCACTTCAGTGAACTGTTCAGCAACCGCAGCCCGCATGATTGCTGATCATTTTACACCTGCCGAACTTGCCGGCTATCCGAACGTCGATGGTGTCGTTGCCTTCGTGCATGGAACAGGCTGCGGCATGGCAGATTCCGGGGACGGCTTTGCCGCACTGCAGCGGGTTATGTGGGGATATGCCCGCCATCCCAACCATGCTGCGGTCCTTATGGTTGGACTGGGGTGCGAAATGAACCAGATCGACTGGTTGCTGGAAGCATATGGTCTTGAAAGGGGGCCAAGGTTTCAAACCATGAACATTCAGGACGTCGCAGGCCTGCGTCGCACCATTGAACTCGGCATTGCCAAGGTCAAGGAAATGCTGCCTGCGGCAGACGAATCGGTTCGCGAGACGTGTCCGGCATCCGAGTTGATGGTGGCGCTTCAGTGCGGCGGATCGGATGCATGGTCGGGTGTTACGGCCAACCCTGCGCTTGGATATGCATGCGATTTACTGGCCGCGCAGGGCGGGACAGGTGTGCTGGCCGAGACGCCTGAGATCTATGGCGCTGAACATCTGCTCACCCGCAGGGCTGCCACGCCCGAGATTGGCCGTAAATTGCTTGAACGGATCAGCTGGTGGCAGGACTACGTGAACCGCAACAATGGCTCGCTCGATAATAATCCGTCACCCGGCAACAAGCAGGGTGGTTTGACCACCATTCTCGAAAAGTCCCTGGGAGCTGCGGCCAAGGGCGGCACATCACCACTCAATGGTGTTTACAAGTATGCCGAACCCGTTACCGCGCGCGGTTTCACCTTCATGGACAGCCCAGGATATGATCCGGTGTCGGTAACCGGACAAATAGCATCGGGTTGCAACCTGGTGACTTTCACTACCGGCCGTGGTTCAGCGTTCGGGTCCAAACCGGCACCTACACTCAAGATTGCAACAAATTCCGAGCTTTTCGGGCGTATGCCCGAAGACATGGATATAAATGCCGGTCGCATACTGTCAGGTGAGGCAAGCGTGGAACAGGTAGGTGAGGAGATATTCCAGGCCTGGTTGCGCCTGGCGTCCGGGAACCGGTCATTGTCCGAACACCAGGGACTTGGTGATCACGAGTTCGTTCCATGGCAAATAGGTGCCACAATGTGAAGCATATAAAGCTCACATGAGAATTGTTGTCATTGCCATACTGGCGGTAACGGGCCTCTGCTCTGCTGTTGCGGCTCAGGAACTGACCGGCGCTCAAATGTTCCGGCAGAACTGGACCAGTGCGGAAACTGCATCCGACGGCCTCGGACCAATCTATAATGAATCCTCATGCCATGCCTGCCACTGGTTCGGCGGAGGTGCGCGTATTCTGGTGAGACCGGATGGCGAAGTTGCCGGTGCGGGTGTTCTGCTGCGTCATACATTTGCTGACGGCAAGGGTGATCCTTACTATGGCGTACAATCGCAGAACAAAGCAGTCGATGGCGTCGAACCAGAAGGTGTGGCGGATCTGAGCGCCTTGCAAATGGCCAACGGATTGACCAGGTTTCTGGCAAGCGTCCGGTTTGTCAGCGGACCGGGGCGAACCGCCGGCATAACCATGTCGTTGCGCGCTGCACCCGCCCTTGATTCAACTGCGCTGGTTGCCCAGGTGGACAAGGCAGCCATTATCAGGGGAGCTTTCTTGCAGGACAGGAATGGCGATGGCATATCGGGCCGTGTTCACCTGCTGCAGGTACCGGGAGAAAAGCCCGGGATCGGCCGTTTCAACTGGAAGGCGACAGCCGCCAGGGTCGAGGACCAGGTTGCCAACGCACTCTGGTTCGACATGGGGCTGACATCAACCATGTACCGCGCACCGCAAGGTGAGTGCACATCCAGCCAGCACGATTGCCTTGAAGTTTCCGGCAACCAGTCTTCCGATCTGGAGGTTGATTTCAGTGATGGCCAAATCGCAGCACTGGCGGATCACGTGCGCTCACTGGGGGTGCTGCCACAGGTACCCGATGTGCCACAAAGCTTCATCGATAGCAGGTGCAGTTCCTGCCATACACCTTACATGGCGACGGAATCTGGCGGATCTGTCGCGCTGTTTTCCGATCTGTTGCTGCACGATATGGGTGATGAACTGTCATCTTACGGTGGGGAAGGTGCCGCCTCGCCTGCGGAGTGGCGAACAACGCCTTTGATCGGCTTTAGGGGCAATATTGCGAACCACCGTTTTCTGCATGACGGCCGGGCTGCAACTATAGATGAGGCCATACGTTGGCATGGCGGTGAGGCGAGGTTGTCGCGCGATGCGTATGTTGCCTTGCCTGTTTCGGAAAAACTCGAACTTGCGTCCTTTGTCCTGACGCTTATGTCATCCATGCCGTTACCGCCGAAAGGAGACTGATTATGAAGAGACTCGCAGTTGCGTTGAGCCTGTTTGGCGCAGGCGCGTTGCCTGCATATGCCGAGATACACCGGGCGCAGGATTACAAGCTGGAGGTAGAGACACTGATTGACGGGCTGGATGCGCCTTGGTCGCTGGCGTTCCTGCCTGACGGGCGAATGTTGATCGGTGAACGTCGCGGGCGGCTTTCCATAGTACCTGCTGATGGCGGTGAAACTTCCGTGATTGATGGCCTTGAAGGGGTCTCGGCAGGCGGGCAGGGCGGGTTGCACGGGTTAGCGCTGGCTCCTGATTTCGAAACCTCGGGAACCGTGTTCTACTGCCATGCCTCGTCTTACGATGGCGGCAGGGGAACGGCGGTTTCGCGAGCCCATCTGGATCTGACAGCCAGGCGGCTGGAAAGGGTCACGCGGATTTTCGAGCAAACGCCGGCCGGGACAACCAGCAGGCATTTCGGTTGCCGCCTGGTATTTGATCGCGAGGGCATGTTGTTTGTGACAACCGGTGACCGCGGGAATAAATCCACGCTGGCGCAAGACCCCTCAACCGGCATTGGAAAGGTCATTCGAATTAATGAAGACGGCGAACCGGCACCTGGCAATCCGCAGCCTGAAGGCTGGGACAGGCGGGTATGGTCGATCGGACATCGCAACATTCAAGGTGCGGCGCTACACCCGGTAACTGGCGAATTGTGGACAGCCGAGCATGGTGCCCGTGGCGGAGATGAAGTGAACAATCCGCAAGCCGGCAAGAACTATGGCTGGCCGGTTATCAGCTACGGTGTTCATTATTCGGGCGGCAAAATTGGTGAGGGCACCCACAAGCAAGGCATGGAGCAGCCTGTGCATTACTGGGATCCATCCATCGCCCCATCCGGGCTGATGATCTACTCAGGTGACAAGTTCCCCAAATGGCATGGCAACTATTTCGTTGGTGCTCTCGACGGCGCAGTTTCGCGGCTTGTCTATTCAAATGGGAAGTTTGTTTCGGAGGAACGCATTTTGCAGGACCTGGATGAACGCATCCGTGACGTGGTTCAGGGGCCGGACGGGCTGGTTTACCTGTTGACCGACAGCTCCAACGGGCGGGTGCTTCGATTGAAAATATCTGAGTGATGATTCGCCGGCTTCAGGTTTTTTTCTTCCTGAAGACAGCACAGTGGTCCTTGATCTCAAAACGCGGGGTTACGATTGTCACATGATGGTTCGGTTTGGTGAAATCATCCTGTTCCGCCCCTTCAAAAGCTTCCATGAATGCCACGCTCAGCAGTCGTTTCGGGTCGTTATTGCTGACAAGGGCACCGACACCCCAGTCCAATCTGGTATGGCCAGCACCAGCTATCAGTATGGCGCCGTCTTTGTTGGCGGGGTTGAGCAATGCGCTCGCCATGACATGATCGCGGGCACGCTGGATGTCGGCCATCAGCGGTAAAACCGTCTTGGGCAGCATGTTGCAGTGAGCTTCCGCGATGTCTTCGAGGTACGCTTTACGGATTTCCGCATCAACAGGAACACTCAAACCTAGTTCAGAGCGTTCGTGGTCACTCAATCCAGAACCTGCCCGGCCACCGAGGCGACGAACAGTACTCTTCTCAAGGTTGCCGGCGTGCAAGGCCAGTTTGTTTTTCAGTGCGATTTCGAATATTGGTTTGTACATGGCAAAATCCGGCCAACCCGACGTACTCCATTCAAGCCGGTCTGCGATGTCATCTGCATTGTCCGGCGGGTTGGAGGCGAAGAAATCCAGAATTGGCTGCTGCGCACGGGTGATCATTTCAATCACGACGGCCGGGCGTCGGCCATGATCGACCATGTATTGCAGGATTTCCGCCTGAAGCCGATGGTGGTCAGGATTGGTGTGGATTTCACCCAACAATACAAACTGCGCCTGAACGGCTCGATGTTTTACCTGATCCAGCGTCAGTTGCTGATTGCCCGGCTTCAGGAAAGCTTTGCCAACCAGTTCATGATCCCGGAAATGGGCAGATTGCCAGTCTTCCCTGGCAAGCACACCTTCGGTTGCCGCCAGCACGGCGAGCAAAGTCAGTATGCCAAGACCGGTTGGACGCATTATACCTTCACCGAATAGTTTATCTGTCTGATCGTAACTGCATTGAAATGATGCGCAACAGATGACACGTTTGCGCGGCAGGAGAGAATGACCGGGAAAATTGTCCGGATCCTGTGTGAGGACATAAACACATAATGTTGAGATCAAATCAGATGACCTGTCGCAGCCGTCTCCGGCATGCGCAGGTGGGTGCCCATACAGCCGCTGGCGCTTTCGAAAGGTAATCAACCATGCAAGTTGTTCGCAGTGATCATCATCGCAAGCATTTTCCGAAAGGCGAGCTTTCGGGAGGTCTGTTTGTCCGGCCATTCGAGTGCCCAGAAAGGTGGCAGTATATCATGGACCGCCTCGAGGCACGGGGCTTTAAAGACTTCACAGAGCCTGCGACGCTGGACGTGGGACCGGTGCGGCAGATTTATGATGCAGGATTTCTGGAGTTTCTTAAAACTGCATGGGGTCAGTGGGTTGAAGCAGGTTATAAAGGTGAAATTGTGCCAACCTGCTTCCCGGCACGCCGCATGCAGGTCCGTAAACCGGAGCAAATTGACGGGCTTGTCGGTTATTATGCACTGGCTGTGGAAACGGCCATAACTTCAGGAACATGGGAGGCGGTACAGGCCAGTGCCGCCGTTGCGCAGACGGCGCAGCGTATTGTTTCAGGAGGTGAGAGATCTGCTTTTGCACTGTGCCGGCCACCCGGCCATCATGCCGCCAAAGACATGTATGGCGGATATTGCTTCCTGAACAATGCAGCAATTGCCGCGCAGATGTTTTTAAATGACGGAGCAAAACGCGTTGCTATCCTTGATCCAGATTTTCATCACGGAAATGGCACGCAAGATATTTTCTATGATCGCGATGATGTGCTGTTTTTGTCGTTGCATGGTGCACCGGAGTACGCGTTTCCGCATTTTCTCGGGTATGAAGATGAAACAGGTACCGGGGCGGGTGAAGGCTTCACGGTCAACTATGCAATGCCGCCGGGCACCGGTTATGACGTGTGGGGCAGCGCATTGGATGATGCTCTCGGCAGGATTGCGGCCTTTTCGCCAGATGCGCTTGTGGTGTCGCTGGGCGTCGACACGTTTGAGCGTGACCCGATCAGCTTTTTCAAGCTCAAGTCTGATGATTTCACCAACTATGGCGGTCGCATTGCAAAGCTGAAACTGCCGACACTGTTTTGCATGGAGGGTGGCTATGCCGTGGAGGAAATCGGTATCAACACGGTGAATGTGCTGGAAGGCTTCGAAAATGGTTGATGCGAGAATGGCATCTCGTGAAGCCCCGCGCGTCATCGAGTTGATGCGGGCTCCCGAAGAGGTCATGCGGCTTTCGCGTATGGGTGCATCGCACCAGACACGGTTGTCGTTCATGCGGGCTATTTTACGCAGAGTGAAGCGCGAAGGCTGGCAGGTGGAGCGCACAATATGGCAAGTGGACGACAAGGGCGTCGGCGTCGGCGTCTACGAGGCACGCGGACCAAAACGTACCTATTCACTGATTGCCTATGCCAACGACCTGCCGCCGGAAAAACGCTCTGACCGGGTTATTGCCACGGAATGGGATGCATCGTTTGCATTGTATGACGGGGTTCCGGCACAGAGAGACATTGACCGTTTGCGTGAAAATGTACCGAAACAGGAAGCTGGCCGATGTGCCGCATCCGAACTGGTGCTTTCCCGGGCCAACCGGTCTGTGCGCCTGTTTGACCATGTCGCCGAATGCCTTTCGCAAGGCCGGCAACCGGAAGTGGTCGAGATCGACAAGGTAGGCTATCTGATGCGAACCACTGCTGTATACGGCAATGGCAAATTTGGTCTGGCGGACAGGGAGTTGTATTCCGCGCGTGAAGAAGCTGGCGGACCGTTCAGGGTTGAACTGCTGGCGGTATGGCTGATCCGGGCATTCACCGTGGACATTGTCGAGCACATGGCGCGGGTAATGGGTGGCGCGAACTCAGTGCCTCTGGACCGCCAAATTCGCAGGCGGCTGGGGGTAGGAAATTCAACCGGACTGGGCATGGCGCCGTTTCTGGTTACTCATCCTGCCCTTCTGAACGCATGGATGATGGCCAGAGAAACAGCGCTGGCGCGGGTACGTGCGATACCGGCGGCTACTGCCGGTACAATCAACCATTTCCGGGAGCAACTGGACCGGGCCCATGCCGGGCTTGGCCGCTGGCATACGCCAGACGAGCGCCAGTCAAGGCGGGTGGGCGAGCTTTCAGGTGATTTTGACAAACTGAAAAGTCACCTGGAGGGTGATGCCTTCAACGTGCCAGAGCCATGGAATGAGATTTACCGATGGGCTGTTCCAAATCTGACGCTTGAAGGACAGGAGGCGCTGTGTTCCCTGATGATCGAGCCTCATGGCGATCTGGTCGATGATCTGGCTGGCGGGATGGCTGCAGAGGAAGCCGGGACTTACTGGATCGACGGAAAAATGAAACTGGGTGAAGTGGCCAGGCTGGCTAACGAAAAGTTTGTCTGGGCGCTGGCGACTGATTTTTCGATGCCTGATCAGACCGCGCGTTTCTGGTATGTCTCGGAAGAGAAACTGGAACCGCGACTGGGTGAGCGGCACGAAGAAGATGGTGCCGAGCTTGAGCAGCGTCTCGGCATAGGCTGCGAGGTTGTCAGGATGATGGAGGCTCTTGCAAAGCAGCCGGAAAGCACCTTGCTGGCTGAGTTTCTGCTGCGTTATCCCGAACACCGCCACGCCGTGCGACGAGTGCAGATCGCTGGCTGGTGTCCTTATGCCGAGATACACGACAACGTATTGTCGGCGAGCATGATGCCGATCGACATGTTGCGCTGCAAACTGGCGTTTTTCGGTGCCTCGCGATTTGACCCCAAGTCTGATCGCTGGGTGCGCATTACCATGTATGCAGACGCACCCTTTCCCGATGAAATTGCAGATATGGAAGCCGATGACTGGGCCTGGCCGTTGGTTGATGAAGGCCAACCGTCATGATTGTTTCGCTCAACGAGGCACAGGTCATGGCGACAAAGGCTGCGTCCGGCGCCGGGCGCCCGTGGGGCCTTGCGCAGGAGGCAGGCCTTGCCATGGCTACCCTGGAGGCCATGCGATTGCCCGGCGCTGCATCACTGCTTGGCCTTCTTCTGGAAACTGATGGCGAACCGTGTGAAAAACTGCGGCCGATTTCAACAAGCGGGAGTATTTTGCAGGGGAAGGGGCCGATGTGCCCAATTCTCATGGGAACATATTATGCTGACAGTGATGGCGTTGATCGTCGAACACACTGCGAGCTCCATTGTATCCGCTATCCTTTGTTGTTGCTGCATTTTGCGCGGTTGCCATGGGATAGTGTGAAACTGGAGTGGCAAGATACGACCGTCGTATCGAATTTCAATGAAGCCAGTGTGCGCGGAACCGGGTTGACAGCAACCATTGGCGATACCGTGTTGATTTCCTCCTCGGAGCCACTGAATTTGCCGGAGTGCGGGTCGCCACACCTGTATCAACCGGGGCCGGTGGACATTGCCGACGAAATATGGGAATCCCTGTCGGCTTTTTCACATCGCACCTATGTTCCTGCCAGCGAGTCCTCGCGGCTCAAGGGTGCAGGTGCAGGCCTGACCGACAATGACTAGCCCAACCTGATCCAACATCAACCCCTGGCTTCCATCATGGCACAACCGCCACTTCTGACATTACAGGGGGTTACGCTGACCTTCGGGGGAAATCCCTTACTGGCAGGCGCAGACCTGAGTGTTGCAGCAGGTGAACGCCTGTGCCTGGTCGGGCGCAATGGCTCGGGCAAATCCACACTGCTGAAAATCGCTGTGGGTGATGTTGAGGCTGACTCTGGCGTTCGATTTGTACAGCCGGGGGCGACCATCAGACACCTTCTGCAGGAACCTGATTTTGCGGGGTATTCAACTGTGCGCTCTTATGTCGAGTCCGGCTTGACGCAAGGCGACGATGAGTATCGCGCCAGTTACCTTTTGGAACAGTTGTCGCTCAGCGGCGATGAGGACACGGCAGTGCTGTCAGGAGGTGAGGCCCGCCGTGCAGCTCTTGCCAGAGTGCTTGCACCGAAGCCGGATATCCTGCTGCTGGACGAACCGACCAACCATCTTGACCTGCCGGCAATCGAGTGGCTGGAGACGGAATTGAAATCGCTTCACAGCGCACTGGTGTTAATCAGCCATGACAGGCGCTTTCTGGAGAACCTGTCGCAGGCAACCATCTGGCTGGACCGTGGAATGGCAAGGCGTATGGATCGTGGCTTTGCGCATTTTGAGGCCTGGCGTGACGAAGTGCTAGAAGAAGAACAACGTGAACAGCACAAGCTGGATCGCAGAATTGTCCGCGAGGAACACTGGCTGCGGTACGGTGTTACCGCACGGCGCAAGCGCAATGTACGCCGGTTGGGTGACCTGCAGGCCCTGCGGGAAAAACGCCGTAGCGCGTTGCGCGCGCAGGGAAATGTGAGCCTGTCTGCTGACGATGCTGAAGTGTCCGGCAAGCTGGTGATTGAGGCAAAAGGCCTGTCAAAATCTTTTGACGGACGGCCCATCGTACGCGACCTGAGCCTGCGTGTGCTGCGTGGTGACCGCATAGCCGTAACCGGACCCAACGGTGCCGGCAAGACGACTCTCATCCGGTTGATTACCGGGCAGATTGCACCTGACGCCGGGACGGTTCGGCTAGGGACCAATCTTGAGATCGTTTCGCTTGAACAGGACCGGACATCACTGGTGCCGGGAACCACATTGCGCGATGCACTGACCGGTGGCGGGTCAGACCAGGTTATTGTCAACAACGAGGCGCGTCATGTCATGTCGTGGATGCAGGATTTTCTGTTTCGCCCCGAACAGGCGCGCACGCCGGTGGACTTCCTGTCAGGCGGAGAACGCGGCCGCATCATGCTGGCGCGCGCTCTGTCGAAACCGTCCAACTTCATGGTGCTTGATGAGCCAACCAATGATCTCGATCTTGAAACGCTTGATCTCCTGCAGGAACTGCTGTCATCGTATGCAGGCACCGTGTTGCTGGTCAGCCATGACCGTGACTTTATCGACCGGGTTGCAACTTCGACGCTTGCGTTTGACGGCAACGGCAGGTGGCGCGAATATCCCGGCGGATACGCCGACATGATGCGTCAGGCAGGCGATGCGCGCGCGGAAGTCAAGCATGCCGCAGACGTGAAACCGGTCAATAAAGCCGTCCGGGTATCTGCTGTTCCTGAACGATCCGCTTCGAAACGGAAAATGTCCTTCAAGGACAAGCACGCGCTGGAAACACTGCCCAAGGAGATCGAGAAGCTTGGCTATAATATTGCAGACCTGCAGGAGGCAATGGCTGCCCCGGATTTTTATGCAACCGATCCTGCAGCTTTCGAGAAGGCCGCGGCGGACCTCAATGCTGCACAATCCCGCCTGAACAAGGCGGAAGAGCGCTGGCTGGAACTGGAAATGCTGCGCGAAGAACTGGACAACTGAACAGGATCGGCACCGTCGCATCCGCATCGGGCTTCTACCGCACGCGCTTGCAGGCGCAATGCTAAGATCAGAGTTGACAACCGAAAACCAGCTCATAAAGTTAAACTACGACCGGTCTGCCGGGTGAATGTTGGTTAGATCTGTCATGGTGGGAAGGACGCTCATGTCATCTGATATTCAGGCAGCAGAACGCCAGTCATTTTACATCGATGTTGAGGATCAACCGTGGCAGCAAACTCGCTGGCTAGGTATCGAGATCAAGGTGCTCATGCAAAACAAGGTAACTGGCATGACAACATCGCTGACGCGGATCGCACCGGGCGCCAGGCTGCCAGATCACGTCCATGTCGGCATCGAGCAGAGTTACGTGATTGAGGGTTCGCTTGTTGATCACGAGGGCGTATGTACGGCCGGAAATTTCGTCTGGCGCAAGGCGGGTAGCCGTCACGCCGCGCATTCGCCGGATGGTTGTCTGGTACTCGGTTTTTTTGAGAAACCAAACAAGTTTGTCGATGAGGACGCGTGATCTGGTGAGGATGGTGATGGACGGCAGGTTGAACCGGAAGAGGTGTGTATCTATCGTCCGTTGACAGCCCATGGCGAAGCTTCAGCTACTCGCATCCGATAGCTGCCAGGTACCAGAAAGTGATATTTTTGATCCGTCAATCACCGGGCGGGATGACCGAAAGCACTCCCGTTAACATGCTTTTATCCGGCGAGGCATCGCACTCATTCCCGATTTGATCTCGACGCATCGCTGCGCTATCCATTGCACGGCGGGCCGCACCGGTTCGGCGCAAATGATTCGAGGGATGAAGCAACGGAAAAGCTTAAAAAGACGATCAACCTGCTTTACACCGGCACCAGCAAGAAGGCGGCGATGTTCCGCTATCTCCTGATGGGCTTCGACGTCTCTACCATCGTGTTCTTCATCGCCACCGTGCCGCTTGACCCGACGCCGGCGATCCTTGCCGCTGACCTCGTGATCGGCTTACTGATCCTGGCGGACTTCCTCTCCCGCCTGTGGATCGCCCCGGACCGGGCACGCATGCTGCGCCAGATCTATACGGTGACCGACGTGGTTGTCATCCTGTCGCTGTTGCTGGCGCCCCTGGTGTCGCAGAACTTCAGCTTTCTCAGGGTATTGCGAACCCTGCGCCTGTTGCATTCCTACCACGTACTGCGAGACCTGCGCCGCGACACGCCGTTCTTCCGCCGCAACGAGGACGTTATCGTCAGTTCGGTGAACCTTTGCGTCTTCATCTTCTTCATGAGTACCCTGGTCTACGTGCTGCGGGCTGACAAAAATCCCGACATCGCCGGCTTTGTCGATGCGCTCTACTTCACCGTGGCGACGCTGACCACCACCGGCTTCGGCGATATCGTTCTGACCGGGACCACCGGACGACTCCTGGCGGTGATCATAATGGTCGCAGGGGTCGCCCTGTTCCTGCGCCTGGCGCAAACCGTTTTCCGGCCTGGCAAGCTGCGCCACAAGTGTCCGGAGTGCGGGCTCAACCGGCACGAACCCGACGCGGTTCACTGCAAACATTGCGGCCACCTGCTCAAAATCGAGACGGAAGGCGCTTCCTGAAACTTGCCATCGTTTCATGCGTGACGAGATTGCCGGTAGTGCGTTCCCATTGTGCTTTCAGCGGCAACCGGACGCAAGTGTTGTTGGATGACTTGAAACTCATGGATTCTGCCTCCGGTTCTGCCGCGATGACTATGTAGCTATCAAGCCTTTCTGCAACCAGCCGGCAAAGTAATTTTCCGCGGTCCGGTCTCACGGGCTCTTTACCTTTCCACCCACATCACGCATTGCTCTTGCGCACCAGACTGTTCTGCTCGGGAAGGACACATGACAGGTTCGAACAAATCCTATCTCATCGGCGTGGACACCGGTGGCACCTATACTGATGCCGCCGTCATGGACGCTGCCAGCAATGAGGTTCTTGCCAGCGCCAAGGCGCTGACCACCCGCGGTGATCTGGCGGTCGGTGTCTGTGAGGCGATAGAGCGTGTCTTGTCGGCTTTGAATGACGATACGGCGAGCGCTGCATCGCAGGTCAAGCTGGTGTCAGTTTCCACAACACTTGCCACCAATGCCGTAGTTGAAGGCCATGGCTCACCGGTCTGCGTGGTGCTTGTCGGGTTTGATGAAACCATGGTGCAAAGGTCCGGTCTGAGTTCTGCGTTTCCCGGCCTGGTCGTCGAGCGCATTGATGGTGGCCATGATCACAACGGTGGTGAAGTGGCGGCGCTCGATATGGCTGCGCTCGCCGCTGTAGTCGAAAGGCACGGCCATGCCGTGGAGGCGTATGCTGTTGCTGCCCAGTTTGCTGTTCGCAATCCGGCCCATGAACTGGCAGCGCGTGAATTCATCACTCAACAGACAGGCCTGCCCGTCACAGTATCGACAGAGTTGGCATCTGCGCTTGATGCACCAAGACGCGCCCTGACCGCTGCGCTCAATGCACGGCTTATTTCGCGGATTTCACTGTTGATCAGGGCGGTGCAACAGGCCATGACACGGTTTGGCATAGATGCGCCGTTGATGATGACCAAGGGAGACGGCTCCCTGGCGCGCGCTGATACTGTTGCTCTTCGTCCCATCGAGACCGTGTTGTCCGGGCCGGCCGCCAGCTTGGTCGGTGCCGCCACATTGTCAGGTTTGAGCGACTTCATTCTGTCGGACATGGGCGGCACGACGACCGATCTGGGTGTTCTGCAGAACGGCCGCCCGCAGGTCAACGAACAGGGAGCAGATGTTGGCGGATGGCGCACCATGGTTCAGGCCATCGATGTACGGACCCTGGGTCTCGGTGGTGACAGCGAAGTCACTTTCGATATGAAAGGCGCAGCTACCGTTGGCGCGCGCAGGTCGGTTCCGATTTCGCTGATTGCCAGTAGATTTCCTGTTGTAATTCAACAACTTGAGAAAGATATTTCGGACAATGAGTCCGGTTCCATGGTGGGTCAGTTTGTCATGCTGCCGCTGGGACGGCTGTCAGGTGACGCACTGCAGGCAGGTTTGTCGAAGCGTGAACAGGAGCTGCTGGCAACCCTGAGCGTTGAACCGCTGCCTCTGCGCAGGCTGCCGGCAGGTTCAGGCGGCTACCGGACGCTGGAAAGCCTGTCCCGGAAAGGTCACGTTCAGCTGGCCGGCTTTACGCCTTCCGATGCAGCCCATGTGCTAGGTCTGCAGGACAACTGGTCGCGTGAGGCGGCCGTACTGGCAGCGCGCCTCGTGGTCCGCAATGTATTGCAGAAGGCGCCTTCCGATGAACTGGTCATGATACTGTCGCAATCCGTATGGGAAGAAACCGTTCGCCTGTCCGGTCGGGCCGTGCTGGAAACAGCGCTGGGCCATCACGCAATTGAGCCGGGTCGTGCCGGCGGATTGATTGACGTGGTGTGCAGGGGTGTAGGAAGGCGGTCTTTGGCAAAAGTGTCAATCTCACCGGAAGTGCCGGTGGTTGCGGTCGGCGGTCCGGTGAAAATCTACTACCGGGAAGTAGGCAAGCGCCTTGAGTGCGAAATGGTGTTTCCGCAATCGTGCGAAGTGGCCAATGCGGTCGGCGCAGCAACCGGCATGATCGCTCGCACGGTGACGATTGAAGTCAACGGAAACGGGGCAGGGGTGTTCAGGGTTCACGGACCACAAAGCGTGTCGCAGTTTGCCAGCGCCACTGATGCCATTGATGCGGCAAATCGGCTGGCGCGCGAAACTGCCGGTGCACAGGTCAATGCCATGGGTGGCGGACAGGTCAGTTTCGCGGAGGATATCGAAAAGTTTCTGCTGCCGGATGCCGTCGATGACAACGGTCTGTTGCGCGCCACAGTCAAGATCGAGGCAACTGCACGCCCGGCGCTTTCACTTTAACCGGTTCGACGTTAGATTAACGTGCATGGATCACCAACGTCTTCTGGCTTCCCTGTCCGGCGAGGAGCGCCTGGGACTGACGGCACTGTCCGATGGGCCAGGTCTGTTCAAGCTGTGTCAGCATGTTGCTGGTATAGCGATTTTTGCAGGGTTGATCGTGGCTGAAGTGCCGGGCTGGCCTTTGCTGATGCTGCCGCTTGGCATACAGCAGGTGTTCCTGTTCACGCTTCTGCACGAGACGGTGCATCGCACAGCTTTTCGCAGCATCTGGATCAACAGGCTGGTCGGGCGGATTTGCGGTTTCATTCTCGTCCTGCCTGCCGGTTGGTTCCGGTATTTCCATTTGGCTCATCACAGATTTACCCAGGAACCGGGCAACGACCCGGAACTGGCAGAAGCAAAACCGGAAACAGTCTGGCGATACATTGTCCACATTTCTGGCGTTCCCGTCTGGCGAAGCCAGATCATGGCCCTGGTGCGTAACGCGATGCAGGCGAATGCGGACAGTTTCGTGCCCTCGCGCGGCAAAAGCAAGGTCTTGCGCGAAGCCCAGATCATGATCGTGCTGTATCTGGGCATGCTTGCCGGATCAGTCTGGACGGCATCAACCTTGTTGTTCTGGATATGGGTTGTCCCGCTGCTGGCCGGCCAACCATTCCTGCGACTTTACCTGCTGGCGGAACACGGGCGATGTGCGTTTGTCGCCAACATGTTTGAAAATACCCGCACCACTTTTACGAACCGACTGGTGCGCTGGCTGGCGTGGAACATGCCGTACCATGCCGAACATCATGCCTACCCGTCGGTGCCCTATCACAAGCTTCCGCTGTTTCATGCCAAAACGGCCGAGCACCTGAAGGTTACGGCGGATGGGTATACACGCTTCACGGCGAGTTATGTAAAGCAGCTTGATATCAGGCATCCACAATGAGCCGCGCCCCGATCAGGGCGAGAAATCCGCCCATCGCGCGGTCTATCCAGGTCTTGGCGCCGATATAGGCGTTGCGGGATTTCTGAACGGAAAACAACATGGCGACTACTGCATACCAGCCGATTTCGTTGCAGAACACGATGATAACGGCGACCACATAAACCCACAAGGGAGAGTGGGTGGGCAAGAGTGCCACAAAGATTGATCCGAAAAACATGATCACTTTTGGATTGGCCAGTTGCGTGGCAAGACCCATCATGAAGGCATGCCAGCGACCCAACTGTTTCTGTTTGGCCGGTTCCAGTGCAACCGGATCGCGGGCGTGGCGCCACAGCATGACAGCCAAAAACAGCAGGTATATGCCGCCTGCGATCTTGAAGGCCGTGTAGGCCCAGGCCGCGTGTTCGAGCACAATGGCGAGGCCGGCAATGGCGGCGGCCGACCAGATGATGGTGCCAGCGCCCAGTCCCATGACTGCCGACATTGCGACCGGTCGCGAATTGGACAATGCCAACCTGAAGATGAGCACGAAAGACTGGCCGGGGCTGATGGCTGCCAGCAATTGTACGGCCCATAGGGTAACCAGGGGGATCAGAAATTCCATATTCGTCCGGCCGGCAAAATGCTATACAGAAAAACCAGCTATTGACCCTTGTGACCGGTCTTCGCGCTTTCTGGCGAGTCATGCTTTACGCCGTTGCCTGGCCCGCTACAAGTGGAACATAAGGGCGACCGGCGGACTGTAAAAACCGGCCTTTGCAACAACATGGGTTCACGGAACCCATAAAATAATTCTACCACTTTGCAAACGGTCAGGTTCATGGCTCCTGGTTGTAGAACCGGAAACCATCCTGATCTTGTGGGACAAGTCCACCCTTCTGGTGGGTTGCGGCGCTTGCCCGATACCACCATATCGGGCCACGCACTGCATCTGCCACAGTGAACGGATTTGACTCCATCAGACGGGTCAAGGCTTACTGCAGATAGTACAAACGCGAGAACCACAGATGTCAGGTTTTGACGATGCCGCAGCTACCTATGACCGGTCGCGCCATGCGCTGATTCCGGATTATGACGAGGTGTACGCAGCCGCAGTTGAGGCACTTGAGCTGGATCAGGCACAAGCTGCGCGCGTTCTGGATCTTGGCGCCGGCACGGGCGGGTTTTCGGGAGAAGTCATAAGCGCACACCCACGATCCCGGGTGGAACTATCCGACGTGTCAGTGCCAATGCTTGAGCAGGCGCGGGCACGATTCGCAGCAGATCCCCGGTTTTCGTTTCGCGAACTGGATATTGTAACCGGGCAGTATGGTCACGGGTGGGACAGGATCATTTCGTCTTTCGTTATTCATCACGTTTCGCACGCGGCCAAACGGGAAGTGTTTGCCAAGGTCTGCGCTGCACTGAAACCGTCAAGTATATTTGTCAACATCGATCAGGTCCAGGCATGTTCGCAGGCTGTGCAGGACATTCAAATGCGAGTGTGGAAGAAGGATGTCCTGGCTGCCGGTGCCCTGCAAAAGGACCTTGAAGATGGCATGGCCCGCATGGAAGCCATGGACATCAATGCTGACCTGGATGAACAGGTTTTATGGTTGAAACGAGCCGGCTTTCAGACAGTCGATGTGGTCTATCGAAATTACTTCTGGGCAGTGTTTGTTGCCAAAAAGCCTGACTGATCAATGATATGGTCCAGCTCCAAAAAACCTGTCCTGCTGATGCTGGCACTGGGAGCCGGGGTGATCGGCTACCAGCAGATGGCGGCCGTGAAGCCGGGGTACGTTTTGGCAGTAAGCTGGCAACCGGGGTTTTGTGAGACCCGTTGGCGGTTACCGGAATGCCGATCCCAGACATCCGAACGCTACGACGCCTCGCACTTTTCACTGCATGGACTTTGGCCCCAGCCGCGCAGCAAAGCCTATTGCGGTGTGAACAAGAACGAAATTCGCAAGGACAAGGACCGCCGCTGGGACGAACTTTCCTGGCCCAGGCTTGATAAGGATCTATGGGACCGGTTGAAACAGGTCATGCCGGGCACCAGATCCGGTCTTCACAAGCATGAATGGATCAAGCATGGCACCTGTTATGATGGCACCGGACCGGATGAATATTTTGCTGATGCACTTCAACTTTTGGACGCACTCAACAGTTCCGAAGTACACCGGTTGTTCGCTTCGAGTATTGGCAGTGAGTTAACTGGTGATCGGGTCCGCGCAGCGTTTGACAAAAGTTTCGGGGCAGGGACAGGAGATCGCGTTCGTATTTCCTGCAACAATGATCAAGACAGGAGATTGATTGTCGAACTGACAATCGGTCTGTCCGGCACAGTTACCCCTACCAGCCGATTGTCCGATCTGATGGCGGCATCTCCGGCAACGCAACCTGGATGTCCATCGGGCATTGTCGATGCAGCCGGTCTTCAGTAAGTTCAGGGTCCTGACCGTCGCTTTCATCTGCAGCAGCAAATTGCACTACATGCCGGAGATCAGACATGCTGGAACTGTTCACACTGGAAAACCTGTTTACCCTGATGGTGCTGACCGCACTTGAGACAGTTCTGGGATTTGACAATCTTCTCTACATATCGATTGAGGCAAAGCGGGTCGCCGCAGACAAACAAAAATATGTGCGCCAGGTGGGGATCGTACTGGCCATCGGTTTGCGAATAGTACTGCTGTTTGTTGTCCTGCAGATGATCTCGTCGTTCCAGTCTTCACTGTTCAAACTCGACATTCCATTTGTTCGATCCGACGTAAACGGCCATGCAATTATTGTTTTGCTGGGCGGCGTCTTCCTGATTTACACAGCGCTGAAGGAAATTTTCCACATGCTTGTGGTGCAGGATCTGCAGGGGAAAAATGGCGATGGCCGCGCCAAGCGCACGGTATTTTCCGCCTTGATATGGATACTGATCATGAACATCGTTTTTTCGTTCGATACGGTGCTGTCGGCGATCGCACTGACCAATGTTTTCTGGGTGATGGCGCTGGCGATCATCCTGTCAGGCATCCTGATGGTGGTCATGGCAGAGCATGTTGCCCGCTTCCTGGAACGCAACAGGATGTACGAAGTGCTTGGTCTGTTTGTGCTTTTGCTGGTTGGCATCATGCTGATGAGTGAAGGCGGGCACCTGGCTCACCTGGAGTTCTTCGGATACGAAATCGATGCCATGAGCAAGGCCACATTCTACTTTGTGCTGGTTACGCTCGTGCTCGTGGATGTGGTGCAGGGGCGCTATCAACGCAAGATCATGGCGGAGGCCGCGGCGAAATCTTCGCGCAAGATAATTTCAACCGATTGATTGGCGCATCTGGAAGTTGAAATAACCTGCGTGACTCTGCAACCGAATCAATTTCAACATGGCGTTGTTGCTACAATAACTGGCTCGGGAGTATATCGGCCATGGCTGATGTGAAGACGGAATACTACGAAGACAAAAAGGGTGAATGGCGGTGGCGCAAGACGCACAAGAACGGTGAAGTCATCGGCGCGTCGTCGGAAGGATATGTGAACAAGAAGGATTGCCAGTCAAATGCCAACCGTGGCTCCAAGGCTGGCGACAGGTGGGAATTCTACAAGGACAAGAAGGGTGAGCATCGCTGGCGCTGTTTCGCCTCGAACGGCAAACTGGTTGGTCGCGCGACTGAAGGCTACAAGGCCAAGAAGTCTGCCGAGAACAATGCAATGGCAAATGGCTGGCCGGGTAAGGCCTAGATCAGGATGACATTTGGTTAAATCAACCAAATGTCATCCTGCCCAGATCCAAATTGATACATCAACCTTTTGGGTTCAAGTGAACCCATGTTGCTTGAGTTTACACCCCGTCTGACGGACAATCCTGAACGGCTGCCTGGCGCAATAATTCAGTGCCGGGCATCTTGTTGTGGCAACAGCATGCTCGATTGCCTAAAGTGACCACATCGGCTAGAACCCGCTCACCAATTCCACATTATTCATCAAAGAGAGGCACGAGCCTGTCATGGCGCGTCAATTCATCTATCACATGCAGGGCATGTCGAAATCCTACTCCGGCGGAAAAAAGGTGCTCGACAATGTGCACCTGAGTTTCTATCCGGACGCCAAGATAGGCGTGCTTGGACCAAACGGTGCAGGAAAGTCCACATTGCTGCGTATCATGGCCGGTATCGACAAGGAATTCAGTGGCGAAGCCTGGCTCGCCGATGGGGCCACTTCCGGTTACCTGCCGCAGGAGCCGCAACTCGACGAGACCAAGGACGTGATGGGAAACGTCATGGAGGGGGTGTCTGAAAAGCAGGCTATCCTTGACCGCTACAACGAGCTTGCGATGAATTACTCTGATGAAACTGCAGACGAAATGACCCGCCTGCAGGACGAGATTGATGTCCAGAACCTATGGGACCTGGATAGCCAGGTTGAACAGGCCATGGATGCCCTGCGTTGCCCACCGGGGGATGCGGATGTTGCAAAACTTTCGGGCGGTGAACGTCGCCGGGTTGCGCTGACCCAATTGTTGTTACGCAAACCGGACCTGCTCTTGCTTGATGAGCCAACCAACCATCTGGATGCTGAAAGCGTCAATTGGCTGGAGCATCATCTGCGCGAGTACCCGGGCGCCATCCTGATCATAACCCATGATCGTTACTTTCTCGACAATGTAACCGGCTGGATTCTGGAACTCGACCGCGGCCGGGGCATCCCTTACGAAGGCAATTATTCCGCCTATCTTGGCCAGAAGGCCAAGCGGTATGCTCAGGAAGGCCGCGAGGACGCCGCGCGGCAGAAGGCGCTGGAGGCCGAGCAGGAGTGGATTGCCGCTTCGCCCAAGGCACGGCAGGCCAAGTCCAAGGCGCGTATCAAGGCATATGACGAGCTGGTCAAGGCCAATGACAACCGGCTCAAGTCAACTTCGGCACAAATCGTCATCCCGCCGGGCGATCGCCTGGGTGATGTGGTCATCGACGTCAAGGGCCTGAAGAAGGGATACGGCGACCGGCTGCTGATCGACGGACTGGAGTTTCGCCTGCCGCCGGGCGGAATTGTCGGCATCATAGGCGCCAATGGTGCAGGCAAGACCACACTGTTCCGCATGATCACTGGTCAGGAACAGCCTGACGACGGTACCATTCGTGTTGGTGATACCGTGCAGCTTGGCTATGTCGACCAGAGTCGCGATACGCTCAATGCCAACAACACCGTCTGGGAAGAAATTTCCGAAGGCAACGATGTTTTCTATCTTGGAAAACGCGAGCAGAATTCGCGTGCCTATTGCTCCGCGTTCAATTTCAAGGGCGGCGACCAACAGCAAAAGGTTGGTTCACTGTCGGGTGGCCAGCGAAACCGGGTGCACCTGGCGAAAATGTTGAAGACAGGCTCAAACGTCCTGTTGCTCGATGAGCCGACAAATGATCTGGATACAGAAACCCTGGCTGCGCTCGAAGAGGCGCTGGAAAGCTATGCCGGTTGCGCAGTGGTAATTTCACATGACCGCATGTTCCTCGACCGTCTCGCCACTCATATCCTGGCGTTCGAAGGCGACAGTCACGTGGAATGGTTTGAAGGCAACTTCGCCGATTATGAAGAAGACAAGAAGCGGCGCTTGGGTGAAGATGCCGTGATGCCCAAACGGATCAGATACAAACAGTTTTCACGGTGAGCGGCGAGGCCACCGGCACCGTTGTGACAGTCATGGGTGCCGGCTTGCCCGGCCCTGGCGCGACAGAACTGTTGGCTGAACCGGGCTGCAGCATCAGGTTGCTGGAAGCATCTGACGGAACGGATGGCAAAACTTGTTCTTGGTTCACCCAGGTGATTGCGGCAGACTGGCCAGGGAACTGATGGAGTTTGCAGGGCCATGGCGCTGGCAGAAAACAATGGCGTTCGAATCTACTTCGAAGACACCGGCGGTGACGGTACGCCGGTATTGTTTTTGCATGAGTATGCTGGCGATCATCGCTCATGGGATGGCCAGCTAGAGGCGTTGTCAGGCAGGCATCGCTGTCTGGCTGCATCGGCTCGGGGGTATCCTCCGTCTGATTGCCCCGGTATTCCGGATGCCTATACGCAGCAGGCCATGAATACCGATGCAGTGGCGGTTCTCGATGCAGTTCAGGTTGAAAGGGCTCATATTGTTGGCATGTCGATGGGCGCTTTTACCGCGCTTCAACTGGCGCAATTCTACCCTCAGCGAGTGATATCGGTCATTGCGGCCGCCGGTGGTTCCGGCTCCGCGGGCGAACCGCTGGCACGAGAAGGATTTGTGACAGAGGCCCTGGGTCTCGCCGCCTTGATGCAGAGAACCGAGGCGATTCCGGCTGAAGCCTTGTGCAAGGGCCCGACCCGCATTCAGCTCCGTTCGAAAAATCCGGCAGCCTGGCAGCTGAGTATGGACCATTTGGCATCGCATCCGTGGAAACCTGCTGCCCATATGCTGCGAGGGGTGCAGGTGGGCAGGCCATCGCTGCGCGACCAGGAGGACACATTGCGGAAGGTAACGGCACCGGTTCAACTGATGGTGGGCGACGAGGATACATCATGCCTAGATGTGAATGTCTGGTTGAAGCAGATCATGGCATGCGCGCGCCTTATGGTATTTCCCGCTTCCGGCCATGCGGTGAACCTGGAAGAGCCGGACTTGTTCAATTCGTGTCTGCAGCGATTTCTCACATTGGTGGACGACGGGGGATGGCAGCCACGAAACCCGGCCACCATGCCAAAGGCTGGTGTCCATACTGCTCTCGGACTGGCCGATGAAGGTTAGGTAATCGCCTGTAAATACTTCGCCCAGAAACTGAACCTAGGCTGCATCGGGTACTGCGTTCTTCAGTTCCAGGCAGGCAAACGCCACCTCCCGCAGGAGATCATCCCACGGACCTGGCGTTATAACGAGAGTGTCAACCATACAAGTCAATGAGTGATCCAGTGACGACGGCCGGTCGGACATGCCTATTGTCTTGACCTGCTGCAATCGTGCCTCGGAAAGAAACCTGTAGACTTCGCCTGATACGTCCCGGTTCTGGTCCAGATTGACTATAACCGGGCCAGAGTGGCCCTTGATCAGGACACACAACGCCTGTGCATAGTTTGCAAGGTGACTGATCTTGTAACCGCGCTGTTCAAGCCGCGATTTGATGTCGTACGCAACTACGGAATTGTTGTTTACCAGCATTATGTTGGCAGTTTCCTGCTGTTCAGGCCGGGTGGTACTTTGGCCCACTGCAGCCCTGCTGTTCTGATTTGGCTGTGCCACGACGGGCAGGCACAAATTGACAGTGAATGTCGTGCCTTCGCCAGGCTTGCTGGTTGCGGCAATGGTGCCATGCATGAGATGGGCAATCTCGCGGCAGATGGCAAGCCCAAGGCCGGTACCCTGAATCTGTACCCGGGCTGACTGGTTCGCTTGCGAAAACCTGTCAAAAATCTTGGCTATGTTGTCACTGTCTATACCGATACCGGTATCGGTTACTTCGATGCAAATGCTGGGGTGATCAGGCCTTGAGCCGTCATCCACGGATTTAGCGTTCAGGACAACACCGCCGTGGTCTGTGAATTTTACCGCGTTGGAAATGAGGTTGGTCAGCAGTTGCCGCAATCGCATGGGGTCAACATGAACAAAATCGGGGAGGTTGTCGTCCAGATCGCAAACCAGATCTATCGCCTTTTCCTTGGCACGAATGCTGAACAGGTCGACGGCTTCGGTGATTGACTGCCTCAGGTCACAGGTTTCCGGCCGCATTGTCAGTTTGCCAGCGTCGATCTTGGATAGGTCAAGTGCGTCATTGAGAATTGCCAGCAATGCGTGACCGGAAGTGGAAATCATCTTCGCATAGCCGCGCTTTGTTTCGTCATTCAAACTGTCGCTGAGCAGGGATGCCATTCCTATAATGCCATTTAGTGGAGTACGGATTTCATGGCTCATTGTTGCCAGGAAATCGCTCTTGGCCTTGCTGTGTGCCTCGGCTTCTATCGCAATCCGCTCTGCAGCATTGCGATCCCGCTGAGCCTGCTTTTGTGCCTTGAACCGGAATAGCAGTTCGCGCTTTACATATATGTCGTGGAACAGACCATTGAACACGATCGCCAGGAACAAACCGCACAACAAGGCTACCAGGGTTACCCGGAGATAGATGTTGTGCGACCGATCAAGCCGGTCCCGGGTGTGGTAAACCGACAGGGAATAACCGTTTTGCCTGGCGATTGCAGTTTCTGCCGTGGCGGGAGGTTGGTCACAGGCTGATTTTGCAAATCCGCTAACAATGCGGTTTCCGTCTGGAAGCACGAGCACAGCGCATTTGACTTCGGGGCGGGATGTTACTGATTCCAGCAGACCACGGCGAACCGTCTGAGAATTTTTACCGAGATCTGGAAGCGTTGATATCGTGTTGAGTATCTGTTGCGACGCCCGCGTGAAATCCACGTGCTGATCCATGCCCGCCTGGTCAATGTGCCGGGTTTCGATCCAATGAAGCAATGCGGCCGTCAGGACTACAGCAACAGGGACAAGCAGGTGAAGATAACGGCCGCTTCGCCTGCTTTTTGGCAATACAGTACTGTGTTGTCTGACTGACAAGATCGTTTCCATACCTGGAGCATCACCTGATCAGCTGGCGTCGCATGATCAGCGAGTACCCTTCGGTTCCAAGCAAGGAGCAACATGATTGTATTCACTTGAGTACATATTGCTCCGGGTCCGCATCTGAACTCATCTCTGAGTAGATTTCAGGATAATACCGGACATTCATTGGCAGGCTTTTAGCGGCAGAACCGGGATTTGTCTGATTGGATTAAGCAACTGGTAATACACAGTTGCCTTGATATGACCGTCAGTTTCGTTCGGCCCACAAGGCAAGGCCAACAACGGCGAGCATCGTAGCTGCCATGGCTACATTGATGAGGCTCTGCACCCGGTGGGGAAGGTCCAGACGTTTGAGGTAAACCCCGACTCCAAGCCACGAAAAGTGAATTGGTATCCAGAATGCATTGAGAATGCCGACCTTGAGTGCCACTTCGGCTGGATAGCTGGAAGGCAGAAAGGCAAAGCCGGTGAACAATGCTGTGTTCACCGCGTAGGCTTTCGGGTTGATGAACTGGAGGGTAAATCCGTTCCAGAAACCCGGTGCATTTTGCGGGGCAACCAGGGCAATTTTACTCCCGGAGAAGGCTATTTTTGCAGCCAGGTAGGTCAGGTACGCTACCGATGCGAACATCAGGATCGAACGTAAATGTGGAATTGAGAACAATACGGCGGCCAGCCCGGTTGCCACCGCCATGCCGACAGCAAAATTACCGGCGCACAGGCCCCAAAGATAGGAAAATCCTGCCTTGAACCCGAAACCTGAGCCAACACCGGCAACACTCAAAACGCCAGGGCCAGGAGTGACAATCAAAAACAGGCAGGCAAGCGCGAACGCAATCATTCCCGGTCTGAACCTTCGTCACCGCCCAACGAATTCCAGGACTTGCGGGATGTGTGTTTGTCATACCAGATCCCAATTGCAGGCAGGGAATGCAGCAGATGGGTGTGACTGGTGTGCATGCAGAAATTATGCACTGCCGGCAGCAGCCACATGTCAGCCAGTGTAAATCCTCTTCCCACGAGCCAGTTCCGGTTGCCAATGCACTCATTCAGGACATTGAGACACGATAGTGTGTCTTTGCACTGCACAGCGGAGGCAGCAGACCGGTCATCCATTAATTTCCCCAACCGGGTCTGTATGACAGCGATCCATTGTTCAACTTCAGCCGACCGGATTGGATTGACTGGCACCAATGACCGGCCATTGAAACGGTGGTCAATATAGTGAGTGATGCTGCGAATCTCGAACAACCGGACTTTGCCGTGGCGCAGCGCAGGCAATGATCCAAAACAGTTTTCCTTCACAGCTTTGGTGGAGCCGTACTCTATCGCACGGAACCGATGCAGAATGCCTTTTTCCACGCAGGCCATCCTGCAGATGCGCACGCCCGCATCATGCGCCGGTCCGATGATTTCCAACTCTGCCATGCTTGCTACTCCGCCGTGCTTGGCTATCGCATAAAGCAGGTTCAGTTACAACCAGTTGTGACCTGCCGGTCGATGGCGTTGTCAGACACCGGACGGGCGATCCACGCCGGGTAGATAAGGCTTGAGATCAATCAGTGGTGTATTGTCCAGCGCGTCTGTCGCGTCGATGACAATGATTCCGGTCTCCATATCGATGGAAACGATTTTGACCAGTGCCATTGCTACCGGATTGGGCCGCACAGGTGAGCGCAGGGAAAACACTCCCGCGGGAGTTTCGCGATGACGAGGCATTTGCAGGACAATGTCACGACGCGCCTGATGCATCCAGTAAAGGATATGCAGGTAATCGCCGGTACCAAGACCGGTCAGTCCAGGACGCCATGCCGGGTCGATTTCCAGAGAGCAATTTCCCGCCACTCTCTCGCGTGCCTGGCGCATGTTTTTTGGACACTGGCTCCGCTGGCTCCAGGGGGATCTCACACGACCGATGAACACAATGTGCGCATCGCCAGGCTCGCTGGCTGGATCTCGCAGCGATATGACTTCGCCCGCACGCACACCGGCCAGGCCCGGCTTGTCAGGTGACCCAGTCATAGAGGTAACTCGCCGGATTTGAGGTAAACAAAGATTGCGTCGATATTGCCACCTTGTTCTATGATGTGGTCGAAACTTTGCCGAAGCAGGATACTTATCCATATGCCCTGAATTCGGATATCTGTAATGTGAACGTTATTCGTCCTGAATTCCAGTTCGGTACGGTGGTCGTGATAGTGTTGCATATAGCCTTTCACGATGTTGCGGTGTGAGCTTGTGACAACAAACGCCTTGCCGCCAACTTTTTTGCCATGCCTTGCAAGAGCATTCAGCACCATGCGATTGAATAATTTGACATAGTCTTGTTGTTGATCAGGCTTGAGACTGCCGCGATGTTTACCAAGGACGAACAGTGCCAATGTTCCAATGGCGACGTACCGGTTCAGTGCGTCGGCCAATTCTTGCCGGTGCGCACCATTTCTCATGACATCGAGGAATCGGTTTGCCGCATCATGGACCAGCTTTTCCGACGCAGTTGCGGGCGTGGCCAAAGCCTTGTCCGGGCCCGGGCATGCAACCAGGGTGAGACCGGCAACGGTTGCAAGAAGTACAGCCCGGCGTCTGATTGCCTGATGTTTCATCCGGTACAATATGCTGAAACTCGTTCACATGGACAAGCCGGGATATGCTCTGTCAGCCTGAATTGTTGCACTTGAAAGGACATCTGGTGGCATGAAAACACAAACCGTAACAATCGCACGTGAAGGCGGCATAGCCATCGTCACCTATGACCGCGGCGGGCGCGCCAATGCAATGTCGTTTGACATCATGGACGAATTGGCAAACGCCGCTCTCAGTTTTACGGATGACATTGATCTGAGGGGTGTTGTGCTAACCGGTACGGACAGGATTTTTTCCGCAGGCATGGATCTTTCTGACCCGGTATTCGATCGGATGAATGACATGTCCTATCAGGATAAACGCCACTACAGCGAACGGGGCCCACGACTGGCCCGGGCATGGGCAGCCATTGAAGTGCCGGTCATTTGTGCGATTGAAGGCCCATGCCTTGCCGGTGGATTGGCACTGGCGGCGATGTGTGACTTTCGTGTTGCTTCGCGTAGCGCCAGATTTGGTGCACCTGAAGTGCAGGTGGCGCACAATATGGGCTGGCATTCCGTGCCGAGACTGATCGCGCTGGTCGGCGTTCAGGCAACACGCCGCGTCTTGCTCGCTGGTGAGGAGTGGGGAGCAGATGAAGCCAAACGGCTTGGTTTTGCCGATGCAGGTTGTGATCCGGGTGGCGCGCTTGCTACGGCTCGTGAGATGGCAGAACGGATTGCCACCTATCCTGGCCTGGCGGTGCGGATGATCAAGCGTCAGATCGATGCTTCGGCGCACGCGCTTGACTACGCCACAAGTGCTTATGACAAGGATCAGCAGCTGGTGGCATGGATGTCCGACGAATTCCAGTCTGCCCGGGCGAGGTTTGCGAAGTAATACCAGATCCCAGTAACAGCGACCCATTTCACCGGGCGATTTTTTCCGCCGGCAAGGCGCGGGTCGCGCCATGGTACATGTACCACAAGCGGCGCGCAACGTAGCTGGCGGAAAAAATCGCCCGGTGAAATGGGTCGCTGTTATCAGCCGATGATCTAACGATTGAGCGTTTCAACAAGCTGATTGACAGCTTGCTGGTCGCCGCCTTTTTTTACCAGGAATTTCTGGAAGATACCGCGCTGCTGATATGTTAACGAGACAAACCCTACGATCGGAACCGATACTTTTACGTCCGCGACCTTGAAAGTGTTGCCTGCCGGGCGCAGCAGGAACTGCACGGTATATTTGTTTCCGTTGAGAAGCGTGACAAGAGTGTTGACCGCGATTCTCGAATCATCAGCCATTTTGGCGTCCAGCACCTCCGCCTTTGCGATGCGATACTGCCTGGTCTGGTCGGCAAAATAGCGCGCCATGAATGCAGTGACCCCATCGTAGTAACGACTGTTTTGAGAACTGCTCAGGAAGCGCTGATAGTTGCCAAGCGAATAGATTGATATTCCCGGAATGTCTGCATGACGGCGCAACACGCGGGCAAAACTTGTAATCGTGCCGGATCTGTTGGCGGCCAACAGATCATTAGCCAACTGGCGTGTGAATGTTATGGCAGGATGATCTGCGCCAACCGCCGGAGCAATTGATGTGATAATCATCATAACGGTTGCCAGTATGGTGCCCAATGTTAACGTGCGCCGGTTCATTCGGTATATATCCTTTGAGCAATATTAACGTCACGCCGAAGCCAGGATGCCAAACCTGCACTCAGTCACCAAATCAATTACTTAACAACTAAAGCGGTTTCGCGGCAACCGTCAAGATGATCGCGCGCTCAGCCAGACTTGCTGGAGATGCCAAGGCAGGCTAAGCCTGTGCGATCAGGATGGTCTGAAACAATGAGCCTGCGGTTGAGTGGCGATGATTGATGAACTTCTGGCAGGGTTGCGTGCGGCCGGGGAAGAAACCCGGTTGCGGTTGCTGTTCATCCTGTCGCGTGGTGAGTTCAATGTCTCGGAGCTGACTTCGATACTGGGTCAGAGCCAGCCAAGGGTCAGCCGTCATCTGAAACTGATGGTTGAAGCCGGGTTGATCCAGAGATATCGGGAAGGAGCCTGGATGCTGTTTCGTATCAGCATGCAAGGTGGCAACTCTGAGCTCGCCCGGTCGCTTATCGGGTTTATGGATGATGATGATCCCCAGGTTGCCCGTGACCTTGAGCGTATAGGCCAGATCAAGGCACAACGCCAGGCTGATGCAGAGGCCTACTTTGCTGAAAATGCAGAAAACTGGACCGCAATCCGCGCCTATCATGTTGCGGAAGAGAAGACAGAAGACGCCATACGCCGGCTGGTCGGTCACGATCACATTGGCAGATATGTTGATCTGGGCACTGGTACGGGCCGCATGCTGGAAATGTTTGCGCCGCTGGCAGATGAGGCGATCGGTGTCGACATGTCACGCGAAATGTTGAGTTTTGCGCGGGCCAATCTCGGGCAGTCCGGTCTTGACCATGTTCAGATTCGACAAGGCGACATAGCCATGTTGCCGTTGCCGGACGGGTCTGCAGACCTTGTTACATTACATCAGGTACTGCACTTCGTGGCCGACCCGGCCAAGGCAATTGCAGAAGCAGTGCGCCTGCTCAAGCCTGATGGACGACTGGTGATCGCCGATTTCGCCTCGCACAATCTTGAGTTCCTGCGTGAGCAATTTGCCCACCGCCGATTGGGCATTGCGCATTATGATATGACCGCGTGGGCAGAAGCCGCCGGCGCCCATGTGACAATGCATGAGCAGCTCAGCCCGCCCGCGCACCTGGTACAGGAAGGCCTGTCGGTTGCATTCTGGGTGGTGCAGAAAGTTAAAGAGTCCTGACCCTCGCTATAAGAGTTTATGAAACTCGTTGGTTTTCCTGACGAAGTCGACCCCGGCTACTTTCTCCCAGATGTCTGAAATACGGGGGCAAGCCAGCTTCAGGGCTGCAGTGTCGGGATGCCAGCTGGCGAGCATCACGAGGTATATGTCGGCGACTGACATGGTCTTGCCTGCCAGCCATTCATGTCCTGAAAGGTATCCATCGATGATGGAGAAGGCCGAATTCATTTGTTCTATAGCGCAGGATTTTACCGCATCGGCACCTGAAGCATCTGATGTGTGGCGTCCCGGGTAATAGCACCGCAGGTCTGCACCGTAGACGACTGCGGTGAGGTAAACCATCCACCGCAGATACGCGGCACGCCCAGGTTCACCGGGTTGTGGTGCCAGTTTGGTGTCGCTATGAGCATCGCCCAGATAAATGCAAATGGCTGCTGACTCGGTCATCAGTTCGCCTCCCGGCAACATCAGTGCCGGAACCTGTGCTGCGGGATTGATGGCAAGGTAACTGGCAGTTTTGTGTTCAGACTTGCCGGTATCAATGATCTCCCGCTTCCAGGGTGCCGTACCTGCCTCCAGCATGGCCTCTGCTGCAAATCCGCCCGTGCCGGGTGAGGTATAGATCGTGTACATCTGGCAGTGCTCGTCCTGTTTGTTGCTGGTTAAGGTTACGACCATCATCAGGCTGACGTAGTTTGAACATTGTTGCAATCTATGCGCCGTGAATATGAACGTGAAGCCACTGTCGAGAAAACTGATCATTTCAACGGTGATGGGCGTCGGTCTGATCACAGTCACTGCCTGTTCATCGGCGCCGAACCTCACCAACGAATTCACGACCGTTGGGGTTCGCCCGCCTACGGGTCAGTGCACAGTGGACCCGCAATCAGTTGCTGATGCCGTGTCGCTCGGTACCGTGAACGGCGAGGGGGCATGCGGGATACAGGACGCATGGAAAGTCTCCGCGGTCGGTGGTGTGGCATTTTCAAAACCTGCAAGGCTTCGATGCCAGATGGTGGGAGTTACCGATACCTGGATTGCGAAAATACTGCAACCTGCCGCGCAATCAGCTTTCGGTGAGCAGGTGGTCAAACTGCGCATCGCGGCATCTTATGCCTGTCGGGGCCGGGACAACAAACGCGGCGCCAAAATATCCGAACATGCCTTTGGCAATGCGCTCGATGTTTCGGCCTTTACACTGGCGTCAGGACGAGTGGTGGAAGTGGAAAATGGCTGGATATCCGGTGGCAAGGAAAGTTCTTTCCTCAAGCAGGTGCACGGGAATAGCTGTGGAGCCTTCTCAACAGTGCTGGGTCCGGAAGCAAATACCGCTCACCGCAATCACTTTCACTTTGATCTCGGCAAGCACGGGCGTTCTGGCAAAGGCACGTATTGTCGCTAGGCAACGGAGTTGGACGGCACTGGTGGGCATAAGCTGATCCAGTAGAGGTCTGTTTGCGACATCGCGAAACGTCGTGGATGCGATATACAGTCATATGTCGGCCGGCATAGGCTTTTGGAATGGTCGCTCAGACAGCATATCGTGGAGCCAGCTTGTCCTATGGACTCGGCGTTTTGTTATGCGCGCTGGCAGGAGTATGCTGGTCGCTCATTCCGCTTGGTATCCGGCACATTGAAACCGCGAGTGTCTGGCAGATACTGTTCTTTCGTTCCCTGGGACTATTGCCGATGTTGTTCTGCCTGATGTACTGGCGTTCAGGCGGATACCCGGTGCGCGCAATATCCAGGGCCGGCGCTCCCGGCGTGCTTGGCGGGTTGGCGCTGACGGCGGCCTATGCCGGTGGAATTGGAGCAATTCAACTGACCAGCGTGGCCAACGCAGCCTTTCTGTTCGCAACCGCGCCCTTCATGGCGGCTCTCCTGAGCTATGTGCTCCTGGGAGAGCGGGTCCGTTCCGCCACCTGGATTGCCATGATCCTGGGTATTGCGGGAATTGGTTTCATGGTGGCTGACAGTTTCTCCACAGGTAACTGGCAAGGCGATGCCGTTGCGCTGATGTCGGCACTGGGGTTTGCCCTGTTTACCGTGGCCCTGCGCTGGGGCAAGGCGACCGACATGATGCCGGTCTCATTTCTGGGTGGCCTGTTTGCACTGGAGTTGTCGGGGCTTGTGGTGTGGGGCACCGGGCAGGGCTTTGATCTGCCACTGCATGAGATCGCCATCGCGCTTACGCTTGGTGCGGCTCTGCTGGGGCTGGGCATGATACTGTACACATTCGGTTCCCAGGTAGTGCCGGGAGCGGAACTTGCACTTCTGTCCATGTCCGAAGTGGTTCTCGCACCCTTGTGGGTATGGATCGTGCTGGGCGAAACTGCTGCAACGGCCACGCTGATTGGCGGTGGCATATTGATGCTGGCCATCGGTTTCAATGCGCTTACCGGTTTGCGCCGTAAACCTTTGCCCGGTGGACATTGAGGTATCACCCAAGCAGCACACTGCTCATCATGCGGCCCGGCGCGAAGGCGAAAATGCCGGCACCAAGCAATGCCCCCATCATGGTTGATATCATTGCATATTTGTGGATACGAACATTGCCCGCCCTGACCGCCCAGACGGCGCCGGTGAGGCCAAGCAGCGTCCAAGCGGACAGCAGGTGAATCCAGCTGAAGCGCGTGCCGTTCATGCCGGTGATCCAGAATGACGAAATGCAGATGATCGCCAGCATGGCGACCCATGCGCGCCCGACACTTTTGTGAGCCGGCGAACCCCTGCGGGCAAAGATGATCGCGGCTGACAGGACGATGGCAAGCGCGGCGGCAGCAACATGAAGCTGAATAACCCATCCGGCCTCCAGCAATGGATTGATGTTCATCCGGCATTCCTTCAATTAGAAGTGGTGTATCAACTGAAGGCTTATCTGCAGGCGGCAGCTTGCGTGAAGCTGAAATACGTCAACAGGAGCAAGGGCTACGTGAAACGTCAGATTGCGCAACTCACGCTTCGTGAAATGCGGTCATTGTTTTCCGACAGACGGCTGTGGATGGCATTTGCAGTCATCGTGGCGCTGTTCGTATTTACCGGTCCGTTCGGCACTATTGACCGGCTGGGATTTGCCGAACGCCTTGGTTTCTGGCTCACGGTGCATATCGTGACATGGTCTATAGCGTTGACCGGCATTGCGCTGGTCGTCGTCTGGAATGACAATTCCCGCATCGGCATATGGCAGACGGTAGCTGGATGCTGCCTTGCAACACCATTCATCGGGTTTGCCGTCAGCCTGATCAGGACGCTGGTTCTTAGTGAACCGATAACTGTCACAAGCATTTTATGGCAGATGGTTCAGGCGTTACCCGTCGCCATTATTATTGGCATTGTCGCATATTTCTTCTTCCAGCCCGTCCAGTCGCCATCGATTGGTTCCGAAGAACGCGAGAACGAAGGGAGGCTGATGCTGCGTCTGCCGCCGGAAAAACGAGGCCAACTGCTTTATATGTCGATGCAGGATCATTATGTTGAAATCGTCACGAGCAAGGGCCGGGAGCTTGTCCTGCTTCGGTTGGCGGACGCCATCAATGAGGCAGGCAGTACAACCGGCATGCAGGTGCACAGGTCACACTGGGTGGCGTTTTCAGGGATCTCGTCCGTCAGGCGAGAGGCCGGCAAGTCCAGTGTCGTCATGTCCGACGGAACCGAATTGCCGGTAAGCCGGACATTCGCAAAGGGCTTGCGCGCAGCAGGGTATTTGTAAAATTCAATCGTCAGTCAGATGCCTTGCCGTACCCACCGCCTGTCGGCGTCTGAATGATGATAGCGTCGCCGGGGTACACTTTAGTCTGGTCGCAACCCTGGAGCGGGTCAACCGTACCGTCCCTGCGGCGGCATGAATTTTCACCTACCTGGCCAGGCTCGCCACCATCCAGCCCGAATGGCGGGACGCGGCGGTGGCCGGTCAGCAACGAGACGTCCATTTCCTCCAGGAACCGCACCGTGCGTTTCGTACCTCCGCCGCCGGACCATTTGCCGTGGCCGCCGGCGCCGCGCCGGATGTGGAAATCTTCCAGCACCACCGGATAACGGAATTCCAGTATTTCCGGATCGGTTAACCTCGTGTTGGTCATGTGGGTGTGGACCCCCGAGGTGCCGTCATAGCCCGGTCCCGCACCGGAACCTGAACATATGGTCTCGTAATACTGGTATCTTTCATTGCCGAAATTGAAGTTGTTCATGGTCGACTGGGATGCTGCAACCGCATTCAGCGCGCCGAACAGGCAGCTTGTCACAGCTTGTGAGACTTCGACATTTCCTGCCACCACGGCAGCAGGGTACTCCGGAGACAACATGCATTTTTCCGGCGTTATGATGGTGATCGGCTTCAGACAGCCGGCATTCATCGGAATATTGTCGGCAACCATGCAGCGGAACACGTACAGCACGGCCGCATTGGTGATGGGACGCGGCGCATTGAAATTGCTTGCCTGTTGCTCGCTGGTGCCGGTGAAGTCGACCACTGCCGTCCGATTGTCGCGATCCATCGTGATGTGGACCCTGATATGCTGTCCAGCGTCCATTTCATAATCGAATGAGCAGTCGTGCAGGGCGCCAATTACCCGGCGCACGCTTTCTTCGGCATTGTCCTGCACGTGGTTCATATAGGCCTGCACCACATCGAGGCTGAACTGAGACACCATCTTGCGCAGTTCCTGCACGCCTTTTTCGTTTGCTGCGACCTGGGCCTTCAGGTCGGCTATGTTCTGACCGGGATTGCGGCACGGGTATTCGCCGGCAGTCAGAACCGCCATAGTCCGTTCTTCCAGGAAAATGCCCCTGTCGACCATCTTGAAGTTATCAATGACGACGCCTTCCTCGTGGATGGATGTCGCCAGAGGCGTCATGGACCCGGGCGCCATGCCACCAACATCTGCGTGGTGGCCGCGGCTTGCCGTATAGAACAGGATGGTTTTGTCATCAGTGTCGAAAACCGGCGTCACTACCGTAATATCAGGCAAATGTGTGCCGCCGTTGTAGGGGGCGTTCAGCATGTATACATCACCTGGATGCATGACCGGATTGTTTGCAATTATGGTTTCGACTGACTTGTCCATGGATCCCAGATGAACCGGCATGTGAGGCGCGTTTGCCACCAGCGCGCCATCTGCATTGAACACCGCGCAGGAGAAATCGAGACGTTCCTTGATGTTTACCGAGTAAGCGGTTTTCTCAAGCGTTACGCCCATCTGTTCGGCAATTGACATGAACAGGTTGTTGAATACTTCCAGCATCACCGGATCCGCCTGGGTGCCGATGGCGAACTCGCGGCTGGCGGCGACTGCACGGGTCAGCACCATGTGGTCAAGGGCCGAGATCTCAACCTGCCAGCCGGGCTCTATGACGGTGGTGTTGTGTGCCTCGATGATCAGTGCAGGTCCGGAAACCCTGAATCCGGGCTTGAGATCCTTGCGATCATAAAGCGGTGTATCATGCCATTCACCATTAGCGTAAATCCGGGTCTGGCCCATGGCATCTGCACAGCCTTGCACAACAGCGCATGTGGGTTCGGCGCTGTCGGTGCCGCCGCCAACCGATTCGACCGTTATGGCTTCTACAATGATTTCAGTGCCCGGGCTGGAAAATCCAAATTGCGCCTTGTGGGCTGTTTCGAACTGCGCACGCATCTTGCCAGCGGTATCAAGATCCGCATCGAGCGCTGAATCAGTGCCCTTGTAGCGCAAAAGTGCTCGGGAATAAGTGGTTGTCTGTGCAGGAGATACGCCCTGACTGGCAAGTTCGTTTATAGAGTCTTTTGAAAGGCTTGCCGCGATGTCTCGAAGTGTTGATTCAATTTCCGGCGCCAGGGTTTCCTCGACCGCCTGCTGGCGATTGCTGCGAATGTCGGCAAGGCCCATGCCATATGCAGACAGCACGCCCGCAAAGGGGTGGATGTAAACGGTTTTCATGCCGAGCGTGTCGGCGATCAGGCAGGCATGCTGCCCACCGGCACCGCCGAAACAGTTCAGCGCATAACCTTGCACGTCATAACCGCGCTGTACCGAAATTTTCTTGATGGCGTTGGCCATGTTTTCAACAGCAATGCGGATGAAGCCTTCGGCCACGTCCTCCGGCGATTTTCCGTCGCCTATGTCGGTCGCCATTGCGCTGAACTTCCTGGCTACGATGTCCGCATCGAGGCGCTGGTCAGCATTGGGACCGAACACGGCGGGGAAATGATCCGGGTTGAGTTTGCCCAGCATGACGTTGGCATCGGACACTGCAAGCGGTCCGCCGCGACGGTAACAGGCAGGACCGGGGTTGGCGCCTGCTGAATCGGGACCTACGCGGAAGCGGGCGCCATCGTAGTGCAGGATGGAACCGCCACCGGCGGCCACGGTGTGGATGCGCATCATCGGCGCGCGCATGCGAACGCCGGCCACTTCGGTTTCAAATGCGCGCTCAAACTCACCAACAAAATGGGCAACGTCTGTCGACGTGCCGCCCATGTCAAAACCGATGAGTTTCTCAAAGCCCGACATGCGACCGGTTTCAACCATGCCGACCACACCACCGGCCGGGCCGGACAGGATGGCGTCCTTGCCCTGGAACAGTTCGGCTGCGGTCAGGCCGCCTGATGATTGCATGAACATCAACCGGCAATCGGTACCGCCGGTTCCGAGTTCGGCTGCGATCTGATCAACATAACGGCGCAGTATGGGGGACAGGTAGGCATCCACGACGGTAGTGTCCCCACGCCCGACCAGCTTCATCAGGGGGGAAACCTCGTGGCTTATGGAAACCTGTGTGAAGCCAATTTCTCTGGCAATTTCGCCGGCGCGGACTTCATGTGCCGTGTAGCGATAACCATGCATGAACACAATCGCGACGGCACGTATGCCGCTGTCAAACGCTGCCTGAAGCGCAGATGTTGTGCCTGCCTCATCGAGCGGAGATTGCACCGTACCATCTGCCAGTACCCGTTCATCAACCTCGGCTACCTGTTCATACAGCAATTCCGGCTTGATGATGTTGAGATCAAATATGTTGGGCCGTGCCTGGTAGCCGATTTCGAGAGCATCGCGAAAACCGCGCGTGGTCAGAAGCAGCGTGCGATCACCCTTGCGCTCCAGCAACGCATTGGTGGCCACGGTGGTGCCCATTTTGACGGCTGCAATCTGATCGGCGGGTATCGGGGCATCCCTGGCGATGCCCATCAGGTCGCGAATGCCCTGTATCGCGGCGTCGCGATAGCTCTCCGGGTTTTCCGACAATAATTTGTGGGCTTTCAAAGTGCCGTCCGGCATGCGCGCCACCAGGTCAGTGAACGTGCCGCCCCGGTCAATCCAGAAATCCCATTTGTCCATTTCGTGCTCCCGTGTTCTGCCAGTCGTCAAGCCGGCTCTGGCCGGCATCCAAATAGCGAACAAACATCACTGGTGATGTTGACCTGGACTCCTGCCTGCGCTGGTGTGACGAAAAAATGATTGCTAACGTCTACGATTTATCGGTAAAATGTCAACATGAATAATGAAAATCCGCGAAAACTTGGTCCAATCGTCTCTTCTTCACAGCTGGCGCAGGGAGCAATGCCGGCGCTGTCGGAGTTTGAATTTGGGCTGATCATGGCCTCTCACGCCTTCCAGCGCTGGATGATTCGATGCATGACAGCAGCGGGAGTGCCCGGTCTGTCGCCGCTTGATGTGCTGGTGCTGTTTTCTGTGCATCATCGCACAAAGCCAAAGCGGCTGGCAGATATCTGCCTGGTGTTGAATGTCGAGGACACTCACCTGGTGACTTATGCCATTCGCAAGCTGGACGCGGCCGGTTTGGTGAAGTCCGGCAAGTCAGGCAAGGAAAAGACCGTGGTGCTCACCGACAAGGGCGATGAGGTATGCCGGAAGTACCGTGAAGTGCGTGAAGAATTGCTGGTGGAAACCATCAAGTCGCTTGGCCTGAAAGCCGATACTGCGTCGGCGCTCGCCAGGGAACTGCGGGTTCTATCAGGCCATTATGATCAGGCAGCGAGGGCTGCTGCGTCGCTGTGAGCCACACCGTTGAGTTGTTTGGCGCTGAATACAGTGCCTATGTCCGTATCTGCCGCATTGTCCTGGCCGAGAAGGGAACCGATTACACGCTGCATCCGGTAGACATTTTCGCTGATGACGGGCCACCGCGAGACTATCTCGACCTGAACCCGTTTGGACGGATCCCGTCATTTCGCCATGGCGCATTTGTGCTCTATGAGACCGATGCCATCACGGCCTATGTGAATGAAGGCTTCGGAGGGCCAGACCTGATGCCGCCCGATATGCAGGCCCGCGCGCGTGCCCGGCAGATCATGCGGCTTGCAGACAGTGAGCTCTACAAACACCTGGTGTGGGCTGTGTATGTGCCATGGAAAAATAATACCACTATGCAGGGTCTTCAGCGTGCCGGCCTCATTCTCGATGAATTGCAGCGCCTTGCCGGACAAAGCTGGATGGCGGGCGATCAGTTCAGCCTGGCAGATGCCTATGTCTATCCGATGTTGAAATATTTCTCGATGGTGCCGGAAGCTGCCGCAAAGCTGGCCAGTTTTGATCGTCTGACCGGATGGATGCAACAAATGACCAGCCGGGAAAGTATCAATATTTCGCAGTATCCAGCCGAAAATTCCTGACTGGCTCAGTTCAGTTCACCTTGTTCATTGTTTCTTCATAATTAGCCACCATATTGGGTTACTGAGAACGCAGAGACCGGATGTACGTCCTGCGGTTTGGAAAGCGGTTCTAGTTTTGGCCAACGGCCTTAACTGAATCGCTTTTTTGATTCCTGAGCCGATTGACCCTGTTCAAACGTTCACCCATAGTTTCGTTATGACGAAGCTGCGCCTTCTGGTTTTCCTTTTATGCTTCTTTGTCTTGCCGTCCGCTGCGGGGCAGGCGGGTACGGGTATGCTTGCCGGATCTGAATGGGGACCGGGGGACGGGGATGACCGCTATGTGCAGTTTGGATCCGACGGCAAGGTTTCAGGACATGCCGGGTGCAACCGGTTTTTCACACGCTATCAGCAACACGGCCGGAAGTTGAAAATCGCCGACATCGCCACAACACGCAAATTTTGCGGTGAAGCGGCAATGAAGCGGGAAACAGAATGGCTGGACCTGCTGAAACGGGCGCGTTCAATTGAACTGACGCACTTGAAATTGACCCTCTACAGCGCAAAGCGCAAACGGCTGACGGTGCTCAGGCGCCGGGATTTCGACTAGATCAGGATGACTTTTGGTTGAAACAATCAAAAGTCATAAACCTGATCGATTCTATAGTGATAGAGCAACTTTATGGGTTCAAGTGAACCCATGTTGCTCCAGGAGGACTGTTGTATGGAATATGTGAAGCTTGGCGGCGCCGGTGTTAAGGTGTCACGGCTTTGCCTGGGCATGATGAGCTATGGCACCAAGGGATGGCCGCATCATCCGTGGGTGCTCAGCGAGGATGAAGCGCAACCATTTCTGAACGGCGCGCTGGATGCAGGCATCAATTTTTTCGACACGGCGGATTTTTATTCAACCGGTGCCAGTGAGGAAATCCTCGGAAATTTCGTTGCCGCAAACATGAAGCGTTCAGACGCTGTTATCGCGACAAAGGTGTGCCTGACTATGGGAGATGGACCCAACGATATCGGGCTTTCGCGCAAGCACATTCTCGAAGGCGTAGATGCATCGCTGAAACGCCTGAAAACAGATTATGTTGATCTGCTGTACATTCACCGGCTTGACCCGGATACCGGATTTGAGGAGATGGCCGAAGCGTTGAACGACGTGGTACGGGCCGGCAAGGCAATCTATCTCGGTGCATCCAGCATGTGGACCTGGCAATTTGCCAAGATTCGCGAGATGCAGCGCACCAATGGCTGGGCGCAGTTCCGCGTCATGCAGAATTTTTACAACCTTTGCTATCGCGAGGAAGAACGCGAGATGATCCCCTACTGCAAGGCCGAAGGCGTGGCGCTGGTGCCGTGGTCGCCGATGGCGCGTGGCTTTCTGGCGGGCAACCAGCCGAAGGATGGCAAGGGGGCGACATCCCGGGGTCAGACCGACAAGATTGCACAGGGCATTTTTGGCAGCCGACAGGATTATGCTGTACTCGCGCGAGTTGAAAAACTGGCCGAAAGACTGGGTGTGAAACCAGCTCAAATCGCGCTGGCCTGGGTCTTGGCCAAAGGCATTACATCGCCTATCATAGGCGCCACAAAGGCGCATCACCTCGACGACGCCGTCGCGGCGCTGGATATCAGGCTGACCACGGCGCAGATAGCTGCACTGGAGGCACCTTATGCGCCGCGCGCCATCCAGGGGCATTCGTGACAAAGCGGCTCCTGATAGTTGCGCATGTGCCGTCGCCCAACACTATCGCGCTTCGTGACGCGGTTGTGGCCGGCGCGTCGTCTTCTGATGTGTCCGGCGTCGAGGTTGTTTCGATGACGCCATTCGAGGCGGGCCCGCAAGACGTGCTGGCATGTGATGGCATCATACTCGGGACCACGGAGAACCTGGGCTATATGTCCGGCGCTCTGAAAGACTTCTTTGATCGCACCTACTACGGCGTGATCGAGGAAAAGCAGGGGTTGCCGCTGGGGGTGTTTATCCGGGCCGGCCTGGATGGCACCGGCACACGCCACGCCATTGAAAGCATTACCGGCGGACTGCGCTGGAAGCTGGTACAGGAGCCGATGATTTTACATGGCAAGTGGCAGGAAGGCTTCACGCAACAGGTCGAAGACCTCGGCCTGGCCATGGCGGCGGGACTTGAGGCAGGGGTTTTCTGATTGCCGGCCAGAGATACACAGGTTCACCGGAACCCATAAACCTGATCCGGTTTACGCCTTGCGGCCCATCCATACACAAAAGGCGACTGCAAGGGCAAAGCCGACAGTCATGGCTGACACTGTCTCGCCGAGCAGTGCCCATGAGCCTGCAAGCGTTACGAAAATCTGTAACAACTGAACCTGGCCGGCCCTGGCCACACCGGCCAATGCCATGCCGTTGTTCCAGAAGAAAAACCCCAGGAACTGCGAAAATACCGCCACATAGGCAAATGCCAGCCACGCTGATGTTGACGCATTCCAGTTGACGTCCGGCAGTGAAAACGTCACGGGCAAGATGATGATCGGCACCATCACCAGCAGGCACCATGAAATAACCTGCCAGCCACCCAACCGCCTTGTCAGATCGCCGGATATGGCATAACCGATCGAAGCGGCCGCGATGGATGCCAGCAACCACAGATCGGCCCCGTAGAACTCGCCTCCACCTGCATTCAACAAGGCAAACGCCACCACAACAACCGAACCGGCAACCGCCCAGCCCCAGAATTTCACTGAGGGATTTTCACCGGCAAAAACGATGGCTGCTGCCGCGGTTGCCAGTGGCAATATGCCCAAAACCACACCACCATGGCTAGCCGGTGCAGTTTGCATGGCTATGGCAGAGAACAACGGAAAACCAATGACGATTCCGAAGCCGGCCAGTAACAACTTCATGATGTCGCGACGGATCGGTCGGGGTGAGCGCGTCACACTCAGCATGACGCCGGCAATGACAGCAGCAGCGATGGCGCGTCCGAGACCCACAAACACCGGTGGCAATTCAGCGACGGCGATGCGGGTAAATGGTAGCGTCAGGCCGAAAACGACAACTCCGGCAAATGCCAGCAGATAGCCCTTGGTGGTATTCGACATGAAAACTTTGTAATTGATGTGGGAAACAGGTGCGCAACCTAGTGATCATCGGCTAGTCTGACAAGCAATGACGATATGGACGACAATCACCGAGATACTTCAGGCGGTCGGCGGCAGTGTCAGTGAGGCATTGTCGCGCATCGTTGGCGCACCGCGTGAAAAACGCGATCCGCAGAAATCGGTGGCATTCACCATCGGTGTGATCGCGCTGTCTGCAAAAATGGCCAAGGCTGACGGACTGGTCAGCGCTGCCGAGATTGCGGCGTTCCGGGAAATATTTGTCATTCACCCGGAAGAAACCCAGAATGTGGCGCGGGTATTTAACCTCGCCAAGCAGGAGGTCACCGGCTTTGACAGCTATGCCCGCAAGATTGCGCGGTTGTTCAAGGATCAAAAGGATGTTCTGGAAGACCTGGTCGACGGTCTGTTTCACATCGCTCGCGCAGATGGCGACGTGGGAGAACAGGAGTTGGCTTTTCTGGAACAAGTGTCGCGAATATTCGGGCTGGAAGATCGCTTCGGATGCATCCGGTCGCGAAACCTGCGTGGAATGCAGGCTGATCCCTACAGTGTTCTTGGTATTGACTGCGATGCCAGCAATGGCGACCTGAAGGCACACTATCGCAGGCTGGTGAAGGAAAATCATCCTGATCGCCACATCGCCGCCGGAATGCCGGCAGAAGCAATTGCCATTGCCACAAGGAGGCTGGCCCGTATTACCGAAGCCTGGGGGCAGGTGGAACGCGAGCGCGGTATATGAGTGGTACCAGCCTGCCACATGAGATCATCCCGGCGGTCAATTTCGGCGAGCGTGTCGGAGTACCGGGCCCCGACATCCTGGTAATGCATTATACAGGCGTGCCGACGGCTGAAATTGCGATTGAGATTCTGACCAGCGGAAAGCGCCAGGTGTCGTGTCATTACCTGGTTCAAAGTGATGGCCGCATAGTCCACATGGTTGATGAAGGCAAGCGAGCCTGGCACGCCGGCAAGGCATCGTGGGACGGGGCGACGGACATCAATTCCCGCTCCATCGGAATAGAAGTCTGCAATCCCGGCCACGGAGAAAATTATCACGATTTTCCGGCTGCCCAGATCGACGCCGTGATTGCCCTGGCGAGGGATATTATTTCGCGACACGCCGTGCAACCGCGGCATGTGCTGGCGCATTCAGATGTATCGCCGGGCCGCAAGATCGATCCGGGTGAGAAATTTCCATGGCCGCAACTGGCAAACAACGGAGTGGGTTTGTGGGTGAAACCTGCACCGCTTGTTGCAGGCCCGGTACTTGAGGCAGGTGCTTCCGGTGACAATGTCACCGATTTGCAGCGAAACCTTGCCGCATATGGATATGGCATTGAGGTAACCGGGTCATACGATGCACAGACTGCAAGTGTCGTGCGATCCTTCCAGATGCATTTCCGACCTGAATTGTGCGATGGCAAGGCGGATGCCTCAACGCTGGAAACGTTGGGCGCGTTGCTGGCGGCCCATTCTGCCTAGATCAGAAAGCCCTGTTGCGTTCAGGAGTTTTACGTGAACGGTGCACATGTACAAAGATTGTGCTAGAAACCAGTCATGACACCAGTCGGCTGGATGATCGTGCATTGCTCGTAATCCCTCAGGGATTTACCGGTATTGTGAGGAAAGTCCGGGCTCCACGGAGACACGGTGCCGGATAACGTCCGGCGGAGGCGACTCCAGGGAAAGTGCCACAGAAAGCAAACCGCCTCGCGCCCGGAAACGGGTGAAGGCAAGGGTGAAAGGGTGCGGTAAGAGCGCACCGCGTGTCCGGTAACGGAAACGGCAGGGCAAACCCCACCGGGAGCAAGACTAAATAGGGGCAGCAGGTGCGCCTTCACTGGCGTGCCGGTTCACGTTCTCCGGAGCGCTGCCCGGGTTGGTCGCAAGAGGTGCACGGTAACGTGCATCCCAGAGGAATGGTCATCCAGTGGCTCGTCATGTGCCATGGACAGAACCCGGCTTACAGGCCGACTGGTGTCGTTTACCTTACTGCAGAGCCGGTTTGAATTGCCCTGTGGCGGTTTCTGGCTTATGATCGGGCGCGCCGACACATCGAATATGGAATGGATGTGTCCAGCGACGATCGGATTGGAATTTCGTTGCCCTGAATTCGAGGCACGACAACTTTCCCGAGTGCGCCCGGAGACCGGCACTGAATTTTGAGCCGGACTGGTCATTCCAGATTGATAGTGGGAAAGGATTATCCCCATGCGTGTCAGCGGCACCGTCAAGTTTTTCAACACCCAGAAAGGGTTCGGTTTTATAGCGCCTGAAGATGGCTCGAAGGATGTGTTTGTTCACATAACGGCCATCCAGCGTTCGGGCCTTGAAGGACTGGCTGATGGCGACAAGGTCAGCTTTGTTGTTGAAGACGACCCGCGCGGCAGGGGCCAGCAGGCTGCCGAGATCCAGATGGGTTGATTTGGCCCGGGTTCTGCACCATGCTGGACCAGGTAGTAGCCGGATGAAAGCGCGTCAGAAAGCGGGCTTGATCCGGTTTTTTGTTTTTTGAGCGATTGATTGCTGGCCTGCAAACGGGTATGCATCCACCACTAGAGCAACATGGGTTCACTTGAACCCATAAAGTTGCTCTAGCACTTTGAAAGCGATCAGGTTCATGACTTTGGGTTGATTTAACCAAAAGTCATCCTGATCCAGACACCGTGAGGAAAGAAGTTTTTATGTCGAAGGAAGAGGTGCTGGAGTTTGAAGGTATTGTTACAGAGGTCCTGCCAAACTCGCGCTTTCGGGTGAAACTCGAAAATGATCACGAGATCATTGCGTATACTGCCGGCAAGATGAAAAAGTTCCGAATTCGCACTATTGCAGGTGATCGGGTCACGGTTGAAATGACACCTTATGACCTCGACAAGGGACGTATTACATTCCGTCACAAGGATACCAAGTCAGGCACCCCGCCGCCTCCGGGACAGAACTCAAAACCGCCGTCCGGGTGGAAATCGCCGCTAGATCAGGATGGTTTTTGGTTGAATCAACCAAAAGTCATAAACCTGATCGCTTTCAAAGTGCTAGAGCAACTTTATGGGTTCAAGTGAACCCGTGTTGCTCGATAACATTCGTGCAATCGGGAGCGTTGGTTCCACAAGAAGAAAATTCGGCAGTACAGCATGGTTCCCGGCCTGAATTGGGCCGAAATGAATAACGCAGGTTGTGGGATATGTCAGCCAATTTGCGATCCACATTGCAATTTTGGGTTCACCAAACGGCAAAAAGTGCCTCTGCGACACAAAACGGGGCATGAAATCAACGGTTTGTTAAGTATCCCGGCTCCAAAGTCCTAACGCTTGTTAAGAATTTGGCGATGAGCGTGGCCGAGTGGCGCGCTTGTCAGGTGGGACTGTACAATTGTCATGACCCGATCGAGCGATCATGTACCAGACCTCCACATACCGGTGCTGCTTGATCGGGTGATGGATGTACTGCGCCCGGGCGACGGCGAAGTGATAGTTGACGGGACATTCGGAGCAGGAGGATACACCGGGGCGCTGCTGGCCAGCGCTGACTGCAATGTTATCGCCATTGATCGGGATCCGGATGCAATTGCCGCAGGCGCCTGGCTGGTTGAGCGATTTTCTGATCGATTGTCGTTAGTGCAGGGCCGGTTTTCCGGTATGGAGCAGATTGTCGCCGATGCCGGATTGACCCACGTGGACGGCATTGTGCTGGACGTGGGCGTTTCATCTATGCAGCTTGATCAGGGTGAACGCGGGTTTTCATTCATGCGGGATGGACCTCTCGACATGCGGATGGAACAGCAGGGGACCAGCGCTGCAGAAGTTGTCAACGAGTTTGAAGAACGCGATTTGCGCCACGTGATATCGGTTCTCGGTGAGGAAAAACGGGCATTTGCCATTGCCAAAGCCATAGCCAGAAGGCGCGAGCAGCGGCCCTTCACCACTACTCTCGACCTGGCAGCTCTGATCGAGACAACCCTAGGCAGGCCACCGAAGCACAAGGGGCCATCCATTCATCCGGCCACACGAACCTTTCAGGCATTGAGGATTTTTGTGAATGCCGAACTGAAGGAGCTTGCCGAAGCACTGGCTGCTGCTGAAAGACTCTTGGCACCGGGCGGGCGATTGGCCATCGTGACTTTTCATTCCCTGGAAGACCGGATTGTGAAACGTTTTCTCCAACAGCGGTCAGGCCGGGTGGCGCGACCGTCACGTCATGCGCCGGCGGCAATGGAACTTGCCCCATCGTTTGAGGAGCTTGCGCGTGGTGGCATTGTTGCCAATGAGGCGGAGGTTTCCCGCAACCCCAGGGCGCGTTCGGCAAGACTTCGTGCAGGAACCCGTACACAGGCTGCGTCGCATCCGTTCTCACTTGAAGATTTCGGCCGCGAGGTGATGCTGTGCTGAGATTGCTCAACATAGTGCTGATTGTCGGTGTGCTTGCAGCAGGCTTTGCACTTTACACGCTCGAGCACCGCACCCGCTCGGTAGAAAGAGAGATCGCGCGTGTCGATGCCAGCATTGAAAGCGAGTATGAGTTTATCGGTCTCCTGAATGCGGAATGGAGCATGTTGACCCGGCCGCAACGGCTGGAACAGCTTGCCAGGGACCATTTGAACCTGGGCCCGGTGTTACCCGATCAACTGATTGGACTGGACGCCCTTGGCGCGAATTTGCCACCGGCTCCCGCGGCTGACACGGATCAGGTGCCTGAAACAGATGACCCAATGGCAGACCTCCTGCGGATGATGCAATGACCACAGCAAGATCAACCGGTACAGGCAAAGCTGATGATACCTTTCACGGCCACAAGCGGTTGCGGCTGGTAGTTGCCGGATTTACGCTGGGGTTTGCACTCCTAATAGGAAAACTCGCCTGGCTCACTCTGATTGAAGGTGGAGCCGGCAGGCAGACAGCACAGTTTGACTCAAAGGTTCGCATTCCGCGGCCTGATATTACCGATCGTCATGGAAATGTGCTGGCAACCGATATTCCGGTGTCCTCGCTTTACGCAGATCCTGCAAAGATGATTGATATTGATGAAGCGGTTGAGTTGCTGACCGGCGCCCTGCCGGAACTGAACGCCAAGGAACTGCGCCGCAAACTGGACAAACGCGAGCGGCGGTTTGTCTGGATCAAGCGTGAAGTTTCACCCGGCCAGCGTGAGCTGATCCACAATATGGGTATACCGGGGGTTGGTTTCAGGGCGGAAACCCGGCGGATCTATCCGATGGGCAAACTGGCCTCACATGTGCTGGGTTCGGTTGATGTGGACTCGCAAGGCATTGCAGGGCTTGAGAAATTTCTGGATGATCAGGGCGCGCTTTATACGGCTTCACTGGCCGATACCGAACGCGCCGCGAGCATGCCGGCTGTAACTTCAATCGATATTCGCGTCCAGCATGCAGTCACTGACGAACTGGGCAAATCCATCAGGAAGTTCAGCGCGAAGGCCGCTGCCGGCATTGTGCTGCACGCAGATACCGGCGAGGTTCTGTCACTGGTCTCCCTGCCGGATTACAGCCCCAACAATCCGAAGGATGCTCTGAAAAGCGAGAATGTCAATCGGGTTACCGCCGGTGTATTTGAACTTGGATCGATCATCAAGGCAGTTACATTCGCCATGGCGCTTGATGCTGGCACGGCCACCTTGAAATCGCGCTATGATGCGCGCTTTCCACTGGTGATCGGGAGTGCCAGCATAAATGATTTTCATGCCAAGCGGCGCATACTGACGGTCCCGGAAATTTTCCTGTTTTCGTCAAACATCGGCACTGGAAAAATGGCACTGGATGTCGGTCAGGAAGGCCACCAGGCTTTCCTGCGCAAAATGGGCTTTTTTGACCGAATGGTTACGGAATTGCCGGAGGCGGCAAAACCGTTGCTCCCCAAGCAATGGGGGAAACTGGTGACCGTTACCGCCTCATTCGGTCACGGATTCGCCGTACAACCGTTGCAAGGTGCCGCAGTCGCAGCGGCTTTGCTGAATGGTGGCAGATTGATACCGCCAACGTTGCTGCGCCGCGATGCAGAAACTGCCGAGGCCCTGGCGCAACAAGTGATCAAACCATCTACCAGCGCAGACATGCGCTATCTGTTCAAGCTCAATGTAGATGAGGGAACAGCCGGCAAGGCGGGCGTGCCCGGCTTCCGCGTGGGTGGCAAGACCGGCACTGCTGAAAAGGTGGTCAATGGCCGATATTCCAAGAACCACCGGCTGAATTCCTTCATCGGCGCTTTTCCAATGGAAGATCCGAAGTACGTCGTATTGATTATGCTCGATGAACCAAAACCGCTGCCGGAAACTCATGGCTATGCCACTTCCGGCTGGAATGCGGTGCCGACCGCCGGCAAAGTGATTGCACGAATTGCTCCCTTGCTGGGCGTGGCGCCCAAATTTGACGAGGCTTCATCCGGCAAACTGAAGGAGTACAAGAAGCGTGTTTTGCAGGAACGCCAGAAGCCGGACAAGCAGGCCGGCCTGGCAGGGGTCCGTCAATGAGCATGACATTGTCCAATCTGTTGCACGGTATTGCCGGATTTCCTGACGGAGCCGGTAGTATTGTCGTTGCCGGTTTGAGCAGCGACAGCCGGCAGATCAGGCAGGGTGATGTGTTTGCAGCATTTTCCGGTGTGGAAGCGGATGGTGCCGCTTATGTCGAAAGTGCGATTGAAAATGGCGCGGTTGCTGTTGTTGCGCATCACAATGCGGATTTGCCGAAAGGCCTGAATGTACCGGTAGTGGAGTGTGAAAACCCGCGTCGTACCTTCGCACTGATGGCCGCGCGATTTTATGCCCGACAGCCGGATGTAATTGTGGCGGTGACCGGAACAAACGGCAAAACATCGGTGGCGTCGTTTGTGCGCCAGATTTGGGGGGTGTTGGGATTGCCTACCGCAAGCATCGGAACGCTTGGAATTGTATCTCCGGCGGGCACCCGCAAGCTTGTGCACACGACACCGGATCCGGTTGAGATTCACTCGGTCCTGGCTGAATTGTCAAAGCAGCAGATCGGCCATGTTGCACTTGAGGCATCCAGCCACGGACTGGCCCAGTATCGTTTGCACGGCGTGCGGTTTGCTGCTGCTGCCTTTACCAACCTGACCCGCGATCATCTGGACTACCACGGGACCTTTGAGGCTTACCTGGATGCCAAGATGATGCTGTTTGAAGAAGTTCTCGGCGAAGGTGCGGCAGCCATTGTCAATTCTGACATGCCGGAAGCGGAGGAAATCATCGCGCGCTGCAACGCTCGCGGACTGGTGGTGTCCAGTGTGGGACGCAGCGGGAGTTGTCTGAAACTGGTTTCGGCGATGCCGCAGGGGTTCGGCCAATTGCTGGATGTAGAGGGGCAACACGGCAGTTACCGGGTGTACCTGCCGCTGATGGGTGACTTTCAGGCTGAAAATGCATTGATGGCCGTTGGTCTCGTTGTTGCGGCCGGTGGATCTGAACCCCATGCGATGCGGGCCTTGGAGCGGATACAAGGTGCATCCGGCAGGCTTGAACTGGTTGCGACAACCGGTGTTGGCGCGCCGGTGTTCGTCGATTTTGCCCATACGCCTGACGCGCTTGAGCACGTTTTGCGATCGCTGCGGCCATATGCTTCGGGCAAGCTGCACGTGGTATTCGGTGCAGGTGGGGATCGAGATCCGGGCAAGCGGCCTGAAATGGGAAAAGTCGTTTCGGAGTATGCCGACGTTGCGATAGTCACTGATGACAACCCCCGCACCGAAGACGCGGCCCTGATACGAGCCGCCATTATGGCCGAGTGTCCGCAGGCAACTGAAATCGGTGACCGGGCGCAGGCGATCCAGCATGCTATCGATAACCTGGCGTCTGGTGACGTGCTGGTGATTGCCGGCAAGGGGCATGAAACCGGCCAGACCGTCGGCAGGAAGGTCATCCCGTTTTCAGATCAGGAAGCTGTGCTGGCCTGTGTCGCCGGGAGGGTCGCCAATGGCTGATCTACCCTTGTGGACCTTCGAAGAGATTGTCAGCGCCACCGGTGGCCGCATGGAAGGTGAAGCAACTCGTGCACTCAACGGAGTTGCAATAGATAGCCGGACAATCAGTGAAGGTGACATTTTCGTTGCCATCAAGGGCGACCGTACCGATGGCCATGAATATGCTGCCAATGCTCTCAAGGCCGGAGCGGGAGTGGCGATCGTTTCACGGCCGGACAGCTCCATGCGTGAAGCTGGGCCATTGCTGGTTGTGGATGATGCACTTGCAGCCCTTGAAAAAATGGGACGTGCAGCTCGCACTCGAAGCACGGCGCACATAATCGCCGTTACCGGCTCTGTTGGCAAAACCACCACCAAGGATGCCCTGAAAGTCGCGCTGTCATCATGTGGCAATACCCATGCATCGGTTTCATCCTTCAACAATCAATGGGGTGTTCCGCTTACCCTGGCGCGGCTGCCGCGCAATGCACATTTTGGGGTTTTTGAAGTTGGCATGAACCATGCCGGCGAGATTGCGACGCTGGTTGACATGGTACGCCCGCATACCGCGATCATTACGGCAATAGCGGAAAGTCATCTCGGGCACTTTGCCTCGCTGATCGATATTGCCCACGCCAAGGCTGAGATATTCAGCGGTGTGGTTGCAGAAGGTGTGGCGATCATCAATCGGGATACCGAGTTTTTTGACCTGTTGAGGGATGCAGCGCGTGCGCAAGGCATAACGGACATTCGCAGTTTTGGTGAAATGGACGGATCAGACATAAAACTGAAGCGCGCAAACCTGCACGAAGCCTGCTCGTGTGTGACGGCTGACGTGCGGGGACAGGAAGTTACCTACAAACTGGGGGCAGCCGGCAAACATGTGGTAATGAATTCGCTTGCCGTGCTGGGTGCCTGCCAGGCGGCCGGGGCCGATCTGGCAAGATGTGCAGTGGCGCTGGCAAACATTACCCCGCCATCAGGGCGCGGCGTGCGGCACAATCTCAGCACCGACGGCATTCGCGTGATGTTGATTGACGAGAGTTACAACGCCAATCCCGCATCCATGCGTGCAGCACTGCAGATGCTCGGCGCCTCAGTGCCGTCCGGGCGTGGAAGGCGGGTTGCCGTCCTGGGCGATATGCTGGAACTTGGCGACCATTCGGACCGTCTGCACGGTGAACTGATCGAGCCACTGAAAACGGCCGATGTAGATACGGTTTTTGCCTGCGGGTCTGCGATGAGTGCACTCTGGCGGAAGTTACCGGCTTCGGCGCGAGGCGCATATGCGCCAACATCGCAAGAGCTGATTGCACCTTTGCTCAGAATCCGTACAGGACAACGATATTATCATGATCAAGGGGTCGCTGGGGTCGCGCATGGCACCAGTGGTTGACGCCGTAATCAAACAATTCAGAGGCACATCCGAGGGTTGAACCCCTGGAGAGAATTTTTCATGCTCTACTATTTTTTTCTCGAACTGAGCGACCAGATTTCAGGGTTGAATGTTTTTCGCTACATCACTTTCAGAACCGGCGGCGCGCTAATGACATCACTCTTCCTGGTGCTCATGTTCGGCCCCTGGTTGATTTCGAACCTCAGACTGAAGCAGGGCAGGGGGCAGCCGATCCGTGAGGACGGTCCGGCCCGCCACATTATCGAGAAGCAGGGCACACCTACCATGGGCGGACTGATGATACTGGCGGGTATTGTGATTTCGACATTGCTGTGGGCTGACTTGAACAATCTTTATGTATGGTCGGTGTTGTTTGTCACGCTGGGCTTTGGGGCAATCGGGTTTTATGACGATTATCTGAAAGTTACCCGTGCCACAGTGGGGGGCTTTTCCGGGCGTATACGGCTGGCGATGGAGTTCATTGTTGCCGGGTTTGCTGTCTGGATGTTTACCGTCCTGGGGGATGACAAGTTGTCAAATGCCCTGGCGTTGCCGTTCCTGAAGGACACCCTGATTCAATTGGGATTGTTTTTCATTTTGTTCGGTATGCTGGTCGTGGTTGGCGCCGGTAACGCGGTCAACCTGACGGATGGACTGGATGGACTTGCTATCGTGCCGGTCATGATTGCAGTTGCCAGTTTTGGCATCATTGTGTACCTCGCCGGCAATGTGAAATTCGCAGACTACCTGCAAATCCATTACATTCCCGGTACAGGCGAACTGGCTGTTCTGTGTGGCGCCCTGATCGGGGCCGGCCTGGGTTTTTTGTGGTTCAACGCGCCCCCTGCGATGATATTCATGGGTGACACTGGTTCTCTGTCACTTGGCGGCACCCTGGGCGCCATAGCAGTGGCGGCAAAGCACGAAATCGTTCTGGCCATCATCGGTGGTCTGTTCGTCCTTGAAACAGTTTCGGTGATTGTGCAGGTAGTGTCCTTCAAACTTACCGGCAAACGCGTGTTCGCAATGGCACCGCTGCATCATCACTTCGAACAGAAGGGCTGGAAGGAGCCGACAATCGTTATCCGATTCTGGATCATTTCGGTGGTACTGGCCCTCATTGGCCTTGCAACACTGAAGCTGCGCTAGGAGTTGATTGAAATACCATGACCATTGCAGCGCATAGTTTCAAAGGCAAAAAGGTTGGCGTGTTCGGCCTTGGCCGCAGCGGCAACGCAACTGTTGACGCGCTGGTGCGTGGTGGTGCCGATGTACTTGCCTGGGACGACGCACCTGCGGCTGCCGAACAGGCCTCGGCACATGGTTTGCCGGTGGTGAACCTGCACGGGGTCGACTTTACGGAGCTCGATAGTTTTGTTCTGTCTCCCGGCGTGCCGCTTACACATCCTGAACCGCACTGGAGCGTCAAGAAGGCTCGCGCCTGCGGGGTGGAGATCATAGGCGATACGGAAATTCTGGCTCGCGAACTGGCGGGCACAGGCGCCAGGATGGTGGCGATCACAGGGACCAATGGCAAGTCCACCACTACGGCGCTGGTTGGTCATGTTCTGGCGTCAGCCGGGCTTGATGTTGCAGTGGGTGGCAATATCGGCACTGCTGCATTGCTCCTGCCTGCACCGAAGACAACAAGCATTTATGTAATAGAACTGTCATCCTACCAGATTGACCTGATGCCATCGCTGAAACCGGATGTGGGAATCTTGATGAATCTGACACCGGATCATCTGGATCGCCATGGAGACATGGAGCATTATGCTGCCGTCAAGGCGCGAATGTTCGCACTGCAGGGCGCTGATGATCTGGCTGCCATTTCGCTGGATGATGAGTGGTGTGCCGGCATCGCCGCTAAAGCAGCCAGGTACACGGCGCTGGCGTCATTCTCCGTGGATGGACGCGATGCCGCCATAATTTCCAATGGAGACAAGGTCACCGATACCCGTGACGGCGCATCCATTTCACTAACGCAAGCACGAGCCCTGCGAGGACTGCATAATGCCCAGAATGCCTGCGCAGCGTATATCGTCGCGCGCCGCCTTGGCCTGTCTGCTGAACAGATCGAGCAGGGGTTCAACAGTTTTCCAGGGCTTGAACATCGCATGGAGGAAATAGGCTCTGCCGGCAAAGTGGTCTTCATCAACGACAGCAAGGCAACAAATGCAGATGCGGCTGAAAAGGCCTTGTCGAGCTTCGAACGAATTTACTGGATCGCCGGCGGACAGGCCAAACAAGGTGGTATTTCCACACTTGAACCGCATTTTCACCGAATCGCAAAAGCCTATCTGATCGGTCAGGATGCTCCTTTGCTGGCCAATTCCCTTGAGGGCAAGGCAGCCTGGGTTACATGCACTTCGATGCAGAACGCTGTACAGCAGGCAGGCCTGGATGCAGCGTCTGACAATAGTGATTACCCTGAGATTGCGGTGTTATTGTCACCGGCTTGCGCATCGTTTGACCAGTATCCAAATTTCGAAGTGCGCGGAGATGACTTTCGCGCCTGCGTGCTGGCGCTTGAGGGCGTGCAGCAACAAACAAAGGTGGCCTGACCCATGCTGATCTCCCGTTCTGATCGCGGACTGATCGCCGATTGGTGGTTTTCTGTTGACAAGGTGCTGCTGGGGTGCGTGCTGGTCCTCATGGCGTCCGGTGTGCTGTTTTCCATGGCGGCCAGCCCGCCTGTCGCAGCGCGCCTGGGACTTGATCATTTCCATTTCTTTGCGCGTCAGTTGGTTTTCCTGGTTCCGGCAGCCGTTATACTGGTGCTGACGTCGCTGTTGTCGCCGTCTCAGGCACGCAGGATCTGCATGTTCACCTTTGTAGCAGGCCTGGCAGCAATGGCTTTGGCGATCTTTGCCGGCCCTGAAATCAAGGGAGCTCATCGCTGGCTCGACCTCGGCCCGATAAATGTGCAACCTTCCGAGTTTGCCAAACCTGCTTTCGTTGTAGCTGCGGCGTGGTTTCTGGCAGAGGGCATACGCCGGCCCGATATGCCCGGCATGTGGATCGCCTTTGTGATGTTTGCTGCCTTGGCCGGGTTGCTGGTGAAACAACCGGATGTTGGACAACTGGTCCTGGTTTCTGCAGTTTTTGCCACACTACTGCTGGTTTACGGCATCTCATGGGTCTGGATACTTGGCCTGGCGGGCCTGGCCGGTGGCGGTGCGGTTGCTGCATTTCTGACATTCCCGCACGTAGCGTCCCGGGTAAACCGGTTTCTCGACCCTGAAAAACACGACACGTTCCAGGTAGATGCCGCAACCCAGGCGTTCAAGAATGGCGGACTGATGGGAACCGGCCCCGGCGGTGGAACTGCAAAGCATATTCTGCCGGATGCGCACACTGATTTCATTCCGGCCGTCATTGGCGAGGAATTCGGCTTTTTGGCCAGCGCCATATTGATCTGTGTTATCGGGTTTGTCGTCTTGCGCGTGTTGCTGCGAGCCACTCGTGTCACTGATCCGTTTGCGGTTTTGTCGTTGACCGGGCTGATCAGTCTGTATGGATTGCAATCGTTCATAAACCTCGGTGTGAATCTCACATTGCTTCCCGCCAAGGGTATGACGTTGCCTTTCATTTCGTACGGCGGGTCATCACTGATTGCTATGGCGTTTTCCATGGGCCTGTTGCTGGCGTTTTCGCGGGTACGGGCACGGAAAAATTCACTTCATGCCCAGTCCGGCGGTGTCAAACTGAAGGCGGCCTGAGCGCCATGGAGAAATCTGTGACATCCAGGGACAAAGCAGACGGGACAATTGTTCTGGCTTCAGGGGGAACAGGCGGCCACCTGTTTCCCGCGCAGGCCCTTGCCACCGTGCTTGAGGCGCGCAACTGGAACGTGCAGCTGTTTACCGACAAGCGCGGTATGGAATGGCAGGACCGCTTTCGTGATGGCTCGGTGCAGGAAATTTCTTCATCGACACTGACGTTTGGCAAACCTTGGCTACTGCCGAAACAAGCATCGAAATTGATTGCGGGTTACAAGGAATGCCTTGCCCGGTTCAAGGAACTGGCGCCGAAAGTGGTGGTCGGCTTTGGCGGCTATCCATCCGTGCCGGTTATGATGGCTGCACGCTACGCCGGAATTTCGTCCATGGTTCACGAGCAAAACGCGGTGGCAGGCCGTGCCAACCGAATTGCAGCCGGTCTGGGTAACGCGCAGATTATCGCGTCGTCATTTGAGCCTCTGTACGGGCTTTCGGCCAAGCAGATGGAGAGGGTAAGGCTGACTGGAAATCCTGTGCGCAAGCAGGTCATTGATGCAGCGCGGCCATACAAAGCTCCCCCCGCCGATGCATCATTCAACCTTCTGGTGTTTGGCGGTAGCCAGGGCGCGCGGTTTTTTTCGGAATTCATGCCTAAAATGGTAGCTGAACTGCCGAAAGCCGTCATCAGGACATTGCGAGTTGCGCAACAGTGCCGGCCGGAGGACATTGACGAGGTGCGCTCGGCTTATGAGGCAGCAGGCGTGACGGCACTTTGCAAGAGTTTCTTTAGCGATATGCCGGAACTGATCGCCAGATCCCACCTGGTGTTCTGTCGTGCCGGCGCATCCACGGTGGCCGAACTTGGAGTCATAGGCCGGCCTGCCATCTATGTGCCTCTGCCGCACTCGCTTGACAATGATCAGTTGCGCAATGCGCAGAGCATGGAAAGAGCCGGAGGCGGGTGGATCATGCTGCAAGACGATATGACGCCGCAGCAGACTGCTGCGGTGTTTACACGCTTGCGTTTCGACGAGGCTGACCTTACCAGAACAGCATTGGCCGCGTCAGCGCATGGCCGGCCAGATGCTGCCGAGTTGCTGGCAAACCAGGTTGAAGAACTGGCACAGGCAGGACAGTCAAGGGAAACTGCAGACGAATGAAACTAACGCAGGACATCGGACCTATCCACTTTGTCGGTATTGGTGGAATAGGCATGAGCGGAATCGCCGAAGTCATGGCGACCCTCGGCTATACGGTGCAGGGATCCGACCTGACCGACAACTACAATGTCGCCCGGTTGCGCAAGGCAGGTGTCACTGTTCATATTGGTCATCGGCCGGAGAATCTTGGCGACGCCCAGGTGGTGGTTACCTCGACGGCTGTCAAGCAGGACAATCCGGAAGTCCTGGAAGCACGCGCCCGGTTTTTGCCGCTGGTGCGACGCGCCGAAATGCTGGCGGAACTGATGCGGTTCAAATCATGTGTAGCGGTTGGAGGAACACATGGCAAAACCACAACGACATCACTGGTGTCTGCATTGCTGGATGCCGGCGGAATTGATCCGACAGTGATCAATGGTGGAATTATCAACGCTTATGGCACCAATGCGCGGCTCGGCAAGGGCGACTGGATGGTGGTGGAAGCCGATGAGTCAGACGGCACATTCGTAAAGCTGCCGGCGGACGTGACAATTGTTACCAACATGGATCCCGAGCATCTGGATCACTACGGCACTTTCGACAAGGCAAAAGAGGCGTATCGCACCTTTGTGGAAAACATACCGTTTTATGGTTTTGCAGTTATGTGCATGGACCATCCGGAAGTGCAGTCACTGATCGCTCAGGTCATCGACCGACGAGTTTTCACTTACGGCAAGAGTGCGCAGGCGGATTATCGTCTGACAAATATCAGTTACTCGGATGGCAAAAGCCATTTTTCGGTTGTGATCAATGAACGCCGGACAGGCGAACACCGCATTCTTGAAGACATTACTCTTGCCATGCCTGGTGAGCATAACCTTTTGAATTCTACCGCGGCCATTGCCGTTGCCGCCAATCTGGGCGTGAGCGATGAGGCTATTCGCAAGGGACTGGCAGGTTTTGCCGGGGTCAAGCGCCGCTTCACCCTGACCGGTTCCAGTAATGGCATCGATGTTTACGACGATTACGGGCATCACCCGGTTGAGATTGCTGCGGTGTTGAAAGCGGCTCGCGGCGTCACTGGGAAACGGGTGGTCGCGGTTATGCAACCCCACAGATATACCCGGCTGAAGAGCCTGTTTGATGAATTCAGTTCGTGTTTCAATGACGCGGACCAGGTGGTGCTGGCCCCGGTATACGAGGCCGGTGAGGCACCTATTGCCGGCATCGATCACATGAGGCTGGCAGATGGACTGCGCGCGCGCGGGCATCGAAACGTTACGACAATTTCGCACAACAGCGAACTTGCCCCGCTGGTCCACGAAACAGCTGCATCAGGAGATGTGGTTATATGTCTTGGTGCCGGCAACATTACACAATGGGCGTATGCCCTGCCTGGCGAACTTGACGTATTGTCAAAGCGGGACCGCTGAAAATGACAACGCCAGGCGCGCAACTGGCACGCAGATTGCCACAGGTTCGCGGCCGCATTGAACTGGACAGGTCCCTGGCCGACTTGACCTGGTTTCGTGTAGGCGGGCCGGCTGACGTTTTGTATTCGCCGGCTGACGAAGACGATCTTGCAGGGTTTCTTGCCGCACTGGACGAAGACATCCCGGTTGAAGTCATCGGTGTAGGGTCCAACCTGCTGGTTCGCGACGGCGGCATTCCAGGTGTAGTGATCCGGCTGGGCCGCGGATTCGGACAGACGGAAGCCGATGACAGTTACCAGGTGCGATCAGGAACTTCCGTACCCGATGTGCGGCTTGCCCAGTTTGCATTGCAACAAGGTATTACTTTGTTAACCTTTCTGAGAGGTATACCGGGCACAATCGGTGGCGCGTTGCGAATGAACGCGGGTGCCCATGGTGGTGAAACCTGCGACATTCTGATTGAGGCGCGCGGGATAGATCGCAAGGGGATGCTTCACATCATGTCAAATGAAGACATGGGCTACGGTTATCGAAGCTCGACTGCACCGGCAGACATGATTTTTACATCGGCACTGTTTCAGGGCGCTGAGGGCAATCGAGACGAGATCAGGGCGCATATGGACCAGATCACCGCTGCACGCGAGGCAAGCCAGCCAATCAAGTCGCGCACCGGCGGGTCAACGTTCAAAAATCCGGAAGGCGGAAAATCCTGGCAACTCATCGACGCTGCAGGAATGCGGGGATTTTCAATTGGACCTGCAAAGGTATCAGACATGCATTGCAACTTCCTGATCAACGAGGGTGGCGCATCAGCTGCGCAGATTGAGCAACTTGGCGAGGCGGTCCGGGCACGGGTAAGGGAAAATTCCGGGGTCGAACTGCAGTGGGAGATCAAGCGTATCGGTGTTGAGACACGCAACCAGAACCGGTCAGGCTGCAGATGATTCAACGCGGCGCTCCAAGCTTTTGTTCTTGCATGTCTTTACCTGCGACGTGCCACACGGTTTTGAGAGACATGTTTTTGGGTAGTTTTCCTGATCGGTTCCGGTCAATGGATGTTCTGTAGAGGTTGAGCAATGGAACAACGTGATCCTGAACATACGCATGTCGCCATGCTGATGGGGGGCTGGTCGCACGAACGTGAAGTATCGCTCAGCTCCGGCAAGGCATGCACCAAGGGCCTCGAAGATGCCGGTTTCAAAGTTACCCAGCTGGATGTCCAGCCGGATATAATTGATCAGTTGCGCGACCTGAAACCCGACGTGGCATTTAATGCGCTGCATGGCAAATGGGGAGAGGACGGCCATATCCAGGCAATCCTTGAAACCATGAAGATTCCATATACACATTCGGGCCTGCTGGCGTCTGCCCTGGCCATGGACAAGCATCTTTGCAAGTCTGCAGTAGCCCGGGTCAAAGTTCCCGTTGTTGAACATCAGGTGGTTCAGCTTTGTGAAGCAATCGATCATGACGTCATGCCGATGCCGTATGTGGTAAAGCCGGTGGCTGACGGGTCCAGTGTCGGGGTTCATATTGTAGATCGCGGCAGCAATTCGCTGGCCAGCATGGTTGAAAATGAAGGGTTTGATCTTGATAGCGTGGTCATGGTGGAGCGTTACGTACCAGGTCGCGAATTGACATGTGCGGTTATGGGCAATGTGGCGCTGGGTGTTACCGACATCATCTCGACGGTAGGGTTTTACGACTATACTGCGAAGTATCAACCTGGCGGGTCTGAGCATATATTGCCCGCTGACATACCACACTCGGTTTACCGTCGTGTTCAGAAATATGCACTTGCCGCTCACGTCGAGCTCGGTTGCAAGGGCGTGACCCGGTCGGATTTTCGCTACAATGACACTGAGGGTACTGACGGCGAACTGATTTTCATGGAGATCAATACCCAGCCGGGTATGACACCGACGTCGCTGGTGCCGGAAATGGCTGCTCACGCCGGGCATGGTTTCCCTGAACTTCTGACCTGGATGATCAACGACGCGGGGCTGGACCGGTGAGTGGAATGTCGATCAGCCGCCGCCATCGCAAATTGCGCCAGTCACCGTTCTGGGCAACCCTGTCGGCCTGGCTTGAAACCGGGGAGCGGCTGTCCAACCGCCGCACAAGTCGTGTTCTGGTTCGCTCAAGTGCAGTGGGCATGCTGATGCTGGCTACCGGTTACGGTCTGTTGGCCGGTAATCATTTGTCGGGAATGTCCGGAGGAACCCGCGGCGTGGCCGGAGAGGTGTCATCGTATTTCGGTTATGCAGCGGAACAGATCCGCATTGCCGGTCTGGACAGAATGGACGGTGCGACAGTGTTGAAGGCCATCGGAGTCAAACCAGGTGGTTCGTTGTTTGGTTTTGATGCCATCAAGGCGCGTTCGATCATGCTCAATCTTGATTGGGTGCAGGAAGCAAGCGTGCGGGTCTTGCCACCCAACCGGCTGGAGATCGAAGTTGTCGAGCGTGAGCCATTTGCAGTCTGGCAGCGCGATGGCAACTATTATGTAATTGACCGTGAAGGGTCTGCAATCGCCAGTTTCGACGCTCGCAAGTTTTCTCAGTTGATGCTTGTGTCAGGCGAGGGGGCTCAGAAACATGTCTCGCATCTTGTTAACCAACTTGAAGCATGGCCTGAGTTAAATTCAAGGATCAAGGCTGCGGCACGTGTCGGTGACCGGCGGTGGTCACTGTACTTTGCTGGCGGGCGGCAGGTTCTGCTGCCTGAAAAGCAAGTGGAACAGGCCCTTGCAAATCTGGCGGATCTGGATGCCCGCTTTGGTGTTTTGACGTCAGGAATTGAACTGGTGGATCTTCGTCTTGCAGGTACTGCCGTGATGGTTCCTTTCGAGGGCGGCATCACCAAACCAGATCGCAAAATTGCCTCGCACGGTCACTGAGCATGATGGTTCGATTGCAATCCGGAGTTTGTAACTGCAGGTTTTGAATGCCATGAAAGTTGTACCGTTTCCCTCTTCATCCTCCAACGGCGGACCACCGCGTGCATCTGTGCCGTCCACCATTGCTGCGCTGGATATAGGGTCCACCAAGATTTGCTGCCTGATAGGTGCCGTTGAAGGCCGCAGGCGCCGTGCCGTGGATGAAACTGCGCCGCAAATCAGGATAATCGGGGCGGGCCATTGCCGGTCGGGTGGAATTACCGGCGGCGCCATTGTTGATCTCGATGATGCCGAACGCGCTATACGCACCGCAATCGATCAAGCTGAGCGCATGGCCGACCGGACCATCTCAGAAGTCTTTGTGAACATGTCGGGTGGACGTGCGCTGAGTGTGCACGTTTGCGGTGAAGTGGTGCTGGGCCGCCACGCGGTTGATGAGGCCGCCAAGCGCCGTGCTGCGGTCAATGCCATGTCCAAACTGGACACTGGCGGTCGCGCGGTCCTGCATGCATCTGTCGTGCAATACCGCCTTGATGATGCCAGAAACGTGCGTGAGCCTGCCGGAATGCATGGCACGACCCTGACTGCAGAGTTGAATGTGGTTCTTGCTGATGCCAATGCCATTACCAACCTTGGACTTCTGCTGGAACGCTGTCATCTGGATGCTGTCGGACTGGTTGTTGCGCCCTATGCTGCAGCGCGTTCCGTTTTACTGGCCGATGAAATGGACCTGGGTGTCGCCGTGGTCGAACTCGGAGGCGGTACAACATCCTATGCCGTGTTCAATGAGGGCAAGCTGGCTCACGCAGGCATGATTTCAATAGGCTCTCATCATGTCACAACTGATATTGCACGCGGACTGAACACCACCATCGCACACGCGGAACGAGTCAAGACACTGTGGGGTTCTACTGTTCCGGCGCAACTTGATGAACGTGAACTGATAACGTGCCCGTTACTTGGCGAAACAGGCAGCGAGGCCGTTCAGCGCATTCCCCGATCGATGATCTGCGGTGTGGTTCGCCCGCGGATGGAAGAGATCTTTGAAATTGTGCGGGACAAACTTGTCGAGGTATCGGTCGCGCAGCGTTTCGTACGCCGTATCGTGCTGACAGGCGGTGGCAGCCAGCTGAACGGTGTTGAGCAACTGGCAGGAGAAATCCTTGGCCGCCAGGTTCGGGTTGCGAAGCCACGGTGCTTCAGCGGTTTGCCGGATGTTCTTTCCACTCCGGGTTTTTGCGTTGCATCAGGACTGTTGCGTTATGGTCTGGTGCCGGATGAGCAGGCTGCAAACCTGGGTTTGCTCATCGCTGGGGGAGGTCACGAAAGCAGCTATTTCAGGCGCGTCGGTCAATGGCTCAGGGAAAGTTTTTAATTCATTGATATCGCAGTATATTATATAAAATACGGTATCGGGAAAAATGTGCTTGTCGGCAAGTGCTCCACGCGTCATGTATCCAGGTTCGCGCAGGCACAGCCTGAGAGGTGGTGGTGAATTTCACACAGGGCCGCATTATGATGCTCAACATTGCAAAAACGATCTGGCGTGCAACCGTCAAATTTGTAGACGATGGCGGTGCGGCGATTGCAAGCAATGTTGCGCTGTCCCTGCTGCTTTCATTGTTTCCATTCCTGATGCTGGTCACCTCGCTGGTTCGAATTTGGGGCAGCCCTGAGTTAGTGGATGAAGTGTTCAATCTGGTGCTTGGGCACTGGCCCGCAGACAGCGATAAGGCAATTGCGGATCAGGTGAAGGTCATCATTGCCCAGAAACCCAACGAGTTTTTTTCGGTCAGTACATTTGTTGCCCTGGTGCTGGCGACAAACGGCATTGAAAATGCCCGTGACGGCCTGAACCGGGCTTATCGGGTGACAGAAACACGCCCGTTCTGGTGGCGGCGCCTGCAGGGCGCGATGTTTGTCATGATCGGTGCATTCGGCCTTATACTGGCTGCGGTCATCCTGATTGCCACGCCACTGGTCTGGTCGTTTCTCGTCAACAAGCTCGCGTGGCTGGAACCGTTTTCCTTCACCGTCGGCCTTGTGAAGTATGGCTTCGCCATCTGTGTTCTCACACTGACACTTTTTGCATTCCATGGCTTTCTGCCTGACGGAAAGCGCTCAATCAAAACAACGGCGGGAGGGATTGCACTGACAATTGCAGGCATCATTGCCGGATCGCAACTCTTTGCGCTGTATCTGCAAACGATCGCAAACTATACAGCGCTATACGCAGGGCTTGCCGGAACGATGATTGCGATCGTCTACCTCTACGGCCTGTCGGCACTTATTCTGTTCGGTGCCGAATTCAACGCAGCTCTGACTGAAAAAATGCAGGGTGAAGACTAGATCAAGGCCCGGTTTGTCCGCTGAATATGGCCCGGGCCAGTGTATCGGGCGAAGGCTATCAGGCATGGCAGAAGGCACCAATAACTGACGCGGTGTAATGCCTAGCCCGCATTTCTCACCATAGAAGGTGCATCGGCCCCACGAATCTGATAATATTCCTTTAGAACAAAGAGTTATCAGTTTCGAAAGCGGGGTCCGATGCAAACACAGTGTATCTCTGATCAGTTTGAATTTGAAGCCTTTAATGGACGCCGTGTGGTTGCCGCTTTTGATGGCGGCGCAATCAGTTCCGATGCAGGTGCGTTGCTTCTTCGCCAAACTGACAACGCGATTGATCTGTTCTCACGGGTAGCGGCATGTTTTAGGGACCATCGCAACCGGCAGCGCACGGTTCATGGTCTTGAAAGCATGGTTGGCCAGCGCATTGCCGGGATCGCGCTTGGCTATGAAGACATCAATGACCATGACGAGTTGCGCCATGATCCTGTGCTGGGAGTTTTGTCCGGCCGGGTTGAGCCGAAACGTTCCGATTGTGCGGGCCTTGCCGGCAAGTCGACACTGAACCGGCTGGAGCATGCCCCTGAGGGCCTGCCCGGGCGCTATCACAGGATCGCCCATGACGAGGCTGCGATTGAACACCTGTTCGTCGATCTGTTCGTGGAGGCGCATGGCAGGCCTCCAAAGCGGATTGTTCTTGATCTTGACGCCACCGATGACCGGCTGCACGGCCACCAGGAGGGGCGCTTCTTTCACGGCTATTATGATTGTTACTGCTACCTGCCGCTATACATCTTCTGCGGCCGCCAGTTGCTGGCGGCCAAACTGCGGCCAGCCAATATAGATGGTGCAGCCGGTGCGAAACAGGAGGTAGAACGCATCATCACCCGGATCCGGCAGTACTGGCCGGATACCGGCTTCCTGCTTCGGGCCGATTCCGGCTTTGCCCGGGAAGAGCTGATGGTCTGGTGCGAGCAAAACAAGGTGGATTATCTGTTTGGTCTTGCCCGCAACAGCAGGCTTGTGCAGTCCATCGGGAGCCACATGGCTGAGGCAAGGGCAGAGCATCTGGAAACCGGCAAACCGGCGCGCCGGTTTGCAGACTTCATGTACTCGACCCTGAAAGGCTGGTCATGCCGCCGACGGGTCGTCGGCAAGGCGGAATGCCTGGCAAAGGGCGCCAATCCGAGGTTTGTGGTCACCTCACTCAAGCCCGGACAGGCAGGTACACGCGAACTCTATGAGGACATCTACTGTGCCCGCGGCGAGATGGAGAACCGCATCAAGGAATGCCAGCTTGATCTTTATGCCGACCGCACCTCGACGCGAACCATGCGCGCAAACCAGTTGCGCCTGTGGTTCGCCTCGTTTGCCTATGTGCTGGTTGAAACACTCAGGCGCCTTGGTCTCAAACACACAAGACTTGAAAACGCCACCTGCGGCTCCATCCGCCTGAAGCTGCTCAAGCTCGGCGCAAGGGTCAAGCACTCCGTGCGCCGCATCACTGTCTCCATGACCTCACAATGTCCCTATCAGGATGAGTTCGCACAGGCCCACGCCAGAATATGCGCTGCGGCGCCTCAAAGCCGCTGAACCTGAAACCCCTCACGTCAACAACATGAGAAAATCCAGCCCAGACAAAACGCCGAAGCCACGGCGCGCAACTCTATGCGCATCTGCCAAACCCCGGGCAAGACACAAATAATACACATCGATGAATTGATGAACCTATCCCTGGTGAGAAATGCGGGCTAGATCCGAATTTGGGCAAACCTGCGCTGAAGCATTGGCACCATTCCTTCAGATTTGACAATTTTGTGGCACCACTTTGGCACCAGTCCGCTTTGGCATTGCATAAATTACCGTAGATGGGCTGCGCCGAATAATTGCAATTTTCTGCTGTCCGGTAAGGCCGTGTTAACCATTTGTTAGTGATTTAGAAACCAAAATGGCAGTCCCAGGGGAAATCAACCGGATGCAAAACCATGCCTATCAAATTAACTGTGCCTGATTCCGCAGAGCTAAAGCCGCGCATCACTGTTTTTGGCGTTGGTGGCGCAGGGGGAAATGCCGTCAACAACATGATCGAGTCCAATCTTGAAGGTGTGGAGTTTGTTGTTGCAAACACCGATGCCCAGGCAATTCTGCAAAGTTCCGCAGAGCGCCGCATCCAGATGGGAACCAACCTGACACAGGGTCTTGGCGCAGGATCGCAACCGCAGATCGGCGCCGGTGCAGCCGAAGAGGCCCTGCCTGAGATTCTGGATCATCTGGCTGGTGCTCACATGGTGTTCATTACGGCCGGGATGGGCGGTGGAACCGGCACGGGAGCGGCACCGGTGATTGCGCGTGCTGCCAAGGAGCAGGGGATACTGACTGTAGGCGTCGTCACCAAGCCGTTTCATTTTGAAGGCCAGCGCCGCATGCTGACTGCTGATCGAGGTATTGAACAACTCACCCAGCACGTCGATACTCTGATCGTTATTCCAAATCAGAACCTGTTCCGTGTCGCCAATGAAAAGACAACATTTGCGGCCGCTTTCGCCATGGCCGACGAGGTGCTTTATTCCGGCGTTGCCTCGATAACCGAACTCATGACCCGTGACGGACTGATCAATCTCGACTTTGCCGACGTCCGGGCCATCATGTCTGAAATGGGCAAGGCCATGATGGGAACCGGAGAGGCTTCCGGTGAAAAACGCGCAATTGAAGCAGCGGAAGCGGCTATATCCAATCCGTTGCTTGACGATGTATCCATGCGCGGAGCGCGCGGACTGCTGATTTCCATCTCGGGTGGCCCTGACCTAACCCTGTACGAAGTTGATGAAGCAGCAACCCGTATTCGCGAAGAAGTCGATCCAGATGCCAATATCATACTGGGTGCTACCTTCGATGAAAAACTCGAAGGCACCATGCGTGTGTCGGTTGTTGCAACGGGATTGGCGGAAGAATATTTGCAGGCAGGCGATGGCGCTGAAGCGGAGGACGAAGAAGAAGCCGCCTACGGCTATGCCACTCCCCAACAGGCAGTCAAGCGTGCTCCGCCAGTGCCAGTGGCTGCCGATCCGGAGGCTGAAGAGGGAGTTGAGGAAGATCTGGAAGTGCCCGTTGAACTTCAGGAAACAGCACCAGCGCCACGGCCGATTATGGCGGCACAGGCTGCTGCTTCGCGGACCCAGATCCCTGCACGAGAACAATTCCCGCCAATTGCGCGGGAGCAAATGGCAGCTCGCCCGGAAAAACTGCAACAGGTTGCCCAGGCAGCGCAAACCAAACGCAGAGGCTTGCTTGAACGTCTGGCCAGCGTCGGTTTGGGAGTGCGGCGTGAGGAAGACCCGGCAGAAGCTTCCAAGGTTGCCAAGGAAGAGCCACAGATGAATCGCCCGGTACCGCAGGGCAATGTGCATCCTCTGCAGCCTGCAATTGACCCGTCACTGGATGATGACCAGTTGGAAATCCCGGCATTTCTGCGCCGGCAATCCAACTGAATCGCTGCTTGGGCAAACTCCGGTATAATTGAGTGCGGGCCCGGCTTTGACCGGGCCAGCCATATTTCCGCCCGGTTGCTGCACCATTCCACGTGTTATTACAGTTGAGCAAAGCTGGCTGTGCCACGCATTTTGCGCTAGTCTACGGGAACACGGCCTGCTGCATTTCGATACAGGCTGGAATTCAACGGAGTAGAGCGTTGTCGTCCAAGTCCACATTTTCGACATTGACGGTGTTTTGTGCTGCCGGCATTTTGCTTTCCGGTTGTGCGGGGGGTGATTTATACGATTACCTGCCGGGCGGCGGTGATAGCAGTTCCAGTTCTTCGCAAGGGTTCAGCCTGTTTGGCAGCGGTGATGCGGTAACGCCGGATCTTGGCACTGATCCCAATGGTGAACCGATTGCGCGGCTCTACAATGCCGGCGTCGCGGATATCCGCAACGAGGATTATCGCTCGGCGGTGGAGAAATTTTCCGAAGTTGAACGCCAGCATCCATATTCCAAATGGGCTACGAAATCGATCCTGATGCAAGCTTATGCGCAATATCAGCGCAGTGCCTATCCAGAGTCCATTGCGGCAGCCCAACGTTTTATCCAGCTTCATCCCGGACATCAGGATGCCGCCTATGCGCAGTATCTTATTGCGCTTAACCACTACGAGCAGATTAACGATATTCGCCGCGACCCAACTGCCGCGAAAAAGTCTCTGGAAGAACTGGAAGAGGTTGTGCGGCGTTATCCCAACACTCCATATGCGCAAGATGCCGCCGGGAAGGCCTCCCTGGCGCGCGATATCCTGGCTGGCAAGGAGATGGACGTCGGCCGCTATTACCAGCGCAAAAAGGCGTACCTAGCGGCCATCAACCGTTACAAGACAGTTGTAGAAAAATATCAGACTTCAACGCACACACCTGAAGCTTTATATCGGCTTACAGAAAACTATTTGCAGCTTGGCATTCGTTCTGAAGCCCAGACGGCTGCTGCGGTACTGGGTCACAACTACCCCAATTCCAAATGGTACCAGGATGCCTTTGCGCTGCTGCAGGAAGGGGGATTGAGTCCGACTGAAGATTCAGGTTCCTGGTTGTCCGGTCTGTTTGGTTCCTAGAGCGACATGGGTTCTCTTGAACCCATAAAGTTGCTCTACCACTTTGGAATTGTTCAGTTTTATGATTTTTGATTGATTCAATCAAAAGTCATACTGATCTAGACCGTAACAGCTTTTGGTGCAATTTGGTGAAACACACCAGTTCAGGTCATCTTAATCCGCACCTAGCTCTTACCGATTTTGTCAAGCCGTTCAGCGAGGCTCAACCGGTCGAGACTCTCTACGGGCAGGTTGATGAATGCTGTAATACGATTGTTCATCTGCCTGTAGGTTTCAGCGAAAACCGCTGCGATTTCTGAATCTGAGCCCTCAAAGACTGCAGGGTCCGGCAGACCCCAATGCGCGCTCATTGGCTGTCCGGGCCAAACCGGGCAAACTTCATTTGCGGCGTCGTCGCAGACCGTAAACACAAAGTCCAGTTCCGGTGCACCGGGTTTTGCAAATTCATCCCAGCTTTTTGAAGAAAACTGCCCGGTGTCGTATTTCAGGGACTTGAGCAGTTTGAGCGTCTGCGGATGGGGTTCGCCTTTTGGGTGCGAGCCTGCCGAATACGCCTTGAAGCGTCCCTCGCAATGGCGGTTCATTATGGCTTCCGCCAAAATCGAGCGCGCAGAGTTGCCAGTGCAAAGAAACAACACATTGAACTTCCCTCTGACCATGTTCGAACCTCCTGAATATGGGAATTTCTCCGATACGTTGATCAGATGACAATCAGGTGACAATAGACCGAATGGCAGACCTCGCGAAAACAGCAACATATTGGCAACAGCGATCCGGTATAAGTTGACCACCGCATCTACTTCAGGTTCCTTTGGCTGGCGGGATCATGTTTCATGTTGCAAACGGCCGAATGGCAAATGACGGGGAATTGAAATGAAATATGCCAGAGGAAGTGTTTGTCCAATGCCATCGTTGATCTTGGCAATTCGAAAAGTGCAACTGATGGGTGACGTATTTCCTCATGTCGACAGGCGATTTGAATTCACAGCACAACGGAGTTGCTTCAATGCGTGGTCTTGAGGGAAAGGTGGTCGTCGTCACCGGTGGTGCAAGCGGAATTGGCCGGGCCGTCTGTCAACGATTTTCCCAGGAGGGAGCGAAAATCGCCATCATTGATATCGACGCGAGCGGGGCTGCCGAAACAGTTAACCTGATCTTGGAAGCCGGAGGGGTTGCCCGGTCCTATGAAACAGACATTTCAGATTATGATGCGGTCGAAGCAGTCATAGAGGCTGCAGAACAGGAACTTGGTCCAATTGATGTGCTGGTCAACAACGCCGGCTGGGACGAGGCAAGGCCCTTTCTGACCACCGAACCGGCGTTGTGGCGAAAAATTATCGATATCAATCTGTATGGCCCGCTCAACCTGCATCACTCGGTGGTAAGCCGCATGGCGCGGCGCGAGGCAGGCAAGGTCATCAACGTGGCGTCCGATGCAGGCCGCGTAGGTTCGTCCGGGGAGGCCGTGTATTCCGCATGCAAGGGCGGTATAATTGCTTTTTCCAAAACCCTTGCGCGTGAGCTTGCCCGCAAGAATATTCAGATCAATACGGTTTGCCCTGGCCCAACGGAGACTCCTCTGCTTGCCAGTTTTGCCGGCGATGGCGAGCAGGGCAGGAAGTTGATTGACGGTCTGACCCGGGCCATCCCCATGCGCCGTCTTGGGCAGCCGGCAGATTATCCTGGCATCATCGCCTTTCTCGCCAGCTCCGATGCGGATTACATGACCGGGCAAACCATTAGCGTTTCAGGTGGCCTGACCATGCATGGGTAGATCAGTATGGTTTTTGAATGTATCAATCGAAAACCACAAAGCTGACCGCTTCCAATGGGCAAAACAACTTTGTGAGGTCACATGAGACCAGGATCTCCGGTGCTATTCCTCTCGCCCGATTCTACAATAATACGGTATAAGCAGCGCCAATCATGCTGACACATCTTGCCATACGCGACATTGTCCTGATCGAGAAACTGGATCTCAGTCTTGAACAGGGTCTCGGTGTTTTGACCGGTGAAACCGGCGCCGGCAAGTCAATACTGCTGGATTCCCTTGGATTGGCGCTCGGCGCACGCGGTGATGCATCCCTGGTCCGGGCAGGTTGCGACAAGGGTAGCGTTACCGCCGGCTTCCATCCACCTGCCGGTCATGCCGCTTACAGGTTGCTGGCCGATGCGGAGATTGAAGCAGGCGAAGGCGGCATTGTCATCCGGCGAATTCAAGGCGCGGATGGCAAGTCCCGGGTTTTCATCAATGATCAACCTTCAAGCGTGAACCTGCTTCGCAAGTTGGGAGGGGTGCTGGCGGAAATTCACGGCCAGCATGATGATCGCGCTCTGATGGATGTTTCATTTCATCGTACTGCTCTGGATGCCTATGGCGAACTTGCAACACTACTGCAAAAGGTTGATACCGCCTGGGCAACGCTGAGTGACGCGCGTGAGGCTTACGATGCTCACCAGGCCCGGCTTGACAGGGCCGAGACAGAACGCGCATTTCTGGAGCATGCCCTGAAGGAAATGCATGAACTGGATCCGCAACCTGGCGAAGATGCGAGCCTGGCGGACAGGCGCCAGATGATGATGAATGCCGAAGAGTTCGCTGCGGTGGTCAATGAAGCGCAAAAGGCGGTTTCTGACGGTGACACGATTGCTGCATTGAATACGGCTTTGCGGAAGCTGGAACGGCGGCGTGAGCAGGCGAAGGGCAGCCTCGACCCGGTATGTACGGCGCTGGAGCGTGCGGTGATCGAAATGAACGAAGCGCAGAACCAACTGGACAAGGCCGCTCGCGAGTTTGTGCCTGACCCGGCTGAACTTGAAAGGGCAGAAGAGCGCCTGTTTTCGCTGCGTGCCCTGGCACGCAAGCACAAGGTGCAGGTGGATGATCTTGCTGCCCTGATGGAGCAGTTTGAAACCGACCTGCAATCCATCGATGACGGCGGGGTCATGCTGGCCAACCTCAAAAAGGCCCGTGATGAGGCACAGATTGAATATGACCATGCGGCTCTACAGCTGTCGGACGCACGCGTGAAGGCGGCTGAAAAACTGGATCGGGAAATTTTGTCCGAGCTAGCGCCATTGCGTCTCGAAAAGGCGCGTTTCGAAACACGGGTCGAGACAGACGAGGCCCGCGCAGGTCCCAGTGGCATCGACCGCGTGGAGTTTCTGATTGCTGCCAATCCGGGTACGCCACTGGCGCCTATCGTCAAGGCGGCATCGGGCGGTGAACTGTCGCGTTTCCTGTTGGCGCTCAAAGTGGTTCTGGCTGCCCGTGCATCTGCTCCCACGCTGGTATTTGACGAGATTGATACCGGCGTTGGCGGCGCTGTTGCGGACGCAATCGGTCAACGGCTTGCACGCATGTCGAAAGAGTTACAGGTTTTGGCAGTTACTCACAGTCCGCAGGTTGCGTCCCGCGCTGACGCGCATTTGCTGATATCCAAGATGGAGGAAACCGGAGACTCAGCCCATCGGCGCATGATTACCCGCGTAACACCTTTGACTGGTGAAGGACGCCGTGAGGAAATCGCACGTATGTTGTCGGGTGCCGAAGTGACGACAGAAGCCCGCGCCCAGGCTGATCGACTATTGTCGGCGACAGGTTGATTGATGGCGCGGGAGACAAAAGTCGAGGCGCTGTCCGCGCCGGAAGCTGCTGCCGAACTGAATCGGCTTGCGGCCGAGATAGCCCGCCATGATCAGGCCTACTATCGTGAAGACGAACCGGAAATTCCGGATGCGGAGTATGATGCGTTGCGTCGCCGCAGTGACGAGATTGAGGCGGCATTTCCCGAACTGGTAATGGAAGGGTCCCCGTCACTGCGTGTTGGAGCTGCGCCATCGGAAAAATTCAGCAAGGTACGCCACGCAGTTTCCATGTTGTCGCTCGGAAATGCTTTTTCTGACGACGACGTACAGGAATTTGTTGCGCGCCTTCGCCGCTTTCTGAAACTACCTGATGATGAACTGGTGGAGATTACGGCTGAACCCAAAATCGACGGACTTTCAATTTCACTGCGGTATGAGAATGGCAAGCTGGTGCAGGCGGCCACCCGCGGAGATGGTCAGGAAGGCGAAAATGTCAGCCGTAATGTCGAAACCATCGATGATGTACCGCACCGGGTGGACGCGGCCGATTTTCCCGCGATATTTGAAGTGCGTGGCGAAATATACATGTCTCACCCGGATTTTGCCCGGCTCAATGAGGCACAGCGTGAAGCCGGTGGCAAGGTCTTTGCCAATCCGCGAAATGCGGCAGCCGGTTCGTTGCGCCAGCTGGATTCCTCCATTACAGCTTCACGTCCGTTGCGGTTTTTTGCCTATGCCTGGGGGCAGGTCGAAAGACTTCCTGCGGAAACCCAGCGCGGTGTTCTGGATGCGTTCGAGCGGTGGGGATTTCCCGTTAACTCACTGACGAGGCTTTGTAAATCGGTAGATGAGTTGCTGGACCATTACCATGCAATAGAGGCACAGCGCGCCACACTGGGATATGACATTGACGGTGTGGTGTACAAGGTCAACCGGCTTGACTGGCAGGAACGGCTGGGCTTCGTGTCGCGCTCGCCGCGGTGGGCCGTTGCGCACAAGTTTGCGGCTGAACGGGCAACTACCGTTCTGGAAGGCATCGACATTCAGGTAGGGCGCACGGGCGCACTGACGCCTGTGGCGCGCCTGAAACCCGTTACAGTCGGGGGCGTGGTGGTGTCAAATGCGACGCTGCACAATGAAGACGAGATTGTCCGCAAGGATATTCGGATCGGCGATACAGTGATGATCCAGCGGGCAGGGGACGTCATACCGCAGGTGCTTGGCCACCTGCCTGACAAGCGTCCGGCCGATGCAGTCAAGTACCAGTTTCCCAAGATATGCCCGGCATGCGGTTCGCATGCGGTGCGTGAAGTCAATCAGAAAACCGGCAGGATGGATGTAGTGCGCCGCTGCACCGGTGGCCTGATTTGTCCGGCACAGCGCGTCGAGCGTTTGAAGCACTTTGTTTCCCGCAATGCGTTTGATATCGAAGGCATGGGAGACAAGGTTATCCAGGAATTTTACGATGACGGTCTGATACAATCTCCACAGGACATCTTCACTCTACAATCGCGCGACGAGCGATCATCAAAGAAGCTGAAGGATCGCGAAGGGTGGGGTGGAACCTCGGCAGGCAATCTGTTTGCAGCAATTGACGAACGCCGCAAGATCGGGCTGGACCGGTTCATATATTCGCTCGGTATTCGTCATGTGGGAGAAACCACCGGGCGGACCCTGGCGCGATCCTACGGCTCGGCAGTTCAGTTTCTCGACGCCATGGCCGCGGCGCAGGATCATGCATCGGAAGCCTATGCTGACCTCGTGAACATTGACGGCATCGGCGACGTTGTGGCGCGTGCCGTGGCAGAATTTTTTGCTGAACCGCACAACCTGTCTGTAGTGAAGGAACTGGTTGATGACCATCTCGACATACAACCGCTGGAAGCTGCCGACACCGGTTCACCGGTGTCCGGCATGACGATCGTGTTCACCGGAGCGCTGGAACGCATGACGCGTGATGAGGCAAAAGCGATGGCAGAACGGCTTGGCGCGAAAGTAGCCGGATCTGTTTCGAAAAAGACAAACCTGGTCGTGGCAGGTCCCGGGGCCGGATCAAAGCTGAAGAAGGCTACCGAACTGGGCGTCGAAGTCATATCAGAAGACGACTGGTTCATTCGGGTAGAGACCTAGGTAGTTTTGCAGGCCTTTTGGAAAGATGACATGCTTACAGTCGATCAAATTGATTTCTTTGATGAAAATGGCTACCTGGTTGTCGAGAATGTGCTTGACCGGGACAAGGTGATCGAGCCGATCAAAGCTGAATATGCTTCGCTGCTTGATGGCCTTTACGCTGGCTGGTATGGGCAGGGCCGGGTGAAAGAGTTCCTGAAGGACTATCGTTTCATGAAAAGCTGCTGATCGCCTACCAGGCTCGCTGTGACTGGTTTCAGCCTATGGATATTTCCCTTCCCGGTGACCAGATTTATCCGGACACGCCCATGCATTTCGGACCGGCAGTATTCAGCCTGGTGACCAATGAGCGCTTACTCGATCTTGTCGAATGTCTGATAGGGTGCGAGATCACCTCGAACCCCATTCAGCATGTGCGTATAAAACCACCTGCCACAAGACTGGCATCAGACGAAATCAGGGCGCACATAACGTCAACCGACTGGCATCAGGACCGGGGTGTCACGCTGAGTGAAGCTGATGATACAACCATGATTACCGTGTGGTGTGCCATTTCGGATGCCACTGCCGCCAATGGCTGTTTGCAGGTTATCCCCGCTGCCCATCGCGATGGCATGAAGATACATTGTCCGAAAGTGCAGACCGCCATTGCTGACGGCCAGATCGATCTGGCAAGGGCAACGCCCCTGCCGGTCAAGTCCGGCGGTGTTGTGATCTTTCATCCCCTGACGCCACATTCTTCTCTGACCAATCAGACGGAGGATTTTCGCTGGTCATTTGATCTCAGGTACAACGTGACCGGCCAATCCACGGGCCGTGCCCATTTCCCGGAGTTTGTAGCGCGTAGTAAAAGTAACCCGGAAACTGTCCTGACGAGCCCTGATCAGTGGCGGGCAATGTGGGAAGCTGCTCGTGCGCGCCTTGCCAGCGAACCGCATATCAATATTCATCGCTGGACGGGTGACTCTCCTTTGTGTGCCTGAGGCTGGCGGTGGTCTTCTACCAGGTGCGTCCGGGAAACCGGGTTGATCTGCTGCACGTGTTGAACATTGCCCTCAAATGAACGTCCAGAGTGATTTTCTGACACCTGAAATTTGTCATCCTGGATACTCTATCACCCAAAAATCGTTGAGTTTTATGGCTTTTTACTGCTTCAATCAGAAAGCCGTGCTCATATGACACGAACGGCAATTTTGAGGGGTACCGGCATCAAATCGCCAACTCCGGAATTGTCAAAACCGGAAAAATAGTGTTATATTGAATGATCATTCAATTTAATAAGGCCATTAGCAATGACCCGGATGGAACGCTTCAACGCCGCCCTGCCTGCTCTGGACAAGTCACAAATCGAGGCGGTGCCAGACGAGTGGGACCGCAAAGGTTTGCCTGCCTGGGCGTACACCAACGAGGAGCAACTGGAACTCGAACGGACAGTATTGTTCCGTTGTCACTGGCAACTGGCGGGCCACGTCAGCAATGCTCCCGAACCGGGCGACTATTTCTGTTTCGACGTGGCAGGAGAACGGGCAATCATTGTGCGCGGCAAAGACAACCAGATTCGGGCATTTCACAATGTCTGCCGTCACCGCGGATCAAGAGTGGTGGTAAATCAGACCGGCACCTGTGGCGCAGCGTTGGTATGCCCTTTCCACGGCTGGTCATACAATCTCGACGGGACACTGCGAACGGTTTCCCAACCTAGGTCCGTGCCAAAACTTGATCCGGTCGAGCAAGGCCTTGTGCCGGTTGAATTCGAGGTATGGAGCGAGTTCGTGTTCGTCAGGTTTCAGCCGGGTCCACAACCGGCTGTCAGCGACATACTTGCCCGCCACGAAGCTGAAACAGCCCTGTATCGGCCATCAGAGGCAGAGCCACTCGGGAAAGGTTTCTGGTCTCAGGAAATCAGGTCCAACTGGAAGTGTGTCCGGGATGTCGACAATGAAGGTTATCATGTTCCCATGGCGCATCCCGGTCTGCAGGATCTGTACGGCGACAATTATTTCGATGAACAGTGGAAGGATGCAACAGTTCGCACCTTTGCTCCAATGAAAACTGACCACAACAGGTTGTGGTCTGTGCGGGCCTACAACACTATCCTGCCGGAAATTGATTATCTGCCAGAAAGCCATCGCCGGGCATGGCTCTACATTGGTATGTTTCCAAATCTGGTCTTGTTTTTCTACCCGGACAGCATGGGTTTTTATCAGGAATACCCGCTCGCTACCGACAAGACTGCCCTGCGCGGCGCTGCTTACAGCATACGGTCGCCAGAAAATGGCGATGCAACCTTCAACCGGCGCCTGAAGGCAGCACAGTATCTGTCGCAGCGGATCGACAATGACACATCTGCTGAAGACATCCAGTTGACCGTGTGGTCCAACGAGGCCGCGCACTCAAGTGGTTTTCAGGGTTTCATTCTGTCTGACCTGGAGTATGGCGTAAAGCAGTATCATGACCAGTTGCGGGCAGTGATGCCTGTCCTGAAGCAATCCGAGCAACCGGAACGTGGATGCCTGATGTCCATCAACAGCAAGTTGCTGGGGGGCCGGCAAACGTCAATTTGAGATCACCGCTGACAACCAGGCAGCACAGGGTGAATTTCAGCATTGAATAAAAAGTGGATTGCGCATTAAGCTTCACACAAGGAATAATTTTCAACAGGGAGTAACATCGAGATGGCAAGAATTACACGCAGGATAGCGCTGACAATGGGGGCGGCCGCGACGGCTGTTTTCATCACGGCACATGCAGCACAAGCTGAAGAGGTCGTTCACGTCTACAACTGGGTCGATTATATCGGTGAAACCACACTGGAAGATTTCACCAAGGCGACCGGTATCAAGGTGGTTTATGACACCTATGACGCGGCTGAAACCGAAGAAGCCAAAATGCTGGCAGGCTCTTCAGGATATGACGTGGTGCTGCATTCCGGCAGCCAGTTGCCAAAGTTCATACAGGCCGGCGCCTTTCAGAAAATCGACCGCTCCAAGCTGCCAAATTACGACAACCAGGATGCCGGCATCCTCAAGATTGTTGAAAACTGGGATCCGGGCAACGAGTACAGCGTGGTGTACATGTGGGGTACAACGGGCATCACCTACAATCTTGACATGGTCAAGGAACGTCTCGGCGACAATGCTCCGATGGGGACGATGGATATCCTGATGAAGCCGGAACTGGCCGCCAAGGTTGCTGACTGTGGCATCTCGGTGCTGGAAAGCCCGCGCGATGTCATTCCGATGGTGTTGTCTTACCTGGGCAAGGATCCGAATACGGAAGATCCGGCTGATTATGATGCCGTGGTTGAAGCGTTCAAACCGGTTCGCCAGTACATCAAGACGTTTGATGCATCAAACTACCTCAATGCAATTCCCAACAAGGAACTGTGCGTGATCAACAACTGGTCCGGTGATTATGCGACTGCCTCCTCAAGAGCATCGGAAGCCGGTGTGGAAATCAACCTTGCCTATGAAGTACCGGCCACAGGTTCGCCGGCATGGTTTGATGTCTGGGCCATTCCGAAAGATGCCAAGAATGTTGAGAACGCATACAAGTTCCTGAACTTCATGCTCGATCCGAAGGTCATCGCCGAAGCTACGAACTACACCTACTATGCCAATGCAAATGCAAAGGCGGCAGAGTTCGTGCTCAAGGAAATCCTGGAAGATCCGGCGATCTATCCGAATGACGAGATAAAGGAACGGCTGTGGACCAACAAGTCACTTTCGCCGACAGCCCAGCGCGCACTCACGCGTGCCTGGACCAAAATCAAAACGGGCTCCTGATCCTGCACTGATACGACTTCATACCCGCAAGGTTCGCAAGAACCTTGCGGGATGTTCTTCGCAAGTCAGAACGGGTCCCCGCCAATGGCAACTGACGACAGTTTTATTCGCATCGAGAACATCACCAAGAAATTCGGCGAATTTGTCGCCGTGGACAACGTTTCACTGGATATCGGCAAAGGTGAGCTTTTTGCGCTGCTCGGCGGATCCGGGTGTGGCAAAACCACTTTGCTGCGCATGCTGGCGGGATTCGAAACACCGACATCCGGCCGCATCATCATTGATGGACAGGACATGGGTGACGTTCAGCCCTTCAACCGTCCGGTAAACATGATGTTCCAGTCGTATGCCCTGTTTCCGCACATGAATGTGGAAAAGAATGTCGGCTACGGCCTCAAGCATGAAAACATGACTGACGCGCAACGCAAACAAAGGGTCAGCAGCCTTCTGGAACTGGTACAACTGGGCCAGTTTGCAGGCCGCAAACCGCACCAGCTTTCAGGGGGCCAGCGTCAGCGCGTGGCTCTAGCCCGTGCACTGGCCAAGAGTCCGAAAGTCCTGCTGCTGGATGAGCCGCTAGGGGCACTCGACAAAAAACTGCGCGAACAGACCCAGTTTGAATTGGTCAACATCCAGGACAAGTTGGGTGTTACATTCATCGTCGTCACCCATGATCAGGAAGAGGCAATGACGTTGGCCTCGCGCATTGCCATCATGGATCGCGGTGTCATCAAGCAGGTGGGCACGCCAACCGACGTCTACGAATTCCCAACCTCCCGGTTTACCGCGGACTTTATCGGATCCATCAACCTGTTTGACGGCACGGTGACCAGCGTCAAGTCAGGCAAAGCCCGCATTGAGGCGGCGAAAGCCGGGTGCACGTTTGAAGCACCCGTCGCGCCCGGTTTCAAGTCCGGTGACAGAGTGGGTGTTGCCGTGCGGCCGGAAAAAATCACAATTTCCAGGACAGAACCGGAATCGACTAGTGTGAATGCGGTGCAGGGTGAAGTTCTCGACCTGGGTTATTTCGGCAAGGATTCGCTGTATCGTGTCAAACTGGCAAACGGTGAACTAATTCGCGTGAACCGGGTCAATGAGCAACGTGTCGGCGAAGCCGGCCGGCAGGTTGACTGGGACGACAAGGTGTGGCTGACCTGGGATGCAAACTCGGCAATTGTCCTGCCGGAGGAACAGTAATGAGCGAACTTGCCAGCCGGCATTCGTCGTCTCCTGTCAAACAACCGGGCGGATTCCAGCGCTGGCTCAACCGGGATGGCTGGCGCAGGATTGTGGCAGGCATTCCGTATTTCTGGCTGCTGCTGTTTTTCCTGACTCCGTTTTTCATTGTGACGGTGATCGCGGTATCGGAAGCGGCCTATTCCATTCCTCCGTTCAAGATTCCGTTCAGCTGGGCGGCGCTGAAAGCGAATATTTCGACCAATTTCGGCTACCTGATCGATGACTCGCTGTATTATACGGGTTATCTGAATTCGCTGAAAATTGCCGCCATCTCGACTGTTTTCTGCCTGTTGCTTGGCTATCCGATGGCATACGGGATTGCGCGGTCGTCCGGGGCAACCCGCAACATTCTGTTGCTCCTAGTCATCCTGCCGTTCTGGACTTCGTTTCTGCTGCGCATCTATGCCTGGATCGGGTTGCTGGGCACCAATGGCACGATCAACAACGTGCTGCTGGCAGTCGGTATCATTGATGAACCGTTGAAGATGATGAACACGGATTTTGCGGTCTATATCGGCATAGTCTATTCGTACCTGCCGTTCATGATCCTGCCGCTGTATGCAAACCTTGAACGGATGGACAGCTCGTTGACCGAAGCAGCAATGGACCTGGGGTCGACACCGGCACGGACGTTTATTGATGTAACATTACCGTTGTCCGTACCGGGTATAGTGGCAGGTTCGATGCTTGTTTTCATTCCTGCAACGGGCGAGTACGTAATCCCGGTACTACTGGGTACGGGCAGCAGCCCGATGATCGGGCGGGTGCTGTTTGATGAATTCTTCCTCAACACCGACTGGCCGGTCGCGTCCGCAGTTGCGATTATACTGTTGCTGCTGCTGGTGGTGCCGATCATGATATTCAATCATTATCAGGCAAGGGCGGAGGGGTTTGAGTGATGCAAAACCGTTCCGTGTTTCTGCTGTCGATACTGTGTTTCGGATTCGCCTTCCTGTATGTGCCCATACTGATCATGATGGCCTATTCGTTCAATTCCTCCAGGCTGGTAACCGTATGGGGAGGATTTTCAACGGAGTGGTACGGCAAGCTGCTGGAAAACGACCAGGTTATCAACGCAGCACTCCTGTCCCTGAAAATTGCTGTTGTTTCGGCAAGTTTTGCAACCATTCTTGGAACTTTGGCTGGTCTGACGCTTGCGAGACTGGGCCGCTTCAAGGGCCGCACATTGTTCTCGGGCATGATTTCAGCACCACTGATCATGCCTGATGTTATTACAGGTCTTTCCCTTTTGCTGTTGTTTGTCAGTCTTGAAACGCTGATCGGGTGGCCAACCGGGCGGGGCGCTACCACTGTGACGCTGGCGCACATAACATTCTCCATGGCATATGTGGCGGTAATCATTCAGTCACGCCTGACATCCATGGACAACTCGGTGGAAGAGGCTGCCATGGATCTGGGATCCACGCCCTTGCGGGTGTTGTGGGACATAACCCTGCCGATTATTGCACCTGCCATGGTGTCTGGATGGCTGCTGGCGTTCACCCTGTCGCTGGATGATCTGGTGATTGCCAGTTTCACCAATGGTCCGGGGTCGACCACGTTGCCGATGCTGATTTTCTCCAAGGTCAAGCTGGGCGTGACGCCTGATATCAACGCACTTGCCACGATAATCGTGGGTGTCGTGACGCTGGGTGTTGCGGTTGCCGGGTTCCTGATGTTCAGGGCTGAAAAACAGCGAAACCGCGACGTGCAGGCCGCAATTGCCGGCAACAAGTAAGTTGGGTCAGGAAGCGGCACTGCGCCAGTCAAACTGCAATCAATGGTGGTGACCATCTCGTCGGTCCTGCCGATCAACAAGTCTCTGCTCCGGTTCTCAAATCCGGAACACGCGGGCGCCAGCCACGCCACTCAACCAACAATTTTGCAACCCAGCCCGGCAGCATCCGGTCTTGCGCCCCTGGGTTGAATGGTGAAAATCCGGCATTGCATAATTTCCTCCCGCAAAGCACTTTCATGACAACGGCAAAACAGGAGTTCCTTGACGGTTTCAAACTGGTTCTACCCATTCTGGTAGCGCCGATATCGTTTTCCTTTATTACCGGTGCAAAAAGTGTGCAAAAGGGCCTGTCGGCGTTTGAGGCCACATTGTTGAGCGGCGGCGCATTTGCCATGCAGGCAGCCGGGGCTGTTCTCCTGGTGCGGGCCGAACCTGGACCAGTTTCTGCAGCCGCGTTTGCAACAATGCCGGTTGCCGTGCTTATAGCTGCTGTTGCGCCAGCGGCATTCACCCACGGGATGCCGGAAGCGATTGCGGGTGCAACCGCCGTACCTGTGGGGAGCGCCCATGGCAGTTGTGATCGTGGTGGCGATGACTACTGTAGTAGCCATGCGGCACATCCTGGGTTAGGCGCAATGGGTACAAGAACGCAGGAGTTTTCAGCCGGCGCAGTTGCCATCATTCCGGTACTTGTTGCAACGATTCCAATAGCCCTGCTGTTTGGTACGCTGGCGGCTGCAAAGGGCCTGTCGCCGTTTGAAATCTGGCTGATGAGCGCGACCGTGTTTGCCGGTGCCCTGCAATTCGTTGCAATTGACCAGTGGGCTGACCCGGCTCCGCTCGGTTTGCTTGTGTTCACGGCACTTGTAGTGAACGTTCGCCATGTCCTTATGGCCGCCAGCATTGGCCGGTCGATGGCTGGCTTCAGCGGCCCGGCCCGGTATGCTGCGATGTTTGTTCTCACCGATGAAGGCTGGGCATTTAGCGAACGTCGTGTCCGGTCGGGCACCTTGACGCCAGCCTATTACTTCGGCATTGGCGTCAGCATGTGGCTGGCATGGACGACATTTTCATTGCTAGGGGCGATCGTTGGCCGGGGACTTGGTGATCCCGCTGCGTACGGATTCGACTTTGCATTTTCCGCGGTGTTTATCTGCATTCTTGTTGGCTTCTGGAGCAATTGGCGAACTGGTTGTATTTTGCTTGCAAGCGGCGTGGTTTCGGCGCTGGTTTATCTGACCGTTCCCGGTGCCTGGTACATCCTGGCAGGCGCATTTGCTGGCGTTGGAGTGGCGGCGGCTCTTCATGCCGAAAGCGACAATCACAACCCGGACGGAATCATGCCATCATGAGCCTGGACACCAATACACTGATCGCCATTGCCGGCATGGCTGTTGCGACTTACCTGACCCGCATTGCCGGTCTGTGGTTGCTTCAGCTTGCAAATGTCGAGGGCAGGGCCCGTTCGGCCATGGATGCCCTGCCGCCAGCTGTCTTGATGGCCGTCATCGCGCCTGCAGTCCTGGCGACGGGCCTAGCAGAAACAATTGCTGCCGGCATTACTGTCCTGGCTGCATTCCGGTTGCCATTGCTGGTGGCGGTTGCAACCGGTGTGGCCAGCGTGGTCGCGCTACGGGCACTTATCGGGTGACGGCAGCGCAGGCTGCCTGCAGCCAGGCCTGATCCTCGTGATTTTCCAGTCGCGGCGCAATCTTCTTCAATACCCGGGCATGGTAATCGTTGAGCCAGTCAAGTTCGGCATCTGTCATGATGGCAGGTTCGACAAGATTGCGGTCTATGGGGGTGTATGTCAGCGTTTCGAACCAGTGCATGGGGCGCTCGCCGCCTTCAACGGGTTCGGCCTCACGCACAATCAGCAGGTTCTCGATGCGGATGCCATAGTCACCTGCCTTGTAGTAGCCGGGTTCATTTGACATGATCATACCCGGCTGCAGCACGGTCCTGTCAGCTTTTGAGAACCGCTGAGGGCCTTCGTGCACCGACAGGTAACTGCCGACGCCATGGCCGGTACCATGATCAAAGTCGAGACCGGCCTCCCAGAGCGGCGACCGGGCCAGCGGATCGAGATGACCACCGGTGGTGCCGGAGGGAAACCTGGCGCGAGACAGGTTGATCATGCCTTTCAGCACCCGGGTGAACCGATCCTTCATTTCAGGCGTTGGTGTGCCTGCTATGATTGTGCGGGTGATATCAGTTGTGCCATCCACATACTGCGCGCCGGAATCCACAAGGTAAATGCGGTCCTTCTCAATCGGCCGGTTGCTGGTTTCAGATACCCGGTAGTGGGGAATCGCCGCATGCGGACCGGCACCGGATATTGTGTCAAACGACAGGTCCCGCAACTCTCCGGTTTCAGCACGCAGTGTTTCCAGTTTCCGGGCAGCCTGTATTTCGTCGAGCTGGCCGGAAGGGGCGTTTGTATCCAGCCAGCGCAGAAACCGGGCCATGGGAACTGCATCGCGCAGGTGGGCTGCCCGGGCGCCTTCGAGCTCAGCATGATTTTTGGCAGCTCGTGGCAGAGTACAGGGACTTTCGTGATGGCTGACCGTTGCACCAGCCTGCATGAATGCGCGCCGGAATGCATCGACGACCCATTCAAAATCAAGTTCAACGGTCGCTCCGGCCGAGCCCAGAGCCTGCAGCGCTTCCATCATCTGTTTCGGTGCCGCAAAGCGCACACTGGCCCGGCTCAACGTTTCGCGGGCGCCTTCTTCTACCCTGGCCGGGTCCAGAAACAGGTCGGCGGAACCGTCATCATGAACGACGGCAAAAGCCAGCACAGCGGGCGTATGCGGTATGTCACAACCACGCAGATTGAACAGCCAGGCAACCGCGTCGGTTTGGGTCAACACGCAGGCCTTGGCTCCACGCTGCGCCAATCCTTCGGAAATATCGCGCAATTTATCAGCGCTGGACATACCGGCAAACTGCAAAGGTTGCTGAACAACCGGATTTGCAGGGGCAGGCGGCTGGTCATGCCAGATTGCATCAATGGGATTGCTGTCGAGCGCGACCAGTTCGGCTCCTGCCTCCTTGCATGCCGCCTCGAAACGGCTTGCCTCCCGGATTGTCAGCAGCCAAGGGTCAAAACCCAGTTTGCCGCCTTTTTGGATGTTCCGGGTCACCCAGGCATGCGGGGTATTTTCGGGGACCTGCAGCGGCGTTACGAGATCAAGGTCAACCTGGTCGCGCACCTGCAGCGTGTATCTACCGTCAACGAATATCGCGGCTTCAGATTTCAGGATTACAGCGATTCCGGCAGAGCCTGAAAATCCCGTCAGCCAGTGCAGGCGTTCAGCACAGGCAGGAACATATTCTCCCTGAAACTCGTCAGCTCGCGAGACAACAAACCCGTCGATCTGCAGGGCTTGGAACCGGGATCGAAGATCTGCAATGCGGGCTGGGGTGAGGTGGCGCTGGTTGGTATCGGCAAAATTCTGAAACATCGTATCAGACTAGCGAAGACTGGGCGTATGGGCAATGGATTGGGGGCATTGATTCCGTGACTTCAATCCATTGTGCGTTGCAGCAAATGCATCCGTATGAGATTTCATGAGCTGCCTTGTTTTCATGCAGGAGGCCAACTTTGACGGCACATGATCTGCCCTCCATAGCAGAGATACAAGGCAGCGTGGACCAGAGACTAGACTATTTATACAACATATTGTTTTTATGTGATTAATCTTAATATCTTCGAAGGTTAAAAGTTTGTGAATTTCGATATGCGCGGCGCGCATATCTGGGATATCAAAACAACCATGGTCAAAATTGATGCAATCGCCATATACGGGTTACACCAATTGTGCGGCGCAATAAATTACGCACATGAGTTTAGTCGGCACCGTGCTTCATATCATGAATAGCGGTGTCATTTTGAAAATGGAGAAATGAAATGGTCGTCGTCGTTGCAAACCGTGCAGTCGAAATGCGCGATGGAGCCAGTCTCGACTTTGTTGGGCAGCTGAGCCGTATCGCCAACTACGTGAAAACCTATGCACATCGTCGCCGGGTACAGGTTCGCCTCGAAAGTCTTGATGACAGAATGCTTGCAGACATTGGTCTGGAGCGCGCTGACATCCGGGCACATGTCTGGGGCCGCTAAGTCAATAGCGTTTCTGTATCTTTAAAAGACCCAGGTTTCAGGAGGGATGGTTCAGGCCATCCCTCTTTGCTTTATCGCAAGATCAGTATGGTTTATACCAAAGAAAGTAATTATTGACCCATTTGACCGATTTTTCGCGTTTGCCGGCGAGGCATGCTTCACGCCGTGGTCCGGCAGACCACAAGTGGAGCATAACGAAGTCCGGTGATCGCGAAAAATCGGCCGTCGGTGGGCCAAATCCGCCCATCTGCTGCGTTGCGCCGCTTGCCCGATGCACCGCATCGCGCTGCGCACCGCGCCTGCCAGAGTGGCCGGATTTGACTCCATCAAAAGGGTCAATAATTACTTCCTTTGGTATTATTATACTATCAACCAAAAGCCACAAAGCTGACCGCTTCCAAAGTGCTTGCGCGACAAGGGTTCAAGACAACCCAAGTTGCGCCAATGTCAGTGTCGCCCAATTGTCATCGATCAGCATGTCGGCAATGCTCAAGCCATGGGCAAGATACGCCGCGCGTACCATGCGTACCTGGTCCCCTGTCAGTCCCGACAAAATCACCCTGCCATCCAGGCTGAGTGCCTTGGCGATGGCGGGTGCGAGTGAGATCAGGGGCCGTGCCAGAATATTTGCCAGTATCAGGTCGTAGGGCGCGTGAGCCGCAATTGCCGGATGCTGCAGTCCGGTGGCCGTTATGCACCTTATCAGGGGTGCGGTTTCATTCAAACGGGCATTGTTCCGGGTAACCGACACAGCGTCGAAATCAATATCACTGGCAATGACCCTGGCACCGGTCAACCTGCATGCCGCGATAGCCAGCACACCGGAACCACAACCGACATCCAGGCAGTTTTGAGGTTTGTATGACCGCAATACCTTCTGCAGGGCAAGCAGGCACCCACGCGTGGTGTTGTGGTGACCGGTCCCGAAGGCAAGGCCGGCATCTATCTCAATATTGATGGCTGCCGCGCGGCGAAGATGGCGATCATGGCTGCCATGCACGAACACGCGCCCGGCAACAACTGGTGCGAGGCCCGCAAGACTTTCCCGAACCCAGTCCTTTTGCGGTATTTCGTTGATGCTCAGGCTGCCAATGTCGAGGCCTGCCCGTTGCATGACCTGCCTGATGCCGGCATTTACAGGTTTATCAGCATAGATCGCCTCAACCTGCCACAAGTCGCAGGCCTCGTCGGTTTCAACCATGCTGACTGCAAGTGCCTCGGGCCACGGACAAGCCTCCAGTGCATCCGACAGCCGGATGGCGTCCGGTCTCGCCAGATCTGCCGACGTCAGGATGAATTGCCGGCTCATTTGCGAAAATCCATGGCGAGTTTGTCGACATAGGCCATCAGGTGGTCCAGATCGTTCATGGCGATAATGACGGGTGTTATACCGAGGGGAAATTCAGGTTTGGTGCGGAACTCCCGGATGATGACAAAACTCGGGTGCGGGCGAAGTGCATAGAAAACCTCAAATTTGTGCCGCCAGTCGTCCGCTTTTGATTGAACCATGGCCTTGAAGGAAGGAGTTATGCCTATGCCCATGTTGTTCTGGCCGGGAATCACATGACATCGGCGGCAATGTTCAATCGCAACATCTTCACCTTTTTTGGCGTCGCCGGCCCGGGCTAAGGCAGGGTAGGCGAGCAACAGCAGCATTGGAATGATGATACGAAGCATACGGTGATTTAACGCCACGTTGCCGGCAAGTCGAGACCTGCCAGGTTTTTCAACGCCTTTCGCCTCACTGGTCCGATTGACAGCGCAAGTGGCGCGAGGTGGTGGATCATGAAGTTGGTGATCGGTCCGCGTCTGGTCATGGCGCGGGTGTTCCCGCGCGTCTGGCTCAACACGGTGTGACCGGCGGCGCGCCTCAGTTTTGTGTACTGGGCTTGACCTCCTTCAGCAAGCAACCGCGCCAATGTGGCAGCGTCAGCCATGCCAAGATTCATGCCCATTCCCCCTGCGGGAGAGTGAATGTGGGCGGCATCGCCTGCCAGGAAAATGCAATCACGCTGGTAGGTTTCAACCTGCCGGTAACTGACGTGGAAAGTGGAAGTCCAGCCCACTTCCTTGATATTTGCGCCGTAGGGCACGGCATCAAGTGCGTGGTCACGATTGCTGACCAGTCGTCCGAAACCTTCGCCCATGGGAATGAAGCCTACGATACCATCATCCAGAAGTTGGACGACGGCTGTATCAAATGGCCACGGCCAGTCATCGAGCGCAATATCAGCCAGTCCGAATTCCTGTGGTTCGCTTTCACCGTCAAAACGGATACCTGCCTGTTTGCGCACGACTGATCTGGATCCGTCTGCACCGATGATGGCCCTGGCGGCAAACTGGTGCGGTTTGTTTTGCCTGATCAAGGTGGCTGTCGCGCGATCCTGATTGCATTTATAGCTGTCCAGTCTAGTGCCATAGGCCAACCTGACACCGGTGCGTGTCAGTGCGTCGGTCAGTATCTGTTCGGTTTGTGATTGTGGCAGTGACAGGATGAAATTATAACGATGCGGTATGTCAGACAAAGCCAGTGACAGGATCACGCGACCGTTTTCGTGCACCACCAGGTTGCGGACCTTGTGTCCGGCCTCCAGCAGGTGCCCGGTTACGCCGGATGCCTCCAGCATTTCCAGGGTGGGGGCATGAACTGCGAGTGCGCGGCTTTCCGGGCTGGGCGCAAAGTCATCGTCGATTATGTGGACAGGGAGACCACGGCGCGTCATTTCCAGTGCTGCAGTCAGACCAACCGGGCCACCGCCAACAATCAAATAGGGATCATGGTTCGACATGGTTTGTACTCTACCCGCATGTGTCGCGACAGTGTGCGATGTATTGAGATCAAAGGCGTGCGTTCCAGCGGTTCAGGAATGAAGTCATGACACCGACAGAACCTCGTTCGCAAAGGATTGAACAGCACTGCGCTGCCAAATTGAAACTTTATGCACAGATGCCGCCAAATCGCCTTGAACACTTGCGAGGAATCTGCCGAAGTGAGTTGCACGCGTGTTGGCGGGGAAATTGACATGGCTGTTATGAAGAATCTTGTTGCAGGACTGTCGCTGGTCTGTCTGGTGGCTGTTCAACCGGTTTCATCCACCTTCGCGGCGGGCACCGAAGGGACGATTTACGATCCACAGATTCTCAAGCGGATGAAATTCACCGGCAAGCAGCTTTCAACCATCAAAGACATTCTCGACAAGTCCGAAGCGCGCATTGTCAAGATTTTTGCAAAGTACAAGATTAATCCAAAAGCCAAGCCGGACTTTGACCTGTTGCGGGCAGCGTCAGTGGAACTCCAGGCCGTGGAGTCGTGGGAGAAAAACCAGATGAAAGGGGTCCTGAGCAAGCACCAGTACGCCGATTATCTTGAGATACAGCAGGCAACTGCCGCCGCCGTGATCAAGGCCACGCGCGAAGATTGAGGTTCGCGTGGAATATCCATGGGTCATCTGAATCCTTAAACCTGATCTAGCAGAATGCCTTCAGTGGAACCCAGCGTGAGCCCTGTTTGCCTGAAAGGGTCACTACCGCACGATAACTGGTGTTGATCGGGGTTTGTATATTGAACACCTTTGTGAACGACGCGCGGTATTCGCTGGCATATTTGTGGGTTTGTACACTGTAGGGACCCGATACCGTACCGTTGTCGCGTGCCAGCAGAAACGATATCTTTCCCTTCCTGTTGGCGCGGAAAAACACCGAAAGTTTCGCTAGCCCCGGGCAGACATTACCGGCTGGCGGCTTGATGGCCAGGGTGACATTCCTGACTTTCATCTTGGTGGCATTCGGGTTGTAGACCAGCCCGCCATTTCCGGCAAAAGCGGTGGAGGCGGTTGCGGCAGTTGCAATTCCAAGGGCGGCGGCCATGCCGGTATAAATGAGCGTACGACGGTTCATTGTTGTTCTTCCTTCATTGGTAGTCCGTGTAACTTGAAGGAAAGAGTAGGCAATGCAGCCTGAGCGCAACCTGAATGTCCGGTTCATCCTGAGTTCATCTGTTGCGGGACCGCAACTGTGCCTCCCATAAACTTCGTGTCTGTGAGGGCCGTTCGGTAAATCAATTCCAGATGAGGAGGCTATTTTCCAGGGACCGGGTACGGCTGGTCGTCCAGGGCCATGCGCAGCTTCAGTTCTGTTGTGCCAAACAAGGCGAGATCCGGTAAAAAGTTCTCTTTGCGCAAGTGCCTGATGTCGTGCTTGCTCACGGGGCCAACGAACATCAGGCGATGTGAAGGCGAATAACGGGCCAGCCTGGTGCCAAACACCTTCTGCAGTACGTAAAATGTCAGATAGTGATTGTCGACAATGGCATGGATGGGCTTTTCGGACCGTCGTACGATATGGATCAGGTCCAGATCAAACAGCTTGTCATTATTGACTGGTGAATGGCGTTCCGGCCCGTCGGAAAATACAAAATCATAACTGCGAATGGGAATATCGGTGTACTGTACTCCACGGAACAGCTTGTAGAAGCCGTCAATCTTGGGCGAGTGGACAATCTGCACCACGTGCGCAATATCCCGGGGCAGGGCTTTCAACGCAGTTTCGGTCCAGCCTTCGTGTTCCTCCATCGATGTGATGCGGCCAAGGCGTGCACCTTCGGCAGCGTTTTCAATCAGCGCCTGTGCCATGACAACTGTGGTGAAACCGGTTCCAAATTCCAGAATTTCCCTCGGTTTTCGGCTGCGGACCTCTTCATACAGTGTCAGATAGTCGGACATTGAAGCGCCGGTGACATTGGAGACTTTTGCGTATTCCGTGATGGCGTTGGCAAATGCCGGACGCTTCATCAGGATTCTTTTGGCTCGCCTGTTGCGGTGTGCGACCAGCCTCTCAATCCACCACGCACGCAGGCGGGTAAGAATTGGCAGTCCGGTGGTATCCAATGGCGACAATGGCATGAGATTTGTGATGGAACAGCCAGTGATTCCCGTCAAGAGGATTGTTTAGCAGACCGCATCACCTGCGTGTGACGAAATTGTCCAGCACCCGCTTGTCGCCGGCAGTGTCAAAACTGATCGACAACTTGTTGCCGTCGACGCGGGTAACTGTGCCGGGGCCGAATTTCTGGTGGTGAATGCGGTCGCCGGTCTCGAATGAGGCGGGCCCGGTATCCGAGGCGGTCAGGCTGCCTTCCACGATATGCGGTGTCGAGCGCAGGGCGTCGCCGCCGGCGTGTCGGGCCTGGGCACGCTTCCAGCCCGGGGTATCGTAGCCTGAGTTGAACGGCTTCATCTCGTCGAAGCGCGAGCCGCCGAAGTGGCTGGCGCCGCCAATATTATATCCGCCATAGGTGGACGACATGGTGTCCACTTCCACATGGGCCTGGGGCAATTCATCCACGAAACGCGAGGGCAGGGCCGTCTGCCACATGGCGTGCACGCGCCGGTTCTGGGCAAATGAAATCGTGGAGTGCTTGCGCGCCCGGGTGATGCCGACATAGGCCAGGCGGCGTTCTTCTTCCAGTCCCGCCTTGCCGCTTTCATCCAGTGAGCGCTGATGAGGAAACAGGCCTTCTTCCCAACCGGGCAGAAATACCCTGTCAAACTCCAGCCCCTTGGCCGCATGCAGTGTCATGATGGACGCCTTCGCTTCCTGCTCACCGGACTGCTCAACGTCCATGACCAGGGCAATATGTTCCAGGAACCCTTCCATGGTCTCGAACTCGTTCATGGAGCGCACAAGCTCCTTGAGGTTTTCCAGACGCGAGGGCGCCTTCGGGTCCTTGTCATGCTGATGCATGTCGGTATAGCCGCTTTCATCGAGAATGATCTCGGCGACCTCGGTGTGCGCGACAGCCTGAACCGACGCGCGCCAGCGTGAAAAGGAGGCAAGCAAATCTGTCAGTGATTTTCGGGCTTTTGCCGGTAATTCGTCTGTCGTCACAATGTCCTGGGCGGCGCGATACAGTGACTGGCCTGCCGTACGTGCTAGGTTGTGGATTTTCTGGACCGAATTGTTTCCAATACCGCGTTTTGGCACGTTGATTATGCGTTCAAAGGCAAGGTCATTGTCAGGCGACATGGTAACCTTGAGATAGGCCAGTGCGTCGCGAACCTCGGCGCGCTCGTAAAACCGAGGCCCACCGACAACCCTGTAGGGCAGGCCAAGAGTGATAAAACGATCTTCAAACGCGCGCATCTGGAATGAGGCGCGTACAAGAATCGCGACTTCTTCCAGCGAGGCGCCAGTACGCTGGGCCTGTTCGATGTCTTCGCCTATGGCACGGGCTTCCTCGTCGCCATCCCAATGACCACGTACGATGACTTTTTCACCTTCGTTCTGTTCGGTGCGCAGGGTTTTGCCGAGACGGCCCTCATTGTGGGCGATCAGGCCTGAAGCGGCGCCGAGAATGTGAGGGGTTGAGCGGTAGTTCGATTCAAGCCGGATCACACCGGCGCCGGGGAAATCCTTCTCAAACCGCAGGATGTTGTCCACTTCAGCACCGCGCCAGCCGTAAATCGACTGATCGTCATCACCAACGCAGCAAATATTCCTGTGGCCCTGGGCAAGCAGGCGCAACCAGAGATACTGCGCGACATTGGTATCCTGATATTCATCTACCAGCATGTATTTGAAGCGCTTCTGATATTCGGTCAACACTTCGGGCTGTTCCTGGAACAGGCGCAGGGTTTCCAGCAGCAGATCCCCAAAGTCGACCGCATTGAGGACTTTCAGCCGGGTCTGGTATTCAGCATAGATTGTCGCACCGAGGCCGTTGCCATAAGCTGCTCCTTCGCCTGCAGGCACTCTGGAAGGGACCAGGCCGCGATTTTTCCAGCCGTCAATGTGGGATGCAAGCTGGCGTGCCGGCCAACGTTTTTCATCCAGTTCATGCAATTGAATCAGCTGCTTCAGCAGTCGAATCTGGTCATCGGTATCAAGGATGGAAAAGTCTGATTTCAGGCCAACCAGTTCGGCATGGCGGCGCAGGATTTTCACCCCGATGGAATGGAACGTGCCAAGCCATGTCATACCTTCAACCATGCCGCCAATCAATCCGCCTATGCGGTTCTTCATTTCCCTGGCGGCCTTGTTGGTGAAGGTTACCGCCAGAATTTCACCAGGCCAGGCCTTGCGCATGTTCAGCAGATGGGCAAGCCGGGTTGTCAGGACCCGCGTCTTGCCGGTACCTGCTCCTGCCAGCACCAGCAGCGGGCCATCAGTGGTTTCCACCGCTGCGCGTTGTTCAGGGTTCAGCGCCCGCAGATAGGGCGGTGATGCCTGCGCGGTAGCGCGTGCAGTGATTGAATGGCTGGCAGGGTTTGACGTCATGAGCCTTATATAGCACCGGGGCTTGCATGATTCGATGCCTGGAACGCGACTATTCCACTCTGCTCATACCGGTTGATCCGGTGTCAGGGCATGGCGTGTGCGGGATGCGAACTGCCAGACGATGTGGTTTCCGGCAAACCGCCGAAACGGCGGTTCCGGTTTCTGAATGCAGCAACTGCCTGCTGCAGGTTCTCACCCGTAAAGTCAGGCCAAAGGGTTTGAGTGAACCACAATTCTGCATAGGCGCTTTCCCACAACAGGAAGTCTGACAGACGTTGTTCTCCGCTGGTGCGGATCAACAGGTCAATATCGCGATAACCGGAGCCGGTAGCGAGTGCTTCTGACAGGGTGTCAGCGGTAAACGGTCCGCTCCAGAACGCCCTGGCAGCCGCTTCCAGCAAGGCAAAGCGGCCGGAGAAGTCGATGGCGAGACGTGCATTGAGCACCGTGCCGGCAGCGGTGACCTCCTCGATTTTTTCGATTGCGGCAATTGTTGTGTCCGGCAGGCGGTCGCGGCGCCCGATTACGGTCAGCCTGATACCGGAGTCGGCGAACGCGCGGGCCTCCATGGCCATGTAGTGCTCAATCAGCCGCATCATGCCATCGACTTCCGGTTGTGGCCGTTTCCAGTTGTCGGACGAGAACGCAAACATTGTCAGCGTGTCGATGTTGAGACCGGGTGCGGCGGTCATGACGCGGCGCACCGCCTGGACACCGGCTTGATGACCTTCAGTGCGGGAGAGGCCGCGCTGTTGGCCCCAGCGGCCATTGCCGTCCATGATGATGCCGACATGCAGGGGTTTTGGGGTGTTTTTGCATTGCAGATTACTTTGCATTGTAAAGTTCCTTTTCAAATTTTTTTTGATATGCTTGAGTCAGGCTGGTTTCAGACTGCCGGTCCCGGGGGCAACGACAGGGGTGTTTTCCGCAGCGGAGTTCGCATTTCGCACGACCTGTTCGAGGACATTGAGATAGTCGAGAAATCGTTCACGGCCAGCGGGAGTCAATGCGCACGACGTATGCGGGCGATTGCCTTCATAGCCCTTGTGGACAGATACGAGACCGGCTTCCGCAAGCACTTGCACGTGGCGCGACAGATTGCCATCGGTCAGGCCGCAGAGTTTCTTCAATTCGTTGAAGGCAAGCCCGGCAGGATGGGAAATCAGCGAGGTCATGACGCTCAACCGCGCCTTTTCATGAATCACCCGGTCCAACCCGTCATAGGAAAACGGCGCATCACTTTTCATCGGCATGAAACTCTCCGTAGGCAAAGTGCAAAACGCCGCCGAGCGCCAGTTGGCCAAGTGTGAAGGGCAGACCCATCAACCATGGCGACAGGGTGGTGTAGGAACTGGCCAGCATCAGGACTGCAAAGCCGGAAACGAAATACCAGCCGCCGATCCAGCGTACGCCGCGTGGCAGTGACCGAGCCCCGGCAAATATGCCAAGCGCCAGAAATACCTGCCAAAGTCCCGGCAAAATCCACAAGGCATGCGGGGCGAATTTCCAGATTACGATGGTGACGGCCATGCCGGCAAAGCCTGCCGGCAGGAACTGCTCAAACGCGTTCAGCACAATGGCGTCGGCCAATCCGCCATGATGGCGGTGCGAACGTGCGTAGACTTCTGCGGAGATCAGGCTGGCCGCAATCACGGCCATGACAAGCCAGGTCAGCAGGTAGGTTGCATGATCTGTGGCAAGCAGATCAGGCCACAATGACTGGCAGATCGCGGCAATGCCTGCCAGTGCGCCGCTGAGAGCCATGACGGCGGGCCCAAGCCCGCGAAACATGGTGCCGGCAGCAAGCTGACTGCGCATTTCCGATATTTCCGACAGTGCGCGATCAATGTCTTTCATGGGGTATCCAATTTACTTTACGATGCAAAGTATATGGAAATGCAAAGTTAAAAACAAGCAGTATTCTCTTTGATCGGGCAGGGAGGTACAGAGAGTCAGGTCCAGAAACTCGACGGTGCGCAGGTTTTGCCGCTCTTGAAGAATGTCTCAGGCAATGCCGAGGCTTCACCAAGCATCATTTGATACTGGTTCAGAGCATAAACCGGATCAGGTGGGCTGAAACTTCGTCAGCTGCTTCGACCAGTATGGAGTGTTTGTAGCGGGGCAGAATAACCAGTTCTGAATTGGGCAGGGCATTTTCAATCAACCTGTTGAGACGCGGGTTACAACCGCCATCATTTTCACCGGTGAGGACCAGAGAGGGCGCCAGAACCTCATGCAGCCAGGGAGCCATTTCGGTCCCGGCATAGATGCGAAACACCTGCATGAAGACATCCGGATTGGTGTCGATAACCTGCTTCAGCCTGCGTTTGACAAGGTCCGGACGGTTCGCGATGAATTGGTCGGTGAACCATCTGGCCGTCAGGGTTTCAAGCACCTTTGCGATGCCCATTTCCTCCATCGCCCTGACGACACCCCATACTTTTGCACTGTCTTCCTCAGTGCGGAAAGCGGCCGTAGACAAGATGCCGAGGGATAAAACCCGGTTCGGATAGATGCGCGCATAGGCAGGTCCAATCTGACCGCCCAGTGAATGCCCGGCGAAATGGGCCCTGTCGATTCCGGTTCGCTCCCGCAACCGTTCAAGATCAGCTACCAGATCATCAAGTCCGAACGGGTCGTTCGGCACGGGTGATGTGCCGTGGCCACGCAAATCGTAACTGATGACGGTGAAACGCTCACGCAGTATCGGGACCATGAAACGCCAGGCGTCGCGCGCAGCTCCAATGCCGTGAATGAGAAACAATGGCGGCCCGGCGCCCTCGATGGTGTAATCGCAGTCAATCGAAACGGTCATCGTCTTATCCGGGGAACTTGTCGACACCCAGTTTCCCGCCAAAACCCCAGTCTTCCTTCTCAACGTCAGACAGGACAACCCAGATTGCCTCGGGGTTTGTGCCGGTTGTGGCCACCATGGCATCGGTCAGGGCTGCAACGAGTTGGCGTTTCTGTTCACGTGAACGGCCCTTGAACATTTCGACCCGGATTATCGGCATATGAATTTTTCCTATTCTGCAGCCAAAACGGCGCGGTCTGTGAAATGCGGCATGACATCTTCGGCAAAGTGCTGAATGCAGTCCAGTGTTTCTGATTGCGATGCGCCAAAGTTGATATTGAGGATAACCCGGTCGACGCCGGCTTCTGCGTAAGGTGCCAGTTTGTCGATCATTTCCTGGGGAGTGCAAATCAGAAGGCTCTGCGCAAGTTCGTCGATCGTCTGTTTACGGGGCAGCGGCTTGATCATACCGTTTTCGACGATACCGGGGCCGGTGAACACATTCTCGAACCGGCTGTAGTAGCTGTTTGCCTGCTCAATTTTTACGTCACGATCTGGGCCCGATTTGCAAATGAAGGCCACTCGCGACAACGACAATGTCAGGTGCTTTCCCGCATCCCCCATTTCAGCCTTGGCGCTGGTGTGAGCAGCAACCTGATCGAGCATCATCTGATGATTGCCGGAAAGTGGCGTGGTCTGGATATGAAAACCACGCCTGGTGCAGGCATGGATGCCCGGGGGAACCATGACAGCCATCATGATCTGTGGCGGACGTACAGGTCGCGGCATGATGGTAATGGGGTCAAACTTGTAAAACTTTCCGTCCCAGGAGACTTCCTCCTGGCTCAGCAAGGCCTGAAGCACATCGAGGGACTCATCAAATTTCTCGCGCGAAATGTCCAGGGGAACGCCGAGCCGGTCCATTTCGAAACCGAACGCACCGCGGCCAACTCCCAGCATCAGGCGACCGCCTGTAAAGATGTCGGCGCAGACAACTTCACCGGCGTATGTCCGCATATCATGCAGGGGGAGCACAGCCACGGAGGTGAGTATCTTGATGTGCCTGGTGTGGTCGGCAATTTTTACTGCAAACTGCAGGGGAGCCGGCAACATCAGTATGTTTATGAGGTGATGCTCGGTCAGCGAAACCGCATCAAAGCCGAGCCTGTCAGCCAGAACAGACTGGTCCAGCATGTCAGCATAGACCCGGTCACCGCCATAGTCTTTGTCCGGATAGTATGATGAAAGCTGAATTGAGAATTCCATTGGTCTGCTCCGGTCGAGTCAGCGCCATGATGCTGCAAGAATCCAATTTCGTAAAACAAATTCTATTTGACAATTATATCGAATTTTTCAAATTTATGGTTATGAACCTCGTCGTGTTGAAAACCTTCCTTGCAGTCGTTCAAACCGGCAATCTGAACAAGGCGGCGGAACTGGTCAACGTCACACAATCAACGGTGACCGCCCGGCTGGACGTGCTGGACAGCGAGTTGGGGCAGGCACTGCTGGTCCGCTCACGCAAAGGTGCGCAACTGACCAAGGCAGGTTTTGCATTTCAGCGCCATGCAGAACTGATGGTCAGAACCTGGGAGCAGGGGCGCAAGGCAGTGGGCTTGCCAAGTGGCTTTTCCGGCATGGTTTCACTGGCCTGTCATCCCGAACTGTGGTCTGGATTGGGAGACCGCTGGATTGCTCTGGCGCAGGCAACACAAGAAGACACCGCATTTGAAGCATGGCCCGGTGAACACTCCGAGATAGTCCGCTGGCTAAACAGCGGGCTGGTGGACATTGCGATAACGCTGTTACCCGTTTCGGGCGATGGCATTGCCTCCCGTGAACTCACCCGGGACCGGTTGGTACAGGTGTCCAGCGAACCCCGGTTGGCCATGGAGTGGGACGAGAACTATATATACGTGGACCTGGGCGCTGATTTTCGCCGCCAGCATTCCCTCGCCTGGCCAAACGACAACACAGCCCGCACTGCATTTGGATCCAGTGGCTGGGCGCTGGACTATCTGTTGCGCAAAGGTGGGTCGGCTTATCTTCCCTGGCGGCTGTGTGAGCCCCATGCTGGCGCTGGTCGATTGCATATCGTTCGCGATGTTCCGGAGTTTTCCCGGCCGGTTTACTACAACTGCCGCAATGCAAGCGTGCAGGAGTATCCCTGGTTGTCCCAAGCTCACGCGTCATTGTGACCAGATACCGGCACGAAACCGGATTAATGGTTAGTTCTTGTGCTATTATTCGGAGGCCAGCGGCCGGGTGGGCTGGATGTTCAACAGGCCTGAGTTCTGTGGTTTGATGATTGCCTCGGGGGGAATATCCGGCGTGAGATTTTTCTCAATCAGTTCCTTAAGGTGGCGTTGCTCTTCTTCTGTCGCACGGCGTTGTGTTTCTTCGGCGGCGCGTCTTTCGGCGGCTTCACTGGCTTGCTTTTCCGCCAGTGCCTTGCGTTCCTGTTCCGACTGAGCTTCTTCCTCCTGCATAGCTCTGCGTACCTGTTCAGCCAGAGCCTTGAGTTCCTGTTCCGCCAGTGCTTCCTGCTCGACCCGTGCCTTGCGTTCCTGTTCCGCCAGCGCTTCCTGTTCGGCCCTAGCCTTGCGTTCCTGCTCTGCCAGCGCTTCTTGCTCGGCACGTGCCTTGCGTTCCTGCTCCGCCAGCGCTTCCTGCTCGGCCCGAGCCTTGAGTTCCTGTTCTGCCAGCGCTTCCTGCTCGGCACGTGCCTTGCGTTCCTGCTCCGCCAGCGCTTCCTCCTCCTGCATAGCTCTACGTACCTGATCAGCCAGAGCCTTTAGTTCCTGCTCTGCCAGCGCTTCCTGCTCGACCCGAACCTTGCGTTCCTTTTCCGCCAGTGCTTCCTGCTCGGCTCGTGCCTTGCGTTCCTGTTCCGCCAGCGCTTCCTGTTCAGCCCGCACCTTGCGTTCCTGTTCTGCCAGCGCTTCCTGCTCGGCTCGTGCCTTGCGTTCCTGTTCCGCCAGCGCTTCCTGTTCAGCCCGCACCTTGCGTTCCTGTTCTGCCAGCGCTTCCTGTTCAGCCCGTGCCTTGCGTTCCTGTTCTGCCAGCGCTTCCTGTTCAGCCCGAGCCTTGCGTTCCTGCTCCGCCAGTGCTTCCTGTTCAGCCCGAGCCTTGCGTTCCTGCTCTGCCAGCGCTTCCTGCTTTGCCAATGCTTCTCGCTGACGCTCTGCTTCGGCAGCCTGGCGGCGAGCTTCTTCCGCTGCCCGCCTCTGTTCTTCCTGATTTTCAACGGCAGCTTTTTCTGCGGCCTCCTTGGCCTCCTGCTCGGCACGCGCCTTGCGCTCGCGTTCGGCTTCGCGGGCTGCCTGTTCTTCACGATACAGCCGTTCTTCTTCGATGAGGCGTTGTTCCTCGCGCTGCAATTCTTCCAGCCGGTCCATGCCCCTTTGCAGAACGCTTACCACGACCCAGGATTTCAATGCGGATGTGTCGTAGCTGCGCTCAAGCGAATGTGGATGGCCGCTGAGGCGCATGGAGATGCCAGGTGTTTCGCCTTTTTCGCTTTGCAGCTTTAGCGAAACATCTGCGCGGGCACGGTGCGCACTGAAGTCGGCGGCCAGCCGCAGAGTGCCATCTGCAGATTGACTGTCAATCGGAATGCTTTCGGTCCGTAAGGTGCCGTTGCGCAAAACTACTTCTGTGTCTTTGGAGTCTATGATGGTGCTGCCTTGAGCAAGTGCCGAGTTGATTACCGCATCAATGGCGTTTACCTCCACCACATCTGAAAGCCTTTTTGTGAGACCGGGCAGGTCAAACTGCGGAAAAATTAGAGTCCCTGGAACCACATGGCCTTTTCCAGTCAATTGACTGACCAGACCGGCGGGTGACCGGCCTTCCCCGGCAAAATCAAGCTGCAAGCCGAGATCACCCAGAATTGCGCCCTTGCCATCTACTGTCTGCAACAAGTCTGCCAACGAAACTGTGGCGTCCAGTTTTCCGGAAACGCTCAGCAATGGCCCGGATTTGTCTGCAGTCATGGACATTGAAAACGGATTGCCAGGACCGGAGTTGCCTGTAACACCGACGGTCACGGCTGTCGTGCCTGCCCGGCCAATCACGGTGCGGGCATTGGCCAAAGCCAGACCCGGCATGATGGCAACCCGTTGTGCGTCAATCGCCAACGAATTGCTGATCCAGTCAAGCCGTGATGCATCAAATGTGGATGCCGGATCGCCAGGTTTGTTGGCGGAAGGCATGATCAGGCTGGACGCAAGCCAACCAAGATCAAGGCTTTGAACCGCCAGTTTTCCATCTATGAGCGGTGTTTCAAAATTACCTGAAATGGATACATCGCCGGTCATCGAATTTAACGGCATGGTGGCCTTAAGGTTTGCAAGGCTGAGAGTGCCAGCGGACAAAGCAGCATCAGCGATGACGGCAAGTTTACGATCTATTTCGTCCGGCCATGCCGGGACAGCGATGCCGACCGCATTGGCCACGGGCGTGATATCTTCCGCATTCAAACTTACGGTACCTGCAGCGCTGATGCCGCCGGAGGGATCAAGGGTAACATCACCTTCAAATCCGGTTGTGCTGGACAGTAATGTCAACTCAGACGTGCCGGTCAGGCCAGAGGAAGGTTTGCCGGCAAATGCGACCTCGAGTTTGGCTGGTTCATCGCCGCCTGACAGAGCTTCAAGCCCGGCAAGCGCGAGCAGATTTGCGCTATTGGTGCCAGTTGCAGAAGCAGTAATCCGGGTATCGGCTTCGTGCCATTGCGAGAACTGGCCATCGAAACTGCTGGTAAGTGAAATGACGGCGCCGGCTGCTTGTCCATTTGCCGACATGGTAAACTTGTTGCTTGTACTGCCAGTGCTGACTTCACCCAGAACATTCAGGTCGACCGGGCCAAGGCGCATGGCCCACGGCGTTGCCGCGAGATTCGCATCCAGCACTCCGATGAGGCGCAAAAAGGGGCGGGGGTCTTTTGCCCGGAAATCACCCGACACAGAACCGGCTATGCCTTCTTCGGGAAAATTCAGTACACCGGCAATGTCCAGCCGGGCATCGCCGATACCTCCGATTTCAATGGTGCGCAGTTCAACGGCGCCTTCTGACAGATCAACGTCTATGGCGATATCGCGAGCTTCAACACCACGCATGATGAGACTGTCTGTCTGGATGGTGATATGGGCGTCACCAAAGTCAAGAGCATTGGCTGCTAGATTGGTCAGGCCGGCTGCAGTGCCGTCCTTTATGGCGCTGGTAGAAAAGCCGCGCGGTGCATAGCGGTCAACATTGATGGCGTCTGCCAGCAAGCGGATGTCGAGTGATGGCTCCTCGCCGTGATACAGGCTGAATGACCCGGTGGCACTGGCGTCATCCAATGTGGCTTTCACACCCGTCAGGCGGAGTGAGTTGGGTGTCCAGCCCAAAAGTGTGCGCAATTTGGCGCGACCACGGGCACCGGACCAAACCGTTTTGGTTGCTTCCGCCATGTCAGGAGCAGCCCAGATCACCAATTCACGCAAGGATATGGACTGGACTTTCAGTTCACCGGCCAATTGCGGCAATCCATCGGTGCCGGCAGGAAGTATGACGCCTGCAAACTGCGCGCGGGTTTGTCCCGGCAGGCTGGCAGATGCCTCTTTAAAGCGCATGGCCTGTGGAGAGATATCGCCGAGGAGGAGGGCCTTGGAAAGCGTTTCTCCGCCAGTGATCAGACTGGTAATGCCGGCCTCGAAATGGATTTGGGAATTGGCCGGCAAGGACTCCAGCAGATTGGACATCGCGTAGAGTTGATCTCCACTGCCAAGCTCGGCAAACAGGTTTCGGCCCACAAGTTGATCAAGATCGATGGACGCTGCTTCAAGTTTGGTGGTGACGACGAAGTGTGAGCCAAGGTCGACCGATGCGCTGCCTGTCAACAGGTTGCTGCCGGTAACATCATTGGCCGGAACGACTTCAATCCTGGCAAGTTCCACCTTGTCGAAGTCGGCAGTGACATCTGCCGACATATGCACCTGCCAGCTGGCATTCAACGGGTTTGCCTTGCCGTTTGGCTGGCGGGCAGGCCGAACGGTAACCTGTCCGGTGACCTTGCCGTCCTCGCGCAGGGTTTCGCCGTCAAATGCCCACAGAAATCCAGAATCGCCCCGCGGTGATATGGCGGCTGAAACTTTCAGGGGTTCGCCTTGCCGGTATTTTCCGGTCGACACCGTTACTGCAAGGGGTGCGCCGGATTGGGTTGCAGTTATATCTGCCCGCCACGGTCCTCCCAGGGCTGGCGCTTTCAAGCGCCCCTGTACGCCGGTCAGTTGCGACAGGCCGCCACGTCGGCCATCGCCTAAATATATACGCCCGTCTACAATATCGATCCCAGCAACGGCAATTTGATCACCGCCTGGCAGACCGGCAAAGGAAACACTTGGCTTCAATTTCCAGCTGACCTCGCCGCTGGCCAGTCTTTCCAGTGAAATAATTGGTCGAACCAGTGTCAGTTTGCGAAGCGAGATTTGTCCGGACAGCAGGGGTGCTGCAGCGATTTCCGCATCGACCTTGTCAATACTGACCAGGTCACCCAACATGGCGCCCGGTGGATTTGCAACTTTTACATTTGAGGCAGTAAGGCGGGGCCACGGAAACAACCGTACCGTAACCGGGCCGGCAATCACCACTTTCCGGCCGGTCATCAGGCTTGCCTGACGCTGGAATTCCGCCTTGTAACCGTTCCAGTCCACAAGCAGCGGCCCAACGCCGAGCACGCCTGCAACGAGAATGAGCAGGATGCCAAAAATCAAAAGTGGTGATCGCAAGATATTCACTGCTAGATATTGATTCCCAAGTAGATGTGGCCAACTAAATACAACGAGGTCATCAGGGCAATATTTTGCCAGGATTCATGATGTTCTTCGGGTCAAGTGCCTGCTTGATTGAACGCATGACGGCGACACCGGATCCAAGCTCTGCTTCCAGAAATTTACGCTTGCCCGAACCGATGCCGTGCTCGCCGGTGCAGGTGCCATCCATGGCAATGGCGCGCCTGGCCAACCGGTCGAGAAACTCTTCCGTCGCCTTGACTTCTTCGGGATCATTGCGATCACAAAACAGTACGACGTGAAAGTTTCCATCACCGACATGCCCAAGTATAGGTCCGTACAGGCCGTGCTGGTCAAGGTCGAGACGGGTTTCCTCAACGCATTCGGCCAGTTTTGAAATGGGTACGCAAACATCGGTGCCGAGCGACTCCTTGCCGGGCACCATGGCCTTGATTGCCCAATAGCCGTCATGGCGAGCCTGCCACAGTTTAACACGGTCTTCTTCCCTGGTGGCCCAGTCAAATGGACCGCCGCCAAGTTCCTCGGCAATGGAGGCAAAGGTTTCAATTTGCTCGCGCGCACTTGCTTTTGTGCCGTGGAACTCCACGAACAGGGTGGGCACTTCCTTCAGGTCGAGTTTGGAGTAGGCGTTAAATGCTTTCAGGTTTTCAGCATCGATCAGTTCAACGCGTGCGATGGGCACACCCATCTGGATGCAGGTGATGGCAGCATCACAGGCGGCCTTGACCGACGGAAATGGACACACGCCTGCCGCTATCAACTCCGGGATACCGTGCAACTTCAGGCAGATTTCGGTAATTACGCCCAAGGTTCCTTCGGAGCCAATCATCAACCTGGTCAGATCGTATCCGGCAGCGGTTTTCTTTGCACGGCGCGCGGTGCGCACGATCTCGCCATTTGCCATGACGGCGGTAAGCGACAGTACATTGTCGCGCATGGTGCCGTAGCGTACGGCATTGGTTCCTGATGCACGGGTCGCAGTCATTCCGCCAAGTGACGCGTCGGCTCCAGGGTCAATGGGAAAGAAAAGCCCCTGATCGCGAATGTATTCATTGAGCTGTTTTCGGGTGACGCCGGGTTGCACGGTTACGTCAAAATCCTGCGTGTTCACCTCGAGCACCTGGTTCATGTTGTTCATGTCCAGGGACACTCCGCCATACGGACAGGTGATGTGGCCTTCCAGTGACGTTCCCGTGCCATAGGCAATGACAGGCACTTCGTACTTCGCGCAAATCTGCACGACTTTCTGCACTTCCGCGGTATTGTTGACAAAAGCAACAGCGTCCGGTGAATGGCCCGGATTCCAGGTCGTGTCCTTGCCGTGCTGGTCACGAACCGCCTGGGCAACGGAAATACGGTTCCCCAAAATCACCGTAATTTCCGCGATGGCCTGCGATACCGAATTTCGGCGTTCAATGGTTTGAACAGACATGATCATTTCCATCCTGAGTTTGGAACCCGGCTTATTGGGACTCCACGTATCCTGTCGCTTGTACTATACCGGGTCCTGGAATTTCCGCACTATTTTTAGGGTCACAATGCCGCGCGTTCGGAGCAGAAAACACAATGACGGATTATGGACGGCCCTTTGTTGGCAGCATCAAGACAGTTGAAGACGACTGGATAGACTACAATGGCCATTTCAATATGGCATATTACGGGGTTTTGTTTGACCGAACCTGCGATGAGGCGTTTGAACTGGTAGGATTGGGGCCGGACTACCTCAAGTCCGGTGCGTCATTTTTTACCCTAGAGGCCCATACTACCTATATTCGTGAACTTCACGCTGATGATCGGGTCAAGATTACGGTGCAAATGCTGGATCATGATTTGAAGCGGTTACACTATGTTCAGGAAATGTTTCATGCTGAAGAAGGATGGTTGTCGGCGACAATGGAAGCCATCTGCATGCATGTTGACATGAAAGCGAAGAAATCAGCCCCGTTCCCCGATGATATTCTGTCGCGGGTCACAGCCATGCAGGAAGCGCACGCGAATTTGCCGGTTCCACCACAAGTGGGCCACAAAATCGGGATTATCAGAAAGTAATATCAAGGAAAGCAATGTCCTTCGGTATAAAGTTCTGCAGCACTTGCATCGACTCAGGCTAACATGTTGAAGTCTTTTGTGATTGGGGCGCAAACATAAACACGTGGGGCTCGCCGATGGGCGAACTGCGGGACAGGCTATTTGCGACGCTGGGTGAGTTGACCCTGCCGCAACTGCGCGCCTTCTGGGCGGCGCGTCACCCGCTTGTATGGGCGCTGGCGCTGGCCATCGGCGTCGTTGGTGCTTTTGCGATCCTTGGGTTTCGGCTTGGCATCGGATACGTTCAGTGGTTATGGCTGGGCAATTCCAGTGAAAATGTTGTGGGCACGCTGGCAAGCTTCCGCGCACCCTGGGTTGTTGTAGCAGGTCCAACGCTGGGTGGTTTGGTTGTTGGCCTGATCATCTGGAAGCTAGTGAAAGAACGCCGTGCCCACGCCATTGCCGATGTCATTGAGGCTGGTGCCCTGCACAGGGCTGATATCTCGTTGCGTGCCGGTCTGGTTTCCGCAGTAGTATCTGCTGTTTCGATTGGTTCTGGTGCAAGCGTAGGCCGGGAAGGGCCGGCGGTACACCTTGGCGCGACAGTTGCGGCATTTCTGGTCCGGCAATTCAGCTTGCGGCCTGCAGCGCGCCGGGTGCTGCTGGCGTCTGGTGCTGCAGCGGCTGTTTCAGCCAGTTTCAACGCTCCAATCGCCGGTGTACTGTTTGCACATGAAGTGATCCTTGGGCATTTTGCGCTGTCAGCTTTTGTCCCAACAGTACTGGCTGCTGTAACCGCAACCCTGATTACCCGGGTCTGGTTGGGTGATTTTCCGGCTTTTATATTGTCAGAACAACATATTACTTCCTATTGGGAGTTTCCAGCCTTTGCGCTGCTGGGGGTTGTGTGCGGGCTGGTGGCTGTGTGCTTTCAACTAACCGTCATGACCGCAGACTGGAGCGCGCGGCGGATTGCAATGCCACTGTGGTTGCGTCCGGCACTTGGCGGCCTGGCGGTGGGAGTGATGGCGCTGAGCGTGCCGGAAGTACTGGGTGTCGGGTACGAAGCAACCAATCTGGCAATCAAGGAAAACTATACCCTGGGCTGGTTGCTGGTGCTTCTGGTTGCCAAAACTGTCGCGACGGCCATTTCGCTTGCCAGCCGGTTTGGGGGAGGGGTGTTTTCGCCGTCATTGTATCTCGGTGCCATGGCAGGCGGTGCTTTCGGCATAATCGCGGGCAGTGCGGTGCCGGTTTATGCGTCCAATTACGGTGTTTACGCACTGCTGGGAATGGGAGCTGTGGCCGGGGCCATTCTTGGCGCGCCGATCTCGACGGCGGTTATCGTTTTTGAACTCACCGGTGGCTATGCCTTGACCATCGCCCTGTTGTTGTCCGTTTCGATTGCCTCGATGATCATGCAGGCGTTGCTAGGCCAAAGTTTCTTCGACTGGCAACTGTCGCAGCGTGGCGTGTTCCTTGGGGAGGGGTCGCATCTGAGAATTGTCCGGACATGGACGGTGCGCGACTTCATGACAGACCTCACACCGGAAGAAATTGCAGAACCGCCCGAGTTGTTTGACCGGCCGCGCCTGATAGCATCTGACACGCTGGAAAGAGCTCTCAGGGCATTTGATGAAGGTGGCTATACGCGCCTTGCCGTGTTTGAAAATCGTGAAGCCGGTGAGTTGATCGGATGGGTGGATCAGGTTGCGGCGCTGGCTGCATATAACAAGGCTTTGATCGAGGCTAACGTGGAAGAGCACAAGTAACAGCTGTTTGCCGCCGGGAAAATTGGGGTTATCGTCGCCGACTCAGCAATTTTCCATTTTGCGCCAATGCGGTAATGTTCAGGGTCAGGCCAATGAATGACGACATCACGGCAAAGTACAAGGGCTCGTGGATTGAGTGGCTGGTGACGCTTGGCACTGATGGCTGGTACGGACAGGACAAGCTCGGGCTGGTCGTCGCCAATGTGACCGGGTACCTCGCTACGATATCGTCCCTGGGGTTTGCCGCAACCTACGCCATGCATGAGATGCACTCGCTTATGCCTTTGGTAGTTGGCAATCTGATTTCAGCGGTCTGTACGGCAATTACGCCGGTGTTTCATCGGTTTGGCCGCATTTCAGCTGCGTTATGGCTGACGGTGGTGTTTTTTGTGTCGCTGACCTGGTTTACCAGTCTGCTGGGCCGCGAATCCGGTGTGGCGCTCAACCTGATCGGCACTTCGGCTGTCGCTTTTGCCATTCTTGGACTGGAACGTCTGAAGCTCGTTGCGTTGATCAGTGCAGGCGGCGCTGCGCTGATCGTTGCAAGCTGGATCCTGTGGCCTCACCCGGCACCGGGTATTCACGACGATGCAGCCTTCATGCAGCAGACGTTTGCATCTGCAATCGTATCGATCATGGCGATCACCTTCGTGGTGATCTATTACGCCTTCTACCTGACACGGCAGGCGCAGGCCCGATTGCAGGAATTGATGAAGGCCATGATGCCCGATGCCATAGCCGAACGCCTGATGGCCAATGACGGGGAGACAATCGCGGAAGCTCACGAACATGTGGTTGTGTTGTTTTCAGACATTGTCGGATTTGTGGAGATGTCGAACCGGCTGGGTGCCGTGCGGGTGGTGGCGTTGCTCGATGACCTGTTCCGGCAATTTGATGCTCTGGCTGCCGAACATGGCGTCGAGAAAATCAAGACCATTGGCGATGCCTATATGGCGGTGGCCGGAGTCCCTTCACCTGTCTATCAGCCGGAAGATGCGATGGCCAGGTTTGCAAAAATGATGCTGCATGTTGCAGGCAGCGTCGGTGAGCGCCATGGGGTGGAACTTGAAATGCGGATCGGAATGGCTTCGGGACCCATTATGGCCGGCGTAGTAGGCCAATCCAAATACTCCTATGACGTATGGGGCGCGGCGGTAAACCTTGCCGCCAGGCTGGAGACCATCGGGACGCCGGGATGTGTTGTGACGACGGGAGGCATCATGGTCGTACTGCAAAATGACCACATCTTTGAACGTGCCGGTTCGGTTGAACTGAAAGGTTTTGGCAAGGTTGCAATATGGCGTATGGACTGCGCGGTGAATTCATGACCATGCGGTTGACCAGATGATCATCCGGTAACCAGTGTCAAATCTCGCAGGTTTTTGTTGCCTTCAGGACTGCAACTCGCAAGGCGCTGGATAAATTGGTGTGTCCGCGCTCTTCGTCTATCGCCGCTACAAGTCCGGCCAGCGACATCTTGCGCGCCCTGGCAAGAATGTTGAGCGCATCCCAGAATTCCGGTTCCAGCGACAGGCTTGTGCGGTGACCGGCGATGGTTACAGAGCGCTTGACGGGCCCGCAGGGTGCATCATTCATCATCTTTTTCGAGCTTGTGCCCGTCCAGATGGATTTCAGCTTTGGTTTTGCGAGCCTCGCTGAGAACCTTTTCTGCTTTGGTGCGCCCGAACCGCACACGGTTCTCTGCCGCCCGTTTTTGCCTTTCCGAACGGGTTCTGGATTTTCGGAACCGGTTCAGATTTGTCACCTTGGTCATGGTTTAATCACTTCGGTCCGATCATGTCTTCCGGCCGCACTATATTGTCGAAGTCTGCTGCATCTATACCGGCAGCGACAGCTTCTTCACGTAGTGTCGTGCCGTTCCTGTGGGCTGTTTTTGCGATTCTGGCTGCCAGGTCATAGCCATATTTCGGCGCAAGGGCGGTAACCAGCATGAGTGACCGGTTGAGTCCGGCCTTGATATTGTCCCTGCGTGGTTTGATGCCTGTGACGCAGTTGTCGGTGAATGATACGGTTGCATCGGACAATAACCGCACTGACTGCAGGAAATTGTATGCCATTACCGGGTTAAATACGTTCAGTTCGAAGTGGCCCTGCGACCCGGCAAATGTCAGCGTGGCGTTGTTGCCAAATACCTGGACACATACCTGTGTCAGTGCCTCGCACTGTGTCGGGTTGACCTTGCCTGGCATGATCGACGAGCCGGGTTCATTTTCAGGAAGAGCCAGTTCGCCCAGGCCTGAGCGGGGGCCGGATCCCAGAAAACGAATGTCATTGGCGATCTTGAACAGGGACGTTGCTATGGTGTTGATGGCGCCATGTGCCATGACCATTGCGTCATGAGCCGCGAGGGCTTCGAACTTGTTTGGCGCCGTCCTGAATTTCAGCTTTGTTATGCCTGCAATATTGCTGGCCACCATCTTGTCGAAACCTTTCGGTGCGTTGAGCCCGGTACCAACCGCAGTTCCTCCCTGGGCAAGTTCCATCAGGGCAGGCAGTGTCTGCTCAACCCGCACTATGCCGTTTTCAACCTGCTTTGCATAACCGGAGAACTCCTGGCCAAGTGTAATTGGTGTGGCGTCCTGTGTGTGTGTGCGGCCGATCTTGATGATCTTTTCCCACTGCTTCGCCTTGCGGGCCAGCGCCTTGTGCAAATGTTTGAGAGACGGCAACAGGTCGCGAACCACCTGCTCAACGCATGCAACATGCATGGCCGTCGGGTAAGTGTCATTCGATGACTGGCTCATGTTGACATGATCATTGGGGTGGACGGGATCCTTGGACCCCATTGTGCCGCCAAGCATTTCAATCGCGCGGTTGGAGATTACCTCGTTGGCATTCATGTTCGACTGGGTACCGGAGCCTGTCTGCCACACGACCAGGGGAAAGTGGTCATTCAACTTGCCGTCGATGACCTCCTGTGCAGCCTTGATGATTGCATTGCCGCGTTTCATGTCCAGCCGGCCTAGTTTCATGTTGGCTTCTGCACACGCGCGCTTGACGATACCCAGCGCCCTGACCACGGGCAAAGGCTGCTTTTCCCAGCCAATCCTGAAGTTGTCCAAGGAGCGCTGGGCCTGTGCGCCCCAGTAGCGGCTGCTGTCTACTTCGATGGGACCAAAGGTGTCGGTCTCTGTGCGGATATTTGCCATGCTCGGTCTGCTCCGTCGGAAAAATCGTTGTCACTGCTGGAGCAAGCGTCTAGCACGGGCGTCAGCTCAGGCCAATGTCCTCGAGCCAAATCGGGTTGGTCCAGGCGCATTTTCCGGCCTCATCGCGTATGACAACTCGCAACCATCTGGATGGCGGGCATTTGAGCCAGCCATTGTCAAGGTTGGCCAGATCGAGCGTGATACGGGTCAATGAACGGCCGGTGCGCGACACTGTTCTGGAGGTGCCGCCATTCACGGAAATGGCGTTGACGGGCGAACATTCGATGGAAAGCACGCTGCCATCGAGTTCGAGCGCGTGGAACTGCGGCCCCTGGCTTGAATAAAAATCACCTGCTTTAAGCGCTGCCAGCAACACCTCCGGATCGAGACTGTGTGCCTTGACATGCACCCAGCCACCGAATGCATCGTGGTCGTGATCGCGAAAATGAGCATCATCCGTGGCGATGCTGGTCAGGCGCCGGTTCTCGTTGAGCAGTTGATCCAGCAGGTAAAAGCCGCGTCCGCGATCATTTTCCACCTCGCAACCGTGATTGTAGATCTCTACTGCGTGGGCGATTTCACTGAGCGCGCGACCATCATCCATGGTGAGTTGCGACCAGTCGGGGTGGGCGATGGTTACAAAGGCGCCGGCTTTTGCTGCACGCAACGCCAGTGCGGGGCCATCTTCATCGTTTCCGCATGGTGCAAAATCCAGAGGCAGGCCATTGGCGAGAATATGCCACAGCTCACCAACCGCGGTGGCCGGAGCATGCAGTTCAGCGCCGATAATCGTTGTGAAATTATCAGTCCGCAGGGAGCAGGTGTCGGCCACCGGCCAGTCATAGTGCCCGATAAAATGATCACTCAGACACATGAAATCATAGCCCGCTTCGCGGTAGGCATCGATGACCTGTGCCGGCTCAAGTGCGCCGTCGGACAAGGTGGAATGTGTATGAAGGTTTCCGCGCCAGAAACGGCCAAGCCGCGAGAACAGGGATAGGGGAGACATGGTGATGTTTGCCCTGAGCAGATTGTTCATGGTGAATACAATGCGTCATGTCATTCTTGTGCAACAGATATATAGCAGTTGTAAGAGCACAAAAACGCGGCAGGCAAAACCGACCGCGTTTTCAAAGTGATTTACTCGGTTGCCTGGTATTATGGCGTGCAATCCCTGTCGCGTACGCAGCGGCGATAGCGATTTCCACCGCCCCATTCATCCCGGCAATATCTGCGAACGCGAGTACACGACCTGGTATAGGAACCATCGTAGTTATAGTAACCAGGGCCAATAAAGACACCACCGGGAAAGATGCCAAAACCGCCACACGATATGCCGTGCACGCGACAATTGTGAGTGTTATCTCTGAGGTGAACAAATGTCAGGCCTTCGATTGCAGAATTTTCAACCGTGGACCGGGAAAGGTCGCCGGCTGTTGCCGGTGCTGCCTTTACGCCAGTCATGGCAGCCATTGTTGCGGCGGTCGCCAAAGTAAGTGAAAGGAGTAATTTCTTCATGTTTTGACCTCCCGGGTTGTCCGATTTTCTCGCTTTCCCCAAGCAAGATTAGCTGCGAATCGGTTACTTGTCCCGCGGTTTCTCGAGTTTTGCCAAAGAAACGGTCGACTGCAGCAGCACAGGGACCGGCAATTTACTGAATCTTGACGAGCGCGAGGCATGCCTCCGGCAGCCAGGCAAGCGTCTGGTACGCAACAGGTCTCTTGCGCGGAATCGGTATCCCATTGACGATTGTAGGACGTTTTTCACTCTTTTTGTAAACTGGTTTCTTCCACGGTTCACTGGAGTACCAATAGGCAAGTTCACCGCCGCACCCGGTGCCGTCCTTGGGGCTTGGGGCTGCCTGATTTTTGCATTGCGGCGAACCGGCTGGACACTTCATGCGCACATGGAAATGATAATTGTGGCCCTTGATCGGACGTACCTTTGCAAGCCAGGCGCCTTTTTTCCCCGCCCAGTCACACAATGCCTTCTTGATTGGAGGATGAACAAAAATGCGGGCCACCTGATTGTATGATGCAGCCCTTTTGATCAGACGTGCATGGGCCTCTGTCCAGCGCTCCGGGTTGATGCGTTTGCGATCCAGTGTCATCAGGACTGCAGATTTGGTCTCGCGCTCCGCTCTGGTGAGGGTTCTGTCGGGCATTGGTGTCAGCCAGATATCGGCGTCCAGACCGGCCTGATGCGATGCGTGGCCGGACAGCATGGGTCCGCCGCGCGGTTGTTGCAGATCACCTACCAGCAATCCGTTCCAGCCATCATGCTGTTTGGCCTCGGCAGCAAGCTGCCTGACCAGCTTGATCAGATCCGGGTGGCCCCAGGCCCGATCCCGGGACGGCCGCATTACCTGCCATGCCGGCCCGTCGGCGGGCAATTCATCAGCTCCAGCAACACATCCTCTTGCATACGAACCGAACACTTCCGGTTTCAGTGGAGCAGGTCCCATCATGTGGCCAAAGTAATACTTTGCCGGAACTGCCCGTGAAATAGCAGGGACAGGAGGTTTTTCGATATCCTTAACGGTACCTTTGGTCTGGGCGGCGGCCTCGATTGAAGACAACATGACAATTGCACCCAATGCTGACAGCCAAGTTGTGTTCAGGACTTTGATACCCGCAAGACAGAAACTATTTTTTGCGAAATGCATCCAGTGAAACCACCGTTGTATCATCGTTGGATGCTCTTGCTGTACCTGCTTCATCATTGGCACTGCTGGCATCTGGAACCGGATTATCGGGATCAGGCAGATTGCTCCGGTTTTCGACATCAACTGCCTCTCCATCTTCCCCACTGTCTAGAGCACCAGGTTCAAACTGCAGGCCAAACTGTACAGTAGGGTCAAAAAAGCCCTTGATTGAGGCAAACGGTATTACCAGCCGTTCCGGTATATTGTCAAAAGACAATTCGACCTCGAAGTATTTATCGAAAACATTGAGGTTCTTGAACTGGTGTTGCAGCACAATCGTCATTTCGTCGGGATATTTTGCCTTTATGCGTTTGGAAACAGCTGCGCCCGGATAGTTTGTGTCAAATGATATAAAGAAGTGATGTTCGCCCGGCAAACCGTCTCTCACAACGCGCTGCAAAGCGAGCTTGACAACTGATCGCAATGCATGTTGCGCCAGAACGTCATAACGCATCAGGTCTTCGGGCATGCTGTCTCCGTCACTCACGATCTGTATTCCAATTCCTGACTACTGATTCCTCGTTTCGTGTCACAGCTTACAGCTTTGGGAGCGTTTCGGCCATTGCTAGAACGCCGAAACTCCCAATAGCTGTTGAAACCTGCGCAGAACTGGTTTTGAACATGAACACCGTGCTCGCGCCGAAGATCAGGGCTGACGGTTATCCTCAGAATCACTGACCCTGGCAGGTGGCTAACCTTCGACCTCAATCGTATAATCAGGTGTTGTGTTCAATGGGCACGAAAAATAATAAGTGCCTGGCGTAAGGTCGATTGCGTAATCCTTGGAAACACCCAAGTCCAGACCGCCGCCGGAGACTTTCGGCAGACTAAGACGGCTGAGGCCAGCGCCACGCAGATAGAAACCGAGGCCATACGGCACATTCTTGTTGGTCACACGGAATACGTGCTTGCCCGGCTTCAGGGTCAACACCTTGGCTGACTTGAGACGTTCATCGGCAGTTTTCGCATTGATGGCTTCACAGTCAGCCTTTTGTGTGGATTTGTAGCCGTGGTCCTTGGCTTCCACTTCCACAAACTGGCAGGCTGTTTGTGTCAGTTCAATGATTTCAGCCTCTTCAGCGGTTGAAGCAGCAGAAAGCATGGACAGGGCAGAAAGCGCAACAACAGCAGTTGCTGTGACATGTCTTGGCATTTTCAGGGTCCTCGCAAATTTTTGCTGGTGGAGCTCAAAAGAGCGTTGACCTTATCTATCGCCAACTGCGCCGAAGCGGAAATGACGATCTGGTGAGTGGTTTTGTGATCCTGATCACATTCCTGCCAGCCTATCGTCACCAATGAACAAGTGGGGGCTTCTGTTGCCAGGTGCCCCCGAACCCCGCCTGGACCTGCGAGGGCCCAGGACTTAGATCGAAGCGATCAGACTGCGTTACGCAGCCAGACGTGCTTCCGCATAGTTGTCGTTTGCAACTACTAAAATAGCCCGATAACGGCGGTACAATGCCGAGCAAAAGCAAATCCTTTACGCCCTCGTCGATCCTGGTTCACCCCCAGCAGATGCTGCTTCTTGGGGTTAACTGACCACCTGATGCAATATGTAAGCAGCATTTGGTGGAGGTGCCGGGTACTGCCCCCGGGTCCGAATGGTTTATTATGATCGCCATTTATCGCCATATCTGATGCAAGCACCAGCAACACCAATATAGTGTGCTATCGCGGCAAAATAAAGCCTTGTGAAATCTCGCCGGCAGTACCTTCGAGCGGTTGCCTTTGGCCTTCCCAATTTTTCGCGATGTGATAATGGTTTCCGATGGTGCAGAAGTGTACTCTGCGGCAAGGGACAGATGTGCGCACATGGTGATGGTTTGGTATGCGCATACTTTTCGGTGTATGGAGTTTGACGCAGAAAGGGAGCACAATGGCCGATAATTCACAGTACTACAGAGATGTTGAGAATTTTGCCGGCAACATCAACACCGCAGCCGTTGATACAATCGTGAAATATTGCGGTATCGCGCTGCGTTCCCGAGATGCTTCCCTGGTTTCGTGTGCTGATCCTGTTGAGCTTGGCCGGGTGCGCGATGGCTTTGCTTCCAAAAAACTCGGCCTGGCCGGTGATGCTGCTGACAGGGCTATTGCTGCGGTTTGTGAAAAAATGAAGGACGAACGGCAGAAAAGCCGGGTAACGTTTTATTACCTGCTTGCAGAAGAATCCGGCACAATGAGCGCGCTTGGTTAAACAGGGTGACTGCTGACGTTGTCTTTTAATGTGTCAAATGGTTGGCCAACCATTGCCGGCGGTTTCTTCCGGCAGGTTTGCGGGAATTCGGAGATTTGACAGATGCAGCAGTATCTCGACTTGCTCAGGACAGTGCGCGACGGCGGTACGCGTAAAGGTGATCGCACAGGAACCGGGACCTTGTCGGTGTTTGGTCATCAGATGAGATTTGACCTGGCCGACGGGTTTCCGGTGCTGACAACCAAAAAACTGCATCTTCGTTCCATCATCATCGAGCTGTTGTGGTTCCTGCGCGGTGATACCAACATCAATTGGCTGAATGAGAACGAAGTTTCAATCTGGGACGAATGGGCTGATGAAAACGGCGATCTCGGCCCGGTCTATGGTCATCAGTGGCGCTCATGGCCTGCAAGCGACGGTTCAACGATAGATCAGATCGCGGGTGTAGTGGAACGCATCAGGAAAACACCAGACTCACGCCGCCTGATCGTGACTGCGTGGAACCCGGCTGATGTTGACAAGATGGCGCTGCCACCGTGTCACTGCCTGTTCCAGTTCTATGTCGCAGACGGCAAACTGTCCTGCCAACTCTACCAGCGTTCCGCTGATATATTCCTGGGCGTCCCCTTCAATATTGCATCCTATGCTTTGCTGACGCACATGATCGCCCATGTAACCGGTTTGAAGGTTGGCGAGTTCGTCCACACCCTGGGGGATGCGCATATTTATCTGAACCATCTTGAGCAGGCCGATGAACAGTTGAGGAGAACGCCACTTGTCTTGCCAAGGCTGGTGATGAAGCGGGACGTCAAGTCGCTGGATGAATTTGTGTATGAGGACTTTGATATCATCGGTTATGAGGCCCACCCCAGTATTGCAGCGCCGATAGCCGTATGAACATTACAATTCGCGAAGCTAAAGCCGGTGACGGCCCGGTTTTACATCGGCTGGTGTGCGAACTGGCGAATCATCACGATGAACTGGATCGTGTTGTATCCAAGCCGGAAGAACTGGAAGCCGTGCTGGTTTCGATGTGTGACCATCGAGGATGTCTCATTGCCGAAAACAAGGGTGAGGTTGTCGGCTTTGCCTACTGGTACGAAGTTTTCACAACATTTTCCGCCAGACCAAAACTCTATATGGAAGACATTTGTGTCAGCAGCAGCGCTCGCGGTACCGGTGCCGGTTTTGCACTGGTGAAAGCTCTGGCACGAATTTGCGTAGAACGGGGATATACACGGTTTGAATGGCTGGCCATGAAAGACAATGAGGCAGGTCAGAGATTTTACAGACAGATCGGCGGCCAGATTCGCCGGGGTGCCGATACGTGGCAACTAACCGATGATGAAATTGTGATGTTGGCGGAGCACGCATGATGCGGATATCAGCTGTTGTGGCGGCTTCGGAAAACGACGTCATCGGCAGGGATGGGGGGTTGCCATGGCATGTGTCATCGGATTTGAAACTGTTCAGGGAAATCACACACGGAAAGCCGATAATCATGGGCCGGCGTACCTGGGACAGTTTGCCCAGAAAGCCGCTGCCGGGCCGACGCAACATCGTCATTTCGCGGCAAACGGATTTTTCTGCTGATGGCGCGGAACTGGCTCATTCAGTGGACGAGGCGCTGGCCTTGTGTGCCGGAGAAACTGAAGTCTCGATCATAGGTGGCGGGCAGGTTTATGCCGCTGCACTGGATCGGACAACAAGGATTTACCTGACACGGGTTCATATGGAAGTCGAAGGTGATACTTTCCTGCCTGCGCTGAAGGACGGCGATTGGAAGGAGGTCGAGCGACGCACGTTTCCCAAAGGCGAGCGTGACGACGCGGCGTTCACACTGATCGTACTGGACCGGGTCAATTCATGAGCAGACAACCGGATGTTGTGATCGTCGGGGCAGGGGCCGCCGGTGTTGGCGCCGGCATGGAACTGCAGAGGCGCGGGGTGTCATTTGTTGTGCTGGAGGCGTCTGACCGCGTTGGAGGACGCGCCTATACGGACAAAACCTCCTTGCCGCATTCCTGGGATCAGGGATGTCACTGGATGCATTGTGCAGACGTCAACCCGCTGGTGGCAGAAGCCGACCGGGTTGGTACGGAGTACCTGACCGAAGGGCGCGCCGACTGGAATGCCGTCTGGGCGAACGGAGAATGGGCAGACAAAGCCGGCCGCGCATATACGCTGGATATCATGCATTCCGCCTTTGAAGCCGTTTACCAGGCAGGTGGCAACGGGCGTGACGTATCGATCGCAGAGGTTTTGCCGGACGCTGGAGACCTTGCGCCGATTGTTCGTCACTGGATACAGCTCATGTCGTCCGGAGACCCGGAGCAGGTATCAACCAGCGGTTATGCCGATTACGTGGACACCGATCTCAACTGGCCGGTAAAGACCGGTTATGGCGATCTGATCGAACGGCTGGCGGAAGGGCTGCCAGTCCGGCTGAACACGCCGGTTGCCGGCATTGACCAGCGCACTGATGGTGTCAGTGTTACAACCCGCAATGGTTCAATTGACGCCAGGGCGGCAATTGTCACGGCATCTACTTCAGTATTGAATTCAGGGGTCATAGAATTTGGTGCAGGACCCGTGCGGGACCTGCTGACCTTGATTGAAAATGTGCCGTGCGGCTACTACGAGAAAGTGGCGATTGCATTCGACAGCGATGTCTTCGGCCACATTGAGCAGTCTTCAGTCAATATACTACCCGTGGATGGCGGCTTGCCGGTCAACTTCCAGTTTGACAATTTCGGCAAACCCATGGTTGTTGGCCATGTTGCAGGCAGTGTCGCCAGGGACCTGTTGGCAGAAGGGGATGCTGCAATGGTCGAGTTCGTCATGGAGCGGCTGATTGCCGGATTTGGGTCCGGGATCAAGATCAGGATGGTGAATGCGGCGGTTACAGGCTGGGGTGACAACCTGTTTGTACGTGGTGGCTACAGTTTTTCAAAACCGGGATGTGCGCACCTGCGTCATAAAATGATAGAGGCAGATACCGGCAATCTGGTTTTTGCCGGTGAAGCTTTCTCGACGCAATGGCAAGCTACAGCTCACGGCGCCTGGGCGAGTGGGCGTGATGTTGCCGGCAGAACAGTGGACAAACTCAAGCTGGAAGGATAGGCAGCGCTCATGAGTTCTGCCGGGAACATTGCAAGTCATGAGGAAGCTGGAGGCCCGTCCCTATTGGGGGAAGCGCCTGACAGCGTGTCGTTCCGCAAGTTGCGCAAGCGGCTGGTACGCAATGTGCGTCAGGCCATGGATGATTTCTCGATGGTGCCGAATGACGGCGGCAATTGGCTGGTGTGCCTGTCCGGCGGAAAGGACAGTTTTGCGCTTTTGGCGATACTGAGCGAACTGAAATGGCGGGGACTGTTGCCGGTTGACCTGCTGGCCTGCAACCTTGACCAGGGCCAGCCCGGGTTTCCCAGGCACGTGTTGCCGGAGTTCCTGGATGCGCATGGTGTCAAACACCGTATTGAGTACCGCGATACGTACTCCATCGTTACCGAAAAAATTCCGCAAGGTGGGACCTATTGTGCGCTGTGTTCGCGACTGAGGCGGGCAAATTTGTATCGCATTGCGCGTGAGGAAGGCTGTTCTTCCATTGTACTTGGCCACCATCGCGAAGATATTCTGGAAACGTTCTTTCTCAACCTCATGTACGCTGGCAGGCTTGAAGCCATGCCAGCCAAACTTCGCAACGACGAGGGCGACCTGACCGTATTGCGCCCACTGGCCTATTGTGCCGAGGACGATGTTGGGAAGTTCTCCGCCGGACTGAATTTTCCGATCATCCCCTGCGACCTGTGCGGGTCGCAGGATGGCCTGAAGCGCAACCAGATGAAGGCGATGCTGAATGCCATGGAAGTTCGCCAGCCCGGGCGAAAGGACACCATGCTGAAAGCGTTGGCCGAAGCCCGGCCCAGTCATTTGCTGGATCGGAAGTTGTTCGATTTTTCCAGCTTTTAAGTTGCCCAACCGGCGAACAGAAAGTGGTGTTTAGCGTGAAGCAACCAGGGTGTTGGCCTGAAAGCCGTCAATGCCGTATGCGCTTGCTGTTTCGGTGTTTCCGGTGCTAGCGATTGCAATTGCCACCATGCTAAACCACGCGATGGTAAGAACGACCGCCAGGATCAGCGCCGGTCTGGAAATGGAACGGATTTCTGGGTTTTCGGATTTATCGATCTGGCGGTTCATGGCTCCGGTCTCTTCAAGTATAGCGGTTAACTTGAAGGGACCCTAGCCGCATTGACGTCGACGTGATGTGAGGAATGTCACCTACCGGTTTTCGAATCAGGCCAGCTTTCTTCGTGCACAACGTCTGCCATTGCCAGCCGGTCGGTCCACCCCTTTACTTCCAGTTCCGGGCGTTCGTAGAGCTCTTCAACGTGCCCGATACACAGGTAGGCAATGATCTGTACGTGATCTGGTATATTGAGCAGCTCACGCAGTGCATCATGCTGATAGATGCTTACCCAGCCCATGCCGATGCCTTCAGCCCGTGCTGACAGCCACATATTCTGGACAGCGCAAACCGTTGAGTATAGATCCATCTCGGGGTTATGGGTGCGGCCCAGCACAACCTTGCCGCCGCGGGTCCGGTCGCAGGTGACACAGATATTCAGGGGTGCTTTCAAAATGCCTTCCAGCTTGAGTGACTGGTAGAGTTTTGCGCGTTCATCGCAAAACATGCCGGCGGCTTCTTCATTGGCAGCACTGAACAGTTCATGCACCTGCCGGCGCTTGCCAAGGGAGCGAATGAGCAAAAAGCTCCAGGGTTGCGAAAAGCCCACTGACGGTGCGTGATGGGCTGCGGTCAGTATGCGATCAAGCACTTCCGGTGAAATGGCATCAGGTAAAAACTGGTCACGCACATCCCGGCGGTTGAAGATGGCCTTGTACACGGCATCGCGTTCCGGCCCGGAAAAGCCGGCCGCTGGTTTCAGTGATGATTTCGTTTCCGTCATGAGTGCTGGTTGTGATCCGGTTTCGGCTAAAGAAAACCGCACCTCCTCATATCAGGGAGGTGCGGATTTTTTGCTTTATGCCATCATTCGACGGCTATTGTTGTCTACTGCAGGTCTAGCCTGCCATCCACCAGCGTTCGCCGTTCTTGTGGCCATCCAGCTCCCAGTTGTTGGCGAGTTGTTCCGGCAACCCGATTTTTCTGGAGATTGCGTGGGTGTAGGCCATGAACATCGGAATGACCGAGCCGCAATCGTCCCGGCAGATTTTCTGCATTTCGACATACATCTCGCGGCGCTTGGCAGCATCCAGTTCGCCACGGGCCTGAACAAGAAGCTCGTTGAAACGCTTGTTCTCCCACTTGCTCTCGTTCCAGTCAGCACCGGAGGAGTAAATCTGCGAGAACACCCAGTCTTCGGTCGGGCGGCCACCCCAGTAGGAACCGCACCATGGTTTTTTGAGCCAGACATCGTCCCAGTAAGCATCATCTGCTTCGCGGACCACATTGATGGTGATGCCGGAGGCCTTGGCGGTCTCAGCATAAAGCTGGGCAGAATCCACAGCGCCTTCAAAGGCTGTATCTGCAATGTGCAGAGACACTTCCAGGTTTTCAAGGCCAGCCTCCTTGAGATGGAATTTTGCCTTCTCGGGATCGTACACACGCTGAGGCATTTCTTCCGGTGTCGCGCGGTAAATGTTGGCAGGTCCAACCGGAGAGTCATTGCCGACTTCACCCTGGCCGCGCAGGATTTTCCTGACAAGTTCCTCGCGGTCAACGGAATACTTGAGCGCCAGGCGAACATTATTGTCGGTAAATGGTGCGGTGTTGCACAGCATGGGCAACGTTGCGTGCTTGTTGCCGAATGTCGGCTTGACCAGAACATTCGGATCCTTTTCAAGCAGGGCAACCGTCTTCAGGTCGAGGTTCGACATGGAGTGCAGTGAACCAGTGCGAACGCCGGTGGTACGTGCATTGGCATCTGCCACGAACAGGTTTTCAATGCTGTCGAAGTAGGCGGCGTTTTCCTTCCAGTAGTTTGGATTGCGTTTAACAACCGTAGTAACACCAGGTTCGAATTTCTCAAGGCTGTAACCACCGGTTCCAACACCATTGTCCCAGGCCATTTTATCACCGTCGGCAGGGCAGATCATCAGATGGTAGTCAGATACGATGAACGGCCAGTCGGCATTGCCGCCGTCCAGCTCAAACATCACCATGTCGCCGTCGGCCTTGACGTCCTTGATCTGCTTGGTCAGGCCGGAAGCTGCAGACTTGTTGCCTTCGCCACGGTGATGGTTGAAGGATGCCACCACGTCATTGGCATCCAGCGTCTTGCCGTTGTGGAATTCGACACCCTTGCGGAGCTTGAACGCCCAAGTCTTCGCATCGGCGCTTTCCCAGCTTTCGGCAAGTTCAGCGCGCAACTGACCATCGGGCGCGATTTCAGTCAGGTTGTTCCTGAGCTGGTTGCCCACGTTGATCATGTATGAGTCATTTGTCTGTGCCGGATCCAGCACATCCTTGGTACCACCGCCGGTCAGGGCCTGAATGTAGGCACCGCCTTTTTGAGGGGTAGCCGCTCTGGCCCTGTCGAACATGGATCCGGCCAGTCCGGCTGCTACGCCACCGGCAACGGCATACTGGATAAATTCGCGCCGGGATACTTCCGGCGACTTCAAAATCCGGTTGAGTTTGTCTTTGTCTGACATGTGAATGTTTCTCCCTATATCACACTGGATCGGACTTTTTGCCGTCCGGTCGCGGCGATTGTGCAACAACTTTTACCCAAAAGACCAGAGCTAACCGCGATGGTGAATGAAACTTAACAAATATTGAAAGTCTGCGGACTGTTCACCGGTCGTGTTTGGGGGTTGCAGCGCGATGGCTTCATTGACAAACTGCCCCACAGTACACACGCTGATCGAGTATGGAGGGCAACCCATGAAGACCCGTGCAGCCGTTGCATTTGAGGCCGGTAAACCGCTTGAAATCGTTGAAGTTGACCTGGAGGGTCCAAAGGCCGGTGAGGTGCTGGTTGAGATCAAGGCCACCGGTATTTGTCATACGGACGAGTTCACTCGCTCGGGCGATGACCCGGAAGGAGCGTTTCCGGCCATTCTGGGGCATGAAGGCGCTGGTGTTGTGCTTGAAGTTGGCCCGGGCGTAACCACACTTGAAGCCGGCGATCACGTAATCCCGCTTTACACGCCTGAATGCCGCGAGTGCGAGTATTGTCTCAATCCCAAGACAAATCTGTGCCAGAAGATTCGCGCTACTCAGGGTGCAGGCGTGATGCCGGATGGTACCAGCAGGTTTTCCTACAAGGGCGAGAAAATCCTGCACTATATGGGCTGTTCGACGTTCGCCAATCATACCGTGCTGCCGGAAATTGCCCTGGCCAAGGTCAACAGGAAAGCCCCGTTTGACAAGATCTGCTATATCGGCTGCGGCGTGACCACCGGTATTGGAGCGGTCATCAATACGGCCAAGGTGGAGCCGGGCTCAAATGTCGTGGTTTTCGGGCTGGGTGGCATTGGTCTGAATGTTGTTCAGGGCGCACGGTTTGCCGGAGCCAACATGATTGTTGGTGTGGACCTCAATGCAGGCAAGGAAGAGTGGGGCCGCAAGTTCGGCATGACCCACTTTGTGAACCCGAACAACGTTGAAGGTGATCTGGTTGCCCATCTGGTTCAACTGACCGGTGGCGGAGCCGACTATTCATTCGAGTGTGTCGGCAATGTCAAGCTGATGCGCATGGCGCTGGAATGCGCCCACAAGGGATGGGGCGAAAGCATCATCATTGGTGTTGCAGGCGCTGGCCAGGAGATTTCCACCCGCCCGTTCCAGCTTGTCACGGGCCGGTCATGGCGCGGTACCGCGTTCGGCGGCGCCAGAGGCCGCACCGATGTGCCCAGAATCGTCGACTGGTACATGGACGGCAAGATCGACATTGATCCGATGATTACCCACACCCTGGCACTGGAAGATATCAACAAGGGTTTTGACCTTATGCACGCAGGTGAATCGATCCGGGCAGTTGTTGTCTATTGACCGCAATCTACGTTGATGCAGACGCCTGTCCGGTGAAAGCCGAGGTGACCCGCGTGGCCAGACGTCATGCGGTAAAGGTGTTTGTAGTGTCAAATGGCGGTATCCGGCCTGATCCTGATCCGATGGTTGAAACGGTGATCGTGCCGGACGGCCCGGATGTTGCGGACAAGTGGATAGCCGAACGGGCAGGCAAGGGTGACATCTGCATTACCGGCGACATTCCGCTGGCGGCACGCTGCATTGAGAGCGGCGCCTGCGTGGTCAAGCACAATGGCGATGTGCTGGACGAGAAGAATATTGGCCAGATACTGTCGATGCGCGATCTGATGAGCGACCTGCGCGCGGCCAATCCGCTCAATCAGGGCGGCGGCGGCAGGCCGTTTTCGAAGCAGGACAGGTCCCGGTTTCTGGATGTGCTGGAACGGGAACTGCGGCGGGTCAGGCGGTGAGGGGCTGATTTTGGCAGGTTCTCGTTGAATATTCACATGCTGCGCGCGCCAATGCTCATCCCATCTGCCGCTCACGCCACCAGACATACAATCCTGATCCTATTATGATGGATATGCCGACCCATTTCCAGGCGTTGGGAGTGTCGTGAAACACCAGAAAACTGAGTGTCGTGGCCGACACGATCTCGAGATACTGAAACGGTGCGAGTACGGAGGCCGGCGCGCGCCTGAAGGCATGCACAATCATCAGGTGGCACACGGTCGCAATGATGCCGACACCGGCCAGCATGAGCCACTGCATGGAGCTGGGCCAGATGACGGCCAGGATGGAGATATCTGCCGACGACCCGGCGCCAGCGACCAAAGCCAGAAAAGCAAAACCGGTAATACCGGAGAAGAACTGCATGGTGAGGGGGTCTTCGGTCGAGGCCAGTTTTTTAGTCAGGATCAGGTATGTTGCAAACAGGCAGGCGGTCAAAACCGGCAATAGCGATACCGCGCCAAATACCGCATAACTGGGCTGAATGACGATCAGCGCGCCGACAAATCCCGTCAGGACCGCACATCGCCTCCGCCAGCCTATGTGTTCTTTCAGGAAAATGGCGGACAGGATGGTGAGTATCAACGGCTCAACAAAGAACACGGCTATGGCATCTGGCACCGGCATCCAGCGCAATGCAGTGAAAAAACTGGTGACAGCACAGGCCATCAAAAGTGCGCGGACGATATTCAGGCCAATGCGATTTGGCAGCAGTCCGCTTGCGCCCCTGATCCACAACAGTACCGGCAGGATCAGCAATGCCTGAAAGCCGAACCGCCACTGGGCAACCTGAATGCCGTTGATTTCCTTTGAAAGCAGTTTGCCCAGAATATCCATTGACGGGATGACAAGCATTGCAATAGCCATAAGCGCCAGCCCGCGCGAGATGGTTGCCTGATGTGTCAAGGCTGTTGTTGATTGTAATGTCATTGGAATGCCCGCCTGATCTGGGATCCAGATCCTGCTGCAAGGTGTGCGAAAACGGCGCGGGACGCAAGCATTGACGATGCAGCCAAAATCATGCCGGGTATGCAATAAAGGGCATGTTGTGACGATTTGGGGAACTTTTGTATGACAAATGTCGAGATCAAGGGCGGGAATGTATGTTTTGGCGGCAGGCAGATACAATTTTCACACACGAGTGACGTTTGCCAGTGTGAAATGACTGCTTCGATATTTTTACCTCCGCTGGCGGCTCATGCGAAAGTGCCGGTGCTGTGGTGGCTGTCGGGCCTTACCTGCACTGATCAGAATTTCGTGACCAAGGCCGGTGCCCAACGTTATGCGTCAGAACACGGGGTTGCGATTGTCATGCCCGATACATCGCCACGCGGAGACGGTGTACCGGATGATCCTGAAGCTGCATATGACTTTGGTCTTGGCGCCGGCTTTTATGTCAACGCCACACAGGAACCGTGGGTGAAGCATTACCACATGTATGACTACATCACGCAGGAACTGCCCGGCGTAGTGGCCGCGAACTTCAATGTAAACATGGAACGTCAGGCCATTTCCGGTCATTCGATGGGTGGCCATGGCGCGCTGACCATTGCACTGAAAAACCCGGGGAAATACCGCTCTGTATCGGCGTTTTCTCCCATTGTATCGCCGATGAACTGCCCCTGGGGCCAAAAGGCACTTGGCGGTTACCTGGGCGATGACACAGATGCCTGGGCAGCCCACGATGCATGTGTTCTGATCGGACAGGCGGGTGAAAAACTGCCGATCCTGATTGACCAGGGTGACGCCGACGATTTTCTGCAGGAACAGTTGAAACCGCAGCTCATAGAAATTGCCTGTGCCCAGGCTGACCATCCCCTGACCTTGCGAATGCAGCCAGGCTATGACCATTCCTACTTTTTTATCGCCAGCTTCATCGGTGATCATGTGGCCTGGCATGCACAGGCACTGACCCGCTGATTTGCATGTGCACAATGAGTGACGCGTTGATCCATGGACTTGACGTTCGCGTTTGCCTATACCACCTAAGACAGATTGAACGCCGGCTGTTTGCAGCTTCGGCAATAAGCCCAATGACAAGGATACGAGCACGATATGCCATGGAATAAAAAGGGTGGTGGCTGGCAAGGCGGCGGCGGAAACGGTGGCGGCGATGGACCATGGGGACAGAAACCATCCGGTGGCGGTCGCGGTGGCGGACAGGGAACGCCTCCAGATCTGGAAGATCTGATTCGCAAGGGCCAGGATCGGCTCAAGACCGTTCTGCCACAGGGTGGCGGCGGCAAGAGTCCGTGGATAATCGGCCTGATCGCCATCGGGGCGTTTTGGGCGTTCAACAGTTTTCACACGGTAGAAGCCGAAGAACAGGGCGTGGTCCTGCGGCTTGGTGAATATAACCGCACCGTACTGCCGGGCCTGAGATTTGCAGCGTGGCCAATCGAGACCATGGAAAAACTTCCCGTGGAAAGTGTTAGCCAGATCAATTTTGGCGGCGGTGACCGAAGCTCTGGAAGCCTGATGCTGGCCGGTGATCAGAACCTGATCAATGTCGAGTTCAAGGTGCAGTGGAAGATAGCCGATCCGACGGAGTACCTGTTCAATGTGCGCGACCAGGAAATGCTGGTTCGCACCGTATCTGAAAGTGCGATGCGTGAAATTGTCGGGCGTACGCGGGCCGAGGATTTTCGTACCCAGGGTCGTCTGGAAGCGCAGGCACAGGTTCGCGAACTTATTCAGTCTGCACTTGACTCATACAAGGCCGGTATTTCAATTCTCGGCGTCTTGCTGGAACGGGCCGATCCGCCGCCGCAGGTGGCAGATGCATTCGAAGAAGTGCAGCGTGCCGAGCAGAACCAGAACCAGTTCATTCGTGAAGCCGAGCAGTATCGCAACCAGGTGCTGGGTAAGGCGCGCGGTGAATCCTCAAAAATCGTTGAAGATGCGAAAGGTTACACGGCTCGCATTGTCAATGAGGCGGAAGGTGAGGCCGAGCGCTTCAAGTCCATATACGCCGAATACTCCAAGGCCAAGGAAGTCACGCGCAAGCGCCTGTTCCTGGAAATGATGGAAGGCGTCATGTCGAATTCCAACAAGGTGATCGTGGAGGGTAACGCCGGCGGGCAAGGCGGTACAGGTGTCGTGCCCTACCTGCCATTGCCGGAAGTACAGAAACGTCAGCAATCGTCCGGGGTGAACCAGTAATGGGCATGTTCAAGTCATTCGGAGCCATTGTTCTCGCAGCGATTGCGTTTCTCGTGTGGACATCGGTGTTTGTTGTCGACGAGAGAGAGAAAGTACTGGTCACACAGCTTGGTGAAATCCAGCGGGAGATCGACAAGCCCGGACTTTATTTCAAGCTGCCGTTCGTGCAGGATGTGATCAGGATCGAAGATCGTATTGTGTTCTTTGAAAGCCCGGACAAGGAAGTCCAGGTGGTCGACAGCCGGCGTTATGTCGTTGATACGGTGACAATGATCCGCGTGAACAATCCGCGGCTGTTCCGGGAAACCGTCGGTGCATCGCTCAACCGAGCCAAGGATCGTATTGAAACCCGTCTCGATGCGGCTCTTCGCCAGACTTACGGACGTCGCTCGTTTGATGCAGCCTTGTCCAAGGACCGTGCAGCCATGATGCGGGAAATCCGCGATCAGGTACGCCTTGAAGCGGAAGCGCTCGGTATCGAGGTTGTTGATGTGAAGATCCGGCGCACCGATTTGCTGGAGCAGGTTTTGAAGGATACCTATGCCCGGATGAATGCAGAACGATTTGCTGAAGCCGCTGAACTTCGTGCCATTGGTGAGGCACAGGCCACGCGCATCAAGGCGGAAGCCGACAGACAGTCGGTAGAGCTAATATCCAAGGCGCAACGCGAGTCTGAAATCCTGCGCGGTACCGGTGATGCAACCCGTAACAAGGTGTTTGCCGAAGCATTCCAGCAGGATCCGGAGTTCTTCGCGTTTTATCGTTCCATGCAGGCCTATGCAAAAAGCCTGTCGAACAGCGATACCACTTTGGTGCTTAAGCCTGATTCTGAGTTCTTCAAGTACTTCGGTACCCAGCAATCGGCACCGGCACCGGCTCAACAGTGAGTGAGCTGATCACGGCAATCGGGCTGGTCTTCGTTATCGAAGGCCTGCTCTATGCGGTGGCGCCAGGGCGTTTGAGGGATCTGGCTCAAATGACGTCACAGTTTTCGGAAGGCGCATTGCGCAATTGCGGCCTGGCTGCCATCGGTACGGGAGTGTTGATTGTCTGGGTCGCAAGAAGTTTTCTTGCATAGATCAAGATGTGTTCACTTGAATCCGCAGAGTTGCTCTATCACTTTAGATCGATCAGGCTTATGGGTTTGTCTGGTTCGATCAACCATCTTGCTGGTTCAGGGTTACGAGCACAGCTGGAAGACTGGCTCACGAAATCGTTACGAACAGTGCTGTCCGGGGCTTGCGCAATACAGCTTATGATGTCCACAATCATATGCAAATCGGCCGTTCGGGTTCGCAATTATTGACCGTACCAGGGACAACCAGAACGCACGTCAGGAGAGAATTCAATCAATGAACGTCAGAGCGAGAGCTAAGGTAGCTACAGTAAACACCAGTTTGGCAATGCAAACGAAGACACGCGTAGCATTGTTTGCGTTTGTCGTACTGGCCATCTGGTTGATTGGCATGCAGACAACGCGCGCGCAGGGTCCTGCTCCGGTTGCTGATCTTGCGGAGCAACTGTCGCCTGCAGTCGTGAATATCTCGACCAGTCAGAAGGTCTCAGGTGGCGGTGTGCCGATTCCCAATGTGCCGGAAGGAACACCATTCAGGGAATTCTTCGAGGAATTTTTCAAAAAACAGCAAGAGGGCCAGGAACCGGGGGAAAGACCGAATCGCCCCCGCAACGCCAATTCCCTGGGTTCGGGTTTTGTGATAAGTGCTGAAGGTACCGTTATCACCAACAATCACGTTATTGATGGCGCTGACGAAATTGAAGTGATCTTCAATGATGGCCGGCGGTTGAAGGCCGAGTTGATCGGTAAGGATGCGAAAACCGACATTGCGGTGTTAAAGGTCGAATCCGATACTCCTCTGCCATTTGTCGAATTTGGCAATTCCTCCACGCTGCGCGTGGGTGACTGGGTTATGGCGATTGGTAATCCTTTCGGACTGGGCGGAACCGTGACTTTGGGCATCGTGTCTGCCATGAACCGCAACATCAATGCAGGCCCATATGATGATTTTATTCAAACCGATGCATCTATCAACCGGGGTAATTCCGGTGGGCCGCTGTTTTCCATGGACGGCAAGGTTATCGGCGTGAACACGGCGATCATCTCTCCGTCAGGTGGTTCGATCGGTATCGGATTTTCGGTGCCGAGTGACACGGCACGCAATGTCATCGATCAGTTGATCAAATTTGGCGAAACCCGTCGCGGCTGGCTGGGTGTGCGGATCCAGAACGTCACCGAGGATCTTGCCGACAGCCTTGGGCTGGACGAGGCCCATGGCGCATTGGTGGCCGACGTGACCGCCACCAGCCCGGCTGAAAAAGCCGGTATCAAGGCAGGTGATGTGGTGGTATCGCTGGATGGACGGGAAATGAAAGACAGCCGTCAGCTGTCACGCGTAGTCGGCCAGCTGGCACCGGATACAACGGTCAAGGTTGGAGTGCTTCGCAAAGGCAAGCCACTTGAAATCGAAGTCACCCTTGGCAGGCTTGAAACAGGCGAAAAGCTGGTCCAGGCAGCAGACGACGAGAAGGCAGCAGCGACGGGAAGTGCCGAGATAAAGATACTGGGACTTACGGTCGAAGAACTGACCGACGAGTTGCGGACCAAGTTCAAGGTGCCGGAAAAGGCTGAAGGCGTGATTGTTTCTGAAGTAGCCGCCGATGGTGCCGCCGCAGACAAGCAGTTGCGGCCTGGCGACGTGATTGCCGAGGTAGGTGATGTAAAGGCGTCCTCGCCTGCAGAGCTGGCCAAGGCGATTGATGCGGCGGAAAAGGCAGGCGACAGCTCTATCCTGATGCTGGTGCTGCGGGCCCAACGCAACTTCGATCCGCATTTCATTGCGTTACGACTGAAGAACAAGTAACCGGTTCACGAAACGCAGCGGCTGGTCGCTTCAGTGATGGCGAGCAAACTCATCGCGAGTGAAGCCTTGCAGGTATAGCAGAGCCGTCAGGTCGGCGTGGTCAATCTGAATGTCCACCTGCTGTTTCACCGAAGGTTTGGCGTGAAGTGCCACGCCCATGCCTGCGGTGTGCAGCATGGCAACGTCGTTTGCGCCATCTCCAACCGCGATGGATTCATCCAGGGTGAAGCCAAAATCCCCGGAGATGCGCCGCAGGGTGGCAACCTTTGCGTCACGGCCCAAAACAGGGCTGGCAACTTCACCGGTCAGGAGGTTGTTCCGGATGATCAGTTCATTGGACAGATGCTCGTGGAATCCCAGTTCTGCGCCTACATAGGCGGTAAAATGCGAAAACCCACCTGAAACCAACGCGCAATAGGCGTTGTTCTGGCGCATGGTGGCAATCAATTCCCGCCCGCCCGGCATGAATGTAATGCGGTTGGCGATGATCTCGCCGATGACACCGGCCGGCAGGTTCTTCAGGGCGGCAACGCGCTCGCGCAGCGCATCCTCAAATTCCACCTCGCCGTTCATGGCGCGTGCCGTTATGGCTTTAACTTCCTCGCCGGCACCGGCTGCATCAGCCAGTTCGTCAATACATTCCTGTTCAATCATGGTGGAGTCCATGTCGGCGACAAGCAGTTTCTTGCGCTGGTTGGTGGCGTGGAGAATGTTGATGTCGACCGGCCATTTTGCGGCTTTCCTGCGAAGGGCATTCAGGGCGCCGTCAGGTGTCTTGTCGAACTCTGCCTGCCAGGCGATTTTCTCACTGAGCCATTGCCCGGTGTCCAGCTCCGCCCCAAGCTTTTCCAGAAATTTGCATGCGGTATTTATGTGCTTTGTCTGCAATGGGGACTTTTGCGAACCGGCAATCAGCGATAGGACATGCGACATGGGGAATACTCGAATGAAATCCGCAATCCTTATCGCAGGGCCGACGGCCAGCGGCAAGTCGGCTGTGGCAATGGCAGTTGCCGAACGTTTGGGCGGTGCGGTGATCAATGCTGATGCCATGCAGTTGTATGCCGAACTCGAGGTTCTGACTTCCAGACCCTCAGCGGCGGATCAGAGAACTGTGCCACATAGATTGTTCGGGTGCGTGCCGGCAAGCCAGGCCTGGTCAGCCGGTCGATGGCTTGAGGCGGCGAGCAGGGAAATCCGGTCAGCGTGGGATCAGGACACGGTGCCGGTGGTAACCGGTGGCACAGGATTGTACTTCAAGGTGCTGGAAGAAGGTTTGTCGCAGATTTCTCCCGTGCCTGCCAGCATCCGCGACCACTGGCGGCAACGGTTGCAGCGTGAAGGTTCGCAGACCCTTTACGGTGAACTTGCAAAATCAGCACCAGCGGATGCTGCCCGTATCAAGGAATCTGACGGACAGCGTATTGTACGGGCACTGGAGGTACTGGAAGCAACGGGCAAGCCGTTGGGCGAGCATTTCGCGGCAGCAAAACAGACGTCCATACTGGAACAGTCTGATGTGCGGCGCGTGGCGCTGATGCCGCCGCGTGAAGAACTGTACAGTGTTTGCGATGCGCGGTTTGAGGCCATGGTGTCGTATGGTGCGCTGCAGGAAGTGGAGAAACTGATGGCGCTGCGCCTGAACCCCGAGTTGCCGGCGATGAAAGCCATTGGCGTGCAAGCCCTGGCTGCTCATCTTGCGGGCGCTATGACGCTGGAAGCAGCAGTTGCAACAGCGCAGAGGCAAACTAGAAACTATGCCAAACGGCAAATGACCTGGATTCGCAACCAGATGGCTGCCTGGCCGATGGTTGAAACACGGCAGGCCGCAATCGAAATGTTGGCATCATGAAAGAGATAGTCGACGCCTCTCGCGATGATGCACTAGCAGTGGCCAGGGTTCATGCAGCCAGCTGGAAGTCCACCTATCGCGGCATCCTTCCGGATACCTATCTGAATGGTGAAGTAGATCTTGAACGGGCCGAGTACTGGCATTCAGCACTGAACGATCAGCGATATCCGATTGTCAAACTGGCGCGTGTGTCGGATGAGATTGCCGGATTTATTGCTCTGAAAGTCGATCCGGATGATCAGGGCTACGATTTCACCATTGAGCACTTGCACCTCCTGCCTGAATGCAAAGGGATGGGTCTCGGCAGTAATCTGATGAAATCGGCCGTGGAGGCGGCGATAGCCAACGGCGCTGCAAGCCTGTGCCTGTGGGTGTATGAGGAAAATGTTGCGGCCATAGGTTTCTACGAACGGCTGGGCGGTGTGACCGACGCACATGGTAGCGACAGGTTTGCCGGTGGCGATGCACCGGACAGGCGTATCGGCTGGCACGATCTGGATGGGCTGATAGCTCAATGCGGGAGCATGCGACATGACACGTAGCGTACTGCTTGCCGAGATCATGCACGAAACCAACACTTTCAACAAATTCGCAACCGTGAAGGCTGACTTCGAAACACGGTACTGGCATGAAGGCAGCCGTGCCGCCGGTGTGCTTGCGGGAACCAACACGGAAATTGCCGGATTTATGGAGGCGGCGATCAAGTATGACTGGTCACTTGCCATTCCGCTTGCCGCTTCCGCCAGTCCTTCGGGTCCGATGGCGGGCAATGACTGGGAGAATGTAAAGCGGTTGATTCTCGATCCCTTGCGGGCGGGTAAGCGGTTTGACGCAATTGCGCTGGTCCTGCACGGGTCCATGGTCACAGAAACAACCCTTGATGCAGAAGGCGACCTGCTTGGTGAGGTTCGCGCGCTTGCCGGCGCTGACACGCTGATCGCTGTCACCCTCGACATGCATGCCAATGTATCGCCAGCCATGGTCGCTTCGGCAGACATGATGATGGCATACCGGACCTATCCGCATGTGGACCAGCGTGAAAGGGCTTTGCATATGGCAGGGCTCATGGAGGTGGTTATGGAGGGTGAACCATGGCCGAAACTGGTGATGGCGCGCCTGCCGATGATGGATGCGGCCAATCATGGCCAGACGGCGGCAGGGCATCCCATGCCGGGTTTGCTGAAACTGGCAGAAGATGTGGAACGCCGCGACGGTATCGTATGTGCGTCGATCCAGATCGGTTTCCCATGGTCGGATGTGCCGGATATTGGGCCCAATGTTGTGGTGACCGCAACGGATGAGGAGGCAGGGCGTGCCGCGGCAGACGAGCTCATGCAGGCCGTATGGCAAAGCCGTCACGACACCCAGCTTGAGTTTGCCACGCCTGCCGAGGCCATGGTGCTGGCATGCGCAGGCAGGCCAGGTGACAAACCGCTGGTGTTGGCCGATTTTGCCGACAATCCTGCCGGTGGAGCATATGGCGACAGCCCCAACCTGCTGCGCGCCATGGTTGAGGCCGGGCTCGAAAATGCTGCTTTCGCCACGATTAGCGACCCGGCGAGTGTTGAAAGAGCCGCTCTTGCCGGTATTGGTGCAAACATCCAGTTGTCGCTTGGCGGCAAGGGGGTACCTGAATTGACACCGCCACTTGACGTGGAAGCGAAGGTCATCAATCTGACGGACGGTGAATTCATCTGTGCAGGCCCCATGTGGCAGGGCGTGAAGTTTTCCATGGGTGCAACGGCGGTTGTGCGTACAGTCGGTATTGATGTGATAATCTCGTCTGTGCCGACGGCCGTCATGGACCTGAATGTACTCAGGTCAGTCGGCATCATTCCTGAAAATCTGACCACGATCGGGCTGAAAAGCCGCAATCATTTCAAGGCCGCCTATGCGCCGATCGCGCGTGAAACCATGCTGGTTGATGCAGGCGGCATTGCGTCCATGCGGTTGAAAGAGTTGACCTACCTGAATATTCCAAGACCCATCTGGCCGCTGGACATTTAGACATTGTTAAGGATTTGCTCACAATGAAGCCATAGTATGCCGATATTGCGACAAGCCATAGGGGCATTTCCACAAGAGGAGCGGAGATTGTGTTTTCTACAGTACTGAAATCATTAGCCGTTGCAGCAGTTGGTGCCGGTGTTTTCGTATCATCTGTTGAAACGGCATCGGCCAGGGATGGACGCTGCGACAGAGAAGCCAGGCAATATGCAGATAGCCGCATCAATCGTGGCGAAGCCGCATTGGGTACCGCCGTTGGTGGTGCTGCGCTGGGCGCCATAATCGGTGGTGTGTTCGGTGGCGGTAAGGGAGCCGGCCATGGTGCGATTATCGGCGGGTCGACCGGGGCCGTTGGCAGCGCAGTTGGCACCGCCGGTCCATGGCAACGCTACTATGACGATGCCTATGACGAGTGCCTTGACCGTTACGAACCGGTCCGTGCGCAGGCTAGCGAAGAACCGGTCAGACGCTATGAGAACGACGCCATCGAGCCATGGACAGACGAGTGGTTCGACTACTGCCGTGCCAGATACCGCTCGTTCAATTCGCGTACCGGTACATTTACCGGTTATGACGGCATCAAGTATTTCTGTCAGGCTGAATAGGTCAAACTCGCAGTCAGTATTAAGCTTCACGGCGGTCAGGGAAATCCGGCCGCCGGTTTTTTGATGTGAACGCTACCGCAAGTTCAACAGGCCGTGCCGTCCTGATGCCTTTAGGCTTGCAACTTCCTTGCACAACCATCGCCAATCGCTGCCCGATATCTGCGGATGGGCAGCCCTGGCAATGCGCATTGGCATCCCCTGCATTTGTGGCAAGGTCAGGTTGACTGACTGAATTGATCAATGATGGAGCACAAGCATGGGTGACAGGTTGAAAATCGTGCGCACTGACAGGGAACTGGAGTGTCCGATCATCGACGGGTATTTCCGCGACAGTGGAGCGACGCTGGTGCTTTTGCCCGAAGATACAAGTGAGGACGAACTGGTTGCGGCGACCGAAGACGCTGACCTGCTGCTGATGTGCTACACCCAGGTTACCGGGCAGGTGTTTCGAACGGCCAGACGCCTCAAGGGTGTCGTCAAGTATGGCGTCGGCATTGATGCAATTGACTTTGAGGCGGCAAAGCTGGCGCGCGTCCCGGTGGTCAACATTCCGGAGTATGCCGAGGAGACAGTGGCTGAAGGGGCGTTCGCCCTGATGATCGCGCTTGCCAGAAAACTGGTCCCGCTGCAACGAACCATGCGCCGTGACGGCTGGGCGTGGCCGCAAAGTTCCTGGCTGGCGGGTGATATTGCCGGCAAGACGGTGGGCCTGGTGGGAGTGGGGAAGATTGGCAAAAGCATGGCCCGGATGGCAGGTGCCGGTTTTTGCGCCCGGGTGCTCGGATATGACCCCGGTGCCAGTGACCAGGAAATGGCAGCGGCCGGTGTTGAAAGAGCAGGTGACCTGCATGACCTGCTGGCGCAAAGCGATTTCGTGTCGCTCCATTGCGTTCTCAATCCGGAAACCCGCCACCTGATCGGCGAAGCGGAATTACGATGCATGAAACAGACTGCGTTCCTGATCAATTCATCGCGCGGGGCGATTGTTGATGAGCAGGCTCTTGTAGTGGCCCTGAAGGAAAACCGCATTGCCGGTGCGGGCCTTGACGTATTCAGCCGGGAACCGCTCAGCCTGAAAGGCCATCCGTTGAGCGAGTTGTTCATGATGGACAATGTGCTGTTAAGTCCGCATCTGACATTTTATACGCGTGAAGCGATGCAGCGGCTGGAAGAGGAAGTGCTGGAGCGGTGTGCAGAAATGCTCAATGGCGGGCCGGTGCTGGTTAAATCTCGCGACTCCCGCCTGATATCGCAACAGCACGGCGTGGTATTTGGCTGTTAGAACCGGCGATGCAGGATTGCCTTAAGAATAAAATGTCCTGGCAGGTTGACGCCGGCAAAACATTGCGCTTATGTTCGCGCCCATGAAAAAGATTCTAGTAGTGGTACGAACGCGCTCCGCCGGGTCAGTCTAAGCTGACCTGAACAAGGTGGTGCGCGTAAATGGCTCCCTCGGGGGCCTTTTTTATTGTCTGAAGCAAGCCTACAAGAGAACCTGGAACGATGAACATAACAGCAAAGTCCGAAACCATGACAGCAAACGCCCAGGAAGCGGAAATGATGACAGGCGCCGAGATTGTCCTGCGCGCGCTGAAGGATCAGGGCGTGGAGCACATCTTCGGTTATCCCGGCGGGGCAGTATTGCCGATTTATGACGAGATTTTCCAGCAGGACTACGTCGAACATATCCTGGTGCGACATGAGCAGGGGGCAACCCATGCCGCTGAAGGCTATGCGCGGTCTACCGGCAAGTGCGGCGTGGTGCTGGTGACTTCGGGTCCCGGCGCAACAAATGCGGTAACCGGGATGACCGACGCCTTGATGGATTCCATCCCGATGGTGTGCATTACCGGTCAGGTGCCGACGCACCTGATTGGCATGGATGCCTTTCAGGAGTGTGACACGGTTGGCATCACGCGGCCCTGCACCAAGCACAATTACCTCGTCAAGGACGTCAATGATCTCGCGCGCATCATGCATGAAGCGTTCTATGTTGCGATGCACGGCAGGCCCGGCCCGGTTGTCGTCGACATTCCGAAGGATGTGCAGTTTGCCACCGGGGCCTATATCAAGCCGGACAATATCGAGCACAAAACCTACAAGCCCCGCATGGAAGGCGATGCGGCGGCAGTGGAAGCTGCCGTTGAAGTCATGATGAATGCCAGGCGGCCGGTGTTCTATAGCGGCGGCGGTATCATCAATTCCGGGCCGGAGGCTTCCAACCTGCTGCGCCAGCTGGTACGGATGACCGGCTATCCGATCACCTCGACCCTGATGGGACTGGGTGCCTACCCGGCATCTGACAGGCAGTGGCTCGGCATGCTCGGAATGCATGGTACCTACGAGGCCAACATGGCGATGCATGACTGCGACGTGATGATCTGCCTGGGGGCCCGATTTGATGATCGTATTACCGGCAGAACGGATGCCTTTTCGCCGGATTCCGTAAAAATCCATGTTGATATAGATCCGTCATCCATCAACAAGACGATCAAGGTCAACATTCCCATCGTCGGCGATGCCGGCACTGTCATGGCGCAGATGATCAGGTCATGGAAAGCCCGCAATAGCCAACCCGACGAACATGCGCTGAAAGGCTGGTGGAACTCGATCAACACCTGGCGCAATCTCGAATGCCTGAAATACAAGCCGAACAGGCATGTGATCATGCCTCAATATGCCATTGAACGGCTGTATGAGCTGACCAAGGACCGCGACACTTATATCACCACCGAAGTTGGCCAGCACCAGATGTGGGCGGCGCAGTTTTACAGGTTTGAGGAACCCAACCGCTGGATGACTTCGGGAGGATTGGGTACGATGGGGTACGGGTTACCGTCCGCGCTTGGTGTACAGGTGGCGCATCCCGATTCACTGGTGATCGACATAGCAGGTGACGCGTCGGTGCAAATGGTGATTCAGGAAATGTCGTGCGCAGTCCAGTATGAGCTTCCGTTCAAGATATTCATTGTGAACAATTCGCACATGGGCATGGTGCGCCAGTGGCAGCAGTTGCTGCACGGCAACCGGCTGTCGCATTCGTATACCGAAGCCATGCCGGATTTCGTGAAGCTGGCTGAAGCTTACGGTGCGACCGGCATTCGCTGCAGCAAGCCGGATGAACTGGATGACGCCATCCAGAAGATGATCGACACGCCCGGTCCGGTGATTTTCGATTGCGTGGTGGCCAATCTTGCCAACTGCTTTCCGATGATTCCTTCAGGCAAGGCGCACAATGAAATGTTGCTGGGCGAAGATGTCTCCGATGAAGAGGTTGGATCCGCCATTAACAAGGAAGGCAAGATGCTGGTCTAAAATCCGGCAGGGATACTTCCATGGCAGCTCGACTTCCAAACGCTGGTGACTACGGATTGCTGCTTTTGCTGTCAGCCATCTGGGGTTCGTCGTTTGTCTTCATCAAGGCAGGTGTCGATGAAGTTCCGCCGGTTACCCTGACGGCGATAAGGCTGTTTCTGGCGGCAGGATTCCTGCTGCTGGTCATGGTGGTGACAAGACGGCGGTTCCCGAAAGGCAGGGCTATCTGGTGGATGATGGCGGCCAGTGCAATCACCGGCAACGCACTGCCATTCTGCCTGATTGCGTGGGGACAACAAACTATTCCGCCAGGCACCACGGCCATTTTGATGGGAATAATGCCGTTGATCACCATGGTGCTGGCGCATGTCTTTACTGATGACGAGAAACTCAACCCGCGCAAGATTACGGGCATGATTGTTGGCGTGCTGGGACTTTGCGTGCTGGTCGGGCAGGCGGCATTGTACGGGCTCACGGCAGATCTTGTGGCCATGCTTGCATTGCTGGCTGCTGCTGCCAGTTATGGTTTCAATGCGGTCTTGATACGGCGCATGAAGGCACCGGACAAGACGGCTGCCGTGGCGATGATAATTTTGCTGTCTGCACTCATGGTAATGCCTTTCGCGTTCATGCTGGAAGATCCGCTGGCAGTTGAAGCGGGAGCTTTGGCATGGTCTGCGGTTGTCACCCTGGGCATATTGCACGCGGCCATTGCAACGCTGATCATGTTTGCCATAATTGGCCGGGCAGGCGCGAGTTTTTTCAGCCAGCTCAACCTGTTGGTGCCGATTGCCGGCGTCATGTGGGCTGCATTGCTGTTTTCAGAAATTCCGGGACCGAACGCACTGGCTGCGCTCGGTCTCATCATAATGGGTATACTGATCGCGAAAGGTGGATTGGCACTTGGCAGCCCAGCTCCCGGCCGATGAAAAGGAAGTCGCAAAGTCATGAGCACACAAGCAACCAGCTTCGGCGTATTTTCTTGAAGACAGGCATGATCCGATTGAAAAGCATACATTGTCCATCGTGGTGGACAATGAACCCGGCGTGCTTGCCCGGGTCATCGGGTTGTTTTCAGGCCGCGGTTACAATATCGAAAGCCTGACGGTGTCCGAAACCGAACATGAGGCGCATGTTTCGCGGATCACCATCGTTACGTCCGGAACGGCGGAAGTGCTGGTTCAGATCAAGGCGCAGCTTGAGCGCATGGTGCCGGTGCATTCGGTTGCCGACCTGACGGTTGCCGGCGAAGCCATCGAGCGTGAACTGGCGTTGATCAAGGTTAGCGGTGAAGGAGAGCACCGCATGGAGGCACTGCGGCTGGCAGATGCATTCCGGGCGCGGGTCGTTGACGTCACCCAGAACTCCTTTGTATTCGAAATCACCGGCAAGTCCCGCAAGGTCGAGCAGTTCATCTCGCTCATGCAGCCTATCGGACTGGAAGAAGTAGTACGTACCGGAGTGACCGCAATCTCGCGCGGCCCCGAAGCCCTGAAAGTTTGAGGCTCCATTGGAACCGGGAATTCTTGTGTCACTGATCGGGTTTGCATTTGCAACATCGGCTACACCAGGTCCGAACACCCTGATGCTGCTGGCGTCGGGCGTGAACCATGGGTTCCGCAGAACGGTCCCGCACATGCTGGGTATCGGGGTTGGTTTTATGGTGCTGTTGCTGTGTGTCGGATTTGGGCTTGGTGCGTTGCTGCAGCAGATGCCGACCCTGTTTCTGGCTTTGAAGACAGCCGGAGGTGCCTATCTGCTATATCTCGCCTGGCGTATTGCTGTTTCCCGGTCGATATCCGATAGAGACGGGAAAGGTGCACGGCCACTGAACTTTCTGGAAGCTGCAGCCTTTCAGTGGGTCAATCCGAAAGCCTGGGCAATTGCCGTTGTAGCCATGTCCACGTACACGAACACCGCCAATGCCATCGTGTCCACCGTGCTGGTTGGCGTGGTGTTTTTCCTTGTAAACCTGCCGTCTGCATCAATCTGGACTATGTTTGGGTCCTTGCTGAGAGAATGGCTCAGCCATCCGGGCCGACTGAAGGTGTTCAACATCTCCATGGCGATCTTGCTTGTGGCGAGCTTGTGGCCGATGCTGCGATAAGGTCTGACCCCCCCCCTGATATCGAACCACGGAAATGCGCCATGACCACGAAACTGTCTGTCAACGTCAACGCCATAGCCCAGTTGCGCAACCGGCGGAATTTGCCATGGCCGTCGGTGGTGGGCCTGTCGCGAATTGCGCTGGAGGCGGGCGCCTGGGGGATAACCGTTCATCCGCGGCCTGATGAACGCCATATCAGGCGATCCGACGTTCAGCCACTGGCTGACCTGGTCGGGGAATTTCCGCACGCCGAGTTTAACATTGAAGGTTATCCCGATGACCGGCTCCTGGAAATTGTATTTGAGGTGCGCCCTCACCAGGTTACCCTAGTGCCGGACGATCCGGCGCAGGCCACTTCTGATCATGGCTGGGATTTCAGAGCGCAGCACAATTTTCTGAAACCTGTCGTAGCGCGGATCAGGGGTGAGGGGATGCGGGTGTCGCTGTTTGCCGATGCCGATGCCGACACCATTGCCATCGCGGTTGAAACCGGGGCGGACCGGGTTGAGCTTTACACCGGACCCTATGGCGCCACCTACAACGATGAAGGCGCGGCGTCCCGTGAACTGGACAAGCTGCAGATGGCTTCCGAGGCCGCACGGGCCGCTGGCCTTGGTCTGAACGCCGGGCATGACCTGACAGTTGCAAATCTGCCAGCGCTTCTGGCATGTGCGCCATGGATCGACGAGGTTTCGATTGGACACGGGCTGACCGCAGAGGCACTGGAATTCGGCATGGCCGGGGCCGTGAAGCGGTTCCGGACTGCCTGCGGTGAAAGAGTTGAAAGTGAGGCTTGAAAGACGAACGGCCGGGACTGATTGCCCAAAATGCGCTTCGGCATGGACTCAACTTGCGGTCCCCTGTTAAATTGGATTTGTTTTCTACCCGGAGGTTGGGCCGTGACTTATTTCAACATTGATGTCTATAGCCGGAAGATCACCACCTCGTCACCGGAAGCCCAGCTTTGGTTTGACCGTGGCCTGGTCTGGACTTTCGCATACCACCATGAAGAAGCGATCGAGTGTTTCAAGAAGGCACTTGAACACGATGCTGAGTGTGCGATGGCGCACTGGGGGGTAGCCTATGCTGCGGGTCCCAATTACAACCTGGAATGGCACCATTTCGATCCGGACGGCAAGGCACAGGCCCTGGCCGCAGCATTTGACGCTACAGCGGCAGCCATGGCGTTGGTCAAACACGTGGATGCACCGGAACGTGCGCTGATTGAAGCACTGCCGGCGCGTTATCCGCAGCGCGAACCTATTGAAGAACAAGAGCCCTGGAACGATGATTTCGCCGATGCGATGCGCGAGGTCTATGACAAGCACAGCGATGACCTTGACGTCGCGACGATCTTTGTAGAAGCCATACTGAACCGCACGCCCTGGAAAATGTGGGATCTGCGGACCGCTGGTGTCGCTGACGGGGCCGGTACGGCTGAAGCTCGCGAGGTGCTGGAACGGGCTATGCGTGAAGACGCTGCCGCGATGCGCCACCCGGGCATTCTGCATCTTTATGTCCATCTGATGGAAATGTCGCCATTTCCGGAACTGGCACTCAAAGCCGGTGATGTACTGCGTACGCTGGTGCCGGATGCGGGCCATCTGATCCACATGCCGACGCATATCGATATACAATGCGGTCACTACCACAACGTGCTGGTCGACAATCAACGCGCCATTGCGGCAGACCGCAAATATTACGACAGGGCCGGTGCATTGAATTTCTATTCTGCCTACCGGCTTCACAATTATCATTTTGCGATCTACGGGGCGATGTTTCTCGGCCAGTATGAACCGGCGCTGGCGGCCGCCGAAGAGTTGATCGAGACGACGCCGGAAGAACTGCTGCGCCTGCCATCGCCTCCAATGGCGGATTTCATCGAGAGTTATCTTTCCATGAAGCAGCACGTGTATATTCGCTTTGGCAAATGGCATGAGATTATTGTGCAGACCCTGCCGGATGATCGCGAACTGTTCTGCCACACCACCGCATCAATTCACTACTCCAAGGGTGTGGCGCACGCTGCTCTTGGTGAAGTTGAAGACGCGGAGAAGGAAAGGACACTGTTCCTGGCGGCGCGGGAAAAGGTTCCTGACAGCCGATTGTTGCACAACAACACCTGCATAGACCTGCTGGCCATAGCCGAGCAGATGCTGGATGGCGAAATCGAGTACCGCAAAGGCAATTATCAAACCGCTTTCGCTCATCTTCGCCGGGCGGTCGAACTGGATGATGCTCTGCTTTATGACGAGCCCTGGGGCTGGATTCAGCCATCGCGTCATGCTCTTGGCGCGTTGCTGCTTGAGCAGGGCAGGACCGATGAAGCCGAAACCGTGTATCGCGAAGACCTTGGGCTGGGCGGCAATCTGAGCCGGGCAACCATCCATCCCGACAATGTCTGGAGCCTGCAGGGCCTGTACGAGTGCCTGTCACGCAGAGGAGAAAAATCTGAATCGCGATTGATCAAACAACGGCTGGATCTGGCGCGCGCCAGAGCGGATATGGCGGTAGACGCGTCATGTTTCTGTGCCCGCGCGGCGGCTGGCTAGAGATTGCAACCGAATACCGGTCAAATTCCTGATGTCGTCTGTCCGGCATTCTCCTCACTGGCAAAGGCCCGGCAGGACTGTTAGCCTGATCCTTGTGTGGACGGCGGATAGAGCGGCATGGGTTCATCTGAACCCATGAAACTGACCTATGATGCGGTTTGGCGATAAATGACGCTGGAGCAACTGACAGTTTTCGGGATCATCGCCATTGCCATGGCGTGTTTTCTGTGGGGGAAAGTGCGCTATGACATTATTGCCGTCATGGCGCTGCTGGCCGGTGTCTATGGTGGTGTTGTGCCGCCGCAGTCGGCATTTCAGGGCTTTGCTCATCCTGCGGTGATCACTGTAGCGGCCGTACTGATCATTTCACGCACCTTGCAGAATTCCGGCCTGGTGGACTATCTCGTGCGGTTTCTTGCACCTACCCGCAGAACCACAACCTTGCAGGTCGCAGCAGGCAGTGCGCTGGGAGCGTTCCTGTCATGTTTCATGAACAATGTAGGTGCCCTGGCGCTGATGCTGCCGGTGACGCTGCGCAATGCGCTTAAGGCGCGCCGGTCACCATCGCAGGTGTTGATGCCGTTGTCGTTTGCCACCTTGCTCGGCGGCATGGTCACGCTGATCGGCACACCGCCCAACATCGTCATTTCCAGTTTCCGGCAGGATATGACCGGCCAGCCGTTTTCGATGTTTGACTTTGCGCCGGTAGGCCTGGCGGTATGCATAGGCGGTGTGATCTACGTGTCGCTGATCGGATGGCGGTTGCTGCCAACGCGCGTTGCGCCAAAACTGACCAGCGCCATGACGCGGGTCGAGAGCTACACGTTCGAGACATCCGTGCCGGATGGATCCCCCCTGGTTGGAACACGGATCAGTGCACTGGAAACGGAGTGCGAGAACGAAGTCACGGTGATGGCGATCATCCGCAACGGGGTGCGCCGTCAGGCACCGGCCGGCCGGGAGAAATTCAGGGCAGGCGATGCGCTGATACTGGAAGGCGATCCGGTTGTCATCAATCCGCTGGCTGACGGCAGGAAGCTGACCAAACTGGGCACCCCGGACGCCGGGCAGACCGGTTTCGGCTCGGAAGTTGTACAGGTCGTCGAAGCGGTTGTGATGCCCAACTCCATGCTGGAGGGCAGGTCCATGCGCGGAGTCAGGCTGCATGCGCGCTATGGCATTAACCTGCTGGCATTGTCGCGTGCCGGCAAAAGTCCTGTTGCACGGCTGAAGAACATCAGGTTCCGGACCGGCGACGTCCTGTTGCTGCAGGGTGAGGCCGAACAGATGGATGTTGCGCTGAATTCCCTGAGATGCATGGTTCTGGAAAATCGCGGTCTGCAACCCCTGCACGGTGGCACCCGCGCCATTCTGCCGGCCGGTATCTTTGCGGTGGCCATTTTTGCCGCCTCAACCGGTATGGTCTCGGTGCCTGTGGCCTTCGTGACTGCCTGTGTTGCGATGATCCTGCTCTCGTGCATTTCCATCAACGAGATATATGACGGCGTCGAGTGGCCGGTGCTGGTGTTGCTCGGAGCGATGATTCCCATTGGACAGGCGCTGGATGCGACCGGCGGCACCGACCTGATTGCCGGTTCCATTGTTGAAAATGCCGGTTCCATGCCGGTGTGGGCGGTGCTGGCGTTGCTGCTGACCGTGTCAATGTGGATGTCCGACGTTGTGCCCAATGCCACCACTGCGATCCTGATGGCGCCCATTGGCATTCGCGTTGCCATTGGTCTTGATGCAAATCCCGATGCCTTCCTGATGGCTGTTGCTGTGGGTGCAGCAGCGCCGTTCCTGACGCCGATCGGGCACCAGTCCAATACCCTGGTGATGGGCCCGGGCGGGTATCACTTTACCGATTACGCCCGCATGGGTTTGATCATGGAAATACTGGTTGTTCTGCTGGCGGTCCCGGTGATCATGATGGTCTGGCCCATGACCGGATAGAATACCTCAAAGAGCGACATGGGTTCTCCAGAAACCAGTTGCAAGTCCTGGAGCATGTCTCTAAAGAAACCGTACTGTACGGTACGGTACAGTGTTCCTGGAGCGAGATGAGTGGCAGTTGCAGCGCCAGCACAGGTTGTCGAACAAAACCGTGACGAAGTATTTTCGCCGCGTCAGCGCGAGGTACTGGATGCAGTGCTTGACCTGATCAAGATGGCAGGTGACAGCATGACCATGGCATCGGTTGCGCGCAGGGCCAGTTGCTCCAAGGAGACGTTGTACAAATGGTTTGGTGATCGCGACGGGCTGTTGACTGCAACTGTGCAGTGGCAGGCATCCAAGGTGCGACTGCCGTCATTTGACAGGAGCAACAGCGACCGCGACTCCTTTCAAAAAGGTTTGGCGGACTTTGCCGAAAGCTGGCTGTCCGTGCTGACCAGCCCGGTGTCGATTGCGCTCAATTCCATGGCGGTTGCACATTGCAGTTCGGCGAAAAGCGGGCTGGGCAGAATTGTGCTGGACAATGGCCGGTTTGCTATCGGACAGCAGGTTAAGCCGGTTCTGGAGATGGCGCGCGATGCCGGGTTACTGGCATTTGACGACACGGAAGAAGCATTTTGCACTTTCTTCGGGCTGGTCGTGCGTGACGTTCAGGTTCGCGCCCTTCTGGGCGACAGGCCATTGCCCGACAAGCAGACAATCAACCAGGGCGCCGAGCGGGCCGCAAAACAGTTTCTCATGCTTTACGGTGTGCCGGAAAAACCAGACCAGGGCAGGTAGCCCAAGTTGAAACGCAAACTTCGAAAGGAAAAAAACGATGCGCGTTTATTATGATCGTGATGCAGACGTAAACCTGATCAAGGGCAAGAAAGTCCTGATCGTCGGATATGGCAGTCAGGGCCGGGCGCACGCGCTCAACCTGAAGAACTCCGGCGTCAAGGAAATCGCCACGGGTCTGCGCGCAGGCTCAGCTACTGCCAGGAAGGCAGAAGCCGACGGTGTCAAGGTGATGACGGTCGCTGAAGGTTCAGCCTGGGCCGACCTGATCATGATGGCAGCGCCGGATGAACTTCAGGCTGATATCTGGACAAACGATATTGCAGCAAATATCAGGGACGGCGCTGCAATCGCATTTGCCCACGGTCTGAATGTCCATTTCAAGCTCATCGAACCGAAAGACACTATCGATGTTGTGATGATCGCACCCAAGGGCCCCGGTCACACGGTGCGCGGTGAATTTCTCAAAGGCGGCGGTGTGCCGTGCCTGATTGCCATCGACCATGATGCATCCGCCAATGCCCATGATTTGGCGTTGTCCTACGCCTGTGGCGTCGGTGGTGGCCGGTCCGGCGTCATCGAAACAACCTTCAAGGAAGAATGTGAGACTGACCTGTTCGGTGAACAGGTTGTCCTGTGCGGCGGGCTGGTTGAATTGATCCGCGCCGGTTTCGAAGTGCTGGTCGAGGCGGGCTACGCACCGGAAATGGCCTATTTCGAGTGCCTGCACGAAGTGAAGCTGATCGTTGACCTGATTTACGAAGGCGGCATCGCCAATATGAACTACTCGATCTCCAACACGGCTGAATGGGGTGAGTATGTGTCGGGTCCACGCATCATCAACGCAGAAAGCAAGGCAGAGATGAAGCGTGTGCTGCATGACATCCAGTCCGGGCGCTTTACGTCTGAATGGATGCAGGAATGCAAGGCCGGTCAGGCCCGCTTCAAGGCTACGCGGCGCATGCACGACGCGCATCAGATCGAGGAAGTTGGCGAAAAGTTGCGGGCCATGATGCCGTGGATTTCCTCCAACAAGCTGGTAGACAAAGACAAGAACTGAACCCGGCACACGTCCTGATGATTGGGGTTGCGGAAATTTCCGCAGCCCCTTTTTTATATCCACTTCGCTCCCGTTTGTATTAATAGGTCAGCAATGTTGACATAAATTTCCGATGAGCGCAGCATTCTCCACACATTGTTCAAACGGAGGAGCCATGACTGACACGCTGAAACTTGCAACGCGAACCGGGCGGATGCATGCTTCTGAAATTCGCGAACTGCTGAAGCTGCTCGCCAGACCAGACATCATATCCTTCGCCGGTGGCATTCCTGATCCTGAACTGTTTCCCACACGGGCCTTCCGCAACGCATTCGATGCCATCATGTCCGGGCCCGAACAGAATTCAGCCCTGCAATATGCGCCAAGTGAGGGTTATGGGCCTTTGCGGGAGTGGCTGGTGGGGTATATGGGGCGCATAGGCGTACCTTGCGAACTTGAAAACATTGTCCTGATGTCGGGGTCCCAACAGGCGCTGGATTATCTTGGCAAGCTGTTCCTGAACCCGGGTGACACGGCTCTTGTGACCTGGCCGGCCTACATGGGCGCGCTGCTGGCGTTCAACCCATATGAGCCCGTCTATGACCGCATGACGTTGATGGGCAACCAGCCGGCCAGTGAATACACGGCTCGGGCGGCGGTTGCCGGCGGAGAAGTAAAATTTGCCTACCTGTCATCGGATTTTCTCAATCCGACCGGTGAGACCCTGACACTGGCCCAGCGCAACCGGATGCTGGACCTGGCCGATGAAATTGACATAGCGGTGATTGAGGATGGCGCTTACCAGGATTTGCGTTTTGACGGGGAAGCAATTCCGCCAATCCAGGCACTGGAGCTTGAACGCTGCGCAGACCTGAACCAGGCGCGCACCATCTATTGCGGCACCTTTTCCAAGACGTTGTCGCCCGGATTGCGGGTTGGCTGGGTGTGCGCGCGCCGCGACATCATCAACCGGCTGGTGATTATGAAGCAGGCTGCGGACCTGCATTCAGCCACCATCAACCAGATGGCGACCAACCAGGTCGCCCGGGCGTGTTTTGATGCACAGGTGGCAAGGGCCAACGCGGTTTACCGGGAACGCCGCGACTGCATGCTGGCTGCGTTGTCGAAATACATGCCGGAAGGGGTGACATGGACCCGGCCCGAAGGCGGAATGTTCATCTGGGTCACGCTGCCTGAAGGTATTGACGCTGCCGAACTGCTCAGTCTGTCCCTGAAAACCGAAAAAGTGGCTTTCGTACCCGGGCGGCCGTTTTTTGCCGACGGCAGTGGGGAAAACTCGCTGCGGCTGAGTTATTCCTGTGCGAAAGCTGATATGATCGAGGAAGGCATGATGCGGCTCGGGCGGCTGTTGAGAACTGCCATATCAACCGCAAGATGAAACTTCGTTTTCGCCCGGCTACAGTTTTGGACTGTGATGTTCTCAGCGAACTGTCGTATCGCTCAAAGGCATCCAACGGTTATGACGCGAACTTTATGGATGCCTGCCGTGATGAGCTGGCCGTAACGCCTGAAAAAATTGCCGAAGGCGAACTGTGGATTTCCGAGGCCGACAGCAAGTCTGTTGGTTTCTTTGATATCCGGCTGGAAAAAGACACCCTTGAGGTTTATGCCTTGTATGTCGATGCTGATCTCAAACGCACAGGAATCGGTTGGAAATTGTGGGCTGCGATGGAGGAAAGGGCGATTGCCATGGCGGCAGAGGCGATAGAACTGGATGCAGATCCCTCTGCCGTTGATTTTTACAAGGCAATGGGCTGCGGCGTTATCGGACAGTCGCCATCCGGTTCGATTCCGGGACGGATGTTGCCGCGGATGCGAAAGTGGCTGTAGCACGCGAGACATCTCCTGAACCGGCGGAAATTGTCTCGCTTGGTTCGTATGATCTTCAGGTTACGGAAAACCCGTGGAAATGGGCGGCGGACAAGGCGGCTGCCGTCAAACGGTTCTGGAACACGGCGATCATTGAAAAGCCCTCCCTGTTCAATGGTCAGGTGCTGGTGATGGGCGAGCACAAAATTGCCGCCGGCTGTCTCAGCGGCACGGTTCACAAGACCGATTTCGCATCTTTGCTGTACTGCAAGGACCAGGGGTTGCCACAGGAAGCAGGTGTGCAGAATGTATTCGGCTGCGCTGTGGTTCGATCTGGCGAAGGGCATCTGCTGTTTGGGCGCATGGCGCCCCATACTGCGGCCAGCGGCAGGGTGTATCCGATGGCCGGTACACCGGATACTCAAGACATAAAGGATGGCAGGCTGGACATCGAAGGTTCGTTGCAGCGGGAACTGCGCGAAGAAGCCGGGCTGATCGCTGCAGATGCCACCCGGCAACCGGGTTATCTGCTGATTGAAAACGCCGGCATGAGTGCGCTGTGTGCGGTATTTGATTTTGATGTGCCGTCGCGTGATCTGAAGGTGGCCATGATGCGTCACATCGATATGCAGGATGAGTCGGAACTGGACGAGATCGTGGTGTTCCGGCGTGCCGGCTTCCACGTGCATCATCGCATGCCGGGTTTTGCCCGTATCCTGGTGCGGCATATGCTGGAATGATGGCGCAAGCCGCAAGCATCATCGATGCTCGTCTTTCCTGCGGATCAACATCAACCACCCGGCCGGACCGATATGGCCGACCGGGCAGGGTGAAATGGGTCGCTGTTACCAAGATCTGGTATTACGCAGCTTTGCTGTTGCTGTGGCCACCCCCGGCGAAGACCTGGCCGACATGGCGATGGTCAGTGCCGCAGCAACCGCCCAGTACCGTGAAATTCGGAAACCTGGCCGTCAGTGCGGCATGCAATGCGCCGAATTCCTCCGGATCACCGTCATCAAGCCCGGTGCAGGCATCAAGCTCTTCGTGAGACATGCGCGATGCATTTGCACGCAAACCTTTCAGACGGTCCAACCACGCAGCACCGGGTTCGAGTATTCCTGCGAAGTGATCGGGATGGGCGCAATTGATCATGTAATAGGCAGGTGCCGCGCCAGTTGCCTCGTCCACGGCCATGATTGCGTCCTTCAGGGTCTGGCCGGTCGGCAGTCTGCCGTCGGTTTCCACCGTGAAGGAGATCACAGACGGAATGCCTGCCTGCCTGGCAGCCATGGCGATACCTGCAGCTTCTTCCATGTTTGTCATGGTCATGGCCGTGACCATGTCGGCGGCTGTCTCAGCATAGGTTTTGATCTGCGCAGAGTGATACCGGCGCGCTTCGTCAATGGTCATGGCGGTGTCTGCCACGTACCCGTCACCACGCGGGCCGATGCAACCGGACAGCACCATCGGGGTGGCGTCTGTTTCAAGTTGTGCACGAACATCTTCCATCAGCCGGATGGATTCGCGGTTGACTGCCGCCAGGTGCTCAGCGTTGTGGCCAAGCCGGGCGCCCCAGTCAGCATTGGCGCGCCAGCCGACACTTTCAAGGATGAAACCCGAACCGGCTTTCAGCGCAATGATGGCATACTGCCGGTAGTAGTCGCGCAGGCGTTTGCGGCCTGATTGTTCCGCAATCAGGAGGTAAGATGCAAAACAGGGCAGGTCGATGCCGTCCAGAAATACCAGAGTGGTTTCCAGTCCACCGTCGAGAAGAAATTTTCTGCCTTTTCCCATCGGCAGGTTGTGACGATATTTTGCCATGATGTAATCTCCATGTAATGATCATGTTTCAGTTGCGCCGGACCTTGTCAGGCGGTCGCTGACGAAGATGTGAGGAAAGGCGCATTGGCGATAGCCGACTTCTGGTACAGGTCGCGAGAAAAATAAAAACTGTGATAAAGCAAACCCTTACGCCAATCCTGCGCAGTATTGTGCCAGGGTTTGCAGTTGAAAGTGCAAGCCAACTGTACCGGCGGTACAGTAAAACAGGAGGTTTTCAGACGATGCAGGAGGTACGCACCGGCAAACGGGAACAGATACTCGATGTGGCGGGTGTCAATGTCATCCAGAAGGGTTTTGCCGCAACCTCGATTGAAGAAATCATTGTGGAGGTGGGCATCACCAAGAGTGGATTTTTTTATCATTTTGCCGACAAGAACGCGCTCGCCAAGGCCCTGTTGCAACGCTATATCGATATGGAAGAAACCATTTTCCACGACATTGAAGCGCGTGCCTTTGAGCTCAACGAAGACCCGCTGCACGGCTTCCTGATCAGTCTCAAATTGCTGGCAGAACTGCTTGAGGATCTGCCAAATGGTCATCCGGGCTGCCTGATTGCGGCCTACTGCTATCAGTCGCAACTGTTCAGCGCCGACATACGTGACCTTAACGCACAAGCCGTGATGGCATGGCGAACGCGATTTCAGAAGCGGCTGGAAAAGATTGCCGAAACCTATCCGCCGCGCATGGAGGTTGACCTTGCAGACGTGGCCGACATGTTGAGCGCCGTGGCCGATGGCGGCATTATCCTGTCACGCGTGATGCATGACAGGAACATACTTCCGCGCCAGGTCATGCTGTACCGGGAGTTCATCAAGGCATTGTTCATTTAGATCAGTATGGCTTTTGATTGTATCAATCAAAAGCCATAAGACTGATCGACTCCAAAGTACTGGAGCAACCTTATGGGTTCAAGAGAACCCATGTCGCTCCAGCAATGATGACCCGGCAAGTTTTGTCACCCTGACAAATCCCGTATTGATTGGTCCCGCATTATATGTCAGCAACCCTGACCTGTTGTCATCATCCTGGAAGGCGCTCGGCCAATGAAGTATCCGTTTCACACACTTGATGTATTCACCACGGAAGCCTTTACCGGCAATCCGCTGGCCGTCGTGCTGGAAGCCGGCACACTGGATGGTGAACGGATGCAGAAAATTGCGGCCGAGTTCAATCTGTCGGAAACCGTGTTCGTGTTTCCGCCTGATGATGAGGCGAACACCGCAAAGCTGCGAATTTTTACACCGGTCCGCGAACTGGCTTTCGCCGGTCACCCGACGGTGGGAACCGCGATTTTGCTGGCGGACCTGTTTGGCATCAAGGATCAGGTCAGGCTGGAAGAGGGCGTAGGTCTGGTCACCGTAAGGCTGGATACACGCGATGCCGGGGTGTTTGCCGAATTTTCTGCTGCTGTCATGCCGGAGCCGTGGACCAATGTACCGTCAGACGCCAGGATAGCGGCGGCATTGTCGCTGAAGCAACATCAACTGGGCTGTGGCACCCACCGCGCAAGCGTATTTAACCCGGGCAATCATCCGGTACTTTACGTTCCGCTGAAGGATCGAACAGCACTGGCAGAAGCGAAAACCTCCATGGCCGACTGGCCGGCGCTTGGCGCTGCCGGTGCATTTCTGGCTTATCTTTATTGTGAAGGAGAATCCGGCAGCAAGGTGGATTATCATGCCCGCGCCTTTGCACCCTTGTCAGGAATCATGGAAGATCCGGCAACCGGGTCAGCAGCGGCGGGTTTCCCGGGACCCCTGCTAAGCTACGAGGGTCCATGGGACGGTACCCGCGCGTGGGTCATCATGCAGGGTGAGGACATGGGCCGTGCCAGCCGCATAGAACTGGAAGCTGACGCTGCCAGGGGCGGCCTGACGGCGGTCCGTGTGGGCGGGCATGCGGTAAAAGTCAGTTCGGGCAGCCTGGAGTTATGATACTGCTTGCGTGAACGGATTGCGTGGCGTAAAACTCCCTTAACTTTCCCGAGGCATTCTGATTGCGCTCGGGAAATTTAAAGGAACCGGCGAAAAGTATATGAAGTCTGTTTTCGACATTGCTGATCTGCCCAAGAGCTGCGCATGCCTATGCGCCGACCTCCTCCTTATTTGCCCCTGACCATTGGCTGTCCGGTGTTTAATCACCATAAAGACGGATGCTCAGGGGACGACAGAATTTCAAGCACAACTGTAAATTAGAGCTGCGTGAAGAGTGCGATTAGGCCTGAAAGGTTTCAGGTGCGCCCGCGCAGCCAGAAAGCAAGGATGGAGCCTAAAGCCCATGAGCAAGTCAAATGAACAGGTTATCATTTTCGACACCACATTGCGCGACGGGGAGCAGTCGCCCGGCGCCACCATGACTTTGGACGAGAAGCTGCAGGTGGCGCGCTGCTGGAGAAATGCTGGTCGATGTCATCGAGGCGGGATTTCCGATTGCGTCGGACGGCGATTTCGAAGCCGTATCGGAAATTGCCCGGCGCACTGAAAATTCGGTAATCGCCGGCCTGGCACGGGCCATCCCGGCCGACATCAGGCGCTGTGCAGATGCGGTAAAGCATGCAAGGCAACCGCGCATTCACACGTTTGTCTCGACGTCGCCGATCCATCTGGAATTCCAGATGCGCAAGACGCAGGCTGAAGTTCTGGACATCATTCATGAAACGGTGACGCTGGCCCGGTCATTGTGGGAAGACGTCGAATGGTCTGCGATGGACGCCACCCGCACATCGCTGGATTACCTGTCGCAAGGTGTCGATACAGCCATCAGGGCGGGGGCGACGACGATCAACCTGCCGGATACGGTCGGCTATACGGTGCCGGATGAAATGCGGCATCTGTTCCAGACCGTGCGCGACAAGGTGGCAAATTCCGACAAGGCGATTTTCTCGGCTCACTGCCACAACGACCTGGGCATGGCGGTTGCCAACTCGCTGGCGGCCATTGCCGGCGGGGTGCGCCAGATCGAGTGCACCATAAACGGCCTGGGCGAACGCGCCGGCAATGCGTCGCTGGAAGAAATCGTCATGGCGATCAAGACCCGCAATGACGTGTTGCCCTATGCCTGCAATGTGAAGCCGGAATATCTGACCCGGGCTTCCAGGCTGGTGTCGGCCGCGTCGTCATTTCCGGTGCAGTACAACAAGGCCATCGTGGGGCGCAACGCCTTTGCCCACGAAAGCGGCATTCACCAGGATGGCATGCTGAAGAACCAGGAAACCTACGAGATCATGACGCCTGAATCGGTTGGCGTTTCCAAGACCTCGCTGGTCATGGGAAAGCACTCGGGCCGGCACGCCTTCAAGTCGAAGCTGGAGGAACTGGGCTACGAATTGTCGGACAACGCGCTGCAGGACGCCTTCGTGCGCTTCAAGGCTCTGGCTGACCGCAAGAAGCACATCTACGATGAAGACATCGAGGCGCTGGTGGACGAGGGTATTGCATCTGCCCAGGATCGCATGAAGGTGGTGGCTCTGACCGTGATTGCCGGCACGATGGGTCCGCAGACCGCCACACTGACGCTGGACATTGACGGCAAACAGTCGACGGTGCAGTCAGTTGGCAATGGACCAGTAGACGCCACGTTCAACGCCATTCATGCATTGCATCCCCATGAAGCCAAACTGGCGTTGTTTGACGTTCATGCAGTCACGGAAGGAACCGATGCCCAGGCGGAGGTTTCAGTGCGGCTGGAAGATGTCGTTTCGGGCCGCAAGGTGACCGGCAGGTCGGCTGATCCCGATACGCTGGTAGCGTCCGCAAAAGCCTATATCGCGGCCTTGTCCAAGCTCGAAGTCAAACGCCTGCGCGGTGATGCGACGGCCCCGGCACAGGTCCTGTCAGGCACTGAACGGCGCGGGCCTTAACTATCAAAGTGAACAGAACTGGCGCATTCAGACATTTGCCGGTAGACTTTCATTTACTCCTTTGATATGGCAACCGGACTTGCTGCGGAGGCGCGCTGAAACAGGCGCGCCTCCGGCACGACAGTCTGCGGGTTCTTCTAAAGACATCTTGCGACTGCATGAATTGGTGAGGGCGTATAGCTCAGTTGGTAGAGCATCTGACTCTTAATCAGACGGTCGTAGGTTCGATCCCTACTGCGCCCACCAATCATTTCAAGCGTTTAGGGAAACGGCCACGTGTTGAGAACACGTTCAAGTAACACCTCAGGTAACAACTATGCAGGTTTTTTGATCTTCTGCATCAGTTTGAAACCCTTAAATGTTGCCTATTAGCACTTAAGGCGGTGCTATGATCGATGGGTCTCAAACACCAAATCAGGTTTGGTCCATGTTTCTACCACTGCTGGGTCGCCACAGCTCGGTGACTACCGCACTGCTCGACCGGCTCACCCATCACTGCGAGGTCGCGGAAACCGGCAACGAAAGCCGGCGCTTCAAAATCCGCGCCTGAGACCCACGCAGAGCGCCCACTGGCGATACGCTGCGCTACGAAAAGGCTCCGCGCATCGGTTCCGGGCGGACCGTGCCACGCAAATAACGTATGGCCCGCCCGTCGGCAAGTGGTATTTTATGCGGCGTGATCAGTCTGCACAAACGTATCCGGCCTTCAGGCATAGCGCCCTTGGCCATAATGGAGATCCGCGCGTTTCGCTCCTCATAAAGGGGACGGCATCAACGTGCCATTTTGCGCCATAGGTTTGCGAAACACCGATCGACTGTCAGGCCATCATCTTTATATCCACTCGCAGACATCTAGTGTCGACAACTTATGTAAGCATCGACCATATTCTTGATTACAAGCTCACCGCACCTGACTGGTGCACAAATCTTGTTCCATTGCGCAGAATTGCCCAGACAATCCGGGCCATCTTGGCTGCAAGTGCAACGACGACAATGTTGCTGTGCGATCGTGCGAGAAGGCCGCGCAGCCATTGCCCAAGCCGGGTCTGGCTTCGACTCAGGCTCGGCAATGCTGAGCGTGCGCCCTGTATCAGCATCTTGCGCAGATATTTGCTGCCGCGTTTGGTAATACCCAACAGGCGCGGTTTGCCACCTGTTGTCATCTGACGCGGAACAAGCCCAAGCCATGCTGCCAGATCTCGTCCACGGGCAAAAGTATTGGCATCACCCACCGCAGCAACCAAGGCTGTGGCATTGAGAGGACCCACCCCCGGTATTGATGTGAGCCGGCAGACGGCGTCATCGTGTTTTGCTTCAGCAATGAACTCGGCATCAAACACACCAATGCGATAATCCAGTTGTTCCCAGCGTTCCATCATGTCGCTGATCAGCAGCCGGATACGTTGGCTTAAGTCATCCCCGGAAGCGTCCAACAATAGACAATCTATCCGACGCCTCAATCTCGCACGGCCCTGAGGTACGATAATGCCGCGTTCCAGAAGCAGAGCTCGCAGTTGATTCATGAGCGAAGTGCGTTCCTTCACCAACCGGTCACGCGCCCGATGCAAAGTCTGCATATCAAGCTGCTGATCACTTTTGAGAGCAACAAACCGCATCGTTGGACGGGTTGCTGCTTCAGCGATCGCCTCAGCATCACGATCATCATTCTTTTGCGCCTTCACATAGGGCTGGACATACTCTGGTGACATCAGCCGAATCTCGTGTCCCTGGGCAGACAAAAGCCGGCCAAGATGATGAGCTCCACAGCACGCCTCCATGGCCACAACACATGACGGTAGCTTTGCAGTCACATTCACAATGGTCTGACGCTGCATCCTCCGCCGCAACACGACATGTCCGGTTGTGTCCAGACCGACAACGCTGCAACTGTTCTTACCCAGGTCGATACCCAAAATCGCGATATTCATGGAAAACTCCTTTCCTGTACAAGCCGACTGCCAACAATAGCAGTTTGCGGTAGCAGGGCGGGCCATCCATAAAGGGGGGTCAAAATTGCACGCTGATAGAAGGTCGAGCTTCAATGCCGATTGACAAACACGGGCCACCTACAATGTAACCCATCCCATTACCGCAATACTCCGTCGAAGGCTGCAACAACGCGGCGTCCATCAAAGCCTTCAAATCCAAACTGATTGGAGTTACACTGTGTTTGCATCGGACCCGCTTTGGGAATATGCTAAACCTTTGTGGTAAAAGAATTTTAACAGATTCCTGGGGCCGATGCACCCCTGATGGTGAGATATCCGGGTTAGTGGTGCGGGCTGAGATTATTGAATGTGTACATACGGCTTATCATCAAGGGTTGCAGAGGCGATTGAGCAGTTGATAGCCAAGTTCTAGGTTTCCTAAATGCGGCACTCTTCCGATGCGTGAGCGATTGGTTTCAAGGTCGAGCATTCAGATTGAGCGCTTGGGCTTCGTGGTTGGCGTGCTGATGGGCGTTACGTCTACCTTCATGCTTGCACCGCTGATTACTGACCTGTCTGCGGGCAATTCAGACTGGACTGCGTTTGCGCGATCTTTTGCAATTCTCACCATCCTTGCTGGTCTGTTGATTTCAGTCACGCGGGATCGTTGGACGTCAGAAGGCGTATCGCTGCGGGAAGCCTTTTTGACGACTGGCATTAGTTGGCTGGTGTTGCCATTAGCAGGTTGCTTGCCCTTCGTTTTCATGGAGGGCCGCATTGGCTTTGTTGATGCGTGGTTTGAAGCTGTATCCGGCATGACAACGACAGGCTCAACTGTTCTATCTGGCTTAGACATTGCTCCGCCTGGAATCTTGTTGTGGCGTTCAATCCTGCAATGGATCGGTGGAGTCGGCATCATTCTGATGGCAATGATCGTTCTGCCATTCTTGCGCGTCGGCGGCATGCAGATTTTCCGCACCGAGAGTTCAGATCGCTCCGAAAAGCTGCTGCCGCGAGATGGCGCGCTGATCATACAAATCGCGGCAATGTTTGTGATCCTTACGGCTGTCTGCGTCGCTGCCTATATCGCGGCTGGCATGAGCTTGTTTGATGCGCTGAATCACGCACTCACGACCATTCCGACCGGTGGCTTCTCAACGCGCGATGCTTCACTAGCCGCTTTTGACGAACCCGCGATACATTGGGTCGCTACGACATTCATGTTCGCAGGATCTTTGCCAATCATCTTGTACATCTCATCCTGGCAGAACAGGCGACTGGTCATTCTGCGTGATGTACAGGTTATAGGGTTCGCAAAGATATGCCTGTTCGCCGTTCTGTCCGTCGCCATATATCTGATTTGGACCGAGCAGTTTGAGCCAGTCGATGCGCTACGCATCGCGGCATTCAACGTTATGTCCATTATCTCTACAACAGGGTATGCGCTTGGTGATTTCACGCAATGGGGACCAGGATCCGTAGGCATGTTCCTGATCCTCATGTTCCTGGGAGGCTGTACAGGATCGACTGCCGGATCAATCAAGACATACAGGCTGCAAGCCATGGCGCTTATCACGCGCCGTTATATCGATCAGCTGTTCAGTCCAAACCGCATCATAGTGATGCGCTACGGTCCACGAACAATTGATGATGGAATTGTGTTGTCGATCCTTGCTTTCCTCTCGGCCTTTGCCGCGTCCATGGTGATTGTCACCCTGCTGTTAGCTCTCACCGGACTGGACATTGTGACTGCCTTCTCCGGTGCAGTAACGGCCTTGGCGAACGTAGAACCCGGACTCGGCGATCAGATTGGCCCATCAAGGAATTTCGCAGGGATTCCCGACTCTTCAAAAGTCATTTTGATCTTTGCTATGATATTGGGTCGACTTGAGTTCTTCGCATTGCTTGTGTTGCTGTCGCCGCGATTTTGGAATTAGCCCGCATTTCTCACCATAGAAGGTGCATCGGCCCCACGAATCTGATAATAATCCTTTAGCAATTACGGTGACAGTTTACTAAATGCACTAATTAGAGTTTGTCATTTTAACCTTGACCCCGCGCTTTGGCCTGCTGCCGGTTTCACGGACACTGAGTTAAGGTGTTTATGATGGAACTGGAGGTTACAGATGCAAAGTAGACAAGTGCAGTATTCGAAGAGGATGTGCATGGGGCGTCTGCCCCGTTTGGTTTCATGCCGCGGGCAAACGGGACCAACGATGCGGACCAGACGGGACAATGTCATTGCATGCGATAATCAGTGCATTTAGTAAACTGTCACCGTAATAGGATAATCAGTGCATTTAGTAAACTGTCACCGTAATAGCAGGAACCTGTTATTGTCAGGCTGAAACGGGTTTCGATTTAAACCGACCAAGAACACCGAGACCGAACAGGCCACTTAGCAACAGCAACAATGGTGCAGGTAGCGCAATTACGGTGACAGTTTACTAAATGCACTTATTGAACCTGTCACGATAACCTATACTGCGCGCTTCCAGTGATCTGATGCAAATGGACTATAGCGCTAGGTTTTGCACCTTGCTCTGCGCCCATCCTCGCTTACGGCATCTATGCATAGCAGACAGGCGCAGCCATCGAAGAGGATGTGCGTGCGACGTTTGCCCCATTGAGTTTTATGCTGCGGGGAAACGGGACAACGATGCGGGTCAGACGGGACAATGTCATGGCATGCGATAATCAGTGCATTTAGTAAACTGTCACCGTAATTGGGGACAATGTCATGGCATGCGATAATCAGTGCATTTAGTAAACTGTCACCGTAATTGGGGACAATGTCATGGCATGCGATAATCAGTGCATTTAGTAAACTGTCACCGTAATTTGTAATTTTAATAGCGATAATTAGTGCATTTAGTAAACTGTCACCGTAATCCGTAATCAGTAATAGCAATTGAGTTGCATGCAGCTATTCAGCCAAAGGTCATTGCAGCGATGGCAACCCATGAACTATATTTTGAACCGGACCAACCAAACCGGAATGGCCGGTAGTCACTGATGACAATTCATGATGAAATGATTTTCCTGCGCAAGGTTCCTCCCTTCACCGAACTCAGCCCGGCAAAACTGGAACTCCTTGCGCTGATGAGTGAACGCATGCGCTATGCTGCCGGCGAGACCATATTGCAACAGGGAGATACAGGTGATGCCGCCTTTGTCCTGATGGAAGGCGTAATCGATGTTTCGATAGTTGACGGAGGCGTATCCAGGCAAGTTCGTGAACTCCGCCGGCATGCACTGTTTGGCGAGATTGCAGTGATCAGAAACACCGGGCGGGCAGCGACCGTGAAGGCCAGGACCGACGTGGACGTGCTGAAAATATCCAAGGATGTGCTGAACAAAATGATCGAGGATTTGCCGGACTTGGGAAAGCGTATTTCCATCCATATAGAAAATGCTGGGTATACCTTCCAGTAACCTCAACAATGGAGTGAAATATCGTTCCCACGGAGTCGTTTCAGATCAAACCAGCCGGTTTGGAACCCTGGCCGTTGCCGCCCTGCCACTTTAGCAATGAGCATTTCGTGTTTCTTCATGTTTATGACCAGATTGCTTGCCATCTTTCACCTACACAAGAGACATTCATCCTCATGGAACCACCAAGCCATGCCCAGACTGCTCGCATATCCTCTTGCAATATTGTTGCTCACCGCATCTGCGGCTCATGCCGGCAAGCTGGGCTTCGATGTTGCCAAGACAGCCAGCTGCGGCTGCTGCATGGCATGGGTCGAGCATATCCGTGCTGCGGGCCATGAAGTGAACACATCCGACATGGACATGGGCTCGCTGTCGCAACACAAGCTGAAACTGGGGATCAACCCCCGGTACGCTTCCTGCCATACAGCAACGGTTGAGGGCTATGTTATCGAGGGCCACGTGCCGGTTACAGACATTGAACGGCTGCTCAGGGAGCGCCCTAAAGCCATCGGTCTTGCAGCCCCTGGCATGCCGGAAGGCTCACCGGGAATGGAAATGGGCTCCTACCGCGAAGCTCATGATGTCGTGCTGGTCAAACTGGATGGCACCAGCGAAGTCTGGACCCACTATCCGGAAAAACAGTAGACCCAATCCGGAAATATCGGTCAGAACGGGAAAATCAACGGACTGCTGCAAGGATAGAGATGAGCAAACCGGAAACACGAGATGGACAATCCAACCCAACGCTGCAGCTGGCCAAAACAGCGAGTGAGGCAGCATTGACAGGTAGAAAAAAACTGGAATGGATACCACCGGCCGACATCTGCAAAGAGGACGTAACCCTCGATTATCTTGCCAGTTTTCACACTTCCATGTGATCACGGTTCAAACGCCTGGAGCGCGTCAGCAAAGACAAGGATCCAAGGCTAGAGGTTTTTATGCCTGGTGTGCTGTATAAGTGCATCCCTGAACAGGGGAACCATTCCCACACACATCACGAGCATGCCCATCTCGGCTTCAAGGTTGGGCAGGAACCCGGCGACCCACGATGGAGAAATGCTGGCCCAATCGACCAGCGATTTCGTGCCTGTCACCATGTAGCCATAGAGCCACAGCAGCGACCCAACTACACAGGCAATCCACGCGGAGATATTCAATGCGTTCATGATGGCATCCCATGACTGTCCCATACCAGCCGTCAGGGTAGGCAGTTGATTTCAGGCAGTCAAATATTCCCTGCGCTTCGAGGGGTTGTATACCCGTTATAGTGACTCGCTGAAGCGGATCACATCAGGGTCTGTGGCCGCGTTGTGAACGGTGGGAGATGAACTTGGAAAATTGACCATTTCATGCAAACATGAAAACATCTATTGAACACATCCGGAAGATACTGGATCAAGGGCTTTCGAATTGAACGAAGTTTTGTCCTTCGGATAAGCATTATACTGAAAGAATGGAGAACGGATTATGGTTATCGTCAAGAGGGGCGTCGTAAGTGCCGCATCAGCCGCTGGAATGGCTGCTGTGTTCTTGTTTGCAGGTGCGAACAACGCCGTGGCTGCTGACTGCGGGCACAGCTGGGCGAAGCCTGGAAGGTACAAGATTTCCGCCAGTTTCCGGGGCAAGGCCGAATCAACCAATGCCTTCCTGGGCAAGGACTGCCATATCACCTTGCAGGTGCCAGGTGTATTTACGGGTGGCAAGGTGAGCAAGAGTGGCTCATGTCTCGAGTTTTCCTTCAAGACCGAAGGCGAGACCCAGGTGTTCCGGGCCAAGTGGTGTGACGACTATGGTCTAGTACCATGGCAGGGCAAGACAATACGTGCTGAAGTTACACCGCTGTTCAGCACTTCATCCGACAAGAAGACGAATTTCTGATTATCAAAGACCCATGCAAAGTTTGGGTTTGCCATGACTGTGGCGTGGTTTACACCCGTCATACCATGGGGCTTGATTTAGGGGGTTGTACTGACTGCTGAATTGAAGTGAAGTTGATGCGAACGCCAACTCAGACAACAGGGAAGATTGGAATATGGATTCGACAATGATACGCCGTACCGCAGGAGTTCTCAATGATGGTCATTGGCCTGATGTACCCGGCAACGATGGCTTTGGCTCAGACCGTGCAGCATACGCCAATAGCCCCACCCACCAAACATATTGGCAAGGTAGCGGCCTCGCACAATGAAGTCGTTGATACATTGATTGTCATGAACTCCGCCGGCGCAACGTTGAAGGATGACCAGCTCGTCCTGACGGGCGTTTCCGGCAACTCGATCATTTTTTCCAACCGCCCGGTGCGGCTTGCGGGCCATGAGCCTACGACGCAAATAATAGATGAGTGGGCTGTCGGGAATGAAAGCTTTGCAAAGGACCCGCCAAATGCGACCGTTTCTGTATTCAGCAAGAAAGATTCATCGGTCAAGGATGCGGTTGTCGTTCTGAAATCACCGAAGCTTGACGGCGATACCCTGACTTTCACCGTCGACGTTCTGGAGGGTGATCTGACCGGGGCCGACGGATCGGCCGCGATCTTTATTGACCTGTTTGGAGTCCGGCGCCGGGCATTCCGTCGCGGCGCAGTCTATGGCGCAGCTGCAGTCGGCACGGCTGCGGCGTATGGCGCCTACGCGCATCCCTACTATCCGCCGCCACCGCCGCCGGCCTGCGGCTACTACCCCGGACCACCGTGTTATCGATAGAATCGACAAAGATGTTCCGGGCGAGCCGGCTATGGGCTCGCCTGGCAATATTTTTCACTCAGTAAGTAACTGCCAAACGTTAAAACACCCTATGGAGTGCCAAATGCGTCAGTCATACAGTTTGTTGAGAAGAATAACCGGGATATCCCTGCTGGTGTGTGGCCTGGTGGCGTATGCCGCCACTGCCGGATTTGCAGCCGAGCCGCAGGTAACCGGCGAACTGGGTTCAGCCAGCGCCACGACCACCATCACCGGCAAACAGCTGCCGGCTCCCGACCCGGCATTTGGCGGTGTCATCGAAAATGATGCCCTGCAGTCGAAGCACTGGTGGGCACCGCGGATCGTGCCCCCCAAGTCGGCGCCCAACGTACTGCTCATCATCACTGATGATGCCGGGTTTGGCGTCCCGAGCACCTTCGGCGGCGTTATTCCAACACCTACCCTTGACCGGATTGCCAATGAAGGCCTGCGCTATACGGGCATTCACTCTACCGCATTATGTTCACCGACGCGGGCTGCCCTTATCACCGGTAGAAACCATCACTCAGTCGGATTTGGTGTAATCTCCGAACAGTCCACGGGGTTTCCCGGCTACAACAGCATCATTGGCGAGGACAAGGCGACAATCGGGCGAATTCTGCTCGACAACGGCTACGCAACTTCATGGTTCGGCAAGGATCACAACACCCCGGCGTTTGCCGCAAGCCAGGTCGGGCCTTTTGACCAGTGGCCAACCGGCATGGGCTTTGAGTATTTCTACGGCTTCGTCGGTGGAGATGCGAACCAGTGGCAGCCAAACCTGTTCCGCAACACAACCCAGATTTATCCATTTGAAGGCAAGGAAAACTGGAACCTGATTACCGGAATGGCAGATGATGCAATCGATTATCTCAACCGCATCAACCAGACTATGCCTGACAAGCCGTTCTTCGTGAAATACGCCCCGGGAGCCACCCATGCTCCGCATCACCCGACCAGGGAATGGGTGGAAAAGATCGGCAAGATGAAGCTTTTCGACGGCGGCTACGAAAAACTTCGCGAGCAGATTTTCGAGAACCAGAAAAAACTTGGTGTGATTCCGCAGGACACCCAGATGGAGCCCTGGCCCAAGGATATACTGAAAAGCTGGGATGATCTGACACCCGAGGCGAAAAAACTGTTCATCAGGCAGGTGGAAGTCTTCGCTGCCTATGCAGCTTACAGCGATCATGAGATTGGCCGCATCATCCAGACAATCGAGGACATGGGCAAGCTCGACAACACGCTTGTCATCTATATCAATGGCGACAATGGCACCAGTGCAGAGGGTGGCCCGCTTGGAACTCCCAACGAGGTTGCGTTTTTCAATGGTGTCAACGAGATGCCGGTCGCCACGCAGATGAAATGGTATGACGTCTGGGGCACGGAAGAGACCTATAACCACATGTCGGCCGGCTGGTCCTGGGCCTTCGATGCACCGTTTTCCTGGTTCAAGCAGAATGCTTCCAAACTTGGCGGCATCCGGCAAAACATGGCAGTCTCGTGGCCGGCTCGCATCAAGGACAAGGGCGGGCGCCGCCACCAGTTCATGCACGTTATAGACGTGGTGCCGACCATCCTCGAAGTAACCGGTATTGATGCCCCTGAAATAGTCGATGGTATCAAGCAGGCGCCGATCGAGGGCACCAGCTTTGCCTACACGTTTGACAAGGAGAACGAAAACGAACCCACCAGGCACAAGACCCAGTATTTCGAGATGATGGGCCAGTGGGCGCTGTTTCATGAAGGCTGGCTGCTCAGCACCAAGGTGAACCGCGCTCCGTGGCAGGCCTTCGGGGTTGCCAATCCTGACCCGCTCAACAACCAGGTGCTTGAGTTGTACAACCTCACCGAGGACTTCAGCCAGTCCAACAACATTGCCGACAAGCATCCCGACAAGGTCAAGGAAATGAAGGCGATGTTCATAGAGGAAGCCAAAAAGTATCAGGTATTTCCTCTGGATGCATCTGTTGCAGCCCGTCTCGTGGCGCCGCGGCCGAACATCACGGCTGGACGCAGCGAGTTCATCTATACGCTCCCGATGGTTGGCCTGCCTCAGGGCGACTCACCGTCTCTGCTCAACACTTCCTACACAATCACCGCGGAGATTGATGTACCCGAGGGAGGTGCTGAGGGCATGATCCTGACTTCAGGAGGCCGTTTTGCGGGCTATGGCTTTTATCTCCTGAAAGGCAAGCCGGTGTTCCTGTGGAACCTGATCGACCTGGAACGCATCAAGTGGGAAGGCCCCGATGCCTTGTCGCCCGGCAAACATACGGTGGAGTTTGATTTCAAGTATGACGGACTTGGGGCTGGCACGCTCGCATTCAACAGCATGAGCGGTCTTGCCCGTCCAGGCACCGGGACGCTGAAAGTTGATGGCAAGGTAGTTGCGACCAAACGGATGGAGAAAACCCTGCCGATGATCCTGCAATGGGATGAGTCTTTCGACATCGGTTCCGACACCCTGACCGGTGTCAATGACGCTGACTACAAACCGCCGTTTGCCCTTACCGCCAAATTAAACAAGCTGACGCTCAAAGTAGACCGTCCGCAGCTGTCACCTGCAGATATCCAGAAGCTCAAGGAAGGGATGGCAAAGGTGGAGGCCGGCAAGGAATAGTGCAGCATGAACATGAAAAACGTTCTGCCGTATTTACCGGCATGGGGAGGGCGGCCTGTTGGGCTGCCCTTCCTGTACATATGCGGGTCATGTTGATAAATCTGCGGTCTGCAACCTGCCTATGGCATCACAGTCAAGCTGCACCTTGCTTGGGCGCCAATGAAATCTGTATTCCCTCTCGATGGGATGCGTATTTCGAATCGCTGACTCGTTGAGCACCAAAGAAACATGGGTTCTCTTGAACCCATAAAGTTGTTCCGGCACATTGGAATCGATCAGTTTTATGGTTTTTGCTTGATTCAATCAAAAACCATACTAACCTGGTCACGTTTGATTATGATATGTGTGGTTCTTCCCTGGATTTATGGCAGTATGGAGCAGTCGGTCCGGACACAGCACAAGTCGCCGTCCCGTGCTGGCCCGGACTGATCGGCCCCGTAGCCTTCAAGAAATGCGGCTAGCAACTCGAAGTGCTACGGGGTCACCTGCTAAAGCTGAATATGCTTCAGTCCCGTCAGTATGGCGCATTCCAATGTGCGCATGATGTGCAGTTCATCACATCCCGGACCGGGAAAGTCGCGAAATTTGGCGGTTTGCCAGAGGCAACTCTTTGGCGCTGGCCGTTACGACCCGATGACAGCTGCAGTATGCTTAATGGACTGTCAATAAATATGTGCGAATTATGGCTACCCCGAGGGACGGGGGGTAAGTACGCGTAGCGTATATCGGTCAGGCCCGGAGTTGCAGTTTCCGCTGCATCACTCCGGGCCTGTACTTTTTCAATTGTCCAACAGGACATTCTTTGGCAGTTCAGGGTCAGTCGAGCTCGCGCGAAGTATTGTAGCCTTGTGGATTGCTGGCTTCGCTGGAGTCAATGAAACAACGTGCCTTGCGCGGTCCTGCGCCACGTACCTGGTAAACATCGCGGCGATAGACCCGGCGGCAGGCTTCCCAGATACCTTCGTCCGGTGATTTTCGGATATATACCCATAATGCCGTCAGGCCGGAGTCACCGGCGAACATGCCGGCACTGGCAGTCCGGGTTGCCGTTACGCCGGTAACGATTGCTGCGGCCGTCAACAAGGCGGGCATGGTGAGATATCGAATTGCAGGCATTGGACTACTCCACGTTTTCTGTGCGGCCAAATCAAGTTAATCGGACCGCGTCACTGTTTGGAGAAAGCGTAGCTCAAGCACGCCGCACGGTCCATTCAATCCACCGTGTAACATCACGAGGTTCCACAGCGCTCAACGATTGATGTGAATCATTTGCATTTTGCCAGTGCTGCCAGCAGGAGCAAGCCAGGTGGCCAGTTGTGAAAAATCGGTCTGAGCGCAGCGATTTGCCGTCCAATGTCTGGCTCAGACCGATCAACCCCGTATTGCTTCACAAATGCGGCTAACAAAATGAAGCGCACGGAGTGTTTCGAAGCTTTGAAATTCGGGGATCGTTACCACTCGAACTCATCCAGTAATTGTTGGTCTGATACAGGCTTCCTGAGCAAACCTGACTGCAAGCTGACACATTCGTACATCCTAGGATCACTATGTGTCGTTATCGCAACAGGGCGGTCCGGTCGAATATGCTGTCGACAATCTGACCGCGGCGATGCAGGATAGCGATGTCACAACATGAGAATGAGTTATGAGCGCCCCTGTCATAGCAGCGAAATCACCTGTATTGGTCGAAGTGGTGGAAGGCAAGGCCTACTTCTGGTGTGCCTGCGGCCAATCGAAAAAGCAGCCGTTTTGTGACGGCAGTCACGCGGGAACGGCTTTTCAACCGGTAAAATGGACAGCAGATGCATCGGGTAGGAAATTCTTCTGCGCCTGCAAACATACTTCGGGCCAACCGCTGTGTGACGGTACTCACAAGGAACTTTAAAATCGGACCAGGCAAGCAAAACCCCGGGTTGTTTGCCCGGGGTCTTGCTGCGCAGGAGAGGGAGGGGAGTTTGCGTTCAGATCAGGCCTACCGGGTTAACGCCGATGTCCCTCAGGGTGCGGGCATCGATGTGAGTGCTGGCGAGCAGGCCATGGTGCTTGTTTGAACGGAAAAGGCGCTGCGCTGACCCGAAAATGGTCCTGGTTAAGCTTGAGGGGTGCTGCGTGGTCATTGTTTTGATCCTTCAAAGTGCAGTGCTTGCCGTCTTGCTGCAGCGACTATCGCGGATTTGCCAGTGTCAAGATGTGCAGTTCATCACATTGCGAACACAGGCAGCGCGTCACAAATGATCAATCATTGCAGTTTTTACCCTCCGGTCAGGCAACCCAGCGTAACGGTCATACGCGATCAGGTTCGTTGTATTTGCGAGATTGACGGAATTGCCGGCCCGTCATAGCGTTGCGGCGGGTGCACATATTGCCGTCCGGTAGACGCTGGAGAAGTCCTGTGAAATGTTTGATGTCCGCAGAAAAGTCTGACAGTGGAGCGATTGTCACTGTGCAGTGGGACGACGGTTTCGCGGCGCGCTTTCATGCCATGTGGCTGAGAGACAATGCGCTGGACCCGGCAACCCGGTCTGCATCCAACTCGCAGCGTCTGATTACCCTGCACGACATTCCCGCCGATACTGCCATTGCCGATGTTTCGGTTTCAGATGACATGCTGAGTGTCCGGTTTGTTCCGGAACAAAAGACAACTGTCTTTCCCTCCGGCTGGCTGCGTGACCATGCCTACGATGTCAATGCGGTCAGGACTGCCGGATGGACATCACCGGACCTGGCAACATGGGATGCGCAGTTTGATGTGACCAGGGTTACAGGCAGTTACAAAACTGTCTGCAAAGATGCCGGGGCGCTCAGGGACTGGCTGGGCGGGGTGCGCCGTTATGGTTTTGCCAGGCTGACTGACGGGCCGGTAGAAAGCGGGACGCTACTGCGCGTCGCGTCGCTGTTCGGATATGTGCGCGAAACCAATTACGGAAAGTGGTTTGAAGTTCGCACCGAGATAAATCCTGCCAACCTGGCCTATACCGGTCTTGGCCTTCAGGCTCACACGGACAATCCCTACCGCGATCCGGTGCCAACATTGCAGATATTGTATTGCCTTGAAAATTCTGCAGCAGGCGGAGACAGCCTGGTTGTGGATGGATTTGCGGCCGCCCATCGATTGCACGCTGAAGATCCGATGGGGTTTGATCTGCTGAGCCGGTATTGCGCGCGATTTGAGTATCGCGGCACCGGGGATGTGCATCTTGTCAGCCGCAAGCCGATGATTGAACTGACACCGGATGGTGAACTTGCGGCAATCCGATTTAACAATCGCTCGACAGCCGCTATCACCGATGTGCCGTTTGACCATATGTCAGGCTACTATCGCGCCTATCGCCGACTGGGAGAGATCATGGATGATCCTGCAATGGCGGTCGGCTTCAAGCTGGCGCCGGGGGAATGTTTTATCGTCGACAACACGCGGGTGCTGCATGGCAGGACCGGATATGCCGACAGCGGCGGGTCACGCTGGCTGCAGGGTTGTTATGCAGACAGGGACGGATTGCTGTCGACACTGTCGGTACTGGAGCAAACCGAACTGGTGAATGTGGCATGAGTAAACTGACCCGTGCGACGATTGTCGGCTTTCTGGCGGATATTTTTGAACGCCGTGGCGGCGAGGAATATCTCGGTGAACCTGTCACTATGGCCGAGCATATGCTGCAGGGCGCTCATCTGGCCGAGGTGGGCGGCGAACCGGAAGAAATCATCACGGCCGCCCTTCTGCATGACATTGGCCATTTCACCAGTGAGTTCGGCACGTTTTCCTTGAATGATACACATGACAGGTATCACGAAGAAGCCGGCGCCGAAGTTCTGGCGCGGTTTTTTCCATCTGTGGTGACTGATTGCGTGCGCTTTCATGTGGCGGCCAAGCGGTATCTGTGCGCCGTGGATCCCCGCTACCTGGACAAACTTTCCGATGCGTCGGTTCACTCACTCAGATTGCAGGGCGGACCGATGAGTGACGAGGAAGCGGTTGAGTTTGAACGCAATCCCAACCTGGCTGAAATCGTCAAGGTTCGCCGTCTCGACGATGCCGGCAAGGTACCTGGCATCGAAATGCCCGGATTTTCGCACTATGCGCCGATGGTGCAGCGTGTAGTTGACAATCATGACGCCCAGATGCAGGTCCGGGAATAAGGGTTTTATGACCTATAAGTCAAAGCATGTGCTGCATCATTATTATCGATTTCATTTATCTGTCACATAACGCAACCATATCTGGTGGAGAAACGACAAGACAGTTTTCGGGGTGGTGGCATACGCATGGTTACCAGCCTTTATGATGACCAAAATCATGCGTTGACAAGGAGGTGTCATGTTAAAAAAACTTGCTGGTGGACTAATGGCCGGTGTTGCAATTGGTGTTGTGTCAATTTCGGCGGCGATGGCTGGTGAATTGACGGTTTACACTGCAGTCGAAGCTGAAGATCTCAAGAAATATGCCGATGCGTTCAACGCCGATCACCCTGATATCACTATCAACTGGGTTCGCGATTCAACCGGTGTCGTGACTGCGAAGCTGCTGGCTGAAAAAAACAACCCGCAGGCCGACATAATCTGGGGACTGGCTGCAACGTCACTGTTGCTGCTGAAATCCGAGGGCATGCTGGAAGCCTATGCGCCAAAGGGTGTAGAAAACCTCGACAAGAAATTTGTCGACAAGAGTTCGCCGCCAACCTGGACCGGCATGGATGCCTGGGTTGCAGCAATATGCTTCAATACAGTCGAAGGCGGCAAGCTCGGGCTTACTGCGCCGAAGACCTGGAAGGATCTGACCAAGGCCGAATACCAGGGCCACGTGGTCATGCCGAATCCGAATTCATCCGGGACCGGCTTCCTGGACGTTTCCAGCTGGTTGCAGATGTTCGGTGAAAAGGAAGGCTGGGCCTTCATGGACGGCTTGCACGCCAATATTGCTGCCTATACTCACTCCGGTTCGAAACCGTGCAAAATGGCAGCAGCAGGTGAAATCCCGATCGGTGTGTCTTTCGCCTTCCGTGGCGCCAAGTCCAAGGCGGAAGGTGCACCTATCGAAATCATCGTTCCGGAAGAGGGCGTGGGCTGGGATATGGAGGCAACGGCAATCGTGGCCGGAACCGACAACCTGGAAGATGCCAAAACGCTGGCTGACTGGACCATTACCAAGAAGGCCAACGAGATGTACAACTCCGGTTACGCTGTTGTGGCATATCCGGGAGTTGCCAAGCCTGTTGAACACTTCCCGCCAAATCTGCTGGAGAAGATGATTGACAACGACTTTGAATTTGCCGCCAACAACCGCAAGGCAATTCTGGAGGAGTGGCAGAAACGCTACGACTCCAAGTCAGAGCCAAAAAGCTAAAGAGCGAAACACTGATGAGGCACCGGCTGGCTGCCGGTGCCTTGAATTAGGGCATTGTGGTGGGAAACTTGAGCCGCATGAAAGCGGTAAAGGTTTCTCGCGTTCAAATCCACACTTTGTAATTGTTGGAAGTTGGATGTTCTTGACCACTCTACCGCACAGGTTTTGCGGGACATGCATGGCAGCGGTGGCACGGGGAAATGCAAATGGGGCAAGCGAATACAACGGAAACCTATCTGAAGATTGAAAATCTCTGGAAGGCTTTTGGTGATTTCTTTGCGCTGAAGGACATATCGCTTGAGGTGAACCGCGGCGAGTTCGTGTGTTTTCTGGGTCCGTCGGGATGCGGCAAGACAACCTTGCTCAGAGCCATTGCCGGGCTCGATATCCAGACCACCGGGGCGGTTTTTCAGGACGGTGTGGATATTTCTGCCTTGCCGCCGTCAGAGCGTGATTTCGGCATCGTGTTCCAGTCCTATGCGCTGTTTCCCAATCTTACGGTTGAAAAGAACATAGCGTTCGGACTGGAAAATTCCGGCATCGCGAGGCCGGACATCAACAGGCGCGTGGCGGAACTTCTGGAATTGGTCGGGCTGCCGGAACAGGCCAGGAAATATCCGGCGCAATTGTCGGGCGGGCAGCAACAGCGCATTGCGCTGGCGCGCGCCATTGCCATGTCGCCTGGGCTGCTATTGCTGGACGAGCCACTGTCGGCGCTGGATGCCAAGGTCCGGGTGCACCTTCGTCACGAGGTCAAGGATCTGCAGCGCAAGCTTGGCGTGACCACCATCATGGTGACCCATGATCAGGAAGAAGCGCTCGCGATGGCGGATCGCATCGTTGTGATGAATCACGGCGGTATTGAACAGGTGGGTACGCCAACTGATGTCTACCGCGAACCGGTGTCGCTGTTTGTGGCGGACTTTATTGGCGAAACAAACCAGCTTGACTGCGTGGCCGCCGACAAGGGCAATGGCGTCAAGATCGGCAAACGTACGTTCGCCAGCGCACGGCACGGCCACGCCGACGGTCAGCAGGTGATAGCCGTTATCCGGCCTGAGGATGTTATCCCGCATGGCGACCCAGCTCGCTCACCGGGCGCACCAGACAAGGCCGGCGAGCCGGATAACACCGTTGAGACCACTGTCGATGAAATGGAATTCCTTGGTTCGTTCTGGCGCACCAGATTGAGCAGCGCGGAACTGGGAACGGGGCAGATTGTGGCTGATTTGTCCATCAACGCAGTGCGGCGCATGGACATACAGGTCGGCAGGCGCATGCGCACCGAGATCCCCCGCGACCGGCTGAAGGTGTTTCCGGTCGAGGCGGAGCCGGACAAATGAGCAGCGCCGACGCCCTGGGTCCCAACATTAGTGCCGAAAGCCGCATCAAGCCGAAAATGGGCTCCGATGACTGGATCATGCGCGGGTACATGGTCGTGCTGGCAGTGTATCTGATCGTGGCGCTGGCCCTGCCGCTGTACGCCATGCTGTCAAAGGCATTTGAAACCAGCAGTTTTGACCTGGCGCAGTTTGAAATTCAGGTCAGCGATGAAAGCGGCGTCTTCACCCGGCCTGCGGTGACGTTGAAGCAATTGAACGACGAATCAAACTTCATTGCAGAAGGAGACCTTGCAACCAGTTCTGACGGGCGCCTGGCTCTCACGGAATTCTTCCCGGATTTTAGTTTCCGCAGCCCCGTGAAGTACAGGTTGCGCGGGCTTGATGACAGCGCGGTTTATCTGGTGGGCTCTGAGCGGTTTGCCGGCACAACGCCGGCAGAGTTTGATTCAAACACGTTCCGCCGGGTTTTCATACGTCCGGTTCAGAGCCACGGCATGGCCAACTTCGCCACCTATTTCTCGACACCTGCACTGTTCCAGTCGATTCAGAATTCGGTGTTTATCTCGCTCGTGTCGACCATCATTACAGTGTCGCTGGCGTTTGGATTTGCCTATGCGCTGTGTCGAAGCTGCATGCCGTTCAAAGGGGTGTTCAGGGTCATCGCCATGGCGCCCATACTGGTGCCGTCACTGTTACCGGGCATTGCGCTGGTCTATCTGTTCGGCAACCAGGGGTTCCTGAAAGAGTTCCTGATGGGAGAATCCATCTACGGGCCGATTGGCATTGTCGTGGGTTCGGTGTTCTTCACGTTTCCCCATGCGATGATCATAATACTGATTGCCCTGTCGATCTCCGATGCACGGCTTTATGAGGCTGCCGTTTCGCTGCGCGCCAGCAAGTGGCGAACCTTCTGGACCGTCACAATTCCAGGTGCCCGGTACGGCCTGATCTCGGCAGCCTTTGTGGTATTCAACCTGGTGATTACCGACTTCGGCCTGCCCAAGGTGATCGGCGGGCAATACAACATGCTGGCGGTGGATATCTACAAGCAGGTGATCGGCCAGCAGAATTTCCAGATGGGCGCGGTTGTCTCTGTCGTGCTGCTGATACCGGCGCTGATTGCCTATATTGTCGACCGGCAGGTGCAGCGCAAACAGGTGGCGCTGCTGACGGCAAGCTCAGTGGTCTATCAACCCAAACCATCCAGGCGTTTCGATATCGGTTGTCTCGCCTTTTGCGCGCTTGTTGCCCTGTTCATCATTTCCATTCTGGGTATTTGCCAGTACGCAGCGCTGGTCAAGTTCTGGCCCTATGATCTGTCGCTGGGATTGTCGAACTATGACTTTGACCGCATGGACGGCGGCGGCTGGGACGCTTATCGCAATTCCATCATGCTTGCTCTGATGACCGCTGTTATCGGCACGGTCATTATCTTCACGGGCGCCTACATGGTCGAAAAGACCAATGGTTTCGAAAAGGGCAGGGCAGGCTTCCAGTTTCTCGCCATGCTGCCCATGGCCATTCCCGGCATGGTACTGGGACTGGCGTATATCTTTTTCTTCAACAACCCGGCAAATCCGCTGAATTTCATTTATGGTACCATGGCAATCCTGGTGATCTGTACGGTGACGCACTTTTACACGGTTTCACACCTGACCGCGGTGACTGCCCTCAAGCAGATCGATGGTGAATTTGAGCCGGTAGCAGCTTCACTCAAGCAGCCATTCTACCGGCTGTTCAGCAGGGTAACTGTTCCTGTGTGCCTGCCTGCCATTTTTGACATCATGATCTATCTGTTCGTGAACGCCATGACGACAGTGTCGGCGGTGGTGTTCCTGTATTCCTCCAAGACGCCGCTGGCCTCGGTAGCGGTGCTCAACATGGACGATGCCGGTGACATAGCGCCGGCGGCTGCCATGGGCATGATGATATTCTACACCAATGTTGTCGCGCGCCTGGTGCACGCAGTCGTGTCAGGGTATGTGCTCGGCAGAACCCAGGGCTGGCGGCAGCGGTAGGACCAGATACACGCGCAGATCCCTTGCCTTGTTTCAGGCTTTCGTCTCTGCATGGGCGACCGACATGAAGGCGCGGATTACCTTGCTTTCCATGCGTTCACGCAGGCAGATGATGGATTCATCCATGGTCATTGCGCTGTCGGAAATGGGAATTTTCACCAGCCTTGTGTCCTGACCGAACTCGGCCTCAGAAACTACGCCGACCCCTCCTCCTGCGGCAACGATCTCGCGCACTGCCTCACGGCCTTCGGCTTCGATGCTGCCGGTAATCCGCATGCCGTGGCGACGAGCCTCTTCTTCCAGCTTGGCGCGGGTTTTCGAGCCTGCCTCGCGGAGCACCAGTGGATGGCGCATGAGTTCCTTAAAGGTTGTCGCGGTCAATCTGGACAACGGTCCGCCGCGCGCGGTAAAGGCGACGATAGGCGATGAATTCAGCTTGACCGTTTCAAATTCACGGCCGGCCGGAACATCGCCGACGACGCCAATATCGGCCTCGTAGCTTTGCAAGCGCTCGATTGCGGTTTCCGTATTGCCGCCATGGACGGAAATGAAGACACCCGGATTGCTGCGGCGAAACAATGTGAGAACATGCAGGATATGGTGGGCAGCATCGGCAACGATGTTCAGTTGCCCGGTGCGCAGCGTCCGGGTTTCTGACAGATAATCCAGCGCCTGCTGTTCAACCTCGAAGAGACGGTAGGTGATTTCCAGCAGCTTTTTGCCGGCATCTGTGACGCGGACCTGCTTTCTCTGCCGGTCAAACAAGCGAATGTCATATTCCGCCTCCAGCTTGCGAACCTGATCGGAAATCGCGGGCTGGGTCAGATTCAGTGCTTCAGCAGCGCGTGAAAACCCGCCGTGAATGGCGACATTGTGAAATGCCCGCAATTGCACATACCGCATGATCAGTATCCTTTTATCCATCGATAAATCATATGGGTGGATAAAAACTATCGCTTTGAGCTATGGGTGGCAAGAGATGGATTATACCATGGTCAACCTGTGCCGGCGATAGCACGGGTGGTGCGACAGGCTTGTTCTGCTCGCTCCTGAACCAATTCTGACCCGGATTGATATTCACCATGCAGTTTACGGCATTCCTGCTCAATCTAACCGCTGCAATCGTGCTGCTGTTGTATTCGACGCGCATGGTGAGGACCGGTGTCGAACGGGCATTCGGGGCCGAACTGCGCAATGTGTTCATGCTGACGAGGCGCAGCATTGTGCTCAACGTACTGGCAGGTATTCTGGCAGCCGCGGCATTGCAGAGTTCAACTGCTGTTGCTCTGCTGGTTTCAGGCTTTGCTGCCAACGGTGTGATGGGCGTGACCGGGTCGCTGGCCGTGGTTCTTGGAGCAGACCTTGGCACGGCACTGGCTGTGCAGTTTCTCAGCCTCGACATCACGTGGCTGGTCCCGGTGTTTCTGGTCGCAGGCGGAGTGCTTTTCCTGAAGGGAATGGCGCGTGTGGTCAAACAGGTAGGACGCGTCCTGATGGGGATTGCGTTCATTCTGCTTTCGCTGCGCATGATCGGCGAGGCGACCGAACCGTTGCGATCCAGTCCTTATCTGGCACCAGTTGTGCAACTGCTCAGCGAGGAGCTCTTAATGGCCTTTGCTGGCGGCGCCATGCTGGCATTCGTGTTCCATTCCTCCGTGGCAGCAATTTTGATGCTGGCGGCGTTTTGTGCACAGGGCGTGCTGCCTCTGGAGGCCGGCCTGCCGCTGGTGCTGGGCGCCAATGCCGGCAGCGGACTGATAGCTGTCTGGCTGACCCGTAACATGCATGGCAAGGCGCGCCGCATCGCAATCGCTAATCTCGTGGTGCGAGTGTCAGGTGGACTGGCTGCGCTCATACTGCTGCGCCACGTAGCACTGCCGCTGGACGCCGTGGCCAGTAGCCCGGCGCGTCAGTTGGTGAGTTTTCACTTCCTGTTCAATGCCGCACTGGTTGTGATTTTCCTGCCCCTCGTCGTGCCGCTGGCCGCCCTGAGCCGGCATTTGGTTCCAGCTGCAGATGAACTGTCCAGGGGCATGGTGAAACCTGCCAGCGCGCTTGATCGCAACGTTCTTACCAATCCGGGACTGGCGCTGGCCAGCGCTACACGGGAACTGTTGCGCATGAGCGAACAGATCGAACTGATGCTGTCGCCGGTCATGGAGTTGTTTGTCACCACAAACACCAATGCAGCCGCGCGCATTCAGGAAATTGAAACGCAAGTCAACGAGGCCCAGACCGGCATCAAGCTCTATCTGGCTGAAATGAACCAGGGGCAACTCACGCCGGACCAGGCCAAACGCAGCATGGACCTGACCGGCATAGCCATCAACCTGGAACGTGTTGGGGACATAATCACCAAGGATCTGCTGCGACTGTCCGCAGAAATGCGCAAAAAGAAACTGACATTTTCCAGTGAAGGCTGGAATGAGCTGACCCGCTTGCATGCCCGGGTGCTGGCCAATCTGCAACTGTCACTGAATGTTCTGGTGTCGGAAGACGTGGATTCGGCCCGCCAGCTTGTTGAGGAAAAGGAATTCATGCGCAACCTGGAGGAGCAATCACATGATGCACATCTGGCACGTCTGGCCCGGGGCAGCCCGCAAAGCATAGCTACCAGCGACATTCACCTGGAGACTATTCGCGCACTCAAGGAAATCAATTCGTGGCTCGTCACCATTGCCTACCCAATCCTGAAAAGGAGCGGTTTGTTGCTCGACAGCCGTCTGGCCGACGCGGAATCCTGAAAAACAGAAAAAATTATATATTGATCTGAATTATCGATTTCTCAAATACATGAGAACTTTCTAAATTCGTGATCATTGTTCCTGGCGCAGGCAAATATGTGGAGGCACCCCGTATGAGGGCAGATCTGGAAGACGACGCTGCAGCGGCTATCGAAAGGCCGCGATTGGGTGAGCCCTACCTGCTGACGCCGGGCCCGCTGACAACGGCGTATTCCGTCAAGGAGAAGATGCTGCGTGACTGGGGGTCATGGGACGGTGATTTTCGGGCGATGACGGTCAGACTGCGGGCTGAACTGCTGTCGCTGGTGGGCAAGGGGTCGGAGGAGTTTGACTGTGTGCCGATCCAGGGCAGCGGTACTTTTGTGGTTGAAGCCATGTTGGGATCATTGTTGCCGCGTGACAGCAAAACCCTTGTGCTGATCAACGGTGCCTATGGCCAGCGCATTGCAAAAACCATGAACTATATCGGCCGCAGCCATGTCGACATCGACAAGGGCGATTACCTGCCACCGCGCGGTCAGGAGGTGGCGGCCGCGCTTGCTGCGGATCCGGCCATAACGCACGTTGTTGTTGTGCACTGCGAGACATCGTCGGGGATCCTGAATCCGATCAGGGAAATTTCCGAAGCCACTTATGCCGCCGGAAGGAAACTGCTGATTGATTCCATGAGTGCATTCGGCGCGATAGCCGTGGATGCCGGTGATATCCGCTACGAGGCAATTGTCTCGTCAGCCAACAAGTGTATAGAGGGGGTTCCCGGGTTTGGCTTCGTCATCGCACGCAAATCCGAACTGATAGCGGCGAAGGGCAATGCGCATTCTCTCAGCCTCGATGTGCACGACCAGTGGGCCAACATGGAAAATACCGGGCAGTGGCGATTTACCCCGCCAACCCATGTTGTGGCGGCCTTTATGGAAGCGTTGCGGTTGCATGCGCAAGAGGGCGGTGTCGCAGGACGCGGTGCGCGCTATGTGAAGAACCGCGATGTGCTGGTTGAAGGCATGCGTGAGCTGGGATTTGAAACCCTTTTGCGTGACCGCTGGCTGTCACCGATCATCATCACCTTCTTCAATCCCGCTGACGACAAGTTTGAATTTGACCGCTTCTACGAACTGATGAAGCAACAGGGCTTTATCATCTATCCCGGCAAACTGACCGTTGTAGACAGTTTCCGCATTGGCTGTATTGGCCAGATGGATCACCACACCATGCGCGCGGTTGTCGCCGCCGCAAAGTCATCGCTGGACGCAATGGGTATTGCCAGCGCCAAACCACCGCAGGCAGCTCTGTCCGAGCGCGAAAAGCTTGCAGCCTGAACATAGAAAGCAAATGTTATCATGAACGACATGACCCCGGTGGACGTCAAGGTGAACGGGCGCACATACCCTGAATCCGGTACCTGTGCCATCGCCATCTGCCTTGACGGCTGCGAACCGGCCTATCTTGAAGCAGCAATTGCAGACGGCCTGATGCCGACCCTGGCGCGCATCCGCATTGAAGGTACCGACAGGCTGGCGCATAGCGTTATTCCGAGCTTCACAAACCCGAACAACATGTCCATTGCCACCGGTCGACCGCCAGCCGTGCACGGTATCTGTGGCAACTTCCTGTACGACCCGGATACGGGCCAGGAAGTGATGATGAACGATCCAAAGTTCCTGCGGGCGCCTACCATATTCAAGGGGTTTTATGATGCAGGCCGGCGGGTTGCCATCGTGACTGCAAAAGACAAGTTGCGCGCGCTGCTGGGCCACGGTCTGGAATTTGACGAAGGCCGCGCCATTTGCTTTTCGTCGGAACGTTCAGACACAACCACCAAGGCGGAGCACGGTATCGACAATGCATCTGCATGGCTGGGACGTAAAGTTCCCGAAGTCTACTCGGCTGAACTGTCGGAGTTTGTTTTTGCCGCCGGTGTCAAACTGCTGAAGGAGTTTGCACCCGACGTGATGTACCTGACGACAACCGATTATGTGCAGCACAAATACGCCCCTGAAGATGCTGAAGCCAAGGCGTTCTACGCGATGTTCGACAGGTATCTGACCGAGTTGGACGCCATGGGCGCCGGCATAGTGGTTACTGCCGACCACGGTATGAAACCGAAGCATCTGGCCGACGGTTCGCCAGCTGTCATCTACATTCAGGACCTGATGGATGACTGGCTGGGCAGGGATGCGGCCCGGGTCATACTGCCGATCACCGATCCTTACGTCGTGCATCACGGGGCGCTTGGTTCATTTGCCACTGCGTACCTGCCGGCAGATGTTGATGTGCAACAGTTGTTGAGCAGACTGCGTGCGATTGACGGCATCATTCTTGCGGTCGACAAGGCAGAAGCCTGCAAGCGGTTTGAATTGCCGGATGATCGTATTGGTGACATCGTGGTCATCTCGGGTGAAAACATGACCGTCGGCACCAGTGAACATCGCCATGACCTGGCAGCGCTGAAAGAGCCATTGCGCTCACATGGCGGATTGACCGAGCAGGAGGTTCCCTTCATCGTCAACCGGGTGATGCCGGACCTGCCGGTTGCCCCGGTTTTACGTAATTTTGATGCCTTTTTCTATGCGGCGCGGGCAGCTGCGCTGCAAACAAAAACTTGAGGGGCCGGCAATAATGAGTGGAACGGAACGCACAATCCGCCGCGAGGCAATGCGCATTGGTGGCGAGAAGGTGAGCACCAGGGACGTGGTGGAAGTCAGGTACCCCTTTACCGATGAGGTAATAGGCACGGTGCCCGCCGGTACGGCAGAACACGCCGCGCGCGCTTTCGAGATTGCCGCCGGTTACAAGCCGAAACTGACCCGTTACGAGCGTCAGCAGATACTGTTTCGTGCAGCAGAACTGATCCGGGAACGGCGTGAGGAAATCGCCCACTGGCTGACGCTGGAACTGGGCATATGCAAGCAGCATTCGCTGTACGAGACGGGTCGATCCTATGATGTGTTCACGCTTGCCGGTCAATTGGCCATTCTCGATGACGGGCAGATTTTCTCCTGTGATCTGACCCCACAGGGCAAGGACCGCAAGATTTTCACCAAACGCGAACCGGTCAATGCGATTTCGGCCATCACACCGTTCAACCATCCTCTCAACATGGTGGCACACAAGGTCGCACCGTCCATCGCCACCAACAACTGCATGGTGTGCAAGCCAACGGAATTGACGCCGATGACGGCGATATCTCTGGCTGACATATTGTATGAAGCAGGCCTGCCGCCGGAAATGTTCCAGGTTGTCACCGGCATGCCCGCAGACATTGGTGATGAAATGATCACCAATGACCACATTGACATCATCACCTTCACCGGAGGGGTGCCGGTCGGCAAGATGATTGCGTCCAAGGCCGGCTATAAACGGACCGCCCTTGAACTTGGCGGGAACGACCCGCTGATCATTCTGAATGATCTTGATGACGCCGATCTTGAAAAGGCCGCAGCTCTTGCGTGTGCCGGTGCCACCGGCAACTCCGGCCAGCGCTGCACGGCCATCAAGCGCATTCTGGTGCAGGCATCTGTGGCAGACAGGATCGTGCCGATGATCCTTGCAAAGGCAAAGGCGATCCGCTTTGGCGATCCGCAGGACCCTGACACCCAGCTGGGCTGCGTCATTCATTCAAAAGCAGCGGAAACCTTTGAGAACCGTGTCTATGATGCCGAAAAGCAGGGCGCGAAAATTCTCTATCATCCGGAACGCAAAGGCGCGCTGTTGCCGCCGATCGTGGTTGATCACGTGCCGCATGGCTGTGAACTGGTTCTGGAGGAAACCTTTGGTCCGATCGTGCCGATTGTGCGGGTGCCCGACAATGATGAAGAAGTTATGCGAATTTCCAACTCGACGCCGTTTGGCCTGTCATCGGGTGTGTGTACGAATAATCTCAATCGCGCCACGAGTTTCATAAACGGACTTGAAGTGGGTACCGTCAACATATGGGAACAACCGGGCTACCGCATTGAAATGTCGCCGTTTGGTGGCATCAAGGATTCAGGCAATGGGGTCAAGGAAGGCGTTCTGGAGGCAATGAAGTTCTTCACCAACGTCAAAACCTACTCGCTGCCGTGGCCGCGCTAGGCTGATCAGTTGGGCCAGAACATCAAAGCCAGGATCCAGCACACGGAAGGCGAGTCCAACAGGACTGCTGCGCGCCTGAAATGGTCTGCGTCAAGTACCGGTGAGCGCTCGCGGCCGTTGCTTGAACGCGACGCCGAAGCCTTCATGCACCAGAGCCTGTCAAGCCCGTGCGTGAACACCATTGCCAAAGCTGAGGGCATCTGGATCGAGGATATGGATGGCCGCCGCTATATGGATTTCCACGGCAACAGTGTGCATCACATTGGTTATGGCCATCCGCGCCTGGTAGCTGCGATCAAGGATCAGCTGGACGCCTTGAGCTTTTCACCACGCCGTTTCACCAATGAAGTTTCCGTTGAACTGGCGGAGCGTCTAGGAATGCTGGCGCCTGCGGACCTGAACCGCGTCCTGTTTACCACGGGTGGATCGGATGCCGTGGAAGTGGCGCTGAAAATAGCGCGCGCTGCCACCGGGAGATTCAAAACCCTGTCGTTCTGGGATGCTTTTCACGGGGCAGGCTTTGGTGCATCTTCGGTAGGTGGGGAGGCGACATTCCGGTCGCATATTGCCGGCCCGCTGATACCGGGCGCGGAGCATGTTGCACCATTTGCCTGTTATCGCTGTCCATACGGTCACCCCGGTCCGGAGAATTGCGGACTGGCCTGTGCCTCGATGGTTGACTATGTGCTGGAGCGCGAAGGTGATGTTGCCGCCGTGATAGCAGAGCCCATGCGGGCGGTGCCGCAGATACCACCGCCTGGCTACTGGAAAAAAGTACGCGAAGCGTGCAACCGGCACGGAACACTGCTGATTTTTGATGAAATTCCCACCGGCCTCGGCAAAACCGGAAAATTCTTCTCTTTCGAACACGACGGAGTGGTGCCGGACATCTGTGTTGTCGGAAAATCGCTGGGCGGAGGCATCTTGCCGATTGCCGCTGCCATTGCGCGCGAAGACCTGAACGTCTGCGGCGAGTTTGCCATTGGTCATTACACTCATGAGAAAAACCCGGTCACGGCTCGTGCTGCACTGACTACTCTCGACATCATCGAAGATGAAGGACTGGTGCAGCGCTCGGCGCAACTCGGTGACTATGCCCTGACCCGCCTGCAGGCATTTTCGAAGGCATGCCCGATCACCGGTGACGTACGTGGCAGGGGTTTGATGTTTGGCGTGGAAATCGTGTCGGACAAGCAAGCACGATCCGCTGCACCTGACCTGGCGGAGAAAATTTACTACAAGTGCCTGGAAAGGGGCCTGAGTTTCAAGATTTCGCAGGGCAGCGTGTTGACATTGTCGCCACCCCTGACGATCGGGCGTGACGACCTTGAGGCCGCATTGACAATAGTCGAGACGGCGATTGGCGAAACTGTACCTTGACGCCAGCCAACTCCGCCTCCGGACAAAGCTGAATGGGCGCGCCGACACAATTTGCCATAGGCCTGATCCTGTGTGCCGCCGTGCTGCATGCGGTATGGAATGCGCTGGTCAAGGGATCTGCAGACAGGCTTTTGACACTAGGCCTGATCAATCTGGGACACAGTCTCGTTGGCGTGGTGATGATTGTGCTGTATCTGCCACCGGCGCGTGAAGCCTGGCCGTTTATCGCAGCGTCGACCTTCATCCACTATTTCTATTACGGTTTCCTGCTTGTGGCCTACCGGTTCGGTGATCTGAGCCAGGTTTATCCAATTGCGCGCGGTGTGGCGCCGGTGCTTGTGGCTCTGGGCGCCCAGTTTTTTGCTGGCGAGGTTCTGCCGCCGGTTGCCTGGGCAGGTATTCTGATTATTTCGGTTGCAATTGCGGCACAGACTTTCGGACGGCGCGGCGCAAGAATCAATGCCGGCGCTCTTGCTGCTGCCGTGCTGACCGGTGTTACAATTGCAGCCTATTCAATTGCTGACGGCATGGGAGTGCGGGCATCCGGCAATCCACTGGGCTACATTGGCTGGCTGTTTGCCCTGGAGGCAGTTTCCACCGTCGTGCTCCTGGGCGCCCGATGGGGCAAGCTGCGCGATTATCCGGTGAAGTATTATCTGATCGGGGTCGGTGGTGGCCTGATTTCGGCTCTTGCCTATGGCCTGGCCATCTATGCCAAGGGCTTGACATCACTTGGAACGGTGTCGGCAATCCGCGAATCCAGCGTAATCATTGCTGCATTGATTGGCGTCGTATGGTTTGGAGAACGGCCCTGGAAACTGCGAATGATCTCGGTTTTGTTCGTGGTTGCGGGAATTGTCCTGCTGGCGGCAGCCTGATTGCGGGCGACAATTACCTGTGTGGCAAAGCGGTACGGGTTCTGACCGTGACCTAAAGCAAGCCAACCGGGTTGACGCCGATATCTCTCAGGGTGCGGGCGTCAATGTAGTTGGTCGCCAGAATGTTGCTGTTCCTGCTGGAGCGCAACAGGCGTTGCGTCGATCTTAAGATAGCTCTGGTAAAGCTGGTGTGATGCTGGCTGGTCATCCTGGTGATCCTTCGCTCCGGGGAGTTCTTGTTGTTATGTTGAGTCAGTTTTGCACGAGCGGAGGGAGATGAATGTGAGATTCATCACACTGCATGCATGGCTGGATTTTCAACAATCCAGGCTTGTGAATCCCTCATTTTACCATGTTGTACCACATTGACGGGGATCGGAGCAGATTTGCGTTAGTAACCTTTGGTAATCGTTTGACAGTAATCGGGGTTTTGAAATTGACTTGACCAACGGTAAAAACATCCTGATCCGGGGCTGGATGAATTGGATGGCGGAGGGCGGACAGGCGGTGTCAGAGTTACTTCAGTCAGTTGGTGAACAGGAGTGGCAGCAGCAAGCAGGCGAAGTATCCGGTTCGTTGGCGATTACGCTTGCGAATGAGTTTCCGGAATCATTCCGCTGGGCACAGGAGGTTACCGCGAGTGCACGCAAATGCATTCGGATGGAATACAAGGCGCCACATCAACTGGAGGCACCGATACAGGCACTGTATTCTAACCTGCAGAAACTGAGAATGAGCCTCCTGCACGAGAATTTCTATTTTCGCGTTATCGAGATGAAACTGGACAGCACGCCGGAAGTCCTGGACCTGGCAAAAACCTCGGCGGACTGGCGGATTGTATTGTTGTTTTCGTTACTTGATACCGAGTTGCCCCAGTTTGAGCAGGAATTTGACTACGCCATGAACCTGCTGGCCGCCAATTCAAAGGCTATAGTTGATGGAACCGGCAAGCTGAGATATTCGTTTGAGGCAGTGATCGCTGCCATGGCGGCGTAAGCCTGACAATTGGCCGGAGCGGTATTGGCGCGGGCGCTTCGGAACAGCAAGTCAGGTTGGGCAAGTCATGCACATTCATACAGTATTTTTCTGGTTGTGGAAGACAACGAGCCCCGAGCAGCTCCGGCAGTTCGAACAGGGTCTGAAAATGCTGACCCGTGATTCCAGCGTGCTTGAACGCCAGATTGGAAAACCGGCTGCAACCAGCCGTCCGGTGGTCGACAGCAGTTATGATTTTGCCGTAGTATTGAAGTTTGCAAACTTGGCCAGCCATGATTCCTATCAGGCAGGGAAGGCGCATCAGGTGTTCCTGGAAACCTGCTCCAGCCTGTGGAGCAAGGTTCAGGTGTATGACATCAGAAATGATGAGTAATACCACAGGAGCCAACCTGATCGGCTCATCTCTGGCTGTCTGATTATCAAGGGTTGTCGATCTCCGCTGTTCGGCGGTATATTGCCGTGGGTTTCTGCCGGGCACCCCGGACCAATAAAGAGACTTAGGGTTATATGTCCGCACTCACCGGGCTTGTTCCGGATGCCGTGCTGTTTACCCTTGAGCTAGCCGCGCGGGAAACGACGCGGTTTTTCCAGTGCATAACGCACATGCCTTAATGGGAGGAAGACTACTATGCGCAAATGGCTAATTTCTACAGTTGCGGCCGCTGCAGTGTTTGCTGCCGGATCAGCCCAGGCAGCCGACAAGCTGAAGATCGGCTTCATGGCGACGCTTGAAGGGACTTACACAGTGCTTGGCGAAGATGGCCAGCGTGGTTTCCAGACTGCGATGAAGGAGATCAACAACATGGCCGGTGGCCGTGAAATCGAAGTGATTGTCGGATCTACTGATGCAAGCCCGGACAGCGCGTTGCGCGCAGCCCGCAAGCTTGTGGAACAGGACAAGGTCGACATCATTATCGGTCCACTGTCCGGTTCTGAAGGCATTGCCATTCGCGATTACTCCAAGACCCAACCGCAGGTCACGTTCATCAACGGAATCTCGGGTGCTCAGGAAACCACTTACGTGACACCTTCGGAGAATTTTTTCCGATTTAATCTTGATGGTGCACAAATGTCGGCTGGTCTTGGAAAGTACGTTTACGACAAGAAGGGTTACAAAAGAATAGCAACGATCGGGGAAGACTATTCGTTCGTCTATACGCAGGTGTTTGGCTTTGCTCTGGAGTATTGCGCTGCAGGTGGTGAAATCACCGAACGTTTGTGGGTTCCACTGGGAACCAAGGACTTTGCCTCAATCATTGCATCCCTGCCGGACGACGTGGATGCGATTTATCTGGGCCTGGGCGGTGGTGATGCCGTCAACTTCCTGAACCAGTACCAGCAGGCTGGAGGAGATGCGAAACTCATAGGCGGATCGATCATGATCGACGGCACAGTGCTGTCGTCCAAGGGCAATGCCAAGGACGCACTGATCGGAACCCCCGGTTCCGGCCCGCAGGCCGATACCTGGGACAATGAAAAATGGCAGGCTTACGTGAAGTCCTACCAGGATGCATTTCCGCCCGAAAAACGCTTTCCGAGCCCGTCATTGCTGGCAACCGGTTACTACAATGCCACGCATGCCATGAAACAGTGCATGGACAAGGTGAATGGTGATTTATCCGATGGCCACAAGGCCTTCCGGTCGTGCCTGTCATCACTGGAGCTTGATGCGCCAAACGGCAAGATAACGCTGGACGAAAATCGTCAGGCGATAGGCACCAATTTTGTCACTGAAGTAGTCGAGGAAGACGGAAACCTGGTCAACAAACTGGTTGAAATCGTTCCGGGGGTGAACCAGACCATGGGTATTGATCCGGCCGCCTTTGCAAAGATCGGCTTGCCTTCACGTGAAATTCCTGAGTGCAAGAAAGAGTATTAAAACAAACCGAGCATCAATGACAGGGCCCGGGCAGCAACTGCCCGGGCTCTTCCTTTGGCATCAGTCCAGCTTGTCACGCAACTGGTGATAAATCCGGTCAGAGGACTGCTGCAGCTGTTGAAGCCTTCTTGCCAGTTGCGGATAGACCAGCTTGCCACCTCGTTTCATTATCTCACCGCCCACCATGACCAGATCGATGTTGGCCACGTTTGCGTGCAGCACAATGGCTGAAACCGGATCCCTGACCGCAGCGAGATTGATGTCCGAACCACGCAGCAAAACCAGGTCGGCTTGCTTGCCTGGTGTGAGCGATCCGGTGCGTTGATCAAGTCCAAAGCATTCCGCCCCTCCCAGGGTTGCCATTCGCAGCACATCATCAACCTTAAAATTGAGCTGTTCGGGCATGGCCTCATTGTCATGGAATGTCTTGTTTGTGAGGGCTCGCTGCGTCTGCAGCAGGAACCGCATCTGGGTGAACATATCGCTGCCAACGCTGGTGACTACATCGGTGCCGATAGTGACCCTGGCGCCCGCGGCCAGTGCCGCGCCAGTCGGTGGCAGACCCAGGCCCATCTGCATTTCCACCTCAGGCGTTATTGCGATGCTGACACCGCAATCGGCAGCGGCACGAAATTCCTCCGGTTCCAGAAAATTTGCATGTACCAGATTGATATCACGGCCCAGCAGTTGCTGGCCGGCAAGGTTAACGAGGCTCTGCGACCTGGGGCCGTGCTTGGCGCAGGCGATGTGAAATGATGCGCCAACACCCAGTTTCCGCGCAAACCGGATATCAGCCTCGGCAGTTCCAGGTGCGAAGTCGGTGCCGCGGATTGCCAGGGCCATTGTCAGACGGGCGTCATCGTCAGCCAGCCGTTCGGTGCGCATGCGCTGCGCGTCCACGGGATGGCTTTCCCGGGTACCGAACAACCACATCGGAGTGCCATAACCAAATATGGCCCGTATGCCAGCTTCCTCAAGACCGTCAACGGCAGCGTCTGCATGTGCAGGTGAGTTGACGATATGGCACCAGTCAAAAAGCGTAGTAACGCCTGCGTCGAGCTGGTCGAGAGCCCCGATCAAATTCCCGATATAGACATCTTCGGGCTGATAGAGCCTTACGACGTCGCCAATCAGGTGGCCGAAATACTGATCCAGTGACCAGTTTGCTGAAATTGCTCGGATTGCCGGTTGCCAAAGATGCAGGTGGCCGTTCACGAATCCGGGCATTGCAATCATGCCGTGCCCGTCGATGCGGGTAACAGCCCATTCCTTCAGTTCCTTTCCCACGGCCAGAATTTTCCCGTTGTCGATCAGAACGTCGCCCCCATCGATGGTGCCAATGTTCGGGTCCATGGTAACAACGCTCGCCCCGGTGATCAGAACGCGCGACAGTGGACTGCTGCATCTGCGCATAAACGCACTCCTTTTGAGGTGAGGCACCTGCTTCGACTTGCGGCCAAGCTTATACGCTTAATGGCGGACGGTCCTGTTATCTGGTGCAGCAGTCTTCACATTTAGTCTCTTTTCTTGCGATTGTGGCCGCCTGTGCCTGTTCGGCTGGACGATTGCGATCATTCTTCAAAGTTGCGGTAAGCATTGCGCAGGCTCCAAGAGCAATCTTCCCATCGGCCTGAATGCCGCCGGAGTGCAAACACCCAATCTTGAGAAACAACTTGCTGAAATGCTTCCGCTTGGCCATGATTTGGGAAAATAGCTGCGAAAACGCGCAGAAGAAAAACCGCAGTCCATTGCGGAGGGAGCGATGAGTAGAGCTGTAGCCGTGTATCATGGTGTGTTTGGCCGGGTCACGCTGTATCAACTTGACAGGGAACTGGCGACCCACGCCCATCGTGAGGGCCATCTGGTATTCTATGTCAGCGGCAAATTTGGCGGCATGACCGTTGAGGGCGTGCGGTACGAACTGGACACTACTTCGGCGACTGCGGCCAGCCCCTGGCAGCCACACAGTTTTCATCCGGGAGACCTTGAAAACGGTTCACTTTTTCTGGTCATGTATATCCGGCCCGAATGGTTTCTGGAGATGTCCAAGCATGCCCGCTTCGGGCTGAATTTTGGATCATCATTGATTGAAATGTCGGCGCCTGTCCGGCAATTGGTACATCAGACATCACAATTGCTGCTTGATGACGCCGGCGGCGATCGGATCCGGGATTGCGTGTTCGAACTCACCCGGGAATCCTACAATCAAAGCTGGAAGTGTGAACCAGGTGACGCCCGGAAAGAATTGCCTGTCGCGATGCTGCGAGATTTTCGTATCCGCAATTCCATCAAGCTGATGAAGTCCCGGCTCGGTGAGGGCGAAAGCATTCTTCTGGATTCGATTGCGCGCGGCGCCGGAATTTCGCGTCCGCACTTCTTCAAACTGTTCAAGGAAAATGTAGGGCTGACTCCCAACATCTATCTGAACACCTTGCGGATGGAAACGGCGATCGAGCGGCTGACCCAGTCCAGTGATGCGGTAACCTCGATCGGACTGGACCTGGGGTTCTCCTCTCAGGCGAGTTTCACCCGGTTCTTTGCATCGAATGTCGGAATTCCTCCATCCGACTATCGCAGGGTTGCACAATTGTCGGCGTAGAACGGCAAATTTGCGATGAAGTACAAGACCATGAGACTGTCAGGTATGCATTCTGGCGCGCCTGCTCCTATGATTGTGAAACAACCGGCGGTGCAATGCACACTTCCGGCAGGAGGGAACATCTTGGTCTCAATACGGCACCACATCCAGGTTGGCGGTTCGCGGGCGTATGAGTGCGGCTGCCGGGAGTGTGCGACATGAAGAATTTCATGGCACGCAATCCATACTGGACGCTGATAATTGTGCTGATCCTTTGTTTTCTGATCTGGGCAATCTTTGCTCCGTGGCCTCCAGGTTTTGTCGAAGCATTCGGGCGGAAGAAAATCTTCCTGAACGCCCTGTTCAATGGCGTTACACTTGGCGCGCTGTACTTTCTGGTTGCCAGCGGGTTTACGCTTATCTTCGGACTGATGAAGAACGTCAATCTGGCGCACGGTTCACTGTATCTGCTGGGTGGCTATATCGGCTATGACGTGGCCAACACCACCGGGTGGTGGTTGCTCAGCTTTGTTGTGGCATTTGTTGTTGTCGGCGCCATGGGAGTTTTGCTGCAGATTCTTGTGTTTCAGCGAATGGAGGGCCAGGATTTACGCCAGACTCTGGTCACTATCGGTATCTCCATCGTGGTAGCTGACCTTATGCTCTGGTACTGGGGCGGTGATTTCTATCAGATCCTGACTCCTGACTGGTTGTCCGGCCCGATGACATTGCCGATCATCACTGATCTTAAGAGCAATGGCGATGCAGTCTTTGTGAAATACCCTATTGTCCGGATTATCATTCTGCTGGCCTCAATCGTCATCGGCCTTGCCATGTGGCTGTCGCTCAACAAGACCCGGATTGGCATGCTGATCCGGGCAGGCGTCGATGACCGTGACATGCTGTCTGCCACCGGGGTGCGCATTCAAAGGGTGTTTGTACTGGTGTTTGCATTTGGTGCAGGCCTCGCCGGTGTGGCCGGCGTGGTGGGAGGAACATTCCAGTCGCTGGCACCGGGTGAAGATACCCGCTTCCTGCTGGCATCCCTGGTGGTGGTGATTGTTGGCGGTATGGGATCCATTCCCGGTGCAGCGCTGGGCGCACTGCTGATCGGGCTGGCTGAACAGTTCGGGTCGGTCTACATGCCCACGTATGCTGTCGTTCTGACCTTCCTGATCATGGTGGTGGTTTTGGCATTCAGGCCGCAAGGCCTGCTTGGCGAGAGGCGATAGCACTGATGGCCGTGACCGAAAGTACAAATGCAACGCCGATCAGTGGCAGGCCTCAGTCATGGTGGTCCGGTCTTTCACTGGGTTCCATCCCGACACCCTACTGGTTTGTTGGCGTGGTTTTGCTGTTTTTGCCTGTTCTCGTCGGGCCGTTCATGTTGTTCCAGGTTTTCGGATGGGCACTTATTCTGGGCATGATTGCACTCAGCCTGATGTTTCTTGGCGGGTATGGCGGCATGGTGTCTCTGGTGCAAATGTCGGTCGCAGCGTGTGCGGCCTACATGCTGGCGATTTTTGGCGACAGCGCCATTACCCAGATTTCGCTGGGCTGGCCGTGGTGGATTGCGATCCCGATTGCGCTGTTCATTGCAACAGCCTTTGGAACACTGACTGGCGCACTGGCGGTTCGAACGGAGGGCATCTACACGATCATGATCACGCTGGCGATCGCGTCGGCCTTTTTCTATTTCACGCGCCAGAACTACGTGCTGTTCAACGGTTTTTCCGGCTTCAACGGGGTCAAGCCGCCACAGCTGTTTGGTGTCGACTGGCGCCAGCCAATCCCGTTTTACTACCTGACGCTATTCTGGGCTGCAGCAGCGTATCTGTCGGTTTTGTATGTCTCGCGCGCGCCGTTCGGGCTGGCGCTGCAGGGCGTGCGGGACAATGCCCGGCGCATGGAAGCACTGGGCTACAACGTCACCGCGCACAGGATTGCCGCTTACATCTTTGCCAGCTTCATAGCAGCAATAGCCGGCATTCTGCTGGTCTGGCTGAACGGGCAAGTGTCTCCCGGAACGGCGGGGGTCGGACCGGCTATCGACATTTTGATTATCGCGGTAGTCGGTGGCATGGGGCGGCCTGTCGGGCCTTTTATAGGCGCCATCATTTATGTGTTGCTCAGAACCTTCGCTCTGGATTTCATGGTGTCGATGGGGTTGTCGGGCGAACGCTTTCAGTTGCTGGTCGGCCTGGTTTTTCTGGTCATCGTGTTCTGGTCGCCGGACGGCATACTCGGGCTTTGGGACCGCTGGCGCCAAAGGATGAATTCCACTGACCAACTGACAGGCAAGGCACCGGACACAGATGGAGGCAGCGGGACATGAACGCCATGGCAAATACCTCCACCATGGCCGGCCGCTTGTCTGCAACCGGTACCGCCAATGCGCTCGAACTGCGCGGTGTCAGCAAGTTTTTCGGTGCCCTTGCCGCCATGCAGGACATTACGTTAACAGTCAAGCCCGGCGAACGCCGCGCGGTTCTGGGTTCAAACGGAGCCGGCAAAACCACACTGTTCAACTGCATTACGGGCGACTTCCTGCCGACTTCCGGGGTTGTCCGGATGTTTGGCGAGGACGTCACCAGGTTTCCGCCGCATGAGCGCATTCGCCGGGGCCTGCGGCGCACTTACCAGATATCCCTGCTGTTTGGGGGACTGTCCGTAATAGACAATGTCTACCTTGCCTGCCGTGGTGTCTCGCGCAACCGGTTCTCGCTGATCCGTCCGGGGCGGTCTGACGCACTGATGCAATCGGCATACGACCTGGTAGCGGCGGTGCATCTTGGCGATGTTCAGGACACGCTTGTGTCGGCACTTTCATATGGCCAGCAGCGCCAGCTTGAAATTGCCCTCGCGCTTGCCGGGGCGCCGCGTTTTATTCTTTTTGACGAGCCTGCTGCAGGCCTGTCGCCTGGTGAGCGGCGTGACCTGATCGACATCCTGAACAATCTTCCCGGCCATATGGGATACATCATAATCGAGCATGATATGGATGTGGCCCTGCGGGTATCTGAAAGCGTTTCGATGATGCACAATGGCCGCGTCTTCAAGGAAGGCAAGCCGGAAGAGATCGAAGCCGACCCGGAAGTGCAGGAGTTGTATCTGGGAGGAGGGTTCACACATGGCTGAGCGTTCGTCTTCTACTTCCATTCTGGAGGTCAAGGGCCTCAACGTCTATTATGGCGCATCGCATGCCTTGCAGGGAGTAGACCTGAAGCTCGGCAAGGGTGTGCTGTCAGTTGTCGGCAGGAACGGCATGGGAAAGACGACGCTGTGCCAGGCTATCATGGGACTGGTGCCGGTCAGTTCCGGCTCGATCACTTTCAACGGGCAGAACATCACCAACAGGCAACCGTCGGATATCGCCCGGCTGGGGATTGGTTACGTACCGCAGGGGCGGCGCCTGTGGCGTTCGCTCACGGTGGATGAGCACCTGCGCATGACTGTGGCCGGTCATGACGGTGCCTGGTCAATCGAGCGCATCTATTCAACTTTTCCGAGGCTGGCCGAACGCAAGAACAACGGCGGCAACCAGTTGTCGGGCGGTGAACAGCAGATGCTGGCGATCAGCCGGGCGCTTCTGCTGAACCCGCGCCTGCTGGTGATGGATGAGCCTACCGAAGGCCTGGCACCGGTGATCGTGTCACAAGTTGCCAACATGCTGATGCATCTGGGGGAGGAAGCTGACATTGACGTTCTGGTGATTGAACAGAACATTGGCGTGGCAACCGCCATTTCGGAAAATGTGGCGATCATGGTGAACGGCCGGGTCAACCGATTGATGGCTGCCGCCGCCCTGGCGGCAGACCGTGAACTGCAGCAAAATCTGCTGGGTGTCGGGCGTCACGGTGATGGCGATGATGATATCGCAGAGCAGGGCGCGTCCGGCGATATAGCGGAAAAGAAAACCCGCGGCCCCCGCAAGATTTATATTTCCAACCCCAGGCTGCCAACCCGGTGGTCGGCAATTGTGCCTGCGCGGCAAATCGAGATGGCGGCTCGAACCGAAACGGTTGCTGCTGCGTCGTCTGCCGGCATGGAGCATGTTGAACTCAGACCGTTGTCGGCAATTGGCGAGAACGTGGTTCTGGTCGCTGGAACCCTGGACACAAAGGGTGTCGAACTGCGGTATGTCAGAGATCTTTTGAAGGCAAACGGCGTGGCGGCGCGCATGGTCGATCTGTCAACATCAGGCAAACATTCAGGCGCCGAGATTCCGCCGCATCAGATAGCTGCCTATCATCCGCGAGGCGCGGCTGGTGTATTCACCAATGATCGCGGTACATCTGTCGCCGGCATGACGCTGGCATTTGAACGCTGGATCAGGCGGCAGACCGGCATCGCCGGCATCATCAGTGCAGGCGGATCCGGTGGTACGGCAATTGTAACGCCGGCGATGCGCAGTCTCCCGGTAGGCATCCCCAAGCTGATGATCTCCACCGTGGCTTCCGGTGACGTGAAAATGTATGTCGGCCCGGCCGATATCATGATGATGTACTCGGTTGCTGATGTTCAGGGGTTGAATTCGATAACCCGCGAAGTCCTCGGCAATGGCGCCTATGCCATGGCAGGCATGGTCAATGCCCGCAAGGCGCGTGCACCCAGATCGAGTGCCGAAGCCGCAAGTGAATTACCCGCGATCGGGCTGACCATGTTTGGCGTTACAACACCGTGCATTCAACAGATCACTGCCGACCTGGAAACTGATTTTGACTGTCTTGTGTTCCATGCCACCGGTGTTGGCGGGCAGTCGATGGAAAAACTGGTGGAGTCCGGACATCTCACCGGCGTGGTGGATATCACTACGACTGAAGTCTGCGATATGATGATGGGCGGAGTGTTTGCTGCCACCGAGGACCGCTTTGGCGCCATGATCCGTGCCGGTATGCCCTATGTGGGTTCGTGCGGCGCACTCGACATGGTGAACTTCGGTCCACCCGATACGGTGCCGGAGAAGTACAGGGGCAGGGTGTTCTACGAACACAATCCGCAAGTTACCCTGATGCGGACCACAGCAGAGGAAAACGACCGCATGGGCCGCTGGATCGGCGAACGCCTCAACAAGATGGAAGCACCGGTCAGGTTCTTCATTCCGGAAGGCGGTGTGTCAATGCTGGATGCGCCTGAAAAATCATTCCATGACCCGGTTGCGGACAAGGCACTGTTTGATGCGCTTGAGCGCACGGTGCGGCAGACCTCGACAAGGCAACTGGTACGGTTGCCGCACAATATAAACGATCCGGAATTTTCAGCTCAGGTGGTGCAGGCATTTCGGTTGCTGCATGGCGGTGGCAGGCCGTCGCGAAAACAGGCAAGGAGATAGTCGATGGCCCGGTTTGAACGCGCAGCAATAGTTGAGAAATTTCGCGGCATGATTGATTGTGGCGAGCCGATTGTCGGTGGCGGGGCAGGCACCGGCCTGTCAGCCAAGTGCGAAGAGGCAGGCGGTATCGATCTGATCGTGATCTACAATTCCGGGCGCTACCGTATGGCGGGCCGCGGTTCGCTTGCCGGCTTAATGCCATATGGCGATGCCAACCAGATTGTAATGGAAATGGCATCTGAAGTGTTGCCGGTGGCTACACGGACACCGGTACTGGCAGGTGTGAACGGTACGGACCCGTTCCGTTTGATGGACGTATTCCTGGACGAACTGAAGAGGGTGGGGTTTTCCGGTGTGCAGAACTTTCCGACGGTCGGGCTGATTGACGGTACATTCCGGGCAAACCTGGAAGAAACCGGCATGTCTTTCAGCCTGGAAATAGACATGATCGCCAAGGCGCACCGTAAAGACATGCTGACCACGCCATATGTTTTCTGTGAAGATGATGCCACCGCCATGGCTGAAGCAGGTGCTGACATTATTGTCTGCCATCTCGGATTGACGACCGGAGGATCAATTGGCGCAGAAACAGCGCTGACGCTCGAGGATGTCCCGGCCAGGGTCGATGCCTGGGCCGAGGCTGCACTCAAGGTCAACCGGAACATTATCGTGCTAGTTCACGGCGGGCCCGTTGCGATGCCTGATGATGCTGAGTACGTGTTGAAGAATACCAGCAACTGCCACGGGTTTTATGGTGCTTCGTCGATGGAACGGCTGCCTGCCGAAGGTGCCCTGACAGAACAGACGAAGACCTTCAAGGCGATAAAGATGGCCTGATGGCCGAAAGAATTAACGGGCCGCCCCAGGGCGGCGTATTGGGAGGAAGATCATGACCGGACAGCTGATAGGCCAGCTCATTCTCTGGCTAATTCTGGCGGTTATCGTCATTGTAATCATCTACTGGGTCATGAACTGGCTGTACCGCCGGTCCACCAAGGAGGTGGCGTTTGTCAGAACCGGTTTCCTGGGCGAAAAGGTGGTGATTGATGGCGGTGCATTCGTGTGGCCGATCATACACGACATAACTCCCGTCAACATGAATACACTGCCACTGGAGGTCGTGCGCGAGAAGGAACATGCACTGATTACCAAGGACCGGATGCGGGTTGATGTAGAGGCTGAATTCTATGTTCGCGTGCGCCCGGCAAAGGCTTCTGTTTCCATAGCTGCATCCACGCTGGGGCGGCGCACTCTTGAACAGGGCAGGCTGCATGAACTGCTATCGGGCAAATTCATATCGGCGTTGCGTTCGGTCGCATCTGAAATGTCCATGGAAGAGATGCATGAACAGCGCGGCGCCTATGTGGAACGTGTTGCCAAGGCAGCCCAGGACGGCCTTGATCTCAACGGTCTCGAGCTTGAATCCGTCGCCATCAAGGATATCGACCAGACAGGGCTTGAGTATTTCAACCCGTCCAACAGGTTTGATGCAGACGGTCTGACCCGTCTGATCGAGGACATCGAAGCCAAGCGAAAGGTGCGTAACGACATCGAGCAGGATTCCATGATCCGCATCCGCTCGCGCAATCTGGAAGCCGAAAAGCAGGCACTGGAAATCGAACGTGAAAGCGAAGAGGCCCGGCTGACCCAGGAACGTGATATCGAGTTCCGCCGTGCCCAGCAACGTGCCGAACTGGCGCGTGAACGTGCCGAACGCGAAACCGATGCCGAGCGCGCACAGATTTCAGCTCGCCAAACCATCGAAACTCAACGCATCGCGCAGGAACGGCAGGTTTCGGAAGCCCGCATTGCGTCTGAACGTGATATTCGACAGCAGGAAATCGAGCGTCAGCAGGCAGTAGAAGCCGCCGAGATTGGAGCAAGGGAAAAGACCGAACGGGCCCGCATTGCGCAGGAACGCAACGTCAACGAAGCCCGCATTTCCCATGAACAGCAGACTGAAGCCCAGGAGATCGAACGCAGGCAGTCCATCGAGCATGCGCAGATTGCGGCGACCGAGGCAACGGAGCGGGCCCGCATTGAACAGGAACGTACTGTGACAGAAGCTCGTATCGAACAGGAACGCTCGCTAACCGAAGCACGTATTTCCAAGGAAGAAGATACCCAGCGCCGGGAAATTGCCCGGGGCCAGGCTGTGGAGGCAGCCACGATTGCCGCGCGTGAAGCGACAGAGAAACTGCGCATCGCCCAGGAGACCGAAGTCAACAGTGACCGTATCGCATCGGACAGGAAAATCCGCGCACTCGAGATTGACCGGCAGAAGGCGCTTGATGAAGCTGAAATCGCGGCCCAGCAGGCTACGGAAGCTGCCCGTATTGCCCGCGAGAAAAAGCTCGCGGCGGATCGGATCGCGTCTGAACAGGTAACCCGTGGCCTGGAAATTGAACAGCGCCGGACCCTGGAAGAAGCAGACATCGTGGCCCGAGAGTCCACTGAAGTATCGCGTATCGGTCAGGAAGAACGGCTGCGCGCTTTGCAGATCGAGCGCAACCGCGCCATTGACGAGGCCGAAATCGCTGCGCGTGAAGCCGTAGAAGCCAGCCGCATTGCCCAGGAAATGAAACTGGCCGTGGATCGTATTGAAAGTGAACAGGCTACCAAGGCGCGTGATATTCGCCGGACCCAGGCCATTCAGGAAGCCGAGATTGCTTCTGCTGAAGCAACCGAAGCTGCCCGTATTGCCCAGGAAAAGAAAATAGCGGCAGAACGTATTGCCTTTGAGCAGGACCTGCGGGAACGCGAGATTGCCCGAAACCGGGCTATTGATTCAGCACAGATCAGTGCGTCCGAGGCGACCGAGACGGCACGACTTGCCCAACAGGCCAAGATTGACGCGGAGCGGATTGGGCGCTCTGAAGAGACCACGCTGCGTGAAGTTGCGGCGCAGCAAGCAACCGAAGCTGCACGCATTGCCCAGAAGAAGAAGGTGGATGCAGAACGTATTGTTGCGGAAACCGAAATCCGGGTGCGTGAAATCGAGAGGCAGGAAGCCGTTGACAGCACGCAGGCCGCATCACGCCGCGTCGTCGAAAAGCTGAAAATCGAAAAGGAGAAGGAAACCTCGCGTGACCAGATTTCGCGCGATGAGGAAATCCGCAACCTCGAGATTGAGCGAAACAAGGTACTCGACCAGGCCCAGATTGCGGCAAACGAGGCTATCGAGGCGGCTCGCGTTGCTCAGGAAAAGACCGTAAAGGCTGAGCGCATAGCAGCTGAACAGGAAATTCGTGACCGGGAAATCGGACGCGATGAAGCGGTTGAGACCCGCGAAATCTCCAAGCGGGACAAGGTCGAGCGGGAACGCATCAATGTAGAACTGAACGTGGACAGGGATCGGATTGAAGCCTCCAGGGCCCGCGATCTGGTGGATATTGATCGCAAGACAGCCATCGAGCAGGCAGACGAGCAGCGCATTGTTGCGCTTGCCGAGGCCAAATCGGAACGTGCCGGGGCGGAAGCCCGGGTCAGGCAGGCTGAAATTGCCGCACAGCGGGATGTGGACCGGTCCGATGTTGAACGTGAACAGGCGCTGGATGCGGCACGGCTTGAGCGCAAGCGGTCAATGGAACAGCTGGAAGTTGCCCGCATGCAGGCACTTCGTGAAGCAGAGATTGCCTCCCGCGAGGATGTTGAACGCTCGCGGATTGCATCCGAACGCGGACTTGATGACGCGCGCATCGGGCATGAGACAGAACGGCGCAAGCTGGAAGTCAATCGCGAGCGTGAGGTCGAGTCCGCCGAGATGGAAAAGGCGGTTGCCCTTTACAGGAAATCACTTGAGAAATCTGCTGCCCAGGCTGAAGCGGATATTGCCCGTGCCCAGGCAGCTGAAGCCGAGGAACGGGTCAGGACAACCCGCGAAACCGAAGTCGCCAATCGCCGCCGTAGCGTAGATGTAGTGATGGCGGAAAAAGCAGCCGCCGAAGCCCGCATTGCGGCAGAGGCCGACCAGATCCGGGCGGCTGTCGAGGCAGAAGCGCAGAAGCTGCTGTACGAGGCAGAAAATGTGCTCTCGAACGAGGCGCGCTTTGGTCTGTTCCGGCGCAAGCTGCTCGACAAGGTCGAAGGCATCGTGGCTGCGTCGGTCAAGCCGATGGAGAAAATCCAGGACATCCGCATCATGCAACTGGACGGTATCGGAGGGGGATTGGCGGCGATGGAGGCGGCAGAGGTACGCCGACCGACGAGGTGATCAATTCGGCACTTCGTTACCGGGTGCAGGCTCCCATGGTGGACAGCCTGCTGGCCGACATCGGTATTGACGGGTCCAATTTGTCGAAACAGCCCGGGCTGATACGCGAGGCGTCCGACATGCAGCGCATTGCCAAGGAAGCTGGTCGTGGCGGAGGCAAGCCGGAAGGCGGCGGATCCGGTGAAGACACCGGTAAGCCGGCCGCTGGCGACGGCGCCAAGACCGAGAAATAGGCGGCAGAAGACATGGCACGAGTATATGTATCCAGCGTCATTGCCGCCCCAGCCTCAAAGGTGTGGGACCGGGTACGCGACTTCAATGGACTGCCGCGCTGGCACCCGCGCATTGCCGACAGCCAGATCGAAAACGGCGAACCGGCTGACAAGGTTGGCTGTATCCGCAATTTCCGGCTGCAGAACGGCGACCAGATCCGCGAAAAGCTATTGGCCCTGAGCGATTATGACACGTTCTGCACCTACGCCATTCTCGAAAGCCCGATGCCCATAGAGAACTACGTGGCGACATTGCGGTTGACCCCAGTCAGCGACGGGGACAGGTGCTTCGTCGAATGGTCGGCAGAGTTTGATTGCTCGCCCGATGTGGCAACGGATGTGTCCAACGGTATAGCAACCAATGTGTTTCAGGGCGGGTTTGATGCTCTGAAACGGCATTTTGGCGGATAGGGCATCATGGTGAAGGTCCTGAAAAGCACAATAATGAACGCACCGATTGATGCGGTGTGGGATGTGTTGCGTGATTTCAATGGTCATGATCGCTGGCATCCGGCTGTGGCAGACAGTGAGATTGAACGTGGCCGTACCTCCGACATGGTCGGCTGCATCCGCAAGTTTCACCTCAAGGACGGTTCGTTGCTGCGCGAACAGCTGATGGCACTGTCAGACATCGACGCTGCCTACAGCTATTGCCTGCTCGATACCCCGGTTCCGCTGTTCAACTATGTAAGCCATGTCCGGCTGTTTCCGGTGACTGATGGTGACCGCACCTTCTGGCAATGGGAAGGAAATTTTTCGACACCGGCAGGTGAAGAATCCCAACTGCAGAACATGGTTGGAACCGAGATTTATGAAGCAGGATTTGAGGCCATTCGAAGTCATATGGGCGTAGCTGCCTGAGAACATGCCGGAAGGAACAATATGAGCATCAGCGTCAGGACATTTGCCAGCTCTGCGGAAGCCGCGACGGCCCTGTCAGGTGACCGGGCCGCCCGTTTCATGGGCGGGGGCACCTTGATCATGCGTGCCGTCAATGAAGGCGATCAGTCGTTCAATACCATATTGCTGGCCAACGATCCGGCCCTGGTGCAGATACAACCGCAGGGTGATCGAATGATCATCGGTGCCCACGTGACAATGGCGAAGATACTTGCCAGCAGAGATCTTGAATTCCTGCATCCGGTTGCTCGCGCGGTTGGCGGACCCGCCATCCGCAACATGGCGACAGTGGGCGGCAATCTGTTTGCCGAACACCCCTATGGCGACATGACTGCAGCGCTTCTAGTACTGGATTGCCAGGTGACCCTTGCTGGCGGGCAAAGCTCAACTCTGAGTGAATTCCTGCGCGAGCGAACCCGCGAGCCGCGGGCACTTGTAGTGTCTGTCAGCATTGTCAAACCGCAAACAGGGGTATTCAGGTTCAGAAAGGTCAGCAGGGTGAAACCCAAAGGCGTTTCGCTGATGACCATTGCGGCCTGGGTACCGCAATCAGGAGGGCGGATTTCAGGTGCGCGTATTGCCTATTCCTCCATGGGGCCGACGCCGACACGCGTCGCAGCAGTGGAACAGGCACTGGAAGGTGTTTCGCTGGATGAAGCGGGTATCGGCAATGCGTTGTCTGCTGCCACCAACGGACTTGAACCGCCTACCGACGCCATAGCGTCATCCTGGTATCGCCGTGAAGTTGCTCCTGTTCACCTCAAGCGCACATTGTTGGGAAGGTAAAACCGATGGGCAAGAAACCTGTACAGTTTACCCTCAATGGCGATAGCAAGGCTGTATTCGTCGACGACGGACAGAACCTTCTGGATGTACTGCGGCGCGGGGTTGGCGACCTGTCCCCGAAATATGGCTGCGGGCAGGGCACCTGTGGAGCCTGTACTGTGCTGATCGACGGCGAGCCACATCTGAGCTGTCTGACATTGGCTGAAACCGTCGAGGGCAAATCACTGAACAGCACTGCCGGAATGGCGGAAGGTGGCAATCTGCATCCTCTGCAGGATGCCTTCATGAGACATTTTGCAGCCCAGTGCGGGTTCTGCTCGTGCGGCATGCTGATGGCTGCGAAGGCGTTGCTGGACCGCAACACAAACCCGAGCCGCGACGAGGTTGTCGAAGCCATTTCCGGCAACATTTGCCGGTGTACCGGATATGAACCCATTATCGAAGCCATTCTGGATGCTGCGCAAAGCGGTGCCGGACGGCGCAGCGCGTAAGGAAATGTAACTCCCATGAGCGTGGAATTCCGCAAAGAGCTGTTCGCCAACGAACGCGACGACAATCTCAACGAGATCGGCAAGGGTACCCAACGCCAGGATGCAAGCGGTCATGTGACCGGCCGATCACCGTACTTCGATGATCATCAGTTTGAGGGCCTGCTGCAGGTTCGCTGCGTACGCAGTCCGCATCACCACGCCAGAATTCGGTCGCTTGACTATTCACAGGCTTCAACCATGCCGGGTGTCGTCAAGGTGATTCGCCCTGATGATGTGCCGAACAATTTCAACACCTTGTTGAGTCTGTTGAATTTCGGCCGTGATGACGAACCGCTGCTTTCGTCCAGCAAGGTGAGCTATGCCGGAGAGCCAGTGCTGGCCATTGTTGCCAGGACTGACCGGCAGGCGCGTGATGCAGTTGCGGCTGTCAAGGTGGACTGGGAAGTGCTGCCGCATGTACTGGATGTTGAAGAGGCCCTGAAACCCGACGCGCCGGTGGTGAACGAGGTATATCCCAACAACACGTTCGATTATCACGACAAGTATGACCACCAGAAGTTGCGTTACGGTGATGTGGAGACTGCCTTTTCCCAGGCTGACAAGATCATCGAGGGGCGATATCAGATGTCGCCCATTGAACAGGCGCCGGTTGAAACCAATGGAGCGATTGCAGCTCCTGAAACCAATGACCGGTTCGTCTGCTATACCTCTACACAAGCATTGTTCTTCTCGCTGGGCACGGCTGCCAAGCTGCTGAATGTCAGTTCGAACCGCCTGCACTTCATTGGCGGTACCGTGGGCGGTGGCTTCGGTGGCAAAGTAGATAGTATTGTCGAGCCCATGGCGATCCTGGCCTGCATGATGACCGGTAAGCCATGCCGGTTTGTCTGGGACCGCCAGGAGGAAATGCAGGTTGGCGCTCCGCGCGGTGGCGAGCGCTGGTACCTGAAAGACGGCGTGATGAATGACGGGCGCATTGTTGCGCGGCAGTTTACCGGTTATTTCGATGCAGGCGCCTACACACGGCTTTCCAGCTACGCCATCATCAAATGCACCGGGCATCTGCCTGGTCCCTATCACATTCCCAATGTGAAATCGGACGTGTTCTGCGTGTTCACCAACCGGACGCCGGCTACCGCCATGCGAGGTTTTGGGGTGACGGCAGTGGACTTTGCCATCGAATGCCAGATGGACAAAGCCGCCCACGAAGTCGGCATGAACCCGGTCGAATTCCGCATTCTGAATGCTTACCGCGACGGCGACATGAAGCCCCATCGCCGGGAAGCCAAGAATTGTGCGCTGATTGAATGCGTTCAGGTGGCTGCGGAAAAGGCCAACTGGCCGATACGGGATGAATTCAGGCAGGCATCATCATTGGTTGGCGGTGGCGGCGAGCGGGCAAAGATACCTCGCACCGTGACGGATGAAGACGGCAAGATAGGTGAGCGCCGGGCCGGACGCGGCAGTGGCGGCCAGACCCGCACCATTGCCCCGTCAACACCTGCACCTGCACCGGTACCTGCCGCCTACGCACCACCGCCGCCGCCAGCACCGCCGCCACCTGCGCCACCAACTGCCACCCGGCAGCCGAGTTATGCGCACCCGGCGGCTGCTCCTGCCTATCAACCGGCAGCAGCGCCTGCCTATCAGCCGGCACCGGCGCAGACCCCGCCGCCGGTTCCGCCTGCGCCTAAACCGGCACCGGCTGCCCCTTCGGCCGACAGCAACCCGTCGTCGGCGCGTCCGGTCAACCGGCCCGGTTACAGCCGTTTTGCATCAAATTCCGGTTTCAGGAGGCGCTGATCATGGGCATTCACAAAGGCAGGGGCTTTGCCTCCATCAATTATCCGATCGGCATGAATCTTGGTGGTGACCCGAGCCAGGCCCTGGTCCATTCCAATCCGGACGGCAAGTTTGCCGTCGCCCTTTCGTCTATTGACCTGGGCCAGGGCATGAAACAGGTGACCCGCCAGATTGCGGCGGAAACCCTGGGTGTGCCGGTGGAGGACGTCTATGTGGACACGGCAGACAGCGATACCGGTCCGCACTGCATGGGATCGTTCGCCTCGCGCGGCACGCATCGCGTCGGCAATGCGGTCATACAGGCGGCCAAGGAGGCCCGATCGGTGATGCTGGAGGCAGCAGCAGAGGAGCTTGAAGTCAATGCGGCAGACCTGGAGACTGATGGCAAGGGCAATATTTTCGTCCGCGGCGCGCCATCAAGGTCCATATCAACGGGTGAAGCATGCGGTGCCGCCCAGTTCAAGCACGGCAAAACAGTATCGGGCAGGGGCATATTCCTGATCCCGCTGTCGGATGTGGATCCCGAGACCGGAGAGATGACCCCGGTGTCATGTTATGCCCACGCTGCACTTGTGGTGGATATCGAGGTTGATGACGAGACCGGAGAAGTGGCCGTCAAAAAGATGAACTCGGCCTATGAAGTCGGCCGGGCGCTCAACCCGCGCATGGTGGAACAGCAACTGGTTGGCGGTGCCTGGATGGGGATGAGCCATGCCTTGTGGGAAACCACGGAACCATACTATCCCGAGCGCTCGCATGGTCCGGTTGACTTCAACCAGTACCTGATGCCGGGACCAGGTGATATTGCTCCGCACGATATCGCCATACTGGAACGGCCGGCCCCGGACGGGCCCTTTGGCGGCAAGGGACCAGGCGAAATGTGCGCCAACCCGGTACTGCCTGCAGTAGCCAACGCAGTGTTCAATGCGGTCGGCGTGCGTGTGGACGAGTTGCCGATCACGCCTGAAAAGGTGTTGCGCGGCATCAGGGCCAATGGCGGCGCCCGGCCGCAGGGCCAGCGGTAAAGGCGGACCGGAGATCCCATGCCCGTCAACCCGACCATTGCAGGAATATCCAACCCTCTGGAGCTTCATGAGGCTCTGCAGGCAGCGCAATACCTGTCGGACGACGGGTTGTCGACGTCTGCCTACCTGGCGCTGGCACTGGGAAAGCCGCTGCTGCTGGAAGGTGCACCGGGGGTGGGCAAGACCGAAGCGGCCAAGGCATTGTCGTCAACGCTCGGAAGGCGGCTGATCCGGTTGCAGTGCTATGAAGGCATTGATGCAGGAGCAGCACTTTATGAATGGAATTATCCTCGCCAGATGCTGGCTATCCGGCAGGCGGGCGATGAGTATGTCAATATCTACAAGGATGATTTTCTGATTGCCCGTCCCATGCTGGATGCGTTGCAGTCTGGCGGAAACGCCCTGCTGCTGATCGACGAGATCGACAGGTCGGACCACGAGTTCGAGGCATTCCTGCTGGAGTTCCTGTCGGATTTCCAGATTTCAATCCCCGAACGCGGCACGGTGCGGGCTGCCAGGCGGCCGGTGGTGGTGCTGACATCCAACCGGACACGCGAATTGCACGAAGCGCTTCGCAGACGCTGTGTGTATCACTGGATTGATTACCCGGATGCGCTGCGTGAAGCCGAGATCGTGATGATGCGGGCAAGCTCGGTGGCGCGTGATACGGCGGACCGGGTGGTAGCCGCAGTCGGACGCTTGCGTGGCGAACCGCTGACCAAACCGCCCGGAGTTGCCGAAACCGTTGAGTGGGCCGAGGCCGTTACCCTGCTGCAGTCCCAAGGCGCACAATGGCCCGACGCCTTCAAGCGCGCCATTGGTGTGGCGTTGAAGGACCATGATGACCTGAATTTTGTGCATGACCGGCTTGACCAGATTATCATGGGGACGGCGGCATGAGCATTACCCAGCCATTGCCGCGTGCCGTTGAGCCATTCGTCGAGTTTGCCTCCCTGTTGCGCGAGAACGGGTTTTCGGCTGCGCCGGAACAGACAATGGGCTTTGTCGAAGCCGTGGGCCTGCTGGGGCCGCGCGACATGACAGACATATTGCGCGCGGGCAGGGCGATGTTTGCGCCGCCACCTGATCGCCGTCCCGAATTCGATGCACTGTTCCGCATGAAGTTCCTGGGTCAGTCGATCCCGGTGCCGGCGCCGGACTCCGACGAGGATGAAATTCTGGTCGGTGAAGAAGCGTACGGAGATAGTGAACCGCCGGAACCCGAAGAGATCAACGAAGCAGGCGGTGAAGCCACCGGCAACGAGATATTGTCCACCCGGCGGTTTGCTGGTGTCGATGAGACACAAGCCTTGCGGCGGTTTCGGCGTATGGCCCCGGAACGGCTGCCGGTTCGCAGGTCTTACCGGCGCACTGCTGCCAACAAGGGAGATGGCTGGAACATGCGCAAGGTGTTCCGTCAGGCGGTTCAAAGGGACGGCGAAGTGATCGAACTGCCGAAACTGAAGCGCAAACTGCGCCAGCGCCGGATGGTACTGCTGATCGATGTATCGGGTTCCATGAAAGATCAGACTGACAGTTATCTGCGTTTTGCACATGCGCTGGCGCAAGCTGGCCGGCGGATCGAGATATTCACGCTTGGTACCAGGCTGACGCGGATTACCAGGGCCATGAAGGTACGTAACCGGGCGCAGGCGTTGAACCTGGTGTCTGGCATCGTGGCTGACTGGGACGGCGGGACGCGTCTGGGGGATGCGTTGCATGCGTTCCTGGACATACCGCGCTTTGCAGGATTTGCCCGCGGCGCTGCCGTGCTGGCATTGTCGGACGGGCTGGAGCGCGGCGATCACGGCACACTGGTCGATGCAGTCGAAAAACTGTCTCGGCTGTCGTGGAAACTGATCTGGCTGACGCCACTGGCAGGTGATGCCGGATACCGGCCGGAGACAGCGGCTATGCAGGCGATTTTGCCGTTGCTGGACTCAATCGAAGATGGAAGCTCGGTGACTGCGCTGTGTGAGCGGGTCCTTTCCCTCAGGCAGGAGGCCGCATAGATGCACATCATTGATGCTCATCATCACATCTGGCGGCAGGCTGATCTGCCGTGGCTTCTGGGGCCGGAACAGCCGAGAATTTTCGGCCCCTACAAGGCAATCATGCGGGATTACCTGATTGAAGAATTCCTGGATGACATAAAGGGATCAGGGATTGAAAAATCTGTCTATGTGCAGGCCAACTGGGCACCGAACTGGTTTGCCGATGAAGCCCAGTGGGTACAATCGGTGGCGGACAGGTCCGGATGGCCGCATGCAATAGTAGGCTATGCGGATTTCACCGGCGATGATGTGCGTGCGCAACTGGAAAAGCTGAAAGTCTGTCCGTTGATGCGCGGCATCCGCCAGCAGATGCACTGGCACGAAGAGCCGATGTACCGCTTTGCTTCCAGGCCTGATCTGCCGGCCGACCCGCAAGTGCAGAAGAATGTCGCGAAACTGGCGGATTATGGCTGGACGTTCGATCTTCAGGTGTTCACCGGCCAGATGCAGGACGCGGCAAAACTGGCGCGCTCGTGCCCGGATGTGACCTTCATTCTACAGCATGCAGGTATGCTGGAAGATCTGTCCGACAACGGCGTCAAGGCGTGGCGTGACGGCATGAAACGGCTGGCGGGCGAGCCAAACGTGGTTTCAAAACTGTCGGCATTCGGTACGTTCATTCATCGCAATGACGCGGATCACATCAAGACCATTTTGACCGATACCGTGGAAATTTTCGGCCCCGGACGCTGTTTGTTCGGATCCAACTATCCGATCGAAAAACTCTGGACCAGTTATGCAGATCTGGTGAGCGCCTTCAAAAAGGCGGCTTCGGGACTGTCCAGGGCAAATCAGAAGGCAATTTTTCATGACACCGCGGCGCGGGTCTACAACATCTAGCAGAACAAGGGACAGGCCGGAAACCGGCCAGCACCACGAAGGGAGAAAATGAACATGGCACTTGAAATCAAGATCCTCGACTACGGTGATATCGAGCTGGAAGCCAGCTTCCTGGTGCTGGGGCATGACTGTGGCCGCGTTCGCCGGGTGCCGACCTATGGCTTCCTTATTCTGGGCGGCAGATACCCGGTGCTTGTCGACACCGGCTATCGCGACAATGCCATCATGGAATCGCTCGGCATGCGCGGCCTGCAGTTTCATGAGAACATGATTGAAAACCAGCTGGCCAAACACGGGGTCAAAATGGGCGATGTGCGCTATGTCCTGCACACCCACCTGCACATTGATCATGCCGGCAAGGATGATCACTTCAACATGAACACCACCGTGGTGATCAACCGGCGTGAAATGGAATTCTCGGTGTCCGGTATCATGTATCCGCAATACCCCAAGCCTGACATCAAGCACCTGGTTGACCGGATTTATGAGCCGGAAGCCATGCGCTTTCTCGACCTGGAAATTTCCGGCGCGGAAGAAATCATTCCGGGCGTATGGTGTGAAGCAGCCGGTGCCCATACCGAAGGTTCAATGAATGTGATTGTCGAAACTGCCGAAGGCCTGGCCTGCATCTGCGGTGACGTGATCTACGATTTCAATGACCAGGTCGTCAATCACGTGCACACCAACAACTGGATGGAACCGCGGACGACCGGCAATCATTCCGGATCGAAGCGCGAAGAAAAAGGCGCCATCAAGAAACTGCTGTCCAACTACACCTTCCTGCTGCCGGTGCATGATCGCCCGGCCAAGATCGCGCACCAGCAGGTGATCGGCAGGCTCGGCATGACTGTGCCGGGTCCGATCACGGAAACAGTGGCAAATCGCGACTGGTTCCCGATGTAGCAGATTGTGAACACAGGAGGTATCCGCCATGGCCCATGAGGCGCTAGATCCGTCGTTTCGCGACCTGATCGAGGAGCACGCTCCGGTTCTGCAATTGGGAACCGGGTTCAATTTCACCGAGGGTCCGATCTGGCATCCGGCGGAGCAGTATCTGCTGTTTTCCGACATGCCGGATGACAAGCGGCGGCGATGGGACAGCCACGGCGTGCGCGAGGTGATGCATCCGTCCAACAAGGGCAATGGCATGACCTATGACGGCAACCTCAACCTCCTGGTATGCGAACACGCCACATCGTCAGTTGCGAGGTTTCGACCCGATGGCACCCGTCAGGTACTGGCAAGCCATTTCGAAGGCCGGGAACTGAACAGCCCCAATGACCTGGTAGTGAAGTCTGACGGGTCAATCTGGTTCAGCGATCCGACCTATGGCCGCATGCCCGGCTTCGGGGTTGAACGCGAGGTGCAACTAGGTTTTCAGGGTGTCTACAAGATAGCGGCAGGCGCGGCGCCCGGGACTGATCCTGAGCTTGTGGTGGATCGATACACTTTCACCCAGCCCAATGGTTTATGCTTCTCGCCGGACGAGAAGCTGCTCTACATCAATGACACGGTGCAGGCGAATATACGGGTTTATGACGTAACCGCCAGTGGCGGTCTTGCCAACGGACGGCTGTTTGCATCGGGTATTCAGGACAGCCTGAAACCGGGTGTGCCGGACGGCATGAAATGCGACATGCATGGCAATGTCTGGGTTACTGCACCGGCCGGGATCTGGGTCTACAATGCGCGAGGCGTGCTGATCGGCAAGGTGCAGGTGCCGGAACTGGTTGCCAATATTCACTGGGGAGGTGACAACTGGCGGACGCTTTTCATCTGCGCCACGCACTCGCTGTATTCGGTTCATACCAGGACCGGGCCGCGCAACGAGCCGTTCATGAAGGCCGGTGCAGGTGCAAATCCGTCACGTTCTTCGGTCGCGTCATCAGCCGCATCGGCACAAACGCCAGGTCCTGCGCCATCCGGAAAGGGGCTGCATCTGCAGCCGTTCAGGTGCGCCCTGATTATTCAGGACATGCAGAACGACGTCGTGATGGATGGCGGGGCATTTGCGGATTCCGGCTCTCCGGCGCACTGCAAGCAGCAGAACAATATCGACAACATAAGGCGGCTTGCCGATGCCTGCCGCGCTGCGGATGTGCCGGTGATCCATGTCTGGTTCATTGTGGAGTCCGGAGCGCCCGGCGTCACCATGAACGCACCGCTGTTTGAAGCCTTGCGTGATGCCAAAGCTCTGGTGCGCGGCACATGGGGCGTGGCGCCGGTTACAGGACTTGAACCGCAAGCCGGTGATCATGTAGTCACCAAGTGCCGGATGAGCGCGTGGGAAGGCACCAGCCTGGAGACGGTTTTGAAGGCGACTGGCCGCGACACGATTATCGAAACCGGTGCTTGGACCAACATGTCGATCGAACACACAGCGCGAACCGGGGCCGACAAGGGTTATCACATGGTGATCCCGGAAGATGGCTGTTCGACGATGAATGCCGAATGGCATAACGCGTCGATCAACTTCGCGCTGCAGAACGTGTCGCAAGTAGTCAAGACTGATGATGTGATCGCGGCGTTGCGGCGTTAACTCTAGATCAGGATGGTTTTGGCTGACACCAGATCCCAGTAACAGCGACCCATTTCACCGGAGCGATTTTTTTCGCCGGCTAGGCGCGTGTCGCGCCGTGGTACATGTACCACAAGCGGCGCGCAACGTAGCTGGCGGGAAAAAGCGCCCGGCCCTCCGGGTGGGTCATAGCGGCCCATCGGGTGCGTTGCAATGCTTGCCCGATGCACCACATCGCGCTGCGCACCGCGCCTGCCCGAGTGAACCGCTATGATCCCATGCAATGGGTCGCTGTTACTGGGATCTGGTATAATCGCCAAAAGTCATGAACCTGCTCGATTCCAAAGTGACAGAGCAACTTTATGGGTTCAGTGAACCCATGTTGCTCTGCATTTACCGAAGTGCGGCAGTTGATTTGTTTAGACGCGGGTTATGTTTCGAAGCGGGGCCGATGCAACCAGTGTACTGATCGTTCGAAGGCTGAACACGCCGGCGTTCCGCTTTGATGGCGCGATAGTTCTCGATGCGGTGTTTGCATCGTTCGCCGCGTGATAACGCGAGATGTTTTCACAGGGTTCGCATGTTTCGGGGACTCGACCGGGCAAGCGCACGGTACGATGGTCGAAAGCTGGTTGGAGCGCAGTTTGACGGGATGCGAGCCTAGCCATGACGCGATCGATGACATGACGATCTTGCGATGATCCTGTGCTGGGAGTTAGTCCGGCGCGATCTTTGAGCAGAAGTGTCAGATTGCGCTGGCCTTGGCGGCATGTCGGACTCTGGCGGCTGACGAGCCTGCCCCTGTGGGCCTGCCCAGGGCTATCACTGGCTCGCAGCAGACGAGCGCGATTGAACAACGTTCAGGTCTGTTCGAGAGGCGCGGCAGCCTCAGAGCGGACTGTTCTCTGATCGTTGACGCCACCGATGATCGGCTGCGCCATCTGATCGGGCGCATTTCCGGCTATTATGACAGGTAGCTGCTACCGCCGCAATAGCATCTCAGCGGTCGTAGTTGGCGTGCAGCAACGCGGCCAGCGAAGGTGATGGTGCAGCCGGTGAGCGGTGGAGAACGCATCATTAGCCATCCGGCGTCTGACCGGCTACGGCGTCCTGCTTCGGAATCGGCTTGCGGGCAGAGCTGATTCTATGCGAGCAAAACCGGGTGATCGTCCGATGAAAGTGCGCGGACAGCCCTTGTGCAGTCGATCCGGACCAATGGCTGAGCAAGTTCCGCGCATCGTAACCCGGCCAGATCGGCGCGCCGACATGCGGACCTCATGCACTCGACCGTGGAACAGGCTGGTCAGGGCCGACGGTGTCTCGGCAAGGCGAATCCTGGCACAGCGCGACGAATCCGAGCTTTCAGGTCACTTCAATCAGGCCCGGGCAGTACAAGGACTCGCGAATTGATGAGGACTGACAGTGCCTCGCGGCGAAATGGACGAACCGCATCAAGCGAATGCCAGCTCTGACGGTATCCACCGCGCCTCGGCGCGAATCATGCCGCATCAGTGCGCCTGTGCTCGCGCTCGTCTGGCCAGGCGCTAGGCGAAACGCTAGGCGCCGGTCTCGGAAAACACAGACTTGGAACGCCATGCGGCTCCATCGCCGATGCTGCTCAAGCTACGGCGCAAAGTCAGCGTCGTGGCCGACACGTCTCACAGACGCGCACAATGTCCCTATGCAGGATGAATCGCACAGACAACCTAGAACATGCGCTCACGGAGATCAAGCAGCTCGAACTAAGCGCTTACCCGCTACTGCTGAGAGAATCCTAGCCCAGCAAAACGTCGATGAACGGCGCGACTGCTATCGCATCTGCCAAAGGGCAAGACGCAAACTAATTCCATGGTGATTGAGTGAACCCATCCCGGTGATGCTCTAGTCCTGCTGTTTCAGGCTCATGACGATTTCATGGGTCAATTCGAGAATTTCGCGTGCCGCCAGTCCGGAGCGCTGGCTCTCCATGACCGAGCGGCCATCGCCCATGCAGGATGCGAAAATGATGCGGTTGCCGATCATGGTTTGTGCAGCCGTGGTGCCGAGGTCTTTCAGGGCCCTGGCAATTTCGCCGGTCAGGCGCGCTCGCTGGTTGGCGCGGTTCAGCACCATCAGGGCAGGTTTCCTTTCACCCCGGGTCATTTCAATGGTGGGTTCGGTCGCCCACAGGTCAACTGGTGAGGGAGCAACCGGGATAACCACCAGATCGGCGGTTTCTATGGCCGGTCTGCCGTCCACACCCATTTTGGGCGGGGTGTCGATGACCACAATGTCGTGTTCTTCCGCCAGAGCCTGGGCTTCATAGCGGGCACCCCAGGCACTTGCCGTGCGAAAGGTCATATCCGGTCCCGTCCCGTTGGCGCGTTCCCTGCGCGCCATGAACCAGCGCCCGAGGCTGCCTTGCGGGTCGGTATCGAGAATGGCGGTCCTGAGTTTGCGGTTCCGGGCACACGCCACGGCAATGTGCGCGGCCAGAGTGGTCTTGCCTGACCCGCCCTTTTGCTGGGTTATGGTAATGATCTTGCCAGCCATCGCACAATGCACTCCGGTTGCATGTTGGACGATCCTAACACCTTCGCGGTCAAAACCGGATTCAACAGACAAGGTTGTACACAGGCTCGCAATCAGGCCCGGTTGACCATGTTCAACGCACCCATGCCGAAAATCATCGCGGCGATGAACACCAGCACAGGTGTACCGCCGACCAGCAGACCGGCCAGGGCAGGGCCGGGGCAAAGGCCCACCAGGCCCCATCCAAGGCCGAACAGCGCTGCACCTCCAATGAGTTTGCCGTCAATCAGGTTCGAAGCGGCTCCCGGCATGGCGCCGCCGAGTACCGGTTGCTGCTTTGTGGCCGCCAGTGCCCAGGCGATGGCCATGACAATCACGGCACCGATCATCACAAAGGCAAGTGTCGGGTCCCACGCGCCGCCAAACAGATCGAGGAAACCGAGAACCCGGCCCGGATTGATCATGTCTGAAACCACGAGGCCGAGACCGAAAATCAGGCCGGCGATGAGAGCAACAAGGTTGCGCATGATGATGTGCTCCTTCAGGCTGCTATCAGGTGACGGGAAACCGTGACGATAAGGATGGCAACGGCCATGAAGGTCAGGGTTGCCAGAATGGAACGTTTAGAGAGGCGCGAGTTCCCGCACACGCCATGCCCGCTGGTACAGCCGGACCCCAGCCGTGAACCGATGCCGACCAGCACACCGCCTGCAATCAGCAGGGGCAGGGAACCGGTTATGTTGATGCCGGGCGGCGACACGGCCAGCGCATAGACGGCGGGTGCTGCAACGAGACCTGCCAGGAACAACGCGTTCTCACTCCAGGCAGCCGGCAGTTCCAGCGTGACCAGTGATCCGGCGATGCCGCTGATCCCGGCAATCCGTCCATTGGCCAGCAACAGCAACGCTGCCGCCACGCCAATAAGAATGCCGCCGGCCAGTCCGAAAAGCGCATCAGTAAGGTCAAAATTCATAGGTCGTCCGCCTCCAGCAGGTTGAACCTTCTCTGCTTGCACAATTGGAGGAATCAGCCTGCGCGGTCAATGCGACAGATCAAACAGTGCTGGCCGAATACCAGTTACTGAACGATGATGGTCCTGTACTGCTTGTCGGCGCCGGACAGCTTGTCGAGCATCAGCAGAACCCGGCCAAAGAAAACCTGCTTGCCGGGATAGCCGACAAGGCGATCAATCTCGCGTCCGTTTTCGACGAGCACGAAAGTCGGCGTGCCGACAATGCCGCCAATGCCCTCCAGGTCCTTTGGACGCGGCGAGGCGACATCCTGCACGCGCAACGGGGCCACCTGGCCCTCAGGACCGGCATTATAGGCCTTCACCCCGATCTCCGCATGCCACTTGGCACACCACGGACAGCCCTTGCGGTCAAACATCACAAGACTGGCCGCGCTGACGCTGAGCGACATCAGACACAGGAAAAGCGCAGCGGTGAATGTCTTCGAAATCAGTTGCATGTGGTCTGTATACCCGATCCGCCAGCGGCGCGCATTCAAAGTTTTGTCATGGCGCCTGCATTGATGGCCTACCCCCGCAACCGTGCCTTGTAGGCGATTACGCGCTGCCATGATCTGTACAGTTGCTTGAAATTCAACCGGCCTTCCCTGACGCCGCGGGCTATGGCGCGGACGGCAAAGTAAGGGTTGTCCGGAGCCTGCGCCAGTACATTGCCAATCAGTACGATGTCATTGCCTGCAGCCAGCGCCATGATGATGGCCTCGTCCAGCGGGCGTTTTGAACTGATGCTGCGCATCTGCAGATCATCAGTGATGATCACGCCGTCAAAGCCCAGGTCGTCGCGCAGCATGGTCCTGACGGCGATCGGCGACAATGATGCAGGCAGATTTTCGCCATTGCCCCAGTCGTGATGATAGATGTGCGATGTCATGATCATGCCCGAATACCCCTTGGCGAGCAGGCGGCGGTAGGGTTCAATCTCCACCCGTTTCCAGTGCTTTGTGACGTCAACAAAGCGCCAGTGGGTGTCGCTGGTTGACGAACCGTGGCCGGGCCAATGCTTCAAGGCCGTACCGATCCCTTCTGCCTCGTGTGCGGCCACAAAACTCTGTGCATAGCGGGCCACATAGAGCGGATGGAGCCCGAATGAACGGCGATTGCGGGCAATAACCGGATTGTCCGGATTGAGCCGCAAGTCCACCACAGGTCCCAGATTGGTATTGAAACCGGCCTTGACCAGTTCCCTGGCCATGCTGTCATAGCGCTTGCGCGCCTGTGCGACGGTGTTGCGCTGCTGCATGCGGAAATGGCCGGGGGTATAGTTGAATCCCTTGCGGCGGTTGAGACGTTCTACTGCACCGCCTTCTTCGTCTACCGCGATGATTGGCGTGTAGCGAGTGTCGGCAGTTCTAAAAACCTTCGTCAATTCAGCTACTTGTGTGGGATTTTCAATGTTCTTCTGGTAGAAAATCACACCGCCCAGCAAGCTCTGCTCGATAGCATTGCGGACCGCGCGAACACGGACGTCACTGGCTGTCAGACCCGCAAATCCCCTGATCACCAACTGACCGTACATTTCCTGCAAGCCCTGTTGGCGGGTGCGTGGCCGGGCATCACCCGTAGGCGCTGCAACAGACAGTGCAACGCTCAGGCAGGCCAGCAGTGTAATCGCCTTGAATGACATGGGTCGTGAACCGGGGTTATCGCATAATTTGCCGTTTATCGACAGCCAGCGGTGGTCTGGCAAGCCCTGTATCATCGCTTGACGTTTACAGGTTGGCAGATCAGATTTCAATGCATGAGACTTTACCATTCTTCCGCGTTTGATTTCACCACAAAAGTACCAAGTTACTGGGAGGCCTCGGCTGACCCGCTGGGCCGCCCGGCCCGGGCGCTTGAAGGAGCGCAGACAGCAGATGTTGCGGTGATTGGCGCCGGCTATGCGGGCCTGCACGCAGCCCTGCAGCTGGCGCAAGCCTATGGACTGAAGGTCTTCGTACTTGACGCGGGCGATATTGGCTGGGGCGCATCAGGGCGCAATGGCGGGTTTTGCTGTCCCGGATCGACGAAATTGTCCTACAGACAGCTGATTTCGCGGTTTGGGCTTGAGGAAACCAGGCGGTTTCACAAGGTGCAACGCGACGCGGTCAATTTTGTCGGCGAGTTTCTGCACAGCAACAATATTAACGCAGACCGCGCCGGCGAAGGTGAACTGCAACTGGCTCACAAGCCGTCACGAGTTGAATATCTGAAGCTGGAACAGAAGTTTGCGCGCGAAACCTTCGGAGTTGATTCAACTTTCCTTACGCGTGAGGAACTCGCCGAACGTGGTAATGACAGCGCCGGGTTTTATGGTGGCTTGCAGAGCGAAGTCACGTTTGGACTGCACCCGCTGAAATATGTGCGCGGACTGGCACGGGCAGCGATTGACGCCGGTGTGACAGTGTTCACAAATTCCGAAGTTACAGACTGGATTCCGCAATCCGGGATGCATGTCCTGAAGACCGGCAAGGGGCAGGTCACGGCCAAAACCGTGCTGGTGGCAACCAATGGCTACACTGACGAAACATTGCCCGTTGCAGTGGGCGGCAGGCTGTTGCCGGCGCTGACCCGGATCATTGTGACTCGCCCGATAAGTGGCAATGAGTTGCAGGCGCAAGGCTGGTTACGTACCGATCCGTCGTACGACACGCGAAACCTGTTGCATTATTTCAGGCTGTTACCCGATAACCGGTTCATGTTTGGCGGACGTGGCGGGACGGATGCGTCACCTGAGGGCATGAAGGCAATTGTGAAATCGCTGCGCGTCAGCTTCGAGGCTATATTTCCGCGGCTGGCGCATGTTGAGACAGAGTATTCTTGGGGGGGACTGGTGTGTCTTACTTCATCCAGGATGCCGTTTGCCGGGCCCATTAACGGCATGGAAAATGTCTGGGGTGCGTTCGGCTGGCACGGCAATGGCGTTGCCATGGCAAGCTATGCCGCAAACCGGCTGGCCGGTGTGATAACGGGCGGCAGGCAGCATGACGAAGCCCTGCCAGCCGTGTTGCGGGCGCTACCGGGTCGCTTTGTTTTACCATCCTTGCGGGTTCAGTATCTCAAGGCGGCTTATATAGGCTATGGTGCGGCGGACAAATGGCGTTAGTGAACGAATTCAAAGGGCGTAAATAATGGTTGAAAAAAAGATACCCGCAAAACTCTGGTCGCTGGAATTCGATGACCTGCCGCCGGAAATCGGCGCCCTGACCTTTCCCCATGGCAATTACATCCGCAAAAGGAAACTCAAGAAGTCAAAATACGCAAAACGCCTTGAAGCCCTGCAGATTGAACTGGTCAAATTGCAGCGCTGGGTGCGGGAAAACGGTGAACGCATTGTCCTGGTGTTTGAAAGCCGGGACGCCGCCGGCAAGGGTGGTACCATCCAGCGGTTCCTGATGAACCTGAATCCACGGGCTGCCCATGTTGTGGCGCTGGCAAAACCGTCGGACGTGGAGCAGGGGCAATGGTATTTTCAACGCTATGTCGACCATCTGCCGACCAGGGGCGATATGGTGTTCTACGACCGCTCCTGGTACAACCGGGCTGGAGTTGAAAGGGTGTTCGGGTTCTGCAGCGAAGATCAGGTGCAGGACTTTTTCATGGAAGCGCCGGTGTTTGAAGGCATGCTGAAACGCGAGGGCATTCACCTGTTCAAGTTCTGGCTGACCGTGGAACGCGCGGAACAGCTGAAGCGGTTCTATGAGCGCAAGACCAATCCGTTGAAGCAGTGGAAACTGTCGCCGATTGATAGCACGTCGGTCGGCAAATGGGACGACTATACCAGGGCGATCGCCGACATGTTCCGCCACACCGATACCAGCCATGCGCCGTGGACGGTGCTCGACGCCAACGATCAAAAAAGGGCCCGCCTCAATGCCATAAGGGTTGTGCTGAACGCGTTTGACTATGACGGCAAGGACGCCGCCAACATCGGTGATGTTGACGAAGACCTTGTATGGTCCGGCCAGGGTTTTCTGGATTTCACGGGCTGGTAGTTGTTGCTGGATTGAAGTGTTGAACAGGCCATCACAGGTGCGCGGCCAGTTCACCGAATTCTACTGCAGCTCCGAGGCGCTCAGACAAAACGGCCCGGATGCAAGATCCGGGCCCGGCCGTCGGAATGACTTGCTGGTAAAATCAGCTTTTCATGCTGGCTCTTTCCACGTCGATTGCGGTTTTGCGGTCAGCCATGAAGCGTTCGAACTCTTCACGGTCGCGCGCCTCGCGCAATCGGGAAACGAAGCTGTTGAATTCGGCCTGTTCCTCTTCCAGACGGCGCAGGGTTTCTGCGCGGTACTCGTCAAATGCCGCGCTACCGGTTGCGCCGGAAGCGGTTGCAGCCGGCTTGAATGCTGCCTTTGCCTGTTCAATGCCGTCGCGGGCAAGATCATCTATGCTGCCGCCCCACATGATGTAGGCAATAACAGCAAGACCGATTGGCCACCAGGTCACAAAGCCGAGCACTGCTGCTGCAACTGCAAGCGGGGTCCAGCGGCCTTTGTTGCGCGCAAGTGTAGTCATGTGTAAATCCCTCCGGTTTTTGGGTAACTGATGTACCGGATGTGGTAAACTGATGTTCGGTGTTCAAGATGGATGATGAAAAAATGATGGCTGTGCAACAGTTGACGCCACCGCAGTTCAGCGACATTGTCGAGGCATCCCAGCGACTTAAGGGACATGCCGTACGTACGGCACTGGTACGTTCTGATGTGCTTGACGAGATTACCGGCGGGCGAATCTTCCTCAAGCCCGAGTGTCTGCAGCGAACCGGATCGTTCAAATTCCGCGGTGCGTGGAATTTCATTTCGAGACTCAATGCCCGGGACAACAGTGGCGGGGTCGTGGCCTATTCGTCGGGAAACCATGCGCAGGGTGTTGCTGCTGCTGCCCGCATGATGGGCATACCGGCGCTGATAGTCATGCCGGAAGATGCTCCAGCGATAAAAAAGCGCAATACCATCGCGCTCGGTGCAGAAGTGGTTACCTACAACCGGTTTGGTGAAAATCGCGAAACCATCGGTGACGCCATCGCGACCGAGCGCAAGGCCCAAATTGTGCCACCCTATGAGCATCGCTGGATCATCGCCGGACAGGGAACCGCCGGACTGGAACTGGTGGAAGACCTGAACGAGTATGGTGAGACACTTGACACCATGCTGGTATGCACGGGAGGTGGCGGTTTGACCGCCGGAGTGGCGCTGGCGGTTCTGGCAATGGCGCCTGATGCGAAAATCTATGCCTGCGAGCCGGAAGGTTTTGACGACTATGGCCGCTCGCTGGCGGCGGGCGAAAGGGTCAGCAATGTACCGGGAGCCATGTCGATCTGCGATGCCATCGTTACCCCTACGCCGGGCGAACTGACGTTTTCGGTCAATCAACCGCGATTGTCGGGCGGGCTGGCGGTGTCCGAGGAAGAGGTTCGGACCGCAGTGCGATTTGCATTTGAAACACTGAAGCTTGTGGTTGAGCCCGGTGGTGCCGTGGCGCTGGCGGCCCTGCTTGCCGGCAAGATCGATTGCAGGGACAGGACGGTTGCAGCCACCCTGTCCGGCGGCAACGCGGACGCTGAAATGATGCTGGATATTCTCGGTGCGGCCTGAGCATGGGGCCTTTCGGGGCATGAAATTCTCCAGTTCATGAAACCAGGTCACAATCTGAACGCTGCCGTTCTCGCACTGGCAGCGTCTGCCATCCTCAGCTTTATCGATAACTTCGTCGGCGAGATTGCAAAAGAGGTAGGCCTCTGGCAATTCCAGGTGACGCGGACACTTATGGCTGTTCCACTGCTTTTCGTCGGCGCGCGAGTGCTCAAGATCCGACTGGTTCCGCACAACCCCCGCGTGCTGGTGCTGCGCAGCCTGTTCGTCTCGACCGGAATCATGATGTACTTTGCCGCACTGGGCTTCCTGCCTGTTGCACAAGCTGGCGCCGTTCTTTTCAGCGCTCCCATTTGGGTCCTGGTATTTTCAGCCGCACTGTTTTCACAAAGGCTAAAGTGGTTGCAGATCGCTGCGACAGTTGGGGGATTTGCAGGCGTACTTCTGGTTCTGGAGGTGAATCCGGACGCGCTGACATTGCTGACCCTGGTGCCGTTGGCCGCCGGTGCATTTTATGGACTTGGAATGCTGATCACCCGTCACTGGTGCGTATCGGAAAGCCCGGCAGCGATGGCGTTGGGAATTGTTCTGGTCATGGGAATCTTCAGCCTGGCGCCACTGTTGTATTTTACGATTTGGCCTGTTCCTGGAAGTGACACGGAATTTGCATTGCGCGGTTATCGGCCAGCTACTGCAACTTTCTACGTGCTCACCCTGCTTCAGGCCGCGGGATCGGTGATCGCAATATCGCTGATTGCCCAGGCTTACAGGATCGGCGATCCGGCCTATGTTGCGGTGTTTGAATATTCCTTCCTGATCTTTGCTGCCGTGTGGACATGGCTTTTGTGGGGAAACTGGATTGACGACAAGGCCATTACCGGGATCGGATTGATCGTTGTCTGCGGGGCAGTTGTCGCGCTGGCAGACCACAGGAAAAAAGCGGCGCCGGATTGACAGCGTGGCAACGTTTAAACGGGATAACAGTTGTTTCTGCCGGTTTCACTGCGGCCGAGCGTCGCCGCCGCTGACCTCGCTATTACTGCCGGCCAGGGGAATGTCACCCGGGTGATCAGCTGGTCTGCGGATGACAACAATCCGCTTTTTCAGTCTGGGTGCGGCGCCGGTCTCATCAGGTACAGCAGGAGTTGCCTCCGTAGCCGCCGTCAGATCTGCAGGTTGTTCCGTATCCTCGGCAGGCCCGTCAACCTGAGCAGGCGGCGAAGCTGTCACAGCCTGCTGTCCAGACTGGTCCGGAGTTTGCTCGGCAGTCAGGTCGTCGTCTGACCTTGGGGCGAGATCGGACATTTCAATCTCGGCAAATTTCAATGTGTCACCATCGAAGGCAGGCGTGTATGCAAACTCTGGCGGAGCGTCTGCAATTTCCGGTGTTTCGTCATCCTGAGAACCGGATTCGAATTGCGGGTCCTTGTTATCGGTAAAAATGTCATCGTCGGAGCCGACAAACCCGGGCGGGTTACCGGAGGCTACCGTACGGGGTCTGGCGTTTGAGAGAGGCAGCGGTGATCGCAGCGGCTTTTCGGCGGCCTCGCTTATCAGCTTGTGTGAACTACGCAGTCTGCGGACCAGTTTGGCAGTACGATCAAGTTTGTCGGCAATTTCAGACTGGCCAGCCGCGTCTTCGCTTTCGTCAGGTGGCTGCCCATCAAGTTCGACCAATCCTTCCAGACCATCTAGCTGCCGTGTGGCGAATGAACTCGATGCCTCTGCAGCCATGGCCTGGATCTGATTCTCCAGCCGTTTGATCGCACCGAGCAAAACCACGGTGTCGGCTGCCTTGTGGCGGCGGGCAAATTCTGTCAAGAACCATCGCCCGCGACTGGTTTCCATGACTGCCTGTTCGATTTCCTCGTAGTCGAGACCATCGAAGGTATCTAAAGCCTGACTGTCAGACATGGTGCCCTGTTTCCCTGCGCTCAACGCAAAACTAACCGACTTCACACTATTGACGAGTTTGGTTACTGAAACCTTTCCGATTGAACCGATTTGTGATGATTTCAACCCGGACCGGACAAAATGATCAACCCATTGGCAGTGCGCACAGGAGCAGTTTACGGCTGTTTGCTGCTCATGGTGGGAGTGATGCTGCCATTCCTGCCTGTTTGGCTGGCAGCACGCGGGTTTTCGATAGCAGATATCGCTTTTGCACTTGGATGCCAGTCTGTGGTGCGGGTGGTTGCCACACCGGTGATTGCCTACATGGCAGACCGGTATCGCGCCAGGCGCCGGTTTATCATTTCGCTGGCCTTGATGTCTGCCTGCTTCATGCTGATTGCTGCGCTGGTCGATGCGAAGTCTGCAATCATAGTCATGATTGTCCTTTCAGCGGCCACCTGGGCACCGATTATGCCGATGCTGGATGCGGTTGCTGTCGAGCAATCGGACATCGGACACTACGATTACGGCCGGGTGCGTATTGCGGGTTCGGTTACTTTCATCGCGGGATCACTGGGGGCGGGCGCGCTACTGTCGGTAATTGACAAGACCGGTCTGATCTGGATCCTCGTGGCAACCCACGTGCTGCTGGCACTGAGCGGGTTTGCATTGCCTCATCTTGGCGCAGCCAGGCAGGGGCAGTCGCGGCCACTGACGCCTGGCGCTGCCTGGAAGCTGCTGCTGACGGGTAGTTTCGCCCTGTTGATCATTGTGGCCGGTCTGACCCAGGCAAGTCATGCGCTTTACTATGGTTTTGGCTCATTGCACTGGGAAACACTGGGGTATTCGGGCGTAACCATCGGTGCGCTCTGGTCCATTGGCGTCGTCGCCGAGATTGTGCTGTTCATGTTTGCGCGCCGGTCAGTGGAACGGATGGGCCCTGTGTTACTGCTGATGGCAGGTGCCGGCATTGGAGTGTTTCGCTGGACCGTGATGGCAATTGACCCGCCGATCATGATTGTCGCCTCGTTGCAGGTCCTTCACGCGGCAAGTTATGGCATGACTCACCTGGGAACGATTTATTATGTACGCCGTTTCATGGACGCAGACTACGCGGGAACAGCACAGGGGGTCTTTGGGGCGATTTCCGGCGGAATCATCATGACCATTGCAATTGCGCTTGCCGGGTGGGCATACAACGCTCATGCAGCGCTGGGCTATTTATGGATGGCTGCGATGTGCGGCATCGCGATGGTGCTGAGCGTCGTCCTGAAACGGCGAACAGCGAACAACGCCAAACCAACTGACGGTTACTGAGTTCCTGCCCCTAACCCCACAGCTCAGGCGGTGGAGGGTACATCAGCGATCCCTCATAACGGATGCCCGGTTTGCGATCTTTTGCAAGCAGCAACGGACCATCAAGATCGACCACACGGGCCTGCTGACCTACGATGTGCCCGGGCGCCATGGCGAGGGAGGTTGCCAGCATGCAGCCAATCATGATTTCAAAGCCCTGTTGACGCCCGGCATCGGCCAGAGCAAGTGCTTCGCTCAGGCCGCCTGTTTTATCCAGCTTGACGTTGATGGCGGTGTATTTGCCGGCCAGCTTGTGGAGATCTTGCCTGGCGTGAACGCTCTCATCGGCGCAGATCAGCACACCGGTTTTGCCCAGGCCGCGCAATGCATCATCATTTCCTGCAGGAAGAGGTTGCTCAACCAGTTCCACGGCAGTTTCAGCACAGACGGCCAGATGATTGTCCAGGTCGGCTGGCTGCCATGCTTCATTGGCGTCTATGATCAACCGTGTGCCGGGTACAGCCGCGCGAATGGCGCGAAGGCGCTCATGGTCGCCGTCACCGCCGAGCTTGATCTTCAGCAGAGGACGCCTGCCTGCATTCGCGGCGGCCTGTGCCATTTTTTCCGGAGTCCCAAGGCTTAGCGTATAGGCGGTTATGATCGGCTCAGGTGCCTTTTCAAGGCCGGCAAGCTGCCACACGGGTGTTCCGGTCAACTTGGCCTGCAGGTCCCACAAGGCACAATCGAGAGCATTTTGCGCCGCGTGGACCTGCAGGATTGCCGGCACGTCCGCCCGCGAGCAACCAGCTTCTATATCTGTCCGGACGGCTTCGATCGCGGCGAGCGTTGCGCCAATGGTCTCTCCGTACCGCGCATATGGCACGCTTTCACCCAAGCCGACTGCGCCATCGCGCTGCAGCGTGACCCTGATTACTTCCGCGGTAGTCTTGGTGCCGCGTGAGATGGAGAAGCTGCCGGCGATCGGCCAGCTTTCATGGGCAACGGAAAGTTTGCAGGAAGCTGCCATCAGGAGGGATAGCGCTTCTGGATTTCGTCCACTATGGCAGCCATGCCCGTGCGGATCGGATCAACGCAAGGCAAACCATATTCCCTGGATAGATTTGCCAGATAATCGCGTGCTTCATCCTCAGGCAGGTTCTGCGTGTTGACACAGATGCCGACGCACTGGATGTCCGGATTGGTCAAGCTGCCATCCTCGATACTACGGTCGATGACCTGCTGGATTGTGGGCAGTGGGTGCTGCACGCCGCGCATCCTGGTACGGGTAGGTTCATGACACACCACGAAAGCGTCAGGTTGCGACCCGTGCAGCAGGCCCAGTGAAACACCTGCAAATGCCGGGTGAAACAGCGAACCCTGACCTTCGACACAATCCCAGTGATCTTCGTCATTTTCGGGGCTGATCCATTCAGCCGCACCGGATATGAAGTCGGCTACAACTGCATCGATCGCAACACCACGACCGGAAATCAATACACCGGTTTGCCCGGTTGCCCGGAAGTCGGACTTCATGCCGCGGCGCTGCATTTCCTGATCAAGGGCTAGGGCTGTGTATTTCTTGCCGACGGAGCAATCGGTACCTACCGCCAGAATGCGTTTGCCGGACCTCTTGTTGCCATTGCCGGTAGAAAATGCAACGTCCGAGAAACGAACATCGTGCAGTCTGGCGCCATGTTTTTCAGCAGCAGCGGCAATCTCGGGAACGGAACACAGCCGCTTGTGAAGGCCGGTCGCCACATTCATGCCGGCTTCGATGGCTTCTACCACTTGTGAAATCCAGTGTTCCGGCAGTATTCCACCGGAATTGACGACGCCCACGACCATTGTCCGCGCACCGGCGGCAACGGCTTCATCGATGCTCATGTCAGCCAGGCCTGTGTCGGCCTTGCAACCCTCAAGGCGCAGTTGACCGGTACACCAGTCCGGGCGCCAGTCCACAACGCCTTGTGCGGTCTTGGCTGCCAGTTGATCCTGAACATCACCAAGAAACAGGAGGTAAGGGCGTTCGATTTCCATGTGCCGGACCCGTCAGTGAAAATGCTTTCGCCCTTACGCACCACAAGATACGCGGTTTCGCAAGAGGGCAGGGAGTTCTCGAGGATGGAGCCAGATTGTAGCGGAAACCGGTTCTGGCCGGTCACTTGCAAGCTGAAGTTTCAGAATCTGTCAATCAGGGTGATTCCAACGTCTTCATGATTGTCCATTCTTGCAAGTGCTGCACCGGCGTCTTCGAGCGAAATCCGGGTTTTGATCAGCCTGGAGATGTCCAGGCGGCCAGAGGAAATCATCTCGAACAATGCAGGGAAGCGCAATGCCGGCAGGCCTCGCGAGCCCATGATGACCAGTTGCCGGTAGTAGACGGTTTCAAGCAGCGGGATTTGCGGATTGGCATGTTCTTCCAGAGGCTGCCCGATCTGCACGTGCCGGCCAAGCTTTCTGAGGCAGCGCAGTGAATTGTGCAGAGTTTGCGTTATTCCGAGCGCTTCAATGGACGCATCTGCGCCGCCACCGGTGATCTGGCGTATCGCTTCGCCAACATCATTTGTCTTTGCAGCGTTGATGACATGAGTTGCGCCAACCTGTTTCGCCAGTTCGAGTTTCTCATCGATGATATCCACCGCGACAACCGTAGCACCAACTGCGGCACCTATCATGATCGACGACAAACCGACACCGCCACAGCCGTGCACAGCCAAGGTTTCACCCGGTTTGACTTTAGCCTTGTCAACAACTGCAGAGAACGAGGTAGTCGTGCGGCAGCCAAGTGCGGCGGCCACTTCATCCGAAATGTTATCGGGCAATTTGATAACATTGGCGTCAGCCAATGGAATTGCCACCCGTTGCGCAAAGGCGCCCCAGCCATTGAAACCAACTACATACTGGTCATCGCAAATCGTCAGATTGCCGGCCCGGCAGCAGGCGCAATGTCCGCACCCGAGGATGACAGGTACAGTGACGCGATCACCGACGGAAAACTTCCTGCAGCCGGCGCCGACAGCCACAATAATGCCGGCAAGTTCATGACCTGGAACATGCGGCAATTTGATGACGTGATTGGTACCTTTCCAGCCGTGCCAGTCAGACCGGCAGACACCGCAGGCCTTTACTTCAATCACAACACCGTCAACCGGCGTTTCCGGCTCGGCGACATCAGCTACTTCAAGTGGTTGCGAGAATTCCCTGATCAATGCGGCTTTCATGGCAACGAGGATAGAAATTGCGCAAACAACAATCCAGCAGAAATACGGCAAGATGGCATTGTCACCGGATCAGTCTGGCATTTGAATGAAGCAGTCAAAAACCATCAAACTGACCGAAACCAAAGCGCTGGAATGTAAGCAGACCTTGAGGCATGACATAAAGTGGAGGACTTGCTAGCATGAAGCTTCCATGGCCAATTTGAGGAAATAGTCATTCATGACAAAGTTCAGCGGATCATGCCTTTGTGGGGCGGTAACCTATCAGGCAGACGGCGAGATACAGCGCATCATAAATTGCCACTGCCTTGATTGCCAGCAGGCGACCGGATCGGTACACACTACGCTGGTGTTTGTGCCGGAAGCAGCGGTGAAGATCAAAGGCTACCCGTCCAGTTACACCCACCTGGCCGACAGTGGGTCGACCATGGTCAAGCGGTTCTGTTCGTCGTGCGGGACGCCCTTGTTTTCAATGAACTCGCGCCGTCAGGGAGTAATCGGCATTCGGGCCGGAAGCATTTCCCAGAAGCACATCGTCGAGCCCCAGATGAACATCTTCTGCGACAGCGCGGTGACGTCGACGCCGATGGACGACAAACTGCCCAAACACGCCAGGATGCCGGGATAGCGGCTTATATCAGATCTCGGTAGCAGCAACTCATTCATGGGATCATAGCGGCTCACTCGGGCAGGCGCGGTGCGCAGCGCGATGCTGGTCGCATCGGGCAAGCAATGCAACGCACCCGATGGGCCGCAATGACCCACCCGGAGGGCCGGGCGCTTTTTCCCGCCGGCTGCGTTGCGCGCCGCTTGTGGTACATGTACCACGGCGCGACACGCGCCTTGCCGGCGGAAAAAATCGCTCCGGTGAAATGGGTCGCTGTTACCGAGATCTGGTATCATTGAGCGCAGCTCGCTTTAATGCTTCACCCGGCCTGCGGCTTCTGCGAACATCAGGTACACTTTTCCGGTTTCCGAGCCCAGGCACTGATCTACCAGTTCGTCGCCGGCCTGCGATGTGGCCACTGTATCGAGCAGGCGCTCGAACAGGCGGATGAAGCCATCAATGCGTGTTCTGACCTGCTTGTCGTCGCGGTAGGCCTTTCGGGTCTGGTCCATCAGCGTGCGACCACGACTTTGGAACAGGCTGTGTGTATAGGCCTGGGCATTTCCCTGCCGGTATGATGCCTCAAGTTCCTTGGGCAAGCCGTCCTGCAATACCTGGTAGATATCACGCGAGGCAGCATTCAGCTTGGCGACCAGTGATTCCGTGGCACGGCTGGTTGAGGCGTCTTCCGATGCTGTCTTCGATGTGCGGACAGGCTTTTGCGCGCAGCAGGCGTGTCCGGCTCCGACGATAACAGATCACCTAGGAAATTGCGGATTGAGCCGGCTTCCTTCGGGCTGGCCGAAGTTTCTTCACCTGCTTCTACGCTGCGTTCGGCTTTCCGGGCACCTGACGTCCGCTGTGACGCAGCGGTGGACGCGGTGCCCCTAGTTTTTCCCGGCGATCGCCCTCCTGCCTCCGGCGGCACATAAATGCCTGGCCCGGACATGGCCAGTGAGGATGATTGCCGTTTGACCACATCAGCCAGCGCATTGAGTGCAGTGATCTGGTCGGTCACGACACGGCGCATGGCATCTGCTGAATTTCGCGTTTCGGCAGGCAACTCCAGTACGGCGCGGCGCACCTCGCCGCGTGCAAACTCGATCTCGCGAACGACACTGGCCGCCGCCTCGCGCATTTCATCCGCAGTGGAAGAAAACTCTTCGGTTGATCCGGACATCGTAGCGTTGAGCTGGCGTACGACTTCGGCATGCTGGCTCACAATGTTGCGCGCCGCTCGGCTGACCTGCTCATCAGAGATTGCTTCGAGTTTCTTGATCTCTTCCTGCATGTTGTCAGATGCTGCGGCGAACTGGGATGTTATCAGACGTCCGAGTTCGTCAGCGCGCGAATTGGTCTCGGACAACGAATGCACCACGCGCTCCATATAACGTTCCATGATGCCATCCACTTCTTCCGACTTCTTGCCCAGCTTCACGAGCAGATCGGCCATCTGGTTGTCGCGGGTATCCATCAGGCGATCGATGCGTTCGTTGAAATTGGCAACTGCTCGATCCACCTTTTCAGATGCGCCTTCCAGGCGTTCGGATATCTTGCCGGAGGTTGTGTCGAGGCGTCCTACCAGCGAGGTCGACACAGTATCGATACGCTGATCCAGTTCACCGGCTGTCTCCTTGAGGGCTTCAGTCATCATCGAGTAGGCCTGATCCACATGAGTGGAGAATTTTGAACCGGTATCCTCCAGCCGGCGGGATGCCTCGCCGGCGCGGGTCTCGAATTCTCCGGCAGCCTGCGTCAGATGATTGATGATGTTGGAGGCGTGACCTTCAAACCGGGTCGATATCGACAGGGTGTTTTCCTCCATGTTGTCAGCGAAAGACGCTGACGCGCGACCCAGTTCTCCAGCCAGATCGCGCGCTGCGCTGTCCAGACCTTCCGCAAACGCACTGCGCGCGGTTCCCAGTTCGTTAAACACGCGCGCTGCGCGCTCATCCAGCATCCTGGAGAACTGTTCACCTGACGAATCCATGCGAGTGATGACGTCTGTAGTAATTTCTTCAAGCAATGTGCTGGCCAGGTCAAATCGCTTGCCCATTTCGCGCGAGTTGTTTTCAAGGCGCATGAACATTGCCGCGCCGGATTTCTCCATCGTTTCGGCAACTTCAGCAGTTGTGGTTTCAAACCGGTTGGACATTTCCTGGTTGGCACGTTCCACATGGCTGTACCATTCGGATGTAGTGCTATCCAGCTTCCCGGACATGCCCTCAATCTGGCTCAGGACCGTGCCCGAGCGGTCTTTAAGCTGAGTAATCAGATTGCTCATGGTGTCGGCAACAGTGTCCAGGCGAGTGGTCAGGCTGGATGAAGTTGAATCAAGTCGATCAGTCAGCAGCAGCGAAACCTCATCAAGACGTCCGGTCATCGCGCCGGACGAGGTATCAAGACGATCTGCGAGCGCATTGGTGGTAGTATCAAGCTTGCCGGTCATTTCGGCCGTTACATTGTTCAACAACTCGGCCATGCGCGAGGTTGAGCCTTCAAGCCGGCCGGTAATGGAAGCCGATGAACTGTCGAGGCGCTCAACCAGTTCGTTTGTCGTGGAGTGCAAGCTTGCCGGTCATTTCAGCTGAAGCGCTGTTCAGAAGTTCAGCCATATGGGAAGTTGCGCCTTCGAGGCGACCTGTCAACTCTCCGGTGGAACTGTCCAGAATGGAAGTCAGGCGATTGCTCAACTGGTCAGTCGAACCGTCAAGCCGCTGGGCGATCGATGCGGTGGTGGTATCCAGCTTTTCAGACATCTCAACGGATGCCTGATCAAGCACATCGGCAACGCGCGACGTTACACTTTCAAGCCGGCCTGTGAGTTGTTCGGAACTGGTGCTCAACTTGTCGGTCAGTTCAATGGTTGTGCTTTCCAGCTTGCCGGTCAGATCTTCCGAGGACGAACTCAGGAGGGCGGCCAGTTCGCTGCCGGTCGCCTGCAGTTTTCCGGTCAGGGCCTCAGACGAGGTGTCGAGGCGATCGGCAAGGGCATTTGACGTGGCCTCCAGTTTTCCAGTCATGCCGACGGAAGCGGTATTCAGCAACTCCGCCATGCGTGCGGTGGCGCCTTCGAGACGAACCACCATGCTGCTGGAGGTCTCCTCAATCTGGCCGGACAGGCGTGCGGTTGACTGATCGAGGTGACCAGACATGTGCGACGTTGCAGTCTCAACACGATTGAACAGTGTACCGGCAGAGGTCTCCAGCTTGCCGGTTATCTCTTCGGTGATGACCTCGAAGCGCTTGAACAGTTCGCCTGACGCAACCTCAAGCGTGCCTGACATCTTGCCGGATACATCTTCCATATAGGAGTAAACTTCATCACGTGCCGTGGCAACATTCTGCACAAATTCACCGGAAATTGACAGCAGCCGGTCTGTCAGGGCGGAGCCGGACAGGTCGATCTGTTGTCCAACCGCCGAAGAAGCGGAAGTGAGGCGTTCTGCGACTTTTTCAACTGATGCGTTCAGCAGTGATGTCATTTCGTTCGTGGTGCCCAGCAACCGCTCATTGACCTGGTTACCTGCCTGTTCAAGAGCTACAGATGCCTTGGTGCCGCTTTCATTGATAAATGCCAGCATCGTCTGGGACGACGCTTCAGTGTTGCGGGCTATTTTTTCACCAGAACTCCATCAGGTTTTCCAGGACACTGACGCTTGTCGTCTCCAGGCTCGTTGCAACGGTGGTGCCTGTGGTTTGCAGATTTCGCACAACATTCTGTCCTGCTGCCTGGACGCGATCAGTTACTTCCGTGCCAACTTCGTTGAGGTTGCGGAGTACGACTTCGGATGTGATCTGTACCGATTCTGCCACATCGCTTCCCACAAGCTTGATCTGACCAAGGATATCGTCAGACGTCGCCTGCATGGTGGTGACAACGGAACCGGATGTGGAGCGAACCGCCTGTGTCACGCTTTCGCCTGTGCTTCTGACCATGGCCACGCTTTCGTCCGCCACGGAGCGAAGCTGACCAACCACGGATTCTGAAGATTGTTCGATTGACTGAACCATTTCGCCCGACGCGGCACGTACATTTTCGGTGATGCGGGTGCCGGAGTTGGCAATCATCATGGCGTGGGCATCTGCAGCTGCCTGCAACTGCCCGCTCACAGCTTCGGTCGAATGCTGAACCGACTGAACGATCATGCCGGAAGCAGAGCGAACTTCCTGGGCAACTGTATCGCCCGTGGCTTTCACGATCTCGACATTCTGTTCGGCAGTAGCGCGCAACTCGTCGTTCACGGCCTGGGCAGTCTGCTGAATTGACTGCAATATATCAGCGGACTCTGAGTGCACCTTCTGCGCGACAGTGTCGCCGGCAAGCTTCATCATTTCGGTGCTGTGCCCGGCAGCAGCCCGCAACTCCTCACTGACCGTTTGTGCGGTTTGCCGGACAGACTTTACAATTTCACCGGATCTGGAATGTACCGCCTGTGCAATGTTGTCGCTGGTCTCCCTCATCATTTCAGTAGTTTGGTCCGATGTAGCCTGCAATTGCTCGTTGACTGCCAGTGCAGTGTGCTGAACCGCCTGGACAATCTCGCCTGTTGTGGACCGCACCGAGTTCGTAACACTTTCACCGGTCAGTTTCATCATCTCGGAGTTTTGCTCAGCAGCCTGTCGCAACTGTCCGGTTGTCGCCTTGGTGACCTGCTCAATTCCGTGGGCCAACTCGGAGCGTGCGTTTCGCACTTCTTCGAGGCTCTCACGAATACCGCCGGTCACGCTGCCTTCAAGCTGGCGCAGACTGTCATCGAACTGCATGCCTTCCGTGTTCATACGCTGAGCGGTTTCCTGCATGGTAGTAACCTGCCCGGTAACCCTGTCGGAAAACACCCGCATCTCGTTGACCAGCGTACCTGACATCTGTTCCATGCGGGCGGTCTGGCCTGAAATCTCGGTGCCGACGAAGCTGGCGCGTGTCGAGATTTCATCGACAGTTTGTGACAACTCGGCAGTTGTGTTCTTGAGACCATGTTCAAGTGCAGCCAGCGTGGACGATGCGGTAGAAATGATCCCGGACAGGCTGTGGGTGTTTTCCTCTATTCGAGACAGCAGGGGAGTCGCTTCAACGCCAATGACCCGGCCCGTTTCATGCAAGGCGTGGCGCTGATGCTCGAGGCCCTCCATCATGGTGCGGATGCGCTCTTCATTGGCGCCAAAGGCGCGTTCTATGTTGGCTATTTCCTTGTGCACCGCGCCTTCCAGCTCACTGGCGCGCTGAATCGCATGTTCCACCCCGCCAACAAGCTGATCAATTTCACTGCGTACCAATTGCGAGACTGATGCGAGGCTCTCGGTTGCGATATCCTGGGGACGCACCAGGCGCATGGCGGTGTGCATCAACGCCTGGCTGACGTTGCTGATCTGGTTGGCGCGGAAAATCAGGTACCCCAGCGCGAGGAAAGCCATAACGGGGATCACACCGGTCAGCAGTGTGCGCATAGTACCCGGCAGATTGTCCAGGCTGAGCGGGCTGCCGGACTGTGCCAGGGAAGGAATAAACACCACTGTCCAGATGGCCAGCCAAACCAGCGACATTGCAATTGCCGACCAGACCGGAGTGGTTGAAGTGCGTTCGCGGATTGCCTGCAGACTGTTGGTGGCAAAAGCGTCATTCTCGTTGGCGGGCCGGCCACGCAATTTCACTTCGCGCCGGCGCTGTTCGATCGCGTCCTGTCTACGGCGTTCAGCAGCTTCGCGGCGTGCGATCTGCTCTTCGTTTTCCTCAACTGTCCTGCGATTGCCCCTGCGCGAAGCACGGCGCGGCTGGTTTGATTCGCTTGACATATTCCTGCATCCCCGCAACTTGAAACTTACTAACCGGCACCACACTCCAGGCTGGTCCTGGGGCCTCATGTGTTCCGCTTACTGGTATCACCCGTGTTCGATGATCTGACTCATTCCAGATTGAAGCAAGTCTCATCGCCATCCCGTTAACTATTTTATTTCCACCCGTTATGCGATCAGAAAAGGATTCTAATGCAAATCAGATAGTTAAAGAACCCTCAAGACTCAAAAGGTTATGGAAAACTCCCGAATTGGTTAACGCTGTGAGCGAGAATGATTCAAATTTTAACAAAATTCGCAATGAATTTTTGTCAAATAGGCGGCTAATGTGCACCAACTGGCAGTTATTTGAAGCCCAGTTCAAGCTTTTTGACCGGGCAGGCTGCAAAAAAGAGTGGTGCAAAAATGAACTTGAACCCGGCCAGGAAAACTGAAGCCGCGCCCCCGGCCGCCGGGAACATAATCGATCTGCCGCATTTGAACCAGTACACGCTGGGTGACCGGGCGTTACAAGCAGAATTATTGCAATTGTTCCGCGTGCAATTGAAGAATCAAACGACAAGCCTCGTGTCGTGCAGATCTGAAAATTCCTGGAAATCCGGCATTCATACCCTGAAGGGCGCAGCCCGGGCTGTCGGGGCAGGACAGGTCTGCGAGGTGGCTGAAGCCATGGAGTGGATTTCCTTCGCCGACCAGGCAGGCCGCGAAGCTGTTCTGGACCAGTTGAAAGCGGCGCGCGCAGCCTTCGAAACCCATGTGGAAGAGTATCTTTAATTCCAGTGATGCGGGTTCCTGACAGCCTGCCTGCCATGCCTGATCCGTGGTCTGCAGGAATACTCCGGCAATCACTGTTGTGCACCGGATTTGCCTTGATGCGGTTCCAATTGTCGCACAATGATGTGAAATGCGACCACAGCAACCGGAAATTGTTGCATTTTGCGCCGCGTAGGCCTAGCTAGGGTCCTGAAACATAATTGAATGTATGCAAACAAGTTTGCAAATACCCGTGCATGGCAGGATTGATAGGACATGGCTAAAATCACATTTATCGAGCATAGCGGCAAAGAGCACGTTGTTGATGGGGAAAACGGCATGTCGGTCATGGAGACAGCCGTTAAAAACATGGTGCCGGGCATTGACGCCGACTGCGGCGGCGCATGTGCGTGTGCGACCTGTCATGTTTACCTGCAGGATGACTGGGTCGGAAAACTGGGCGAACGTTCTGAAATGGAAGAAGACATGCTGGATTTCGCCTTCGAGGTTCAGGACAGCTCCCGGTTGTCATGCCAGATCCGGGTATCTGACGATATTGACGGACTGGTGGTCAGGGTTCCGGAAAAGCAGTTCTAGGCTCTGCACTGGTATCAACTCAATTATTATCAACATGGCCGGACTGTTCCCCGCGGGTGATCTGGCAAGATGATCAAGGAGGTCCTTGTCGATGGCCAATCAAACGATTGAAACCGATGTAGTGATTGTTGGCGCCGGTCCTTGTGGACTGTTTGCCATATTCGAACTGGGTCTGCTCGATATCAAATGCCATGTTGTGGACATTCTCGACAAACCCGGCGGGCAATGCGCCGAGCTTTATCCTGAAAAACCGATTTATGACATTCCAGGCTTGCCGATTGTTACAGGTCAGGAACTGACTGACCGGTTGCTGGAACAGGTAGCACCGTTCAATCCGCAATACCATTACAACCAGATGGTGACATCATTGCGAAAACTGGAAGATGGAACGTTCGAACTGGAAACCGATGATGACGTCAGGTTCAAATGCAAGGTCGTGGTAGTGGCGGCCGGTGGTGGCAGTTTCCAACCCAAAAAGCCGCCGATGCCGTCAATTGACGACTATGAGGGCACCAGTGTCTTTTATTCGGTGAAGCGGATGGAAGACTTTCGGGACAAGGACATTCTGATTGTCGGTGGCGGCGACAGCGCGCTCGACTGGGTCAATAATCTGCAGCCAATTGCAAAGTCCATGACATTGCTGCATCGCCGTGACGACTTCCGCGCTGCGCCAGACAGCGTCAACAAGATGCGTGAACTGGTTGCTGCCGGCAAGATGAACCTGCACATCGGGCAGGTAACAAATCTGCACGGCAGTGACGGCGTTTTGAGTGGTGCAACGGTCAAGGGCAAGGAAGGAGAGTTCGAAGTCTCCTGCAACACCATGTTGCCTTTCTTCGGCCTGACAATGAAACTTGGACCGGTCGCCGAGTGGGGCCTGAATCTTGATGAAAATCTTGTGCCGGTGGATACCGAAAAGTTTGCAACTTCCGAACACGGCATCTTTGCAATTGGCGACATCAATACCTACCCGGGCAAGTTGAAACTGATCCTGTCAGGTTTTCATGAAGCCGCACTTATGTCGCAGGAAGCCTTCCGGATAATCAATCCCGGCGAACGGTTGCTGTTTCAGTATACAACGTCAAGCTCCAGTCTGCAGAAGAAGCTGGGCGTGGCGTAGACCAATGCGCAGGGAAGCGTCCGCGAAACTATATTCGTCCTGCCTTTTTGAGCAGGGCGACGAGGTCGTCGTGGGGCAGGCTGCGCACGGTCAACCCGTTCCTGCCGGTCATCGTTTCATTGGCAATCATGGAATCCAGAACAGCTTCTTCCACTGTCTCCACGACAGCCTGGAATAACGGGTCTATGTCGGAATCTGCAACTGCATCGAGATGCCGGATGCCGCCGGCTCGCAGAGCCTGCTTGTTGGCTGTTGAGAAGGCCAGAAATATATCTCCTGACGAGTTGTGACCAATCGTACCTGTGCGGGCCAGACCAAGCGGCACCCGCCGGGCGAGCCGTTTGCATTGATGGGGCAGGAGTGGCGCATCAGTAGCCACTATGGCAATGATGGATCCAGCGCCCCTGGAGCGAAATTCACCGCCTGTGAGTTCACGGCCTGCGGGAACACCCAGTACAGTCAGCTCATGCCTCAGACCGAAATTGGACTGGACAAAGGCGCCAAGGGTGAATTGACAGCCGTCGATGTCTACCAGGCGGGACGCGCTGGCAGATCCCGCCTTGAATTCATATGTCGACATACCGGTACCGCCACCGACGCTTCCCATTTCCAGCGGGCCAGGCGCGGCGTTGTCGAGTGCCGACATGGTGTGGGCGATGCTTACATGAAATCCGTTGATTTCATTGAGGTCGCCATCATAGGTTTCCGCAGCGACCGGCAAACCCCAATCCTGCCCGGTTCCTATGCCGTTTTCCGCCAGCCAGCGCAGGGTTGCGTCGCGAGTGATGCCGCATGATGCCGTATTGGTGATGGTGACCGGGGTTTGCAATTCGCCGGCTTCTTCTATCCAGATGGTGCCGGTCATTTCCCCGTTGCCGTTCAGTGAATAAGAGCCGGCCATGCAGGGTGTATCAGCTTCGTGGCGGCCGCGCGGCAGGATACCGGTAACACCGGTGCGGATGCCATCGCCTTCGATCAGAGTTGTGTAACCTACTTCAACACCTTCCACGTCGGTGATGGCATTGTGTTGTCCCGGTATGCCGGGAAGCAGTAATCCCAAACCTCGGGCGCGCCGTTTGCCGCCGGGTGTACTGTCCCAATGTCTTGATATCATAATTGCTCTGGCTGCTGGAGTTGTTCGACTGCATGATGACCTCTGAAACCGGGTGCGGCAAGGGCACAGAATATGACATTGAGCAATGATTTCCTGACTGCACTTGAAGGGTTGTGCCCGGTTCGCCGGAAAGCCGCTGTGGCGGCGCTGGATCCGGGGTTTTATCCGGATAACCTGGCAGCAGGTGTCATGGCCCTTCCCGGTACCACCACCACGGTTCAGGCTATTGTTGAATTGTGCCGGGCGCACAAGGTCTCTATCGTGCCGCATGGCGGCCGCACTGGACTTGCCGGTGCTGCTGCGAGCCTGCCTGGCCAACTGATGGTCGACCTGAAGGCGATGAACCGGATTGAGAGTCTGGACCCGGTAGCAGGCACAGTTGCAGTTCAGGCCGGGGCTACGCTGCAGGAAGTACAAGAGGCATGTGCAGCACATGACCTTACCCCGGCCATAGATATTGCCGCGCGCGGCAGCGCCACAATCGGCGGCATGATCTCTACCAATGCCGGTGGCATGGAAGCGTTTCGTTGTGGAGTGATGCGGCACCGGGTTCTTGGCCTGGAAGCAGTACTGCCGGATGGCAGTGTCATGCGTGACATGACCCGTGTCACCAAGGTCAACGAAGGTCTGGACATCAAGCAATTGCTGATCGGGGCAGAGGGCAGACTGGGCATCGTAACCCGCGCTGTATTGAAACTGGATCCATCGCCTCTTGCTGCATCGACAGCACTGGCATCATTCGAAAATGCCGCAGCCGCCGTTGCGGCATTCCATCATCTCAAAAGAGGCGGTGGTCTGCTCAGAGCGGAGATAATGTGGAGAGCCTATGCGGTCACAGTGGCACAGGACGTGGGACTCGATGATCTGATGGCTTCATTTCCCGGTAATGTACTGGTGTTGTTCGAGCATTCCGGGGCAACCCAGGAGGAAGCGCAAACCGTTCAGGAAAATGAACTGGTGCCGCTTATGGAAAACGGCACGATAGTCCATGCAATTGTCGCCCAGAATGATCGTCAGGCATCCGATTTCTGGCGCATCAGGGAAGATAGCTGGGCGGTTGAGAGACAATGGCCGGGTGGTTACTGGTATGATGTTTCAGTGCCGTTGAGCGCGCTGGACGAGTATGTCAGCGGGCTTGAAAAAGCTGTGAGCAATATTGCAGCGGATGTTCACCTGAGTTGCATGGGACATCTGGGTGACGGCAATCTGCACATCACCGTTTCCGGCCTGAATGGCAATCAACCCGGCAAGGAACTCGTGGATGTTGCAGTTTTTTCGGGGTTGAATGTAAAGGGCGGTTCGTTTTCAGCCGAACACGGTATCGGGCTGGAAAAGATGAAAGCTCTTGCCGTCTACGGCGATCCCGCCAAACTGGCGATGGCACGTGCGATCAAGCAGACAATCGATCCGGACAATTTGATGAACCCGGGAAAAGTACTGTGGTGAACTCTCGCGTCAAAGCTGGTTTATCGGGGTCTTCAGGTAAACAATGCCGTTGTCTTCCGGTTCCGGCATATTGCCGGCCCGCATGTTTACCTGAATCGATGGAACAATCAGTTTGGGCATGCTGAGTTGAGCGTTGCGGGCTTCGCGCAGGGCCACGAATTCTTCTTCAGTGACCCCGTCGCGGACATGCACATTGTGTGCACGTTCCTCCTCAACCGTAGTCAGCCAGGCATACTCATTTCGCCCCGGCGCTTTGTAGTCGTGGCACATGTAGAGTTTCGTTTTGGCAGGCAGCGCCAGCACTTTGCGAATTGACCGATACAACTGCCTTGCATCACCGCCCGGAAAATCAGTACGAGCGGTGCCAAAATCGGGCATAAACAAGGTATCTCCAACAAAGGCACAGTCACCGATTACGTAGGTCAGGCAGGCAGGTGTATGCCCAGGCGTATGCATGACTTGTACTGACAGGGCGCCGATGGCAAACTCATCGAGATCATTGAACAGGCGATCAAACTGGGAACCATCACGCTCGAATTCAGAGCCGGCATTGAAAATCTTGCCAAACACATCCTGGATCTGGGTGATGCCGGAACCGATGCTGAGTTTTCCGCCCAGGTGCTGCTGAATGTAAGGAGCAGCAGACAGATGATCGGCGTGAACATGGGTTTCCAGCAACCATTCGCAGTTGAAGTTGTTGTCTTGCACATAGGCGATAATACGGTCTGCCGAAGTGGTTGATGTCCGGCCAGCAGCAGCGTCGAAATCCAGGACACTGTCGATCACCGCGCAGGCACGGGTTTCAGGATCACTGACAACATAACTGGCGGTGTTCGTCGCCTCGTCAAAAAAGGCTTCTACGTGCGGCTGGCTCATTGGTGGTTATCCTCATGCAACAGGTGTCTGATGTTCAATCAGGGTTGGTCTGACAGTTTCTTCCATGGTGACATGAAAGATCAGCACTGGGTTGATCCAGAACAATTATTGGCGAAATTCCCGAGTTTGACGCTACCTGCAGGAAGTTAACGCCTCAGTTTTATGCAAAAGCTATTGAAATGATTCAGGATTTGTTAGCCGTCATTTCGTCAAATTGACCGCAATTTGCCAACTTCTGGTACAAAGCCCCATGGAAATCTGTGCTGATCTCGACGTGCCCTCAGCAATTACGGCCTCAGGATATGAAACTGTCCGGGCTTACATACGGGAGAAGAAGAATGTTTGGTTTTGTGTCTAGGCTTCCAAAGTTTGGCAGGTTTGGCAAGAATGAATCCGGGGCCCTCGCGCCGGTTCTTGCCGTGGCAACGATACCGCTCGTACTGGCAGCGGGTTTTGCGGTTGATTATGGCAATGCTGTTTCGGTACAGGCGCGGCTGCAGGCAGCCGTTGATGCTGCGGCACTGGCTGCCGGGCGTGAAGCCAATTTGTCCGAATCGGACCTGGAGCGAATAGCGCAAGATTATTTCAACTCCAATTATGGGGCACCGGCCAATTCAGGCACTCCCTCAATGGAACTCACTGTGGATGGCAGCAGCCTCCAGGTCACGGGCACAGTTACTGTGAGCAATTACCTGACCCAGGTTGCCGGGTTCGACACAACAACAATTTCCGCATCTTCGGAAGTGACCAAGGAAGCGACCGGCCTGGAAGTCGTGCTGGTATTTGACAATACCGGGTCAATGGGTTCGCAAAGCCGGCTTTCAACACTGAAAGTAGCGGCCAACGATTTTGTGGAAATCCTGTTTGGCCCGCGGGAGGTTGCAGATACGTTGAAGATCGCCGTGGTGCCGTTTTCGCAGTTTGTCAATGTTGGACCTGACAAAGCAGACAAGGACTGGCTCGACAGGGACGGCGCCAATCCGTATTCGAAAGCCAACTTCCTTTCAAACAGCTGGCATAACTGGCGTGCATGGGAATCCATCCAGAATCGCTCATGGACAGGCTGTGTAGAGTCTCGTACCGGCGCCTTGTCGATTGATGACACCCCTGCAGACGCTGGCAATCCAGATACACTGTTCCCGCCGGCATTTACGCCCGATGAACCGGGTGACAGCAGTTCGCGAACCTATTTCTATGAGAACGGACAGAACTATTTCTACAATAGTTACCTGGATGACCGGGAGCGGAGTTCAGACAATCTCGACAAACGCCAGCGCCGTGAGACAAAGTACAACAACGCTCGCGTCTATACCTCTTCGCGCGGACCCGACATAGGCTGCAACATTCAACCGATCCAGGAGCTGACCAACGTCAAGTCCCCGGTTCTTAATACCATCAACAATATGCGGGCCGACGGCTATACCCACGTTGCCGAAGGCGTTGGCTGGGGCCTGCGTGTAATTTCCCCCAACCCGCCGTTTACTGAAGGCGTGTCTTATGACGACGAGGAAATCACCAAGGCGATGGTCCTGCTGACCGATGGCGAGAATACGTTCGAACTCGCAGAACAATCGCAACGACTCCACATACACAGCCTACGGCTTCCTCAATCAGGCTCGTCTGGGATCATCCAATTACTGGACAGCGATTTCCGCACAGAACACGCTTCTGGCCCAAGCCTGCGACAATGTTCGGGCTGCCGAAATCGTGACTTACTCTTTTGCCTACAACGTGCCGAGTGCCACGCAACGCAATCTGATCAAGAACTGCGCCACCGACCCGGAAAAGTATTTTGATCCGCCGTCGAATGAAGCCCTGGTGCAGAGCTTTCAGCAGATTGCAGACGAACTGCGTAAACTGCACCTGAGCCAGTAAGGAATAATACAGGGAAGACAGACCTCGAGGAAGAGGCGTCAAACAAGCCCCGCATTCATTTTGAGTGCGGGGTTTTCTTCTGGCCCAACAGCCTGGTCCGCCTTCGGTGGGCCGTTCCTGATTCAAGTGATATCGTTCACGCTGGCTGCCCAACGGCTGCGCTCCGCCAGGGCGCACTTCGTGCAACGGCCAGTCGGCCTTGCCTCCGCACTTTGTGCTTCGGCGGAGATATTCCGAAACAGGGCCCGACGGGTCCCGGGCCGGTCAGGCCCGCCCCCGCGGAGCGCAGCCGAAGGCTGCCGGCGTGAGCGGAAAAGAAGAAAACGCGCAAACGGTCTCCCGTATGCGCGTTTCCTCTTTTGCCTTACCCGGCCCGGCCTTTCAACAAGCAGCCGTGAGGCGCTGTATGTCCAGCCCGGCGAGTTGGGCAACCGGCTTCCAGGTCCGCCGCAATTTTCCGAAGAAAATCAAGACTTTCTGGTCCCCGCCAGCGTCCAGTCAGTTGCCTTCCCGTCTGCTGATGAGGCGAGCATTTTCCGAAATTCCACGCCATGCAAGAACCAGTGTTGTTATGCACAGGATATCCACCACGACCGGTGGATAAGCGGGAGAAAAGTGACAGTCGTGGCGATGCTTACAAGTCCTTGCACAGCCTCAGGGCATCATAAATGGCCGCATGGATGTTGCGCGCCGCGACGGCATCGCCGATGCGAAACAACTGGAAGGACCCTGCCTCATTTCGAACGACCCGCTGGATGCGTCCGGCTACCAGCGCCTCATAATCCATCTCTCCTGCATTGCTGGAGTCGGGTTTAAGGGCAAAGTACAATTCGTCCAGTGGTGCGGTTGCATATTCAACCACCACCTGGTCGATCAGACGTTCGCCGATGACGGCCTCATTGTATGGGCTGGTCAGGGTCGCAGCGATCTTGTTGCCTTCGCGCTTCAGGGAATGGACACGAGTCATGGTCGTGATGACAGCACCGTGGCCTTGCAGTTTTTCGATATAGGGAACCAGGTTGAGGCCACCAATATCAGGTGCGAACATTCGTTCCGGTGTGACAACTTCCAGTTTTGCGCCCCTTGCCATAATGGATTCGGTTGCGGCCATGCCGGGGTGGGCGCCATTGTCATCATATATCAGGACGTCCTCGCCGATACCTGCATCACCGGATATGACGTCCCAGCTTGAAGTCGCAAGATCTGCTCCTTCGGAAATTGCGTCCTGGCGTGGCAGTCCGCCGGTTGCAATAATGACCACGTCAGGCCCCAGAGCAGCAATGTCGCCTGCATCTGCATAGGTGTTGTAGCGAACTTCAGCACCTAGCTGTTCAAGCTGGGAAACACGCCAGTCGACGATTCCTATTAGTTCGGAACGGCGTTTGACCATGGCGGCCAACCTGATTTGTCCCCCGGCGTGAGGCGCTGCTTCCAGCACTGTTACCCTGTGGCCACGTTCGGCACACACGCGTGAGGCTTCAAGACCTGCCGGTCCGGCACCAACCACAACTATGTGACGTTGTTTTCCCGTGGTTCTGGCGATTTGATGCGGCATTGTGGCTTCACGGCCGGTTGCCGCATTGTGGATGCAGGTCGCTCCGCGCCCTTCGTATATGCGATCGAGGCAGTATGTCGCCCCAACGCAGGGACGCACTTCGTCCTCGCGCCCTTCGGACACTTTTCTGGCGATGTGCGGATCGGCAATGTGAGCCCGTGTCATGCCGACCATATCAAGCTTGCCTGCTGCAACAGCGTGGCGCGCAGTTGCAACGTCTGTGATACGAGCCGCATGGAATACCGGGAACTTTGTTGCCGCGCGCACCTCGCCTGCAAAATCGAGGTGGGGAGCAGAGGCCATGCCGGTAACGGGAATGACGCGTGACAGCGGGCCGTCATGTTCGATGTGTCCGCGGATAATGTTGAGAAAGTCGACCTGTCCGGTGGCAATCATGCGGCGGCATATTTCCAGACCCTCATCCCGGGAAATGCCGTTTTTCATATCCTCGTCTGCCACCAGACGCAGGCCAACAATGTAATCCGGACCAACTCGATCACGAATCGCGTCCAGTACGCGATAGGTAAACCGGAGCCGGTTATCCAGCGAGCCGCCGTGTTCATCATCGCGGTTGTTTATGGCTGGCGACCAGAAGCTATCGAGAAGATGGCCGTAACATTCCAGCTCGAAACCATCGAGACCTGCAGCCCTTACCCTTTCGGCCGCATCGGCATAGTCAGCCACGATGCGGTCCATATCCCAGTCCTCCATGATCTTGGGAAATGCACGATGGGCCGGTTCACGAACATTGCTTGGAGAGACCACCGGCAGCCAGTCTGCACCGTTCCAGACGGTTCGCCTTCCAAGATGGGTCAGCTGGATCATGCAGGCAGACCCGTGCTCGTGGCAGGCATCGGCCATGCGTTTCAACCAGGGGACTATCTCATCCTTGTAGGCATGAAGATTGCCGAACACCGGGGATGAGTCGCGCGAAACAACCGCAGATCCGGCGGTCATGGTCAGGGCGATTCCGCCTTTGGCCTTCTCCTCATGATAGCGGATATAGCGATGCTTGGGCATGCCGTCGTCATGAAAGTTTGGTTCATGCGAAGTGGACATGAAGCGATTTCGCAAGGTCAGGTGCTTCAACTGATACGGTTGCAGCAATGGGTCATTGGCACGATGGACGGTGGTCATGGATCAGCTTCCCTTTGTTTCCAATCATACAGGCGGCAATTTTTCATCCGGGAGCGGCAGCGGTTCACTCTGCCGGTGCCGTAGCGGCTGGTGCCGGGTTGCCAAGCAGTGTTTCATTACCTTCACGCGGGTCGCGCGGGACAAGGAGTGAGAGCGCCAGCGAGATACCCGCCATGCCTGCGCCAATCAGGAATACCCATGACGGGTGGGTCAGCCATATGAGGCCAAACAGCACCGGAATGACCACAGCGGCTATATGATTGATGGTGAATGCCACGCCTGCTGTGGGAGCCATGTCCGCCGGATCGGCTATTTTCTGGAAGTAGGTTTTCTGGGCAATCGCCATGGCAAAAAAAGCGTGGTCAACCAGGTAGAGAGCAGCTGCGATCCACGGATTTTCAACATATGCGTAGGCCATGAAGACACCTATCAGTCCGACATACTCCAGTATCAGGATGCGGCGCTCACCCAGTTTGATGATCAGATTGCCAATCTTGGGAGCAATCCACATATTGAAAACCGCATTCGCCAGGAAGAGGCCCGTAATTGCCGCGACCGAGAAGCCGAATTTCTCAACCATCATGAATCCTGCAAAAACGATGAAAATCTGGCGCCGGGCGCCAGACATGAACGTCAGGGCGTAGTAGAGCCAATAGCGTTTGCGCAGGAGCAGGTGTTTGCGTTGCGGCACGGCTTCGCGGAATTTCGGAAAACCAAGCCACGCCACAAGCCCAAGCAAAACAGTTGCGCCGCCGCCTGCCAGGTAAACCGATGAAAAATCCAGGTGCAGGAGTTTCCATGTCACGAAAATCAAAGCATACGCGGCAACGGTGGCAAAAGAACCCGCTGCTATTATGCGGCCAAGCTGGTGCGGTGCGTTGTTTTTGGGCAGCCATTGCAGAGACAGCGACTGCTGCACGGTTTCAAAATAGTGGAAACCAACCGACATGAGAAATGTGGTTATGTAAAACCCCAGCGCCGTGGGGAAAAACCCGGTGATGGCCGTCCCCAGTCCGCACAGGGCCAACGAGATGACTGCAAACGTCTGTTCCCGCCAGACAAAAAACATGAACACGGCAGTGAATGCCAGGAATCCCGGGATTTCGCGAATTGACTGGAGAATGCCGATTTCCTTGCCGGTAAAGGCAGCGCCCTCTATGGCAAAATTATTGAGCAGAGCCGACCATGTCGAAAAAGCGATCGCATTTGCCGCAACCATCAGGATGAGCAGGTTGACCGGTGTTCTCCATCCGGTTGCGTCGCCAAGATTAATTTCAGTGTGCCGGTTCATTGTGGTGCGGAAACTAAACCAAACTCACCGGTTTCTGTATTGTTATTTGCGCAACGGGCTCATGACTGCTGACATGGCTGTCGCATGTTCAGGTTCAGATTACTTGAAACAAATTGTACCCCGGCAGGAATGTGAGGGGAGCATTCCGGCCGGGGTACTGCAAGGGCTGATCATCGGGCAAAGTCATTGCTTGGATTATCTGCCGTCCGGCAGCCTCGTTGCGAGATCAATCCTTGCTTTCGGTTTCAGGGGCTTCATCGGCGTCATCGCGTCCATCGTCATGGCGCATGCGTCCGTGATGCTTGTGGTGGCGGCGACGGTCTTCGCGGCTCAGTGCGCCGTCACCATCGCGGTCATGCATCTCAACGATTTCAACCATTGGTCTCAGGTATTCTTCCTGGGTGAGGGCAGCATCACCGTCGCGGTCAAAGCGCTGAAATTCGCGTACGATGACCTCGGCTCTGGCCTTCAGCCAGAGTTGCATGAACTCATCCAGGCTCAGTATGCCATCATCGTTTGCATCAAAGTCCTTGTGCCAGGCTTCCCGATTGGTGTTGATTTCTTCCTGGGTTACCTTCTTGTCATTGTTGGCGTCGTAACGTTCCATCAGGTGGGCACGCGGTCCCATGCCAGGGCCTGTCCTGGCGTGATGACGGCGTCCGCGATGGCAATCTCCACGATGACCTGCGCCGTGATAGCCTCCACGATTATCTCCACCGTAACCGCCGCCATGGCCGCCGCCCTTGCTATGTGCAAAAGCCGAGGTTCCCAACGCGCCAGCAGCAATCAAAGCTGCTGCCGTTATTGACATTTTCAAAGTTGTTTTCATTCCGGGTGTCTCCAGTTTGATTGGATTTGTTGATCAGATACAGGAAGGACGTGGCCAAATGACGATACCCGGCGCCTGGCTACATTAAACATTGGTCATGTTTGCCCTGGCCTGCCGCGGGATGGTGTGCTTGGAGAAGCAGAATGTTTCAAAGTCGTTAAGCAGAATTACAGCGATGCGCCATGTTCGTTGCGAACCGTTTGTGACCGCGCCGGCGGGCCTTGATGCCAGAGAGGTGTGCCGGTAACAGTGCTCATGCCGGCATTGATGCGGCAATCATGATCAAGCTGCCGATAGTCCCTCTCGCCGGATTCATGTAGTCCAGCGAGAGGAGATCCATGGTGTCAATTACTGAACGACGTACAGACAGGGCTTGGCTTTCGCCGTGCAGATCCAGCGCTGGCCGGACTTTTGGCAATTAGTAGATTTGTTCTTGGCGATCTTCCAGACCGACCATGCCAGACCGAGGTCGTTTTTCACTTTCAGTGACCAGGACTTACGGGCCTGTGTCCGGGCAGCTATCCTGGTTGGCATATGCACCTGTACCTGGGTATAGCCGGTCTTGCACTGATAGGCAGACGCGCTGGTGGTCATTATGGCGGGAACTGAAAACGCCAGTACTGCGGCAGCCATTGCAATCTTGAGGGGAGTCATCGGGGAAATCCTTTTCTTGTTTTTGTTGTTGAATCTGAAAAAGTTTCAGGGTGACGGCACTATTGGAAATTGCCGTTGAACAAATGCTGAGCAACTGGTTCATGTGCAGTTCATGTCGATTGGGGGGCTTTCCTGCCGGATCAGACAGCTGTAGCTGCTGCGGAACAGGTGACATGGAAACCGGCGCGGAAACGCCAGAAAGGAGGCTGCCGAACGTCCTTGCAATACGGCAGTATCATTGTCACTGGCGGGAGGGATATCGTCTGACCAGCCGGAAGTGCAATTGCGGCCTGGGAAAGCTCAGATGGTTTTTTCTTCAACCCGTTTACGGATCATCACCCATTCGCGATCATCAAACCCCAACAGGCCCGCAATACGCCAGCCCATGTTCATTTCGTCTTCGTCAATCCGGCCGTCAGCCAGAATGATTTCACACAGCATTTCCACCACCGTCTCGCGCTGCTCGCGATCATAGGCTTCCTTGATGGCGCTGGTGAAACGAAAGAAGTCGATGGCATTTTCACTGGCCTTCTCTGCGTCCTCCAAAAGTTGCGCAAGACCTTTCTCATCAAGGTCGAACTTGTCCTTCAGCAAGCGGTCACGAACGGCAATCTCGCCGTCGTCAAGATGGCCGTCGACAAGCGAGGCTGTGACAAGCAGTTCTGCAACGGCAAGTTTGACGTCAGGCTTTGAGGGCTGAGGTGCGTCAGGAGCCAATAGTGATGTGAGTTTCTCCAGGAACATGTAAACTGACATAATAGGTCCGTTTGGCTGCGGCAAGAGGAAGTTGGTTATTGAAAGTTTTGGGCATGATCAGGTTCCTGACAGGCTTGCTGGCAGTAGTTGCGGGTGTCAGTCCGGCTGGCTCGCAAGTAGCGCCTTCATCTGCAGAAATTGCTTCATACACCGGAGTTCACGCAGCGGCGCACAAGGGTGATATCGCTGCTATCAGGCGATTGATAAGCTCTGGCGTTGACCTGGAGGAGATCGACGGGCGAGGGCGTACAGCCCTGCACATTGCTGCATTTGCTTCCCACGATGAGGCTGTAACACTGCTGGTGGAAGCAGGCCTTGATCCGAACAGGCTGGAGAACGACAGGTATGACATCATTACCATAGCTGCCGTGGCAAATGACGCGGACATGGTCCGCACGGCGGTAAAGGCCGGCGGGAGCACAGGAAATGTCACCAGCATTTATGACGGTACCGCACTGATTGCGGCGGCCCATCTGGGCCACTGGGAAAGCGTGCAAGCGTTGATTGAGGCAGGCGCTCCGCTTGATCATGTCAACAATCTGGGCTGGACCGCATTGATTGAAGCGGTTGTGTTGGGTGATGGCGGGCCGCGCCACGTAAAAACCGCCAAACTTCTGGTCGAGGCCGGCGCGGATCGTTCAGTTACGGATCGCGACGGGCATACGCCCCTGGACCTTGCAAGGGAGCGAGGATACAAGGAAATGATCAGCGTGCTGACCCCGTAAGGTTTCCGTAACGAAGTATTGCCATCCTTGATGCTGCCTTTGCGTTGAATCAAGAGGATTTGCTCATGGCATTCGGGAAGCGTGGCGCCGGACAGTCGCGGGCAGCTCAGCCGGCATTTGCGGTTGCTGGCCCGGTTGCCAGTGATGTGGACAACGAACCTGGCAGGAAGCGCGGTTTTTTCGCCGGCAAACACGACGATGACTTTGATATCAATCTCGGATTCATGTTGCCTTATGGTGAGGGCAAGTCAGTGATCGTCCTGATCCTGATGTGGTTTTTTCTTGGTGGCGCCGGTGCGCACCGGTTCTATCTGGGTCACAACATGATTGGTTCGGCCATTTTGCTGGTAAACACAATATTCGCCGTATCCGCCGCAGGTGCGATTTTAAGTGGTGTCGCGGGCATCTTCAGGAACACCGCAGTGGTGCAGCCAGTGTGGGGCTGGTGGCTGGGCGTTATGCTGATACTATCGCTGTGGGTTCTGATCGACGGGATTTATGTGATCTGCAGGACGCTTTCTGCAAAAGTCTGATGGCTGTACCTAACGCACCAGTTCCTTGACGGCGTTGTCGATCCCCTCCAGTGTCAGCGGATACATACGGCCTTCGAACAACGTCCTGATATAATCGACAGTCGGTGTATAACCCCAGTATTTGGGGCTGGAGGGATTCAGCCAGATACAATGTGAATAAATGTCCGTGATGCGTTTGAGCCAAAGCGCACCGGCCTCGTCATTGAAATGTTCAACGGAGCCACCTGGATGGGTGAGCTCGAACGGGCTCATGGATGCATCACCCACAAAGATCACCTTGTAATCCGGGCCATATGTATGCAGCACGTCCCAGGTGGCTTCTGCCGATGTATGGCGCCGGCGGTTTTCCTTCCAGAGTTTCTCGTAAACGCAATTGTGGAAATAGAAATACTCCATGTGTTTGAACTCGGCACGCGCGGCGGAGAACAATTCCTCACACATGCGGACATAGGGGTCCATTGAACCACCCACATCAAAGAAGATCAGCACTTTCACTGTGTTGCGTTTTTCAGCAACCAGCTTCAGATCCAGATAGCCCCTGTTGGCAGTGGAGCGAATGGTGTCGTCAAGGTCGAGTTCTTCCGGTGCACCTTCACGTGCGAATTTGCGCAGGCGTCTCAGCGCAATCTTTATGTTGCGTGTTCCCAGTTCGACTGAATCATCAAGATCCCTGAACTCGCGCTTGTCCCACACCTTGATGGCGCGATTGTTGCGGTTTTGATCCTGTCCGATGCGGATGCCGGCAGGGTTGTATCCGTATGCGCCAAATGGCGATGTGCCCCCGGTGCCGATCCATTTGCTGCCGCCCTGATGCCGGCCTTTTTGTTCTTCCAGCCGCTTCTTCAGTTCTTCCATGATCTTGTCCCAGCCGCCCAGCGCCTCGATCCTGGCCTTTTCTTCCTCTGTCAGGAATTTTTCGTTCACCTTGCGCAGCCATTCCTCAGGAATGTTGGCGAGCAGTTCTTCCGGCGACAGACCTTCCATACCTTTGAAGACGTGGCCGAACACCTTGTCAAACTTGTCGAGATTGCGCTCATCCTTCACCAGTGTGGCGCGTGAAAGATAATAGAAGTCCTCCACCTGATAGCCGGCAATGTTGGCCTCCAGAGCCTCCATCAGGGTAAGGTACTCTTTCAGCGTGGCAGGCACGCCGGCAGCCTTGAGTTCATGGAAAAAAGTTGTGAACATCAGGCATGTCTAGCGGATTTTGACGAGGGCGTCACGCGTCAGGTTGTTCGGATCGCACATGATACACCTTCCCTCCGGTTCAAGATGCATCTACCTTGTACGCCAGTTCGGGAGTTATCTGGAGAATCCCGTTTCATGGAGGCAAGTATGTGTGAACGTTGTGAATCCGGCCTCATTTGCCGGCGGACTGTGTTGCAACTCGGCGCTGCCGGGTTGCTGGCGATGAACCTTGGTGATGTCACAGGAGCGGCTCTCGCCGCTGAAGGGTCACGCTCTTCGCTGACACCTGATCAGGCGCTGGCCGCACTCAAGGAGGGTAACGCCCGATATGTCGCTCAGCCGGAGCTCTGCGTGCTTCAGCTCGCTGCCCAGCGTGACGCAGTGGCGGGCCATCAGGCGCCTTGGGCAACAGTGATTGCCTGCGCCGACAGCCGCGTGCCACCCGAATTGATCTTCGGAGGATACGGCGTCGGCGAATTGTTCGTTGCACGAAATGCCGGCAATCTGGTCGACACAGCCACTCTCGGCACGGTGGAGTATGGCGCGGCCGTACTTGGCTCGCCGCTAATCGTCGTTCTGGGCCACACAGCCTGCGGGGCGGTAAAGGCGGCCTGCGATGTGGTCACCGGGAACGCCACCTATCCCGGCGCCATCGGCCTTATGATCGAGCCGATCGTGCCGGCTGCACTGGCGGTCGCGGACAAGACGGGGGATTTTACCAACAACGCCGCGATGGAGAGCGCCCGCCGCACTGTTGCGCGCCTCACCACGGCGAGTACGCTGCTGGCAGCCGCGACAGGCACCGGCAAGTTGAAAATCGTTCCCGCAATCTACGACCTGCAGACGGGACTGGTGGACTGGCTGGCGTAAACCTTGCCGCTCCTGAAGCGGCGGGTTGCGGTTACATGTAACATGTACAGGCGGTTTCTTCCTGTCCCCCTCCCTGTGGTGGGTGATGCACGCATTGTTGATGATCTGGTATAACCGGTGTACCGGACTTCAAGTTCCCATAAAAGACTTCGCCGGTACCATCGGGAGGGAGGAGGCCCCATGGTACCGGCGTTGCGGCGGCAAAAGCCCGGTTGTTCTTATCGGGCGATGTTTGGTTTTGGTTGTTTCGCGGCGCCCGGTTTGCAGGGGAGAGAAAACCGCCTTGTTTTTTGTTCATCGCCTTGTTGTTGAGATGAACCTAACCGATGCGTCACGTGAGGACTGTGCAATTCATCACATTGCGAATTTATGGGCGGAGAATCCGGCGCTATCCCGCCTGCCACTGCCGGATCCAGTCGAGCGGATATACGAGCATGATGACGTTGAGCAGCAGACCGTCTCGAATAAAGTAGCCTACCACCAGTTCCGCGGTGACAAACAAGGCCACTGACAGCCACACCGGTACGCGCGCGGCAATGAAGAATCCCAGCAACATCATGATCAGGTCGGACACGGAATTGATGACACTGTCGCCATAATAGTCCAGCGCGATCGTGTCTTCGCGATACTTGTCGATGATCCAGCTGGTGTTCTCGACAATTTCCCATGCCGCTTCGATGGCTGCGGCAATCACCAGCCGCCAGCCAATACTCAGCCCTGGCGCCAGGAAGTGCAGCGACATGTAAAAGACCAGTCCATGCAACACATGAGAAGGTGAGTACCAGTCGAGAATGTGTTGCGAGTTTTCAGACGAGACGATCTCTCCGTGCCAAAGCTTCACAAAACCGCACTGGCAGATGAGATTGCGGCCCAGGAAGACCAGGCTTGCCGCCATGATCGAAGCTATGCAGATCAGCAGCACCCAGTGACAGCGTTGCAGGGTCAAGTGTCAGCCTCAGCCGAAAGTGCGGATTTCTTTGCTATGGCCCCGGTAAACCGTGAAAGTGTTTTCGAAAAAACATCCCGTGGCAGCATGATCTCTATGAGCTGGAAGCAGGTTGTCTCGGCGTGGGCGGATTCAAGTGCTCGCGCCAGTTGCCCCGGAGTTGAAACCCGAACCCCTTTGCCGCCCAGGGTTTCTGCAAGTTCTGCAAAATGCCAGTCATCAAGGTCGTTGTAGCCGGTGTCTTTCTGAAATGCTTTCAACATGCCCCACGCGGTATTGTTGAACAACAACACGATGGGATTTAGCCCCAGGCGGTTGCAATTGCCGAGTTCCCAGCCAGTCATCTGGAAGGCGCCATCGCCGACCAGCACCAGTGGCCGCCTGCCGCTTGCCGCCTGCAGACCAAGCCCGAATGGAACGCCGGTGCCCATGGTTGCATAGTAGCCGGGTGCAACCAGTGCGGTGTGTTCAATATCCATGGCGGTGAACAGGCAGTCGCCCATGTCAGATGCGATTGGCATCACTCCGTGGTTTGCAAAAAAGTCATTGACGGCGGTTGCCACATCCTGCGGCAGAATTTGCCTGTCAGTGGATTTGAGGCCGCGCGGATAAGATGCCGTGACAGGTTTTGCATTGCCGAGTTTCCTGGCGCCGGTCAGCAATGCATCTACAAAGGCTTCAAGGGTGACATCGTGATAGGAGTGGTGTTCGAAATGCACCGCGGCGTCAAAAGCATGCACGCTGGTGCGCATATCGACCTGGCGTTTCGATACGCCAAAATTGGTATCACACAGTATGACACCAAGCATCAGCAAACCATCTGCGCGTTCGACCAGCCGGCGGGTGGTTGCATCACCGGCCAGACCCAGATAGGTGCCAGCGGTTGGAGCACCGGTTTCAGCCAGAATTCCCCTTCCCATAAAAGTTGTCAGAACCGGAATACCCAGTGTCTTTGCGAGTTTTGCAACTTTTGTTTCGAGACCATACCGGCGCACTTCGACACCCAGCAGCATCGCCGGCTGCTTTTTCGTTTCCAGCATCCTCAGGGTTTGCCGCGCGGCTTCACGTGCTGCAGCGATATTCTTGCCCTGCTTTTCAAAGGCCGGCACTGCGGATACGCTGGTTTCGACCATATCGCGCGGCAGCTCAATATAAACCGGGCGCGAAAGGTGACGGGCTGCAGTCAGCACTCGTGCAATTTCACCGGGAGCAGTCGCTGGATCATCGAGCACACACTGAGCGCAGGTTACTTCACGCATGATCAGCATCTGACTGTTGAAATGCTTGACCTGATGATGCAGGCCCAGCCCCATTGTGCGCTCTGCTGCGCCCGGTGCACCTGAAATGACCACCAGCGGCGATTTTTCCGCGTAGGCAGTGGCAACCGGGTTGATCATGTTCAGGGCACCTGCGCCGTAGGTAATGCAGGCAACGCCGATTGTGCTGCGATAGCGGCCGGCTGCATCTGCTGCAAAACCAACGGCGGGCTCGTGGCTCAGGGTGTAAAGCGGCAGCGTGTTGATCCGTTCGATCTGGCGAAAAAACGGCAATGCGAAATCTCCGGGAATGCCAAAAATCTCACCGGCGCCGTAGTCCTTCAACGCCTGCAATAATGCGTGTGCGAGTTGCATATCCAGTGCTCCGGGTTATACCAAAGGAAGTAATTATTGACCCGTTTGATGGAGTCAAATCCGACCACTCTGGCAGGCGCGGTGCGCAGCGCGATGCGGTGCATCGGGCAAGCGGCGCAACGCACCAGATGGGCGGATTTGGCCCACCGAAGGCCGGTTTTTCGCGATCACCGGACTTCGTTATGCTCCACTTGTGGTCTGCCGGACCACGGCGTGAAGCATGCCTCGCCGGCAAACGCGAAAAAATCGGTCAAATGGGTCAATAATTACTTCCTTTGGTATTACTGGCAAAACGCCCCAGATCAGGCAACATAAACCTGATGGTTTCCATGTTGCTGTCGAGAACAGTCCAGACTATGCGGGTTGGCGGGGGCATGGGCAACTGCAATTCATCTCAGCGACTGATGATTTCAGTACCACAGTCCCATGCGGCCGATATTGATGCGTGGTCCGCGAACGGGCGGCACAATCGACCGGTTTGGTCGCACAGCAATGTCGGGGCGATTTACAATGGGCGGAACTTCCGCATGCAAGGACCGAAGGCGAGCCACCCTGTCCGGGGTTTGGGGATGACTGCGCAATATCGAAGGTTGCGGCGACCGTGATCCCGGCAGCACAAGCTTTTCCCACATGCCGCCCTGTTTCTGTTCCAGCGTCAGCAAGGCCGAAGCAAGGCCTTCAGGATCGCCAGTCAGGCCTGCTGCATCCAGATCAGCATCGTATTCGCGCGTACGGGACAGGGCGAGCTGCAATAGTCCACCAATGGTCGGCGCGGCAACAAGTGCGATGATCGCCACCCACGGAACAATGCCGCCATTGGTCAGGAATGCGGCCGGCACACCTATCAACAGTCCAACTGTCGACAATGTTCCGGTCAGCCGTGACAGAACATCACCCAGCGCCATTACGGTCAGATCGCCATTGCGAATGTGACTGATCTCATGCGCCAGCACTCCGGTCAATTGGCGCAGTGTGAGATTGCGGATCAGGCCGTCGGTTACAGCAATTGCAGAATTATCTTTCTTGCCGACTGCAAATGCATTCATCATCCGGGACGGAACGTAATACAGTTGCGGCACGGCAGGCAGGTTTGCACGCTTTGCCAGTTCATCCAAAACAGTGTGCAGTTGAGGAACATCTTTCGCACCCAGTGCCCGGGCCTTGTAGAGCCGCAGGATGAACTTTGGTGATACCCGCCCTGCCTGCCATAACCCAAATGCGGTCAGAACAAGTGCCCAGACGACACCTGAGCCGCCGAAGATGCTATAGGCAATCAACGCCATGAGCAGTGCTGAACCGGCAATCATCACCCACGTGTGAAGGGTATTGCGCCATTGATGGGCGATCTGGGCATCGGGGTTGAGAGGCTGGAGTGGAGGGTTCATGGGTTGAATCTAGGCATTGGCCCGGTGTTTTACCAGCCGCCGCCTCCGCCGCCGCCGCCGCCACCGCCCGAAGAGCCGCCGCCTGAAAATCCGGACGAGGATGATTTTGGCGCCGGCATGGCATTGGTCATGGATTTGCCGATGGACGAAGGCAGGCCGGACATGGTTTCGCCGATGCGGCCCGGTGAAAAGTTTCCTCCACGATACCAGTGCGGAGAATACGTGGCGGCAGCGGCTGCGCCCGCTGCTGATGCCAGCCAGGCCTGAAATGCGTTTGACCACGGTTTTTCGAGGCCCAGTGCGACCGCATAGGGCAACACGGTCTCAAAGTGCCGGGGCGACATGGCAGGCGCACCGGCAAGGTTCAACCGGTCCTTTTCGGCCAGCTTGATATAGGTTTTCAGTCCGGCAATACCGTCCATCAGCTTTCGGCCCAACGGGGTCGGGGCGCCAAGCAGAAAGAAGAACAGGATGTTGATCATGAATATGCCGGCGATAATTACCAGTGTTGTGGGCTGGGTGGTCGAGTCAGCCACTGCGGACATGAAAAGCGGCATGAAATTCACCACAAAAAAACCGGCTACAAAATATCGCATCACCGAGCCGATTTTGCCCACCAGGTTTTGTGAACCTGACCTTTTAAGCCCCACGTTGACCGTAACCATGGTTATGACTGTGGCAATCACGACCAGCAGGATCAAGGGCAGCACAACGTCTGTTCCGCCGCTACTGACCACGATTGTCATGATCACTACCAGCAGCGAAAGTGCTATGCCGATAAACACATGGGGCAGGTTTCTGATGAAGAACTTGTTGCGGTGTTCAGCGTAGACTGCCGAGCGAAACCCATCGGTAACTGATTTGACTGCCGAGGTATTTGACCTGTCTATGCGAAACCTGTCCCGGGATGATGAGACCTTGCGCAAAATCACCGCTTCGCCGACAGGCAGGCGTTCGGCGGGTGTAACCCCCGTAGGCCTTATTGAGACGTCGCCGTCCAGGTCTTCCAGTTCAACCAGCCCCTTTACGGCAAGGTTGAGCAAGGCAGATGAAAACGCATCATGGCCGGACAAGCCCTTGTTATCGATATAATGCACCTGGGCCGGAGAGATGCCATCGGGCGCATCCCAACGCGGCACCATGACGCCTGCAGGCGGGTCCCTGCCAACCCGCTGCCATGCCCAGAAATAGTAATACCCAATGAGCAGGAAACCCGCCAACCCCAGAATGAAAGCAGAGTTGTCGCGCCAGAACCAGCTTGCCTGCTGGCTCCTGCTGGGTGGTGCAATACTGCCTTTTGGCATTTTCACCGCAATGGTCAGCCCCTCCCGGGGACGCAGCGGCGCCGTTGTTTCGAATACAACCATATTGCCGCCATTGCCTGTGAATGACCGGGCATTTTTGCCGGTCGCGCCGTGTGGTCCGGTGAAGTAAGACGTGTCCTGTGCCCGGATGCCTGCCGGAAGAAGAATTTCGGCGCGAGCCTGCCTGATAGGAAAGTCCCAGAATTTGCCGGTAACATTCCAGTACAATTCGTCATGGTCAGAAAAGAAACGTATCTGCCGATCGGTCTCATAGGTTATCGTGTAGGTGAACTCGCCCGCGCCGATAAATACGTCCCTGCTGCCAATATAGACGCGGGCTGCCCGGCTGGCCCTGTCAATGCGAAAGTCGTCCGGTTGACCGTCACGGGTGACAGAAAGTACATCAAAACCAACCTCGTGTTCGCGCCCGTCGGCCCCTTCGAACCGCAACGGGAAGTCGCGATAGATACCCCTTTTGATCTGTGCGTTCTCGCCGCGCACCCGGATGGTTTCAATAACCCGCAGTTTTCCGGTTTGAGACACTTCAACCTTCGAATCGAAGTTGAGGATTTCCTCCCTGGCATGACTGTCACCTGCCATCCAAACGAGGGCAAACATGGCAAATAGCGTAAGGTAGAGGCGGTTAAACTTACCGGTAACAGTCAGTTCCTCTGGTATTATTCCTGGCATCCTGTCAACAGATCCTAAAACTTGACCTCCGGGACTTTCCGGTCACCGGCGTTCTCGACTTCGAAGAATTCTGCTGTCTGGAAATTGAAATAGTTGGCCACAAAGTTGGACGGGAAACTTTCAACCTTCACATTCAGATCCCGGGCTGCACCGTTGTAATAGCGACGGGACATCTGGATCTCGCCCTCGATCTTGTCGAGGGTTTGCTGCAACTGCAGAAAATTTTCGTTTGCCTTGAGATCGGGATAGGCTTCGGCGACCGCCATCAGTTTGCCAAGTGCCTGGCTCAACAGGCCTTCCGCCACAGCCCGGCCCGCAATGTCGCCTTCCGGCACTGCCTGAACACGGGTGCGCATTTCGGTAACTTCCCGCAAGGTGTCCTTTTCATGTCCTGCATAACCCTTGATGCTTTCAACTATGTTGGGGATCAGGTCACTGCGGCGCTTGAGTTGCACATCAATGCCACTCCACGCCTCCTTGACCATTTGCCGGGCCTTGATCAGCCCGTTGTAAATTCCGATGACAAAAAATACGGCGGCACCCAGAATGCCAAGAATAGCGAGCATGGTCATGATATGATCTCCTTCAGGTGCTGACCGTAGAGCAACATGGGTTCACTTGAACCCATAAAGTTGCTCTCTTGATTTGTAGTCGATCAGGTTTATGACAATTGGTTGAGTCAACCAAATGTCATCCTGATCTATTCTGATTTCTCCGATTTGTCTTGATTTCCTTGTGCGGCATCACCACCAAACTTCACCACCTCGCGCATGAAGTCGGACAAGCCGGGTTTGGTCTGTGTCAGGAATGGCAACGGACGGCACAACTCCAGGGCAGCCAGCCCGATGCGGGCAGTGAGGATGCCGTTTACCGCACCTTCGCCGAAGCGTGCCGACAGTCGCCCGATCAGTCCCTTTCCGATCACCGCACTGATAACGCCGTCAGACAATGCCAGGCCACCGGTTACAGCCAGATGCCCGGCCACCATCCGGACAAGGCGCATCGTGCCCAGCGTTCCGGGTCTGCCGCCGTACAGGGTCGCAATTTCCCGCATCATGCGCAGGTTTTGTGCGCCGACCAGTGCAATATCAAGGGCGGCTGGAGCGATTGCGGTTATTACGCTGACCCGTCTGGCTGCGCGGGCGATAATACGGCTGGCTTCATCATCCAGCGTGCACAACAGGTCGCGTTCGGCGAGCATTATCCTGTCGGCAGGGTCCATGATTGCCTGTGAATGTTCGGCCAGTTGCGCAAGTCCCCAGCGCATGTCCGGTCTGCCGCTGTAGATTGATTGAAGGTCTGCAAGTGTGGCTGCTGCTGCCTTTGCATCGTCAGCTGAAATCGCCCGTGCAGCGTCCACCTGCGTCGTTCCCAGCTTTTTCAACCGCCAGAGCCCGACAACCTCGCGCACGATAATCGCAAAGGCCGAAATCAGGACCAGAGCCAGCAGGCCTGCGCCGATCCAGCCGAGAGCCGCAGACCGGGTAAACAGGTCTTCGATCAGCCGGGTGGCTGCCAGACCTGCCCACATGCTGGCCAGCCCGGCAATACCCGATAGAATGATTGTGCCCCAGCGGAACCGCCTGGCGATTGTGTGATCGCGGGCGACTGCCGGTAAAAGGGCTTCATCTGATGGTTCTTCAAACCGGATTTCCGGTGCCGCCATGGCGCGCGGCTGCCTGCCCCGTGGCCTGGTTTTTCCGGCCCCGGCCTTTGGCCGGGCGGCGCCGGGAGCTGGATCAGGTTCGAATTCCTTTTTTTGCTGGTCAGGGGTAAGACGGAATGCCTTTGGCCTGCGTGGGTCATCTTTCATAGCAAACGGTCTCCCACGAGGAACTCCAGTGTGCGGTCGAGGCGAATGTGCGGGAACGTGGCAACAGCGCCGGCCGCGCCATGCGTTTCAAGCGCAGGCGGCCGGAAGCGGATAAACTTCAACTCGCCCTGCAGCGAACCATCCAGCGCAGCAGCGGGGTCGTCCGGCAGGTCGCCCGGGAAAATGGCTGCTTCCGACGTGCCGTCGAACACCTCTCCGGCCAGTTCTTCGCCCCTGATCGGTATGCCGGCAATACAGTCAAGGATTTCCCCGGATTGTTTGACGCTCGCCTCGCGGGTTGCGCGTATGGCCGCAATGGCGGCTACATCAATCTGTGCTCCGGCAAATTCCGCCTTTTTTGCTGCATCAGCAACGATCAGGCCAAGCACCTCCTCCAGTTTGTCATGGCTTGAGTGGTGCAGCAGGTCAGCTTTCGTGGCGGCAAACAGGATGCGGTCGGCGCGCCTGCCAAAAATTGCCGAGGCCCAGGAATTTGCGCCCTGACGGAAGCATGACAGCACGTCGGTTAGCGCGGCTTTCAGGTCAATTACGGCTTCCGGGCCGGCATTCAGTGCACTCAAGGTATCCACCAGCACAATTTGCCGGTCGAGGCGTGCAAAGTGATTGTAGAAAAATGGCTCCACGATGCGGCTGACATATGCGTCGTACCGGCGCTCCATCAATGCCTGCATGGAACCATCAACTGCAGTCGAGGACGGGTCCAGTTCAAGCGGCGCGAAAGTCAGCAGGGGCGATCCTTCCAGATCACCCGGCATCAGAAAGCGCCCCGGAGGCAGGGTGGACAGCGATACATCATCCGACCGGCATGAGGCCAGGTAGGTTGTGAACAGCTTTGCGGCTTTCTGGGCGTCCGGCTCACTGGCCGGGGCTGAAGGATCGAGGGCTGCCAGATGGGCCAGCCACTTCCCGGCAAGCATCCGGCGCGGTTCCCTCGCACTTGCAGCCAGCGTCGCGGCAGACCATTGTGCATAGGACTGGTTCATCAGGGGCAGGTCGAGCAGCCACTCACCGGGATAGTCGACGATATCGACGTGCAACCTGGAACGCTGCAGATTGCGTGCAATGAGGCCGGAAGCCTCATACTCGATGGTCAGCCGCAGTTGTGACAGCCTTCTTGTGCTGTTCGGCCAATACCGGTCGTTGCCGGTTAGAGCTTCGACATGGTCCTCGTAGGCAAACCGCGGCACATCATCATCGGGCTGTGGTTCAAGATAGACCCGGTTGATGCGGCCTTGCGTGAGACTGGCAAACAACGGCAGGCGCCCACCATGCAACAGGGCGTGGACGAGCGCGGTTATGAACACGGTTTTTCCGGCTCGAGACAGGCCGGTGACACCGATGCGCAAGGTTGGCGAGACCATGCCGGCGGCAAAGTCCCTGACACCACCAGCAGCATTGCGCGTCTCATTGATAATGCCTGTCAGAAAAGAACTCATACCAATGGGTGATCCCCCGGAACTGCCGCGCTCTGCCGCCATATGGTGATTTCGGTGTGTGCAGTCAAATCAGGAAGAATTCCTGATCCTGATTCACGTTAAGATGATCAAACAACACTTTGAAAATGTGTAGTTAATTTTGTTTTGACTGATGTTCACACGACGTCTCGCGGCTTCCAGAATGCTTTTATTGTCCCTTTGGTGCGTGGTACGGCAGACCATGTTGCCATGTCATATTCAATATGTGTAATGGCTGATGTAGGGTATTTTTCCGACAAATCTGCCTTGGCGCTCCGGTTTCCGTGGTCATTGCAGCCATGCAGGACGAAAGCCTGTACACATGGATTGTGTCCGACTACCAGCAGGCAGGAATGGTTGCCGCCATGCATGGCGATGGCGCGTTCGATCGCCTTTCCATCACCAAAATCATACAGTGTCGAAACCTCGGTTATCGGGAAATCCCTGCCAATCGCCGCAGCGGCCAACCAGGCCGTGTGGCGCGCGCGAACTGCAGTGGAGGTGAGGCAGGCATTAGGCAAAAGCTTTGCGGACCGGATAAAATTACCCATAATGGGAGCTGTGCGAAGGCCGCGCTTGTTTAGCGGGCGGTCATGGTCATCCAGGTCAGGGTGATCCCAGTCCGACTTTGCATGACGCATGAGCAGCAAGGTTTTCATGCCGGCAAGTTGAGCATGTGGTCACGGTGGCGGCAAGAGTGATCTTTGCCAGAGTGATCTTTGCCAGAGTGATCTTTGCCAGAGTGATCTTTGCCATTGAGTGCATTCCTCTTAGCCCAACGCCGCATCCGCTGTCATTGCCAGTTCTCCGCGATGGTTGCAGGCCCACGCGTTGTATTCATTGTCTTTGCCTTTGCGGACATGCAGGGAGAACTGGTGGATATGGGTCAGGGGACTCAGGGCGCGGAAGGCAAAATTCTTCAGGTGTTTTTCAGGTTGTTGTTTGCAGACAAGATCCATCAGCAAGGTGGCGGTGAGCGGCCCATGTACTATCAAACCGTCATAGCCTTCCTCGTTGCGGCAGAAATCCACATCATAGTGAATGCGGTGGCTGTTGAAGGTGACCGCAGAATATCGAAACAACTGCACCGGCGATGCCGTCAGGGTGCGTGAACTGTCAGCCTGGTGCTTCGGCAGTGCCGGTTCCGGCTGGGCTGTGCCGGGAACAGGCGTGTCGCGGTAGACGATTTGATGCTTTTCTGCCATCTCACCGCCCCGGTCTCCGCAAAACTCTTGACCGACGCACACGAACACCAGTTTTCCCGTGCGGCCCAGTTTTTCAACTACCGACAGTATGGTCGAGGTTTTCCGGACTGTCTCACCGACGGTGAGTGGCCTCGTTATGTTCAGGTCGCCGGATGCCCACATGCGCCGGGGCAGGGTTACCGGCGGCAGAAACTCGCCCAGCGCCCGGTGTCCGTCCCGGCCAATGCCGGACAGGGGCGTGATCTCGGCAAAAAAAGCCCAATGCCAGCCGGGCGGCAAGGGAGAGTTTTCACGCAGTGACGGTGGTTCGCTGTCAAACGTCGCCGCCACCCTGGCTAGATGATCCGCCGAGATCGTGTCGTGCGATGTACGGCTGCGGCCAATCCAGTCAGTCAGTGCGGGATCGGTCATTGGCCAATCTGGTCCACATCATAAGGCGTGGACTGGTAGACTTCATTCAACCAGTTGCCAAACAACAGGTGGGCATGGCTGCGCCATCTGTTTTCCGGTGTTCTGGACGGATCATCGCCAGGGAAATAGTTGGGCGGGATATTTATGGGTTTCGCTGCAGCAATATCACGATGATATTCTTCTGCCAGGGTGGTGGAGTCATATTCTATGTGGTTGAACATGTACAATGTTCGCCGCGCTGCGTCATTGACCAGACAAAGCCCGGCTTCGTCTGATTCCATCAGCACCTCAAGTCCCCGGTCAGCAGGTAAATCTGCGCGACGCACTTCTGTCCAGCGCGACACCGGGATTGAAAAATCGTCAGAAAACCCTCTCAGGTATGGCGAAGCAGGGTTCAGATTGCGGTGCCTGAACACGCCGAAGGCCTTGGCAACCAGTTCATGCTTCGGCACTCCGTGATAGTGATGCAACGCAGCCTGCGCACCCCAGCAAATGTGCAGGGCCGAATGAACATGGTTGTCACACCAGTCGAAAATCTCCTGAAGCTCGGCCCAGTATGTAACGTCCTCGAAGTCCAGCAATTCAACTGGCGCGCCGGTGATTACAAGGCCATCGAATTTCTGATCGCGCACCTCTTCAAACGTCCGGTAGAAATTCAGCATGTGCTCCGAAGAGGTCAGTTTCGAAGTGTGATGGGTCATTTTCATGAGCGTCATCTCCACCTGTAACGGAGTAGCTCCGCACAGGCGCGCAAACTGGGTTTCGGTGCGTTGTTTGTCGGGCATCAGGTTAAGCAGGCCGACACGAAGCGGGCGAATGTCCTGACGCGCCGCCTCGTCGTCATCCATAACCATCACGCCTTCCTTTTCCAGGGTGGCGCGGGCAGGCAGGTTTGTCGGAATCTTGATGGGCATGGGGCTGTTCCCGCTTACTGGTTCTTGCTTCAGGCTATGGCACGTGCCAGCAGGTCGAGAAAATCCCTGTCATCCCTGATTAGCGGGATTTCATGCATTTCAACCACATAACCGTGATTTTTGGCAATCTGTTCATAGAGCGGAATACGATGATGCAACAGCCGCTCAAAACCCCAGACAATAAACTCGTCCGGGTCGACATCGTCATCCCGGTCGATGCCGAATTGTTGCTTGTAGGATTGCCAGGTGTGGTCCAGGAATGCCGGCTGGTAATACATTGGCTTTGGCATACTGCGGAACCGTTCAACCAGATCTGCGGAATGATCTTCGGTACCGCGAATATACAATAGCAACGTATTGTCGCTGAGAGCGGTGAGTACCGGGTCAGCCGGGTCGCCCGGGTCAACGATTTCGCAAAGTGATCCGCCGGTATCACAAATAAAGTGCTCATAGGTATAAATGTCGCGTGACTTGGCCATGAACAGCGGCACATCCGCCAGTGCCCTGATTTCGGCTTCTCGATGCTGGGCCTGGCGCCGCTGGTATTCGGCAAACGGTATGCCGCCCTTGTCCGGGTTGCCCGGTTTGCCGAGGTATGTTGATAACGGATCAAGATTGGCGAAGCTGATGTTGGACGAGATATAGATAAAGTCGGTCTTGAGCAGTTCACGAAGAAACGGATTTTTCATCGCTTCGCGTTTGAAATTGTCGACGATGTGTTCTCCCATGTAGCGGGTGCCAATGCGGTAATCGACCGAGTAATGAAACCAGTCATCCTTGCGCAACAGGTTGGCCAGGGTGGTTTTGCCGACACCCGACATTCCCATGATGGTGACGGCCTTGGACGGCCATTTGTGCAATTCGTCTACGCTGGAGAATCTCATCTGTGTGCTTTGCCCGTTTCGTCTGCAGTCTTGTTAGCGCAAGACGGGGAAAGTCAAAAGTCCCGAGTTACGGTGAGCGCCAGTCCGTGTGAGTCAAATTGGCTAAGGGCATCATTGGAAAAATTGCGGACGTAGGTATATTCCAGTTGTGGTGCGAGCCCGCGCCAGTAAAAATCACGTTTGGTAAGCGATAATACACCCGATGTGCGGGTCTGGTTGCGTTGCTCTCCGAGCAGCGGATAGTTTCCGTCTGAAACCGAATAGGACACATTGGCCTCAGCGAAACCGGTCAGGCCCCATGGCAATTCGTGATAAACGCCGGCACCGCCGGTGCCGTACCAGTTGCTCAAATGGTCCCGCCCGGTCTTAAGTCTTCCCAGACCTGCCCTTGCGAAGAGAATCGTTGTGTCGCTCAAGGCATATTTCAGTTCCGTATTTGCAGTACTGGCCCAGCCGTCGCGATAGTCAGCGAGGTCAAAACGGGTCCAGACATGTTGAAACAGGGTATACAACTGGGCTTTCGGGGTTACCAGATAGCTGATGATTGCCTGCGGACCGACCGACCACACAAACTCGTCTGCGCCATACCAGCCCTGTGTCGACACCACACCGAATGCAACGGTGTATTCTGGCTGGCGGTAGCGAAGCAGGGCGGTCTGGTTCAGCGCTGTCTGGTCGAACACGGTACCGTCATACTGAACAACGTTTGCCCCGGCAGATACGATCAGGCTGATGTCCTTCTTCAAATGCAGATTGTAACCGATGTTGCCGCCGCCGCGAAACCCGATGCCGGATTGCTGCCTGGCCTGATTGCCAACCTCAAAATCAAGCCCGCCAACATTCACGACTTCAAGGCTGGTGCCGTTGTTGAAGTTTGTCGAAGGCGCGATTGAGCCCCACAAATTGAAGCTCCAGGTCTTGCGCGCATCAATTGCATTGATCGCTGCATCAAACGTGCGCTGGGCATTTGTGTTCGGTGCGGAAGCGCGCAGCAGGAAGAGGTGATGTGCAGCACTTCGATCTTCCTTGTTGTCATAAAGAGCCCGGGCCAGTTCTGCGCGAACCGCAGTAAGGTTGGGATCGCTTGCCAGAATTTCACGGTAGATCCTGATGGCTTCGTCGAGATTGCCTCGAGCATGCGCGATCATCGCCTGCATGAACAGATTGCGATTGTGACTGAACTCGCCGGTGAACGGGGCTGCCCGAAGCAAGGTTTCGGCAGCATCCGGCTGCCCGTTTCTGATCAGGCGTCCGAGTATTTTCAACCGCTTTCCCGCAGGCAGCAAGGCAAATTCCTTCTGGGTCGCCTCCGGGACATGCAATCTCATGGGGCGCTGTTGGGTAACGTTGGCTGAAGGTGGCGGCGATGTCTGTTTTTCTGCTGTGCCTGGTTCCGGTTGCGCCCGGGCTATGCCAGATACGGCAAGCAGGCAAAATCCCGCAATGATCATGCAAAGAGCGCGCCTGGCGGCGCGCTCTGAATTCAATGCCCGGGTGCCGTCTGCAAGACTCATGGAGAAGGAGGCACAGGCACCGGAAGTCCGACCATTCCGGCACCGCCCTGCACAGCGCCAAAGCCGCCTTGCAGATCGAATGTACCACGCCGGTCATCATTGATGCCGGTATCGCCGCCCACAGGTTGTGGTTTGACACCATATACAGTGAAGATTCCAGACACCTGATCAGCGTTTGCGCCATATGTAGCTGCGCTCAGTGCCTGGTCGCCGTTCACCCATCCTCCGCCGGTTCCGGGGTCCGCAATTGCTGCTATGCCGTCGATGGCGCCGTCATCGCTGATAGTGCCTGACAGTTGCACATTTGCCTTGTGGAACGCCGCTATGTCGCCGGCACTGGCAAGGGGTGGCTCGGTGGCGTTCAGAGGTGTTGTGGACAGAACCACATATTCATCCCCGGGTTGCCTGTGCACGTCAATTTGCACCACGGATCCGTTGGTCTGGGTTTGCTCCCAGAACTGCGGTGTCAGCGTGCCGGTCATCTGGCTGTTGCCAAGGTCCAGCGTGACGTCGGCATGACCCTGGACGCGCCAGTATCCATCAAGTGTTTGATAGGTTGCAGCCTGTCCCCAGCCGGAAGTCTGGGCCTGTCCGACATAACTGCCCTGATAATTCAGCGATGGGCCGGCAAGTGCTGCTATCTGGTCTGTCGTGGTCCTGGAGTCTGCACCATTGGCGGGGCCAAAGAACCAGGCGTCCTGATTGTTGGCAGCATCCCGGAAATGGGCAACATAACTATCGGTCCCGGCCGCTCCGGTGAAATCCCAGTACTGCAACTCGACATCTATGCCTTGTCCAGGAGAAATGCGTCTGAATTCGGAATATTCGGAATCTTCCACGGTGTGATTTCCCAACCAGAAGGCGGCTGCCGGGTTCACAAATTCAACGCTGGGTTCGGAGGTCTTCTGTTCAAAGACGCCCAATTGCTGTTCGCCGACAAAACCGATCGGCTGACCCGGGTCGACAACCACTGTCGCTGTTGTGAAATTGCCCGGATTATTGGGATCGGTGTTCAGTGTCAGGGAGGTGCGTGATGTGCCGTCCACCACGCGTGAACCATCGGTGAAGACGATTGAATTGTCACCTGCTCCGTTGGGCAAATTTCCACCGTTTTCTTCACCGGAAGGTTGATCTCCCGACAAGCCATCTCCGCCAGGACCTTCGGCCAGGGTGGAGCTGTTCAGATAGGCCTGATCGAAACCGGACGCACATCCGGAAAGAGCGGTACCGGCCATGACCAGCATAAAAAATACAGAAGGGGAACGCATGAATACTGCCTCGCATCACGAACATTGGATGAGGCGATCATGGCGCAACGTGGTTAATTTTGTTCTAAGCGTTCACGGTTTATTAGCGTTAACAAAACCTTACCCGGCTTTTCGTGTTTTTTAGCGGTTCTCGCGCCGGGCCATGAATGCCAGCCGTTCAAACAGGGCCACGTCCTGTTCATTTTTCAGCAACGCCCCATGCAGTGGCGGGATGACCCTGGTTGGATCTTTCTGGCGCAGGACTTCCGGCGTGACATCTTCATTGAGCAGAAGCTTGATCCAGTCGAGAAGCTCGGACGTGGACGGCTTCTTCTTGAGGCCCGGTACATCGCGGACTTCGTAAAAAATGTTGAGAGCTTCACTGACCAGGCGCTGTTTAAGACCGGGATAGTGAACTTCAATAATGTCCTTCATGGTGTCGGCATCCGGGAACTTGATGAAATGAAAGAAACAGCGGCGCAGAAAGGCGTCCGGCAGCTCCTTCTCATTGTTGGACGTGATGATCACTACCGGGCGATTTGCCGCCCTGACTGTTTCTCCGGTTTCGTAAACATGAAACTCCATGCGGTCGAGTTCCTGCAGAAGGTCGTTCGGGAACTCGATGTCGGCCTTGTCGATTTCGTCGATAAGCAGGACGGAACGCTCATTTGCGGTGAATGCATCCCAAAGTTTGCCGCGCCTGATGTAGTTCTTGATGTCGTGCACGCGATCATCGCCCAACTGACTGTCGCGCAGGCGTGATACGGCATCATATTCATAAAGGCCCTGCCGGGCCTTTGTGGTGGACTTTATGTGCCACTCCAGAAGCGGTGCAGGGATAGCCTTTGCAACTTCGTGGGCCAGAACGGTTTTGCCTGTACCCGGTTCACCTTTGATCAGAAGTGGTCTCTCCAGCACGATTGCGGCGTTTACGGCCACTCGCAGGTCTTCCGTCGCAATATAGTCTCTGGTGCCTTCAAATCTCATGTCGCTGGTCAGACCTTTTCATCTATCTGCTATTCCTGTTCAGGTCAGGCCTTGTGCCTCATGCGGCTGGCGCTGGCAATGGCTGTTGTCATACAAGGGGACGCAATAATTGCCTGCGTCGGCATGACAGCACCGGACAACAGCAAATGATGGCGGGCCCCTTGTCTGAAAGCCTTTAACTGTCAATAACACTTGATGGAATCACATTTTACAGTATGCCTCACTAACCGGTTGCACACGTGATGTCCTGACGATATAGAGGCGCAATCAGATGCAACGTTTTGCGCTCAACAGCAGTTGATTGAACCGAGGACTTGAATTTCATGGGAGAGAACAAGCCGATTCCGCTGGAGAAGCTGGAAAAGGAGCCGTTCATGAGCGAGCGGCAGCAGGAGTACTTCCGGGCAAAACTTCTGTCATGGAAAGAAGAGATTCTGCGAGAAAGCCGTGAAACGCTGCAAAATCTGCAGTTGGAAAACCTGGTTCTGCCGGATGCCGCCGACAGGGCGTCCACGGAAACAGACAGATCCCTGGAATTGCGCACCCGGGACAGGCAGCGCAAGTTGATCGCGAAGATTGAGGCAGCGCTGAAGCGTATTGAAGAGGGTATCTACGGATATTGCGAGGAAACCGGGGAGCCGATTTCCCTGCGCCGCCTGGATGCCCGCCCGATTGCAACTCTTTCGGTCGAAGCACAGGAACGTCATGAACGCCGCGAAAAGGTCTATCGCGACGATTGAACCTTTATACCGGTTACAGAGATCTGGTATTGGTTCTTCCCGGTGCTGGATGACATGAACAAAGGAAAGGCCGAAGTAAAACTTCGGCCATTTTCATGACTGATCCAGATCGCGCTCCACGGCACGTAGATTTGGTGCGCGGCTTGCAGGCGGCGGGTCGGCAAAGACAGGCGGGCGGGGCGCCGGGCGTGCTGCCATCGGCCGGACATTACCAGCAGGATCAGGATTTCCCAGTACGGGGCCGTCCCTGACCTGCCGCGGCGGCGCCGCAGCCGGTATGTTGTCAATGGCTTCTGCGGCCAGATTCCTGTTTCTGGATGCACTTGCGTCTGCACCCGCGCGCCCGGATCTTGTGGGAATACCAGCTTCAATGACAACATCCTGCGAGCCGCCGACCAGGACGAGATGTTCAACGTCGTCGCGGCGAACCAGAACCAGAAACCGGGACTTGTCCACCTCGTAATACTCGGAAATGCCCAGCCTGGATCCGCGCTTGGCGCGAACACGGCCACCAAGGGCACGTATCATCAGCCAGGCGAAAATCAAAACCGCCAGCACAACGCCGCCAAGATATATCCAGTTCATGTATGGTTGTAGAAATTCCATTTCAGTTCCCGGTGTTTGTGTTTGTCTGATAGTTTCAATCAACCCTGTTAAACAATTACCTGTCCCAGCGGTCAAACGTCAATGATGGCCAAGGTTGAATCTCAAGTTTGTTTAGGGCTGATACATGGCACATTTCGCCTATACTTGCACCTGATTCGGGGCGATGGGGTGCGTCAGGCACAATTGGGTAGATGAGCAAAGACATACAAGTTGAACGGGAGAACGGTACTTCGAACCCTGCCAGGCAGGAAGTCCCGGCGTCAGACAAGGAAGCTGTGATGGCGCCGGGTCAGGATTCCCCGCATCGTGATTTACGTCCGGCCCAGCCGGAAGGCAAACCCGTGCTGAGCCTTCTGCTGGCGATAACCCTGGCAACAGCCGTGTATTTAGCTGTGCAGACAACCGGCACAATCGTACCGCAGGTTGTTGTAGTGGTACTGGCGCTGATGTCGCTCACCGGACTTCTGGCGGTTTTTGGCGCCCTGGCTGGTTTTGTGCATTTTGGCCGGGCGCCGCGCCAAAAGGAATTCTTTGATCAGTTGTTCGATGCGGTCGGCGAACCCTGCGTGGTTTCGGATGTACGCGGGCTGATTGTCTATTCCAACGCGTCATACCGGCAACTTGTTGCGAAATCCGGTCAGGGCAGGACGATCAATCTTGAAACCCTGTACTCGGGCTATCCGGACGTATCAGAGAGGGTTTACCGGCTGGCGCGGGCGGCGCGGGAAGGCCGCGAGGCATCCGAGCAGTTCAGGCTGGCGGCAGGATCTGCTGCGGCGGGCGCGCGTCCTGACACGGCTGCCTGGCTTCGCCTGCAGGTTAAACCCCTGAAAGTGGGGGCTGGCCAGCCCTATTCAGTGTGGCGGCTGATTGATGAAACAGATGCCCGCGCGTCACAGGAAGACGCGTTTGAAAACCTGCAATACATAATCAACTATCTGGACCATGCGCCGGCAGGATTTTTCTCAACCACGGCAGATGGCGCAATTGCCTATGTGAACGCCACCCTGGCGGAATGGCTGGGGCTGGATCTGTCGTCCACTACGGATGGCAACCTGAAGCTGTCAGACATCGTGACCGACAAGGGCGCCAAACTGCTTGGCGGAATTGAAGCACAGGCAGGCAGACCCGTGACCGAGGTGTTTGATCTGGATCTGGCTACCCGGACCGGCGAAACAATTCCGGCACGTGTTGTGCACCGCTGTGAATTTGACGGGGAGGGAAACCTGCAACCCTCGCGAACTCTCGTGCTGGACCGGCGGGCACATTTTGCCGTTGAGAAGAATTCCGGTGAGGCACAGGTGCAAATTTCCCGCCTGTTCAATTCGCTTCCCATCGGCATCGTGCAGTTGAATGCCAAGGGTACCATCGAAACCATGAATGCCGCTTTTCTTGACCTTGCGCCGAAAGCCAAACGGCGTGGTTCGCTGTCGAATCTTGTCCGTCAGGACGAGCGTGAAACCCTGGAAGGGCTGATAGCCGATGCAGTCAGCGGCAGGATCGAATCCAAACCAACCGACGTTCATTTTCTGGGCAAGGAGGAAAACTCCGGGCAGGTATATTGTGTCGCTGACGAAACAGGCGGCAAGGGGGCTGTAATGGTGTTTGCTGTGGACACCACAAAGCATTCCGCGCTCGAAACGCAACTGGCGCAGAGTCAGAAAATGCAGGCCGTGGGCCAGCTTGCGGGCGGGGTTGCCCATGATTTCAACAATGTGCTGACAGCCATTATCGGATTTTCCGATCTGTTGCTGGCGCGTCACCGGCCGACGGATCCATCATTTGCCGATATCATGAACATCAAGCAGAATGCCAACCGGGCGGCGAATCTCGTCCGCCAGTTGCTGGCGTTCTCGCGCCGTCAGACCCTGAGACCCGAAGTACTGTCGCTGACCGACGTGCTGTCAGATCTGGGAAATCTGCTTGGCCGGTTGCTCGGGGAGACGGTTGAGCTCAAAATAGTGCACGGCCGTGATCTTGACCGCATCAAGGTCGATATAAATCAGTTTGAACAGGTGGTGATCAATCTGTGTGTCAATGCCCGTGACGCCATGGCCGAGGGCGGCACGCTGACACTGAGATCGAGCAACGTGTCAATGGCCGAGTCGGAGAAAGTCAAACCCGGCCTGATGCCGCCGGGAGAGTACGTTCTGCTGGAAGTGGAAGACACCGGCACCGGCATGCCGCCGGATGTTGTGGACAAGATTTACGAGCCGTTTTTCTCCACCAAGGAGGTTGGCAAGGGAACCGGGCTCGGGTTGTCGACGGTTTACGGTATCATCAAGCAAACCGGCGGCTTCATCTTCTGTGACAGCGAGATGGGCAAGGGAACGACGTTCAAGGTCTATCTGCCGCAGTATGTCGAAACCCAGGAGGAAGAATCCGCACGCCTGGCGGAGGCAGGGACCGGTGAACCGAAGAGCGTGGACCTCACCGGTACAGGCACCATCCTGCTGGTGGAAGATGAAGATGCCGTTCGTTCATTTGCCAAACGGGCACTGGAATCGCGTGGCTACACTGTTCTGGAAGCCGATTCGGGTGAAGTCGGCCTTGAAGTGCTGGAAGAGTATGGCGCCGAGCCCGATCTTATCGTGTCGGATGTTGTCATGCCGGAAATGGACGGGCCTAGCATGCTGCGCGAATTGCGCAAGCGCGGGGTCAAAACCAAAATCGTGTTCATTTCGGGTTATGCTGAAGATGCCTTTGAGAAAAACCTGGAGGGTCAGACCGACTTTGCCTTCCTGCCCAAGCCCTTTACTCTCAAGCAACTTGCCGAGGCTGTAAAAGAAGCGATCAGCTGATTTTTGATCATTACCCGGCCCCACCTTTGGTATTGAAACGGAAATGCGACAAGTTTCTCCCATGGCGGATACTTCCCGGTTGCCACCCTCCCTGTGGGCGGCAACGGCTGAAGAAACATGGTCCGGCGCTGCGCTTGAAGGAGAGCAACATTTTGACATCGTGATTGTCGGTGGAGGTTACACTGGATTGTCAGCCGCACTTCATGCTGCACAGGCCGGCGTCCGCACCGGTGTTCTGGAGGCGTGCGAACCAGGTTGGGGAGCCTCCGGACGCAACGGCGGCCAGGTGATACCCGGTTTCAAATGGGATCCGGACGAACTTGTTGCGAAGTTCGACAAGGAGGCAGGTGAACGGCTTGTGAGCTTCGGGGGATCTGCGCCTGACCTGGTGTTTGACCTGATCAGGCAGCACGACATCAGGTGCGCAGCCAACCGCCGGGGCTGGCTGCAGGCAGTGCATACGGGAAGGGCGGTAAAGGCGGTTGAGCGGCGCGTTAAGCAATGGCAGGCGCGTGGTGCGCCTGTAAGCTTTGCAGATAGTGATGAGGCGCGGACGCTGACGGGATCACCTGCCTATGTTGCGGCCCTGGTTGAACCGCGCGGCGGCAGTTTGAACCCGCTGTCCTATGCCAGGGGACTTGCGCGCGCAGCATCGTCTGCCGGTGCGGCCATATCGCCGAATTCACCTGTGACCCGGCTGGAACGGGTTGGCGGAAAATGGATTGCCACTACACCGGCCGCCACTGTTTCGGCGGACAAGGTGCTGCTTGCCACCAACGGTTACACAGGCGGGCTCTGGCCTGGCCTCAGGCAGACGGTCATTCCGGTTGCCAGCTACATCGTTGCTACAAAACCCCTGCCGGACAATGTGCGCCAGTCCATTCTGCCGCAAGGCCACGTGGTTTCCGACACCAGGCGATTGTTGACCTATTCGCGGCTGGATAAATCCGGAAGGCTGGTTGTAGGCGCGCGTGGCAAGTGGCAGGACCCCATGCAGCGCGGTGACTTCGATCACGTGGTACGGCAACTGCGCGAACTGTTTCCGCAGGCCGGCGATAACGCGGATGCCGAATTTTTCTGGTCGGGCAGGGTGGCCATCACGCCTGACTACCTGCCGCACGTGCATGAACCGGCACCCGGCCTGCTGATTGTGCTCGGCTACAATGGCCGTGGCGTTGCCATGGCAAGCGCCATGGGAGCAGCAGCAGGATTATATGCTGTAAACGGTAACCGGGATGGATTGCCTCTGCCCGGCAGCGCGGTCTCACAAATACCGCTGCATGGCGCGCGGCGAGGCTACGTGGCAGCCATGTCTGCCTGGTACAGAATGCTGGATGGCCTGGGACTGTAGGGTCCTGATCCTGTTGTCAGGGCTCATTGATTGATGCACCCAGGCTGGTGTTCGGTGAGCCGGAGGTGGCTTGTCGTTGAAACGGTTCCGTCCCACTAAAATACACTAATCTCAAGGAACTACCGTCAAAATTCAGAATTGCAGATTGAACCTGAAACTTACTCACATAGGATGCTCATGCAACCAACGTGATTTACCGCTCGGGAGGCGATCAGATCTTTACTGCGGTACCAAGAGAACGAGAATGGCAATCGTGGCTGGCTGTCGGTCTCCTGGCCGGGGCGATATTCCTTATCAGTCTGTTTGCCGCACCGATACGTGATTATATCATCGAAGAATGGGGCAGGGATAACTTCACCTATGCTTCGGCCGCCGCTGTCCTGGTTTTCCTGGTGATAGCTCTAGCCTGGTATGTTCGCTATCCGCATCGCACGGTGTCCGGCTCTGTTGTGCTCCTGGGGACGGGAGCACTTTATGGGTACCTTGTTTTCGACCTGAAGTCCGGGGCTCCCGAAGAGGCCCTGCATTATATCTTTTTCGGCCTCCTCGGCGTCTTGCTGTATCGCGCCTATTCCCACAGGGTTCGAGACGTTAGTATCTACCTCCTATCGTTGTTGGCCGGTAGTATTGTCGGGGTGTTCGATGAAGTCATCCAGTGGGCTCTCCCCAGCCGCTATTTCGATGTACGAGATGTCTGGCTTAACGTCACTGGCTGTCTCCTCGTTCAGATCGCCATCGCCTTCGGCATTCGCCCACCGATAATATCGGGTCTGCCGGATGCGATGGGCGTGCGCCGACTTTGTTTGACCGGTGCGGTACTGGCGAGCTTGCTGGCGATTTGCCACATCAACACCCCAACGGCAGTTTTGGCCTATTCCCAACGCATTCCCATGCTGGGGTTTCTTGCAGATCAGGACGATGCCATGTTCGAATATGGACATCTCCACGTTGATCCTAGACTTGGATCATTCAAATCACGGTTAAGCCTGAGTGAACTGCAAGAGGCCAACCAGACACTCGCTGAAAGCAGCGCCCGGATCATTGACCTACACCTGACGGGGACGGAAATTGACGACTTCATCAGGGCCTATCCAGCCATCAAGTACCCGTTCTCGCATGAAGCGTGGGTTCATTTCCGGAGCCGGGACATCAATCTTAATCTGGCGCGAGGCTCAAAGTTTCGCGAACCAGCCCGAAAGCGTTATACGTTTGCCTACCGCGAGCACCAGATTCTGAAAACTTATTTTGGAAATCTCTATAATGCGTCCATCTATTCCTGGTCTGCGGAAAAAGAAGAAGAGATCAAGGCCGAGGTCATCGCCGGGTTGACGCGACAGAGCAAGGTCAGCCAGCATCTGATCACTGCTTATACCTTGACGCAGGCGATGTGGTTCTTTTGTCTGCTGGTGCTAGCGTTGCTCTTTGCAGCACATGTAGCCGGTCAAATGCATAAAAAGCGGGATGTGGTCGACGTATGACGGCCCTCGCTATAACAGCCGTAATGAGAAAAGGGGCTGATTGTTATGATTTTTCGCGCGGATCGCCGTGGGTTTCTGAAGTCTTTCACTGCATTTAGCGCGCTTTCCGCATCCCCCGTCCTGGCCCGCACCAGCTGGAGTGTCATGGGCTCTGACCGCGGTTCCTTGCGGATTGCCTTTTTCACTGACGTTCACGCAAGGACAGGCGGGCGCATTTCCCGCGCCCTGGCAAAAGCTGCAGCCTCAATCAACAAGGAGCGTGTGGATCTTGTACTGGGAGGTGGTGACCTTATTGATGGTGGTTTCAATTCAACACGAGCGCAGGCCGCAGCCGAATGGGATACCTACGTGGGCTTCCATCAATCGATTAGTGGCGAGGTTCACTCGGCGATCGGGAATCGCGATCTTGTGGGCGTCGCCCCCGCAGATGGCTCTGTGGCGGAAAGTGACCTGAAAGTAGATTTCAGGGAACGTCTGGGCTTGACCCAAACAACCTATGCTATCGACGCTGTCGGCTACCACATAATCGTTCTGGATTGCCTGCAGATCACGGAGAACGCGTTACACTATCAGGGCCGCGTAAGCACGGAGCAGCTTGAATGGCTGGCAGAGGATCTGTCAGGGGTGCCGAGTGAAATGCCAGTCATCCTGTTACTGCACATGCCGCTTGCGACGGCTTTTTTCGGCATCTCCAAAGGCAGTATCGTGCCGTCCCGGCCCGACCGGGTCGTCGTCAACAATCGAGAGGTTTTGAGCGTTTTTGAGAACCATAACCTGGTGCTCGTCCTGCAGGGTCACACCCATGTCGCGGAGATGATCCACTGGCGGGGAATTACCTTTCTCACCGGCGGCGCAATATCGGGGAACTGGTGGCGAGGCGCCTATCATGGCACACAGGAAGGGTTCAGCGTTCTGACGTTGAACCACGACAATATCATATGGGATTACATAGACTACGGCTGGGATGCGGCCGGATAGACATTTGCTGTATTACTTCACAGCGAACCATTTATACCAGATCTCGGTAACAGCGACCCATTTCACCGGAGCGATTTTTTCCGCCGGCAAGGCGCGTGTCGCGCCGTGGTACATGTACCACAAGCGGCGCGCAACGCAGCGGGCGGGAAAAAGCGCCCGGCCCTCCGGGTGAGTCATAGCGGCCCATCGGGTGCATTGCATTGCTTGCCCGATGCACCGCATCGCGCTGCGCACCGCGCCTGCCCGAGTGAGCCGCTATGATCCCATGAAATGAGTCGCTGTTACCGAGATCTGGTATTAATCGGTTGCTCCATTATGACGTCAGTTGGAAAAGTCTGGCATGACATGAGGGTCTAGCATCACTGAGGCTGGCCTGCGTAACCAGTGGCGGCCTTCGCTATTGTGACTGTGGACGGCTCCTCCACTGGCATCGCGACGGTTGATTATGGCACAAAACAAAAGTCAGTCCGCGGCTTCCAGAGACTTTGCTTGTGACTCCACTCGGACAGCGAATGCGCGGACAGGTGTTGGCGGGGTAAACTATCTGGTCGGCAGCTTGCCGTTGTGGGCTGTCGCAACTTGCAGCATTGCGGAATCATCTTGATCGGCCACCTTTTCAAGAGCCAGTTCGTACCACTGATGGGCGGTTTCACCGATCGACATTCCGGTTTCGAAGCTTTTGGCCATATTCAGACAGTAACGTGAATCTTTTTCGCGCAAACCGATTGCAAGACCAAACTGATCGGCAAGCCGCCCCTCAGCCATTGGACGGATCATTCGCTTCACGTGAGGGCTGGCACAGGGCCCGCTTTCCACGGCTGCAGTAAGTGTTTCGGGATCCAGATCCAGCTTGTGCGCAAGATGAACAGCCTCGGCTATCGATGCGACGTGGACCGCACCCAGAAGGTTGTTGATCAGCTTGAACGCCGTCCCGGTGCCGACACTTCCGAAATGCAGGATCGAGGATGAAATGACTTCCAGCAATGGTCGTGCCTGCTCCAGATCATTCTTGTCGGCCCCAACAAGCAAAACGAGATCTCCGGATGCGGCAGCCGATGGCGGCCCGTTAACCGGGCAATCCAGATAGGCACAGCCGTGCGTCACGGCTGCTGTGGCCAGACGACCGGCATGATTGTGAGAGATCGTACTGCACTCAATGGCGAGTGCGCCGGCAGGCGCTGTTGACAGCGCACCGTCGTCAGCAAGCCACACGCGTTCAGATGCGGCATCATCTGCCACCATTGAAAAGATTGCTTCAGCATTCGCTGCCGCGTCCGCCGGCGATGCGGCCTGTCTTGCTCCCTTCGCCACTAGAGAGTCAGCCTTGTTCGGCGACCGGTTCCAGACGCTGACCTCATTTCCAGCGTCAAGCAGACAGTCAGCCATCCCGCTTCCCATCAGTCCCAGTCCAAGAAATGCAATTTTGGCCATCTGCTCGTGTTCCTTGTTCCCGAATTCCGGTAACTCACAGAAGCCGGGCCAAACTGTCAACATGTGAGTTTGGCAGTGGAGTTTCCCAGGTCAGCCGGAAAGCAACTTTTCGAACAAGTCCAGCGCTCCCGTATTGCCCCGACCCTGGTTCACCTGGATCCTTTGGTTTATCCAGGGACAGCGAGCTGAATCTTTTGGAGAACGCGGTGAAAGCTGGCATGGTTTGCATCAGAGTACCAACACACTCGGTTCAATTTCGACGGAATTCCGCGCCCGCTCCTTCTTTTATCAGTCCCAGGATCACATCGAGGGTCTCCGACCAGGACTTTTCGAACTCGCGGGTCAGGTCCACCCCCATTACGTCGCTGATCGTCTTTAGCATCGCCGCCCTGAATGTGCCGTAGTGATCCAGTTCGACACCATACCCGGCATGCTTCCGACCCAATGTCTGCAAACCGACTGTCACATGCTTACGTCTCTCAAGGCCTAAAACCACGCTCCGCAACATGTGGGTAAGCATCGCGCCTTGAGCAGCCGTACCGTTGACGAAGAGTCCCTCCAGCTCGGGTCGCATGGCGAACATATTCGCGTAGAACCGTGCGGCAAACGCAGAAGGGTCATCGAGGAGCCGGTCGACCGAGCGTTGCGCCAGCGTGAACGGGCTGGGGTCGGCGAAGCCGTCGACGGCAAGCAGTTCAATGTCGTTCCGCTTTCCGCGCAAACGGGCCATCCTGGTCGCGATGACCGAGAGCGACCCCTCGGCGAGCCTTTCAGCGACTGCTCGCGAGACAAGGATCGTGGCTCCCAGTTCTTTCGTCATCTACTCGATCCGGCTCGCAGTGTTCACGTCGTCGCCGATGATCGTGAACCTGCGGAGCGTTGGATGGCCGACCTCCCCTACGATGGCGTTGCCGAAATGCACACCGATCCCGATCCTGATGCGGATGCCGAAGGAGCGCGCAAGCTCCTCGTTCAAATGGTCAATAGCCGCCACCATCCCGAACGCAGCCCGTATCGCTCCACTGCAGATCCGGGCGGGATCTGCATCTTCAAGTCCGAAAAGGCCGCAGATTTGGTCTCCGGTGTAGTGGCTGATGATGCCGCCATTGAGGAGGATAGGATCCCCGAGGGCTTCAAAGAAGCGGTTGAGAATATGGACGACGTCGAATGCGCTGTTCGAATCCGCGAGAGCAGTGAAATCGCGCATGTCGCAAAACAGGATTGCCAACTGACGTTGCGTACCGGCTTCTCGACCTACCGTTTCGGCCCGAAGCTGGCTCGCTGTCGCCTCGCTGAGCACGATCCGTTCCAGTGTAACGTCCCCGCTCGCGGATGTCTGGCACGCCAGCCGGATCGTAGGGTCCCATCCGCGGGCCTTCGCCAGCTCCGCTTCGCGAATTGTCGGTGCCGACAGGTGCGATGCCCCGTCCAGAACGCGGACCCGGCAAGTCGTGCAGTGACCGTTGCCGCCGCATTCACGCCAGTGCGTAATCTTATGGGCGATCGATACGTCGAGCAGTGTTGCCTCCAAACTGTCGGACTCGACCGTCACGCCGGCGCATCTGTAGCGAACTGACGGCATTCGACCTTACTCCCAACGAGATCCGTCCTACCTGACTGCAGGGGAAGAAAAGTGTAGGGCCGAAATCAGAATCACGCCACCCAGCCGGGTCTTGCGATCTTTCCTTCCAAAAATCCAGGCTGCTGACGCATGATTTTTCTTGAATTTTTCGCAGTCTGAACGGATGCGCGTGCCAGATTTACCCAAAGCAGTGAGGTCAATCAGACGCAGGGGTGGCTCGGTACAGTTATGGATGAACTCAAAGCGGTCGTGGCGCCGCCTCAATGAAATGATCGGGCCGCTATAGTATGGTTTGCCAACTAGCATGTCCGGCGGCCCTCAGCGCCTCGATCCCGGTGAGCCTGGCCGGGCGAAGATCTTCAAGATCCGTTTTGAATGGCGTCGCCTGAAAGGCCGCCATCACCTCCGGGTCAAACCGGTTTTCGATTGCACCTGCAATACACAAGGCCAGATACCAGTCAAACGGCAGCAAGGCAGGGTCGTGGCGTTGCGGTATATAGGTTGCGGTCGAAACACGGGCGCCGTCACCGGTCATGGTCACCACAAAGTCATCATCCCTTGTGTAGCCGTTGCCCAGCCCTTCAATACGGTCAAGCACCGGCATCTCGTCTGCAGCGAGTTCATAGACGACACCGGGATGGGTGCTGCCGTCTCGCTGCACCAGTCCGGCCTTGCCGGACCCGTCGCTGCCCGGTTTGGTGAAGCTCACCGTCCAGTGATCGGTCATGGCTGTTCCAACAACCCGTGCTGAAGGGCAACGCGCAGTCAAGCGTACCGAGAGAAGATTTGAGCCATAGGCAAAGTACAGACGGGTTTGCATCAATGGGGCCTTGCCGGTATTTCCAAGATAATGGCATGCTGCCCGTAAACCAGGCATTGAACAACAGGGATTGCATGAATGATTGTCGAAACTCTACACGGGCTAGCTGCGCAACTTGGCAATGGCAAGACAACGTCGCGTGATCTGACTGAAGCCTGTCTTGCCCGGATTGAAGACCAGGCAGGTGAAGGCTCCAGGACATTTCTGTCCACCGATGCTGAAGGCGCAATTGCCACTGCGGACTTCATGGATTCCCGCCGGAGAGCCGGGCGTGCGCCATCGCCCTTTGCCGGCATTCCGATCTCCCTGAAAGACCTGTTCGATGTGGCAGGCGAAGTAACTGCGGCCGGCTCCACCATATTGCGCAACAATGAACCGGCAAGTGCTGATGCCACATGCGTTGCGCGCCTGAGGGCTGCCGGATTTGTGTTTCTGGGCCGCACCAATATGACCGAGTTTGCCTATTCTGGCGTTGGCGTGAACCCGCATTACGGTACCCCCAAATCGGTCTGGGACCGGGCGCACGGCAGAATACCCGGCGGGTCATCGTCTGGTGCTGCAGTATCGGTGGCCGACGGCATGGCATATATGGGACTGGGGTCGGATACAGGTGGATCATGCCGTATCCCGGCGGCCTTTAACGGGATAACCGGTTACAAGTCGTCGACAGGCAGGGTGCCGAGGGATGGCGTGTTTCCCCTGTCGGATACACTGGATACGGTCGGACCTTTGGCCAACTCGGTGCAGTGCTGCTCGACTGTCGATGCCATGATGGCGGGAGACCGCATAGGAGATATTGCCGCAAGAGACCCTGCCACCCTGCGTTTTGGGATTTTCCAGCATGTCGCGATGGATGCCATGGATCCGGAAGTGGCGACGGCGTTTGATGCCAGCATCAAGGCTCTCGGCAAAGCAGGTGTGGTGTTTTGCGAAGTGCCGTTTCCGGAGTTGACCGAACTGCCGGGCCTCAATGCAAGGGGAGGCATTGCAGCAACCGAAGCCATGGACGTGCATGCCGAAAGGCTGGAACGCCACGGTGACGAGGTTCATCACATGGTTCGCATACGCATCATGTCCGGCCGCGACGTGACGGGACCGGAACTGGTCGGGATCATCAGGCGGCGCAGGGCAATGATCGCAAAATTTGCCAGCCTTTGCACCGGTCTTGACGGGTTTGTTCTGCCAACGGTACCAATTTTGCCGCCACTGATCTCCGAGGTTGAAAAGGATGAGCGCTACGGCCCGCTGAATTTCCTGTGCCTGCGCAACACGTTTCTTGGAAACTTTCTCGATGCCTGTGCGATTTCCATTCCCATGACGGCACGCGGAGTAGCTCCTGCCGGTATCATGGTCATGCGCGGGCACGGCCAGGACACGGAATTGTTCAATGCTGCTGCCAGCGTGGAGGAGATTTTACAGAAGGCCCAGTCATGAAAACAGAAACCATCAAGCTGATTGACCTGCGTACCGTGTGCATCAAGGCCCTGAAGTCGGCAGGCTGTGACGATGCCAATGCTGATGCGATCTCCGGAACGGTATGCGCCGCAGAGCGCGATCATTGCCACAGCCATGGCATTTTGCGAATGCCGGGATATCTTAAGTCGATTGTCTCCGGCAAGGCCAACCCGGCAGCCAGGCCCACATGGTCGAAGACAGCACCGGGCGTTATCCGGGGCGACGGAGACAATGGTTTTGCGCCGTTGTCGCTAAACCTGATGGCAGGTGATGTCGGGGCGCTGGCCAAACAGCAGGGCGTCGCCTGCCTGGCGCTGACCAACATGCATCATTTTGCAGCGCTCTGGCCTGAAATGGAACTGATGACGCAGCAGGGACTGGTGGCCATGACCATGACATCCGCATTTCCGATTGTGCCGCCGCCAGGAGGGTCCAGGCCCCTGTTCGGCACCAACCCGATTGCATTCGGATGGCCAAGGAAAAATGGCGAAGCGGTCATTTTCGACATGGCCACCGCGGCAAAGGCTCATGGTGAAATTCTCATGGCTGCACGCGAAGGCAAGCAGTTGCCGCCTGGCACGATCATCGACAGGCATGGCAATCCATCCACCAATCCGGCGGATGTGGATGGCGGGGCGATCCTCGCCTTTGGCGGCGCCAAGGGTGCGTTGGTATCCATGATGGTTGAACTGATGGCCGGTGCGCTGATGGGCGAACCGTTCAGTTTCGAAACTGCGAAGAAGGTTGAACCGGACGGACTGGCAAATCGGGGCGGGCAACTGATCATCGCCATTGATCCGGCGCGTTTCGGTGACGCCACCGGATGGGCGTCGCATGCCGAAGCCCTGTTTGCAGAGATGATGCGGCAGGAAGGCGTTCGCATGCCGAGCCGGCGGCGCTATGAAGCACGGCGCATGACCGAGGCATCCGGGACAGTGGAAGTCGCGTCGGATTTGCTGGGCGAGATCAAGACGGCTGCCGGCTGAACGATATCCTGGTCATTTCCGGCTTTGCGCCCTTCGCAAGAATCAAGGCAGATGCCTCCATGTCTTGCAGCGGGCTTCCAGCAGTGTTGCGCCCGATCAACGTCTACGGCCATGATGTGTCAAAAAAGCCTGCAATTTCAGCCGTTTGATTTTTTTCTTGCAAACAGAACAAAATAAGTACATTACTGAAGAACAAAGCCGGAACGAAGAGATTGTCTGGCGAGCAGCAACGCAATGTGAAATAAGGAGCATGAATGTCATGGGGCAAGCGAACCTCAAAGTTGTGGAAGGCGGTTCAATGGACAAGCAAAAGGCTCTGGAAGCTGCGTTGGGGCAGATTGAGCGTGCCTTTGGCAAGGGCTCGGTGATGAAGCTGGGCTCCAGTTCAGCCATTGAGGTCGCGGCTATTTCGTCAGGTTCCATCGGTCTGGATATAGCGCTTGGAATTGGCGGACTGCCAAAAGGGCGGGTGATTGAAATTTATGGCCCGGAGTTCTTCCGGGAAGACAACCCTGGCGCTGCATGTTGTGGCCGAGTGTCAGAAACGTGGTGGTATCTGTGCATTTGTTGATGCCGAGCACGCGCTTGATCCGATTTATGCCCGCAAGCTGGGTGTGGACGTGGACGAATTGCTGATTTCCCAGCCGGATACCGGGGAGCAGGGCCTTGAGATTGCCGACACCCTGGTGCGTTCGGGTGCAGTTGAGGTTCTGGTGATTGACTTTGTGGCGGCCCTGACGCCGCGCGCGGAACTTGAAGGCGACATGGGTGATTTACTGCCGGGCCTGCAGGCCCGCCTGATGAGCCAGGCGCTGCGCAAGCTGACCGGTTCGATCTCAAAGACCGGCTGCATGGTGATTTTCATCAACCAGATTCGCATGAAGATCGGTGTGATGTTCGGTAATCCGGAAACCACGACAGGCGGCAATGCGCTCAAATTCTATTCATCTGTGCGTCTCGACATCCGCCGGATTGGTGCGATCAAGGACCGTGACGAAGTGGTTGGTAACCAGACCCGGGTGAAGGTGGTGAAGAACAAGGTTGCACCTCCGTTCCGGCAAGTTGAATTCGACATCATGTATGGTGAAGGCATCTCCAAGACAGGCGAACTGCTCGACCTTGGTGTTACCGCCGGCATTGTTGAGAAATCCGGCTCCTGGTTTTCCTACAATGGCGAGCGGGTAGGACAGGGCCGCGAAAATGCGAAAACCTTCCTGCGCGATAACCCCGATATTGCCAGCGCCATTGAGGCGGCCATTCGCCAGAATGCGGGTCTCATCGTGGCGCGGATCACGGACCCAGATGGTGTCAAGGCTGATGCAGACGGTGTCATCGACGATGATCTGCCGATCGCTGCCGGCGGCAATGACACATAAACTGCGTTCAGACTGAAAGCGTGAACGTTAACCGGTACCGGGATTGAGTCCCCCCAGACCCCTGACCTCATCCGGTCCGGCCCTGCAGGAGCCCTGACCCCCCACCAGGTCCTGCCTTCAAACGCCTTCCCGTACCCGGGAGGGCGTTTGTGTGTCCGGGCAAATGCCGTACCGGGACATCAGGTTGCACGGATTTATGGACATCAACCCCGGCGCGGGTATAAATGCGCCCTCAACGTGTAGATGTTTCCAAAATCAGGCTTTCAATTCCATGTCAGGCGTCAACGAAATACGCTCTACCTTCCTGGATTACTTCGTGAAAAACGGCCATGAGGAAGTAGCTTCCTCATCTCTTGTGCCGCGCAATGATCCCACGCTGATGTTTACCAACGCGGGCATGGTGCAGTTCAAGAACGTGTTCACGGGGCTTGAGAAGCGGCCATACGACAAGGCGGTGACCTCGCAGAAGTGCGTTCGTGCCGGCGGAAAGCACAACGACCTGGACAATGTCGGTTATACCGCACGCCATCACACATTTTTCGAAATGCTCGGCAACTTTTCGTTCGGGGACTATTTCAAGGAACACGCCATTGAACTGGCATGGAACCTGATCACCACGGAATACGGTCTGGACGCTGCGCGCCTGCTGGTGACGGTTTATCACACCGATGACGAGGCGTTTGACCTGTGGCGGAAGATCGCCGGGTTCAGTGACGACAGGATTATCCGGATTCCGACCCAGGACAATTTCTGGGCCATGGGTGATACCGGTCCGTGTGGGCCGTGTTCGGAAATATTCTTCGATCATGGCGATCATATTCCAGGCGGGCCGCCCGGTTCGCTGGATGAAGACGGCGACCGGTTCATTGAAATCTGGAACCTGGTGTTTATGCAGTACGAACAGGTCACCATCGATCAAAGGCAGGACCTGCCGCGCCCGTCGATAGACACCGGCATGGGACTGGAGCGGATTTCTGCCCTGCTTCAGGGAACACACGACAACTATGAGACGGATCTGTTCAGGTCGCTGATTGCCTCTATTGAGGAACAGACCGGAGTTGCGGCTGTGGGGGTGAACAAGGCGTCGAACAGAATTATTGCAGATCATTTGCGGGCAACGTCGTTCCTGATAGCCGATGGCGTCCTGCCGTCCAATGAGGGTCGCGGCTATGTGTTGCGGCGCATCATGCGGCGTGCCATGCGGCATGCTGAATTGCTCGGTGTTACAGAACCGCTGATGTGGAAGCTGGTTCCGGCTCTGCAGCGCGAGATGGCGCAGGCGTTTCCCGAACTGTCGCGCGCTGGCAGCCTGATAACCGAGACCTTGCGGCTGGAGGAAACCCGGTTCCGCAAGACGCTGGAACGGGGTCTGAAAATGCTGGATGACGAGTTGTCCGGCCTGAAGGCTGGAGACCGGCTCTCCGGAGATGTCGCCTTCAGGCTTTACGATACCTATGGCTTTCCGCTTGACCTGACCGAGGATGCATTGCGGGCGCGTGAAATCTCCGTGGACACGGATGCCTTCAGGACGGCGATGGACAAACAGAGGGCCGATGCCCGCAAGGCCTGGACAGGTTCCGGCGATATCAACACTGACGCGGTGTGGTTTGACGTGCGCGACAGGACCGGGGCGACTGACTTTCTTGGCTATGACACCCAGTCGGCCGAAGGCGTTATTGCAGCTATCGTTGACCCTGACGGTGTGATGCTTGAGTTCTGCCGGAAAAGGCGACAGGGTGTCCATCATCGTCAACCAGACACCGTTTTACGGTGAAAGCGGTGGTCAGACCGGTGATCGGGGGGTCATGAAAACTGCCTCCGGGGCGCGTCTGAAGATTACCGACACACAAAAGCGGCTCGGTGACCTTTTTGTCCATATCGCGGTGGTTGAAGATGGCAAAATCGCCTTGCATGATGCGGTGGAAATGCAGGTTGATCATGACCGGCGCTGCGGCAACCGCATTCACCACTCGGCAACCCATCTGGTGCATGAGGCTTTGCGCCAGGTGCTTGGCAATCACGTGGTCCAGAAGGGCTCGCTGGTGGAACCTGGACGTTTCCGCTTCGACTTTGCCCATCCGAAGGCCCTGTCGGAGAAGGAACTGGCGCATGTCGAAAATATTGCCAACCAGGTCGTCCTGCAGAACGATGAAGTCTCGACACACCTGATGAGTGTTGATGAAGCCATCGAGCAGGGGGCAATGGCGCTGTTCGGCGAAAAATACGGTGATGAAGTACGCGTTGTTTCCATGGGGGTTCAGCCGGGCGGCGGCAACAGGCAGGTCTTTTCCATGGAGCTTTGTGGCGGTACGCATGTAGCTCGCACCGGCGATATTGGCCTGGTGCGGGTGGTGTCGGAAGCTGCATCCGCAGCCGGCGTTCGCCGTATCGAGGCATTGGCCGGCGATGCTGCCCGGCACTATCTTGAAGCACGGGACAACCAGGTATCGCGTATTGCCGGTCTGCTGAAGGCAGCACCCGATGACGTGGAAGCCCGCGTTGCCGCACTGGTCGAAGAGCGCAGAAACCTTGAGCGTGAACTGGCAGAGGTGAAGAAGAAGCTCGCCATGGGCGCGGGTGGCTCGGCGGGCAGTGCTGTGATCGAGGAAATCGGCAACGTCAAACTGCTGGCCCGGGTGCTTGACGGGCTGAACCCGAAAGACCTGCGCGGCGCCATTGATGATGGCAAGGCACAGGTGGGATCAGGCGTCGTGGCGCTGGTCGCCGTCAATGAAGGCAAGGCCGCCGTTGGCGTGGGCGTGACGGATGACCTGAAAGAAAAATTGAGCGCGATTGATCTGGTCAGGATGGGCGTAGAGGCTGTTGGCGGCAAGGGTGGTGGCGGGCGACCGGATATGGCTCAGGGCGGTGGACCTGACGGGGCCAGGGCCGATGCAGCCCTTGATGCCATTCGTGCTGCGCTGACGGGTTGACTATTCCGGCCAGATCAGTATGGCCTTTAAAGCCATAAAACTGAACGATTTCAAGTTGCTAGAGAAACTTTATGGGTTCAAGAGAACCCATGTTGCTCCAGCCGTCCGTGTCGCGATCGGGATGCTGCCGGTTCTTCAGCCTGGCCAGTTCTTCCGGGGAGCGATCATCTGCCGTGGAATGGCCGGGCAGGGTGGTCAACCTGTGAAACCAGGCACGTTTGCTCTCGATGCCGACTTCGTCAACCGGTGGTGCGATGTCGGGCGTGTCGAGGGAACCCACGGTGATCTCGTAGTTCACGTCACCGGTTTCATGCATGTAGAGTGGTGTGCCGCATCCGGCGCAAAAACCACGCACCGTGACCGGTGTTGAGGCAAATTCAGCCGCCTTTCCACGTGTCCACTCAAATCGCTCCATGGGAACAGTCAGCAGCACCATGCCGAAATTGCCGCCGGCCTTCTGGCACATCCGGCAATGGCACACGCCTGAATGGCCCAGCGGCCCGGTTATCCGATAGCGAAGGGCGCCGCACTGGCAACCACCTGAATGCACCGCCTCGGTCACGGACGCTGCCATACTACCGGAAACCAGTCTTCCGGCAGCACATCACCCATGTTCAGTTTCAGGCCCATTTCATCAAACGGCGGCGATACTGCGTGACTGCGCGCGACATAGCGGCAATCCTCGCCAATAAAACGGAAACTGACGGCGCGCCGGCGGGTGCCTGAATTGTTGGGCGGAGCGTTGTGCAGGGTATGATAATCGAATGCAACTGCATCACCTGGCTGCAGGTCCCATGCACGCAGGTCAGCGGCCTGCTCCTGTTCGTCAATTTCCGGGAAGGGGTGATAGACCGACGTATCGCCCTCGAGCGGTTCCAGTGTCTTGAAGCGGCGCGGCACAAAGGTCACCGCGCCCTTGTGGCTGCCTGCCATGAAATGCGGGCACACGGCCCTGGACACAGGGTCGAGCGGCACCCAGATGGACACGGTCTTGGCGCCGTCCAGGCAGTAATATGGCATATCCTGATGCCATGGTGTGGGATCGGCGGTACCTGCCTCCTTGACCAGCACATGCTCGTGAAACAACTGGATGCGTGATGCATTCATCAATTCACCGGCAATGGCGCCCAGTGGGCCCTGATCGCAGACATCCCTGAACGCCCTGATGCGCCGCCAGTTCACATAGTCGCCGAAATAGGCGCCCGGTTTACCTTCCGCGGTGTGATTTTTCCCATAAGGACCAGGGCTTGACATGTTTTCATCAATCGCTTTTTCGAGCTGGCTGCGCCATTCGGAACCAATGATGTTTCGCAGAACGCAGACGCCGTCGCGACTGAATTCCTCTCGAGTGCGGGCTGTAACAGTGCTCATGATCTTCTCCGGTCTGAGGCGATTGGGCGACAGCATGCATCAAGGCTGCAGTGGCGGCAATCGGTGTGTTTCAGCTACCTGGTTTTGCCAACGATGCAGATAACCGAATGCGCCCGCAACGAGGCGCAAATTTCAGCGGCCTGTGTCCGGCTTGCGGCCCCGATGCGTGCGGAATAGCGGCGTCTTGAACCCATGCTCAGGTTTGTGACCGGCACTATCATTGGCGGCCTTTCCCGCAGATCAGCCGGGAAGCCGCTTCTGATCCGGTTGAACATACGTATCGCGGTATTCTGGGAAAAACTTTCCGAGATCACGACGCCCCAGGGCTGGCGCGGCGCCGTTGCTGTATTCGTGGTAGCGATCAGAATCCGTCCGGGTTTTTTTACAAGTGACGGGCAGGCCTCGGTAAAGGATTTGTTCACATCAATCTGTGGAATTGGGTGACGCAAGTCCGGTTTTCTCCACTCCTGCGCGCTGCGTCCGGTAATCGTGAGCACATAGTTTTCGGTTTCAAGCGGTATCCTGCCACCGGCAATGAAGCGGGCGGCGGCACCTTCACCGGCATTGTAGGCAATTGCCGCCAGTCCGAGGTTTCCGAACAGGGCCTTGAGATCAGCAAGGAAGTCAATCGACGCTGTCAACGCCTCGGCGGGGTCAAACGGGTTTTTCAGGCCGCGCCGTTTTGCGGTTCCCGGAATGAACTGGGCAATGCCTTCAGCGCCTGCAGGAGAAACCGCACCGGGAGAAAACCGGCTTTCCGCATTGATCAGGCGTGCAATGAAGTGAGGGTTGATACCGCGCCATCTCGAACGTATTTCCATCAACCTGCAAACATCGCGGGCAAAGGTTGCCTCGGATACAGCCAGCGGAGCCTGCACAGGCTTCGTCCTGGTTTTTACAGGCCGCGATGAAGCACTGGCGGCAATGCAGCTTGCGAGCAGAAAAACCGAAAGCCTGCTAGCCCATGGCCTTCTGCAGATTGCGATCAACGGCATCGAGGAAACCCTGTGTGCTGAGCCACTTCTGGTCAGGACCTATGAGAACAGCCAGATCCTTGGTCATCTTGCCGCTTTCTACCGTATCAATGCAGACTTTTTCCAGGGTGGTGGCGAACTTTGCAAGTGCAGCGTTGTCGTCCAGTTTGGCGCGATGGGCGAGACCGCGGGTCCAGGCAAAAATCGATGCAATGGAATTGGTCGACGTCTCCTTGCCTTCCTGATGCAGGCGATAATGCCGGGTCACCGTACCGTGCGCGGCTTCTGCCTCAACCGTATTGCCGTCCGGGGTCATCAGGACAGATGTCATAAGGCCCAGCGAACCAAAGCCCTGCGCCACGGTGTCTGACTGAACGTCTCCATCATAATTCTTGCATGCCCAGACATAGGCACCGGACCACTTCATTGCAGAAGCCACCATGTCGTCAATCAGGCGATGTTCGTAGGTAAGGCCGGCGTCAGCAAACTCTTTGGCAAATTCAGCGTCGAAGATTTCCTGAAAGATGTCCTTGAAACGACCGTCATAGGCTTTCAGGATAGTGTTCTTGGTGCTGAGATATACCGGATATCCCAATGTCAGGCCGTAGTTCATGGACGCACGGGCAAAGTCGCGAATCGAATCATCGAGATTGTACATGGCCATGGCAACACCGGAGCTCGGAGCCTGGAACACTTCCCTTTCGATGACCTCGCCATCGTCACCTTCAAACTTTATGGTGAGCTTGCCTGCAGACGGGAACCTGAAGTCCGTTGCGCGATACTGATCACCGAAGGCATGGCGGCCAACGACGATCGGTTGCGTCCATCCAGGAACAAGGCGCGGTACGTTCGTGCAGATGATCGGGGCGCGGAAAATGACGCCGCCAAGTATGTTGCGGATTGTGCCGTTTGGAGAACGCCACATTTTCTTGAGACCAAACTCTTCCACACGCTGTTCATCCGGTGTGATCGTTGCGCACTTGACACCGACGCCATACTCCCTGATTGCCTCAGCGGCATCAATGGTCACCTGGTCATCTGTCTCGTCGCGGTGCTCGATACCAAGATCATAATATTTCAGGTCGATATCGAGATAGGGATGGATCAGCTTGTCCTTGATGAACTGCCATATGATGCGTGTCATCTCGTCGCCGTCGAGTTCGACGACGGGATTGTCAACCTTGATCTTGGACATGGAATCTCAGCCTCGCTTCGTGGGGTTTGGTGCAGCACACAACCGGTTATCGCGCGGGTCATAGCAAAGCGAGCGCCCAAGAGCAAATGGGCACTTGATCAACACGGATATTTTAATACCGCGCCGCATCAAGAGGCAGGCAATGCGATGCTGCTCAACCTTGCTGGATGAACTGTATGCCGAGTTCCTGATTGTTCCGCCAGCAGACCTGGGCCTTTTTCATGGTGTTGTCAGGCAGTATCCTCAAATCAAAGCACGATGGAACTGTAACGTCATCAGCAATGCTAAGTCTTGCGCCGGATGAGGTCAGGTCACTGATCTGGCATTGCACATTCAAATCACCGCCCATATAGGAGATCGAACCCGTCCTGTGCACCTGCTCGCGATGCTCGTTGCGGCTTTTACCATCATTCACGGCCGGGATGTGCGGGTGAGCGGCATTTGCGTCAGCACTGCGGGATGCGTGCGCCTTTTGCGGCAAGCTGTTGGCACCATGGGTGTTCAATGCCTTCACCCGGTCCAGTTGGTGAAGCAAACGCTGATGCAGATCAGACGGGGTCATTTCAATAGCCCAGTTTCATTTTGCCGGTTGCTGCGGCAATTATCGCCCATGACTGGTGAATGCCGGGTAAATGGTTCAACGCAATGAGGCTTGTATTTTTCAGACTCTGGTGTATCGCATAGCGCGCAATGACAGCCTCGCGACCAGACAATTCCGGCAAGCCGGCAGTGATATTGGTGAACCCGCAACTGGGTGAAAACATCGGCACTGCGGCACGGGCGATGGCCAATTTTGCACTGTCGGAATTGCACATCGTGGAGCCGCGTGACGGCTGGCCCAATGAGCGCGCACTCAGCGCATCGTCGGGTGCGGTGAACATAATCGAGCAGGCAAGGCTGCATGAAACCTGCATGAAGGCTGTGGAGCCGTTTCACCGGATCTATGCCACGACAGCCCGGCCGCGCGGCATGACAAAACAGGTCATGACACCGCAGGAGGCCGCTGCAGACATGCATGCGCGCATCGCCGGGGGAGAGCGTGTCGCGATCATGTTTGGCCGGGAGCGCTGGGGACTCAACAATGACGAGATTTCCCTGGGCGATGTGATCATTACAGCGCCGGTGGATCCTGATTTTGCGTCAATCAACATCGCGCAGGCAGTATTGCTGGTTGGCTATGAGTGGTACAAACCCCTTGCAGCCAGCCTCGGCATGGGGACCGGTGAACTGGCTGCGATCAAGGAACCGGGTTTGAGGGTCCGCGGCGATGAGGGTCTGGCCAGCAAACAGGACCTGCATGGCTTCCTCTCTCACCTGGAGAGGGAACTGGATGCGGCCGGATTTTTCAAATCACCCGCCATGCGGCCCGGCATGATCCGCAATCTTCGCAACATGTTTCAGCGAATTGAACTCAGCCTGCAGGAAATACGGACCTTGCGCGGTGTGATTGCATCCCTGACCAGAGCCCACCTGCGTCACCGCGAAACCGATGGCGAGGCAGACAAATGAACCGCAGCCCGCGCATTCTGGTTTTTGATTCAGGCAGCGGCGGATTGAGCGTTGTACATGCCCTGCGCGAACAACTGCCCGATGCACACCTGATTTATGCTGCTGACACGGCTGGATTTCCCTATGGAAAATGGGCTGAAGTCCTGCTGGTCCGCCGCATTTTGCGGGTAATGCGGGAACTGCTGCAACTGGTAAGGCCGGACTGCGTCGTGATCGGCTGCAATACGGCCAGCACGCTGGCTCTGGATGTGTTGCGCGAAGAGTTTCAGGTGCCGTTTGTGGGAACCGTGCCGGCCATCAAGCCGGCGGCGGCACAAACCAGAACCGGTGTAATTGGAGTGCTGGCGACGCCGGGAACTGTCAGGCGTGAATACACCAGGACGCTCATTCACACCTACGCATTTCACTGCAAGGTCATCCTGCACGGTGCACAACGGCTTGCCGAACTGGCCGAGACAAAACTGGCGGGCGGTTCCGTGAACCCGAAGGACCTGCTGGCGGAAATCGGCCCGGTGTTCCGGGCAAAGGGCGGCGCGCGCGCTGATGTCGTGGTGCTGGGTTGCACGCACTATCCGCTTTTGCTGGACGAGATGAAGGAAGTGGCGCCGTGGCCGGTTGCCTGGATTGATCCGGCGCCGGCAATAGCGCGCCGTACGACGTTCATTCTGGCCGACGGTGAAAGGGCAGTTGCCGGCCCGGCAGATGTTGAGCCGGACACCGTGATTTTGACCTCGCAACCATCATCAGGGGATACAGTGCCCGCCGGATTTGCCGGCGCCGGATTTGACAGGTTGCGAGTTGTAGATATTCCCCTATAGACTGGCTGATACCCGGTCCCGGTTACCGGGATCTGGTATGATGCGATACTGGTGTTTGACAGTTGCCGTGTTCCGGCGTAAAAGCCACCCCGTTCTGTGCCGTTGCGGCCAGAACATTGCCTGTTCGTGACTGTTTCGCCTTTCCCGATTTTAAAACGCGGGAACACTTTGAGGAGGAACAGTCTGTCGCACCGGGATACCGGTGACAAGGAGAGCAGGCTTTATAACCCGAAAGGCGGTCAGCGGAATTTTATCCGGCACTGGCCGCTGTTTTTATTTTTGATCTGGAGTTCATTGCAACAATGTCTAATCGTGTAAGCTCAAAGTACAAACTTGATCGCCGCATGGGCGAGAACATCTGGGGCCGTCCGAAGTCGCCGGTTAATCGCCGCGAATACGGACCTGGCCAGCATGGCCAGCGCCGCAAGGGCAAGCTCAGCGACTTCGGTACGCAGTTGCGCGCCAAGCAGAAGCTGAAAGGCTATTACGGCTCGATCTCTGAAAAGCAGTTCCTGGCAACCTACAAGGAAGCCTCGCGGATCAAGGGCAACACCGCGGAAAACCTGATCGGTCTGCTTGAGAGCCGGCTTGATGCGGTTGTTTATCGCGCAAAACTGGTTCCAACGGTTTTTGCAGCGCGCCAGTTTGTCAATCACGGCCACGTGCTGGTCAACGGCAAGCGGGTAAACATCCCAAGCTACCGCGTCAGCGTTGACGATGTCATTGAAATTCGCCAGAAGTCCCGCGAGATGGGGCTGGTGCTTGAAGCCATCCAGAGTCCGGAACGCGATGTTCCCGATTATATCGATGCAGACCACAAGAAGCTGACAGCGAAACTTGTGCGCATCCCGCTGCTGGCCGACGTGCCGTATCCGGTGATGATGGAGCCGAACCTGGTCATCGAATTTTATTCAAGCTGATCCAGCTGTCAGCTTTATCGAAGTCCGGCCCGGCAGGTTCATCTGCCGGGTCTTTTTGTCTGAGGAGTTGTCGAGATATGAAGCTTTACATCGGAAACCAGAAGTATTCTTCCTGGTCGTTGAGGCCGTGGATAGCGATGAAGGTGAAAGGGGTGGAATTCACCGAAGTTCTGCGCCGGTTTGATGATCATCCGGAGCGGATTGATTTCAAGACATTTTCGCCAACTGGCAAAGTGCCGTTGCTGGACAATGACGGTGTAAAAATCTGGGAGTCACTCGCCATTCTGGAATATCTGGCGGACCTGTTTCCGGACAAGGGATTCTGGCCCCGGGAATTGAGCCGGCGCGCTCATGCCCGGGCGATCTCGGCTGAAATGCTTGCTGGTTTCGCAGCTCTGCGCAACGAGTGTCCCATGAACATGGCTCGAAGGATTGGCGCGATAGAAGTTTCCGACAGCGTGCGCCGTGACGTTGCACGCATCGAGCAGATCTGGCGTGAGTGTCTTGAAGAATCAGGCGGGCCATTCCTGTTCGGAGAATTCTGCAACGCGGATGCGATGTATGCCCCGGTGATCAACAGGTTCGAGGTCTACCAATTGTCCTGGAGCGCTCCGGTGACAACCTATTCGGCCGCAATGAAAGCATTGCCGGCGTGGCAGGAGTGGCAAACCGCGGGCAGGGCCGAACCCTGGATTTTTCCGGAAGACGAGGCGTAGAGCATCCGCACTATCAAGCCTCGTGCCGGTTGCGGAACAGTTCCCAGGCAAATTTGGCTCTGACGCCTATATCCAGAAACGGGCGCGGCGGGACTTTTGAGGGGATGCCAAGGCTTTCCATGTCGGCAATCATCGGGTTGTCGACACCGCAGGCCATGTCTGCCGCCAGCTTTCCCGAAATCGTGCCTTTGGTTACTCCCACGGCGTTCTGGCAAGTGGCGGCCCAGACATTGCCGGCGACTTTGCCAAAGCCGGGAGCGCCGTTTTTCGACAGGCAGATGTAACCGGTCCATGTATGTTCCATGGTTACTTCGGGCAGCATTGGAAACCGGTTGTCGAACAATCGCTTGTGCTCTTTCGCGATGCTTGCGCGGCCGGCATCGGTAAATCGAACGGATGGCTGGAAGTGTATGTTTTGTCGAATCAATATGCGCTTGTCCGGGGTATAACGCATGGTAATGCCGGCGAACGCGTTGGCGGGAGTCAATCCCCAGTCGAGATCGACGCCATAGAGATTTTGCTCTGTCTCGTTCAACGGTCTGGTCAGGCTTGCATGGGCAGCGAACCGTAACAGCCTGCCTCGATAAAATCCGAACTGATCCGCCAACCCGTTGACACAGATGATGAGCCTCGGCGCAAACACGCTGCCCGCTGGGGTCTGCGCCGTTATGCCATTGACATAATCAATGTCCAGAACGGGCGAGTGCTCGAAAAGTTCAACATTGTCCGGCAGGCTACCAGCCAGGCCGCGGGTCAGTGCGGCAGGGTTCATCAGAATGCAGCCGGGGGTGTAAATGGCGGCGTTGAAGTGATTGGAACCAACCTTGCTGCTCAATTCCTGTCTGTCTATCCAGGTCAGGGCTTCGCCGATGGCTTCCAGTTCACGAGCGAAAGGTTCGAGTATTTCGCCCGTACCGCGTGCGCTGACTGCAGCATGATACTTGCCTCTTTGCGCCCAGCCGCAGTCAATTTTGTGCTGCTTCACCATGTCTTCAAGATGGGCAATGGCGGCTCGCGCCAACCCCATATAGCACATTGATGCCTGAAGTTCTTCGAGCGATGAGCCGACATTATGCGGCAGGTCGATTGCAAAGCCCGAGTTTCTGCCTGATGCTCCCTCGGCGACCTCGTGAGCCTCCAGCACAACAATTCGATCATCCGGCCTGTTACCGGCCAGTTGCCGCGCTGCCGACAGGCCGGAGAATCCGGCGCCGATGACCAGCCAGTCGGCCCTGATGCTGCCGGCAACTGCAGAACGGTGCTGTCTTGGCGGAAGCACGGCACTCCATCCGTTGGAGTTGTCGTCTTCGGGCAACAGGTTGATCTTCATGTCAGCATCTCAATCCGACTGAGCATCCGCCCAGTTGGCAGGGTGAATGGCAAAAAACACCAGGGCGTCTTCTGCTTCATACACAAGCGGTGTGCCGGCCGGTAGCCATATGGAATCGTTTCTGGCCGCCTCAAGGATACCTTCCGGCGTGTGAACTCTCACCTGGCCTTCCACTACATGAAGCACTTCGTCGTACTTGACCGTCCACTCCAGCCTGGCGTTGCTCAGCCGTGCCATGCCGCATCCCAGTTCACTGCCGTCTTCGCTGGAACAAATGCTGGCCAGTTGCGCCTGGTCACCGCCCTCTGCACGTGGTTTGAACTCCAGGTTCTTAAAGGTCACCAGCCTGGCCGGTGACTTGGTTTTGCTCATATTGTGATCCCCATTCAGGTTGCTCCGGCAGTCAGCCTTCAGGCCGAGTCTGTCAAATCCAGCGGCCTTCCCGGCAACATGAAACAAGGAGCTTTGGCTGACAAGCTTTGACGGGTTGAAACATTGCGGCAAGACGCATAGATAATCGGCATATTGCCATGACCCTGCCCGATGATTCGATTTTTGAAAGACCGGATGTCCGCACTGCTCGAACTCAAGAACCTGGTAAAACGTTTTCACTCGTTCACCGCCGTGAACCGCATTTCGCTTGAAGTGCCGGCCGGCGAAGTGCTGGGCTTCCTGGGCCCGAACGGGGCTGGAAAATCAACCACCATGAAGATGGCTGTAGGCTTCCTTGACGCCGATGAAGGCAGTGCGCGCATTTGCGGTGTGGATGTTGCCGGGCAACCTGAACTGGCGCGGCGCAATCTCGGTTACCTCCCGGAAGGTGCGCCAGCTTACGGAGAGATGTCTGTCATGGCGTTCCTCAGGTTTTGCGCCAGGTTGCGCGACCTCAGGGGCGATGAAGCGCGGCAGGCCATCGCCCGCGCTATGGAGCGTACCGACCTTGGCGGCGTGCTGGACCAACCGATCGAAACCATGTCAAAGGGGTTCAAGCGCCGCGTCGGACTGGCGCAGGCCATCCTTCACGAGCCAAAGGTGCTGATTCTGGATGAGCCTACCGATGGTCTGGATCCCAATCAGAAACACCATGTGCGAAAGCTCATCCGCGATATGTCTGCAGATCGCGCAATTGTCATATCCACTCACATCCTCGAGGAAGTCGACGCGGTCTGTACGCGCGCGGTCATCATTGACCAGGGTGCAATTGTGGCCGACGGGACGGCGGCGGAGCTTCGCAAACTCGGACCGGAAAAAGCCAGGAGCACCAGCCTCGAAGACGCCTTCCGGCATGTTACCGCCCCCGTGACAGCGGATGACCGGTCTCATGTCTAAGATGCTGGCGATTTTTCAGCGGGAGCTGTCAGGGTATTTCAACACCCCGATAGCCTATGTATTCCTGATCATTTTCGTGATGCTGGGCGGCCTGTTTACCTTCTATGTGGGTAATTTGTACGAACGCGGCGTCGCTGACATGCTGCCGTATTTCACCTATCTGCCCTGGTTGTTCCTGATTCTGGTACCGGCAATTTCAATGCGGTTGTGGTCCGAGGAACGCCGTAGCGGCACCATTGAACTGTTGATGACCATGCCCATCAGTGTATGGCAGGCAGTTGCCGGCAAGTGGCTGGCGGGCGTGGTTTTCGTGGCTGTTGCACTGGCATGCACAACTCCATTGTGGCTTACCGTCAACTATCTCGGATCGCCGGACAATGGGGTGATCGCCGTCAGCTACGCCGGGGCTCTTGCCCTTGCCAGTGTGTTTCTGGCCATAGGCAGTTGCATGTCGGCGCTGACCAGCAATCAGGTGATAGCTTTCGTTCTGGCTGTTAGTGCGGGGTTTGTTTTCGTAACCTCTGGAACACCCATCGTGCTCGATGGAGTTCGTGCGGTTGCTCCTGAATCAGTCGCGCTGGGTATCAGTTCCTTGTCCATGCTGACGCACTATGAAGGACTGACCCGTGGCCTGATAGATGTGCCAGCCGTGGTGTGGGCCGCTTCGATGACTGCGTTCTGGCTGTTTGCCACGGTGATCGTTGTTGAACTTAAAAAGGCCGGGTGAACGGGATGTTGCGGAACGCGTCAAAATCAGCGCTGGGTATTGCTGCACTGGTATTTGCTGCGATCACGCTTGTCGGGGTCAACCTGTGGGCAGGGCAGGGCCTCAGCCGCTATCGGGCAGACATGACATCCGGCGGTATCTATACACTTTCCGATGCCACCAGGTCAGTACTGGCAGAACTGGACGAGCCGGTCACCATCCGGTTGTTCTACACACCGGACCTTGGCGCGCAGGTGCCAACCTATAACCGTCACCATGATCGTGTGCGGTCCATGTTGCAGCATTATGCGGAACTGTCGGGCGGCAAACTTCGGGTGTCGCTGGTGAAAACCGAACGGTTCACGGATGAAGAGGATGAAGCCTCCGCCATCGGTCTGCAGGGTGCACCGCTGCCGGGCGGAAATGGGTCGGCTTATTTTGGCCTGGCCGGCAGCAATTCCACGGACGAACTGGAGATCATTCCATTCCTGGCGCTGGAGCGGCAGGATTTTCTGGAACTCGATCTGACCCGAATGGTATTCAAGCTTGCCAATGCTGGCAAGAAGAAGGTCGCCCTGATGAGCCGCCTGCCAATCGCAGGAAATGTCAATCCGCAGACCGGTCAGCAGATACCGGCCTGGGCAGTACTCGGGCAGCTGCGGGATTTTTTCGATATCGATCTCCTGGCTCCAACATTTGACGCCGTGCCTGAGGATGCAGACTTGCTGTTGTTGATCGCACCGGGCGACCTCAACGAGAAGACGGCATACGCCATCGATCAATATGCACTGGCCGGCAAGCCGGTGATTGTGTTTGCAGATCCCTATTCGGAGGTGCTTCAGGCAGGCCGTGACAATTTGCCGGCAAATCCGCTGTTCACAGCCCTGCTGGCGGCATGGGGAGTGCAGCTTGAGGCAGACAAGGTTGTCGGCGATATTGATAACTCCCGGCAGGTCCAGTTCGACAATCAGGGTCAACCGGCCATCGTGAACTACCTGCCGTGGCTGGCCATAAGCGACACCAGCTTCGACCGGTCCGATGGAATCTTCAACCAGGTTGCGTCTGTACTGGTCGCTTCTGCCGGTGCGCTTTCTCCTGTGAAGGATGCAGGCCCGGTTTTCCAGCCAATGATCGCAAGCTCGTCACGCTCGGCAATGATTGATGTCAAGCAGTTGCGCAATCCCAATCCGATCAAGCTTTTGCAGTCGTTCCTGCCGGACGGTCAGCAACGTGTTCTGGCGGCCCGCCTGCGGGGCGATGCCAGGTCATCATTCAAGGACGGACGTCCCAAGGATGGAGCGACAGAGGGTGAACATATTGCAACGGGGCCGGTCAACGTGCTGGCCGTGTCGGACGCAGATATGCTGTATGATACGTTCTGGGCTGAAGTTGGCCAGTCCAACGGCCAACAGGTGGTCATTCCGCGCGCCGGCAATGCCAACTTTCTGATCAATGCGATTCAGGACATGGCCGGTGGCCAGGCGCTGGCGGGACTGCGCGGGCGCGGTGTCGAACAACGACCGTTTACCCGTGTGGCGCAGTTGCGGGCCGACGCCAATGCCCGGTTCAGACAACAGGAGCAGTTACTGAACAAGCGGCTTGAAGAAACGCAGAAAAAACTGACTGACCTGCTGTCGCGCTCCAGGGACGGCGAAGTCACCCTGAGCGAGGCCGAGCAAAAGGGCATTGAGGATTTCAGAACCGAAATGTTCACCGTTCGCAGGAGCCTGCGTGAGGTGCAGCGCAATCTGCGGGCCGACATTGATGCCCTGGGTACCAGGGTAAAGGTGGCGAATATAGCTGTTGTGCCGCTGCTCATTGGCTTGTTCGGGTTCCTGGGATTGTGGCGCAGGCGGTCCCGGGCAAGTTCATCGAAGGCAAGCGGAGGTGAACAATGACCCCTCGAAGCGTCATTGTGCTGGCTGCTGCCGCCGCTGTTGCACTGGCCGGTGCCGGTTGGCAGTTGCAGTCCAACTCATCCGGCTATGTCGAGACACAGCGCGGCGAACGCCTGCTACCGGAGTTGCTGGCAAGGGCCAACGATGTGGCGTCCATCACTGTTTCCCAGGGGGAAGAGAGGTCCGTATTGAACGTTCCGGTACGTCCTACGTGCTCGGCGGATCGTCTTATCCGGTAAAGGGCGGCAAGTTCCAGACTGCCATCGTTGCTGCTGCAAGCCTGGAGAAGTTTGACGCCAAGACCACGCGGGATGAGAAGTATCCGCTGATTGAAGTTGAACCTGCTGCCGGCAAGGACGCGAAAAGCCGGCTGATCAGGTTCGAGGATGCGAGGGGAAACATTCTCGGTGAAATCATCCTGGGCAAGAAGGCCCGCGGCCGGCTGGGAGGCGCTGTCGGTGACGGACAATATGTCCGGTTGCCGGAACTCAAGACAAAGCTGGCTGGCGCGCGGTATCGTGGACGCAGATATCAAACTTGAGAGCTGGGTTGACAACGCCATTACCGACATGAATATCGACCATGTGGTGCGCGCAACCTTCCAGCCTTCGGGCGGGGAAGAACTGGTGGTGCGCCGAACCGGCGTAACAGAGGGTGGTCAGGCAAAGTTTGAGTTGAATGTCATACCGGACGGCAAGAAGCCGAAGAACGATCTGACACTGAGGTATGCAGCAACCGACCTCGGCAATGTCAATTTTGTGGATGTGCGCAAGGACATTGGCGGCGACATCTCTCATCGCACCACACTCATGATGGCGGATGGCCTGATCGTCGAATTTCGCATCACCGGGGATGACTGGGTGAGCCTTCACGTGGTCAATGAGGGCAAAGACAAAGCCACGCAGAAGGATCTGCAGGAGCGAACTGAAGGCTGGCAGTACAAATTGGCAGACTACAAGCTCAAGCAACTTAAACTCGCTGTGTCCGACCTGGTTGAGTGATACCAGATCCCAGTAACAGCGACCCATTTCACCGGAGCGATTTTTTCCGCCGGCAAGGCGCGTGTCGCCCCGTGGTACATATACCACAAGCGGCGCGCAACGTAGCTGGCGGGAAAAAGCGCCCGGCCCTCCGGGTGGGTCATAGCGGCCCATCGGGTGCGTTGCATTGCTTGCCCGATGCACCACATCGCGCTGCGCACTGCGCCTGCCCGAGTGAACCGCTATGATCCCATGAAATGAGTCGCTGTTACTGGGATCTGGTATAATCTTACTGATCAAGCGTGAATAACTGCGCTGCCTTCGCGTCCACATAGGCAAAGCAGCCCGCAAGTTGTGGCAAAAATGGTGTTGAGGCATAGGCGCTGATCGCACCATGTTCCTTGAGGCGGCCGGCAAATCCCGGTTCATCACCATAAGCGACCCACGTGCCCGGCATCCATGTGGGTCGAACCGGGCGGCCGCCGGCTTGGACGATGCTGGCAAATATCCGGCTTTGCGCCATCGAGGGAGAAAACACCGCCAGCAAGGATCCGGACTGGTCAGGCGCCGCACGGCCCAGATGCATGAACAATGCAAATGCCGCCAGCCAGAAAACCAGGATACCTGCAAACAGTGCGGCTGCGGTTCCGTGTCCGGGCCATCTCATGGTGTTACGCCTGTGCTGCGCCCGGCATGGAAAAGGCAGGCGCGCGCATTTCCCTGATCGGCCAGTGCATGAGGCCAGCAAACAGGCCAAGCGCCACGCCGATCCACCAGACCGTGTCATAGGTGCCGGTCTGATCGTACAACCTGCCGCCCAGCCAGACGCCGAGGAATGAGCCAACTTGGTGAGACAGGAACACAATGCCATACAGCATGGCCATGTAGCGCGTGCCGCAAATGACAGTTACCAGCCCCATTGTCAGTGGAACGGTTGACAGCCACAAAAGCCCCATGCAGGCGGAAAACACTACGGTGGTCAGCGGCGTTATCGGCAGCACGAAAAACAGGGTCATGGCCACTGACCGGGCCAGATACAAAAGCGTCAGGCTATAGCGTTTCGAATACCTGCCGCCGACAATACCTGCCGAATAAGCGCCGATAATGTTGAACAGGCCGACAATGCCGATAGACCAGGCAGCAAGTTGCGGGTCTATGCCGTTTTCTACAAGCAATGGCGGGAAGTGGACCGTCATGAATGCGACCTGAAATCCGCATACAAAAAAGCCAAGTGTAAGCAGGACAAAACTCGGATTGCTGACGGCGCGTGACAAGGCTTGCGAGATGTTCATCTCAAGCTCGGTCTCATCGCGCGCAACGCCACCGCGGTTAGCGCGCAGCGGCAGCACCAGCGCGAACATGAACAGCACGGACGCGGCGAGCAGCAGCAATGCCATCTGCCAGCCGAAGCCGGAGATGAACGCCTGCCCCAAAGGCGCAAACACGAACTGCCCCATGGAACTGGCCGCAGTTGCAATCCCGAATGACCATGAGCGCTTTTCCGGCGGCACCAGGCGGGCGAAAGATGCCATGATCACCGTGAATGATGTCATTGCGATGCCCAAGCCCATCAACAGGCCGCCGGAGAGCATCAGCAGGAATACGCTGCCCGCCACTGCCATAAGGGCCAGGCCGGTCGCATAGATGACTGCCCCGGTGATGATGACGCGGAAAGTGCCGAACTTGTCTGCAAAAGCTCCGGCGAAAGGCTGTGCAATGCCCCAGATCAGGTTTTGCAGCGCCATGGCGAGTGCGAAAGTTTCGCGACCCCAGCCGTTGGCCTCAGTAACCGGTACGGTGAAAAGGCCCATGGTGGAGCGTGCACCGAAGGCAATCAGGGCAATCAGGCAGCCGCATACGATGACCAGCACGGGGTTGATGGAGGGAGCAGGGGATGTCGTGGCTGCCATGGCGAGTTTCCTGAGCCTGTCACTGATTTGTCATAAATCAAGTTGTGTGCTGTGTTTTTGATGTAACCGTCAATACGAGGACAGGTAAGAATGCGGAGGTCGAATGCCAGAAGATTCTCATGAAACGTTGGTGGAGTTTACCGACACACCGTCGGCAGGCGATGCTAAAACGACTGGTCAGCCATTACCGGAAGACATTGCTTCCGGAGTTGGCGCCGATGAGCGGGAACAGATTCGCCGGGTATTTGAACAGGGTGAGTATCCGTACAAGACCAAGGTTCGGCGACCGGCCTATGAAAAACAGAAGGCTGAACTCCAGGTTGAACTACTGAAGGTTCAGGAGTGGGTCAAAACCACCGGGCAACGCATCGTGCTGCTGTTTGAAGGCCGTGACGCGGCCGGCAAGGGTGGCACAATCAAGCGATTTACAGAACACCTGAACCCGCGTGGGGCGCGTGTTGTAGCTCTGGAAAAGCCAACCGACCGTGAAAAATCCCAATGGTACTTCCAGCGCTATATCGAGCATCTGCCATCGGGAGGCGAGATCGTGTTCTTTGATCGCTCCTGGTACAACCGGGCAGGTGTTGAGCGGGTCATGGGGTTCTGTTCAGCCAACGAATATCTGGAGTTCATGCGCCAGACTCCGGATTTCGAGCGCATGGTCGTGCGCAGTGGTGTAAGGCTGTTCAAATACTGGTTCTCCGTCACTCGTGAAGAACAGGTGGCCCGGTTCAAATCACGTGAGGCAGAACCGCTGAAAATGTGGAAGCTGTCGCCGATTGACCGGGCATCCCTGGACAAGTGGGATGATTATACGGAAGCCAAGGAAGCCATGTTCTTTTACACAGATACTGCCGATGCCCCGTGGACGATCATAAAATCCAACGACAAGAAGCGGGCCCGGCTCAATTGCATGCGGCACTTCCTGTCCTGCCTGCCGTATCCGGGCAAGGACAACCGGGTTGTCAGGGCGCCGAACCCGCTGATTGTCGGGTCAAGCGACGACGTGATCGGCCGCAGCGAGCACGTGCTGGGCAGCAGCCTGCATCCGGATCAGCGCAAGGGCGGATAGGTACCTGCCGAAAGCGACTGAACGATTGATTCGACAGCATCTTCGGATCCTTCAACAGCAATGGTGACGCCGGCATCTGTATAATCGCGGCTCATTACGGTCAGTCCTGCAGCAGCGATGCCCTGTTCCAGCGATGAGATCTCCTCGAACCTGCAACTAATGCTGCGAATTATGTTCCGCTGCCACGACACCAGTTCTGCTGCCGCAATCGCGCGAAGTGCAGTCCCGGCATAGGCTCTCGCAAGGCCGCCGGCACCAAGCCTGGTGCCACCGAAGTAGCGCACTGTGATGATCCCTGCATCAACCAGGTCTGCCCCAATCAGTACCTTGAGGGTCGGCATGCCGGAAGTGCCGGCCGGTTCGCCAGCGTCCCTGGCGCCTTCGTCAATGCGATTGTCCGGCAGCATGCGGCGATAAGCCGTAACGTGATGTGAAGCCTTGCGATGGTCTTCACGCAGGCATGAGAGCCTGTACCTGAACTCGGGCCACGGCACCAGATGACCGATGAAGCGGGAGCCTTTTTCTTCAAGCTCGACGGTGACAGGTGTGGTGATAGTGAAATGAGGCATTGAAGCAACAGGACAGCAAAATGGCCTCCCGCAGAATGGATACTATTAATGAGTCCTGACAAAATCAAAAGTTATAAAGCACCTTTAAGGGTTCAAGTGAACCCATGTTACTCCGGTTAGTAGGGATGGTAACTTAACGCGACAGTCCCTTCTTCTTGCGGTGATGATACTGAGCGGAGGAGCCCGTCCGCCGGGTGTAACGGATGGGCCATAAGTGCAACGGTGGAATCAGCGCACTTGCTTGGTGGGCAAGCAGGGGGTCAAGAGCAGCTCAGTTGCCTCAACAATTTAGATCAGGCCAAGCAACAACAATATGACAATTCGGATTCAAGGCTGGCAAGTTAGTGTGGTACTGAAGATCGCTGTTCAACAGGCCTGAAGCAGATTACCATCTTGTTCACAGGCCATATTTTTCCAGATTGTCCGCGATACCCCGCTGCCGTGAATTCTTCGGCCCACACGAGTTTGATGAACGTCATGTATCTGTCATGTATGGATATTGATACTGATGGTGCAAATCACTGTGGTGCAGCGGGAGACATGAAATTGAACAACCGACTGGACAATCCGCTAGACATGTCCTGGCTCGATGCCGAATTGGCGGACAGTTTTGATGAAGAACTGGAACTTGAGATTGATGACAATCGTGTGGCCAGGGAGCTTCGCGACATTGAAGCGCTGAAATCCAGATCGACCATTGACCGGAAAGTGTACTTTCGCGAGTTGTTCCGCCTGCAGTCTGAACTCATAAAGCTGCAGGACTGGGTGGCGCATACCGGCAGCAAAGTGGCTGTGGTGTTTGAAGGCCGCGATGCTGCAGGCAAGGGCGGGGTAATCAAGCGCATTACGCAGCGCCTCAATCCGCGGTCGTGCCGGGTCGTGGCCTTGCCTGCGCCGACGGAGCGTGAAAAGGCAAGCTGGTATTTTCAGCGTTACGTTCCGCATCTGCCGGCGGCCGGTGAAATCGTTCTGTTTGATCGCTCCTGGTACAACCGTGCAGGTGTTGAACGGGTGATGGAGTTTGCCAATCCCGAACAGGTTGAGGAATTTTTCCGTGACGTATCGGATTTTGAAAAAATGCTCGTGCGGTCAGGTATTACGCTGGTGAAATACTGGTTTTCCATAACTGACCAGGAACAGCAATTGCGGTTTCTGATGCGCATTCATGACCCGATGAAACAGTGGAAGTTAAGCCCGATGGACCTGCAATCGAGAGTGCGTTGGGAACACTATACCAAGGCCAAGGAGGAGATGCTGGAACGCACCAACATTCCCGAAGCTCACTGGTGGATAGTCGAAGGCAATGACAAGAAACGTGCGCGATTGAATTGCATCAATCATTTTCTTGCCCAGGTCGCTTACGAAGATGTGCCCCACACCCAGGCAATCCTTCCCGACCGCGTATTCAATCCGAACTATGAACGCAAGGTGTTGCCGGACCACCTGTATGTTCCACAGAAGTTTTGACTGCGCCGGTTGAGGTGGCGTGATCTCCTGATTGCGGCAATGCAACGGTATTGGGGGCCTGGCCCAGTTTTGCTTTCAGACAACGGCATCTGGCAGGAAGATATCCGTCCGCCATTAAAAAGACTTCCAGATCGATGATCTGAAAGCCTGGGTTTCACTTTGTCACAATCAAGCCTCAGCTATCTCGGGGGGCAGCGTTCATATCTCATGCAACCTCTGTAGTTGGGGCCGGGAAAACCCCAGTTCCGGACGCAGGCGCGATGCGCACGGCCGCAGACCCCGCCGCCACGGTAGGCCCGGCGCACGGGTGGCCGATAATAGAAATTGTTGTAGCCATAAGGGTAGTAGCCGCCGTACCAATAGGGCGCTCCAAACCTGAAGTAGGGTCCTCCACCGTACCATCCACGGTAACGGCCCCAGCCACCACGATAACCGCGCCAGCCGCCACGGTACCCCCGACCGCCACCACGGTATCCGCCCCGTCCGCCGCGGCGTACCCTGGTTATCTGTGATGCCTCCCGCACCATGCCGGACACTCCACTGCCGGCAATAGTGCTTGCAGCCGGTGTGGCCGACGCTGCGTTGTTGCCCACGAGCAACGAACCTGCCGCCAACAGCCCTGCAAACACAAAAGATCTGAAATTTGCTCCAGTCATCATGTCACTTCCTTTCGAGATCGCCCCTCGATGATGAAAGTTAGCGCCACACTTATGGCAATGTTTTGACAGAAATCGGACACCCTAAGCTCACAGCAAAAACCTGCAATCAGATCAGGCAGTTGCGTTGGCCTGCTTAACTTCAATGCCGCCATTTGCGAACATGTCCTTCAGTTCGCCGTTCTGGAACATCTCGGTGATAATATCGCAGCCGCCAACAAACTCGCCCTTGACGTAAAGCTGGGGGATAGTTGGCCAGTCGGAGAATTCCTTGATGCCGTTGCGCAGGTCATCCGACTGCAGCACATTCACGCCTGCGTAGGCAACGCCCATATAGTCCAGCATCTGCACGACACGACCGGAAAAACCACACTGCGGCTGTTCAGGGGTGCCTTTCATGAAAAGCACTACATCGTTTGATTTCACGGCATTGCCGATCCACTCATTGATTGGGTTTGTCATTCCTTGTTCTCCATGTCGTCCCGACGCCGGGCCGGGATCAAGATTTCAGCAGCCAGTCTTACACTTCCCGGCTGCCTGATTCCATCAAAACCTGATGTTGTTCAGTCAGGCGCGCCGGTGGTCAGTGCAAGCGCATGCAGTTCGCCGCCCATCTTGCCCTTGAGCGCGGCATAAACCATCTGGTGCTGGCGCACCTTTGGTTTTCCGCGGAAGGCCTCCGATATGACTGTTGCCGACCAGTGATCGTTGTCACCGGCAAGGTCAGTCAATTCGATCCGGGCATCAGGTAAGGCGTCCCTGATCATGGCGGTAATTTCTTCTGCAGGCATCGGCATCAATTAATCCTTCAGGCTACCTCGGCAGCGGTGCTCATGTAAGCCGGGAACCAGTCTTCATGTGCGGCGCGCAACTTGTTGAGAGATATGGAGGCTTGTCCCATAACAATCAACCCTGACCCGGTCACCGTTCCGATCCGGGATGCGACAATGCCGGTATCTTCCGCTGCACCGATCAGGCCATGGGCGTCCATTGGCCTGCAGGTCAGCACATATCGCGCCTGATCTTCACCGAACAGGGCAGCGTGAACCTCAATGCCGCGGGGAAGTTCGATCTTGCAGCCGATGCGGGACGCCAGAGCCATATCGGCCAAAGCAGCTATCAGGCCACCATCGGAAATGTCGTGCACAGCCGTAACACGTCCTTTCCGGATCATCATGCGCACATAGTCACCGTTGGCTTTTTCAATCTGCAGGTTGACCGGAGGAGGCGTGCCTTCCTCGCGCCTCAGAATTTCCCGCAAATACATGGACTGCCCGAGATGGCTGCCATGACCGCCGATCAGGATGATCGCGTCACCTTCATGCTTGAAGGCAAGCGTTGCCATTTGCGCCACATCGGGCAATAGGCCAACGCCGCCAATGGCCGGCGTGGGCAAAATGCCCCTGCCGTGGGTTTCATTGTAAAGAGACACATTGCCGGACACGACGGGAAAGCCGAGCGCGCGGCAGGCTTCACCGATACCCTGCACAGCCTTGACAAATGTTCCCATGATTTCTGGCTTTTCCGGGTTGCCAAAATTCAGGTTGTCGGTAATGGCGACGGGGTCTGCACCCACGGCGGTCAGGTTTCGCCAGACCTCGGCGACCGCCTGCTTGCCGCCTTCAAACGGATCAGCCTCCACATAGCGCGGAGTGACATCGATACAGATCGCGACTGCCTTGCCCTCGTCATTGACGCGCACCACGGCTGCGTCTCCGCCCGGAATCTGAGCTGAATTGGACTGGATCAGGTAATCATACTGTTCCCATACCCAGCGGCGGGAAACCATGTCGGGAGATCCCATCAGCTTGACGATGGCTTTCGCCAGATCATTGGGAGCCGGGACGTCGTGTGCAGCAAGCGCGACAGGTATTTTTGGCTCAGTCCACGGCCGGTCGTATTCGGGTGCTTCGTCGCCCAGTTCGCGGATTGGCAGATTGGCGACCTCTTCACCGTTCCACAGGCAACGGAAGCGCAGGTCATCCGTTGTCCTGCCGACGATGGCAAAATCAAGTCCCCATTTGTGGAAGATTGCTTCTGCCTGCTTTTCCTGTTCGGGGCGCAGAACCATGAGCATGCGTTCCTGGCTCTCCGACAACATCATTTCATAAGGGTTCATGCCATCTTCGCGGCACGGGACAGCATTGAGATTGAGCTCAACGCCTAGTCCGCCCTTCGCGCCCATTTCAACAGCGGAACAGGTGAGGCCGGCCGCACCCATGTCCTGAATGGCGATAACAGCGCCTGACGCCATCAGTTCCATGCAGGCTTCAAGCAGGCATTTCTCGGTGAATGGATCTCCGACCTGAACCGTCGGGCGTTTTTCCTCGATCGAATCATCAAACTCGGCAGACGCCATGGTGGCGCCGTGTATGCCGTCGCGGCCAGTCTTTGCACCAAGATAAACCACAGGAAGTCCAACGCCTCTGGCTTGTGAATAGAATATGCCGTCCGCTGCTGCCAGGCCAACTGCCATGGCATTGACCAGTATGTTGCCATTGTAGCGCGCGTGAAAATTTACTTCACCACCGACGGTAGGGACGCCGAAAGAATTGCCGTAGCCACCGATGCCGGCAACCACGCCGGAAACCAGATGCCGTGTCTTGGGATGGTCCGGTGCGCCGAAGCGCAGTGCGTTGAGCGCGGCAATCGGGCGGGCGCCCATGGTGAACACATCGCGCAGGATGCCGCCAACGCCGGTCGCAGCACCTTGATACGGTTCAATAAAAGACGGGTGATTATGGCTTTCCATCTTGAACACGATAACCTGGCCATCGCCGATATCGACGACGCCGGCATTTTCACCTGGTCCCTGTATGACACGCTCTCCGGTGATGGGCAGCGTCTTGAGCCACTTTTTTGAGGACTTGTAGGAGCAGTGCTCGTTCCACATGGCCGACACGATCCCGAGTTCAGTCAGGGTCGGCGTGCGTCCGATGAGTTTTTCGAATTGCTCATACTCATCCGGCTTGAGACCGTGTTGGGCAACAAGCTCATCGGTGATGGCAACATTGTTGATAAAGGATGGTCGGGCTGTCATGCGCAGGCGTGCTCAGTTCTTGAGGGGCGGCAGAAAAAAATCTTTTAGCGCAAGGACGCCCCGGGATACATGGCAAACTGAAAGTTTTGGACAGTGTGTCGCTGCAGCCGGTATTGTTCACAAAGAGTTTGGTTGTGTTAACAAACAGAGCGCGCAGGAAAGCAAGCTGTCCTGCGCGCTCTCTCCTTTGCGCGAAACGTGGGCTTTGTCGGTTGAGCACAAAGCACGCTTCGCCGAGCAATCGATTTGGCTATTCGCTCAAGTGCAGCTTTCGCAATTCATCGGCAATCTGCTGGAAGCTGGCCACCAGGGCAGCGTTGGTGGGCGGGTCGAAATACTTTTCCGGGCTGGTTGCGCAGTTTTTGATGAGATTGCGCTGGGTAGCACTTGGCACGTTATACGCAAAGGAATAGACAACGATTTCCTTCGCCTTGACGTTGTTGCAGGCCTGTTGAAGCAGTGTGTTCTGTGCAGAGATTGCAGTGTTGTAGTTGCTTGAACCAAGGCGTGCCTGGGCCAGGTATCCATAGGCTGTGTAGGTGGACGTATTGTGGTTCGATTCGGTGTCGAACGTGTTCTCACCGTCGGTCAGCAAGACCATTGCCTTGGTGATCTCTTCGTTGGAATACGGCACACCTTCGGTAAACGGCGCGCCCGGCGACAATACCCGCAACCCCCAGCCGACACCTTCTGCTACATGGGTGTAACCGCCGGCGGACATGTTGCTCAGGGTGTCAAGCACAGGCTGCTTCACATTGTTCAGGGCAAGGATTGGTTGTACATTGCAACCACTGTCCGGACCACGCGACGTGGTTGTAACAGATGCAGCCTGGTATTTGCCTTCGTGGCGTTGACGCTGATCAAGACTGCTGGTGTTGCTGTCAGCAAGGTAACTGTTCATGTACCTGTAAACGGTGTTCTGGCCCACTGAAAAATCGGCCGTGGAGGTATTGGTGCCAGGCTCGTCAGGGGCGAACGCTGGCGGAAACAGGGTTAAGCCATTGCCCACGTCGGGTGGTGCATCATCCACCGAGAGCGCTCCGGCACGTGATTCCACGCAACCAGTCCAGGTACGGTTGGATATCTCCTGCCAGGCCAGCCAGTTGTGCCAACTGCCAGATAGAAAGTTGACTTTCGAATAGGGATTGAGACCGGACTTGTCGATCCAGTCTTCGGTTGCCTTGTCGGCACCCACATTCACAAACTGGGAGAACGGCACCACTGCAATTTTCAGGGTGTCCGCGACTTCACGAGGCCCGAACAGGATATTGACGAAGTCGCGGGCGGCCACCTTGAGCGTCGATAACCGGTTCTGATTACCCATCGACCCGGTATTGTCGAATACCAGTGCTACTTCGAGACCACTGCCTTCCTTGGTAACCCGTGATGTGGCGGTAACGGTTGTTTTTTCGTAGCCGGCCACCGAGATAAGGTAGTTTTTCACCTTAACCTCACCATCGACACGCAACTGCCCATCAGAATCAATAGTCAAAGCCATGGTCGGCAGGTCGGTATTCGCCGGAGCATTGTAGTTTGATTTGAAATAGAGGTCTGCTATGTGCTCAAGCTCGGCAACCGGAAGGTTTGCCTGACGTCCCGCAGCAAGCGCTGCAGCATCGGTGGCTGCCTGCAGGCGTGCCTGCACGGATACGGCATTGCCATAGTCCACTGCCGCACCGGCAGCCATCACCAGTGGCAGTGACGCAACAGCAAGAACCATGGCCGCTGCGCCTGACTGGTTTGCTGCAAACTTTTTCAGGGGCAAAAGGGGTGTACGCGACTTACTCATCTACCTGTGTCTCCTTCAGGCGTAAAAAGGGCCGTTGGACCGGAGTCGAGGGATTGAGTCCGCTTTCGCCAAAGCAGGTCGCCGGTCCACTGGTTAACGCTGCATCCTAGCAGCGCCGCGTGCAAATCGGAGAGAAACCGGCGGATGTAACTAAAGTCAACTGAACCATTACGTTCAAATTTTCGACATTAGAATGCGAATATAAGTTATTGAAAAATTGACTTAAACTGAATGATTGTTCGTGGGCCGCTTTCGGGTGTCAGGCGTAGCTGTCATAACCTGATGGACCTGCATCAAGTAATCTGCGCACACGGATCAGCGCTTCGCGCAACAAAGCGTGCGACGGCAAGGTTGAAAACGCTATACGGACGCGATGCAGGCTGGTCTGGTCCCGGGAAAACTGAAATTCATCATCCCCGTCAACCAGCAGGCCGATATCGCGTGCTGCCGATACAAACAGGCTGGCCCGCCATGGTTCCGGCAATTTCAGCCAGATAAACGGGCTGTTGTTGTGTGATCGATAGTCGTGACCCGACAAAATCTCTTGAATGATTGTTATGCGGGTTCCGATCTCACCCAGGACAGTCCGCGCGATCGTGTTGGCTTCTCCTGAGCGCACGATGCGTGCTGCTGTTTCAGCCAGCAGGAAAGGCATGCCGCCGGTCAACATTTTGTGCGCAACAGGCAGTGACCTTACATAGGCTGGAGGACACGACACCCAGCCTGATCGAATTCCCGCTGCAACCGATTTGGACAGGCCGCCAAGGTGGAAGGTAATATCCGGCGCAAGCGCTGCTATGGGGGCGGGGGCCTCGTCAACGCATGCGCCATAGATGTTGTCTTCGATAATAAACACACCGTGTTTGCGCGCGATTGTGGCGAGGTGTTCACGAGTATCTGCGGGCAAAATGGCGGTTGTCGGATTCTGGATGGTGGGGATAACCACAACTGCCTTCGGGTGCTGATTTGCGCAGATGTGGTCGAAAGCTTCCACATCCATGCCGTCCTCGGTCATTGGCACTGAAACTGGCTGGCGCCCGATGAGGTTTGTGGCGCGTGCCAGCGAAGCGTAGGTAACTGCCTCGAAGGCAACCCTGTCACCTGGCGCAGTCAGCGTTGCGATGGCAGCCATCATTCCAGCGTGGACACCCATTGTCGGCACAATGGATGCCTCATCCGCCTGCCAGCCTCCGGTCGATAACCAGGCCTGGCCGGCCTGCTGCCACTCCGGTTTGAGGGACCGGATGTAGTCAGTGGTCTTGTCAGGGAAGTCTGACATTATGGCCGCGACGTGGCGGGTGATGACGCCGGACTGACCGACTTCCGGCGCACTGGTGGAATCCAGCCGCAGCTTGCCCGGGGCAGGGTGGATACCGTCCGGGATCACAATTTCTGCCATCTGGTGGAAACCGGATGCCGCAGCGGTTGCCTCAAGCATCGGCGGTTCACTGGAGCGGACATAGGTACCACGGCCAACCTCACCGGTTACCAGTCCACGTTTGCGGGCGAGAGCATAGGCGCGTCCAATTGTACCTATTGTCACCCCAACATCGAATGCCAAATTTCGTTGTGGAGGCAATTTCTCGCCGCGTTTCAGTTTCCCGCTATCAATGTCCTTCGACATTGCATCAGCAATTTCGATATAAATTGGCACGCCTGAGCGCCTTATTTCGGGGAACCAAGTTGTCATGGTGACAATAAATACATTGAAATCCCGAAAATTGCAATGCATCAATCGTGTAGTCGAGAACAGGCCCGATGGAAAACATCACTGGTGGCTGAAAGGAGTCATGTTATGGGTTCAATAGATACAATTTTAGATTCACTGAGGGGGCAACACCTCGATGAGACGTCACAGGCACCAGTGAAATCAGTTCCGATCTGGTTGCTGGCATGGCGCTGGTATTGCCGTTGCCTCCACTACAATCGCTCGCGCCGGCAACTGCGTGATTTGTCCGATCATCAACTGGCTGACATTGGTATCAGTCGCGAGCAGGCCATGCTGGAAGCAGATCGCTGGCCCAAATTGAGAATGTAGTTGCCGATTGCCGGAGCTGGGTCTATTCACCTGTTTCAGTGTAATATGATGTAGCATCAGACATTTTACGGGACGAAGGGCCCGCGGTTTGATTTACCGGGATTCGGCCACGCTGAAGTGATCGTCGAATGCCGGCAGATCGGTGTGTTGCCCGGAATTTGTGACGTTTGCATACTGCGCTGTTTCTATTGATTTCAATCAACGGCAAACGTTTCAGGTTGGGTCAGCATATGTTGTCTGGTAGACCACCAATTCTGGTTCAACGTCGTTTCGAGAGATGGCAATCTGATGGCAATTGCCCGAATACTACCCTTCAGCGGGCTGGCAGTTCTCAGTTACGGCTTCAGGCCATTCTTCCTGGCTGCGACTGTGTATGCCGCTGCAATCATGATGATATGGCTGCCGGTGTTTGGTGACTCGCTTGAACTGGTCAGCATTTTCAACCCGGTTGACTGGCACGCGCATGAAATGATTTTCGGCTATCTTGCGGCCGTGATTGCCGGATTTCTGCTGACCGCTATCCCGAACTGGACGGGCAAACTCCCGGTGCAGGGGTATTCCTTATTGCTGCTGTTCACATTTTGGTTTGCGGGGCGCGCCGCAATCATGTTTTCGGATTTGCTTGGATGGCAACTCGTGCTGCTGTTGGATTGCTCGTTTCTGCTCGCGATTACGTTTGCTGCTGCCCGTGAGATCATTGCCGGGAAAAACTGGCGAAATCTCAAAGTCGTCCTTCCTTTGTCGGTTCTGTTTGCTGCAAATGTCTGGTTTCACATCGAAGCGCATCTTTATGGGTCAACCGAAACGTCCCGAAGACTTGGCCTTGCTGTAGGTATCGTGTTCATCATGCTCATCGGCGGTCGTATTATTCCAAGCTTTACCCGCAACTGGCTTGTCAAGCGAGGCAGCAAGTTACTCCCGGCGACCTTCAACAGGTTTGATAGTCTGACGATTGCGATTTCCGTGGTGGCTTTGCTGCTGTGGGTGGTTGATGCTGCGTTGCCATGGTCGGGATACATGCTCGTTGTTGGAGGTTTGCTGAACATTATCCGGCTCGTTCGATGGGCGGGATTGCGCACGGGCGCTGAACCTCTCATCTTCATGTTGCATATTGCCTATGTCTTCGTTCCAGCTGGGATGATACTGGCGGGCCTTGCTGGATTGTTTCCCGGACATGTGCCGGTTTCTGCAGGAGTTCATGCATTTGGAGCAGGGGCAGTTGGTGCCATGACCCTCACTGTCATGACACGAGCCACCTTGGGACACACCGGACAACTCCTTACGGCCAACTCAACGACCAAGCTGGTGTTTGCGGCCATCATTGTTTCTGCAGTTGTGCGAGTGGCTGCAGTGTTCTGGCATAGTTTCGACGTTTACTTGCTACACTTTGCGGGCTTCTTCTGGATATTGGCGTTCGCCGGATTCGTGGTTTCCAATGGCAAGGCACTCATTACATTTAGAAAACAATGAAACCTGAGAATCGTCTGTGATCTACTGGGGAATGATTCAGGTATGGCTCACCGTGAGCGATCCGGCCCGTTGCTCTTGTCAGTCGCCTCTACTTACCAGAACGTTTACTTGGTTGCCTGGGTTCTGGCTACAAAGACCAGGCCGGCGCTGATCGCTGCAAGAAGACCGAACACCAGGGCGATATTGATTGCCACTATCATGCTTCCCAGCTTGTTCACATCCAGGATTGAATAGATGAAGCCGCCCGTGAAAAATCCTGCCGTCATGATGAAGGCGAGATAGATGGCTGGCCACGCCAGCCACATGGGAATGTTCGTATAGTGCAATGACTGTTTGCCGGGAAGCAGCCACCACCAACCCAGGTAGACAATGGGCGCCAGGTAGTGCAACAAGGCGTCTGTCACCAGCATTGGCGGTGTCAGTGCAATTTCTCCGCGAATTGCAGTCACATAGACAATTGCGACCAAGGCGATATGTGCTGCTATGGCGGTTCGTACTCCCGTCCGGTTGAAAAACGCCGAAATCCTGCCGGTGGATCTGGATGACGCTGACCAGTAGGCTGCAACCATCATCAGGTTGGTCAGGATTGTCAGATACATCAACATGCCGAAGGCAGAGCTGACAGGGCCCAGGCCCATTTGCCTGAACAAGGGCTGGAACACAATATACTGCACCACGATGGACACGATGCCCAAACCGAGGCCGAACCTGGCAAGGGTATGAACCAGTTGTGGCCGTGACGCGGGCATCAGGATGCCCATTGCACGTTCGCAGTATGGTGTTTTTCAGGCAGCAGCCAGGCCTTCAAACAATGGCATGCAATCAACATTGCCATGCAAGGGTTCGATCATGTTCTCGGGATGAGGCATCATGCCGATGACGTTGCCTGCAACATTGACAATGCCTGCAATGTCATTGATCGCACCGTTGGGGTTGGTGCCTTCCGCATAGCGGAAAACAATCTGACCTTCACCTTCCAGTTGCTCCAGCGTTCCTGCGTCCGCAAAATAATTTCCATCGTGATGGGCGACCGGGCAGGAGACAACATCACCTCTTTTCATTGAGCGGGAAAAGAAGGTGGTGTCGTTTTCAACACTCAGGCGAACCTGCCTGCAAACAAACTTGAGCCCGGCATTACGCATCAGAGCGCCGGGCAACAGTCCTGCCTCAGTCAGGATCTGGAAACCGTTGCACACGCCAAGAACCAGTCCGCCACGGTTGGCGTGATCAACAACGGCGTTCATGACGGGTGACCGGCCGGCAATGGCACCGCAGCGCAGATAATCGCCATAGGAAAACCCGCCGGGTATCACGACAAGGTCGGTTCCGGCTGGCAGGCAGGTTTCAGTATGCCAGACCCTGACGACTGCGGCACTGGCGCCGTTTTCAAGTGCACGTGCCATGTCGTTTTCACGATTGATTCCGGGAAACACAATGACCGCAGCTTTCATTGCGCGGTTTCCTTGGGTTTCACCTGAATGGAGGCAAGATATCGGGAGAATTCATTTATCTGGTCATCTGTGAGATCGCGGGAACTGCGCGCCACACCGGCGATAAGGAGGTCGTCAAAGACAAATGTGGCGGAATAGTAAAAAAAGGTTGTCAGAGAACTTTCCGCTACCATCGAACATACCGGGACCATGTTGATTTGCGGTTTGCGGCCTGGCGACAGGCGAAGGCCACTCTTCTTCAGTGACTGCGAAAGCCCGCGCAGCAAACCGCACGGGTTTGGCACCTTTTTGCCTGTCGCCCCGGGTGCGATTTTGACCTGTATCAGGCCGCTCTCGCCGTCAGGTTGAATATTGAACTTCTGATCCAGTGAAATCTGGCCTTCAGATGCCAATTGCCAACTCGCAAAAGGTTCAGCGACCACTTCATAGGGTTTGCCGCCGATGTTCATCGTCAATTCAAGTTTGCGGGTGTCTACGGCATTGGCCGGCAGCCACCCAAGCGTGACGACGGCAAATGCAATTGCGAATTTCGTCGTTGTGTTCACTCAACCTCCACCCGGTAGTTTTCAATCACGGTATTGGATAGCAATTTTTCACACATGGCCTCAACGCGGGTTCTGGCATCGCCGGCATTGGCAGCATCAATATCCAGCTCGATAAACTTTCCCTGGCGCACATTGCCGACTCCGGCAAAACCCAGTGAAGCGAGCGCTCCCTCGATAGCCTTGCCTTGCGGGTCAAGCACACCGTTTTTCAGTGTAATGATAACTTTGGCTTTCATGCGGCATTCGTCCTCAGGAACAATCAGATCGGGTCTGCACCTAAAGGTCAGGATTTGACCAGCGTCGGTTTGGCCGGTTTTGCGGTATCATTTTCGTTCAGGATACCAAGCCGGCGGGCAACTTCCTGGTATGCTTCCACCAGGCCGCCCAAATCACGTCTGAACCGGTCCTTGTCGAGCTTTTCGTTGGTTTTCATATCCCAGAGCCGGCATGAGTCCGGGCTGATCTCGTCAGCCAGAATGGTGCGGACCAGATCGCCTTCATACTGACGGCCAAATTCGATCTTGAAGTCGACCAGTTTGATGCCGATGGCGGCGAACATGCCGGACATGAAATCGTTGATGCGAATGGTCATGGCCATTATGTCATCAATTTCCTGCGGGCTGGCCCAGCCGAACGCCGTGACATGCTCTTCTGCCACCAGCGGATCGCCCAGTCCATCGTTCTTGTAGCAGAATTCGATGATGGATCGCGGCAATGCGGTACCTTCTTCTATCCCAAGCCGCTTTGCCATCGAACCGGCTGCGATGTTGCGTACGATTACTTCCAGGGGAATGATTTCAACCTCGCGCACAAGCTGTTCGCGCATGTTGAGCCGTTTGATAAAATGGGTCGGCAGGCCGAGTTCGTTCAGACGCTCAAATATGAACTCGGAAATCCGGTTGTTGAGCACGCCCTTGCCTTCAATGACTGCCTTTTTCTCGGCATTGAACGCGGTAGCGTCATCCTTGAAATGTACAATAACTGTGCCCGGCTCAGGACCCTCGTAGAGGATCTTTGCCTTGCCTTCATAAATGCGTCTGCGGCGCTGGTTCATTTGAAATTTCCCTGGGTGGCGGCAAACACGCCTCAAAATGCTTCTGCCGAATGGCACTCTCTAGACCAGATGGAGTATGGGTACAATGGAAGCGGGCGATTCCCTAACCGGTTTCAATCAGCATCCGGGGTTTTCTGCCCTTATGATGCGCGACGCCGCATAATATCAAAAGACATAATAATTACCACTTTGCTATGACACGTATTGAAGCTGCCACAGTGATTGGCTATGTCTTGACGAATATCAATATCAGGCCCTCACAATGGAGCACATAGACGAATGAGCAGTTTTGACGAGCGGAAAAAAGGCTTCGAGGGCAAATTTGCCCATGACCAGGAGCTTCAGTTCAAGGCAGGTGCACGGCGTAACAAGCTATTGGGCCTGTGGGCGGCCGGGTTGATGGGCAAAACCGGAGATGATGCCCAGGCTTATGCCAGAGAAGTCATCAAGTCTGACTTTGAAGAAGCCGGCGACGAGGATGTATTCCGCAAAGTGCGTGGCGATTTTGATGCTGCAGGTGTAGAGCAGTCCGACCATCAACTTCGCCGTCAGATGGACGAGTTGCTGGCAGAGGCCATGTTGCAGCTTGAAAACGAAGGTTAAGCATTGGGATACTCCCATGCATTGTCTCTAAAGACACGTATTGCGAGCGCTAATGGTGGCCCGGTGTTCATGGTCTGGTGCCAGATGCCGGGTGAGGAACAGGCAGCGGCCATCGTGCGTGGCGGTTTTGCCGGTGCGCTGTGCGACATGCAGCACGGCTTTGCCAGTTATGACGAGATGCGCCTCATGATACAGGCTACTGGCCGTGCCGGTGGCGTGCCAATGATGCGGCCACCTCTGGATGATTTTGGAATGGCGGCGCGTGCACTGGACGCAGGTGCATCCGTCATAATCTCGCCGATGATCAATACACCCGATGATGCAAGACGACTGGTTGATGTTACCAAGTACCCACCGCTTGCCTCACGCAGTTTTGGTCCGGCGCAGGCTCTCGAGTTGTGGGGCATGAACGGTCAGGATTATCTGAGTGCTGCCAATGATCTGATTTGCGTGCTGGCGATGATTGAAACTGCGCAGGCCATCTCCAACCTCGATGATATTCTGGGGCTGGATGGCATTGATGGCGTGTTTGTTGGACCGTACGACCTGTCGATCAATCTGTCCGGTGGCAAGGTAGGCGGCGCCAATGATCCGGATGTGACTGACGCCCTTCCCAAAATTGTGGCCTCGGCGCGCAAGCACGACAAGATTTCCGGTATTTACGCGTCCGGGAGTGCACAGGCCAGGAGTTTTGCAGACTCGGGTTTCAATCTTGTTTCGGCAACGAGCGATGCGGGCCTGATCGCTGCCGGTAGCAAGGCTGTGCTGGGCGGGATCTAGAGAAACATTGATTCACCTGAACCCCTATCAGGTTTTTGCTGGTGGCACCAAACGCTGTATTGCCTGTGGCATGAAACTCACCACTTTCGAGCGGATGGGTGACCAGCCAGCGCTCAATGACAGCAAAAATATCCCGATCGCCAGTGCTGTGATACCGGAGCTGTAATCGCGGAAGCCGGATTCAGCGATAAGGGTGCTGGCCGCATAAAGCACATAGATCAGCGACGACACCAGCAATGCCCGCCGATCAATGATCAGAGCCAGCAATCCGAAAGCCAGGTAGAATGCCAGCACGGCGCTGGCCTGCGCGCTGCTGAGGCTGTCAGTCAGGATGCCCAGCATCGTGAACAGACCGTGCACGATCAGCGGCGCTGCCAGCATGTGAAGCCAGAAAGCAATGTCGGCCTTGCGGGTCAGCCGTAGCCTGTCCCGGGTGTCAAAAATCATGGCGATCACGAGGGTTGCCAGGCCGGAGGCGAGCAGCATCGCCGACGTCGTGCTGCCAAATCCGGCCAGAGCAGTGGCTAGAACAACAAGCGCTGCCATGCCCGCGGCCACGGTGATGGGTACATGGAAACGCATCCAGTGCAAACCCGCTGCAATGACCGCGAATACTGCGCCAATTCCGGCCCCTGTTGCTTCGCCGTGACCGGATACAAACACACCTGCCATAGCTCCCGAGCCAAGAAAAACACTGAAAACAAATGCACCCAACAATACAATGCTGGGAAATGCCATCCGGCGGCGGCGGGTGAAGTATTCCGCCATTGTCCAACTGGCAGCTGCGATGGCGAACATGGCGACCGGTCTTGTTGCGCCGTCCATCGAACCAAGACCGCCCAACAGGCTGTTGATCGCAAACAATACCAGCCCGATGGCGATGGTGACAAAAATGTCGTTGAAACTGCGAATGAACCGGAACGATTCTTCATCTGCCTGCAGCGGCATCTTTCGCGATTGTGCTGCAAAGGCCAGAAGAGCTTGTGCATGTTGTTCCGGCAATACACCTGCCGCCACGGCACTTTTTACTTCGTCCGTAGTTATGGCGTCGAGTGGTTGATTTTCGTCCAATGGCTGTATTCCCGATGGGCTTTCGGAGCACACCTGACGAATTGCTGCACTGAAGGTCAAGAGGTGCATGGGCGCCTGCCTCTATCTGTCGCGCATGGCTGCCGCGCCGGCCTTCAGATGAGTTCGACTTTAGTGGGAAATCCCACATAACGCATCCGGGGATTCCGATAGAAATGATCATGCCGTTGTTTGGGGGCTACCGAACTCAATACCAAGAACAACAAGGACTGGCCCTATGTCGAACTGGACAATTCTTCCAACCCGCTCGCAAAAAGAGCATGACACGGAGACACTATTACAGAAAATGCGTCATTTGACCGACGGTATTCGTCTTGGACAATCTTCCGGCACGAGTTGTCTTGATACAGGTTATCTGGATGATCACGTGCTCAAGGATATTGGCCTTGACCGCTCGGATCTGACCAGGCGCCGGTAAGCTGCGCGACTGCCTGCCACGGATCATCTGGCCCACGTACCGTTGATGATCGGTGTGCGGCAATAACTCCGCCAAGCACTCCAGACTGCTTTCTCCGCGATCATTGATGGCATATGGTGCCGTCAGAATTCGGGTTAAGGGATTATTGATTGTCAGGAGAATGCGATATGCAAAATCGAGTGGTGTCCCTGGTAACTGCTATGCTGTTTGTGCTGGGTTTGGCTATGCCAGGACAACTATCGGCAATTGCAGCGGAACCGGCACAGCTTACCGTCATCGGCAAGATTGAAATCTCAAACCGATCCGGATCTGAAGACTTTTCAGACGCATTTTTCAAGTTCCGTGAGAAGGAATTCACCAAGGCCTTCGAATTCACATATGCAAGCCTGGCGGCACTACCTCAGGTGTCAGTAACTGCAAGGGCGGAAAATTGGCCAGCCGCTGTCAATGCAGCAGGGCCGAGCCTGGAGGATGTCATGAAGGCAGCAGGCGCGGCGGCTGACGCAAAACTTTCGTTGGTAGCGCTTGATGGTTACACGATTGAGCTTGAGGCAGCGGAGAGACATGCCCGGCACTGGATTCTGGCGATTTCGTCCAATGGCAAGCCGCTTGGAATTGGAGGCCGTGGTCCAGTTTGGCTGTTGTATGACACAGGGGGGAAGACCGTCGATACCGATGCTGAAGGGCGATGGGTCTGGTCGGTGTTCATGATCGAAGTCGAGTAGATCAGGAACCCCAGGCAGTTCGCACTGTAACTCCATTGACGACTTTACTTTGAAAAGGCCATGATCGGCGAGTGTTGTTGTTTTTTCACCCGCCAAGGCCAGCAATCCTCATGACTTCGAAAAATACCGACAGCCTGTCCCGCGACGAGGCCATTGACCGTCTGGTCCAGGTTAGCCTTGGTGCAGCTCCAGTTTCACAAATGACGGACAAGTATTTCACCAATACGCGCCTGGTCGTAGAGGCCAATGGCGATGTGGAGGTGACCTATGCAGTTTTTTTGCGACGGCGTTGCATTGCCGCGCTTGAACCGGCGGAACGACTGATCAAGGCAATTGTGCCCGAAGCGAAAATCACGAGATTCTACCCTGATGGCGAAATAGTACCTGCCGAACGCAAATTAATGGAAGTTCGCGGCCCGATGTCCAAGTTGTCGGAAGTGGAAACGCTGCTGTTGCAAAAGACCGGATTTCCATCTGTGTCCGCGGTCAACGCCTATGAAATGTGCATGGCGCTGCCAGGCGCGGCATTTATCGATATGCACGCGCGTCATGGCTCCGGCATCGACATGAATATGCTGGCAGCTTACGGCGCGTCGGTTGGTTCTGATGCCGCGCGAAAGGCCAACAAGGATGTCACGGGATTTATCGGGTCTTCTCAGGATGTGACGGCGCCGATGTTTGGCGCGAAAGCCGGTATCGGCACCATGCCGCACGCATTGGTGGGATATACCGATGGTGACGTGCTGAAGGCGATACAATTGTTCAGTGAGCGCCTGCCGCACATTGATCATCTTGTGGCACTGGTGGATTTCAACGGCAAGGAAATTACCGATAGCCTGCGCACTGCGGACTGGTTTTTCAACGAGGCCAAACTTGACGAAAAAGGCAAAACACTGGGGGTCAGGCTCGACACCCACGGCGGTCGTTTCGCCGAAGGTCTTGACTATGAGAAATCGATAGAAACCGTCGGGCGCTGGCTGGACGTGGATGGTGAGTACAACATCGTGGAGCACGTTCTGGGCCCGCGTGCCTTCCAGCTCGACCCGGGAAACATTCTTGTCGACAAGGTTCGCAGGGTGCTGTTCGGTTCAGGTGTATCGGTTGCAAACATAATCTGTACCCGCGAAGCACTCGACGAAGCAGGATTGGCCAAGGCACAGATTGTCGCGTCTTCCGGGTTCAGCCCGCAAAAATGCCAGATAATGGGAGCTGCACGTGCCCCAATTGATACCGTCGGTACCGGTAGTTTCCTGCCTGCTACACTAACGGAAACCTACGCCACAGCCGACATAATTGCATATGATGGCGTGCCACGTGTGAAATTGGGCCGGGAGTTTTTGTTTGATCGGTAGGGCGGTTGAACGAGGTTGCCAAGCATCCGGGTTCTGACATGTCAATTTTTGCTGGCCTGCGCGCTCCGGATTTATCAATTCCTGCAAAAAGTCGCAGGTCAATACTGTACAAGCCGCAACAGTTTGTGTTTCCCTAGAGACAACTAAAAACAGCAAACCAGAGGGCGTGAGTATGAGTAAATTTATCCATTTTATATTGCAAAAAATGTTTGCGGTTATGTCATTTGCCGGGATTTTAATCACAACCAGCACTACCGCCTCGCAGGCTGATGTGGTTGCGAGAGTGAATCTTTCATCGCAAACCATGCACGTTCGGGTAAATGGCAGGCCTTATGCCAGCTGGAAAATTTCTTCCGGTCGTAAAGGTTACCGCACTCCCACTGGCACGTGGCGACCAAAGTGGACCACCAGAATGCATTACTCACGCAAGTATGATTATTCACCAATGCCATATTCGGTCTTTTACAATCGCGGTTACGCGGTACATGGCACCAACTATGTCCGGCGACTCGGCCGTCCTGCCTCGCACGGTTGCATTCGCCTGCACACTGACAATGCGCGGGAATTTTACAACCTGGTGAAACGATATGGCCGCAGTAACACCTTGATCAGGGTGGCGTACTGACGTCGATATTTCATCGGTATCCAATGCGGGGTTTTTCTTTGCTGCCAGCAGCCAAGTTCCCGTAAACTCCGCCACATGAGTGAAGCGATTCCGGAAAACCTCGGTCCGTGGTCTCCCGGCATCAGTTCGGCGATACCGGAAAGGTATTTGCCATTTGCCACCGTCTACCGGCCTGAAAACGTTTGCACTTCCCTGCAGCAGGCTCGCGAACTGGCTGATTTCACCGGTCTTGCACCGCATTGTCTGGTGGCATTTCGACCAGAGCGCCTGATCGTGCATGAAGTGTTGATCCGGGTCATGGCGGAATTGTCCGTCCCTGACGGCGAGGTCTATGAAGATCTCGGAATCAACTTCCGGCGAATGGTTGGTATCATAGTGTCGAAGTATGTCGGCCCGGAAAGGGCAGCAATTGTTGCTGCTTTTGAGGAGGTTTGCGAAACAGCGAAACAGGTGTTTCTGACGCAGTTTGAATTCGCATTGACCGGAGAAGCGGTTGCATTGGAAACGACCCGCGGCACTACCAGGCGCGGCGGATGGCTGTCGCGGCTGTTTGGTGGTGGAAATGCCGTGAACAAGTCATCAGGCATTGCACAACCGGGTCAAAACCGAGAGGAGGAACTGGCAGCCAGGTGGCAAGAGGCGGCAGCTAAATCAACAGACCCGGTCGAGAGTGCCGCATATCAATCAATGTTGCGTATACTGGCTGTTGTCGTTGGCAAACGTGGCCGGTTGGTGGGAAATGCCGGGTTACTGTCGGGGCTTGCACTGCGCGATTTCAGCAATGGCTATGGCAGCAAGTTTATTGGAGAACAACTTTCAGGCTTGATTCATGCTGCGGCGCAGGCAGAAGGTTTCAAGGTTTTGCCTGCCCAGGAAAAACCGGTTATCCTGAATGTCAAAGGTGCATCTGCAGCCGGGAAAAGCACACTTCGCCCGCAGCAGAAACATCTGGTAGAGGTACTTGGTCTTGACTGGACAGATTTTGCCCTGATCAGTCCGGATATCTTTCGCAAGTACCTCCTTGACTATGGCTCGCTGGACGAAGCCACGCGCTATGCGGGATCCCTGTCAGGTCATGAAATTGAAATTGTCGATCTGAAACTCGATGACTATATGGCGGCCAAGGCGGCCCGGGGGGGCATGCCACACCTGCTTATTGACAGATTCCGGTTTGACAGCTTTTCTCCGCAAACTGACGAAGCCCAGGGCGGCCGGCTGCTGACCCGGTTTGGGTATATCGTGTACATGTTTTTCATGATCACGCCGCCGGAAGAAACTGTCGAGCGCGCCTGGCATCGCGGTCAGCAAGTTGGGCGTTACAAGGCGGTGGATGATCTGCTATACCACAATATCGAGGCGTTTTCTGGAATGCCGAACCTGTTTTTCACCTGGGCGTTGCGTGACGGCAAACAGGTACATTTTGAGTTTCTCGACAATTCGGTAAAAAAGGGTGACAGGCCTCGCACAGTTGCTTTTGGTTTAAATGGCGAAATCAATATCCTTGACATTCCGGCCATGGTGAACATCGACCGCTACAAGCGCGTCAATGTGGAAGCCGGTTCCCGCGGAGAGGTGTTTCCAACAGGTGATGAGATGTCGCCAACGAGCAATACGGACTTTCTGAAGGAGTGTTGCCGCAAACTTCGTACCGTCAGGCTGGCCGAGCAGGACACCGGCGAGGTTTATGCCTGGATAGAGCAGGGGGCGGCAGTGGCGGTTAACCCGGCTGTATTGAACCGCGCCTTGAAAACCGCAGATGTGCGCGAAGCCCTGACAGCCGTCATGCCGTCGCTTGTCGAAGATCAGGAAAGCCTTGAACGGCGTCGTGAAGTTCTTGACTCAAATGATCCACACACGCTTGGCGCATGGGGCGAACGCGACTGAAGTTTGCGCAGCAACTTTGGCGACTGGCAAGATTGCTGCTGCGGGTCTACCCGGAGAACACCCGCGCGAAAATCGTATCGACGTGTTTGGTGTGATAGTCCATGTCGAACAGGGCATCGAGATCGGTGTCCGACAACGCCGCCTTCACGTCGGCATCGGCTTTCAGGAGATCCAGGAAGTTTCCATCGCCGCGCCAGACGGGCATGGCGTTGCGCTGTACCAGACGATAGCTGTCTTCACGGCTCACACCATTTTGCGTCAGGGCCAGCAGCACTCGCTGCGAGTGCACAAGTCCGCCGAGCCTGTCGAGATTGGCCCGCATATTCTCCGGGTAAACCAGCAGCTTGTCGATGACGCCGGTCAGGCGGCGCAACGCAAAATCGAGATGCACCGTGGCGTCCGGTCCGATGCCGCGCTCGACGGAAGAGTGCGAAATGTCGCGTTCGTGCCAAAGCGCCACGTTTTCCATGGCCGGAATGACGGCAGAGCGAACCAGACGGGCAAGGCCGGTTAGGTTTTCGGTCAATACAGGATTGCGCTTGTGCGGCATGGCCGACGAACCTTTCTGGCCGGCTGAGAAGAATTCTTCAACTTCCAGCACCTCTGTGCGCTGCAGGTGGCGAATTTCGGTCGCAAGCCGCTCGACGGATGAGGCGATCACGCCCAATACGGAAAAATACATGGCATGCCGGTCGCGTGGGATCACCTGGGTTGAGACCGGTTCTATTTCAAGGCCCATTGCTTTTGCCACATGTTCCTCGACAGAAGGGTCGATGTTGGCAAACGTGCCGACTGCACCGGAGATGGCGCAGGTTGCGACATCCTTGCGGGCAAACTGCAATCGCTGCTTGCAGCGGGCAAATTCCGCGTAGGCCTGTGCCAGCTTGAGGCCGAAGGTGGTTGGCTCTGCATGAATTCCATGGCTGCGACCGATAGTCAGGGTAGTCTTGTGTTCCAGGGCACGTTTTTTCAGGGCTGCCAGCAATAGGTCCATGTCATCCAGCAATTGATCGGCAGCACGAACCAACTGTATGTTGAAACAGGTGTCCAGCACGTCGGATGAGGTCATGCCCTGATGTACGAAGCGGGCTTCCGGGCCGACGACTTCAGACAGATGGGTGAGGAACGCTATAACGTCATGCTTTACTTCGGCCTCGATGGCGTCGATGCGGGCGACGTCAAACTCTACACCGCGTGCCTTGTCCCAAACGGCCTTTGCTGCAGACTTTGGTATGATACCGAGTTCAGCCTGCGCATCTGCCGCATGAGCCTCAATTTCAAACCAGATGCGGAACTTCTGTTCAGGCGACCAGATGGCGGCCATTTCCGGCCTGGAGTAACGCGGGATCATGTCTGAACTCACTTCAATGCGAACAAGTGGAAGGGGTTGCTCTAGCAGAGCGGCAGATTACACTCAACACAAGATCAGGATGGCTTTCTGTTGCATCGACCTACGGTCTCATACCTGATCGCTTCAGGAAATGTTGGTGCACCATGACAGGTTCCCGCAAGCCCCAATTGCACTGAAGGCCAGGTTTATCTCCAGGAAGGAAGTTCTATCGGTACAGCGATAAAGCGGGAATCGCGTCCCTCAAAACCGAATGTAAGCTTGTGTATCAGCACAACCACTGGCGTATTTTCGTTTTCGCCGAATGCGATCACATCGGCCAGCTTGTAACTTTCCGGACAGCCACGGCTCTTGGGCAGTTTCTTGTCGCGGTAAACCTCGACCGCAGGGCCCTGGCCGACGATTCCGGTTGCCAGCGCAAAGCCGCGCACCGGGCTGAATGGCTTGCACTCGCCAGGTTGATCGATGTCAATTTCAGTGAGCTGCACCGTCCAGAAGGTGGATACATTATGGAAGCGCTTGAATGTCATTTGGTGAGGTGAGGTGACGCGTTCTCCGACCGCATCGCTGGCCAGCAGTTTTGCAGGCTGCACCGTGCCGTATTTTTCTATGAGGGGTGCTGCCTCGGTGAGGGCCTGATGACGGGCTGTGTGAGCCGTGGCGTTCTCGTCACGTACGAGGACCCTGATCGGTGAGCCCTTCACCCAGGTGTCGGTGTTGAGGTCAATGATGTAGATGTCGGCATAGGGGAAACCGGATCCATCCTGCACGCCGTATTCTTCAAAGGCAAAATGGCTACCGTCCTTGGAAAACCCGATTATCGCGCGATCAGACGCGTCAGCGGCCACGGCCAGAGTGACACTGAACGCGAGTTGCACGAACATGGCGAGTGCGAGCACTAAGAATTCTCATGCTGACACTATGGCCGAGTTTGGACTACGTTGCGAGATAGATGTTGCAATGTGGTTAGCAAGCGGACGTCATGTGTTACTCGCTTTGCGGCAGCAAATGCAGGTAAAGCGGTCTGAGCAACATCGGCAGGCAGTAGATCGGAAACTGCAGCATGGCGAAAAACAGCCAGGCGTCGGCCGGTGCAGCAGATCCCAACACGCTCATTACAACAGCAATGTTCCTGCCCGAGTGGGTATAGCCGAATGTATAGGCGCGCCTGTGACCGGTGACCCAGAAAGCTGTTACTGTTATCACATTGAGGCCGAGGTGAAGTGCAGTGGCAAGAACCGCAAGAGCGAAGGAATATGAAGGCTGGGCCAAAACGCGTGCTGGAATTCCATCCATCAGCGCGATTGCAAACACCACCATAATAATCACGTTCAGGCCATCGAAAATACCCGTCGCAGCCTTGCGCCTTTCTGCGCCCAGCCATGAACGCAGTCCCCATGCCGCCAGCGATGATCCTCCTATGAGCCCGGCGAGCCGGACGGCAAGGTCGGCTCCGGAAATCGGGATCGCGTTCGGTGCATATATCTCGGTAAACAGCGGTGTTATAACCGGATGAATGGCGGTAGAGGCAAAGATGGTTGCCACTGTCAAGGCGCCATCAAGCCCCATGAGAAAGGCGAGCGCTGCTCCTCCGAAATTGGGAGGCGATGTTGCATAGATGATCAGGACAGCGTTGAGGCCCGGAGACTGGGGAAAGATTTGGAGTATCGCCATGAACAACACCGGCATGGCGATAAATGCCCAAACCAGAGATAACAGAAAAACACCGGGTTTGCGCAAATGCGCCAGTGCGTGCTGGATTTCCAGCCGCGACAGGACAACTGCCAGCATCAGGAACACACAGATTGCCAGGGCCGGGCGCAACAGTTCTGCCAGCGGCTGAAACAGGCAGCCAATGACAATTCCCGCAGGCATCAGCAAAGTGCCATATCGCCCCATCCATTCAAGGCTGGCCCGGACCATTTGGACCTACATCATCGACGGCAGCCAGGTGGCGATGCCGGGGAAGAGGGATATGATGATGACAGCCAGCACCATGAGCGCGAACATCGGCAAGGCTGACCTGGCGATAAAGTCCATGTCGCGGCCCGTCATGCCCTGCAGAACAAACAGGTTGAACCCGATGGGCGGTGTGATCTGGGCAATTTCGACCACGATTGTAAGGAAGACTCCAAACCAGATCATGTCAAAACCGGCTTGACGGGCGATCGGCTCAACTACCGCCATGGTGAGTACGATTGACGATATGCCATCCAGGAAACAGCCGAGGATGATGTAGAAAACAGCCAGCACGGCGATAAGCATGGCTGGTGTCAGTTGCAAATGGGCAATCCACTCGGCTACGGCCCGCGGCAGCCCGGTGAAACCCATGGCCAGGGTGAGAAAACTTGATCCGGCCAGAATGAAGGCAATCATGCATGAGGTTCTGGTTGCACCCATCAAGGAGGATATGAAGTTTTTGCCTGTCAGGTGGCCCTGCTGCCAGGAAATGGCGAATGCGCCAAGGACGCCAAGCACCGCAGCTTCCGTGGCAGTGGCATAACCAAAGGCAATGGAACCCATGATCGACAGGATCAACAACATGATTGGAGCCAGTTGTCCCAGCGCCCTGATTCGGTCAGACATGGTGTAGGATGCTGTGTCCGAGCGGTCCTTGCGGCCGCCGAGCAGGTCCCATATGGCAACATAGCCCATAAACATCAGAGCCAGCATGATGCCCGGTATGACGCCTGCGATGAACAGCTTGACGATGCTTTCGTTAACCGTAACGCCATAGATGATCAGGATGATTGAGGGGGGGATCAAAAGACCCAAAGTGCCTGCGCCGGCCAGTGTTCCGATGATCATTTTTTCGGGATATTTTCTGCGCTTCAATTCCGGAACAGCCATCTTGCCGACCGTCAGGACGGTTGCGGCGGACGACCCGCAGATGGCTGCAAAAATCGCCGATCCGGCAATGTTGACGTGCAGCAGACCACCGGGAAGTCCGTGCAACCATGGCTGAAGGCCCTTGAACAGGTTTTCAGACAGTCTTGTCCGGAACAGGATTTCCCCCATCCAGACAAACAGCGGAAGTGCGGTCAGGGTCCAGCTTGAGGAGGCTGACCAGATGGTCAGCGCCATGGAATCGCCCACCAGCCGGGTAGTGAACAGCTCCATGCCGACCCAGGCAACGGCAAGCAGGGATATGCCAATCCACACACTAGACCCAAGCAGGGTGAACAGGACCAACAGGAAGATTAGGGTAAGCGCGATGCCTTCCATGACCCGTTACTCCGCCGTCAGTTCGCTGGGAGCAGCAGATGCTGCATCCGGGTCGCGGCGCACTATCACACGGACAAGACCGTGAGCCACCGAGACAGCAAAGATGATTGAGCCGGCTGCAATGATAGATTGTGGCCACCACAGCAATGTGGCAGCAGCACCTTCCGACTTTTCCTCGAATTTCCAGGAAATCCAGGCAAGGTAGACCATGTAGCAGGCCAGGTAACTGCTCATGGCCGTTGCCACCAGCAGGCACCACACTTCAAGCCACAGCTTTGCAGGCGGCCGGAGTTTTGACCGCACCAGCGCCACGCGAATATGACCACCTTCGCGGAATGTATGTGCAAGCGCCAGGAAAGACGATGCCGCCATCGCGTAACCGGAATACTCGTTTATTCCGGCAATGTAGATATCGAACAGGCGTGACAGGATTGATGTCAATACACACACGCCGACGAGCACCAGAAACACGGCGGCGGCAGCACCCGACCAAACGTAGAGCCGTTCCAGGGCCCTGTCGAGACGAGTGAAGAACCCATTCATGCCTGCTCACTCGCCCCTTGAATGTCGATTTACGGCAAGTGCCGCTTCAGCCCGTTGCAGGCTTACATGGCCTTGTATGCGTCGACTGCCGCCTTGCCGGAATCGCCGGCCTTGGCAAGCCATTCGTCTGTCATGATTTCACCAATCTTGGCGAAATCCGCTTTCAGCTGTTCACCGGCGGGACCGACGGTCATGCCTTCCTTTGCGAGCTGTTCCACGTACCAGTTGGCCAGTTCCTCACCCTTGGCCCAGCCGCGTTCTTCAGCAGCAGCAGCCTTTTCGAGAACCACTTTCTGGGTAGCCTCATCAAGGCTGGCCCAGGCATCGTTGTTCACAATCACCATGTTTTTCGGCAGCCAGGCCTGTATGTTGTACCAGTGGGAGGCATGTTCCCACAGCTTGCGGTCATAACCTGTTGAGCCAGACGAGATCATGCTTTCAACGGCGCCGGTGGCAAATGCCTGGGACAATTCCGCAGCTTCAATCTTGGTGGGAACTGCGCCCATCAGTTCCGCCAGCCGCGAGGTAGCGGCATTGTAGGCACGGAAAGTAACGCCCTTCATATCGGCTGCGGAGGTGACTTCCTTTTTGGCGTACAGACCCTGTGGAGGCCAGGGCGCGGTATAGAGCAGGGTCAAACCCTTGCTGGCGAGAACTTTCTGAAGTTCTGGCTTGGTTGCGTCATAAAGTTTCCTAGCTTCCGCAAAACTTGTAGCCAGGAAAGGCAGGCTGTCAATTTCAAACAGCGGGTCCTCATTGCCGAGAGCCGAGATCAGTCGTTCGCCGATTGGAGCCTGGCCAGTGCGAACGGCGCGGAAAATGTCTTCGCCCTTGAACAGGGACCCGCCGGGATGGGACACGATTTCCAGCTTGCCGCCGGATGCTTCGGTAACCTCCTTGGCAAACTGGGCTCCGTTTTCGGAGTGATAGTTGGAAGCCGCATAGGCCATTGGCATATCCCATTTCACATCCGCGGCAAATGTGATGCCGGCAGATAATGTGAGGGCGGCAATAGCGAATGGCGCAGTTATCTTGAGGTGTTGTGTCATGGTTTACTCCCTGGTTAAATTGCGTGACCGAATGTCACTACATGGTGCTGTTCTTGGCAAGCAGTTTGTAGGTTTCGGTTTCTATATTGACATTTTACCTAAATTTTGCGTTCGTTTTGCAAGTGATATATTGCATCATGAATGTCAAAGAAGGAAAGCTGCTTGAGTTTCAGCATGTTGTTTCTATACGGCGGAAGATTGGTGCACTCCAGGACCACCGCCTGAAGATTGCTGTCACGAGCGGCCAATCGTTCCAGTGCATCAATGACATTATTGCTTGCCTTGGCCTGATCAAGTTCAGGAAGATCATCCGCGATGACCCTGTAGAGATGATCACCGGGAGTTAACCCCTCGACGACAAAAGGTCCGTCATCCGGGATTTGATGTGCAACCAGGCGCGCGGCATCAAACGTCAGTATCCCGATTGGCCTGTTCCTGCCCGCCTGCTGGCGCAACGTGGGCAACAGGCAAAGTGCGGAGGTAACAACCGGTACGCTGACAGCCGCCTGCAAGCAGCTCTGCAACGGAAACAGAAAACCGCAACTTGTGGTTATCACCGTCGCGCCATCGTGTTCCAGAGCCCGAGCCTGCTCAATGAAATGGGCAACCAGTTCGTCCGGCAGGGGTTGGTCAGAGACGATGCGGGAAACCATGGCGCCCGGTATCCGGCGATAAATGACCGGATGGTCAAAACTGCCGGGGTTGCCAATATCGCCGATGAGCCGGGGAAAACTGGTATCCAGCATCAATACGCCCAACACCGTGTTGTCCGGAGTTGGGCGGGCTGACCGGGGCATGCCCAGCCCTAGAACGCGCGATAGGTGACTATAGTGTAGGTGTCTTTTACACCTGCAATGGAGTGAACCTGCTTGTTGATGAAGTGTCCGACGTCCTCCCCGTCCTGCAGGTAGAATTTCACCAGCAAATCCCAACCGCCTGCGGTCGAATATATCTCAGAGGCAATCTCGGAATCAGCCAGTTGGGTGGCAACATCATAGGCTTTGCCCAGTTCACATTTTATCTGCACGAAAAACGGTTTCATCGCTGGATGAGCTCCTGACAGCAAGCTAAGGTGTGTTGGCCAGTCTATGCAACATTTGTGTCTGATGGCGGGTGTTGTGGTCAACCCCTGGAATCCGCGCCGGGGCCAGATTGCGGATTTTCGTGTGGCGCAAGCAGGGTTTGCATGAATGGATCGAAATATCATCAAGGGCAATCTGGCCGGCGTATTGTGTATGATCGTCTGGTCACTGCATTTTCCGTTGTCAGTTCTCATTCTGGCGAGCTGGGACGCGATAGCTTTGGCACCCGCGCGCATGGTGCTCGCCGGGATTACCATATCCATAGTAGGGCTGGTACTGGGGCAAGGTCCGGCCATGCTGGCCATGGTGCAAAACAGGAGATTTGTAGCCGTCTCAACTGTATTCGGGCTATCCGGACTGTTCTTCATCATGGGTCAGTCGCGCATAGACGCGATCTCGGCGGCGGTGGTGATTTCATCGATGCCAATTTTCTCTGCGCTGATGGGATGGTGGCAAGGGCTTGAAAAACCCGGATTGAAATTGCTGCTTGCCATTGCGTTGACCGTTGCCGGCGGAGTGCTGACCAGTTCGGTTTCCGCGCAAGGCACAGGTAGCGAAGGATCGCTGTCGGGTATCTTGTTCGTGCTGGCCGCGGTCATCGCCTATGTGTGGTACACGCGACAGCTCGTCCTGCAATTTGCCGATACCCCCGATATTGCCAAAGTCGGCATCAGCATGCTGATTGGCTCCGTACCCTGTTTCGCAATTCTGGCGGTTGTTCTGGCCGCAGGTGAGATCGTTGAAGCAGATTTTTCGGCTGCCACTTTGGGCCTGGTTGTGATCATGTCATGTATGTCGGTAGGGCTGTCGTCCGTGCTGTGGGTATGGACAGGCAGGGCGGTAGGCGTGACGGTGGCGGCCATGCATCACAACATGGTGCCATTTTATGTGATCGTACTGGCGGCGGCAGGTGGAGCGATTGTAACGGGACAACATATAGCAGGTGCCGTGCTGGTGATTGCAGGCGCTGTACTGGCCCAGCTCCGGGCCCGCAAACCCAGGATCGGGGTGACGCAACCGGTCCCGCCGGGTCGCGATTTGCAACTTTAAACCGCTGGACCGGGCAGGTTTTCAGTTTCAGTGAGGCCGGCCATTTCGTCCATCACCCAGGTACGGAAGGCCGCAATTGCCGGCTCATTCTTGCGGGAATCCAGGCACACGATGAAAAAGGAAAAATTTGTCTTGAGACGCAGGTCGAATGGCGCGACGAGGCGTCCGGCCCGCATGTCAGGTTCAGCCAGGCAGGTTCTTCCCAGCACCACACCGCCGCCGCCGACTGCAGCATCAAGCGCGTGATCGGCAACATTGAAATGAATGCCGGAACGGCCGGGATCGACATTGGTGACACCTGCCGCCTTCAACCAGTCAGCCCATGTCTGGAGGATAAAGAAACCCTGGTGAGTGTCGTCGTGGATCAGCGTGTGATACTGCAGATCTTCCGGGGTACGGATGGCGTTTGGACCTTCCAGCATGGACGGTGCGCATAACGGCGTCATGAATTCATCCATCAGCTTTACAGAGTGATGGCCGGGATACTCACCCGGACCAAAACGGATTGCGATATCAATGTCGTCCATTTCGAGGTCTGACTTGACGACAGACGCGGAAATCCGCGCATCTATGTTCGGGTGGCGACCAATGAAGCGATAGATTCTGGGGCTCAGCCACTTGGCTGTAAATGCCGGACCGGCTGCAACTGTCAGAACGTTGGTCTGCTGGCGGCGGCGCAACTGACGCATGGTGCGATGCAGGTGTTCGAAAGCCTCGTGAATGCCGGGCTGGATCAGGCGGCCATTTTCGGTCAACTCGACCGCACGGTTGAGACGATTGAACAGTTTCATCCCAAGATGGTCTTCAAGCTGCCGGATCTGATAACTGAGCGCGGCAGGTGTTACTGACAGTTCTGCTGCCGCCGCCTGAAAACTCATCAGCCGCGATGCTGCCTCAAAAGCCTTCAATGCAGTCAGGGGAGGGAGACGTCCTGTCATTGTTGCCAACAAAATTTGTTTAACTGAATGGTAGAATTACTCGTTTGCGCAGCGAAATGGAAGCTCCTATTTTCAGCTTCATTAAGTGAAGAGACGCAGGATAGACAGATTGAACACACAAAGTCTGCGACTTTAAAAAACAGAAGGAATTCAGTGTTATGAACGCCAATCACAAAAAAATAGATGTTGATACGATCGACTTCTTTATCCGTAAGGCCCATACCGAGCGTTCGATTGCGATCACAAGCGCGTTTCGCGGGTTGACTGAAATGGTAAAAAATACCTTTACCGCTCCCGATGCCGGCTGCGTTGCTCGCGGCGATTGACTGTACGCGTTTTTCCTGTCTCAGACAGGTTGTTTCCCTCCCGGTGAATTCTGCCTCCCTATACCGGGTATTCAAGCAGGTTGTTCTTCGAATTGAAGGCAGCCTGCTTTTTTATGGCCGGGCTGCTCGTCCTGACCCCGCTTCAGTATGCTCAGGCGAGTGCCGCTGCAGCTTCGGCCAGACGACCGATACCCTTGCGAATATCATCATCGCTGGCGGCGAATGACAACCGGATGCAGCCGGGAGCGGCGAAGGCCGAGCCTGGCACCGTTGCCAGGTGAAACTCCTCGAGTATCCAGTTACAGAACTCCACATCGGTTACAATCCTGGTATTGCCGGCAGATTTCCCTAGCAGTCCGGATATGTCGGGGAAGGCATAAAACGTCGCTGGTGGTGACACGGTCTTGATACCGGGGATACCATCCAGCAGCGACACCACCAGATCACGACGGTGGTGGTATGACGCACGCATCATCTCCACGTCGTCGCGGGGCCCAGTTATGGCCGCCAGCGCACCTTGTTGTGCAAATGCATTGCCACCCGCAGTGAACGTACCCTGCACCTTCGACATCGCCTTGGCCAGTGGTTCACATGCAGCCGAGTATCCAACCCGCCATCCGGTCATGGCATAGGCCTTTGAAAATCCGTTGACGGTAATGGTGCGTTCAAACATGCCTGGCAGGGAAGCAATCGATGTCGGGTGTTCATCAAACCAGATGTCTTCATAGATTTCATCCGATAGCACCAGGCAGCGCGGATGAGGGCGCACTAGGTTCGCCAGTGCTTGCAATTCCGCGAGGTTCCAGACTGCACCTGAGGGATTGGATGGCGAATTGAGCAGGATCAGCTTGGTGTGATCGCTCATGGCCGCTGCTACCTGAGTGATCGTCGGCTTGAAGGCGGTGTCGGCACCTGCCGGAATGATGACCGGAACGCCGCCAGCCATTCTCACCAGACCTTCGTAAGCCGCCCAGAACGGCGCCATCATGATTACCTCGTCGCCGCCATCCAGCGTAGCGAAACAGGCGTTGGCAAGTGCCTGCTTGGCGCCGTTGGACAGGACCACGCCGGCAGCGTCGACGGGGATCTCGTTTACCTGGTTCAACCGATTTGCAATGGCGGTACGAAGTTCCGGGTATCCGGCGATCGGAGCATAGTGAGTGAAGCCTGCATTCATGGCTTCGGTCGCTGCTCGACGAATGGCGGCAGGTGTATCGAAATCAGGTTCGCCGATGGTCAGAGATACGACGTCAACACCGTTGGCCCTCAACTCGCGTGCCTTTTGCGCCATTGCGATGATGGCGGCTTCCTCGATGGCCGATGTACGCGCGGACAGACTGCTGGCGGGGTCAAACGGTTTCATTGTGGAATTGGCTCGCAAACAGATAGTGGAATTGTTACCGCCTGCTATGCCATGGGTTTTGGCTGGCGTGAAGAGGGATGAGGTTCGCTGGCGGGAGCGGAGATCAGACTGATGCATGGATGGAAACTGATTGCATTGTCTGACCTGACTGCAGTGTCATGTCTGATGTTGGACATAATGCCATCAATCATTTTGCGTGCCAGGATGGCGTGAAGGCGCTGGTTCTGGATGGAAGTGTACAGCCCGGCAATGTGGGCTGGAAAATGCGTGCCAGGTGTGCGAGACGACACAGGTCGCCCTGCAAGACGCTTGATTTTGATCCCGCCAACGGACATCCTTGTGAAATCTGGAAGATTCCCTGAACAAATCCTGTAGGAGGTACTCATGAGCTTGCGATTTGCGTCTGCCATTGCGGCGTCACTAATGGCGGCAGCGCTGTTTGCGTCACCGGTTGTTACTCAAACGGCTGAGGCAAAGTCGACTTGCAAGAATACCGGCAGTTTTGACAGCTGGTTGTCCGGCTTCAAACAGGATGCCGAAGCTGCTGGTATCTCCAGCCAGATTGTGAACGCTGCCCTCGGAGATGTGTCCTTCAATCCAAGTATCATCAAGAAGGATCGCACCCAGATCATTTTTTCCGATGACTGGCTGACATTTTCCGGAAAACTGATATCGGCAGGCAGACTTAAAAATGGTGCCGCGAAGCTTAAAGCCAACGCCAAACTGTTCAATTCAATCAAGCAGAAATATGGTGTACCGGGCGAGGTGATTGCCGCTTTCTGGGCGCTTGAAACCGATTTTGGCGGTTTCCTGGGCAATGATTCCACCATCCGTTCACTGGCAACGCTCGCATATGATTGCCGCCGCCCGGAGGAATTTCATGAGGAGTTGCTTGCCGCATTGAAACTGCTGCAACATGGTGATCTGCGCCTTGACGAGATGAAAGGTGCGTGGGCCGGGGAAATTGGGCAGTTGCAGTTCCTGCCTTCCTACTATGAAAAACATGCAGTGGATTTTGACGGTGACGGTCGCCGCAACATGGTAAAGTCAACTGCAGACGCCCTGGCTTCAGCCGCAAATTACATGAAATTTCTGGGATGGCAAAAGGGCCAGCCCTGGCTTCAGGAGGTTGAAGTGCCCGAAAGTATGCCGTGGGAGCAGGCAGATGTTACCATCAAGCATCCCCGGTCACAGTGGGCCAAGTGGGGTGTAAAACTGCCCGGCGGCGGGAAACTCGCGTCGGACAACCTGCCGGCGTCCCTGATCCTGCCGATGGGCCGCAACGGGCCGGCGTTCCTTGGGTATCCCAATTTTGACGCCTATCTGACATGGAATGAGTCGCTGACATACTCGTTGACGGCGGCCTATCTTGGAACCCGGTATGCCGGAGCGCCCAAGGCGGGCCCGGGTCGCGGCGAGGTGCCAAAGATGGGGTACAATGAGGTCCGCGCAGTACAGGAAGCATTGGTCAGGCGTGGCTATGACGTTGGTGGTGTCGATGGGACGCTCGGAGCGAAATCGCGTGCAGCGGTGCGCGATATGCAGCTCAAGCTGAAATTGCCTGCGGATGGTTATCCATCGCCGGATTTCCTGCGCCAGATCAATTAGGTTCGGGACTTCTGGTGAAACGCACGGGGCGGCTTGTACAGGCGTAGGAAAGGGTGCTTCCATGAAGAAGTTGCTCAAGTGGCTGCTGGTTGCACTTGGCATTGTGGCGCTGGTTGCGTTTGGAGGCGGTATGTTGATGCCGTCTCAGGTCACAGTCTCACGTGATCTGGTGATCAATGCATCGCCCGAGAAGATTTTCCCGCACGTGGCAAATCTGAAAGCGTTCAACGTATGGTCGCCCTGGGCGGATCTCGATCCGGACATGAAAGTCGAGTTTTCCGGTGCGGATGATGGGGTCGGACAGGTGATGTTGTGGGAATCCGACGACATGGGCAAAGGCAGCATGAAAGTGACCGAATCCGTTGCTGGCGAAAAGCTGGTTGCGGCGCTTGATTTCGGGCAGATGGGATCAGCATCCGCGCAGTTTGATCTTGTGCCGCAGGCCGGCGGGACCAGGGTAACGTGGTCGATGACCTCGGAACTTGGAAGCAATCCGATTGCGCGCTGGTTTGGACCGATGATCAAATCCAACGTCACAGAGCAGTATGACAGGGGCCTTGCCAAGTTGCGCGTGGTTGCGGAAGGCGAATGAAACTTCACGAGTATGCTGGTCTGGATGCGACCGGGTTGGCTGCGCTGGTCCGGCGGGGCGAGGTGACTGCCAGGGAAGTGGCTGGCCTTGCAAACGAGGCAATTACCCTTGCCAACCCGAAGCTCAATGCGGTCGTTGAAACCTATGATGACCGTATCGGCGGACTGGATGAATCCGGGTTGGGTAACGGTCCGTTTCGCGGTGTTCCAATCCTGATCAAGGATGTCCGGGGCAACGAAAGGGGTCGCAAGGTCGAGTTCGGATCGCGCCTTGCCGAAGGCCATGTTTGCGACAGCGATACACATCTGGCAGAAATGTTCCGGGCAGCCGGACTGAACATTGTCGGACGCTCAAATGCACCTGAATACTCCATCGCCACCTCAACGGAGAACCTGCTTTATGGCAATACTTCAACACCATGGCGCGAAGGGTATTCTGCCGGCGGTTCAAGTGGCGGAGCAGCTTCAGCAGTTGCGGCGGGGGTTGTTCCCATGGCACATGGATCGGATATTGGTGGCTCAATTCGCATTCCAGCCAGCTGGTGTGGTGGTATCGGACTGAAACCATCACGCGGGCGAGTATCGGCTGGCCCGCAGGTCGATGAGGGCGGTTTCGGCCTGAGCATGAATTTTGTGCAGACGCGGACAATGCGCGATACGGCAGCGATGCTGGATTGCCTGAGCGTGCCGCAAGCCGGTGACCCGTTTCATATCCCGACACCTGCTGGCGGCTTCATGCCGTGGCTGAATTGCAAGCCTGAAAACTCGCGCATCGCCTGGACGACTGCGCCGACAATGGATGCGCCGGTTGACGCGGAAGTGGCAGCAGCAGTTGTAGCAACGGCAATACAACTTGCGGACATGGGGCATGTGGTTGAGCAGGCCGACCTGGTATTTGACCAGGAAGCAGCATCCCGGATGATGTGCTCAATCTGGTTTTTCGGCTTTCACAGGATGCTGGACAATATTGGCTGCAAGACCGGCAGGGTTCCGGGACCGGACAATCTGGAGCCGGTGACCTGGCAAATATATCAACGCGCCCGCGATATGGACCCGTACGAGTTTCTTGATGGACTTGCATGGCTTAATCGGGCGCGACGTGAAATTGGCCGGTTCTTCTCCCGCCATGATGTGTTGCTGTCACCCGCCACGGCGCAGGTCTCGCAACCGCACGGGCGTTACGGTCTCAACCTGCCCGGTCTTTCGCCGGAGGAATACATGGTGCTGGCCGACGAACCGGTGCAGTTTGCATTTCCCTATAATGTGGCTGGCACGCCGGCGATTTCGTTGCCGCTTGCCATGCATTCCAGCGGATTGCCGATTGGCGTGCAATTGGGAGCGGGGCCAGCCTGCGAACATCTGCTGATAGCCCTGGGTGCTGCCCTTGAAGAGGCAATGCCATGGGCCGGCAATGTTCCGCCGCTGCACGTCACAAGGCTGTGATTTCAGGTGGTGAACCCTGATCCTGCGAGAAAAGGGTTGGAGCGACCAAGTCAACGTTCGCGAACTCAACGCAGCAACGAAATGCTGTGATGGAGTTCAGGACACTGCCCGCGGCAGCGGGATTTGAGGACGGGATCTATTTACCCTTCCAGACAGGGTCGCGTTTTTCGGCGAACGCCCTGGCGCCTTCAAGCTGGTCTTCAGACGCATATAGTTTTGAGATGCTGGGAAGGCCGCGCCGGTTTAGCAGGGCCAGGGCCTCCTTGTCGTTCAGATGATGAACACGCTCCAGCACTTCCTTGATTGCCGCATAGACCAGTGGCGGGCCGCCGGCGAGTTTATCTGCGACTTCGCGGGCCCGGGCCATCAATGCGTCAGCGGCGACGATTTCATTGATGATGCCCCATTGTCTGGCTTCTGTTGCGTCGAAGGAGCGCCCGGTCAGCAACATCTCCATGGCAACGTGATAGGGAATGCGGCGTGGCAACTTGATTGTTGCAGCGTCTGCAATCACACCGGAACGGATTTCCGGAAGCGCAAAGGTTGCATGGTCTGCCGCGATGATGATGTCACATGCAATCATGATCTCGAACCCGCCGCCATAGGCCAGCCCGTTTACGGCGCAGACAACGGGCTTGCCGAGGTTTGGCAGTTCCTGCAATCCGCCGAAGCCACCCAGTCCGTAGTCAGCATCGGCAGATTCTCCTTCGGCGGCTACCTTCAGATCCCAGCCCGGACAAAAGAAGCGATCTCCGGTTGAGGTGAGAATGGCGCAGCGCAAATCATCTTCGTCACGGAAGGCAGAAAACACATCACCCATGATGCGGCTGGTGGCTGCATCTATGGCATTGGCCTTGGGCCGGTCTAGGGTGACTTCCAGCACACGGCCGTTGACGACGGTTTTGACAGGTCCATCGGTCATGTTGGTGAGCGACATGAATGTTCTCCTTCAATCTCTTCGAATGCGGATCAGGGCGTCAGCGGCGACAGCACCCCTGCCAGGTTCGAGCACCATCAACGGGTTTATGTCGAGTTCTTCAAGGGTCGCGGCGTTGTCGGCAGCAAATTTGGCGATGATTTCGATGGCGTCAAGCGTGGCTGCCATGTCACCTGTTTTCCCGCGATACCCTTCTATAAGTCGACTGACCTTCAGTGATCGCAGCGCTATTGCAATGTCAGCGGGGGATGTGGGAAGCAACAGCATCGCGGTGTCGCTGAGCAACTCTGTCAGAATGCCGCCTGCGCCCATAACCAGTGCCAGCCCGAACTGCGGATCCCTGGTAATACCGATGATCAGTTCGCAAACAGCGCCGGTGATCATCTCTTCAACAAGAACTTCGGCGGCTATGTGCAACATTGCATCGGCGGCGGTTTGGACCTGCTGCGGTGTCGTCAGGTTTAACGCCACACCGCCTGCTTCCGTCTTGTGTGCGATGCCGGTTGCCTTCAACGCCACCGGAAAACCGATTTCCCGGGCACAGGCGGCTGCATCTGCAGTTTTGCAGGTAGCGGATTTTGGTACGGGCAATCCGGCGCCTGCCAGCAAAACCTTGGATGCATGCTCTGTTAGAACAACTGCCGGAGAAGCCGACATATAGGGGGCAGGCACCGGGCAAGGCGTTGCATTTCCGATTACGGTTGCTGAATTGATGGCATCAAGTGCTTCATCAAGACCGAGCAGGGGTGTGATGTTGGCGTCGCGCAGGCGGATGGCTGTGGCTTCCGGCAGGCATTCCGGCAATGTCGCGATGACACACGCGGCGCTTCCGGTTTCCTGTTTGGCGGCTATCCAGGCATCCAGTCCGATATCGTACTGGGCCGTATCGGCGCGGTCTGCCCGCGGTATGTCATAGACAAGACATGCCAGGTCGGCATCGACCCGCATCATGGCCGAATAGGTTCGTTTCATCGCTGCAAAATCGGCCCAGATGAAAGTGTGATAATCGAGTGGGTTTGCGACATCGACGAATTCGTTCAAAGTTACCCGTACGCTTGCTGCTTCATCCGATGACAGATCAGGCAACGACAGACGGGATCGTTTGGCCACTGCATCGGCCATGAGCGAGGCTTCACCTCCCGAACAACTCAGCGATGTTATTCTTCCAGTTGGCAGAGGACCTGATTTCGGACAGGAATTTCAGCGTTTCGATGAAGCCAGGCACGGACTGAACCCGGGCTACACCGGTGCGGGCAAACAGGGCATCATAGAACTGATCACTGCCTGCAAGTGTTGCGGTGTGGCTGATGGTGGCACGGGCACCTTTTTCCGATGTTCCGGTTTTCAGGACCACTATGGGTTTTCCCCGAGCATGGGCCCTGCAGGCTATTCGGGAAAACCTTGCTATGTCGGCGATACCCTCGGTGTGGACGCCAATTGCCGTAATGCGTTCATCGTTGAGCAGCGCTTCCAGCAGGTCGCAGGTGTCAGTAACGGTCTGATTGCCGACCGTGATAACCATGGCCAGCGGCAGGGCGCGGGCCTGCATGGTGAAGTTGATCGCCATGTTTCCTGATTGTGACAGGATGGCAACACCGCGCTCCACCGGCTCACAGCCATGGAAATCGGGCCACAGCGCGCACCTATCAAGCAGGTTGAGAACGCCCCAGCAGTTTGGTCCAATCACAGGCATGCCCGCAGCGGCATCAACCAGTGCATCGTTGAAGGAGGCGCCACCGGCACCCAGTTCTGAAAAACCGGCAGCGTGGCAAATGGCCCCGCCTGCGCCGATCTCCCGCAGGTTTTGCACAGCCGCGACCGCGGCTTCGCGGGAGACCGCTATGTATGTGGCGTCAGGAACGCCGGGCAGATCATTCAGGGTGGCGAAACAGGAAAGACCCGCCATGGTCTGTCGCTTTGGGTTTACCGGCCAGATATCGCCGGCAAAGCCCAGCTTGAGCATTTCGCTGGCCACGCTTTCAGCGATCCGGCCACCGATAACGGCGACAGAACGTGGCGACAACAGGCGGTCAAGACCAGGCGGGTGCATCAGTCGTTATCCGCCCAATGGCCGCAGCAACTCACGTGAGATGATGTGGCGCTGAATTTCCGAAGTGCCTTCCCAGATGCGTTCGATACGGGCATCGCGCCAGATGCGTTCCAGCGGCAGTTCATCCATCACGCCCATGCCGCCATGTATCTGGATGGCTTCGTCGGCCACGAACGCCAGCATTTCCGATGCCTTGAGTTTGGCCATGGCCATATCGGCGTCCGTCACCGAGCCCTGATCATACTTCCAGGCGGCTTCCAGGGTGAGCAGGTTTGCAGCTTTGATCTCCAGAGCCATGTCGGCAAGCTTGAAGGACACGCCCTGAAACTTCGATATCTGTTGACCAAACTGTTTGCGGTCTACCGACCATTGCAGTGCGTGGTCGAAGGCCCGCTCGGCGCGGCCGAGGCAGGTGGCTGCGACCTGCAGGCGAGTGGCGCCAAGCCAGTCATTGGCGACCTCGAAACCCTTGTGAATATCACCCAGCCGCTGACTATCCGGCACGCGACAGTTGTCAAATTCGAGAATTGAATTGGTGTATCCGCGATGCGACACATTGCGATAACCGTCACGCACGGTAAAACCGGCAGTGCCCATGTCGACGATGAAAGAGGTGATCAGCTTTTTTCGGCCCCGTGGCGTGTCCTCTTCGCCACTGGCGGCGTAAACAATAGCAAAATCAGCGACATCCGCGTGCGAAATAAAGTGTTTTGTGCCATTGATGATCCAGTCATCACCATCGCGCACAGCAGTCGCCTTCATGCCACGCAAATCGGATCCGGCTCCGGGCTCGGTCATGGCCATGCAGTCAATCTTTTCGCCACGTACGCAGGGCAGGGTGTAGCGTTCGCGTTGCTCGTCGTTGCAGGCCATCAGGATGTTAGAGGGCCGGGCCACGCAATTCCAGTGGAGGGCATAGTTTGTACGGCCAAGTTCCTTCTCGTAAAGTACCCAGGACTGGGTATCGAGGCCTGCACCGCCAACCTCTTCCGGCATGTTGGCTGCGTAAAGGCCAGCTTCGATTGCCTTGGCTTTCAGTTCCTCATACAGGTCGCGGCGAAGATTACCTGTGCGTTCCACCTCTGCTTCATGCGGATAAAGCTCGTTTTCCACGAAGGCGCGCGTGGTATCGACGATCATGCGTTGTTCTTCGGTAAGGTTGAAGTCCATGTCGCTTACTCCGAGTGATAGGTTTCGGTGTGACCATCGACGGATATGGCCTGACCGGAAATGAATTTGGCTGCATCTGATGCCAGGTACTCGCACAGATCAGCGATTTCGGATGCAGTTGCAAACCGGCGCATGGACGTGCCGGAGGTATATTGTGTGCGAATTTTTTCCGCAGTTTTTCCGGTCCTGGCGGCCTCGGCGGCGATAACACGATCCATGCGGTCGCCGTCTACTGAACCTGGGCAAATCGCATTGCAGCGGATGTTGCAGGGACCGGTTTCAGCAGCGATCGACTTGGTGAATCCAATAACCGCCCACTTTGCAGCAGCGTACGGCGTGCGGAAGGGGCACCCGAACAGCCCGGCCGTTGATGACATGTTGATGATGCAACCTGATCGTTGTGTTTTCATTGCCGGCACGACCCGCCGGCAAGTGAGCATCTGTGCGTCCAGGTTGATGGCAAGGCACTGCCGCCAGTCCTGCAATGTCAACTCTTCGACCGCTCCTGTAGGACCGGATGTTCCGGCATTGTTGATCAGCACATCACACCCGTCCAGGCTGCCGAGCGCCCTGTCCAGCCAGCCGTCCAGAGCAAGCTCGTCAGCAACATCAATATTGGAGGCAACAATGGTCGGAAACTCCGACGTGAGTTGGTCGAGTGCGCGTTCATCCACGTCGCAGGCATGGACGTGAGCGCCCGCATGTGCAAAGCGTGAAGCGACAACCCGCCCGATACCGGAACCTGCCGCAGTTATGATGATGCGCTGCTGTGCCATCAGACTTTCCCGTTCAGCACTTCGCCAACGCCAATATTGTGTTTTTTGAGCACATGCATGATATCCACCAGCACGTCATTGCGCCTGGTTTCCCACTCGCCAATGGTTTTGCCCCGGGCTTGTGCCTCACATCCGCCAATCAGCTTGTCCGTGAGTTCATCCGACCATTCTGGAAATTTCAGGGCAGTCCACGGCAACTCAAGAGACGGGTCAAACTGCGCCATGAATGATCGCATGCCTCCTTCACCGCCTGCTGTATGATAATGTAAAAACGATCCCATTATCGACCAGCGCAAGCCCGCAGAATATATGATGGCCCGGTCAATGTCCTCGGTCGTTCCGATCCCCAGATCGAGAACATTCAACGCCTCACGCCACATTGCTTCCTGCAGCCGGTCACAGATGTAACCGTCAATTTCCTTCTTCAGACGAAGCGGATACATGCCAATGCCGCGATAGAAACTGTCTGCCAGATCCATTGTTTCTGGCGAAGTTTTCTCACCCGCAACTGTTTCCACCAGTGGCAGCAGATAGACCGGGTAGAACGGGTGGCCGATGATGACGCGTTCCGGATGCCTGCACCTTGATTGCAGCCGGGTTGGCAAGAAACCGGAGGATGAAGAGGCAATGACAATATCTGGACCGGTGTGTTGATCCATCTGCTGGTAGAGCGATATCTTCAGTTCTTCGCGCTCCGGTGCGGCTTCCTGAATCCAGTCAGCGTCCCGGCACATCGCTTTCAAGTCGGTTGTGAAGGCAAGTGTGCCCAAATCATCAGGCTTGCCGCCCATGAGCTTGAACATGGACGGCCAGGCGCGCTCGATCTTGTCACGCATGGCCTGTTCGGACTCCGGAAACGGATCGTAGGCGACGACATCAACGCCGTGCGCCATCGCACGGGCTGCCCAGCCTGCGCCAATGACGCCCGAACCGGCTATTCCGAGGGTTTTGATCGTTTTCATGTTCTACAGACCCAGTATGCCGCGTGCCTCGGCCGGAGCGGCAACTTGTGCGCCCAGCAGACGGATGATTTCCGTTGCGCGCTCCGTGAGCGAGCCATTGGATGCATAAACGCCCTTGTCGAGGTAAAGGTTATCTTCCAGTCCAACCCGGACATGGCCGCCAAGGATCATGGCCTGGGCCACTATTGGCATTTGCCAGCGGCCGATACCGAAACCGGCCCATACGCAGTCGTGCGGCAATTGCGACACCAAATAGGTCATGGTCTGCGTGTTTACCGGTGCACCCCACGGAATGCCGAGGCAAAGCTGGAACATTGGAGTGCCCGAGATCAGGCCTTCGGTAACAAGTTGCTTGGCGAACCAGAGATTGCCGGAGTCAAATATCTCCATTTCCGGTTTCACACCGTAAGACTGGATCAACCTGGCCTGTTCGCGCAGTTGAACCGGGGTTTGCACGACGATGGAGTTGGTGTCGCCGAAATTGAGCGATCCGCAATCCAGCGTGCAAATTTCGGGGCGAAGTTCAGCTACATGCAAAAGCCGTTCTACCGGACCGACCAGATCTGTGCTGGCTTCATCAAAACTGCGGGGGGTTTCTCCCTCACCGATCATCAGGTCACCGCCCATGCCGGCGGTCAGATTGATGATGACGTCGGTGTTCCTTGCGCGAATGCGCTCCATCACCTCGCGGTAGTAGTCAACATTGCGAACGCCCTTACCCGTTTCAGGCTCGCGCACGTGGCAATGAACAATTGCGGCGCCGGCAGATGCGGCTTCAAGCGCTGAATTGGCGATCTGTTCAGGAGTAACCGGAATCGCGGGGTGCTTGGCGACCGTATCGCCGGCGCCAGTCACTGCGCATGTGATAATGACCTTCGGGTTCATGTAGCCTCTCCATTGAGTTTGCTGTTGACCGGAAGCTTATCTGGCGTACAAACTTCTATTTGAGCAAAAACGACACATTTTTGAGCTGTTTCACCATTGCGCGCCCCGTTTGATATCGTGTTTCTGCTGTTGCCAAACTTCTCCATGATAGCGCTCTATTCAGCTCTGGAGCCGCTACGGGTGGCAAACAGGTTTGCCGGTGAACTATTTTCGTGGCGGTTTGCCTCGGTGAAAGGAAACGCGGTGGTGGCATCCAACGGTATTCCGGTATCGGTTTCGGAAGCCTTGCTATCAGTAGGACGGCCCAACCTGGTGGTGGTCTGTGCAAGCTATGACCACCAGCAGGCGATCACTCCCGAACTACGGGTGTCATTGCGCAAACTGGATGTTGCAGGTGTCTGGCTGGGTGGCCTCGACACCGGTCCCATTGTACTGGCTGAAGCCGGTGTTCTGGATGGCAGGCGGGCGACTTGTCATTGGGAAACCCTGAGCGCAATGCGTGAAGATTATCCGCGAATCTCCGTCAGCGACGCGTTGTATGAAATCGACGGGTCGCGCCTGACATGTTCGGGCGGCACTGCGCCGCTGGACATGATGCTGGCGTGGATTGCATCGCTGCATGGCAGCAGCCTGGCAACGCGGGTTGCCGACACACTGGTTCATGCCCGTCACGGAGAGGCGCCTGGCGGGACACGCATTCCTGCCCGGACCCGTTACGGAGTTGATGACAGTGCCATCCTGGCGGCCATTTCTGCCATGGAAAATCATCTGGAAGACTTGCTGCGGCTTGATGACCTGGCTGATTCAGCCGGTGTTTCAACAAGGCAACTGGAGCGGCGCTTCAAACGTTCACTGGGCATGTCCCCGATGCGGTTCTACCTGTCTCTCAGGCTTGAAAGAGCGGAGCACTTGCTGATGTATTCGCGCCTCAGTGTGCGCGATGCCGGGCTGGCGTCCGGGTTCTCGTCGATCGCCCAGTTTTCGCGCTCCTACAAGACAAGGTACGGGCTTTCACCGTCGCACCATCGCAGAAAAATGGTGAAAGACGGCAGCGAGGTTTAGCCGGCCTTGCGCCCGGAGTTGGCGGTCGCCGTTTCGGATGGCGCCGGTTTGCCGCCCGCCATCTTGCCGGCCGTCGAACGCAACAGCACAATTGCAACATTTTCCCGGTCCATGGGCTTGCCAAAATAGTAACCCTGAAACTGATCACATTTCAGCTCACCGAGCATTCTGGCCTGATCCGGGGTTTCGATGCCTTCGGCTGTTACGCACATGCCCAGCCCGTGGCCGAGTGACACTATGGTTTCCAGAACACCGTGCAACCTTTGCGGATCCTTGTCGTGCGCCTGCAGAAATGACCGGTCTACCTTGAGCTTGTTGAAGCCGTATCGAATGAGGTAGCCGATGCTTGAGTAGCCGGTGCCGAAATCATCGAGCGCAATCGAAGTGCCGAGGCGTTTCAACTCCTTGATCTGAAGATCAACGGACTCGGTGTTGCCAAGAAACAGGCTTTCAGTGACTTCCAGTTCCAGACGGCTGGTCGGGAAACCGGTTTGCTCAACGGCTGCCGTGATCGTGTTGACAAGGTTGCCGTCTTCGAACTGGCGTGGTGACAGGTTGACCGAGACAAAAAGCTTGCCGGGCCAGGTGTTGGCCGTCGAAAGTGCTTCATGCATGGCCCACTTGCTGATTGGCGAAATCAAACCGATGGATTCTGCCACAGGAATAAACAGGTCCGGGGAAATGTATCCGCCATTCCCGTCGGGCAGGCGGAGCAGAGCCTCGAATCCGGCGATTTTTGATGTCTTGCTGTCGATAATCGGCTGGTAGTTCAGTTCAAATTCCTGATGATCGTGGGCTTTCTGCAGCAGGCGCTCCAGATCTCGGCGTGATTTCAGCTGAAGCGCCATATTTTCGTTGAACAACACGAACCGGTTCTTTCCTGAATTCTTGGCATTGTAAAGCGCGATATCTGCCTTTCGCAACAGGTCTGCAGAACTGCTTTTCCGGTGGTTCAGGTGAGCGCCAATGCTAATTTCACCTGTTATGATCTGATTGCCGCACAAGGCGGGTTTGCGTGCCTGCAGCAAAATGTTTTCACAGATTTTCCGGAGTTCCCCGCTCCGAAATGCCCGGTAGCGATATTGTAAATTCATCACCGCCAAAGCGGGCGGCATAACCGACCTCTCCTACCTGGGACCTGATCGCGTTTGCAATGTGAACGATAAACTGATCACCACCTTCGTGACCATATTCATCATTGATAGCCTTGAAGTTGTCGATATCGATGAAAATGACCGCGTCTGCACTCAGGTAAGAGTATGGCTGGGAAATTTCCTGATCCAGCCGCTCGGTAAATGAATTGCGGCTCAGGAGCGAGGTGAGTGGATCAAATTCCGTAAGGTAGGAAATCTTGTTTTCGGCGCGAGTTGCATCAGCGTTTCGTTGCAGGAATGCAAAGGCCGGAATGAGGTAGGCCAGGGAGCCCAGCAATGCCAGACCAGCTGCGGCCCAGCCAAAAATCGTCTGCAGAAACGTAGCCATCTTGGTCTGATCGACGTAGATCTCGAACATGCCAACCGGATGGCCTCTAGCATTGTGAGCCCGCATGTACGATTTCACATAAACGTCAGGCCGGTTAGTTTCGGCCTTGCCGTTTTTGACTGAAATATCGATCTTGCCAGTCTGAAAAGCGTCTCTTGCACGAGAATTGACCTGCCCCATGGAATCTTCACTGGCGCGGGTCGAAGTTTCATCGGAGACAAGGATCAATGTGCCGTCAGGCGCAAACAGCTTGAACAGGAAGACATTACCCACCTCGCGCATAATTTCGAGCTTTTGCAGTTGTTCAGCCGTCGGTCTTCCGGTCTGAATGATCTGTTCAAGATCCGGAAGGCGATTGTTGATGTAGCCCGCCCATTGCCTCATTCTGACTTCGCCGTCCCGCTGAACGGCGATGCCGACAGCAAATCCCACAGCCTGGTGAACACCGATGCCAATAGAGGCAGCAACGATCAGAACAAATACGACAAATGCGGGCACGGAGCTGCGCAGGGCCGGCATTTCACTTTCCCTTCCTGACCTGAAGACGGGCACTGCGACCGTCATGGCCGCATCGGGTTACCGGCATCCAGACCCGGCACACCTCTTCAGTGTCAAAGATTACGCTTGTGTGGTTGAAGAAGCGTTGTGAAAATCGCTAAATTGCAACCCTGTTTATAGCAAACGGTTCAGTAATCATTTCGCCTGGTTGACTGTACACAGTCGAAATATCCCGTCCTAATCCATGTCAACAAGCTGGTTACCACCACGAGGTAGTTTGCAAATTTTTCGAATATGGCCATCCTTTCGCGAAGTTTTCGGCAACCGGTTCAGTAGAGATGAAAATACAGGAGCAGGATGAGTGGTACTGCTTGACCTGAGCTTGTTGCCTGACGCAATGTGTCGGCGGCGAAAACCGCCGGTGCAATACGGCGGATGATCTGAGTACAAAGGGAGGTTTTGAATGCCGGCAATTTCAATGACGGTGAACGGCGAAAAAGTTTGCGGCAATGTTGAAGGCCGCACACTTCTGGTTGAGTTCATTCGCAACAATCTTGGAAAAACGGGGACGCACGTAGGCTGCGATACCAGTCAGTGCGGTGCTTGCGTGGTGCATGTCGATGGCAAGGCCATCAAGTCGTGCACGGCCCTGGCGGTAGCGTGCGACGGTGCATCGGTCGACACGATTGAAGGTCTTGCCAGAAACGGCAAGTTGCATCCCATGCAGGAAGCCTTCCGCGAAAATCATGGGCTGCAATGTGGTTTCTGTACGCCAGGCATGATCATGGCGGGCATTGATATCGTGAATTGCAAGGGCAAGAAACTCAAGGAAGAGACCATCCGCGAAGAGCTGGAAGGCAATATTTGCCGCTGTACCGGTTATCACAACATAGTCAAGGCCATACAGGCAGGCGCTGCAAAGATGTGACAAGCACCGGTCGCCGCATTGCAGGACAGACCGGGTTGAACCACTTCAAGGTTACACAAGGGAACACAATCAAATGAGTGATACAGGCATTGGCGCACGCATGCTGCGCAAGGAAGATCACCGCTTCATCACCGGCAAGGGCCGGTATACCGATGATATCAACCTGCCGGGACAGGCGGTAGGCTATTTTCTGCGCTCACCACATGCGCACGCGGAAATCAGGAAGATCGACACCAGGAAAGCCGAAAAAGCGCCTGGCGTGCTGTGTGTGCTGACCGGTGAAGATGCAGCATCGGACAATATTGGCGGTGTGATTTGTGGCTGGATGATCCATTCCAAGGACGGGTCGCCGATGAAGGCGGGTCCGCATCCTGTTCTGGCGCAAGGCAAGGTGCGCCATGTGGGCGATCAGGTGGCTGTAGTGGTGGCCCATACCACTGCGCAGGCAAAAGCTGCCGCTGAACTGATCAATGTGACCTACAAGGTGCTTGACGCCAATGTGGACCCCGCCGCTTCGCAAAAACGCGGCGCACCACAGGTGCACGATGTAGCGTCCAGGAACACGGTGTTTGAGTGGGAACTTGGTGACAAGAATGCAACCGATGCGGCATTCAGCAATGCTGCACACATAACCACACTTGATCTGGTCAATAACCGGCTGGCGCCAAATGCCATGGAACCGCGCGCTGCCATTGGTTCCTACGATTCCGGTGAGGATCACTACACACTTTACACCACCAGTCAGAACCCGCACGTGGCGCGGTTGGTTATTTCCGCATTTGTCGGTCTGGCACCGGAACACAAGCTACGCGTGATTGCGCCGGATGTAGGCGGTGGTTTCGGCTCCAAGATTTTCATTTATGCCGAGGAAGTTGTGTGCCTGTGGGCGTCAAGACGAGCAGGTGGGGTGCCGGTGAAATGGGTGTCTGACCGCTCGGAGGCCTTCCTGACGGATGCCAATGGCCGCGATCATGTGACAAGGGCGGAACTGGCGACTGACAAGAACGGCAAGATCGTTGGGCTTCGCGTCAAGACAATCGCCAATATGGGGGCTTACCTGTCGACGTTTGCTTCGTCAGTTCCAACATATCTTTACGCGACGCTCCTGTCGGGCCAGTACAATATTCCCAACATCTACGCAGAGGTGGATGCGGTCTATACCAATACATCGCCGGTCGACGCCTATCGCGGCGCCGGCAGGCCGGAAGCGACCTATGTCGTAGAGCGGTTGATGGAGACAGCGGCTCGGGAAATGAGTATTGACCCGGCCGAATTCCGGGCAAGGAACTTCATCAGTTCTTTCCCGCATCAGACTCCGGTCATCATGTGCTATGACGCGGGCGATTACAGCGCTTCGCAAAAAAAGGCGATGGAACGACGAGTCCGCGCACCTGGTACGGCAGGAACTGGAGCGTGGTCAGGTTGATGACGCCCATGACCGGGCCGTCCGGGACTCGCGCCGGCCGTGACCTGGCGCAGGAGGTGGGCGACCCCGATCGCGAGGACGAGGAGCCCGAGGAACGCGAGGAGGAGCCACCGCTTGACGCCGATCCCGACGGTCAGCCAGCGGCGGAGGTTCACCGCTCCAGCTCCCGGTGGAAGACGGACACGGGCCCGAAGTCCCGGTCCCGGAGCCAGGCGGCCAGCTCCTCCGCCATCACGACGGATCGGTGCCAGCCGCCGGTGCAGCCGATGGCGATCGTCAGCCGGGTCTTGCCCTCCTCCGCGTAGGCCGGCACCAGGAGGTCGAGCAGGTCCTGCAGCCGCTGCAGGAACTCGCTCGCGACCGGCAGGCCCATGACGTAGGCGCGGACCTCCTCGGTGAGGCCCGACAGGGGTCGCAGCGCCTCGATGTAGTGGGGGTTCTGCATGAACCGGACGTCCAGCACCAGGTCGGCCTCGAGCGGGACGCCGTACTTGAAGCCGAAGCGTGAGGAGCTGGATCGACAGGCGATCCGAGGCCTGGACGTCGCCGAGGCGGGTGAAGATCCGCTCGCGCAGCTCGCGCAGCGGCAGGTCGCTGGTGTCGAGCACGAGGTCGGCCTGGACCCGGACCGACTCGAGCATCGAGCGCTCGAGCTCGATGGATGCGGCGATGCCACGCTCGTCCGCCAGCGGGTGGCGATGCCTCGTCTCCGAGAAGCGCCGGATCAGGACGTCGTCGCGGGCCTCGAGGAAGATGATGACGGGCCGGATCCCCCGGCCCTCCAGCGCCCCGCGCATGGCCCCGAAGGCCAGCGAGACATCACCGGTGCGGACGTCGAGGACGATGGCGGTGCGCGCGTAGCGGACGGGCTCCGTGGCGATCAGGTCCGCCAGCTCGCGCAGCAGCTCGCCGGGCAGGTTGTCCACCACGACGTAGCCCAGGTCCTCGAACAGCTTGGCCGCCGCGGTCTTGCCACCGCCCGAGAGACCGGTGAGGACGACGACCTCCTGGTCCGGCGCTGGCTCGCCTTCCTGGTTCATGCCTCTCCTCGGTCGACTACTTGCCGCTGCGACGGATGAAGAAGACCGTCCCCTCGAACAGGATGTACATCGTCCCGCCGAGGGCGATCGGGCTCACGAGGTCGCCGCCGGGCGTGATGGCCGCCGCGAAGATGGCGATCCCGAGGATGATGACGCGCCGCGCGCCGAGACAGCCGTGCCGAGGTCACGATGCCGACCCGCGACAGCCCGTACAGCAGGATCGGGAACTCCATGATCAGGCCGAAGGCCAGGAACATCGTGGTGACGAAGTCGAAGTAGGGTCCGGCCGCCAGGTTGGCGACGAGCACGTCGTCGGTGAAGCGCGAGCAGGAAGCCGACGGCGAACGGCAGGATGACGTAGGCGATCGCCGACCCCGAGCGCGAAGAACAGCAGGGCCAGCGGGATCCAGGGCCGGACCATCTTGCGCTCCGGCACCGTGAGGCCCGGCGCGACGAAGGCCCAGATCTGGTACAGGAGCACGGGCATCGCGAGGATGATCCCGGTGATGATCGAGATCCGGAGGGCGATCACGAACGCGTCGCCCGGACCCAGGACCTGGACGGTCCCCGAAGGCAGCGGCGCGATGAGCACGTTCCGGATGTCGCGCCAGAACCAGAAGCCGACCACGCTGCCGATCGCGACCGCGATGATGGCCTTGACGAGCCGGTTGCGGAGCTCGACGAGGTGGTCGACGAGCGTCATCTCGCCGGCCGCGGGGGCGCACCGGCGGCGTGGGCGGATCGGGATCGACCGGGTGCCGGGAGCGCGCGGACAGCGCCGTCCGGGACGGCCTCGGCATCGACCATGGGGCGGGCCCGGCGGGTCCGGCTGGGCTACGCGGAGGGAGTCGGCTGCTCGTCGACGGGCGTGACCTCGGCCGGCCAGGCCTCGACCGGCTCGGCGACGTCCGGGGACGCCGGCGAGCCGGGCAGCCTGCGGCGGAACCTGCAGCCTGCGGCGGAGCGGACGCATGCGGCGCCGGGGCCGTCGCGGTCGCGGTCTCGGCGAGCGCACGGCGGCGCGGGCGGCCACGGTGCTGGCGGCGACCGGCGGCCGACGGCCTGCGGGACCTGCGCGCCGGCGGCGGCGGGCGTGGGCGGCGTGCTGGAGGGCTGGGTCGCGGGAGCGCCGGGCGCCGATGCCGCCGGCTCCAGGCTGGTGCTCTCCTTGACATCCGTGGCGGCCTTGCGGAACTCGCGGATGCTCTTGCCGAGGGCGCTGCCGACGTCCGGGAGCTTGCCCGGACCGACGACGATGAGCGCGATGATCAGGACGATGATGAGCTCACCGGGTCCGATGTTGAACGGCATGACCTGTGTCGACCTCGTGGCGGGAGCGGTGCCACTCCGGGGGTTTGGAGGGCGTCAGGGTAGCACAGCGAGGCTGCGCTGCCCACGCGGCGGCGGCCCTCTCGAGACGCTCCATCGGGTCGTCCCGGCGGCCCCCGGAGGGCGCGTCGCTGGCAGCTCGCGCGATACCCCGGGAGACGTTGACCAGGAGCCCTCCGCCGGACCGGCCGCCGGCCGGCCGGGAGGTCGCCGGACCCTCCGCGAGCACCGGGGCCAGCGCCCCTCCCTGGGCGCCGACCCCAGGCACAAGGAACGCCAGGCCGGGCACCAGCGCGCGGATCGCGGCCAGCTCCCGGGCGCGGTGGCGCCCACCACGAGCCCCACCGTGCCGCCGGGACCCCATGTCCCGGCGCGGCGCGCAACGCGGGCCCACAGCGGCTCCGCCGGATACCCGGCGATCGGGTCCCGCTCGACCGGCAGTCCCTGCAGCTCGGCTGCCCCGGGGTTGGAGGTCCTGCACAGGACATAGGCGAAGCGGTCCGGGCGCTCGAGCAGCGGTGCGATCGCCTCCTCGCCCAGGTACGGGTTCACCGTGACGGCATCCGCGCCGAGCCGGTCGAAGAGCGCCAGCGCCTGCTTCGCGGCCGTGGTGCCGATGTCGCCACGCTTGGCGTCGGCGATGAACGGCGACGTCCGGCGGGACCAGGGCGCGTATCCGCTCCAGCGCGGCCATGCCCGCCGATCCGTGCGCCTCGAAGAAGGCCAGGTTCGGCTTGACCGCCGCCGCGTGCGGGAGGGCAGCCTCGAGGAGCAGGCGCGAGAAGCGCTCGACACCGTCGAGCGTGGGCGGGAAGCCCGCGGGCAGCGCGTCCGGATCTGGATCGATGCCCAGGCACAGGACCGTGCAGGTGGCGGCCGTCCGGGCGGCCAGCCGGTCGAGGTACGACGCCGTCACGAGCCCGAAGGCGTCGCGGATGGAGCCTCGGCGGGCGCCGGCATCTGGTCGGCTGGGATGAACCAGTCGGGCCGCGAGACGCCGTCGAGCCCGGCGTTGGTGGTGAGGTCCATGGGTTCACCAACCTGCCAGGCGGCCGGCGATCCTTCGAGCTGCACGAGCCGCAGGTCCACGACCTGGCCGGACACGTGGAGGTAGACGATCTGGTTGCCGGCCGGCGACCAGGCCGGGGCCCAGCTATGGCCGTCATTGGTGATGCGGGCGATCTCGGCCCCCGTCGAGGCGTCGAGGACCACGACGTCCGTGCCGAAAGGCGCTGGTCCGCGTCGCAGCGAGGTACCGCCCGTCGGGCGACCAGGCCGGGTGGAGATAGCCCGGGCCCGTGACCGCCTTGGCCTTCTTGCTGGAGAGCGTGTAGACGTAGATCCGCGGCGTTCCCTTGGCGCCATCCCGGTCGGGCATGACGTAGGCCACCTTCTGCCCGTCAGGCCGCCACGCGGGATCCTGGTGCCCAAGGGGCGGCACCTGCGCGAGCCCGAGGTTGGTGATCTTGCCGTTCTTGCGGTTGAGGAGCTTCATCGAGACGTCGCTGCGGGTGGGGTCCGGCAGATCCGACGCCATCGCGATCGTGGTCCCATTGGGCGACACCACCGGCTCGCGAATGAAGCCCATCCACTTCAGCTGGCCCGCCGGATCGACCAGTCCGTCCAGGATCCTGGTCGTGTTCCCACCGGACATGTCGACCCGCATGATCGAGGGGACGTCCATGTCGTAGTCCCTGAGCGACCCGTCGACGCTCCACAGTCCCTTCATCGGACGCGTCCGGACGAAGATCACGCCCGAGCCATCCGGCTCGAACGACGGCATGGAGTCCCGGCCGTCCTTCGTGAGCTGGGTCGCCTTGCCGTCCGCCTGGATCCAGATGTTGCCGTCCTTCGCGTACACGAGCGTGCCCGGGATGACGACGCCAGGTTCCTCGGTCGGCACGACGACCACCTCGGGCGGCGTTGGCGTCTCTGATCACCTTTGGGTCGTCCGACGCACCGGGGCCGGTACCGGTGTTCCCGCTGCCCGTCCCGAACGGCAGCTCGCCGTTGCTCACGGAGAGCGTGACCACGGCCACGAGCAGCAGGCCGACGATCGACACGATCGCCGCGACCGGCGTGCCCGACGGGAGGAGACCTCGTCCGTCCCGTGGCGGCTTGCGCGAGGGGCGCGGCGAGCCGGGTCATGCGGGGCCTCCGGTGACGGGGGTGGCAACGCCGGGCCCCACGGGTGTGCCGGCCAGGCCGGCGGCTCGCTCCAGGACCTCCCGGGCTCGCGGGTGCGAGCCGGACGCGGCGACGTCGCGGACCTCGAGCTGGAGCGTCTCGAGACCGCCGAAGACCCGGCTGGCAAGGCGTGCGACGACATCGACGCGATCGCCCTCGGCGAGGCCGACCGCCAGGTCGGCGCGGCCGAAGGCGATGCCGTCGATCACGTCGCGGTCGCGACGCAGGACGAGCTGGGTATGGCCGCCGTTCGCCGCCCGGACTCGCTGCACGGTGAGCCCGAGGACGGCCACGAGCGGCTCCGGGTTCCCGGCACCGCACGGGGCCGAGCCGGGCGAGGTCCCGGTACAGACCGTAGTCGACGTATGCCGCCGGGAGGGCGAGATCGACCGCCAGCGGCGTCGCGGGGGTCCGGGCGGCGTCGCCGGCCGAGCGAGGTCGAGGAAGCGGGCCGTGAACGCCTCCCAGCGATCGACCGGGAGCTCGAAGCCCGCCGCGGCGGCATGGCCACCGAACCGGACGAAGAGGTCGCCGCAGGCGGTGAGCGCGTCCGCCAGGTTCAGCCGCCCGTCGCCCCGGCAGGACGCGCGGATCACGTCGCCGATCCGCGTCCCGACGACCGCCGGGCGGCCCGGTCTCGTCCGCGAGCCGGCCGGCGACCAGGCCGATGATGCCCGACGGTCCACGGGCCGTGGACGAGCAGGGCCGGGCGTCATCGGCGCCGCCGCCGACGACGATCTGGGCCGGCGCTCCTGGCGCGCCTCGAGCGGGAGCGCGCCCTGGCCGGGCATGGCGCCGGGATCGCGGCAGGCCGAGGGCGCCGCGCGCCTCGCCGATCGCGGTCCGCATCAGGTCGCGCCGGGTGGTGTTCGCCGCCTCGAGCGTGGCGGCGAGCTCCGCCGCCTCCTCGGGCGTCTCGGCGAGCAGGAGGCGGGCCGCGTCGAGCGCCTCCCCCACCCGGCCGGCCGCGTTGAGGCGCGGGGCGATGACGAAGCCGACGGTCTCGAGGTCCACCGACGACGGGAGCGACCCGGCGCGCTCCAGCAGCGCGGCGATCCCGGGTCGGGGCGCCGTGCGCATCCGCTCCAGGCCGAGGCGCGCGATCGCCCGGTTCTCCCCCAGGATCGGGCACCACGTCCGACACCGTCCCGATGGTCGCGAGCTCGGCGAGGTCCAGCGCGTCGGCCTCGGCCGCCGTCGAGCTCACCGAGCAGCAGCCGGGCCACGGTGAACGCGACCCCGCTGCCCGAGAGCTCCGGGGTCCGGGTAGGTCGGAGTCCTCCCGGTGCGGGTTCACGATCGCCACGGCCGCCGGCAGCACCGGGCGGCAGGTGGTGGTGGTCGGTGATGATGACGTCGATCCCGCGAGTCGCCGGCCGCCGGCGATCTCCGCGACGCTGGTGGAGCCCGTGTCGACGGTGATGATCAGCGTGATCCCGGCGGCCGCGGCCGCCGTCCACGGCCGCGAGCGACAGGCCGTGCCCCTCCTCGAGCCGCGACGGGAACGTACGGTGTCCGCGTCGATGCCGAGGCGCCGCAGCGCGATGACGAGCTGGGCGAGGCCCGTGAGCCCGTCCGCGTCGAAATCCCCGAAGACCATCACCCGCTCGCCGCGCCTCGCGGGCCTGCGGCGACGCGGGCCACGAGCGCGTCCGGCGTCGGGCAGGAGCCGCGCGGGTCGTTGAGGCCGGCGATGGCGGGGCCGAGGAAGGCCGCCAGCGCGGCCCGGTCGGTGATCCCCCGGCGGGCCATCACGGTCGCGGCGAACGTGCCGATGCCCTCGTCGCGCGCTGCCGCGCGCAGGTCCGGCTCGAGCCGGAGCGGCTCCGGGAAGACCCAGCGGTGGCGTGCGTCGATCATCGTGACGCGAGGATGCCACGGAGGCTTTCCGGGACTTCGGCGGCTGGACTGCGCGCAGGGGGGCGACGGCAGGAGCCGGGTCCCGGCGCGACCGGGCCCCGGGATCACGTGGTGGCGCGGCGGCTCGGGCGAGCCGGCGGCGTCCGCAGGCGCTTCTTGTCGTCCCACTGGTGCCAGACGACCAGCAGCGGGCTCGCGTTGAAGATCGACGAGTAGGTGCCCGAGACGATCCCGAGCAGCAGGGCCAGGACGAACGTGCCGATCGCGTCGCCCGCGAACAGCAGCAGCGCGAGCAGCGTGATCACGACGGTGAGGCTGGTGGTGATCGACCGTCCGAACGTCTGCAGGATCGAGTGGTTGACGATCCGGTCGAACGGCTCGCCGGCGTGCCGCGCGCGGTTCTCGCGGACCCGGTCGAACACGACGATGGTGTCATGGACCGAGAAGCCGATGACGGTCAGCATCGCCGTGACGAACAGGCCGTCGATCAGCATGCCCGTGAAGGTGCCCAGGATCGCGAACGATGCCGACGACGACGAGCACGTCGTGGACCAGGGCGATCAGCGCGGTGACGCCCATCTTGAAGTCGCGGAACCGGTAGGTGATCCAGAGCAGGATGCCGAGCGATGCCGAACAGGATCAGCGTCAGGGCCTGGGTGATGAGGTCGCTGGACACGACCGCGCCGACCGTCGACAGCGACTGCTGCTCGGCGATCGGGCCCAACTCGTCCTCGAGCGCGAAGCGCACTCGCCGAGCTGGCCGTCGGTCGGGAGCGTCGCCGCCGGGCCGGCGACCGGGGCGCTCGCGCCGGTGATGCGCTGGCGCCGCAGAGGCGGAGGGCTGGCGGCGGACGGGGCCGAGGCCGAGGGGCGCCGCGACTGGCGCCGGCGGACGGCGCCCGCGGCAGCCGGCGATCCGAGGCGCTGCGGCGGCAGACGCCACCGCGCTCGGGATCGGCGTCGGCGAGGGCGCGGGCGCGGCGAGCGCGGCCTCCTTGGTGCGGATCTCGATGAAGCCCTCGCCGGTCTTGGTGACGTTCGACTCGTAGCCCTGGCCGTCGACGACCGTCTGCACCTGCTGGGCGCTGACGTCTGGCGTCCTCGAACCGGATCGTCCAGACGGTGCCGCCGGTGAAGTCGATCGCGAACTGGAGGCCGACCTTGCCCCCCGTGACGCGGGCCGAGCAGCATGAAGATCAGGCCCGGGATGGTGATCAGCAGGGAGAACGCGAAGAAGTAGTTGCGCTTCCCGATGACGTCAAACACGTCCGCGCGCCTCTCCTCGAGGGCGCCGCGGCCGGATGGTCGGGCGGGCCAGGAACTCCTCCTCGGTCACCCCGTAACAGGGACGCCTTGCGAGCCCACGGCTGGGCGACCACGATCCGCGCACAGGGTCCGGGTGACGGTGACCGCGGTGAACATCGAGACGAGCACGCCGATGATCAGCACGAGGCCGAAGCCGCGGATCGTCGAGGATCCGAACAGGAACAGGATCGTCGCGGTGATCAGGCTCGACACGTTGGAGTCGAGGATCGAGTTCCAGGCCCGGTTGAAGCCGGCCTCGACCGCCGACGGCAGGGTCTTGCCGAGCCGCAGCTCCTCCTTCGTCCGCTCGAAGATCAGGATGTTGGCGTCCACCGCCATGCCCACCGAGAGCACGAAGCCCGCGATGCCCGGCCAGGGTCATGGTGACCGGGATGAGGCGGAAGATCGCGTAGCACGATGAGCGTGTAGAAGATGAGGGCGCCGCTGGCGACGACGCCGGGCAGCCGGTAGTGGACGATCATGAAGAACATGACCATCAGGATGATCGCGATCAGGCCGGCGAGCAGGCTCTGGCGCAGGAACGCCTCGCCCAGGGTGGGGCTGACGCGTGGTGTTCGCGAGCTCCGCGATCGGGAACGGCAGCTGGCCGAACTGGAGGATCGTGACCAGGTTCTGGGCCTCGGCCAGCGGGTAGCCGCCGATGCCGCCCTGGCTGATCTGGACCTGGCCGCCGGGGATCGCCTCGTTGATCACCGGGGCGCTGATCACCTCGCCGTCGAGGACGATCGCGAAGAACTTGCCCACGTTGTCCCGGGTGAAGTCCGCGAACAGCTGCTTCCCCTCCGCCTGGAGGGTGAAGTCGACCGTGCGCCGGCCCGTCTGTCGGCACCGATGCTGGCCGCGGCGATCTGGTCGCCGGAGAACAGCGGCGGGAACTGGGTGAGGTCGACCTCCTGGCCGGCGGACATGCTGCGGCGTCGCCCGAGCGGCACGAAGTCGAGGCGGCCCGTCGTGCCCGACGAGGTTCCGGATCTGGTCCGCGTTCTGGACACCCGGCATCTCGACGATGATCCGGTCCGTTCCCTGGGTGACCACCTGGGGCTCGGCCACACCGGATGCGTCGATCCGGTTCCGGATGATCTGCTGCATGACGTTGAGGTCGGCCTGGGCGGGGACCTTGCCCTCGGCCGGGAGCACCTGGTACTCGATCCGCAGACCGCCGCGCAGGTCGAGACCCAGCTTGGTCTCGAGGGTGCGGCTCTCCGCCCCAGCCCAGGGACGGGCAGGGGCACGGCCACAACGCTCAGCACCAGGGCGAGCAGGCCAATGACGACGATCAGGATCGGACCGGCTCGACGCATCGGGGCGGGATGATACAGGGGACCGCCGATCCGCGCGGCGCCGATCGGCGACCCGGGACCCTGCCCGGTCCGGGGGGCGCACCCGGACAGGCCGGGGGCGCGGCAGCGGGCCCAGGCTCAGGCGGCCGGGGCGGCCCGCCCGGGATCCCGGGGATGCCCGAGCGCGGACCACGGAAGTGGTCCACACGAAGGCGGAGACCAGGAGCAGCAGGCCGACGCCGAGACAGGACGACGGCCCGGTAGGCGACGTCCATCGACGCCATGTCGATCAGCACCACCTTGGCGATCGCCAGGCCGAGGAGCACGAAGCCCGCGTGCCGCAGCATCGGGCGCGGCGGCGGCGAGCCCGAGCGCCAGGGAGCCAGCACCGATGACCGTCCAGCGTCACGGTCAGCGCGATCTGCGCCTGCTTGGCCAGCTCCTCGACCGGACGGCGAGCCGCCGACCGCCGCGCGAAGACGTCGACGACCGCGATCGAGACGGCGTACACGACCAGGATCCCGGCCGGCTGCACCAGCCAGGTCGCGCCACCCGGAGACTGCGACGCTGGCTCGGGGCGAGGTACGCGCCCGCCGGCGAGCGCGGCGAACGCGGCGTCCACAGGGCGAGCAGCGGAGGCGCTCGACGACGGAGGTGTCACGACCCACAGCCGTCGGGGCGGGGCCACGATGCCGAACGGCGACCCCAGCGCCACCGACCCACAGGACCGCGGCGAGGCCCGCGTAGGCACGGTCACCACCGGCCGTCCCTCTGGCCAGCAGGACGGCCACGGCGGCCAGCGCAACCCAGGATCACGACCACGCGGTCGCTAGACCTCGAACGGGACGACCCAGGCGGCGACGCCGATCGCGGCGATGGACGGCATGCGCCGGAGCGCCATCGGCGCGAGCCAGCGGGCCGCGGCCAGGGCGGACCCGACCAGCAGGGCGGCGACCAGTGCGCGGTCGTCGGTGAACGTGGGCGACGGCGGCGACGACCTGGCCCCAGCGGTCGGATCCAGGAAGGTGGTCACGGCGTAGCGCACGGCGGCCGCCCAGGCGATCGCCCCGCCGGCTGACGCGAACAGCCGGAAGCCGGATCAGCGCGCGACATCGTCGCGAACCGGGCGGCCTCGGGCAGGCGCGCGAGCGCCCGGTCCAGCGAGCACCCCCACCGGCAGCAGCACGGCCAGGAGCGCGACCAGCGGCGTGCCCGTCACCTGGAAGGCGACCGTCCATGCGACCACCAGGATCGCCGAGGCCAGCGAGCCCCGACCGGACCCAGCCCACCGCCACGAGGGTACCTGCCGCGAGCAGGCCGAGCAGGACGACCACGAGCGAGGCGCACGGCCGGGTTCAGCGAACGGCGACGCGGCCACGGTCCCCAGGCCTGCGGCGGGAACTCGCGGCAGCGTGAACAGCAGGGCGACCGCCAGCTGCCGGCCGCCTGCACCGGCCAGCCGATGCCCACCAGCCGAAGTCCAGCCCAGCCGGCGACAGGCCTCCAGCTCTGCCGAACCGGCAGGCGGGCGACGACGCGATCCAGCACGAGCCCGGCCAGTCCGACGAGCATGAGCGCAGCGGCCAGCACCGTGGCCGGTCGCGCTCGAACGTCGACGGCATACGCCGCCAGCGAGGACGCCGATCGCCGGCCAGGACCGACCGGACCCAGCGGACCGGGACCACGGCGATGGCCACAGCGAGCGCGAGCAGCACGCCAGCAGGGAGGCGGCCTCGGGATGGACCGATCGCCGGGTCGAACGTGAATCCGGCGGGGCAGCCTGCATCACGCAGCGGGTACTCCAGGAGGACCAGGTGGCCGAGGGCCATCGCTGCCGAGGACGAGCGCCGCGACCGCCGACCATCGGTGGCGTCGGCGGACGGCCAGCCAGGCGAGGGCGACGGCCTCGGCCGCCCACGCGACCGGGACGGCCGGCGCGCCGAGCTGCACGAAGGTGGCAATCGCGAGGAGCGCGACGCCGGTGCCGGCGACGAGGTTGCCGAACAGGTGCTCCAGCCCCTGGCGGACGAGGAACCAGCAGCCCACCAGCAGGTGGGCGATCGACGCGAGGCCCGATCGCGAGGCCGCGCCAGGTCTCGAGGCTGCCGTCGAGGATCACGAAGAGGCCCCACAGCAGGAAGGTGGCGTTCGCGAGGACGAGGATCGCGCTCGACGGACGCAGATCGTCCCGCCGGATCCGGACCTCCTCGCCGGCCGCCGCCACGATGTTGACGGCCCAGAAGCCCGCCAGCGCGATCACCGCCTGCGACGGGGTCGGGATCGCCGCACAGCCAGCTCGCCAGCTGCGGAGCCGCGAGCACGAACGCCAGCGACGGGCAGCCAGCGCCAGGAGCGGTACAGCGCGACGGCCGTCGTGCCGACGAGGGTGACCGCGACGAACAGGAGCGTCAGGAGCGTGGCGCCGCGGCGCCAACGAGCGGCGGCGCGGCCAGCGCGGCGATCAGCCCGAACGCGGCGACGCTCCGCGCGTCGAAGCGGATGGCGACGAACGCGGCGGCCGACCGCCATGACCAGCGCCGCGCAAGGCCGGCTCGGGCGGAAGGAGGTCGTACAGGCGGGTCGCCGCCACGAGGCGACGGACACGATGCCGAGGCCGACACCGGCGAGGACGTTGCCGACCAGCGGGTTCCTCCGGGCCAGCAGGACGGCCCCGCCGGCGAACGCGGCGCGACCCGACCGCGAGCCCGATCACGACCCGCATCGGCTCGGTGATCCAGCCGCGGCTGAAGGCGAGGCTGAGGAAGAAGACGGCCGCGGCGATCAGGGCGATGCCGCCGATCCAGGCGAGGGCGCGGCCGGCGAACCGCTCCTCGAGGTCCTTGAGGGAGATCGGTGTCGCGCGCGGGCGGCGGCCATCCGCTGGCCGGCGGGGTCCCCCACCGCACGGGCTCGGCATCGGGCCGGCCGCGACCAGGACGCAGGCCGCACGCAGGCTCGGGGCGGGCGGCCCGATCCGGGCGCGAAGGCGGACGCGGCGGCTGCGGGCTCGGCGACCGGTGCGGCACACCGGTGCGGGCTGGACGGCAACTCGGGCGGAGACGGGCATGGCCCGGCGGATCGCGGTGCGCGATCGTGTCGGCCGGCAGACAGTGGTTCGCCCGCGGCCTCGAGCCTCGCCACCGGCCCTCCAGGTGGCGGCACGCGCCGCTCGAGCGGCTTCGATCCTGCAGTCCTCGCCGTCCATCGCTCGCCCTCCCGGTGATCCCCGGAACGTGAGACGCGGGCGGACGCGAACCGTGACATCGGTTCCGCGATCGGGTCCATCGTGGCGCCCGTACCGTCGGGCACAAGAGGCATCAGGCCTCGAGGTGGGCCTTGATCCGCTCCGCGAGCGCCCGCCCGATCCCGGGCACGGCCGCGATCTGCTCCACGGGCGCCTCCCGGACCCGCTTTGCCGACCCGAACACCTTGAGCAGCTCCCGGCGGCGCTTCGGGCCGACGCCCGGCAGGTCGTCGAACGCCGACTTGACGCGCCTTGCGGTCGCGCAGGCTGCGGTGGTACGTGATGGCGAACCGGTGCGCCTCGTCGCGGAGCCGCTGGACGAGGTACAGGGCCTGCGACGTGACCGGCAGCAGGACGGGATCCTCGCGGTCGGGGAGGATCAGCTCCTCGCGCTCCTTGGCCAGGCCCACCAGCGGCAGGTCGCCGAGGCCGAGCTCGTCGAGGACCTCGCTTGGCGGCGCTGACCTGGCCCCTGCCCGCCGTCGACGATGACGAGGTCCGGCATCGCCCAGCGCCGCTCCTCCTCGATCCCCTCCTCGCCCGGTCTTCGCACCGCGGAAGCGACGGCGCAGGACCTCCTGGTGGCTCGCGAAGTCGTTGGACCCCTCGACGGTCTTGATCTGGAACCGGCGGTACTCCCCCGTCCTGGGCCGGCCCTCCTCGAAGACGACCATCGAGCCGACCGACTGGGCGCCCTGGAAGTTGGAGATGTCGTAGCACTCGATGCGCATCGGCGGCCCGGGCAGCTCCAGGGCTGTCGCCAGCTCCTGTCAGCGCGCCGAGCGTCCGCCCCTCGTCCGCGAGCCAGCGCGCGGCCTCCCGCGCCAGCGTCTCGGCGGCGTTGCGTGGTCGCCAGGTCCATCAGCTCGCGCTTCTCGCCCGCGCTGCGGCGTGCGAAGGCGCACGAGGCTGCCGCGCTTCGGCGGTCAGGAACGCCTCGAGGTCCGCGGTGTCGGCCAGCGACGCGGGGCACCAGCACCTCCTCGGCACGCGAGGTGGCGCGGGCGTAGTACTGCTCGAGGAAGCGACGCCAGCACCTCGTCGTCGGGGACGTCGCGCGGGGCGTCGAGGAAGAACACGTCGCGGCCCAGCATCTTGCCGTTGCGCACGACGAACAGCTGGACCGCCGCCTGGTCGTCCTTGCGGGCCATCGCGACGAGGTCCAGCTCCGTCCGGGCGAACGCGGCCATCTTCTGGCTCTCCATCGTCCGCTCGATGGACCGGATCTTGTCCCGGACGACGCCGCCTTCTCGTACTGCTCGCGCCTCGGACGCGACGTGCATCTCGTGGCGCAGGCCCTCGAGGAGCGTGTCCGCGTTGCCCTCGAGGAACAGCTCCACCTGGGCGATGTCGCGCCGGTAGGCCGCCTTCGACGACGGCCTCGACGCACGGGCCCTGGCAGCGCTTGATGTGGTAGAGCAGGCACGGCCGCGACAGGGCCCGCTGCCCGTCCCGGATGTCGATGGTGCAGGTCCGGAACGGGAACAGGCGGCGGACGAGGTTCATCGCCTCGTCGACGCTGCTGGCGGACGCGTACGGTCCGAAGTAGCGGGAGCCGTCGCTCGGCAGCTTGCGCGTCCGCTCGACGCGCGGGAAGTCGTCCGCGAGCGTGATCTTGATGTAGGGGTAGCTCTTGTCGTCCTTGAGCCGGACGTTGAAGCGCGGCCTGTAGCGCTTGATCAGGTTGGCCTCGAGCAGGAGCGCCTCGCTGACCGAGTCGACCTCGGTCACCTCGAGGTCCGCAACCCGGTCGATGACCTCGCGGATGCGGTGGACCTCGCCGCGGCGGCCGGCCGGCCGCCTGCTTCTGCCAGTAGCTGCGCACGCGGCTGCGCAGGCTCTGGGCCTTGCCCACGTACAGCACCTCGCCGCGCGCGTCCTTCATCAGGTACACGCCCGGACGGTCGGGCAGGGTCGTCGAGGGTCGCCTTGAGCTCCGGCGTCACGCGGCGATTGTGCGGCAGACGGGCGAGAGGCGCCCTCCGTACGGCACCGCCGGTCCACCTTCACGCCGAGCCCGCCGGCGAGGCCGGCGGGCTCGGGAGGAAGGCTGGGGGATGGCGGCGGGGCCGCCCCCGATGGCTAGAGGTGGGCGATCACGTACTTCGCCTCGGCGATGAGGATCGCCGCGGCGTCCGGGGTGATGCTCTTGCCGCTCTGGGCCTTGACCTCGCTGATGAAGGCCTTCAGCTGGTTGGCGGCGGCCTTGTCGTTCCCCTTCTTGGCGGCCTGCTGGGCCGCGTCCAGCTTGGCCATCAGGCTCTTCATGGTCCCGGCCTTCGAGATGTCGCCGGAGGCGTAGAAGTCGCTGACAAGGGTCTTGAGGGTGGAGAAGGTCGCCTTCACGGTGAAGTCGACGCTCTTGGTCGACTCGTTCCAGGCGTTGTCAACGGCGGTCACGGTGAACGTGTGGCTGCCGAGGGCCAGGGTCAGCAGGTCGATGACCTGCCCATCGGTGACGGCCATGCCGTCGAGCTTGGCCTCCACGCTCCGCACGCCCGAGTCGGCATCGGTGACGTCGAAGTCGATGGTCAGCGACGCGGTGTGCAGGTAGGCCTTCTCCATCGGTTACGTGATGCGTGATCACGGGCGCCGTGGTATCGGTGACGAACTGGAGCCGGCCCTCGATCGCGGGCGACACGGTGCCCTCCGCGGTGATGTAGTCGATGACCGCATCACGCACGTAGTACTGGGTGTCGTTGACGATCTGGTCGAGCGGCCAGAGGCTCACGCCGTCGTCGTTGAAGTTGCACGAGCCGGCCGCCAGGTAGTTGACCGTGGACACGAGGTAGGACGTGGTCGCGTCGGCGAAGTCGACCGGCTTGCCGTCGATCTCGAGGGACATCACGTACTGCTTGGCCGCGTCGTACGTCTCGGGGTAGCGGTCGTTGTAGGTGATCTTGCCGATCGAGTTGGTGTCGATCATGCAGGTCGTGTAGTGCGAGTACCCGCCGTAGCCGGCCACGTACTTGTAGTAGTAGTAGTTGCGGTAGGCGCGCTCCAGGACGGCCTTGAGCTGCGGGCCGTTCATTCTCATGGTGACGAGCGAGTTCTCGTACGGCATGAGGGCGAACATGTCGGACACCTTGAGGGTGACCGGGTACGGCCCGCTGGTGGCGACTGCCCGGTTCGTCATCGCGCCGGACAGGTGGACGTCCGGGAAGATGCCGTTCTTGTTGAGCTCGAAGACCGACGGCGTCGGCCTGCAGGTTGGCGCCGTTGGTCTCCTGCGTGAACGCCTCGAGGGCGTCGATCGCGACGGTGGTCTCGCCGATGACCTTGTCGTTGTAGTCCTTGAGGACCGCGACGTACGGGTCGATGATCGCGTTGATCGCCGGATCCTCGGGCGTATCCATCGGGATAACGCCATTTCGGGTGTCGGGCCAGACCGGACCGTCCGGCGGCGGACCGAAGTCGAAGGGCGGGGGCGGGGGGGGCGGCGGCGGCGGGTGCGGGCCATCGCCTGGAGGGGGCGGCCAGGGCGGTCCGTCGCCCGGAGGGGGCGGCCAGGGCGGGCCGTCGGTCGGGGGCGGGAGCCACCGTTCGGGGCTCGCCACCTGGTCCACGAGGAAGGTGTCTGTGGGCGGGAAGATTGACGCGTCCCCCTCCAGCCCGCAGGGTTGAGCTGCGCACCGCAGGCCGAAGCCAGCAGCGCAAGCGCGACAAGACCCCCCAGTGTGTTGAGCGAACGCCCGCAGCGCATCAACGATTCTCCCCGCAAAGGGTATATGTTTTTATGCAGTTATAGCTTCACGAGCATACCATATCGGTCGTGCTTCTCAACCTGACCGACACGATTCGCCCACGCGCGGATCGTCTTGGGGGCAGCAAACAAAGTCCATCGAGTGTGATCTCGGTACGTTGCCGTAATCCGCAACTGCGGGTACCCTCAGGGGGATGCGAGCCATGATCAGAGACGTGTGCGTCATCCCCCTCGTCCTCTCCTTCTGCTTGGCCAATCCGGCGCTGGCCGACGACGAGCCAGGCGTGGGCGCGGCCCCCAAGGACGCGCCAGGAGGCAGCCCCGGCGGCGACAGCGTCGGTGCTGATAAGGTCAGCAATACGCAACCGAACCAGTAGACGAGCACACAG